>JADJYC010000004.1 GCA_016719925.1 Crocinitomicaceae bacterium | reverse complement strand
TTGATGATCTGGTTTTTGAATTAATTATTTTTGGGTCAAAGCCATCTTCATCTTTTAAGTATGGAAAAACATAAACTGAATCTGTATTTGCTTTTTATACTGATTCAATAATTAGTTTGGCCTTTTCGGGTAACTTCAATGAAACTATTTTTTGATTTTTCCCATCCTATATGTCAATCTTCCATCATTAATGTCTGTCCATTTTAAGCGAATGATATCAGAAATCCGAACCCGGCCAAATAAAAAGAAGTCATCCAAATATTCGTGCGTTAGTATGTCCAGGAAATGTTAGTTCAGCTTCTTCAAGTTGCTTGCTTCAATCTCATTCAAGCCAATTTTTCTAGTTTCAATAGTTTTGATTTGAATTTTGCCTTGACCAAAAGGATAATATTTTAGATTCCACCAATCCAAGACTGATCGCTTGATTAAAAATTGTTCGAATAACAATTAAGCAATTCATCACAGAATTCAGCGACAATTTTTTTCCGCTTCCAACAGATCATAAATTTTTTGAAGAAGCTGCTGTAATATCTTGAAAGCTGATATCCTCGTTGTCAAGAAAATTTTTGAAATGATTGAGTTTTGGTTTTTCGCTACTGTGCTGATTGTACTTTTTCAATTTCAGCAAATCAGAGATGTTCTTCAGCAAGTGCATAAAGAAGATTTATTGTGGTGTTTAATTTTATGCTTGATTTGTTTTTTGCTGAACACTGTTATTTCGCATCTAAAAACAGCTGCTAATTCCGCTACTTTTTTTGAATAAAAAATTTAATCTAACAGAATTGGGGTGGAGATTTTTTTACTACCGACAATTTCTTCATCCCAATCTTAGTGTTTACCTAAATAGCCCAACAAGCTGTTCGATTAACCTTTTCGATTATGTGTTACCCTAATAACAATCGGAAAGGTACCATCTGCTTTTTTGTTAATCTTATAGCAACTTTTATGGTAGCCATATTGTTTGGACCAAAAATACAAAATTTAGATTAAACACATTAAAGCTCAAATTACTGTTTTCAGTTTTTTCCTAAAAATTATACATTTTTGTAATAATTTGATTAATATAAAATTAATAGAATCCATTAGAAACCGTTTAAAACACGTTTTGCATAACTTAAAATCCTGTGGCTTCACGGCTGTACGGGTTCAAGTCCCGTCTCGGGTACAGAACGGATTGGTCTTCTTTTTTGAAAGCCAATCCGTTTTTTTTCGCTGTAATCCTTTGACGTCCTGAAGAATGAGCTTGATGGCTTCTCTGTGCTTTTTGGTTCGAAACTGATTATTCTCAAAAATGAGTTTTTCAGGAAAAATTAAACCAATCAATTTCTGTTGTACGTCGTCAAACTAAAGTGAACTTTTCCTTAGAGAGTGTTTCATCGTTAATTCAAAACTTGTATGTCGTCAAACTAATTTGGACTTTTCATCAGTGGTTATATTCCAATTAATACAGCCCTATGTTGCTCTTCAAGTTTTGATAGTTCATTTCGTTTTGATGTACGCTTAGATTCATAAAATCCGTCTAAATCGTTCATTGATCAACTCCTTATATCCCTTCTTAAAATCCTTACTCAAAAAACTAATCTCAATAAAATCCATCCAGGCTTTTTTTGATTTTTCCATTTTTGAAAAAATATTGTCCTGCTGTTTTGCGTCTATTTTTGATGCGTTAAAAGCTGCGATGAAGTCAGAACGTTTGAGCTTTTTCTTTTTGCCATTCAGCGTTAATGCCAGGTCTTCATCATCAGCCGGATGTACTAAACTGGTTGCAACTAAGTCATAGGCTGGTGAGAGAATGATACCCGACTTGGGATCACGAATAAGTGAAAAGTTTTTTAGGTGCATGTCTGCATTTCCGGTGAGGAACGAAAACAAAACTTGTTCAAAAAAATTCACTACATCCAATCCGGGATTTGTGGAAAATTTTGAAATGGTCTTCGCGATTTGCTCGTAGGATCCTCTGTATTTATCTTCTGTCAGTCGCTCTGTAAGTTGACACATATCTTCCATGTGAAGCTTTTCTTTTTTATTTCGATCAATTCGTTTTGTGAGGTAACATAGATTTCCCGATTGCAAACGAATCAATGTATGCGGCACCACTTTTATTTTGGCGAGTGACGCCAAGTGCATAGTCAAATCTTCCACTTCGGGTAATTGCGGATAATTTGGTGTGGCCGGTTTTAAAATATATCCACCCCATAATCCAACGAGCGTAAATCTTTTAGGTTCATTTTTAATTGAGCGTGACAAATCCAACGACAATTTTGGTTGAACACCAGTCACAGAAATTTGACTTTTTACAATTTGAGTCGCCAATTTTTTCATATGTGATTCGGCGTAAGGCAAGTCCGGAATTTCTGTTTGACCAAATATTTTTTTGCAGCACGAAGCATGAAAATCATTTTCGGTTTTTGACAATGGCGCGTAACAGTACAGACATCTTTTCATTGCTCCTCGTCAATTAAAGGGTGAATACTAACGGCACCAATACAATCTTTACAACAGGCCAATAACAATCCCATGCGATCTCGCGAATTTAATTTCCAATTTTTTTCTGCTATGTCTAACAACCAACCTTCCGGAATTAAACCATCAAAAAGGAAAATAGTGTTTTGCTGCTGTAGCCCTTTTCTGATAGTGGTAATGTCAAGCTAATCACTTCTGGATTTTCTGATGACAAATAATTCTGATCGTAAACAAAATGATATCCATGCTCATCTTGCGTTAACCAACCCGCTAATTGATCGTGCATTATTACTTCCGCTTTTCTCATCCTATTTTGTCGTTCGTTCTATTGGAATTGCACCTACTTGATATCCAAAAAGTTGCAACACTTGATTGACCTTGTCTAATCTAAGTGATTCTTTTCCTTGTTCTAATTCACGAATAAAGCGCAGGCCGACACCTGCTTTTAAAGCTAGTTCTGGTTGTGTAAGGTTAGCAAGTTTTCGTTTTTCTTTTATGAGTTTATTTATTTGCATAGGATACCCTTTCGGGTACAAATATAGTGAAATGTTTTAAATATGTACCCTTTCGGGTATATTTATTAAGATTATGGATTGATTATACCCGATAGGGTTATCTATTAAGGCGACAGACTTGTCCAAAATACTTTATGCAATGATTAAGAACCTTCGTTAATCTAAATTTTCCTTTTTAAAGTTGTGACGGCGATTCAAAAGATATTGTAATTCTGATAAACCTGCCTTTTAACTTTTCTTAAGACAATCCCAAAAAATATTTTCATTTTTCATCCGTCATAGGGGTATAAGAATACTGCTAAAATGAAAACAACACTGTTTAAAACAAACATAAAAAAACTGAAAGCTGCAATAACGCTTTCAAATATTATTCCGCTTTATTTCAAGGGAGCAAAAGTTGAATTTGATGCCATGCAGAAAAATTTCTGGATGAAAATCACTGCACCAAAAGTGAAACCTGCTCAATTAGTTACAACAATGAAAGACCTCGGATATAAATTTGAAGTGCAGGATAAAGTGATTGTCTGGAGAGCGGAATAATTTATTTTTTCTCCCAGATTTTTACAATTTCATTCATCAATGGCATCAGCATTTCATGCGGATTTTTTCCGTCGAAGCTGGCTGAGGTATACGTTGAATCTTTTGTAGAAATGAAAATTGTTCCGTAGGGAGCAGCATCTGTGGCTCTTTTATTTGTTGGAGCTTCCAGCGTTGCAATTTTATTCAGATCAACACCTTCCATAGCTTTGGCAAGTGACATCCATTCAGATGATTCTGTGGATCTGGATGAGCGGGTTGGCTCGCCTCTTCCGTTGAAAGAAACAACTACTGAATCAGCTGTAATTTCTACGGTCGTTTTTCCCATCATGGTTGTTGAGCGGTATTCAACTTTTGTAATATTAAGTTCTTTGCAAGAGACAGTCAAAAGAACAACGATTGTCAAAAATATCATGAATCTCATATATATAAACTTAGTAGTATCAAAAAATCCGAGAGGTCTAAAGGTCTAAAAAAATTGGTTATGTATGTTTTATGGGGTTGACTTTTTGATGTATTGCTCCAAATAGTCGTTGAATTGCCAAACCTTCTTCAATTAGGTTTTCAAAATCAGGCTGGTAATCCGGAATGTTATTGTCTTTCAGGATTTCAAGCCAATAGCATGTCTCTTTTGCTTCTTTTCTGCAAATATGGATTCGGTATGCAAAATCAGCTTTGCTGAAATTTTCATTGGCTTCAATGTAATTGGCTCCAATCGAACCTGAAGATCGGACAACCTGTTTACAGTCCTCAATATTGCTGATGTCTTTTTTTAGTTTCTTTACAATCTTTCTTACACTCTTTGCAAATTCTCTTGTACGAACTTCCAGGTTGACATATTTTGAAACTGATTCCTCCGCAATTAATTCTCCTTCTCTCATTTTCATTTTTTATATTTTGAAATTTCGCTTAAACCATCTGATTTTCGAACATTTTAAAACAAAACGTTCGTTTTTTTCTTTACCCCTAATTCAACATTTCGAATTTTTAGACCTATAGGTATTCTAGGTTTTTACCCTAATTCAACTTTTTCGAATTTTTAGACCTTTAGGTATTCTAGTTTTTTTACCCTAATTCAACTTTTTCGAATTTTTAGACCTTTAGGTATTTTAGGTTTTTTTTTAACCCTAATTCAACTTTTTCGATTTTTTAGACCTTTAGGTATTTTAGGTTTTTAACTTTCCAAAGTTTTATTCCGCAATCAGCAGGTAATTATTTTTCTTGCCTTTTCCAATCAATACAAATTTGTCACTGATCAGACATTCTTTACTTATAACAAATTCCTCACCAACTTTTTCTTTATTGACTGTTATGGCATTTCCTTTCAATTCTCGGCGCGCTTCACTGTTTGAAGCAAGGAAATTTGTTTTTGCTCCAAGTGCATCAACAATTCCTAATCCGTTTTCAATTTCTGATCTCGAAATTTTAGCTTGCGGTACACCTTCAAAAATTTCCAGGAATTGTTTTTCAGAAAGTTTTTTCAGATCATCTGAAGTTGATTTTCCAAAGAGAATATTTGTAGCAGCCAATGCAGTATCAAATGCTTCTTGTCCGTGAACCATGCGAGTCACTTCTTCTGCAAGACGTCTTTGCAATACACGTAAATGAGGTGCTGCATTGTGTTCAGCTTCAATTGCTTCGATTTCTGTTTTTGACAGTAACGTAAATGTTCTCAAATATTTTGGAGCATCTGCATCTGTTGCGTTTAACCAGAACTGATAAAAAGCGTATGGAGATGTTTTTTCGGGATCAAGCCAAACCGTTCCGCTTTCTGTTTTTCCAAATTTTGTTCCGTCAGCTTTTGTCATTAACGGACAAGTAAAAGCAAATGCTTCACCTCCTGAAATTCTTCTGATTAATTCTGTTCCGGTTGTAATATTTCCCCACTGATCACTGCCGCCCATTTGCAATTTGCAACCAGTTTCTTTGTAGAAATGCAGATAGTCATATCCCTGTAAAAGCTGGTAAGAAAATTCAGTGAATGATATTCCGGTTTCCATTCTTTTCTTCACCGAATCTTTTGCGGCCATATAATTCACCGTGATATGTTTTCCAACATCGCGAATAAAATGAAGGAATGAAAAGTTCTTCATCCAGTCGTAGTTGTTTACGAGGGTTGCAGGATTTTCTTTCGAATTAAAATCAAGGAATTTTTCCAATTGGTTTCTAACTCCCGCAATATTTTTTGCAAGTGTCGTTTCATCCAGTAAATTCCGTTCATCACTTTTTCCGGATGGATCTCCAACCATACCTGTTGCTCCGCCGACCAAAGCAATTGGTTTGTGACCTGCATGTTGAAGGTGTACCAGCAGCATAATAGGAACCAAACTACCACAGTGAAGAGAATCAGCTATTAAATCAAATCCGACATATCCGGTAACAACTTCTTTGGAAAGCATTTCTTCAGTACCAGGCATGATATCCTGCAGCATTCCTCTCCAGCGGAGTTCTTCAACAAAATTGGTAGGCATTGTGTGATGTTTTTTTTGTAAAGATATTTTTTTTTGAGGACTAAGGGCAGAGGGCAAAGGACAAAGGTTTTTTAGGTAAAACAAAAGGACAGAGGACAAAGTGAAAAGGGGGAGTGTAAGCGATGTCAAAACAATGGATCAAAAAAAAAAGTAACTCTTTGAATAATCACATTACCTTTTGACTTTGTCCTTTTGGCTTTGTCTTTTTAGCGTTGTCCTTTTGACTTTGTCCTTTTGGCTTTGTCTTTTTAGCGTTGTCCTTTTGACTTTGTCCTTTTGGCTTTGTCCTTTTGACTTTGTCCTTTTGGCTTTGTCTTTTTAGCGTTGTCCTTTTGACTTTGTCCTTTTGGCTTTGTCTTTTTAGCGTTGTCCTTTTGACTTTGTCCTTTTGGCTTTGTCCTTAGCCCTTTGTCCTTAGCCCTTTGTCCTTAACCCTTAAGCTTATCATTATCCAAATGCCGTGTACTATCCCTTTTTGTTTTTTTATCCAGATTTTTTTTCAGCGCTTCTTCCAGATTTATTCCGGTTTGATTGGCAAGACAAATTAATACCCAAAGTACATCTGCCATTTCATCACCCAGATCTTTTGCTTTGTCAGATTCTTTTTCAGATTGCTCACCATAGCGTCGCGCAATAATTCGCGCTACTTCTCCAACTTCTTCAGTAAGCTGAGCCATGTTGGTGAGTTCATTAAAATAACGGACACCGTAGGTTTTTATCCAGTCGTCCACCAGTTTTTGTGCTTCTGAAATTGTCATTTTTTTAATTTTTGAATGATGGATGTGGTTGAATAACCCTGAACTAAATCAATCACCTCAACCCGGCCGTTATTTTTCAGAACGATTTCACGCCCGACAATATATTTTTTAGATGTTGGATTTGTTTCTGCCGGATCATAATCTCCACCTTTAACCAATACATCCGGAACAATTTTTTCTATCAGATTCAGCGGTGTATCCTCATTAAACTCAACTACAAAACTGACAAATTCCAATGCTGAAAGTATGAGTGAACGGGCGTCAGAATTATTGACCGGTCTGTCATCACCTTTGCCTTGTCTTTTTACAGAGGCATCACTGTTTAAACCAATTATAAGCACATCTCCAAAATCAGCAGCTAGACTCAGATACTGTACATGTCCTTTGTGCAGAATGTCAAAACATCCGTTTGTAAAAACAATTTTTTTCTGTTGGGATTTCAGCACAGAAATATGCTGAATTAAATCATTCAGGGAGACTATCTTTTTCTGAAGCTGATACAAGTGACTCATCCGCATCAAAGGTAACATTTTTACCATTCAGCGCCATCGAAATCAAACCTAGAATAATCATCATACCGGTTTGTGAAGTCCAGATAATCCAGCCTAATGCCAGCGCTTCAGGGTGAATATTTACCACTCCTGTCTGATTCATATACACTGTAATAATCAAACCAACGGCAGCCGGGTAAACACCAATTCCGCCCTGCACAAGAATAATTCCAACGGTTCCTGCAATGAAACCCGGCAGCATGGCTTCCAAACCAAGCTGTGAAGTTGATTCAAGTGACATAAAACAAATGCTGAACATACAGATATACATGGTCCAGATAAAAAAGGTGTGACCTATGTATTTAAGTTTCTTCTTCATTTTGAAGATCGCCAGTACGCCTTCAAATATTCCTTTCAGAAAATGACGGATACGCTCCCTGAAATTTTTTCTGAAAATGTAAATAAGTACTACAGCAATGATGGCAAGTAAAATTCCGTAAGTAACAATCTTGGCAAATAAATTAAAGACAAAAAGATTGCCACAGCTTCCTTCGCCTGAACTGAATGATTGAAGTTTATTTTTGAAGAGATCAAATTTATCCAGCTGCAGGGCAATGGTTATTACAAAAATAATTCCGAGCATTCCAACGTCAATTGCGCGCTCTGCCAGAATGGTTCCGAATCCTTTTTGAAAGGGAACTTTTTCTGTTTTGGCAAATATTGCTGCCCGTGAAATTTCACCTGCACGCGGAAAAGCAAGATTGACAAAATTGCTGATCATAACCGCATGGTATGAATTCCAGAATTTCACGTTGTAGCCCATTGGAGCCAGCATGTATTTCCACCTGTATGCTCTGCTGAGGTGACTGGCAAAACCAAAAATCAGTGAGATGCCTACCCAGAAATAATCTGCTTTTCTGAATGCCATAAACAGATCTTCTTTTTCTTTTTCACAAAGTGCATCATAAAAAAGCCAGATCAGAAAAAGACCAAAGGCAAGAGGAACAATTAATTTGAGTACAGCAAATAATTTGTTTTTCATTTTTCCTTTTGCTTAATAGTTTTGAAAGTTATGAAAAACAGAAACGCAAATTTGAGTTGAATATTTGCTGGTTAACATTATTTAATCCGATTGGTTTCCGTATTTGGAAACAACAAAGTGGGTTTGAATTTTTTAGCTTCTTCAAATTCCATCATTGCGTAAGCGATAATAATAATAATATCACCCACTGAAACACGTCTGGCAGCCGGCCCGTTCATACAAATATCTCCGGTGCCTCTTTTACCTGTAATGATGTAAGTTTCAAGGCGCTCACCATTGTTCACATTTACTATCTGCACTTTTTCACCTTCAATCATGTTGGCTGCTTCCATCAGATCAGGATCTATGGTAATACTTCCAATATAATTGAGTTCAGCCTGTGTGACTTTTACCCGGTGAATTTTTGATTTGAGAACGGTAACTAACATCGCATTTTCAAAATGGAGCGCAAAGTTACGTAAAATATAAAGTTAATGCCTGTTTATTCAGATAAAGACATTTATGATGAAGCTGTAATTAACAGACAATCAGTTTTATAAGATAAAATAAGAAGTGCGGGTTTTATTCTTGGAATCAGAGTTTTTTTAATTTGTAATAGAAAATGCCCTGTTTGTCATCATGATCGGCTCTGATTCTTGAATTATCAACTGCTATATTTTCCCAGATAATCTGTATGACATCACCGGATATATTCCCTGAAAGAGAAGCAATAAATTCTTCAGCAACCTGTGAGTTTCCGTTTGAAGAGGGGAGGCTGATAATATTCACTTCCCATACGCCGGAATAGATTTCTCCGGTCATGGTGTTTTGCATAGTGATGGTAAAATCTTTCAGAATTTCAATTTGATATTGTTCAAATTCATTGGTTTGATTCTCTTTAAATCCCCAGTTTGGAAAGTATTCAACTTTATCGTATTCCCACTCACCAATAAGTTTGCGCTCCGTATAGGTTAATTTTTGAGATTGATCACAGGAGAAAAGAAGTAATCCTGTCAGAAGAAAAAGTAAGGATGTTTTCATAGCCATTGGTTTTTGCGATTGAGAAGAAAAACACAAAAATCAGGCCAGTTTAAAAGTTTTAGGAATGAAACGGTTTAGTCTAATGGAATTCCATCAGAAAAGCTTTCAGAAACTCATCAATCTCACCATTCATTACTGCGTCAACATTAAAACTTTCATGTCCGGTGCGCACATCTTTCACAAGTTTATAAGGTTGCATGGTGTAGTTTCTGATTTGAGATCCCCATTCAATTTTCTTTTTGCCGGCTTCAATCTCGTTTTGTTTTTCCATTTTTTTGCGCAGTTCGGCTTCATACAACTGTGAACGTAATAACTGCATGGCTTTTTCCTTATTTGCAAGCTGGGAGCGTGATTCAGAGTTTTCAATGATAATTCCTGATGGCGCGTGACGCAGACGTACAGCGGTTTCTACTTTGTTTACATTTTGACCACCCGCGCCGCCAGAACGGAACGTTTCAAAGGAAATATCTGCCGGATTAATTACAATTTCAATGGTGTCATCTACAAGTGGATAAACGTAAACTGATGCAAATGAAGTATGTCTTTTCGCATTTGAATCAAATGGTGAAATACGCACCAAACGATGAACACCGTTTTCTCCTTTTAAATAGCCGAAAGCAAATTCTCCTTCAAACTGCAGTGTCACAGTTTTAACGCCGGCAACATCACCGGCCTGGTAATTTAATTCCTGAATTTTATAGCCGTGTTTTTCACCCCACATGATATACATTCTCATCAGCATGGATGCCCAGTCACAGCTTTCTGTTCCTCCTGCACCTGCGGTGATCTGCAATACTGCACTCAGGGCATCTTCTTCAGCAGAAAGCATATTTTTTAATTCAAGTTCTTCCAGCTTTGTGAATGAAGCATTAAAAGTTTCTGTAATTTCTTCTTCGGTTGCTTCACCGGCGGCATAAAATTCCATCAGCACTTTAATATCTTCCAGTTCTGATTTAAGAGTTTCATATGCGTCAATCCAGAATTTTTTACCCCGCATGCGTTTCATCACCGCCTCCGCTTCCTTGGGTTTGTCCCAGAAATTAGGGTCTTGTGATTTTAAATCATCTTCCTGAACTTCAAGTTGTTTCTCATCAATTTTGAGATAGCCATGCAGCTCAGAGATGCGTCTTTCAAAATCCTTTAATTGATCTTGTGTAATCATACTGCAAAATTGCGATTTTTTTTGCAGGTGGATTTAAATAGGGTTTAAACTTTAACCATGTTGTTATGAATATAGATATTATTCTAATTTTGTAAGAAAATTAACACGTGTAAGAAATGAATATACCATCAGACCTTAAATACACTAAAGACCACGAGTGGGTAAAAGTGGAAGGAGATATTGCAACAATCGGAATTACAGATTTTGCTCAGCGCGAGTTGGGTGATATCGTTTTCGTTGAGATCGAAACAACCGGAGAAACGCTTGATAAAGAAGCTGTATTCGGAACAGTTGAAGCAGTTAAAACAGTTTCTGATTTGTTTATGCCGGTTGGCGGTGAAGTACTGGAGGTAAATCCTGCAATTACTTCAAGCCCTGAAGTTGTAAACAGTGATCCTTATGGAAAAGGCTGGATGATAAAAGTACGTGTGACCAATTCAGGTGATCTGGCTTCATTATTATCAGCGGCTGATTATCAGAAACTGGTTCACTAATTCTAAACTTTTCTGGCAGGTTGTCTGGATCAGCTGGACGGTAATAATTGCCGTGCTAAGTTTGATCCCTGGTGATCAGTTGCCTCAAATCGAGTGGAGTTTTATATCTGTTGATACACTGGTGCATTTTATTATGTATCTGGTTCTGGCATTTTCAATGGGTTTGAGTTCTCTGAAAAAAAATCTGAACCTTTCCTTAACCGGTTTGTATATACTGATACTGACAGCCGGAATTGGCTACGGAATTTTGATAGAGATCCTTCAGGGCACATTGGTTTACCGCCGGTATTTTGACCTGATGGACATTCTGGCAAATTCACTTGGTACAATTTTTGGGGTATTATTGATCAGTCAGACGGGTATAATAAAGTATAAACAGGGAAGCTGAGAGTTGAATAAAAACAATTATCTTAGCGCCACAACACAGATTACTATTGAACTGAAAAAATCGAAAGAAGCTGATCTGGAGAACAAAAAGATTGTTTTCCGTGCAGTTGGATTCGTTATGGTTTCGGCTATTGTTTTGATGGCATTTACATTGACATCAGCAGTAGTGGATGAAAAAATGGCCTTTCAAAAAAAGGAGAAAAAAGTAAGTGATGAAATTTTGACTGAACTTCCTCCGGTGACTGAAACTCCGCCGGAAGAGCAAGAGCAAGCGCCACCTCCGCCACAAATTGAAGAAATTGATGTAGTGGAAGATGATGAAGAAATTGAAGAACTGGATTTGACAACTTTTGAAGAAGAAGTTGAAACTACAGAAGAGGAAGAGGAAGAAGAAATTGAAGCTGAGCCAATTGTTGACTTTGCTGAGGTTGAACCTGCTTTCCCGGGAGGTGAAGTTGAAATGATTAAATTCATTCAGCAGAACGTTGAATACCCAGAACTTTCTAAAGAAATGGGGGAACAGGGAACAGTATATGTTCAGTTTGTTGTTAACTCAGATGGTTCAATTCAGGATGTTGTAGTTCTGAAAGGTGTTTCTGAACTTTTGGATAAAGAAGCAATGCGAGTTGTGAAAAAAATGCCTAACTGGTCACCTGGTGAGCAGGCGGGTAAAAAAATTCGTGTTCGTTATCAGATTCCGATTAAATTCAGCATCGCTTAATCTGACTTAAATAATTAAATTTAATCCGTCTTCAAACACTTGGGGACGGATTTTTTTATGTCTCAGAAACAGGAATTACTGAAAATTTTATCTCTTATTGATCTTACTTCACTTGAAGCAACTGATTCTGAAAGTTCAATTTCAACATTGGTTGAAAAAGCCAATGAAGGTTACCAGAATCATTATCCAGCGGCGGTTTGTGTCTATCCCAATTTTGGAAATTTTGTAAGAAGTAATCTGAAAAATGAAATGAGTGTGGCAGTTGTTGCCGGATATTTTCCTTCAGGTCAGACACTGCTGCATGCAAAAATTGCTGAGCTGGAATCAGTGAATAAAACCATTGCTGAAGAAGTAGATATTGTCATTAACCGCGGACTCGCTTTAACTGAAAGGTGGGATGATCTGTCAAATGAAATCAGCGCAATGCGCAAGGCAGCGCCTCATAAAAAACTGAAAGTTATTCTGGAAACAGGCGAACTGAAATCTGCAGATTTGATAAGGAAAGTCGCTGAAATTTCAATATCATCCGGAGCAGATTTTATTAAAACATCTACCGGAAAATCAACAGTGGGTGCAACAAAAGAAGCAGCCGAAGTAATGTGTGAGGTAATTAAAACACATGCTGAAAAAACCGGAAAAAAAATTGGATTTAAACCTTCAGGCGGAATCAGAACGGTGGAAGATGCAAAATTATATTTCTCTGTTGTAAATAAAATTCTTGCAGATGATTGGCTTTGTCCGGAATTATTCAGAATTGGAGCGAGTTCATTATATGATGCACTTATCAGCGAATTAAAGCATGCAGATAACAAATGATCTGGTAGAGTTGATGCTTCAGTCTGTTTATGATGCATCAGAACAGATCATGAAAGTTTATGCAACAGATTTTGCTTCAGAAAAAAAATCAGATCAGACTCCCGTGACTATTGCAGATAAAAATTCAAGTAAGGTTATCTGCAAAAAATTAGCTCAGACAAAAATTCTCATCATTTCAGAAGAAGAAAAAATTCCTGAAGATAAAATCAGGCTGTCATCAGAGGCCGTTTTTTTAATTGACCCGCTGGATGGTACCAAAGAGTTTATCCGGAAAAACGGAGAGTTCAGTATCAATATTGCCATTGTGAAAAATCAGGAACCGGTTTTTGGAATGATCGCATCTCCGGTTAAGCAGGAGATTATTTTTGGCGGACCTTCTTTTGGCGTTTTTCAGACTCCTTATTTTGAGAAAAAATTTGCAGACCAAAAATTCAGGGTAAAGAGACTGAGAGACAAAAAATCAAAAGGACTTATTTTTTCAAGGTCTCATTTTACTCCCGATGTGAATGCACTTATTTCGAAATTGGAAGAACGCTACGGAACTCTTAAGTTAGTAAGAAAGGGCAGTGCTTTAAAGTTTTTTGATCTGGCCAGGGGACAAGTTGATTTTTATCCGCGTATGGCGCCTACCATGGAGTGGGATATTGCAGCCGGTCACGCTATCTACAGGGCGGTGGGGGGTGAAGTCTTGGATTTCACTACCTTTGAACCGTTGATTTATAATAAACCAAATCTGAAGAATCCACCATTTATTGCAAAACCGGTGGCACTTCGCATCGATTGAATATGAGTAAAAAAGTAGCATTGATTACCGGAATTACCGGACAAGACGGAGCATATCTGGCTGAACTTCTTTTGTCAAAAGGATATATTGTTCACGGTGTAAAAAGAAGATCCTCTTTGTTTAATACAGATCGTATCGATCATCTTTATCAGGATGAACATGAGAAAAATGTAAACCTGTTTTTGCATTACGGTGATCTGACAGATTCTACCAACTTAATTCGTCTGGTTCAGGAAACCTGCCCGGATGAAATATATAATCTGGCAGCCATGTCACATGTACATGTGTCTTTTGAAACTCCTGAGTATACCGCTAACGCAGATGGGATAGGAACATTAAGACTGCTGGAGGCAATCCGCATTCTGAAAATGGATAAAAATAAAATTTTATCAGGCTTCTACTTCTGAGCTTTACGGTAAAGTGGTTGAAACACCGCAAAGTGAAACTACTCCTTTCTATCCAAGAAGTCCGTATGCGGTTGCAAAATTATATGCTTACTGGATTGTAAAAAATTACCGTGAAGCTTATGGCATGTTTGCCTGCAACGGAATTCTTTTTAATCATGAAAGTCCGTTGAGAGGTGAAACATTTGTAACAAGAAAAATTACACGTGCAGCCGCAAGAATAAAATTGGGTCTGCAGAAAAAATTATATCTCGGAAATCTCGATGCAAAAAGAGACTGGGGGCATGCAAAAGATTACGTTTATGGTATGTGGCAGATTCTGCAGCAAAATGAGCCGGATGATTTTGTGCTTGCCACCGGTGAAACACATCCGGTTAGAGAGTTTGTTGACAAAGCTTTTGGTGAAGCGGGAATAAAAATTAAATGGGAGGGAACAGGCGTAAATGAAAAAGGAATCAATGAAGCAACCGGAGAAATTATTGTTGAGGTTGATCCAAAATATTTCAGACCTACTGAAGTTGATTTGCTTTTGGGAGATCCGTCTAAAGCTAAAAAACAGCTTGGCTGGAAAAACACATACACATTTGATGCGCTGGTGAAAGAAATGATGCAGGCTGATATCCGCTTATTTGAGCGTGATAAATATCTGCATGAAGGCGGTCATAAAGTAAATAATTACAACGAATAATTTCCGGTGAAAAAAGATTCTCGCATATTTATTGCAGGGCATAACGGAATGGTTGGATCAGCTATTCAAAGATTACTTCAGAAAGAAGGATATTCAAATATTCTTGTGAGATCATCTAAAGAACTGGATCTGAAAAATCAGATTGCTGTCAATGCCTTTTTTGAATCTGAAAAGCCTGAATTTGTTTTTCTTGCCGCCGCAAAAGTGGGTGGTATTATGGCTAACAATACATATCGTGCTGAATTTTTGTATGACAATCTCATGATCGCATCAAACGTCATTCATGCATCTTATAAAACCGGCGTTACCAAATTACTTTTTCTTGGTTCATCATGCATCTATCCAAAGCTTGCTCCTCAGCCACTGAAAGAAGAATTTCTGCTTACCGGTTTACTGGAACAAACAAACGAACCCTATGCAATTGCTAAAATTGCGGGAATTAAATTGTGTGAAGCGTATCGTGATCAGTATGGCTGCAATTTTATTTCTGCCATGCCGACTAATCTTTACGGACCTAATGACAATTATGATTTAAACAACAGTCATGTGCTTCCTGCATTGATTAAAAAATTCCATCTGGCTAAAAATGAAAATAAAGCAGAAGTAGAAATTTGGGGAGACGGTTCACCGCTGAGAGTTTTTATATGTAGATGATCTGGCTCAGGCTTGTCTTCACCTCATGCTTCACTACAATGAAAAACTTTTTATGAATGTGGGGTCGGGTACAGATATTTCAATTAAAGATCTTGCACTGCTGGTTAAAAAAATTGTTGGCTTTGATGGTGAACTGAAATTTGACACGTCTAAACCAAATGGAACACCCAGAAAACTAATGGATGTTTCCCGTCTGAAGGCTGCCGGATGGAACTATTCAACGCATCTGGAACAGGGTATTCAACTGGCTTATCAGGACGCTTTAAAGTCCGGGAAACTGGATTCGTAACAAAATACTGCTGAATTCCGTATGAAATCTATTGATGCGATACTTTTTCGTATTTATAGTACTCTTGCTTTTGTACGGTTCAAATATGACCCGCGCACAATTGTCTTTTCCGTTGGAAGAGTTTTATCACCGTGAAGTTCAGCGCCGTTTTCTTTCAGATACCTCAAATAAAGATTTTTATTCTCAGCATCTTTCTGCAAAACCAATTCTTCAAAGCCGGTCAAATGCTGATAGTATTTATACTGATAACAGCAAACAATATTACTGGATCACCCAGAAATTGTTCAAGGAAAATTTTCTGATTTTTAAAGGTGAAAATTACTGGTGCTCGGTTGATCCGGTTCTGGAACTTGAGCTTGGTCATGATTTCGGAATTGATTCAATGCATTATAAATACTGGAATACAAGAGGACTCAGAGTACAGGCAAAATTTCTTGACAAGGTTGGATTTGTCACCACCTTTTATGAAAATCAGGCTTTTGTTCCGGATTACCAGAGTGAACTTTTCAGTGATCACGGTGAGTTTATTCTGAGCGGTGGTTTAACAACCTATAAACAGGTTAATGGTGTTGTGCCGGGTTATGCGCGAACAAAATCATTTAAAAAAACAGGCTATGATTTTGCATTTGCTGAAGGATATTTTACCATTGAACCAAATAAATATTTCAACCTGAATTTTGGTAACGGAAATCAGTTTATCGGAAACGGACATCGGTCTTTATTGCTTTCTGATTTCACATGTAACTATCCTTTTTTGAAAATGGAAACCAACTTCTGGAAAAACAGAATTCAATATCAGGTTACCTATGCGTCACTTACCAATCTTTACCGTTTGCCTTATTATACAACGCCTGAAGCAACGTACGAAAGAAAGATTGGTGTCTTTCATTATATGGATGTTGCTGTCAATAAATTTATTAATATCGGAATATTTGAAGGGGCGGTTTATAAACAGACAGACTCGCTGGGAACGGTTCAGCCAAATTTCAGTTTTCTGAACCCGGTGATTCTTACAAATTCATTTATGATGAATTCTTCAGATTCAAATTACAATTCAATTCTTGGTTTTAATCTGGATATAAATTTCATGAAATTTAATTTTTACGGACAGGCTGTGCTGGATGATAATAAACTTGCTGCATGGCAGGCCGGATTTAAGACATATGATCTATTGGTTAAGAATTTTGATATGAGAGCTGAGTACAATCATGCTGATCAAAATGCTTATCTGAATCAAAATAAGCGGGTCAATTTTTCTCATTATAATTATTCACTTGCTCATCCGTTGACCGCTGGTTTTGATGAACTTGTTTTTCAGCTGAATTATCAGTACAAAAGATGGTTTGTTCAGAATCACACCGTTTATTCAGCATCATTTCAAAATGATAGTTTGAATCTGGGAACTTCCGTGATGGAACCTGTATCAACTGTTGTGCTGGATTTTTTAACGCGTTCAAAAATTTTCTACAATCAATTTGAGGCCGGATACCGGTTTAATAAAAGATATAATTTACAGCTTGCTGCCGGATATATTTTCAGAAGAGATAACAGTGATTTAACCGGAGCAGACACGGAATATTTCTATTTCGCTTTAAGAACGCGATTGGGAAACAGAAGATTTGATTTATAAAAAATTGACATGAAAGATTATCATTTAATACTTGCTTTACTTACTTCATTCAGTGTGGTGCTTCTTGCAACACCTGTTCTGATCAAAGTGGCAAAAATCAAACATCTGGTAGACGAACCGAAGGAGGCGCGCAAACTTCACAAAAGCAGTACGCCAACTATTGGTGGTGTGATTATTTTCAGTGCATTTATTTTTTCCTGTTTCCTTTGGTTTCCTGTACAGGATATTCGTGGTGATCATCAGCTGAGTGAATTTCTATATCTGATGGCCAGTTTGATACTGTTGTTTTTTGTTGGTGTGAAAGATGATATTATCGGAATGTCACCGATGAAAAAATTGATGGCTCACATTATGGTTGGATTTATATTATGTGTGATGGGAGAAATCCGTATTACCAGTTTTCACGGATTGTTGGGAATGGATATTGAATTGCCTGAGTATGCAAGTATTCTCATTTCTATCTTTACATATATAGTAATTGTCAATGCAATTAATCTGATTGATGGAGTGGATGGTTTGGCATCCGGTGTTGGTTTGATTTCAGCCGTTGCATTTGGTTTGTGGTTTTCTTTCAGCGGAGATAAACACTGGGCATTAGTTTCGTTTTCACTTGCGGGTGCTTTGTTTGGTTTTTTAATTTTCAATTTTAATCCGGCAAGAATTTTTATGGGCGATTCCGGTTCACTCATAATTGGTGCAGTAGTGAGTGTACTTGCATTTAAGCTGATCGAATCTCCTGTTAATTTTATTCCTGAAGATTTCAGAAATATTTCTACACCGGTAGCGGCAATGGCAATCCTCGCATATCCGCTTTTGGATACATTGCGCGTTTTTACAATACGAACTTTACAGGGAAGATCTCCTTTAAGCGCAGACAGAAATCACCTGCACCATAAACTGATGGAGCAGAATAAGAGTCACAAAAAAACTACCATAACCGTTTATTGTTTCAGTATTATCATCATTGCGCAAACCTATTTCATTCAGTTTGAAAATCCGAATATCAGTTTTCTGATTAGTCTTGGTATTGCAGTTTTATTTGTCGGATATGTTTTTCTGAATTACAAAAAAAATGTAACGGATGAAGCAGAATAAAATCATACTGATTTTTGCTTTTTTGGTTGCTTGTGTTCATTTAAATGCACAGCATTTTGTTGAACCATTAAATTACAGAAGCAGAATTGAACTTTCTGAAATTTATCTGACCGATTCAATGGAATTGCACAGCGGTGTTTTGCCGTTGATTCATTTTAGTAATAAAGGACTTCCTTTTCAAAAAACACAATTATTGTTTACCAATAAAACGCGCACTGTTTATTCTGAAAATGATTTGAATTTCAGGGTATATCCGCTTGCAGATATCGGTGCAGGATTTGAATCAGGATTAAGTATTGGTTCACCATTAAAATATTCAGCAGGTGCAGGTGCAGGATTTGATTTGGCAAGAAAGAATTTTTTCTTCACAGCAAAACTTCTTCCTTATTTTTCAGGTGGTGATTATGTATCTGACTCATTACAGAAAAATTTTTCAATGGATGCCGGCACAACCCGACCGATAAGCGGTAAACTTTTTCAGAGAAGTGAATTTATTCTGGCTTATCAGCCTAATAAAATTTTTACCTTTTCAACGGGTTATGCAAAACATTTTTTGGGTGAAGGATATCGTTCTTTATTATTGTCAGACAATGCGTCCAATTATCCCTTTTTGAAAATTGAAACCGCTTTTGGCGGAATCAAATACACCAATTTATATACTGTATGGAATAATAACACGGTTAATCCTTCTGACAAAAATTTTGACCGAATGAAATTTTCTTCCATTCATTACCTGAGCTGGAATATTACACGTGAATTTAATCTGAGTGTATTTGAATCAGTTGTATGGCAGGCAAAAGATACCCTTGCTTTCAGAGGATATGATATAAATTATCTGAATCCGGTTGTGTTTTACAGACCGGTTGAATACAGTAACGGCTCTGCAGATAATGTTTTGCTTGGGGTAAATCTTACATACAAAGTAAACAAACATCACGCTGTCTATTCTCAGATAATTATTGATGAGTTTTTACTGAAAGAAATTAAATCTCAAAATAAATGGTGGGGAAATAAATGGGGCATTCAGGCGGGGTATAAAACAAATCAGTTTATAGTTAAAGATCTTTATTTTCAGGTTGAGTTTAATGTGGTTCGGCCTTATACTTATTCGCATAAATATGCAGTGCAGAATTATGGACATCTCAATGCAAGTGTTACACACCCTCTGGGAGCAAATTTTTATGAATTGCTGAATATCGTTTCGTATAAAAAAAATGAAATGCGGTTTACTCACAAACTGACATTTGCTGCTTTTGGTGTTGATACTGATTCGCTGAATTATGGTCAGGATATTTTCAGATCCTATTCTGATCGTGCACATGATTACAATAATCTTATTATGCAGGGATACCGAACAAATGTTTTGAACGAGCAGCTTGTGTTTGAATTACCGCTGATTAAA
This sequence comes from Crocinitomicaceae bacterium, assembly GCA_016719925.1. Taxonomy (GTDB): domain Bacteria; phylum Bacteroidota; class Bacteroidia; order Flavobacteriales_D; family Crocinitomicaceae; genus JADJGJ01. The sequence goes on along the minus strand of JADJYC010000004.1, from coordinate 300,544 downwards.
AAAATTGAATTGTACTTTACAGCCACTTATAATTACAGAATGCAGTGGACTTCTGATCAAACCTATCATACTCATTTTGTTTTTGCAGGTATTAAATCCAGGTTCTGGAACAGGTACAATGATTTCTGAAAATCAGCTCATTCCTTCTGCATTGAGCAAGACATCTGAATTTGGAATCATTCTGAAATCAATTTAAACACCCACATCGAACAGTTTTATTAAATTTGCCCGCAATTGGAAAACATGTTGGCAAAAGATACTGCAATAAACAAAGAGATTTCTGTTTCAAAATGGAAGGATTATGTGCTATTGCTGAAATTTCGTCTGGCCACATTGGTTGTACTTTCAGCAATTGCCGGTTATTTTTTTGCAGAAGGAAGTTTCGATATCCGGTTTTTCTATCTGGTTGCAGGGGGATTTCTAATCACCGGTTCTTCAAACGGTTTTAACCAGATTCTGGAACGTGATCTCGATAAAATGATGAACCGCACAGCCAACCGGCCAATTCCTTCAGGAAGAATGTCTGTAACAGAAGCGTTTGTAGTTTCCTTTGTTTGTGGAGTTGTTGGTCTTTTACTTCTTTTTCAACTGAATTATTTTGCCGGAATACTCGGCCTGCTTGCATTGGTGATGTACGTTTTTCTCTACACTCCTTTAAAAAGAATTACTCCCTGGGCTGTTTTCGTGGGTGCATTTCCGGGTGCTATTCCGCCAATGCTTGGTGTTGTTGCAGTAACAGGTGAATTTAATTTGCTGGTTGGAATTATGTTTCTGATTCAGTTTGTATGGCAATTTCCGCACTTCTGGGCAATTGCATGGGTACTGGATGATGATTACGCACGTGCCGGTTTTTCGCTGTTGCCTTCAAAGGGACGTAAAAATAAAGCCTCTGCTTTTCAGATTATGGCATATTCCTTTTTAATGATACCGGTTGGAATTTTACCGTGGTTTCTGGATTTTACCGGAGATTTATCGCTGATACTGGGAACTATTTCCGGTTTGTGGTTTTTTCTGATTGGTTATAGATTGTATTTGAATCTGGAAGATAAGGCGGCCAGAACGCTGATGTTTGCATCTTTTATTTATCTCCCGATAATTCAGTTTTTGTACGTTTTTGATAAAGTAAGTCCGTGAGTAACTTCGAAATTGACCCGGTTGTAAATGCCCGAGCGAAAAAAATCTGCTTTGGTTTTCTATTTTTAGTATTATCATGATTTTTGCCGGATTAACCAGTGCTTATCTGGTTTCCCGCGGTTCAGTTTTTTGGGTGGAATTTAAAAAGCCGGCAGAATTTCTGTGGAGTACAGTTTTTGTAATTGCAGGTTCTCTGTTCATGTTTCTTGCAATCCGTTCAATTAAAAAAGATCAGCTTAATCATGTGAAAATCTGGGTTGGACTTGCGTTTCTTACCGGAATTCTATTTACTGTTTTTCAATATAACGGATGGCGTGAAATGCAGCGCAACGGAAATGCGCTGAACACTCCGGTTATTAATAATTACGGAAAGTACGGATTGTATTATTCGCTTTTGTATCAGGGAAAAGAAATCACGTTCGACGGATATGATTTTTATTATCAGGGTGAAATTCTGAGCGATGAGATTTATAATTCAATGCTTGATTTTTGCGAAGAACTAATGGCAGGCAGTGATCCGCATAACAGAGAGCATAAATTCAAACTTACAGATTACGGAACCGCTTTTACCCTCAAGTATGAGGATCAGGTGGTCACTTATTTGAATGAAGCATTGCAGATAGCAAATCAGAACATCACACCTGAAATGCAGAATCAGTTGTATTGGTTTTCTGAAAGCCGCGTCAGTAACCGTGGTGATTTTATGGTAAGTGGGCGTTATGGTGAAGATTTTGTAATCTGGTATAAAGGGAAAAAACTGGAATACCAGAACAGACGTTTTTCAATTGACGGAAGACCGCTAAAAGCGAAAGAAGAAAGTGATTTGAACGGAGCAGAAAATCAGGCAAGCGCTTACACATTTGCATTTGTTTTAATGCACGTACTCCATCTGATAGGTGGATTTATAGCGTTGTTTGTTATTTGGATTCGTTCTATACAACAGAAATATTCGTCGTCCAATTACCTTGGAATGCAGTTAGGTTCAATCTATTGGCATTTTTTGGGGATATTGTGGATTTATTTGTACGGATTTTTAATTTTTATTCATTAAACTTGCACAAACAAAAAATTACGTATGTCAGGAGCACACTCTCAGCAAATGGATGCCTCTACAGCATGGGGCGGCGGAACATCTCCCTTTAAAGTCAGTTATGGAAAACTGATGATGTGGTTTTTCCTCGTATCTGACGGATTAACCTTTGGTGGATTACTCTGCGCATTAGGGTTCGCAAAATTCGCTAATCCTGAATGGGTTGCCGGTTGGCCGATGGGTGAAGAAATCTTTACTCACTTCCCGTTTACACACGCTCACCTGCCATTGCTTTACGTGGCTTTCATGACGTTTATCCTCATCGTTTCTTCAGTAACCATGGTGCTTGCGGTTGAAGCTGGTCACAGAATGGATAAAAGAGGTGTTATTAAATGGCTTGGTCTTACTGTAATTGGTGGATTCATTTTCCTTGGATCTCAGGTTTGGGAGTGGTCAACTTTTATTGCCGGTCCTGATGGTGACTTAACTACCTGGCATGATAACGCAACTTTGCAGCACAATACCTATGGAGGAGAAGTGATCATGACTCCCGGAGAACACGGTCATAATCATACAGAAGTTGTTTCTTACGGTCCCACATTGTATGCAAATTTCTTTTTCTTCATTACTGGTTTCCATGGATTCCACGTATTTACAGGAGTAATTTTTAACCTGCTTGTTTTACGTCAGGTTATCAGAGGAGTTTATCACAAAAGAGGCCATTATGAGATGGTGGAAAAAGTTGGTTTGTACTGGCACTTTGTGGATCTTGTTTGGGTATTTGTATTTACCTTCTTTTATCTTGTATAAATATTGTATTAAAAAACCGGAGTTATGTTAAGAGATGACATCGTTGAATACTCGTTGGATTATCACCACTCAGAAGAGCAAGGTAAAGTAGTTCGCAAAAAGATCTGGAAAGTAACAGCAATACTTTCAATTATTACAATTATTGAAGTTCTTGTTGGTGCCATGTTGCCAAAAGCAGAACAGACTGCTATGGTTTGGTTATTGATCAAATGCGGATACATCGCCCTAACTGTTGTAAAAGCTAGCTATATAGTTCTGATTTTTATGCACCTGGGTGATGAACGCAAAAATCTGCGGTATATGATTCTGGTTCCGTATATCGTCTTTATTCTTTACTTGGTTTTCATCCTTTATTTGGAGGGAACTTACGTAAATGATGCCTGGGAATTCCTGAAATAACTTTTTAGAATCTCTTATTTCATAAAGTGCCTGGTCTCAGAAGAGTTTTTACCATTTTGATTATTTTTCTGGGTCCCGGTTTTGCAATCTGGTGGATTGCACATACGGTAAAAAATCATTTTATCGTTCTGCCTTATCTTGGTTATGAGTATAAGTATGACAGCTCTGGAAATGTTATAGACTCCGTTGCTTATCAGATTCCGGAATTCAGTTTAATTTCTTTTGACGGTGAAACAATAAACCGTGATTCAATCAGGGATAAATTCATTATTCTGACAACTATTCAGAATACCTGTCCGGACATTAAAGAGTGCGGACCAGGTTTTGTTTTGTTCAATGAAATTTTATACTCCAAAATGATTGAACATTCAGACAGTTATAAAAATGTACGGGTAATATCACTGCTTACAGATGAAAACGGAAATCCGGATTCAATTCCATCTCAGCTTCTGCTTGAAGAAATGGAGGTGTATGATCATTCACTGTGGTGGTTTGCTTCAGGTGATGTAAAGCCATTTTACTCTTTCAATTATTATGGTGAACGGTTTATTGATCAGCCTTCAACTCCATCTGCTGGTGAAATCGGTAACAAAGCATTTGTGAATTCGCTTGTGCTGATTGACAAAGATGGTCACATCAGAGGTGTCACCGGCGCAAAAAGTGACACAGATATCCGCAATTTTTTTGATTTGCTTAAACTTTTGAAGAAAGAAGAATTCGAAGCGGCAAGGGCAAATAAAAATAAATGAGTTTCTATAAACTCAGTCAGACATTTAGCAGTAATTTCGTGTAAAATTTTCCTCCCATGATCTGGACATCCCTGATTATTTTGATTTTTGTTTTGCTTGCTTTTGATCTTTTGGTATTAAACAAAAAAGGTGAGCACATCACAAATAAACGTGCGGCTGTTGAAACCATTTTCTGGGTAAGTGTTGCGTTTATTTTCTCAGGGGTCGTTTACTGGCTTTATGATGCCGGACACATGAGCCATCCAAAAACGGAGAGCGCCGTTCAGGCTTATTATAATTACACAACCGGATATCTGATTGAACTTTCATTGAGTGTAGATAATCTGTTTGTGATTGCAATGATTTTTGCTTCTTTCAAAATTCATGCAGACAATCAGCACCGTGCTTTATTTTGGGGAATTATAGGCGCAATAGTTTTAAGAGGGTTGACAATTGGTTTAGGTGTTAAACTGATAGAAAGTTTTGAATGGATGACATATGTGTTTGGCGGATTTTTACTTTTCACTGCATTGAAAATGCTTAAGCCTGAAAAGGAAGAAGAATCAGAGAAAAAACCAAGTTGGATCAGCCGTATTTTTAAAATAAGTAAACAAGCTGATGGTGACCGGTTTTGGGTTGTTGAAGACGGAATAAGAATGGCAACTCCGCTTTTTGCGGCACTTGTTATGATTGAACTGACTGACCTTCTTTTTGCTTTAGACAGTATTCCAGCAATTATTTCTATTACTGAAGATCCGTTTATTGTTTTCAGTTCAAATATTTTTGCAATACTCGGTTTGCGCTCCATGTATTTCTTCCTGGCAAACATGCTTAAAAATTCCATTATCTCAAGTACAGTGTATTTGCAATTCTTATGTACGTAGCGCTAAAATTACTTTTGATCGACGTTGAGTTTTTCCATTTTATGGAATGGATGTCTTTGCCTTTCATCGCTTTGTCTCTGCTTACCGGAATTATGGTTTCAATTATCAAAACCGAATCACCGGATGACAAGCCAATCGAAATGTAAATTCAAGCAACATAAATTATGAACAGGAATTTTTATCGGCTCATTTTTTCAGGATTAATTTTTTCTTTTCTGTCCTGTGGCGGATCAGAAAATGAAACAACAGAAAAACAACCTGAACCAATTATTCCGCTGCCTTATATGGGCCAGCATGAGATTGACGGAACGGATACTGTATATCATACAATTCCAGATTATGTTCTGCTTGCACATGACAGCACTGAGTTTACCAATGAGCGGGTAAAAAATAAAATTCATGTGGTAAATTTTTTCTTTACAAGTTGTCCGGCAATTTGTCCGGCAATGATTGGGCAGATGCAACGTCTGCAGGGTAATACTACGGATATTGAAGAGTTGGTTTTTTTGTCGCACACAGTTGATCCTGTAAGAGACACCATTCCAAAATTGCGCACGTATATTGAAGAAAGAAACATAGATACACGTAACTGGTTTTTTCTTTACGGAGAAAAGGAATATGTATATGATCTTGGAATGAACGGCTATATTTTAAATGCTATGGAAGATGAAAAGGCTGAAGGAGGTTTTCTGCATTCAGAATATTTTGTACTGATAGATCGTGAACGCCATATTCGCGGCATGTATGATGGAACAGAAACGGAACAGGTAGATCAGCTTGAAAAGGATATCCGCAAATTATTGAAAGAAGAATATGCAAACTGATCTGGAAAAAAAATATCGTCCGCTGGTCATTATTGCTTCAATAGTTATCCCGTTGATTGTGGCAGCGCTATTTACAGTCAAAATTGATGGGTACGATCTCACTTTTTTACCACCGGTTTATGCAAGTCTGAATGGAATGACGGCGATCATTCTTATTCTGGCAGTTGTGGCAATAAAGAGAGGGAACAGAAAATTACATGAGCGTTTAATCAAACTGGCTGTTTTGTGTTCACTTTTATTTCTGATCGGATATATATCCTATCATATCACAACGAAACATACACTGTACGGAGATTTGAATCATAACGGTTTACTTGAAGAAACGGAATTACAGCAATTCAGTTCAACCCGTTTAATTTATTTTATGCTGCTGGTGTCTCACATAATTTTAAGTATTGCAATTATTCCGCTGGTGCTTATTACTTATGTGAAAGGCATAGCCGGTAATTTTGAATCACACCGTAAATGGGGAAAAAGAACTTATCCGCTCTGGATTTATGTTGCAATTTCCGGTGTAACGGTTTATTTGATGATATCACCATTTTACAAATAAACTAAACTGATTTTTTTCTGTCTCTCCAGTTCAGAATCGGCAATTCAAAATATTTGTATATCAGAATTGAAATTGTAACGGTAAGAAATCAGTAGGCGGCCGGACGCAAAAAAGCGATTGCAACTGAATTTCCAATGGTTTCATCCCACGGAATATTTTCTACAATCCGTATTTTAATCAGTGTATAATGCACCAGATACATTGAGTAGGAAATAAGACTTACAACGGTGAAGAACCGGAAGAAAAATCCTGACCCGGATTTAAGATTACTCAAGAAAGGTAATATGAATACAACTCCGATAGAATTCAGTGTAAATGAAAAAACACAATGATAGATTCCAAATGAGAAATGACTTTTAAATTCAATGGTTTGATGCACGATCAGAATTATAACTCCAATTATAAAGAACGGATTTTTGTATTTCTTCCAGAACTCAGCAAAATACATTTGAATTCCTGCCGCAGCTACTCCAAACATTAAACTGTCAAGGCGAGTTATCACTTGTCGTCTGAAATGAATATCCCATTGATCCATGTTTTCTACTGGTATATCATGAAACCGGTAAACTCTGAAAATGGTGACGCCGGCAATAATGATAAATGAGAGAATAAAAAGTGAATACCTGAGTGATATTTTTAATCCTCTTACAAGAAAAAACAAAACCAGAGGAATAAGCAAATAGAACCACTCCTCAACACTCAGGCTCCAGGTCTCAGAAAAGAAAAAATATTTATGATCATACAAATTCTGACCAAACCAAAGATAAGGAGATTTGCTCCAGGGGTCAAAATTTTCTTCAAAGAGTATGTGAATCGCGAGAATCAGAAAGAACAACAAAAAATAATTTGGAAGTGTTCGCAGCCATCTCCGGCTCCAGAAATTGAAAAGAGAAGATTTATTTTCCGAATTATTCAGAATTCGAAGAAGTATACCTCCGATTAAAAATCCGCTCAGCACAAAAAATATTGCCACGCCGTCAAAAGTCAGATACGTTATGGTCGGATAGGTAACTTCAGGTAACAAGCTTTTTCCGTGACCGAATACGACAAATAATATCGCCAGTGCGCGTAATAAATCCAACCCGTAAATACGGTTTTCAGGAATATGCACTTTTAAAAAATTACGCATTGGATCAAACCTTGATTTTTGGATTTATTTGGTTGTATCGTTTTTGTTATCTGAAGTAAATACGGCGTCAACCGGTTCCCAAAGTTCTATTTTAATTCCATCCGGATCCATGATGTGCACAAATTTTCCGTAATCGAATTCTTCTATCTCGTCACAAATTGTTACCCCAGATTTTTTTAATTCTTCCACAAGTGCTTTCAGATTTTCAACCCGGTAATTGATCATGAATTCTTTTTCAGAAGGACTAAAATATTTGGTGTCAGATTTAAACGGACTCCATTGAAGATAATTTTTCTGTTCAGGTTTTTCTGTATCTCTGGATTCGAAAAGTGATCCATATTCATTTGTCACAAGACCTAAATTATCAGCATACCATTTTCTTGTTTTCTCCGGATTTTCGCATTTAAAAAAAATGCCGCCGATACCTGTTACTTTTTTCATAATTCAAACAGTTTTGTTTAAAGATAAATAGTTTCGCACTGAAATTTAACTTAAATACTTTTTTGAACCCGCTAACTACTGGAGTCTCAATCAAAAACCAATAAATTAATAAGCAAGCACAGTAATTTTAGTAAATTCGCCTTACTTAACTCATAATGATATGAAAAAACTTTTACCAATTCTGGCCGGGCTCTTGTTGTATACCGGAAACATAAACAGCCAGGTTTCTTTTGATACTAACCCAACCTCTGGTTGCCCTAGTCTTGATGTCTGGTTTACAAATACCAGTTCATTTGGATCTCACTATGTCTGGTATTATGGTGACGGTGGTTCTGATTATGATATGTTTCATGGTTATCATCAATACACTGTTCCGGGTTACTATACCGTCACTATGGAAGTTTATGATGCTTCATGGACTTACGTGACTTCAGAATATTCAAACGTTGAGGTTTATGGACCAATGTCCTATGTGATGTCGAATTATGAAGTAGCGTGTCCAAATACTCAGATTGAATTTTTTAATCCCAGTCCGGGATACAATTTCACAATTGATTTTGGAGATGGAAACAACCTGAACAGTTGGAATGATTGGATTGAATACACCTATTCTGTACCCGGCACATACAATGTGTCCTGTTACTATTATTCCACAATCTGTAACCAATATATGACTTCGTATGACGTCATTACAATTGATGCCGGCCTTCCATGGTTTGGTGGTTTTCCCGGTCTGAATATTTACACTTCAAATTTATGTCCTGGTGAAACTACCGGTGCGCATGTAAACGGAGGCCCGTTTCCATCTTATTCATGGAGTTCCGGTGACGGAGATATCAGCAATGATCAATACCCTCAGTTCACCTATGAAAATCTTGGCGCTTATTCCATGTCAGTTGAATTGATTAATGGTTGTGGAATTGACACAACTCTTTTTGGAACAGTTACAGTAACTAATTCCGTTGTTCCTCCTTCAGTTGGCATCAACGGACCTACCGTTATTTGTCCTGGAGAAAATTTCTGGCTGGATGTTACAACGGCTCCTCCGGGATTAACTTATACATGGGATTTTGGTGATGGTACTAATGCAATTACAAGCACAGAAAATTATGCTTATCATACCTATGATAATGCCGGAACTTATATCGTGCAGTTAACTGCAGAAAATTCCTGTGGTAATACTTCTTCATCAAACTACACTGTAACAGCAGATCCGGGCGCACCTGTTTTGAATCCTGGTTTTGGTGTAGTTAATCCAAATGCATGTCCGGGTGATGAAGTTCATTTTTGGGTAAATGGGGATTACGATTTCTATATTGATTTTGGTGATGGTTCCGGTGCTGCAAATTCTTATGAACATACTTACACAACTCCTGGTGTATATTCTGTTTATTGTATTATTCAGAATTTGTGCGGACAGACTGCAGTATTATATGATGTTGTAACTATCAGTAACAACGTTTTTATTCCAAACTCTGTTTATGCCGGTGCACAATCTTCAGCCTGTCCGAATACCAATGTTGAATTTTATGCAGAAAGTGGTTATACAGATTATCTGTGGAATTTTGGTGATGGTGTAACATTGAACTCTCAGGAAGTGATGCACCCGTATGCAAATGCTGGAAGTTATAATGCTTCAGTGACAATTACCAATGGTTGCGGAAATGACACAACACTAAATTTTAACGTACAGATTTTTGATAATCTGCCGGTTCAGGATCTTGACTGGGTAGTTTACACAACTGGTACATCGTGTCCGGGATCTGAAGTTTTTATGAGTTCCGGATCCAATGATGCCATTGAATTTGAATGGGATTTTGGAGATGGAAACACATCCACTGATCAGTTGACTTCTCATGAATATCCTAATGTCGGAACATACACAATTACATTGACTGCTACAAATGGCTGCGGAAGTGATACAACCGTTACGCAAAATATTACAATTGCAAACGGCGTCCAGGTACCTGGAAATGTACTTGAGTTTGAAGCTCAGAATCCGGGATGCGTTGGTGATAATTTATATTTCGCAGTTATTCCTGCTGGTTTAGGAACTTATTCATGGGATTTTGGAGATGGAAATTCAGGATTAAGTGATGAGTTAATTTACGTTGAAGAGCAGCCAATTGCAGTTGGATTCCATGCTTATTCAAATGCCGGAACCTATTCAGCAACGCTCACTGTAACAAACGAATGTGGAAATACTTTTGATTCTACTATTACTGTTCAGATTGGAGATATTGGTCAGCCAACAACGCTGGATGTTTTCTTCTGGACCAATCAATTGGCTCCAATGTGTGAAGGTGAGCCGGTTGAATTTTTTGGAGTTGGTGCAGGAACTTATGTTTGGGATTTTGGTGACGGAAGCGGTAATCTGATTACATATACTTCATTGGATCCTGTTTATCATACCTATGAAGATGATGGTGCATATACAGTTTCTGTTCAGGGATATAATGCCTGTGGTGGTTCTGACTTAAGTGTTGAAAATATTTTTATCCCGAATTCAGATCTTGCTGTTGTAACAAATACAGTTGCTGAAGCTGATTGTGGTGTAAATAATGGTGTTGCAATTGTATCTGCAAGTGGCGGAACACCGCCGTATGAATATACCTGGACAAATGGTGATGAAGGAGTACTTGCAGACAGCCTTGGTTCTGGAATTTATGTAGTAAGCATAGTTGATAATAATGGTTGTTCTACAGAGGCAACTGCTACTGTAAGTGACTCTCAGGGACCAGTAATTCTTCTTGAAAATATTGTTCACAATGAATGTTACGGACAAGACAACGGTGTAATTTCTGTTTCTGTTTTAGGAGGAGCACCGCCTTATGAAATTCTTTGGTCTAACGGTGACAATTCAGAAGACATTTTTGGACTTGAAGCCGGACCGTATGAAATTTATGTAACCGATGCAAACGGATGTTTTGCTGTGGAAAGTTATACTGTTGAGCAACCAATTGAGTCTGTTGTTTCTGTTTATACAGAATCAGCTGTATGCGGTGCTAATGACGGTGTTGCATACGCATCAGTAAATAACGGTACTCCTCCTTATAATTATATCTGGCCGAATACAAGTGGGTCTGCAAGCAGCACCGGCGGACTTGCCCCGGGAGTTTACAATCTGATGGTCATTGATGGTAATACCTGTTTGCTGCAACATGATTTTGTTGTGAATGAAGTAAACGGTGCAATCATTGTGACTGATTCAATTTCTGATCCAACTTGTTCAGGTGATTTAAGTGCAATTTATATCAGTACAATTGGTGGTGATGCGCCTTTCACCTATTCATGGTCAAATGGTTCAACCAGTCAGGATCTTACCGGAGTGATTCCTGGAGAGTATTCAGTAGAAGTAGAAGGTAATGACGGATGCAGCTCATTCATGATTTTCAATGTGGAAATGTCAGCACCGGAAGAAACAAATATCTGTATGGTTACTGTTGATACAACTACCAATTCAAATATTGTAGTTTGGGTTCCGGTTAACGCACCGGATGTCGTTTCATATAATATTTACAAAGAAAGTTCACAAAGCGGATTGTATTATCTGGTTGCCAATCAAAGTGCAGACAGCATCAGTCAGTATTATGATTATCCTTCAAATCCTGCAATTAAATCATGGAGATATAAAGTAGCTGCGGTAGATGATTGCGGAAATGAAGCTGAACTGAGTGATCCTCACAAAACAATTCACCTGACTTCAAACCTTGGAGTTGGAAATGTGGTGAATCTGATCTGGGATCATTACAATGGTTTCAATTACGATACGTATTATATTCACAGATATCACCCTTCAACCGGGTGGGAAACAATTGATTCAGTTGGATCCATGAATATTTCTTACACAGATTTAACGCCGCCAAGTGACAGTAACCTGGTTTATATTATTGAAGTGATTCCGCCAACAACTTGTACAGCATTCAAGGTACAGGATCACAATTCATCACGTTCAAATAAATCAACTGTGAATGCTCCTGAATTTGATGATTCTGGTCTGGATGAATTAACAACAGATTTGAGCATCTATCCGAATCCAACTTCAGGTAATGTTCAGTTAATGTACTCAACAGTTATTTCACAGGTTAAATTATTTGACATGTCGGGCAAACTTGTTTTTGAAGCATCTAATTCAACTAATCTGATGACGATCGATTGTTCTGAGTTATCACGTGGAGTTTATACCGTTCAGCTTTTAACAGAAAACGGTATGATTCAAAGTAAACTTGTTAAACAATAATTCATACAGAATAAATAAATTTGAAGGGGGAATTTAGTTCCCCCTTTTTTTATCCATGGAAGCAAAACAATCAACGTTCTCTAAATTTGAAAATAAAGTTTGGATAATCCTTCTGGTGGTATTGTCTGTCGTTTTGCTCAGCGCATTTTTTGTTTACAGAAGTCTTACCGGAATTGTAAATGACATTACGAATGAAGCCCGGCCGGATGAAAAGGTGCTGCTCATGAAAGAAATCATGTATGATCTCACTGATGCTGAAAATAATGTAAAGTCATACAGCCTTACCAATGATGTGAATTATCTGGAAGAATTTAATCTGAACTTTACCCAGACATCCGAAAAAGTTATCCAACTGAAAGATCTCTCTGCAAGTGAAAAGGATTTTCTGGTTCAGGTTGTTTCACTGGATAGTCTGATTCAAAAGAAATTTTTACTGCTTGAAGATATGTTATTGCTGCGCGGCCAGTCAAGAGTAACCTCTGCTCTTGATAAGGTGTCTGATCAGATTGAAACAGAAGCAGTAGAAAGTAATGAGGGCGTTTTCAATAACGGTGGTGAAAAAAGCAGTGAAGAAACCGCAGAAGCAGAAGATAAATTTTTCAAAAAACTCTTTGATAAGAAAAAGAAGAATGAAGAAGACGCAACTACACAGAAAGACTCAGAAAACAAGTCAGAAGAGGTTCACCAAAATGAAAAAATAACACTTGAACAAATCAATCAGGAAATTCTTCAGATCAAAAAAGAAGAGGAGTTACTGGATAAATCAATGCGTGATAAAGAGTTGTTTTTAATTCAGGAGGACAAAAAAATATCGGATGAAATAGTTGCGGTTTTTGTATCCATGGAAAATCTGGAAACGCTCAGCATGGAAGAAAAACTGCTGCTTGCTGACGCAAAAAGTAAACAGACCAACCTGCTGATCGGTTTATTTTGTCTAGTTGCCTGCGCGCTTCTGATTTTTGCAGGTTATGCTGTCAACGTATATGTGAAAAGAAACGAAGCATTTAAAATTGCCCTGCGTCGTGCAAAACAGGAAACTGATGCAAAGAATAAAGAAATTACTGACAGTATAATTTACGCTCAGAAAATTCAGGAAGCAATTTTGCCGGATAGAAAACTCTTCAGTGAGTATCTGAAACAATCATTTATTTTATACAAACCAAAAGATATTGTTGCAGGCGATTTTTACTGGACAGTTAAAACACCTTCGCATTTATTTGTTGCCGTTGCAGATTGCACCGGACATGGTGTACCGGGAGCAATGGTCAGTGTAGTTTGCAGCACAGCACTAAACAGATGTGTCCGTGAATTTGGTCTGTCAAAACCGGCTGATATTCTGGACAAATGCCGTACACTGGTGATAGAATCTTTTTCATCCGGGAATTATCAGGTAAATGATGGAATGGATATTGCACTGATTTCACTACAAAAATCGGGCAGTGGTGAAATGATAATTGAATACGCAGGTGCAAATAACTCGCTTTATATCATTAAGAACGGTACACTGCAGGACGTCACGTCAGATAAACAGCCAATCGGAAATTATCAATATCAGAAACCTTTTACCAACCATAAAATAATTGCTGAACCTGATACCATGTTGTACTTGTTTTCAGATGGTTTTGCTGATCAGTTTGGCGGCCCCTACGGTAAAAAATTCAAGTACAAACAATTTCAGGAAATGCTCATCAGCAATTCAGGTTTTGAATTGAATAAACAACTCTATTATCTGGAAGAAAAATTTGATACCTGGAAAGGCGCCTTGGAACAAATTGACGATGTCTGCGTAATCGGAATTCGCGTCTAGCGGATTACTAGAACATGTTTCGACATCGCAATCTGCCTTTGGTTCTGATTTTTTTTCATTCAACCGGTTACATTTTCATAATTGATACATTATAGTGTATGGTAAGGTACTTTTTTTGGCCGGGCCATCCTCTAAATCCACGCTTATGAAATCAATTATTACCGCAGTAATTTTACTGACTGCTTTTTCTCCCGCTTATTCTATTTATGTTTCGGATATTTCTGAAATCAACGGGAACGAAGCAATCATAATCTATATTAATTTCTCAAACAAAGGACTGACTGAAGTACCTGATCAGGTTTTTAAGTGTAAAAATCTGGTTTCGCTTAATCTGAGTAACAATGGAATTGTCAATATTCCGGGTGAGTTTTCTGAATTGTCTGCTTTGAAAAAACTGGATCTTTCCATGAACAGGGGATTGAATCCAATGGATCTTGATAAAGTTTTTGAAAATGCAAAATTCAGATTGACAGACCTAACCTTGCACAAATGCAATTTATTATATGTTCCTTCTTCCTTGAACAGGCAAGCTGGATTAAAAAATCTGGATATATCTTTCAACAGACTGACTTCATTGCCTTACACATTTATGGAGTTATCAAATCTTGAAAAAATAAATGTTTCGTCAAACAAGCTCAGAAATATTTCATGGGTGGTAAATTACTGGTGGTCATTGAAGGCTATTGATTTCAGTGATAACGAAGGGCTGCAGGCCTCTTCCGTACTCTCAATACTCAGTTATTTTGATCAGCTGGATGAAATCACATTAAGTAATCTTGATTTTTTTCCAAAGGAATTTTCCCTGCTGAATGTCCACCGGTTAATTATTAAAAATTCATCAGTGAATAATTTTGTCAGAACAAATCTTTCAACCAAAATTGATCAGCTGTATTTTGAAAACTGTCAGTTTGAAAAACCGTCAGCGGTTGTTGAGGTATTGAACGATTTTGTAAAACCCGATTTTGTTCACTTCTCAAAAATGAATCCTTTGTCACTGACTGAGTTCCTGAACCTGAAGGCTGACAGTATTTCCCTTTACCAATTGGGTGAATTGGATATACGGCCCCTGAGCGGAATTTCAGAATTGAAATGGCTGGACGTCAGGGGAAATAAAATTGAAAAATCTTCTTTGAATGAATTTAAAAATAGAAGACCGGATGTGAAACTGATGTTTAAAGAACCGGTAAAAAAGGATAGTGGTGTTCATCCGCCTATTCCTGAATTTGTTTCAAAGCCCACAGTTGTGAATATGACTGCAGGAATTGATCAGGATATCGAAATCGGAAGATCTGAATTTTCAATTCCGGCTGAAGGAATTTTAGATGAGAACGGTAATATTTATAACGGACCTGTAAAACTTGAGTACCGTGAATTTGTTACACCTGCTGAAATTTTGCTGTCTGGTATTACTATGACATCTGATAAGGATGATGAAACATTTTTATTTTCATCCGGTGGTATGTTTGAACTTAATGCTTCTGATGTAAATGGCAATGCCCTTTTTGTAAACCCTGAACAACCTGTACAGGTTGAAATGTATTCCAATTCCATAGATCCTGAAATGGAAATTTTTACGCTGAATGAAAATGGCGACTGGGATGTGATTGGAAACGATTCCATTTTGAACCCTATTTGTTTTCTGAATTGAATCAGGATTCTGTCATGGAGGAGGAAGATTTTATTAGTAAAGTTAATTCGCAGGTTGCTTTTGTCGGTCACAGATATTTACCGGTGGTGAAGAAAAACAAGAAAATGAATTCATTTGAAATAACATTTAAAAAATATAAAACCAGAGATATTCCAAAAAACGTAAGATTTGGTACAGCTGCTTTGGAAGTGCACAATCAAAATTATATCGCTGATTTATTGACAACAAAAAAGTTTATTTATGAAGGACCAGAGGCAGACGCACTCTTTACAAAAATTGACAGTATCAGCAGGTATTGTCAGAATAAGTACAGACGATTAAGAGTTCGTTGGTGGAGTAAAGAATTTTACACGCGGAGAGGTCCCTATTTTATTTCAGAAATTAATCTTTTACCTGATCTGGAAAATGACCGGTATAATCTTCACTTCAAATTCAAAAAGGAAGAATTTACTATTCCTGTTACACTTTTATCTCACACCATGGATGCCGGAGGATCTTTAAATGAGAATAAGCGGTTTTTCAGTCAGTATTCCATGGCCTGGAAAAAATCCAAAAGAATGCAAAACTCGAATTTCAGAAGATTAAATTCAGAAATCACAAAACGTGTACAGATTCTGAAAGATCTAGCCGATGAAGAAAAGAGAAAATCGATGGAGATAATTTATCTGGATAAGATGAAACGTAACAGCGCCGGTCAGATTATCGGCACTTCAGCTTCTATCGCTTTTACTATTTTATCTTTTGGTTTGCATAATGCAGATTCAAGAGTGCGTTTGCCACAGCCAGAACCTATTTCCAAAGAGTTTGTAAATGAAGATCTGGATAAAATCAAAGAAAAGGCAGAAGATATTTATGTAGTAGATCATTCCATAAACGGTGTGATGCAATATGATGAAAACGATGAGGTTTTTATGCATAAACTCAATAAGACTTCTGTTGTGGTATTTTTTGCGTCCGGTTTGGTTGGAATTTATCACAGCTGGATGAACATGCGCAGTAACAGACATACTGAACTTAAGTTGTATGACCCTGGGAAAATGGACCGGGAAACATTCATCAAACTGATTTCATATGAAAATTAGTGCCGTTTTTTTTCTGTTCTTTTCATTTAAGGTTCAGGCTCAAAACAAAATGTTTCTGAATCATGTGCATGAAGCAGAAAACTATTTTTACAATGATCAGTTGCAGCCATCTGTCGGCAGAATAGATTTGCTGAATTTAGATGCTGATCATCTGAGTGGGTTGTTTGTTTCAATTTTGAAAAATGAAAGGAGCAGAAGATTTAAACCCGAATTGATTCAGGATTCTTTGCTGAACAGAATTGCCCGCAGCGGCATCACTACGTTTGCAAGAAGCAAATTTACTTACGGGAAAATCTGGGCGGTTGAAAAACAAAACATCAAGTACGCGCTTCAGCGTGAAGAGTCAAAATATAAACTTTATTCAGCTCATGCGTTTTGTATTGACATGCTTGATTTAAAATTTGCTTCCCCTTTTTCATTACGATGACAGAATTGGCAAGAGCAATACAAACTTATATTATGGCAGAAAGACAAAGGCATCTGATCCTGAAAATCCTGAACAGTTGGAAGATGTGCCTGTTGAATCTGTCACTGAACAGCAATTTGCTGAAAGGTTGATTGACTTTCTTTCAAAAGGGATGTACAGAAAGATTTTTTGTCAAAAAAATTCAGCAGGGTAGGTGTGGCATTAAAGATTGATAAACAATCATTGAACAGAAATGCCCGTCCGCGTATTTTTGTGATTTTGATTTTTGGCGGTAAACAATTACAGAATATAAAAGTACCGCGCGGATTGATGGAGGATGATGAAAATAAATTGGAGGAGTAACCGCAACGGACCATAGGGTCAGGTCGCGCATTCGTAGGGTCAGGTCGCGACCTGACCCTACGAATGCGTGGTGAGAAGATTCAACTATTGTAATGTGCCGCGTAATATTTTTGATATTCGCCTGAAGTTATGTCATTCACCCATTTCTCATTCTGAAGATACCAGTCAACTGTTTTTTCAAGACCCTCTTCAAATTTGATTGAAGGTTCCCAGCCCAGTTCGTTTTTTATTTTGGTTGCATCAATCGCGTAACGTAAATCGTGCCCGGCGCGGTCTGTCACATAAGTAATCAGTTTTTCTGATTCTCCCGGCTGCCGGTTTAATTTCCGGTCCATGATCTGACAAAGAAATTTGACCAGCGCAATATTGGTCCATTCATTCCAGCCACCAACATTATAACTTTCTCCAATTTTTCCGTTGTGAAAAATAGTGTCAATTGCTCTTGCATGATCTTCTACCCACGGGCGGTCGCGAACATTTTCACCTTTGCCGTAAACAGGCAGTGGCTTGTTGTTTTTAATGTTGTTGATCATCAGCGGAATCAATTTTTCCGGAAAATGATGTGAGCCGTAATTGTTAGAACAGTTGGAAAGTTTAACCGGCAATTTATACGTGTGATAATAAGCTCTTACCAAATGATCTGAACTTGCTTTTGATGCAGAGTACGGACTTCTGGGATCATAACCGGTTTTCTCAGTAAAAAATCCTTCATCACCCAATGAACCATAAACTTCATCTGTTGAAACATGATAAAAAATGTGGTCACCTTCTTTCCAGCTTGATCGTGCAGCTTCAAGTAAATTAGCGGTACCAACAATGTTGGTCATGATAAAATCCATGGGCCCTGAAATGGAACGGTCAACATGTGATTCCGCAGCCAGATGAATGACGTGAGAAATTTTTTCAGATTCAAAAAGTGAAACAAGAAAGTCTTTGTCCTGAATATCTCCTTTTACAAATTTGTAATTGGGTTTTGATTCAATATCCCTTATGTTTTCCAGATTACCCGCATAAGTCAATTTGTCCAGATTAATGATTTTATACTCAGGATATTTATTGACGAATAAGCGTACAACATGAGAGCCGATGAAGCCGGCACCGCCGGTTATTAATATGTTTTTTTGAGACATATGAATCTATTTCATTTAAAAATAAAGATAAAACGCCAAATGACGTTTTGAATTTTGGTTTTTATAAAAATTTAAGATTAAAAATCCCTAGTTGATGATCTATTAATACGGGAAATTATGATCAGGAAAAATGTGGAGGGCGTAAAAAAAAACCGCAGACGAAGGTCGCAAAAAAAACCGTAGGCGCAGGTCGCGACCTGCGCCTACTACGGTTTTTTTTTGAGACGGCTTATTTTGGAATTTGTGATTTATCACTTACAACGACCAATAATCCAAATTCTTAATCTTGCCTTTATAAATTCCTTTCAAATCAACAATCAATCCCTTGTCGCTTTTCAGCATTTTTCTCAGATCAGCTTCTGAATAATTAGCGTACTCTTTGTGATTTACTGCAATGATAATTGCGTCGTAATCATTGGTTGGTTTTTCACACAAAGTAAATCCGTATTCATGTTTTACTTCTTCTGAATCAGCATGCGGATCAATTACATCTACTTTGCAGGCAAATGATTCAAGTTCAGAAATCACGTTAACAACCTTTGAATTTCTGATATCGGAAACATCTTCTTTAAAAGTTGCACCCATGATAAGTACTTTGGATTCCATCGGATTTACACCATGACCAATCATTTTTTTCACGGTTTGTTTTCCAACGTAGAATCCCATGGAGTCATTTACATAACGTCCAGAGTTGATGATTTTTGCATGGTAACCCAATTGTTTTGCTTTGTGAGTCAGATAATATGGATCTACTCCTATACAGTGACCACCAACCAAACCTGGCTGAAACTTTAAGAAATTCCATTTTGTTCCGGCAGCATCAAGTACGTCGTAAGTATTAATTCCAAGACGATTGAAAATAATTGAAAGTTCATTGATCAATGCGATGTTTACATCACGTTGTGTATTTTCAATAATTTTTGCTGCCTCGGCAACTTTGATAGACGCTGCGCGATGAACACCAGCAGTAACAACCAATTCGTAAACTTTAGCAACTTGTTCTGATGATTCTGCATCACATCCTGAAGTAACTTTTACAATTGAAGAAAGTGTGTGAACTTTATCTCCTGGATTTATTCTCTCTGGTGAATAGCCAACTTTAAAATCTCCCGGAAATTTTAAACCGGATTCTGCTTCTAAAATTGGAATACAATCTTCTTCTGTACATCCCGGATATACAGTTGATTCATACACAACATAATCACCTTTTTTCAATACTTTTCCAACGGTCCGGCTTGCTCCAATAAGCGGAGTTAAATCCGGTAAATTACTTGCGTCAATTGGAGTAGGAACAGCTACAATGAAAAATGTAACATCTTTCATGTCATGGATATTTGCAGTGAATTCAATATCGCATCCGTCAAATGCAGATGATTCCAGTTCATTACTCGGGTCAATTTTATTTTTCATCATCTCAACGCGTTTTGCGTTGATGTCAAATCCAACCACTTTAATTTTTTTTGCAAACTCAAGTGCAATTGGTAAGCCTACGTATCCAAGACCTATAACTGCAAGTTTGGTTTCTTTTTTTACAAGTTTTTCGTAAATACTGCTCATGGTGTTCTGTATTAATATTGTTAATCTATTTTTTTAAAGAAGGCATTTGCTGATCACGTACATCATAAATGCGCTGAATTATTTCTACCACTTTCAAACCTTCTAATGCGTTTGTTGTAGGTTGTGTTCTTGATTTTAAACTGTCCACCACATTTTCGATAATGTGATGGTGATTGGCAGCAGAACCTTTGTAAGCTCCGTAGTCATTTGCCGGATTGGATGGACGAAGTGTTGGCATGGTATAATCTTTTATATGGCAAACTTCAATTTCATTCATATATTGACCACCTATTTTTACACTTCCGTTTTTTCCGATAATGGTCATCGAACTTTCCAGATTTGTATCATAAACAGAAGTAGAATAATTGATAGCACCCATGCCGCCGTTTACAAAATCAAAACTTACAAATCCTGAATCTTCAAAATCAGTATTGTCCTTGTGGGTGAAGTCTGCAAATTTTCCCTGAATGTTGGTGATATCTCCAAACAACCAATACATGATGTCGATGAAATGTGAGAACTGTGTAAACTCCTTTCCAGTTTCCTTTTTTATAATAACGTTCATCACGGTTCCAGTAGCAATTCAGCTGAACCATGAATATTTCTCCAAGAAGTTTTTTGCTGATTACTTCTTTGATCCATTCAGAAGGCGGAGAATAACGATTCTGCATCACACAAAAAACCTGTTTTGATTGCTGAAGCGCGGTGTAAATAATTTTCTCACACTGATCTTTATTCAATCCCATTGGTTTTTCACACACCACATGATGACCTGACTGTAAAGCTTTAATTGATTGTTCAGCATGTACACCATTTGGAGTGCAGATATTTACAACATCATATTCCAGTTTGCTGGCAAGTAATTCTTCAATTGAATTGAAAAACGGAACACCTTCAAAATCTTCCATTCCGCCGCACTGGTCTTTTGGGCGTGTATCAACCATTGCAATCAGTTCCGATTCAGGATTTCTTTTAACCATGGTTGCATGGCGTTTTCCAATGTGTCCGCAACCTACAATTGCAAAACTGTATCTTTTTGAATCACTCATTATTTAATTCGTGTTACTCTGTTATTTTCTAATTTATAAACCTCTCCGCTTTCAGGACAGGTTGCTTCTCCGTTTTTAAATTCCAGACGATGTCCGTAACTGCTCATCCATCCAATTTGTTTTGCCGGATTTCCAACAAGCAATGCATAAGCAGGAACTTCTTTTGTTACTACAGAACCTGCACCTATAAATGCATATTCACCAATCGGGTTTCCGCAAACGATGGTTGCATTTGCACCAATGGAAGCTCCTTTTTTTACCAGCGTTTTCAGATATTGATCTCTTCTGTTAACCGCGCTTCGTGGATTCATTACATTGGTAAAAACCATGGATGGTCCTAAAAAAACATCATCTTCACAAACGACACCGGTATAAATTGAAACGTTGTTCTGAACTTTTACATTATTCCCTAAAGTAACATCCGGTGACACTACCACATTTTGACCAAGGTTGCAGTTTTCTCCAATTGTACAATTTGACATGACGTGAGAAAAGTGCCAGATTTTTGTACCTTTTCCAATGTTACAGCCTTCATCAATGACAGCCGTTTCATGTGCAAAATATTCTTTTTTTGTATCAGACATTTAAGTCAGCTTTATTTAATTATGTATTTGTCAAAATTGTAATGATCCACTTCTTTCAGTTCATCTTCAGACAAACTTTTGAAATAGGCGTAAGTTCTTTTTAATCCTTCAGCACGTGATATTTTTGGTTCCCAGCCAAGCAGTTCTTTTGCCTTTGTAATATCCGGGCGTCTTTGTTTCGGATCATTTTCAGGCAATTCACGATACACTATTTTTTGTGTTGTTCCCGTTAGCTTAATAATTTCTTCAGCAAATTCTTTGATGGTGATTTCATCCGGATTACCAATATTAACCGGCAGATAATATTTTGTATGCAGTAATCTGAAAATGCCTTCTACCAAATCATCTACATAACAGAAAGATCTTGTTTGTGAGCCGTCACCAAAAATAGTTAAGTCTTCTCCCCTCAGGGCCTGACCAATAAATGCAGGTAAAACACGTCCGTCATTCAGACGCATGCGTGGCCCGTAAGTATTGAATATTCTTACAATACGTGTTTCCAGTCCGTGAAAATTATGATAAGCCATAACCATCGCTTCCTGAAATCTTTTTGCCTCATCATAAACTCCGCGCGGACCAATTGGATTTACATGTCCCCAATAATCTTCTGTCTGCGGATGAACCTGCGGATCACCATATACTTCAGAAGTAGAGGCAATCATCAGTGTCGCATTTTTTGCCTTTGCCAGTCCAAGACAATTATGAATTCCAAGTGAACCAACTTTGAGAGTTTGAATTGGAATTTTTAAATAGTCAATGGGAGATGCGGGAGATGCAAAATGTAAAATGTAATCCAGTGTTCCGGGAATATGAATGAACTTGGTTACATCGTGATTATAAAATTCAAAATTTTCTTTTGGAAAGAGATGTTCAATATTTTTTAAACGACCGGTGATCAGATTATCCATGGCTATCACGTGATAATCTTCTTTGACAAAACGGTCACAGAGATGTGATCCCAGAAAACCTGCAGCACCAGTAATTAGTATACGTTTGCGTTCGTTCATTTATGGAAGAATAGTTTTGCGTCCGATACTTTCGTAATAAAATCCCATCTCTTTCATTTCATCCAGTTCAAAAAGATTTCTGCCGTCAAAAATTAATTTCTCATTCAGATTTTTTTTCATGGTTTCCCAATCCGGATTTCTGAACGCTGACCATTCTGTTGCAATTAAAAGTGCATCAGCGCCTTTAAGAACATCATATTGATTTTCTGAAAAAGTAATTTTTGATCCGTACACTGCTTTCACATTTTCCATTGCCTCCGGGTCGTATGCAACAACTGATGCACCTTTTGCAAGCAATTCATCAATCATATACAATGCAGGTGCTTCGCGGATATCATCTGTATCCGGTTTAAAAGCAAGTCCCCATATCGCTAATTTTTTTCCTTTCAGATTTCCAAAATAGTTCTCCACTTTTTCAATCAGTCTGATTTTTTGTCCTTCGTTTACTTTAAGAACTGCATCTATGATTTGAAAATTATGCCCGACTTCTTTTCCTGATTTTACCAGAGCCTGAACATCTTTTGGAAAACAACTTCCTCCAAAACCAATTCCCGGAAACAAAAATCTTTTTCCAATGCGTGAATCAGATCCGATTCCAATTCTGACATCATCCACATCTGCTCCAACTTTCTCACAGAAATTTGCAATCTCATTCATGAAAGTAATCTTGGTTGCAAGAAATGAATTGGCTGCATATTTGGTAAGCTCTGCAGATTTTTCATCCATGAAGATGATCGGGTTTCCCTGTCGTACAAATGGTTTGTAAAGTTCGCGCATCACATTACGTGCACGGTCAGAACTTGTACCAATAACAACTCTGTCGGGTTTTAAAAAATCATCTACTGCAAATCCCTCTCTTAAAAATTCAGGATTGGAAACAATGTCAAATTCTACTTTGGCATTTTTGCAACGGCAGCATGAACTTTTTCAGCAGTACCTACAGGTACAGTTGATTTGTCAACAATAACTTTGTAGTTCTTTATTTTTTTGCCAAGTTCTTCAGCAACACCTAAAACATATCTCAGGTCGGCAGACCCATCTTCACCCGGTGGTGTAGGCAATGCAAGAAAAATAATTTCAGCATCTTCAATTGCTTCATCCAAATTGGTAGTAAATGAAAGTCTTTTATCACGGATATTTCGTTCAAACAATACATCCAGATGCGGTTCATAAATAGGAACTTTTCCGCTTCGCATCAGATCCACTTTTTTAGCATCAATGTCCACGCAGATAACTTGATTGCCGGTTTCAGCAAAACAAGTGCCGGTTACCAGTCCAACATATCCCGTTCCAACAACTGCAATTTTTTTCATCTTTAATTTTTCTATTTGGTCAGATATTCTTTTACTGAAGCGCAAATCAGGTCAAGCTGATCAGTAGTTAATTCAGTATGCATTGGTAAAGAGATAACTGTTTTGCACAAATTATTTGTCACCGGAAAATCTTCATGTCTGAAACGCTCCGGTCCATAAGCTTTTTGTGTATGAATGGGAACCGGGTAATAGATCATTGCCGGCACACCTTTTTTCTGGAGATTTTCCTGCATCTCAAATTGATTGATTCCGTCAATTTTTAATGTATACTGGTGAAATACGTGAGTTGAGTTTTTGGCTCTTGCCGGAACATGCACACCCGGAATTTGTCTGAAAAAATTATCATAATGAGCAGCTGCAGAATTTCTTTTCTCAGCATACTGATCAAGATGTTTCAGTTTTATTTTCAATACCGCTGCCTGAACTGAATCCAATCTTGAGTTGACGCCAATTCGTTCATAATAATAACGCTGTCCCATCCCATGATTGACAATGGAACGCATTTTGGCAGCCACATCATCATCATTGGTGAAAATTGCTCCGCCGTCACCATAACAACCTAAATTTTTTGAAGGGAAAAAAGAAGTTGTTCCGATTTCTCCCATACAACCTGCTTTTACTTTTTTACCATCACTGAATGTATATTCCGCACCAATGGCCTGAGCCGTATCTTCTACTACAGCAATGTTTTTTTCTTTAGCTAATTTCAAAATTGGTTCCATGTCTGCACATTGTCCAAACAGGTGAACCGGAATAATTGCTTTTGTTTTTGGAGTGATCGCTTTTTTAATGGCATCAACTGAAATATTGAAAGTATCAGGATCAACATCCACAATAACCGGCACTAATCTTAAAAGACCAACAACTTCAACTGTTGCGGCAAATGTAAAGTCTGAAGTAATCACCTCATCGCCCGGTTGTAAATCCAATGCCATCAGAGCAATTTGAATTGCATCTGTTCCGTTTGCACAGGGAATTACGTGCTTAACACCCAGGTATTTTTCAAGATCAGTCTGAAATGCTTTTTACTTCAGGTCCGTTGATGAAAGCTGTACTGTGAATTACATTTTGAATTGCGCTGTCAACTTCGTTTTTTATTGCCTCATATTGCGATGCGAGGTCAACCATTTGAATTTGCTTCATTTTCTGAGTGTTCGTTTTTAATCAAAAGAATTTGCGAATATAACCAATAAACACGGGTTTTAACCGTTATATCAAGCAGGTTTTTTAAGTTTGTACCATGCGCATATACGTGATTCTTGCATTTTTTGTTCCTGTATTGTCTATTGCCCAGCTAAATCTGAGGGATTCAGCCATTAATCAGTTTTTTGCCGGTTTGAATTACAAATTCAACATGACTGGTGGTGACATGAGTCAGCGCTGGGGATTTAACAATGAAATTGGTTTCGATACACAGTATAAATTCAAAAACAATGTGACAGTTGGTTTTGACTGTGGATTTATTTTTGGAAATCAATTGAAAGATTCAACTATTTTTGAAGGTATTTATAATTCATCGGGCACAGTAACAGCAATGACCGGAACACCTGCTGTAGTTTTATTTCTGATGAGGGGAGCTCATGGAAATATTGGTGCCGGATATGTTTTTAACAAGACAGGTAAAAACCCTAACAGCGGAATCTGGATCAACGGCGGATTTGGTTATTTCATGCATAAGATCCGTATTGAAAGTATTTATGATGATGTACCTCAGCTGGAGGGTGATTACAGAAAGGGTTATGATCGTCTCACAATGGGAGTTGCTTCCAAACAATTTATCGGATATCTCTTTCAGCACAACTACCGTTTCCTGAATTTTTATGCAGGCTTCGAATTCATTGAAGGATTGACCTGGGGTGTCAGAAATTATCAGTTTGATTTGGGCGGACCAGATTCCGGAATGAAATTTGATTTTATGTACAGTGTGAAATTAGGCTGGATGATTCCAATCTATAAACGTCAGGCGCGCTCAGTTTATTACGATTGATGAAATTAATTTACACACTTGGAGTTAGTTTTTATACTGCCGGAATTTATCTGGCATCCATCTGGAATTCCAAAGCAAAAAAACTTGTTAAAGGAAGAAAAGAAACCTGGAAAATTTTAGAGGAATTTCAAATTGAAAAATCTAAAGGTCTAAAGGTCGAAAATTCAGAAATACAAAATTCAAAATCCGAAATTCAGAATACAAAACCACAGATTCAAAATGCTCTGTCCATAGTCCTTTGCCCTTTGGCCTCTATTGGTTTCACTGCGCCAGTCTTGGAGAATTTGAACAGGGACGTCCGTTGATAGAAGCATTAAAACAAAAAGAAAATTGTCAAATTGCCGTCAGTTTTTTTTCTCCTTCAGGATATGAAATCAGAAAAAATTATGATTTGGCTGATGTAATTTTTTATCTTCCAAAAGACAGTAAAAAAAATGCAAAAAAAGTTTTTGATTTGATAAAGCCGGATGCAGTTTTTTTTGTGAAATATGAGTTTTGGGCCAACTATATTTTTGAAGCTCAAAATCGCAAAATCCCGTTTTATTCTGTTGCGGCAGTTTTTAGAAAAAATCAGATTTTTTTCAAAGGATATGGTGGTTTTATGCGATCTGTTTTGAAAGCATGTACGACCATTTTTGTTCAGCATGAATCATCAAAAAAATTGTTGAATGAAATTGGAATTGATTCTATAATTTCAGGCGATACACGTTATGACCGCGTGATGAAAAACGCCGAAAAGGTGCAGCGGTTTGAGAAGATTGATGCGTTTGTAAATGATAAAAAAGTTTTCGTATGCGGTTCACTCTGGAAACCAGATTTGGAAGTTGTTTCAGATGGATTAAAAAATCTTGGAAGTGACTGGAAAATAATTCTGACCACCCATGAAATTGATGAAGCGCATTTGACAGAAGCAGAAAATTATTTTGGCGGAAAAAAAATTGTCCGGTATTCAAATTTAACTGACCAAAATTCTGAAGCTGATATATTATTGATAGATAATGTAGGAATGCTGATGCATGTTTACGGATATGCAAATCTGGCTTATGTTGGCGGTGCTTTCAAAACAGGTTTACACAATATTCTGGAACCGGCATCATTTGGTTTGCCGGTCATTTTTGGACCCAATCATCAGAAATTTCCGGAAGCAAAATTATTTATTGAAAACGGAATTGGTTTTTCTGTTTCAGATTCTGTAAAGTTCAAAAATGTCTTAACTGATTTGCAAAAGGAAAATCATCAAGAAAAAGTACTTCAGTTTATGAATTCACAGCGGGGGGCTACGGAGAAAATATTGAAGCGGATCTTTTGAAAAAATTATCGGTCTTATTTATCAATCGTTCTAATTAAAAAAATTACTTTTTCTTTTTAGGATCTCTTCGATTATCCCAGAATAAAAGCAGTACAATCGTATTTTTCCTGTAAATGTAGAACACACTGCTGTGAGGATGAATCAATGCTTTTCTAACCGATTTCAGCGCTCTCAGTTTTGATTCGGGAAATAATTCCGGATAATTCTCTAATGAATCTATAACACGCAAAGTTTCAAACACAAATTGATCAACTTCTTTGATGGAGAATTTTCGTTCTATAAATGTTGTAATTTCATCGAACGAAGCTTTTGCTTCAGGTGTCCAGAAAATTTCCACTAAAGATGCAATGAAGGATATTTTTTCTTCAGTTCAAGACGAACAGAATCATGATTCATTAGTTTTCCTGATTCCATTTGCTTTATACTTTTTATGAGACGCTTTTTAACATCAGCCGGAAGTTCTTTACCCCAATCAGAATTTAAATCAACGGATTTAGCAAGCAAAGTATAAAATGCCTGCAGTGTAGGATTGTCATTTACACCGTCAATTAATGTATGAATCAGCAGTTTTAATTCAGATGCGCTCATAGTGCGAAAATACGAAAAAATGGAATTACAGTCAATGTTGAATGTGGTTTTGTTGGGGAATTGATAAGAAATGTCATTAAAGGAGAATAATTTTTTTCGTAACCATGCTGCTTATTTTCGCTATATTTAGTATCCATGAAATTGATTTCTATCATACTCTTTTTCTTAGTTTTTACATCAACATTTGGACAGGTGTGGCCTTGGTTTTTTCTGAAACTGCATTTAAAAAATGGTTGAATGAAAAGGATGTGAAATGTTTGAAGTATGTGAGTGCGGATTTGGAATATTTAAATTTCAAAAATTACAGGTACTCAGCAGAAAAGGCTATAGTAAGATACTATTTTGATGAATCAGGAGTAATAGATTTTTTAAGAAAAGAAGAAATTGAAATTAGTCTTTTAGATGACGCAAAGACTGAGGATAATTACTACTTCATACTGGATTCTATCTTTCCTAGTATGCCATGGAAAATGTCACAAGCGGATATCTACATTTTGCAAGAATACAATCTCTCGAAATTTTATCCTAAGATTAGATGTATGTCAATGTATGATGCAGTGGCACCTGATGGAACCGTTTTTGAAGAAAGCCGATTAGTTTATTCCAAGGATTCATCCTTTAAATTCTATTATCATTATAATCTGATTCAAGAAGTGCAATTTGAATATGGGCAAATTAATTCAGTGAAAGACTACGACCTTCGAGGGGATTTTTATATTCCGCAGCTTAGTGAAATTTCATATGTTCCAATGAATGATAGTGTTTCAATTCTTACTTTAAAAGGCTATCTGAATTTTTATGAAAAAGGAACTTATGTTGGTAGAGACACAATCGTTCAGTATCCATTCTACAGGAAAAATTTTAAGAACAAACAAAAACTTGAATTCGGTGTACGGATACTCGACACTAACAATGTTTATATACACTATCCGCTGTACACTGCTGAGGAATGGGTAACTGCAACAGAAAAAATTAAAATTGATTCACGAGCGTTTAATGCGTTTCAGATGCTTGGTGCTTTTGGAGATCACCATTGGGACGTATCGTACGTTTTTCTCGTGCAGAAGGGAGCGGTTCACATCTGACAAAAAATGGCCATTTACAAAAGCACTATTATAAAGAATATGAAAGGCCACAGGATGTCCATGGCGGTTATCTGAAGTATTACCATTATGGCGATAAGAAGAATGATGTACGTCTCACCCGTGTAATATTGGATCAAAATAGAAATCCGGTTTTCGTAAAAGAGGAGTATGATAAGCGTGACACTATTTTCAGAATTTCAGGTGACTCAATTTATCTGACCAAAGATGAAAATATGTATGGGCATTTTTTGATAGAGTATTGAAGATTAAATTTATCGAATAATCCAAACCCCAAAGGGGTTTAAAACGAATAACGCAGAATGCAATGCTGCACCCCACTCCCAATCCTAACCAAGAACCCTGAAGGGGTTCAACAAAGTCCCGGCCCTGAGATAAGGCTCGTCAAATCTTTCCTAAAACAACCTTATTCCAATATTTTCGTACATTTGCACAGTAATTACATCAATTAATACCATTTAAAATGGAAAATATAGCACACGCTGGCGTTATTGGTCCTTGGCAGATTGTTCTGATCCTTGCAGTTGTTTTATTGTTATTCGGCGGGAAAAAAATTCCTGAACTGATGAAAGGTCTGGGTAAAGGAATCAAAGGATTCAAAGACGAAATGAAGGGTGAAGGAGAAGACAGCAAAAACAAACCGACGTTAAAACCGGAGAATAATTGCTATGTATCATTCTTTTGATGAGATCAGGGATGCCCTTGACCACGGGACTTCTGTTGAATCAATTACCCGTGAATATCTCAAAAGAATTGACGAAAAAAAACATCTGAATGCTTTTCTCGAAGTTTTTACTGAAACCGCTTTGGCGCAGGCTAAACGTGTGGATGAAAAACTGAAAAACAAAACCGCCGGTCGCCTGGCCGGAATGGTTATAGGTTTAAAAGATAATCTTGCTTATAAAGATCACAAAGTTTCTGCTTCTTCTAAAATTCTGGAAGGATTTGTATCCATTTATTCTGCAACTGCCGTAGAACGTTTATTGGCTGAAGATGCTGTCATCATTGGTCGTTTGAACTGTGATGAATTTGCTATGGGCAGTTCCAATGAAAATTCAGCTTTTGGAAATGTATTGAACTCACACAATGAAAAAATGGTTCCGGGTGGATCAAGCGGTGGTTCAGCTGTGGCTGTAGCTGCAGGACTTTGCACCGTATCCTTAGGAACAGACACCGGAGGATCAATCAGACAGCCGGCTTCATTCACAGGAACAATTGGATTCAAACCTACTTATGGTAGAATTTCAAGATACGGTTTACTGGCCTATGCTTCTTCTTTTGATCAGATTGGACCATTTGCAAATACGGTTAAAGACATTGCTCTGGTAACAGAAGTAATGGCTGGTAAAGATGATTTTGACAGTACATTATTGCAAGAAGATTCAAAAATTTTCTGCCGGGATTGAACACTTCGAAAAAATTAAAAATCGCTTACATTAAAGAGTGTGTTGAAAATGAAAGTGTAGATCCGGAAATCAGAAAGCGCATTCAGGAAGTTCTGCAAAAAATTAAAAGATGCTGGTCATACTGTAGAGGAAACTCATTTTGCCTATCTGAATGAAATGATTCCTACCTATTATGTTTTGACTACTGCAGAAGCATCTTCAAACTACGCACGTTATGACGGAGTTCATTTCGGATATCATTCAAAAAATGCTGTTGGGGTAGAAGACACGTATAAAAAGTCAAGATCAGAAGGATTTGGTGCTGAAGTAAAAAGACGAATCATGCTGGGTACTTTTGTTTTATCTCACGGATATTATGATGCGTATTATACCAAAGCACAAAAAGTGAGACGTGTTATTCAGAACCGCACCAAAGAAATTTTTTCTCAATACGATTTTATCATTCTTCCTACAACGCCCTCAACGGCTTTTGAAATAGGAGCAGTGTCTGATCCAATTCAGATGTACCTTCAGGATATTTTTACAGTTCAGGCCAATCTATCAGGAAATCCTGCAATTTCATTACCTTTAGGACTTCACTCAAACAAATTGCCGTTTGGAATTCAGGTGATGGGAAAACATTTTGATGAAGCTGGTCTTTTATCATTCTCTGAATATCTGATGACAAACTGCAAATAGTGTTTTGCAGAAAATGAAAAGCGTCAGAAATAATATTTTAATTTTTTTAGCTGTGATTTCAACCGGAGTTTTTGCTCAGGCTGATTCTCTTTGCTTACTGCGCCCAATCCGGATTCTCTTACCTATCTGCGTTTCATTGACGTTGTTGAGTCTTCAATCTTTGAACATTACAAAGAAGTCTGGGGACAGGAAAAAGCATATCGCATCATTGATTCATTGGGTTATGAAGAAGATTACAAACCTACTTTCCCGGATTCAGTTTACATTGCCCGTTTGAATGATCTGAAAAAAAAATGCATCATTGACATTGAAGCCAACACCGTTGTTTTAAATACCATCAAATATTTTGTAAGTAAAAGAAGAACATTCACAGCAGTATGTCTTGGAAGATCAAAAATGTATTTTCCAATGTATGAAACGTATCTTTCACATTACGGAATTCCAATGGAGCTGAAATATCTTTCAGTGATTGAAAGCGGATTAAGACCAACGGTAAAATCACGGGTAGGAGCAACCGGTTTATGGCAGTTTATGTATCCAACCGGAAGAAGTTACGGACTTGAAAATGATTCGTATGTAGATGAACGCATGCATCCGCAATTAGCTACTGACGCTGCCTGCAGGTATTTAAAATATCTCTACGGATTGTATGGAGACTGGAGTCTTGCGCTTGCGGCATATAACGCCGGTCCCGGAAACGTAAACAAAGCAATTCAGCGTTCAGGCGGTAAAATGACTTATTGGGAAATCAGACCTTTTTTACCGGAAGAAACTCAGATGTATGTTCCCAATTTTATTGCCATGGTTTACATGATGACCTATTATGCTGAGCACAATATTGTTCCTCAGGAAGTAAAAATGCATTTTTATGAAGTGGATACCGTTTGTCTGAAAAGCGCAGTCAGAATTTCTCACATTGATTCTGTTCTTGATATTACAACAGAAGATTTTCTGTACATGAATCCGATTTATAAAACTGATATAATTCCTCATACAGATCACAAGCAATGTATTTCTTTGCCCGTTGAAAAAATCAGTCTTTTTCTGCAGTATGAAGATAGTCTGTACGCGCTGGATGCTCATCTGGATTCGACTGGTTCACGCTTTGTGACCATGGAAAAAAAGAAAACACATACAGTTGGACCCGGAGAAACACTAATAACTGTTGCAGAGAAATACAAGGTGAATATGGTGGATATAAAAACCTGGAACAACTTAAAAACAAGTATTATTTATCCGGGTCAAAAATTGACTATTATGCTGGTGGAGAAAAAATTTGTAGAAAATACTTCAACCGTTGGCTCAACCACTTCTACATCTTCCTCAAACAGCAGCAGCAGTAATTCTTCTTCTACAACCGGCACAACTACCTCCACAACTACCACCAGTGACGGAAACTATAAATATTACGCATTAAAATCCGAGAAAGTTTGTGGACCGTCAGCCAGAAATTTGGCATTCCGTTTGACGATTTGCAAACATGAACAAAGGGCTTGATCCAAAAAAATTACAGCCCGGACAGAAAATAATTATTGGCACACTTTAAAAAGTATCGGATGAAATTTCTTGGTTTTATTACAGCATTGATTTTATTAAGTTCATGTGGCTCTGAATTAAAAAGAGAAGATCTTTTGCCGGATGCGTTTGGTCCCTACGGTCAGGTTATTGTTCTGATGGAAGATGATTTGTGGAACGGCCCGGTTGGTGAAGCGGTCATGTATCATCTGGATCAGAATGCAAAAGGTGTTTATCTGAGACCGGAACCTATGTTTGATATCGTTAGAATGAAGCCGGATGAACTGGATCATGTTGGGCAGATGAACCGTTTGATTTTAAAAGTGATGGTGGATTTTGATTCAACCTATAAAGAAACAGCCATCATTGAAAAGAAAGATTATTTTGCAAAAGGTCAGCTGTTTTTGATTGTTAAAGATTCTGATGTGGACAGGTTGTATTCTTTTGTGGTAAATGAATTTGCCATGATTGTAAATATGATGAATGATTTTACCATTCAAGAACTCATCACACAATACAAAACCAATTTTAATCCGGCATTAAAATCAAAGGCAGAAAAAGATTTTGGAATTACTCTTTCTGTTCCTGAAGATTTTAAAACAAAAATAGATTCAAGTAATTTTATCTGGGCAAAAAGAGACCGTTCAAAACACGTGATGCCTAATGAAACCAGTGAACCCGGAGCAGATACGTATTGGATTCAGCAAGGACTTTTAATCTGGTCTGTTCCATATACAGATACCTCACAGCTTACTGAATCAGGTGTTTTACAAAACAGAGATACAGTTCTGAAATATCATGTGCCGGGTAAATTAAAAGGATCTTATATGGCAACAGAATATGATCCATACTACAAACCAAAAAGTAAAATTATTAAAGTGGGAGAGGCCTACACAGTGCAGGTACATGGATTATGGAAACATGCCGGAAATCCTGCTGCGTTTGGCGGAGGACCATTTGTCATGTATGCCATTCACAATGAAAAAAGAAATACGGTTGTTTCAGTTTGTATTTATATCTACGGTCCTAAATATGATAAACGTGAATACATCCGTGAAGCTGAGGCAATGCTAAAAACCATAGAGTTTGTTGACTGATGAAAATGTCTTTTCAGGTACTTGTTGTTTTATTTTTTTCTGGGATTTTTTTACAGTCTTGTAATGGAAATTCTGATTCGGCTGAACAGAAAAAAGACACCACCGTTGTTGTAAATCGGGACACTGTTTTGGCATCTTGGAATTTCATGCGCGGTGGTAGTGCAGTGCCTAATACGGTAATTATTTTAGAAGGGTTTATTGGTAATCCGGGAGATAAAATTGTGCAAAACGGAAGTTATATTACCCTGCCGGTTTATGAACGAAGCAAACAACAATCTGGTTATGCCTGGCTGGTTCAGTTTAAAGTAGGGGATATGCCAAATCAAATGAGATCACTGCCGGAACAATTTACTCCAAATGATATTCAGATAAAATGTGACAATGGCGGACTGGCAACAATTGGATCCAGAATAAAAATAACTGCCTTTGATGAAAATCAGGATGGCCAGACAATTTGGAAAGCAAGAGTGATAGAATATATAGATTTTATCAGCAGCGATGAAAAAACAGACAGTGCACAAAATCTTACATCAGAAATACTATTTGACTCAACACAAAAAGAAGTGTATTCATTTGTGGAAGGGAAACTGGAATTGCCGCTGTTAATTCTTCCTTATACAAGCGCAATTAAGTTAAATCTCACTGAATCTTCTGTTGCTGAAATAAAAGAGGTGGAAGTTCCGCTGGGAACCGGACCGTCATCAATGAATGACTTACCGGATAATTTTACAGAAAAAAATCTGGTTATAAGAGATCGAAACGGTAATCTGATTCCCTACAAATCAAAAGTTCGCATTTACGGCAACTGGGTAAGGTTTGATTATTCTTCTTCTTTTCCCGGGAAATTTTATCTCGAGGAAATAGAATTGAGATAAGTTATTCACGTAAAATCTTCAGTCTTTCTTAACGTGTACAACAACGGATTGAGCAATCATATCATGAATAGCTTTATTTTTTTCAGAACTCATCACGGTCAAAATCGATATCCATCCTAACAATGCTTTTGCAATAAAACGCCAGAAGGCTAAATGGATATAAATATTTTTGTTCTGATCATTTTCTCTTTTTACTCTTAGTCCCATGGCAAAGTGTCCAATTGTTCCGCCAAAAACAGAAGTAAAAAGCGGATCATAAAGAAGGAAGATGGAAATAAAAGCAAACATTCTGGCAGTATCACTGACATCGCCGATTTTAGTAAAGACTGAACTTATAATGAACATGCATACAACCAGAAAAAAACCGTCAGCTGTTACTGCTTTGATTCGGTCTGTCAAACCTGCATAAAGAGGTCGGTGTGGTTTTGAAGACAGACTGGTTTCATCTTGATTTTGAACGGAATCAATTATTTCCTGTTCGTTTTTCATGGAGGTGTATTTTCACTAAAACTATGAAAATTAAGTGATATGCGTATTGCAAGCTAAATTTCACCTTGAGATGTCTGGATTAACTTCAAATAATTACATTTGTTTACAATAAAGAACCCCTTTTAAACCGCAACTAAAATGGCAAAAATTAAAGTAGCAAATCCCGTTGTTGAACTTGACGGAGATGAAATGACCAGAATCATCTGGAAATTTATTAAAGACAAATTGATTCTCCCTTATCTGGATGTAGATATCAAATACTATGATTTAGGAGTTGAACACCGTGATGCAACAGAAGACAAAGTAACTGTTGAAGCAGCTGAAGCCATCAAAAAATACAAAGTAGGAATCAAATGCGCAACCATTACGCCTGATGAAGGCCGTGTAAAAGAATTCAACTTAAAACAAATGTGGAAATCACCAAACGGTACTATCAGAAATATTCTGGATGGAACAGTTTTCCGTGAGCCAATTGTCTGCAAAAATGTACCGCGTCTGGTTTCCAATTGGACATCACCGATTATTGTTGGACGTCACGCGTTTGGTGATCAGTATAAAGCAACTGATTTTGTTGTGCCTGGAAAAGGTAAACTGACCATGAAATTTGAAGGGAAGATGGAAAAGTAATCGAACACGAAATCTATGCATTCAAGAGTGCAGGTGTAGCAATGGGAATGTATAACGTGGATGAATCTATCCGTGGATTTGCACTTTCTTGTTTCAATATTGCGCTGGTAAAAAAATGGCCGCTTTATTTGTCTACAAAAAACACCATTCTGAAAAAATACGACGGACGATTCAAAGATATTTTTCAGGAAATTTACGATTCTCAGTTCAAGGATAAATTCAAAGAAGCAGGTATCGTTTATGAACACCGTTTAATTGATGACATGGTTGCATCGGCATTAAAATGGAATGGTTCTTTTGTGTGGGCATGTAAAAATTATGACGGAGATGTTCAGTCTGATTCAGTGGCACAGGGATTTGGTTCGCTCGGATTAATGACATCTGTTTTAATTACTCCTGACGGAGAAATCATGGAAGCTGAAGCAGCGCATGGAACTGTAACAAGACATTACCGTGATCACATGGCTGGTAAAAAACATCTACCAATCAATTGCTTCCATTTTTGCGTGGACAAGAGGTCTTGGACATCGTGCCAAATTGGACAACAACGCTGAACTGAAAAAATTCTGCGACACATTGGAAAAAGTGTGTGTAGATGTTGTTGAAAGTGGTGTGATGACAAAAGATCTTGCAGTTTGTGTTCACGGAAATAAACTAACGGAAAAAGACTACGTTTATACAGAAGATTTCTTAGAAGCATTGAACAAAGAATTGCAGAAGAGAATGAACTAGTATTGGAGAAATTAAAGTTTTCCTAAAACGCTGTAGGGGCAGGTCGCGACCTGCCCCTACAGCGTTTTATACGACCTGCCACTACGACATTTTATACGATCTGCCGCTGCCGTCTTTTATATGCAACCTGTCTTTTATGTTTATCAAAAAAATCTGCTGAAATCAGCGTTTTTTATCAGCGCTTATCTGCAGGAGAAAATAATTTTGTCCGGATATTTAATTCGTTAACCGGTGATGATTTTGAATATGTGATTTTATTTTGGTTATTTTATTCCAAAAGATATCCCACATCCAGCACAAATTCTGTTTGTGTCCAATCTGAATAAACATTCAGCAAACTATCAATTTTTGTATTCCACATTTCCTGTTCTGGTTTCTTTTTGGAATGATCGGTTTCCTGATCATAGAGATCCTGCATTTTTGAACAAGCGGTGGAACTGGTATTGAATAGTTTCTGAATATCTGCGGCAATGGATTCATACTTTTTAAACCGGGTTTCAGAAATGGTTTTCCGCAGCATGCGTGAGTGAATTTCAGTTATATCAAAATGACGCTGCTCATGATTAAGAACATGATCCGTTACATTTTTCTTTTTCCAGGATTGTTTTGGATAGAAAACAGACTCAACACTGCAGTAAATATTTTTATCCTGACCACTCATATTGAGTGAAATTGCAGAATGGGTTAATGCAACATACGGAGTGTTTCCGGGAGTGCCACCTTTAAAATCTTCCCAGGTTAATTTTCGCTGATCCCAGTAGATCAGTTTTGTATCTCTTTCTGTTGTGATAAAAGATCCAAGCACAAAAATGATTGCGGTTAAAAGCAGCAATGGAATTTTCTTTTTCATAATAATCTGATCCATCAAATTTTATTCCGAATTGGTCATGTGTTCAGCCATCATCGGAAAACAATTGTATAATGCAATTTTCAGTTTTTCGTCACAATCCAGCGTTTCAATAGATTCTTTCATCAGTTTCAGCCATTCATCACGGTGTTTGGGTGTGATGGCATGTTTCATATGTGATTGCCGCATTCGGGGTACTCCGTATTTTTCATTGTATCTGAAAGGACCTCCAAGATATTGCGAAAGAAAACAATACTGTTTATCCATTATAGTTTCTTTGGTAGTTTCATCAAACAACGGACTGAGGACGGGGTTTACAAAAACTTTTGCATAAAAAATTCGTATAAGTTGTAAGAGGCGTTCATCGCCAAGATGATCGTAAATTGTTTTTGTATCGCTCATAACCTTTTGTTTGGCATGAAATGTGAGGCATTTTTACAAAATTAACGTATATTTACTAGACGTGACACGAACATGGATTGTAATACTGCTGATGCTGGTTTTGGGAGAATCTGCTTTCTCTCAGGGCTTTAAAATGCATTATTCCAGTTCGTTTGCTGATTGTTTTGGTGCGGTTGAGGTATTTGACTACACTGTAGAATCTCAGATTCAGTTTCCCGGAAATTATGGCCAGCGTGATGATTTCATGAATATGTATCCTGATTTTCATGAGGTAAACTCTGTTTGGCTGAGACTTGAACCAAATGTAGAGGGTACGTTTGAGTTTGAAATTTTTACTGAGAACAATGTCGATTTCAGCTATTTTCTTTTCCGTGCGCCGGATAATACATTTTGTGAAAAACTGGAATCAGATAAAGTGACACCGGTTCTTTATGATATGTCCATGTATTATGAAAAAGGAATTGAAGAAAATCCGCGTGGTGAAAATTTTAAACCGTCTGTTGCCTGTCAGATGGGCGATGTTTTTTATCTGCTTATTCACACCAACTCAACTTATACAGGTAAAGTCAGGGTGCGGTATAACCGCATTGGAACAATAGCCGTGACCCGTTCTAAAGTTCAGGATTTCAGAAAAACAAAAGCGATCATTTTGTCCGGCTGAAAATCCGTGATAAAGAAAACAGGAGAACCTGTTGAAGCCAATCTGATTATTTCCGGCGTGAATCAGGACAATGCACTTTTTATGGGAACTGATTTTATTTTCAGTTCTACCTCTGCCAAAACATTACACGTTGAATCAAATACGCAAGGATATTTTATTTATGTCAGAGATATCACTATGGAAAAAGATCCGGATACAGATACCGAAATTGTGATTGAACTGGAAAAACTTGCACCGGGAAAAAAGCTCTTGCTTGAAGACATTAAATTCTCGCAGGATGAAGCTGATTTTCTGCCTATTTCTATGCCGGCTTTAAAACGTCTGCTGGATTTTCTGGCATTAAATGAAACGGTTCGGATTGAAATCCAGGGTCACGTAAATGACCCCGGGAATAAAAATCCAAAACATTCTATGTCCTTGTCTGAAGAACGTGCAAAAGCGGTGAAAAAATGGCTGAAGGATAACGGAATTGATGATTCGCGTCTTGTTGCGGTTGGTTATGGAGCTACTCAGATGCTTTATGAAAAACCGAAAAACACGGAAGAAGAGGAAGCAAACAGAAGAGTGACAATAATGATTATCGAATAACAATGGCACTCATTCTAAATTTAGAAACAGCTACAAAAACCTGTTCAGTTTCTCTTGCTCAAAACGGTAAAAATATCTTCACCAAAGAAATCACGGAAGAACATTTTTCTCATGCTGAAAATCTGAATATTTTTATTCAGGATGTTTTGAAATCTGCCGGTAAAAATCTGAAAGAATTAGATGCAGTTGCTGTAAGCGAAGGACCAGGATCATATACTGGTTTGCGTATCGGTGCTTCTACGGCAAAAGGATTGTGCTATGCATTGGATATTCCGTTGATTGCAATTAATTCACTGAAATCGCTTGCTGCGCTGACAGATAAAAAATGTGATCTGATATGCCCGATGTTTGATGCAATGCGCATGGAAGTTTATGCAACGGTTTATGATCAGTCATTAATTGAAATTCAAAAAACTGAAGCATTGATTATAGATGAAAATTCATTTGCTGATTTGCTGGATCAAAATTCAATTCTGTTCGTTGGTCCGGGTGCAAATAAATGTAAAGACATTATAAAAAGTGCAAACGCGCATTTTGATTTGCAAACCGCAGTTTCTGCAAAAGGAATGTGCGAATTGTCTGAACAAAAATTCAATGCAAAAGATTTTGAAGATCTGGCTTATTTTGAACCTTTTTATCTGAAAGATTTTGTTGCAGGGGAGAAGAAGAATCTATTGTAGACCTTTCTTTTTAAGGAGATTTATTTGTGATCTAATGACAAATAATGAGTTTGGAGCAATTAACCGATCCAGGAGTGCTGATGAATATTGTATAGAACCCGTTGGGCAGATTACTGCAATCAAAACTATTTTCACTACCTGCGTTTCCTTCCATCAAAAGTTCTCCGGAAATACTATACACCTGAACTTTATAATTAACAGACTGCTGTGGTCCGAATATAGAAAAAAAATTGTCAGCCGGATTGGGGTATAGTGTAAGATGAGAATTTATTTCAATAGGATCTGCAGTGAGAGGATTTTCATTTTTCCATGTTTCTTTGATACGTATGTTACTTTGGTTTATACCGGTTGAATAGTAAATGGCAGAGCTGCTATGAAAGCTTATTCCACCTCTTCTCCCGTCTGCGGGAATAGAGTTCAACTCATCCCAGCTGCCTGCAGTTAAATTATATCGCCATAAGTCATTGTAAGAATTTCCATTTGAATCCTGTCCGGTGATAACCAATAAATCATCTTCAAAAAACAAAAGTGAGGAATGTGTTCTGCCAGCTTCAGGAAATGTATCGATAGCGCTCCATGAATCTATTTGAGGATTGTATTCATAAAGAATTTCATCGTAGTTAAGTATTTCATTTTTGCCAAATAATAAATAGCCTTTCGATTGTGAAGATGCACCAGATGCTCTCCACCGGTTACCAAATGGGAAATTATTTTTTTGTATCCATACATCTGAGCTCATGCTATACGCCCAAACTTCATTGATGGCGTAATCGTCTGCAGTTTTACCGCAAATAATATAAGCGGTATCGCCAATAACAAAATGAGCAGATGCACTTCTGGCCACAGCAGGCATTGAAGTTTTTTCTGTCCATTGATCTGAAATAGGATCATATTGCCAGAGGTCATTTAGAAATGTGCCCGAATTGTAGCCACCAAAAATATATCCCGAAAAATCCGTCAGAAAATCCACAAGCATATTGACGCTCCTGACCGGATGGTAATGATGAAATTGCAAACCAGGAATCAGTGCTCATATCAAATCCGTAAAAATCTGAAGATCCGGCAAACCATGGTAAATATCCGGTACCGCAATAAGCGGTATCTCCAATCACAAAAACTGTTCCGTCATCTCTTTGTGTTCCGGGAAAATCAGAGATCTGATGCCAGTTTTGTGCAACGGAACATTGAAGTATGATTAAATAAAAACAAAAAAAGCAAAACCTCATGATGACTTAACGCTGAATTGGTCTAAAAAGTATTAATTAAAACAGAGATTAGAATGCGATCAGACTAATTCGAATTTAATTAAATGATCAATTAATCTTTGAGATTCTAATTTCTATCCTTTTTGAATAGAAATGAATTCTTTGTAACTGTGGTTAAATTGTAGCAACCAGAACTTTTCCCGTCATTTCTTTTGGACGTTCAATACCCATTAGGTGAAGTATAGTTGGGGCAACATCTGCTAAAATTCCTTTCTGGACTTTATTTACTGAATCACTGATGACAATTACCGGAACAGGATTTAGTGAGTGCGCTGTATTCGGTGATCCATCCGGATTAATGCAGTAGTCTGAGTTCCCATGATCTGCAATTATGATGAAAGAGTAGCCCAGCGATTTTCCTTTTTCCACCACTTGTCTGACACTACCATCCACTGCATTCGCCGCTTTTAATATGGCATTGTAAACTCCGGTGTGTCCAACCATATCTGTATTGGCAAAATTCAGGCAAATAAAATCCGGACCGTTTTTTTCCATGTCATAACAAATCGCATCTGCAATTTCATGCGCACTCATTTCAGGTTTCAGATCATATGTAGCAACTTTCGGAGATTGAATCATAATTCTCCGTTCTCCGTCAAATTCTTTTTCCCGTCCGCCTGAAAAGAAAAAACTTACGTGCGGATATTTTTCTGTTTCAGCTATTCTGACCTGGGACTTATTATTTTTTGAAACAATTTCTCCGATTGTATTTACCAGATTATCTTTTTCAAAAACCACCTTTACATTTTTAAAAGTTTCATCGTAATTAGTCATGGTCACATAATGAAGATTCATTTTCTTCATCTGCTGTTCAGGAAAATCCTGTTGTGTGAGAGCCATTGTGATTTCCCGGCAGCGGTCAGTTCTGAAATTAAATGAAATCACCACATCTCCTTCTTCAATTTTGGCAACCGGATTTCCATTTTCTGTTATGACAAATGGTTTGATAAATTCATCCGTAATTTCACGCTGATATGATTTTTCAATTGCCTCACCGGCTGATTTTACTTCTTCTCCTGTTCCGTTCACCATCAATTCATAAGCGAGTTTGATGCGTTCCCATCTTTTGTCACGGTCCATAGCGTAATACCTTCCGCAAACACTCGCAATTTTTCCGGCTGATTTGGCAAGATGTTTTTCCAGTTCCTCAATGTGACCTTTTCCGGTAGTTGGGTTACAATCACGTCCGTCAGTGAAAGCATGAATGAACAGTTGTTGTACGCCGTTACTTTTTGCCAGATCGCATAATGCGTAAATATGATCTTGTGAAGAGTGTACGCCACCGGTTGAAACCAAACCAATCAGATGTACTTTTTTATTTTCTTTTTTGGCGTACTCAAAAGCATCTGTAAGAATTTTATTGGTTTGAAATTCTCCTTCTCTTATTGCTTTATTGATTCGAGTTAATTCCTGATAAACAATTCTGCCTGCGCCAATGTTGAGGTGACCTACTTCAGAATTTCCCATCTGACCTTCAGGCAAACCTACGTGCTCACCGTCTGTCAGCAATTCAGCATTTGGATAATTTTTTTCAAGTGAATCAACAAAGGGAGTTTCTGCATTGAAAATTCCATCTGATTTGGAGTGATCGCCATGACCCCATCCGTCTAATATCAGCAGCGCGACTTTTTTCGACATGCGGGTAAATTTTTTACAAAAGTACAACGTTTGTTCGTTGGTCTTGACAGAAATCAGTAAAATTCTGCTGTAAACCAATTACCTTTGGTTCATTAAATCATTTATATGAATCCCAAATCAGCCAGAGAATCCATTGCAGTAACTACCAAAGTGGTGCTTCCGCATGAAACCAATACGCTTGGAAAATTATTTGGCGGAGCTTTGCTTGCGTGGATGGATGAAATTGCAGCTGTATCATCACACAGACATTGTAAAGAAGTTGCCGTTACTGCAGCAGTAAATAATGTTTCATTCAATAATCCAATTGAACTTGGCGATATTGTTACACTTGAAGCAAAAGTTTCGAGAGCATTTAAAACTTCAATGGAGGTTATTATTGATGTTTCTATCGAAGATCGTGTTACCGGTATCCGTCGTCAGTGTAATCAGGCAATCTATACATTTGTTGCAATTAACAAAGAAGGTAAAACCATGGAAATTCCGGAATTAATTCCAGAAACAGATGAAGAAAAAAGAAGATTTGATTCTGCTTTGAGAAGAAGACAACTTAGTCTGATTCTTGCCGGAAAAATGAAACCATCAGATGCTACGGAATTGAAATTGTTGTTTGAGAGATAGTGTTTGGAGGCAAAAGCCAAAATTGAAAAGGATATTTTAAATTTGGGAGACTCAAA
Source organism: Crocinitomicaceae bacterium (assembly GCA_016719925.1). Lineage (GTDB taxonomy): Bacteria > Bacteroidota > Bacteroidia > Flavobacteriales_D > Crocinitomicaceae > JADJGJ01. Next base: position 257,265 of record JADJYC010000004.1, on the reverse strand, counting down.
ATTCTCTAAAAGTCAAAAAGAACTAAAAACTCCTATAAAATCTGAATCCCTTTAAACCCCATCTCCTATAGTCTTCCCCCTTTTTCCTTTTTGCTTTTTGCTTATAGCTTTTGGCTTTTTCCTCAGGCCGCAGGCCACCTACCCGTTAACCTCTTTTGCAATCTTGTCCAGATTCTGGAGATTCATACAATTAAAATGTTTTTTAGGGCATTCTTTGTAGCCGATTTTGGAACAGGGACGGCACTTTAAATTTTCAACCTGATGAATACTGTATAACGCTGGATTCATAGGCATGTAAGGGTACATTCCAAAATCAGGTGTGGTATTTCCCCAGATAGAGATGGTTTGTTTTCTGAAACAACTTGCTATGTGCATCAGACCCGTATCATGCGTAATAATTTTTAGTGATTGCCTTACAACAGATGCTGATTGATTGAGATTTAATCTGCCGCACAGATTGATAATTTTATTTTCAGCCGGGCGCACAGCAATTTTTTTCATGATGATTTCACTGTTGTCAAAATCTGTTTCGCCGCCAAGCAATACTACCGGAAATTTTATTTTGTCGAGCAGCGAAGCAATTTTTTCATTCGGTAATTTTTTAGTAGTCATCTGTGCGCCAATGGCAAATGCCACATATTTTTCCGGAATTCCGAAATCATTAATATTTACTTCATCTGCCGTTGGAATTATAAAATCACCTACCAGAATATCTGAATGTATTTTTAAAGGTTTTACCGCTTCAAAATAGCGGTCTACCACATGCAGTTCCGGCAAACGGTTTATCTTGAACTGTGTGAGTAAAAACTTTTTTATGTTGAGTTTTGGAAAGGATGCTCCCGGTTTTTTCAGTTTTCTTTTCAGTAAAGCTGATCTCAGGTTATGGTGGAGATCAACAATAAAATCATAATCTTCTTTTTTTAGCTGATCAGTTATTTCATCAATATCTTTTTCAATGGTATAAACGTGATCAATATTTGGATTGTTTTCCAAAATTCCTCTGAAAGATTTTTTGGTAACGTAGTGCACAACCGCTCCCGGAATTTGTTTTTTAATACACCTTGCAACCGGTGTTGTCAAAACAATATCACCGATTGAACTAAAGCGGATGATGAGGATTTTGGGCATATCCCAAAAGTACGAAAAAATATGCGCTACTCTTTATTTTTGGAATCAATGACAATGGTGACCGGTCCGTCATTGATGAGAGATACCTGCATATCAGCGCCAAAAATTCCGGTTTGAATCGGTTTACCAGAATCTTTTTCCAGCTGCCATTTGAAATTTTCATAAAGCGGAATTGCAGTATCAGGCTTTGCTGCGTCAATGAAAGAAGGTCTGTTTCCTTTTTGGTTTTGGCGTGTAAAGTAAACTGACTGATCAGTAAAATGCTTCCTCTGATATCCTGAACAGATAAATTCATCAGTCCGTTTTCATCTGAAAAAATCCGGAGGTTGACAATTTTGGAACTCATCCATTGAATATCTTCTGAAGTATCATCACTTTGAAATCCGGCCAGAATCAAAAGACCGCACTGAATGGAGCCACTTACTTTACCTTCAATAGAAACGGAGGCTTCAGAAACTCTTTGGATAACGACTTTCATTATTTATAAATGTCTTTTCTGAATGTCTCTTCTTCATCTGAATTCATCATGCTGATATAAGAAGCGTATCTGCTTTCATGAATTTTTCCGTCTTCAACTGCTTTTTTTACTGCGCAGCCGGGTTCATTGATATGCTGACAGTTATTGAATTTACATTCATGCAGTATTTCACGCATTTCAGGGAAATAATGTGAGAGATCTTCCTTATCAAAATCAATCAGTCCAAAGGCACGGATTCCTGGCGTGTCAATGACAAAACCGCCTGAACTTAATTCAAACATTTCTGCAAAAGTAGTGGTGTGCTGACCAGAAAGATGCTGGATGGAAATTTCACCGGTTTTTAGTTTCAGGTTCGGATCCAGTGCATTAATCAGTGTTGATTTACCAACTCCGCTGTGACCACCAAACATCACTTTATTTCCTTTGATATCATTTTTTAAAAATTCAATACTTACCGGATCACTGGCAGAAATTTTACGGCAGTCATATCCTGCTTTTTGATATATCTGAATAAATTCTTCCACCACATTCAAATCTGATTCTTCATACAAATCCATTTTATTGAAAAGGATGGTAACCGGAATGTGGTAGGCTTCAGCGGAAACAAGAAACCGATCAATAAATCCCGGTTGGGTCTGGGGCGCAACCAATGTTACCATTAAATAGACGCGGTCAATATTGGCTGCTAAAATGTGTGATCTTTTTGAAAGATTGATTGACTTGCGGATGATGTAATTTTTTCTGGGAAGAATATTTTTGATGATCCCCTGATTATTGTCTTCAATTTCAAATTCAATTTCATCACCAACAGAAACAGGATTGGTTGTTTCAATACCTGAAATTCTGAGTTTACCTTTTATACGGCACTCATAAATGGTGTGGTCGGATGATAATACCCTGTACCAGCTTCCGGTTGATTTTATGACTACTCCTTTTTTCAGAATCTCTTTTTTGTAAAGGTAAAACCAATTCTTTTGATTTGAATAAAAATCAACGGTTGCAGTTTACATTGCCCTGACAGCTGAATCCATGGCTATTTAAAGACTCAGGCATGAATAAAAGGCTTTGACCAGAAAGCTTTGATCAATAAGGTTAAACACCGCAGAGAAACCATTAAATTGCTAATTTTACACCACCAAAAGATTTAACATGTTAGAAATTGCAAGAATCCGCGAAGAAAAAGAGAATATCATTGAAGGTTTAAAAAAGAGAAATACAGATTTTTCTGAAAAAATTAATGGAATATACAATACTGATGCAGCGTGGCGGGAAGTAAAAAAGGAGCTGGATGAAATTGCGGCAGAATCAAATAAAATAGCCAAAGAAATTGGTCAGCTTTTCAAAGAAGGAAAACAACAGGAGGCCAATGCTGCAAAAGAAAAAACCAATCTGCTGAAAGAAAAAGAAAAGGCAGCACGTGAAAAAGAAGCGTCACTTGCTGAAGACCTTCAAAAGCGTCTTTATGAAATTCCAAATGTTCCTTCTTCAAAAGTTCCAAACGGCAAAACACCTGAGGATAATGAGGTTGCGAGAACGGGAGGGAATGTTCCTGCATTGCCTGAAACAGCAATGCCTCATTGGGATCTTGCAAAAAAATATAATCTCATTGATTTTGAAATGGGGGTTAAAGTAACTGGTGCAGGTTTTCCGTTTTATTATGGTAAAGGAGCAAGGTTGCAGCGCTCGTTGATTAACTTTTTTTTAGATCAGGCAAGAGACAACGGATATACAGAAGTATTACCGCCTTTTGTTGTGAATCAGGATTCAGGTTATGGAACAGGTCAGCTCCCGGATAAAGAAGGTCAGATGTATCATTGTGAAGTGGATGATTTTTATCTGATTCCTACAGCTGAAGTTCCGCTCACAAATATGTACCGTGATGTTTTGCTGAATGAAAATGATCTCCCGATAAAAGTTACCGGATATACTCCTTGTTTCAGAAGAGAGGCTGGGTCATATGGTAAAGACGTGAGAGGTTTGAACCGTTTACATCAGTTTGATAAAGTAGAAGTGGTGCATATTGAACATCCTTCAAAATCATATGAAACTTTGGAAACTATGGTTGCATATGTTGAGGGTCTTTTGCAAAAACTGGAATTACCTTACCGTGTTTTAAAACTCTGTGGCGGAGATATGGGTTTTACCTCAGCGTTAACATATGATCTTGAAGTGTATTCAGCTGCGCAGAAAAAATGGCTGGAAGTGAGTTCTGTTTCTAACTTTGAAACCTTTCAGGCAAATCGTCTTAAACTCAGATTCAGAGATAAAGACGGTAAAAATAAACTGGCACATACGCTAAACGGAAGCGCTCTTGCTTTGCCAAGAATTATGGCTGCTTTGCTTGAAAACAATCAGGATGAAACTGGAATCCGCATTCCAAAAGTGCTGGTACCTTACACCGGGTTTGAACGCATTTAATACTAAAGTGTAACAAATTAAGTTCATGGAATTATGAAACAGTGGTTAAAATCAGGCAGAGTTTTTGTTGTATTTGGGTTGTTGTTTTTTGCATCGTGTGATCCGGCAAAAGAATTTGAAGCTGAACTTAAAACAATTGATTCGTGCATGACAAGAATTGATGAGCTGGAGAAAATGTATATGGAAATTAATTTTGACAGTTTGCAGCTCATGGTTGATCACATCATGTATAATGAAGATATGATGAGAAAATATTACAAATCAGATACCGTTAACCGCGACCTGGGTATTTATATGAACAATTGCAAAGGATTCAGAAAAACGCTGAAAGATCTGCACGGAAAACAGGTTGGATTTCAGGACGAAATTTTTGCATTGCGTGTTCAGTTTAAAAACATGAAAACAGATATCATGAATGGTGCAATGACTAAAGAACAGGCCGCAGAATATTTGCCCTCTGAAAAAGATGCAATGCATAGTCTTGATCTGAGACTGGTTGAATTTTATGATTTGCAGAAATCACAGAAACCAGTTTATCATCAGGCTGTACCTGTTGTGGATATGTATGTTTCTGCATTGGTTATTCCGGATTCCAATAATGTAAATCTTGAACCTTAAACTGATACTCATATTCGTTTGTTTGCTTTCAACAGCAAAAATTTCACTGGCACAGCCCGGTGACAATGATACAAAACTGGCTGCCTATTATTATGATAAAGGTGAGTTTGCAAAGGCAGAACCATATTACGAAAAACTTCACAAACAGTATAAATCCAAATCGTATTTTGAACGTTATTTCATGTGTCTGTTTTATCAGCAGAAATATGAGACTTGTGAAGAGATTGCTTTGAAACAGATTAAACGTGATCCGCTGGACATGGACAGTAAGTTTTTACTTGCCATGGTTTATGAAGAAACCAATCGTGAAAATGAAGCAGATGCACTTTATAAAGGAATGATTGATGATCTTGACCCGGTGCAGTCACGCATTGATTATTTGGGCAATGCCTTCAAACAAAGAGGAAAATTTGAGTATGCTCTGGATACTTATCTGAAGGGGCGTGAACTCATGAAAAACGGTTATACTTTTCAGCTTGAACTGGCTGATGTTTATGGTCAGTTAAACCAGCCTGAAAAAATGATTGAAGAATATCTGAATCTGCTGGATTACAGTCCGAGTTATTTAAAAACGGTGCAAACTTATTTATCACGTGTAATTGATTTTGCCGAGGAGCCGGCAAAGACAGACGCCTTGCGGGTGCAGCTTCTTGAGCGTATTCAAAAATATCCTGAAGCAGATCATTACAATGAAATGCTGATTTGGTTTTATCTTCAGAAAAAAGAATTCAGCGGTGCAGTTATTCAGGCAAAAGCATTTGATAAAAGAAAATCTCTCAACGGAAAAAAAGTATTTGAAGTGGCTCAGGTTTGTCAGCTGAATAAATCATATGAGGCAGCTTCAAAAGCTTATCAGTATATCATTGAACTTGGAAAAACGTCACCGTATTATTCCATGGCTGTTGAATCAGGATTAAAAATTGAATTTACTATTCTGACGGATCGCGCAACCTGGTCAAAAGATGAAATGTCTCTGCTCGCAAAAAATATGAAGATGCTTTGACAACACTTGGAAAATCACAGCAGACAATCGGGTTCATTACGCAGCTGGCAAAAATTTATACGTTTTATCTGGATGAACCTGAAAAGGCTGAGGCATTAATAAAAGAAGCTATGAGTATGCAGGTTTCGCTTAAACAGAAAGCAGAACTGAAAGTGTTGCTTGGAGATATTTATGTAGTTTCTGACCGCATCTGGGATGCTTCTATTTTATATATGCAGGTTGAAAAAGATTTTTCAGAAGATGTAATCGGTCACGAAGCAAAATTTAAAAACGCCTGTGTGTTTTATTATGACGGAGAGTTTGAATTTGCAAAAGCGCAACTGGATGTTTTGAAAGCATCAACGTCAAAACTGATTGCAAATGATGCCATGCAGCTTTCTTTTATTGCAGGATAACTTAGGCATTGATACTACCAAAGCACCGGTTCAAATGTTTGCAAAGGCTGACCTTCTCATTAAGCAAAATAAATTTGAAGAAGCAAATATAGTTTTGGATTCGCTTGCAAAATTGTATCCTTTCCATTCTCTTGCAGATGAAATAATTTTCAGAAAGGCGGGCATCTGTGAGCAGCAGCATAACTGGGAAAAAGCCATAGAGTATTATACCGTGATTTATGAAACTTACAGTCATGATATTTTAGCTGATGATGCTGTTATCCGCATTGCGCGGATATATGATTTTAAAATCAATGACAAAACAAAAGCGGCAGAATGGTACCGTAAAATTCTGTTTGAATTTTCAGCCAGTCTTCATGGCGCAGAGGCAAGGGAAAGATTTACGGAATTAAAACAGGCACAATGATTCTATATAATGTAACAGTCAACATTGATCATGATGTGCATGACAACTGGCTTAGATGGATGCAGGAAGTACACATTCCTGAAGTGATGCAGACGGGTATGTTTCTTGAAGCACGCATTTCAAAAATTCTGGCTGAAGAAGAAGGAGGAAAATCATATGCGATTCAATATCTGGCAAAAGATATGGAAACGTATGAAACTTACCGTGACAGATTTGCACCTGAACTGCAGAAAGCACATACCGAAAAATTTGCCGGAAAATTTGTTGCCTTCAGAACTTTACTCAGGGTAGAAAACAGTTTTTATCCATGAATGTAAAACCAAAAAAACATCTTGGTCAGCACTTTCTGAAAGATGAAACTATCTGCCAGCGAATTTCTGACGCAATTAATCCTGAAGCGAGATATACTCGCGTTCTTGAAGTTGGTCCCGGAACCGGTGCACTCACAAAATTCTTGCTCAAAAGAACTGATTTTGAAACATCGGTTGTTGAATTGGATAATGAATCAGTAACCTATCTGAATGTTCATTTTCCGGAACTAAAGAACAGAATTTTTTCCAGAGATTTTCTGCATACAGATCTGAAAGAAATGATGGGCACTGAACCTTTTGCGGTGGCCGGAAATTTTCCATACAATATTTCCAGTCAGATTTTATTTAAAGTCCTTGACTATAAAGATCAGGTTCCGGAAGTTGTTGGAATGTTTCAGAAAGAAGTTGCTGAGCGCATAGCGGAAGGGCCTGGCACCAGGGATTATGGCGTTATCAGTGTTTTTCTTCAGGCATGGTATGACATAACGTATTTATTTACGGTAGATGAACATGTATTTAATCCGCCGCCCAAGGTAAAATCTGGTGTTATAAGACTGGTGCGTAATAATGTGAAATCACTTGGGTGCAATGAGCAATCATTCAAAAAAGTGGTAAAAATGGCATTCAGCCAACGGAGAAAAACGTTGCGAAATGCTTTGAAACCTTACGCTGAGGCCCGAAAATCTTTTTTTGAAAACAACACAACTTTTTTAAACCGAAGGGCAGAAACCCTGTCAGTTCAGGAATTTGTTTGGCTTACTCAACATCTGGAGGTTTAAAACGATCTATCAAAATTTTTGATCCCAACCTTTTTCTTCTTATTTTCGTCTTATAATCAACGCATTCACTGTAACCAAAGCACAGTAAAGACGTACAAACGCGTGATGAAAAGACTGCTGGTCCTATCAATTCTTGTTCTATTTGCTTTAACCGGTTATGGTCAGGCGTGGCGCTACGTGCGTCATGAAGTGCAGTTTGGAGTAGGGGCATCCAATTTTTTGGGTGACCTTGGAGGATCAAAAGGAATAGGTACGCATGGAATAAAAGATCTTAGAATCAAACCAACCCGTCCGACGCTGACAGCAGGTTATAAATTCATGATTACACCTGCGATGTCTGTTCGCGCTGTGGTTATCTGGGGATATCTTTCAGGTGATGATGCGCATACAAAAAATGTAATTCGTAATAACCGTAATCTGAGTTTTCGTTCGATGCTTGGCGAAGTCTCTGCACTCTATGAATATTACCCCTGGGGTGACCGTGTAGTTCCAAACTACAAAGTGACTGGTATTGCAGGAACAAAATCTATAACCTTCATTCCCTATTTTTATACCGGAGTGGGTGTTGCATTTTTCAATCCTAAAGCAAAATACAACGGTGACTGGGTGGCATTGCAACCTCTTGCAACTGAAGGCCAAGGTTTAGCCGGAAGACCGGACAAATACAAACGGGTGACCATGACAATTCCGATTGGTGCCGGTTTGAAATATATGGTTGACCGCCAATGGAGCGTGAGTCTTGATTTATCACTGAGATATACGCTGACAGATTATTTAGATGATGTGAGTACTTCTTATTATCGTCCGGATATCATTGAAGCTAATTACGGTACTGTTGCAGCTGATCTTTCTGACCGTGCCGTTGATCCTTCACTTGGGTATACCGGTGCAATTCCAATGGGTGACGGCCGGTATAATTACCTGCAGCGCGGGAATCCAAAGTATAATGACGCATATATGTTTGCAATAATTTCTGTACATTACCGTTTTAAACGTGGACAGACATTTATTCCAAAATTCTAGGATGCGCTTTGTTTTCAGAAATTTATTGTTTGGGGTTCTGTTGATTTTTTCTTCAGCGGGATATTCACAGGGTTTTAAAACCGCTGCTGAGATGGGTGTTTTCGGTGGTGGATCATATTACATCGGTGATCTGAATCCGGACGTGCATTTTATGTATAGCAAACCTGCTTTTGGTGCAATTTTCAGATACAATCTCACCAAAAGATATTCATTGCGGTTTACCGGTTCCTATGGAAATGTTTACGGACAGGATTCTGATTCAGATGACCCATTTAGTCAGATGCGCAACCTGAGTTTTAAATCAGATATTCTTGAACTGGCTTTTGGTGTTGAAATTGATTTGTTCAATTACAATATCAATAATATGAAAGATCCCATCAGCCCTTATTTCTTTTATGAAATTGCCTACTTTAAAATGAATCCAACCGGTGAACTGAATGGTGAAGACTATGATTTGCAGAGTCTGGGCACAGAAGGACAGGGTACAGCACTTTCAGATAAAGAACCATACAAATTAAATCAGCTTTCCATTCCGCTGGGAATTGGTGTTAAATTCAACATCAGAAAAAGAATGGCTATTTCAATTGAATACGGTATCAGAAAAACATTTACAGATTATCTGGATGATGTGTCAGGTAAATATGTTGATCCTGATTTACTCTCAGCATATAACGGAACGTTGGCGGCAGAATTTTCTGACAGAAGTCTTGGAGAAAGTACCTATTCCAATGTTGGATTTAACAGAGGCAATCCTGCAAATAAAGACTGGTATGCTTTTTACGGAATTATGTTCACCTTTAAGCCGTTTAAAGAAAACGTATGTAACATGAGGGGCTGGAGATAAATTATAAATTTGTCAGACCAGAAGTTAATTATTTGTTAAGACATTTTCCGGTACGGTTTTTAGACGTCTTCCAAAAAACATCCAGCATGAAATCGATTTTTTTATTCCTGTTTTTTAGTTTGGCAGCTGCTTTTGTGATTCCGGAAAAAACGTATGCACAGGAATTAAAATTTGAGTTCAAAGATTTGCCCGATACAACCATTTATCTGGTCAGATATTATGGTCCTTACAAATATTATGCTGATACTTCAATCAGTAAAAATGGTGTTGTAAAATTTGAAGCGTCAAAACATCAGCGTGGTGTTTATGCTGTTTGGCTCCCCGGAAATTCCTATTATGAATTTATTCTTGACAATGAAAGAGTACATCTTCAGATTGATGATGCGCGCAATATGATTAATTCAACAACGGTTCTTCAATCTGAAAACAATAAAATATTTTTTGTGTATGTCAGGAAGATGATTGAATACAATGATCATTTAAAAAAACTGAATGATCAATATGCTGCTTCTTCAGGCAATGAAAATCAGCTGTCAAAAATCAAAAAAGAAATTCAGGATGAGACAATCATCTGGAATAAATACAAAAGAAATCTGGCAGAGTCAAGTGAACCGCTTTTTGTTTCACAACTGATCTGGTTAACGGTGGATGTTGAATATCCGGATTCACTCAAAGATGCAGACGGGAATTTCAGTGATCAGAAAACAATTCATCAGTATTATGTGGATCATTACTGGGACGGGGTAAATCTGAAAGAACCCGGTTTGATTCAAACTCCTGTTTTCAGTTCAAAACTGGACGCTTATTTTTCACAGAACGGAATTCTTCAGCAGGCAGATACCGTTATTAAATATTCTGTTTTGCTTCTGAATGAAATGGATCAGATAGATTCATCCAATTATGTTTTCTCCTACACACTCGATTTTCTGATGAATAAATATGACCAGATGCAAATTGTTGGAATGGATAAAGTGTTCTGGCATCTTGGAAGAAATTATTATTGCCCGCCAAATAATAAAGCCTGGTGGATAACGCCTGAAAATCTTGATAAAATCTGCAAGCGTGTTAGTGAATTGCAGAATTCATTGATCGGACTTACTGCGGCTAATTTGATTCTGACAGATTCCACTGAAAAAAAATGGATTAGTCTTTATGATATTAAAACAGAATATACGGTACTTTATTTCTGGGATCCAAACTGCGGGCACTGCAAAACACAAACGCCAAAACTGCAGCAGTTGTATGAACAGAAACTGAAAAAGAGAGGTGTCGAAGTATATGCTGTTGCTTATGCTACGGGTGATGCTTTTGCCGACTGGAAAAAATTCATTGCGGACAATAAACTTACATTCATCAATGTGGGTCTGACAAAATCAATCTATGAGCAAATGATGAAAGATGTTACGCCCTTACTTCAATATACAACAATGGAAAGTTTGTATTACAGTGATGTCTATGATGTTTTTTCAACGCCAAAAGTTTTTGTACTGGACAAGGATAAAAAAATACTCATCAAACAAATTTCTGTGGAAACACTGGAGGTATATATGGATGAGCTAACCGGACACAAGGGTGATCCGATTATTTTATCACCGGAAGAGCAACATTGATTTTTTAATTAATTCCAAACCATTTTCCTTCCTGAATTTCTTCTACTTTTTCTGAAGGATAGATGATGTAATCATGCATGGCCATTTCAATCAGAATATTGATATGAAAGCGCGCTTTATTGCGCTGTAGTTTTGCCATGAGTTCATCACTTTCTGACTTAGAATAGTTTTTGAGTGTTATCCGCAAACCTCTTCCAACAGGACAAATCACATCAACCGCATACGGTCGCTCAATGTTTGATTCATTTTGCATAAAGTAAATTGTTGGTTAGACAAACCACTCACCGCCGGCTGTTTCTCACACTAAATATACGTGATCGCATTTTCAGTGACTCATTTGGATGCCGGAAGTTATTGACATTAAAAAGTTGGTTTATAAACTTATAAAGAATTTCCTGCGCCTGATGTGATAAGTAACATCGCATTGACTTCTTCACATCCCTGAATGGAAAACTTGGCAGGATAAATGTAAGATACAACCCATACACTATTTATTTTTGGACAAACATCTCACTATGAAAATCAGATTTAAACTATTTGCTGTGCTTTTGATGGCAGCATTTCTGGCAACGGGTTTTATCCGTCAGGAAAAAGCTCCCAAATTTGTTCAGTTTAACAATTTCAGCGCAAGCTATGAAGTTCCTGCCGGTAAAACCTGGGTGGTGAATCAGATTTTTACAAGTTTTACCAATGAAGTTAAAACCAATGCCGATGGGTCTTCAAATCCGGTTGCAATCCGCATTTTTATCAAAACTCTGAACGGTGATATTAAAACAGATTTTGAAGGAAACCGTTTTGGTCCGCAGGTTTTTCAAAGTAATAATACCGCATCAACCATTTCTTATCCGATTGTGCTGCCTGAAAAAACAACGTTCAGTCTGGTGATGGTGAAAGGTGATCCCGGCTCGTGTACCATGTTTGACGGAACCGGATACATGTCTTATTATGAAGTTACAAATGATGTACAACCTTAGCGTATGAAAAAGATAGTTGGTCCCGCGCTGATGGTTTTGTTTTCTGTTTTGGCTGTTGGTCAGACCAAAACAGAAATGCAGGCGCAAATTGATAAACAGACAAAATCAATTGACAGTTTAAAACTGATCATTACCAATCAGGAAAACATCATTGAGAACCGTGACAGAAGTATCAAATTCCTGCAGGAAGATGTTGCTGAAGCGGAAAAAGAAAAGGAAGTACTGAACGGAAAAATCCGCCAGAAAAATTCTGAACTTGTATCTCTGAGAAATCAGAATAAATCAGGTGCTGCAAAAAAAGTTACCATGAACAATACACGCGCATCATGGACGGTTCCTGCTGGTAAGCACTGGGTGATTAATCAGTTTATCGGAGATTATATTACTGATCTGGTGAAAGACAGTCTGGGTGTTTTTCATGGAAAAGAAATTCATGTTTTTCTGAAGTCGATCAACAGTACAACGTTAACTGATCTTTCGAAAAATCAACTCGGTCCGCAGATTTATAGTTCTATTGCCTCCAATCATACCATTCAGTTTCCAATTGTCATGACAGAGAATACATCGTTTTCAATTGTGGTTTGCAAAGGCGCTCTCAATGCGCTTGAACTGTTTGACGGAAACGTAGTTTGTACCTATTTTGAAAAGGATAATTAGAATATCGGTTTCATGAACGGGCAGCCGAATTATCAAAAAATGTTTGCCATCATTGATGAGGTTTTTCAACCCGAAATGATCCATCACAGCTTCAGGTGGATGAACAGGTGATGAAAAAGCTGGCGGCACTTCATCCGGCAACAATGGGTGAAGTGGCTGATGAAAAAGGTCCCCTTATTTGGGTGCTTCTGATTCCAACTACTCAGCACGTAATGGAAGAGTTTATCGCCGGAAAAATTTCAGAACGGGAAATTCTGGAAAAAACATCACCGGATCAAAAGTTTGAATGTATTTACCTTTGTTCTGTTTCAACGCTTAAGGAAATGCGCGGAAAAGGGGAGACTAAAAATCTTTGTCTAAATCAGTTCAAATCAATTTGCAAGGATCACCCGGTAAAAAATCTGTATGTATGGGCGTTCAGTGAATCCGGTGAGAAACTGGCAGAATCACTTGCGGCAGAAACTGGTCTTGAGTTGAAAAAAAGAAAAGACTGACAAGCACTACGCCGGCACCGAATTCTTTTTGTGAAGATTAAGAATCATTCCGTCAGCCAGACCAATTTTAGGGACAAACAATTCTTTCACTTTTAATTTCTTCATGGCAAAAAGGTAAATCTGACATGCCGGAATAATTACATCTGCGCGGTCAGGTTTCAGATTGAATTTTGCTATCCGGTCTTCCACACTGTATTTTGCCAGTTTTTCCAAAACGTCATCAATCTCTTTTGTACTCATGGCGTCTTTCTCTTTTTTACCGACAAACTTGTGAATTTTGTTGATGTTGCCACCAGTACCGAATACCTTGTATTTTGAATTTTTTTTCAGATTATCATCAATCCAGTTTTCCATTTCATTCCACTCTGACTTTTCTCCTTTGCCTTTGAGCAAACGAATTGTACCAAGCCTGAAAGATCTGGACACCGGTTTTTCACCCTTTGAAAAAATAGAAATTTCTGTACTTCCTCCGCCAACATCAATCACAATGAAAGGATCTTTTTGATCATGTTCAAGCAATAAAAACGTTGAAAAAATAAGTTCAGCTTCTTCCTGTCCTTTAATGATTTCGATATTGACTCCGCTGTATTTTTCTATCTGATCTCTGACTTCTTTTCCATTCACCGCTTCTCGCATGGCTGATGTTGCGCATGCTCTTAAAACATCAACTTCAAATACTTCTGAAATCAGATTGAACGCTTTGATGGATTTCTGAAACTCCTGAACTTTGTGTTCTGAAATTTTTCCGGTATCAAAAACATTCATGCCCAGTCTCAGTGGAACGCGTATGTAAGAAATTTTTTTTACGTACTCATGACCTTCGTTTTCATCTATTTCACCAATCAGCAGTCGCGCTGCATTGGTTCCTATATCAATGGCTCCGTAGATCATCTGATTTTAGCTTTTTCGCAAAAATAGGTATATAATTCGTTTTGTGCGTGGACTACTTTTTCACCATCGGCTGTTTTTACTTTTTTATTTTTCTGATGCTGATCAATAATTCTTGCTTTTTGATTGTCTTTCATTAAGGTTTCAAAAATGAACGAAAGCTCTTTCTGAATTTCTTTGTCAATGATAGGCGTAGTGACTTCAATGCGTTTATCAATATTTCTTTCCATCCAGTCAGCGGATGAAATAAAATATTTTGGTTTTCCGGCATTGGCAAAAATCATAATGCGTGAATGTTCAAGATATCTGCCTACAACACTGCGTATTGTAATATTTTCACTGACCCCTTTTATACCTGGTATCAGACCACAGATGCCCCGAATCACACATTCAATTTTTACACCGGCCTGAGAGGCATCATACATTTTCTTAATGATTGGTGAGTCAATCAGATTATTAAGTTTCAGTTTAATATAAGCCTGTTTACCTGCCTGAGCATTTTTAATTTCGTCATCGATGAGTGAAGTAATTTTGCGCCGCATGTTAAACGGTGAAATAAATAATTCACGGAAAATACTGCGGTCAAGATTGTTTTTAAGAATTTTGAAAATTTTGTCAACCTCTTTTGTGATAACCGGATTAGCTGTCAGCAAAGAACAATCAGTATAAACATTTGCCGTTTTTTCATGAAAATTTCCCGTGCCAATATGCGCAAGTACCTCTGTCTTTTCACCTACTTTTCTTTTGATGATAAAAAGTTTGGAATGTACCTTCAGATCCTGAACGCCAAATAAAACAATGACTCCGTTCTCTCTCAGAACATTTGACCAGTGTATATTGTTAGACTCATCAAAACGAGCTTTGAGTTCAACAAAAGTTGTCACTTTTTTCCCATTCTGCGCAGCTGAAATCAGTGCGTTTATTATTTGAGAATCCTGCGCAACACGGTATAAATTTATTTTTATGGATATTACTTTTGGATCAATGGCTGCTTCGCGCAGCAAATCAATGATGTGCTGAAATGACTGAAACGGGAAATTCAGCAGTACATCTTTTTTTATGACAGTCTTAATCAATGAACCTGGTTGAGCAAAATCAGGATGAGCAACCGCTTTTCGTTTATCATAAACCAGATTCTTTAAACCAAAATCCGGAAAACTCATAAAGTCTTTGAAATTATGATAACGCCCCCCGGGTATGATGTTCTCACCAGCTTCAAGTTTCAGCCCGTTCATCAGGAAGCGCAGCATGTCAATTGGCATGGAAGAGTCGTAAACAAATCTTACTGTCTCACCCAATTTTCGCTGCGCAACTGAGTCACGCATTTTCTCAATAAAACTTTTTGAAATATCATCATCTACATCCAGCTCGGCATCGCGCGTAATTTTACAAGTGTAAGCACTGATATCATCAAAAAAGAAAATAGAAAAAATTTCTGCCAGATTCAAACGGATGATATCATCCAGCATAATCATTTTTTTCTGATCATTTTTTGAAGTAGGTATAGTGACAAAACGCGGAGAATTTTTTGGAATAGCGATCAGTGCATATTTTACTTTTGACTTATCGTATGAAATCATTTTAACTGCCAGATAGATTGTTTTATCCTGCAGCTGGGGCATGGCTCTTTTTGTGGAGAGCATGATTGGCACAATAGAGGGCCGTACAGTATCTTTAAAATAATTGGTAAGAAATTCTTTTTCACTTGTGTTCAGATCTTCTTCACGCGCAATGAGAATATTTTCTGACTTTAATTCCTGAAATAATTTCTGATACGATATTTCAAATTGCTGTTGTTGTTCCAGCACCCTTCTTCTGATTTCTTTGAGTAACGATTCTGGTCCGCCGTTAAATCCTTCAACTTTTTTTTGTTTAAGCTCTACCAGTCGTATAACAGACGCCACACGCACTCTGAAAAATTCATCCATATTGTTGGAATAAATTCCTAAAAAACGCATGCGTTCAATCAGCGGATTGGAATGATCCAGTGATTCCTGAAGTACTCTTTCATTAAAGGAAAGCCAACTGAGTTCGCGGTTAAAAAGCTCCATCTTGAAATAATTGTAAATGTAAATTTACGAACCGCCGGAAAATAAAAATACCTGCTAATGTTCGACTAGCAGGTATTTTCATCTCAAAAAACTATGTTCCATGAAAAAACATGCTGCAAATGTATGTCAAAATTATCCATTAACAAGTAAGTCCATGTTAAAAAAATGTAAAATACTTTAACTACTGGATTCTCTGATTAAAAACAGATTCATTATCAGCCAACAAGCAGATTACAACCTCTCAGATCAGCATTGTCAAACCGGCCGGCAATTTCAAACTGGTTTCCGTGCACAAGTCCCAGATCTTGGGTGGCAATAAATGAACAGGAGTGGATATTGGCAAGATCAATGACATTGATTCCTCCGGTTTTTTCTGTGATGAGTTCCAGCGGATCATTGTATTCACGGGTCAGTACTTTCATCCAGGGCGGACAATTAAATAAACCGTCGCCTTTTGACCATGCCTGTGAAAGCAATTCGGTCATACCATATTCTGATCCAATGGAAGGCGCATTCAATCCTGTTTTGAGAATTTTGTGCAGATCTGCTTTGGTAATCTCTTTTCTCCGCCCTTTCATGCCTCCGGTTTCAATGATCATACAACTGCTCAGGTCAGGTTTCATTTCCGCTAAATCCAGCAAAGCGTAAGACACGCCAATGAGCATTATTTTTTTAAATTTTTTCTGAAGATGAATGGCTTCAATAAGTTCATGATGATTCTCCAGAAAAAATCCGCCGGCATTACCTGATTGCTGGATGAGTTTGTCCACCATGTAAAGCAGTGATGAATTTTTATTCTGATGGTAAGAAGGAAGCAAGGCAAAAATGGAGTAGGAATCTACAGGACCAAATGCCAGTTCAAAACCATGCAGTAAACTCTGATTGTAAATTTCCAAATCAAAGATGTGATGCTGACTCAATTCTGTTTGCGTGGTCCCGCTGCTGAAAAAAGTTGTCTGAACCGGATTATTTCCTGAGATGACACGGTGAGATTTAAAAAACTGAATGGGTAAAAAAGGAATCTGAAGAAAATTTTCAATTTTATGCGGATCAATTTTTAAATAATTGACAAAATCACGGTAAACCTCATTTTGCGAATACTGATATCTGAATACCGCCAGTGCTGTTTCATTAAAATCATTTTCTGACTTAATGCTGAATATAGAGTCGTATGAAACCGGATTGTCAGCCATCGATTGGCGGTAATTGTAATTCTTTGTAAATTTAGACGTTTAAAAGTAACAAGACTTCAAACAGGTGAAACAAAATCCTTCAGATAAAAACCAAGTGAAAACGGCTGTAAAAGCAACAGGAGGATACGTTTTGTATTTACGTATTCTGATCCTGCTGTTTCTTATTCCTTTTATGCATGCCTGTTTCAAGGCAGTGGATTATCCGGTTGAACCCGTTATCAGCGCACCTGAATTTAATATTATGGGTGACAGTGCTGTTCTTTCTTTTCAGTTTACAGACGGTGATGGTGACATTGGTTTGAATGATGATGAGGAACAGCCTCCGTATGATACATCTTCCTATTATTACTATAATATTTACATGGATTATTATGAAAAGGATGATGTAAACGGATGGCAGCGCGGACTTGATTTAGCGGGAGATTCTATTTCATTTAAGTACCGCATTGAACGCATTAATGTAAAAGGCAAACAGCGTGGAATGAAAGGGAGAATTGATGTAACCCTGTATACGTTTCAAAATCCTTTTTCATCACAATCTGATACAATCAAATTCAAAGTCAAACTGATTGACCGTGCTTTGAATGAAAGCAATGTGATTGAGACGGGAGAGATTGTTCCTTAACCACATTTTTCAAAGGTTTCCGGCAAAATAAAAAAGAAGGTGAAATAAATCGCTTTCAATACCTTAACTTTGTTAGGCATGATTCCAAAACAAACCATTGATGAAATTTTTCAGGCGGCCCGCGTAGAAGAGGTCATTGGTGAGTTTGTGCATTTAAAAAAATCAGGCTCCAGCTTCAAGGCAAAAGTCCGTTTGTAGATGAAAAAACACCTTCATTCATGGTGTCACCGTCCAAACAAATCTGGAAATGTTTCAGTTCAGGCAAAGGCGGCAATATGGTTTCATTTTTAATGGAGCATGAACATTTCAGTTATGTGGAAGCATTGCGCTGGCTGGCATCAAAATATCAGATTCCGATTAAAGAAGAACGTGAGCAGACTGCTGAAGAAATTCAGGAAATTTCTATCCGTGAAAATCTTTCTGTTGTCAATGAGTTTGCACGTAATCATTTTGCAGAAAACATTACAGACAACAAACAGGGCAGGGCAATCGGTCTGGCGTATTTTAAAGAACGCGGATTCCGTGATGACATCATTCATAAATTTCAGCTGGGATATTGTCTGGATGAAAGTGACGGATTCACCAAAAAAGCGCTGGAAAAAGGATACAAATTAGAGTATCTGGAAAAAGCCGGTTTGACAAAAACCAAAGACGGAAGGCACTTTGATTTTTTCAGGGGACGGGTGATGTTTCCAATTCACAGTGTGGCCGGAAAAGTTTTGGGATTTGGCGGAAGAACTTTAAAAACTGAAAAATCAGTTGCCAAATATTTTAACTCGCCGGAGACAGAACTTTACAACAAGAGTAAAATTTTATACGGGTTATTTTTTGCAAAAAACAGCATTATAAAAAATGACCGTTGTTTTTTAGTGGAAGGATATACAGATGTGATTTCCATGCATCAGAGCGGAATTGAAAATGTGGTTGCATCTTCAGGTACGGCGCTGACGCATGATCAGATCAAATTAATTAAACGTTACACTGATAATATCACCATTCTGTATGACGGTGATGCTGCCGGAATCAGGGCGTCTTTCAGAGGAATTGATATGATTCTGGAAGAGGGGCTGAATGTAAAAGTGGTTTTGTTTCCTGACGGAGATGATCCGGATTCATTTGCAAAAAAACATTCGCATTCAGAAATTGAAACATACATAAAAGACAGTTCTAAGGATTTTGTTGTTTTCAAATCAGACATACTTTTAAAAGAAGCAGGAGGAGACCCGATTCGTAAAGCAGATCTGATCCGTGACATCATAACATCTATTTCAGTAATACCGGATGCAATTAAACGACAGGTTTATTTGCGTGAGTGTGCTACCATGTTTGGCATGGAAGAGCAGGTTTTGATTACTGAGATTACCAAACTGAGAAGAAATAAATCCAATGCTGATTCAAGGACGCCTGATAAAAATCCAGCTATTGATATGCCGGTGGAGCCGGTTAAACAGCAGACAGCAGTTACTGATATTGATGTACTTTATTATCAGGAATATGATCTTATCAGACTGATGCTGCAATATGGTTTACTTTCAATCCGGTTTGATTCGTTTGAAGTAGATGATGAAGGAAGAGAACATGTAGTGGAGGCTGAGACAAGTGTGGTTCAGCTGATTGTTCATGAGATTCAGTCAGATGAAATTGAAATTGAACATCCGGTATTGAAAATAATTTTTGATGAGTACCGCAGCGGACTGGAAGAAAATGTTTTTCATGAAGTGAGTTATTTTATCAGACATACTGATGCAGAGGTGGCAAGACTTTCCGCGGATATTATGTCTGACATTCATGAAATAAGTCCAAACTGGACAGAGCAAAATGTGCGGGTTAACAAAGAAGTGGACAAACTGGAGCAGGCCGTGATGAGTTGTTTGTACTCACTTAAAAATACGCGTGTCATTCTTGAAATGAAAAAAATTCAGCAGGAGATAGAACGTCTTGATTTTGAAAATCAGATGGACGATATTTTAATTTTAATGGCCCGCCAGAAAAAGCTGGAGGAAGCTAAAATTCAGTTTTCACAAAAATTAGGTCGAATAATCATTTAGAAAAAAATGGGAACCACAACCGGAGGTATTTTGGATTTTGCCCTGATCAGTCAGGGAAACTTTGCATTTACACTTTTTAATGTTTTGGTATTTGTCATTCTTTTTCTGATAGGTAAATTATTCATCGCTTATATTAAAAGATATTTCAAAGCAAAACAACTTACAGATAAACAACTCAAGTTTGAGGGCAGAGAAATTGCCGTTTGGAAATTGGTGAAACAGGTTATCTGGCTGGCAATAATTTATATTGGTTTTCTCAGTCTTCGTTTAAACAACAGCCAGCTTGAAATTACCGGAATTCTGAAACTGGAATTTTTCCGGTTTGAAACTTTTCACATTGCGGTTTATCACATTTTTGTTGTCATTGCAGTTGTCGTTCTGGCGCGCATTTCATTGAGTTTTCTGAAAGTCTGGCTGCTAAGAACGGTAAGCCGGAATCAGAATGTGGATCAGGGAACACAATATGTTTATATACAGCTGGCAAAATATTTTGTGTATGGAGTTTCATCCATCATCATTCTTCGGAGTCTTGGAATGAGCATGACGCTTTTTTTAGGAGGAACTGCATTTTTGTTGGTTGGAGTTGGTTTGGGATTACAGCATATTTTCAGCATGTACATTTCAGGATTTCTTTTGCTGTTTGAAGGCGCATTAAAAGTGGGAGACATAATTGAAATTCCGCTTAACGGAAAAGATGTTGTTGCCAAGATTATTGAAATCAATCTGCGTACCTCAAAAATTGAAACGCGTGACGGAATGATTCTGGTTGTACCAAATAATAAACTCACGCATGAAAGTGTCAATAACTGGACTTATGGAAGTCAGCTGACCCGGTTTACAATTCCTGTCACTGTCAAGTACGGAACGGATTTGAATATGGTTAAAGAAATACTGATCAGATGTGCTTCGGCTCACCCAAGTGTTTCAGATCAGAGAGAAGTTTTTGTCCGTTTTCTTCAATTTGGAAAAGATGGTTTTGAACTGGATGTTGTTTTCTGGGCATCACAAAATTTCTATATTGAAATTCACAAAAGTGATATTCGTTTTGCCATTGAAAGTGAATTCAAAAAATACGGTATTGAAATTCCCTTTCATCAGGTTGAGGTGCATTCAGATAAATGAAGGTGATTTTATAATTCACTCAGAAATTTTTCTCTGCTGACCTTTGTTCACTCCGATTCTCTGTGTAAAAAAAAACGACCATTCAAAGAACAGCCGTTTCACAAAAAATATCAAGTCAGATTATTTCAGCACGACAAATCTTTTTGTATTTATTTTCTGATCTGCAGAAATAACTTTAATGAAATATACACCATTGTTCCAATCTTCAGTAGAAAGATGAGTGAGATTATTTACCGGATTAAAAACATAAATCAGTTCACCCAGTTCATTCGTTATTTCAACCTGCTGAATGGATTCTGTCTGATTGAATTGAATCATTACAGATTGTGATGCCGGATTTGGATAAACCATCCAGCTAAGCGTGTTGTTTTCACCCAGTCCTGAGTTGTCAATCTGATCTGTAAAAAGTGTAAAGTCATCAAAATAAAAACCATCTTCGGTCACTCCGCCATCTGAAACAAGTAGAAATTTAAAACGCACGTCTGTCATTCCAAGATAATCTGTCAGACTAATTTCTTCCAATACCCAGCTTAGCTGAAAGTTATCATACAAAGGATTTCCGTTATCCTGATTTGAGCCACCAATGTTTGTGTATTCTCCGCATAACGGTGTCCATGATGTTCCTCCATCTATAGAAGCCATAAACTGCACATAATCATAATCATTTTCAAGTGACCATTTTGCATTGAATTGAATAAAGGCATAGGTTGCACTTTCGAATGTGAAACTTTGCATGAGTTCAATATCTGAAACAACATTATCATTGTAATCAGTAAATGGTGAGTCAGTGATACAGTTTGAAGGTGAAACAAAATCTTCTGTAGTTAATTCCCAGTCTCCTGACCAGTTAGTGAGATCATTGCAGTCATCTGAAAAGAAAACGGTTGGTGCGCCAAAAATTTTGGTAATGGTATCACGTCTGATCCATGTACCATTATCTGTGAGTAATTCATATTTTACTTCATCACCAAAAGCAATTCCGGCATCTAAAATATAACTTATTGAATCATCTTCAATATCCATAACATTTAACGTATGCACATTTGAAATTCCAACAGATTGAATTCCTGTAATGGGTGAAATACTTACGGTAATGTCACCGTTTTCTAAGCCTAAGCGCTGAATCTCATAGTGGAAATATCCGGTAGTAGTTGTGATTTGGTTTGGATCCAGATCAGTAACCACTCCATAGATATGCGGCATGTGAGCAAGTGTTTTATTCATCCAGATATTTTCAGAACAAATGTCATGAATAGCTGCCTGCGGAGGCCAGAAATCATTGGCTGTTCCTTCACTGGAACACTCAGGTGTCATGGCAAATATTTTTGGTTTTACCCCAAGATCTGCAGCGTACATATAATCATCCGAATCACCTGAAGCTGGATATAAATCAGAACTTTTTATTGCGGCATATCCGTTGTATATTACCATGTGATTTGTAAAAGTCTGCAAGTAATCATGATCCGGGGCAAAAACAAACTGATCATAACCATATGGAAACAGTAAAAGATTTCCATGCGTATGCGCATTGAATGCAAATTGAAAATCATGGTTTTCACAGAACCATTTGATGGCCTGCGTTTCTGGTTCGCTGAATGCTGCTGATCCGCAATACGTATCGTTGTTTGGCGTCATTGATCCTCCCGTCTGACACCAGTCATAACTGTAATTTCGATTTAAATCAACTCCTTTATTTGTGGTACCTATATTGCGTCTGTTTTTTCTATGCATTCCGCCGCCACCCGGATTTGTAGTTTCATTATAAACATATCCGTCGGGGTTGATCATCGGAACAAAATACATTTCTGTTTCATCAATCAGATAAGTTACTTCATCATTCACTGTATAATTTTCCAGCATCCACCACATGTAAAAAATTAATTGCGATAAACTTGCCGGTTCACGTGAATGATGCAAGGACGTGTAAAGCACTTCTTCTTCTGCTTCATCTGAATTTGGATTATCTGAAATACGTACCCACAAAATCGGACGTCCTTCAATGGATGTAAAAGTTGAGATGGGAGATTTTACTGAAATAATATTCGGGTATTTGGAAGCCATAGAATCTAGTTCATCCAGAAATTCCTGATAGGTATAAAAACCAGCCATGGAACCTAACTGCCAGTTTGCAGGATCACTCACATTGAATGAACTGCCGCTGCCAGAACCGCCGCAGCCAGAACGGTGATTATCTGTACTTTCAACTTCTGCATTGCTGTTGGCGACATAATAAGCACTGACATCATCAATGAGTATTTCATAAGTGAATCCGTTATTTTCCAAAATCTGAATTTCAGTTTCTGAAAGATCAGTAATAAACCACATGTCTCTTTTATGCTGACCGTGATCCATTGCAACGCCCATTTGCGCAGCCTGATTTAGTTGTTCATCAGTGCCATAGATTTTAACACGTGAATAAAGTTCCTGACCGTTTGAAGTAAATACCGACAATAATCCCAGGTAAATAAAAACTAATAATTTTTTCATGGTAAGCGTTTTCTTGAGACTATAAAGTTAGGGAAAATAGAGATAGCCTGTTTTATTCTGCAAATTCGAATAATAAACAGAAAAAGCGACCTGCTGAAATTGCCAAGGGTGCTGATAAACAGGAATGTTGAAGGGGTGAAAAAAAATGATGATTGCCTTGAAAGCGGATTTTTAGAAATCTTTCTATATTTACAAAAAACTTACAGTTTATGTCAGATCATCACGATGCACACCACGATAACCACGGACATGACGATCACGGTCATCATGCGGCTGAAGGTTCATATTTCGATGAATCAACAAATATCCTTGCTCCGGTATTGATTATCGTATTACTCATAGTGGTTTTTGGAGTATTATTCTTTGGATAATACTTAAACTTAAAACTGCATACTCTTCTTCAACAGAAATGTTATGCCGTTTAATTCGATATTTTCCTGGTTCATAAAAAAAAGAATTCATCAGATTGAACTCTTTAAGAAGTATCCGTTGGAAGTTCAAAATGATGTTTTAAAAAATTTGCTGGAGAAATCAGCAGGAACTGAATTTGCAAAGAAAAATTACTTCAGTTCTATTCGTGGACATGATGATTTCAGAAAAAATGTTCCGCTTTCAGATTATGAATCCATAGCCCCCTTTGTTGATCGTCTTTTAAAAAATGAACAGAATCTTTTGTGGAGTTCTGAAATAAAATGGTTTGCAAAATCTTCGGGAACCACTACAGGTCGCAGTAAATTTATTCCGGTTTCAAAAGAATCACTGGAAGATTGTCATTATAAAGGAGGGAAAGATCTGCTGAGTTTATATTATAATCAATTACCCGACCGAAAACTATACAAGGGAAAGCATCTGATATTGGGTGGAAGCGCTGAAATTAATTACCTGAATGATGATTCTTATTTTGGTGACTTGTCTGCAATCATTTTGAAAAACATGCCGTGGTGGGCTGAGATCAGAAGAACACCTTCCAGAGATATTGCCCTGATGAGTGAGTGGGAAGAAAAAATTGAAAAGCTGGCTCAGTCAACTCTGCGTGAAGACATTTATATTCTTGCCGGAGTTCCCAGCTGGACGCTGATTCTTTGCAAACGCATTCTTGAAATAACCGGTAAAAAAAATCTGCGTGAAGTTTGGCCTAATCTGGAATTGTTCATGCACGGTGGTGTGAATTTTGAACCTTACCGTGAACAGTTCAGAAAATTAATTCCGTTTGATAATATGCATTTTGTAGAAACATATAATGCATCTGAAGGATTTTTTGGTATTCAGGATGATTTAAATCTGAATGAACTTTTACTTATGCTGGATTATGGAATTTATTTTGAATTTATTCCAATGACAGAATTTGACGGAGTGAATTCAAAAAATGTATTGTCGCTGGGTGAGGTAGAGGTGAATGAAAATTATGCCATGGTAATTTCTACCAATGCCGGTTTGTGGAGATATATTATCGGAGATACAATCCGTTTTACTTCAATCAAACCATATAGATTCAAAATAACCGGCCGGACAAAAAGTTTCATCAATGCGTTTGGAGAAGAATTGGTAGTTGAAAATGCTGAACGCGCCATAGCAGAAGCATGCATCAGGACAAAATCAGAAGTTAGGGAATATACCGCAGCACCTGTTTATATGACTGATTCAGCAAATGGTGCACATCACTGGTTGATTGAATTTAATACACCACCTGAAAATCTGCAGGTTTTTACACATGTACTCGATGCTGAACTCAAATTGCTGAATTCAGATTATGATGCCAAGCGAACAGGTAATTTGTCTTTGGGTATGCCGCTTGTGCAAGCTGTTCCGGCTGGTACTTTTGAAAAATATCTGAAATCAATAAATAAACTTGGTGGTCAGCACAAGGTGCAGCGTCTTTGTAATGAAAGAAAATTATTGGAAGATGTTTTAGCTATGCTGGATTAAACCAGAAGTAAAGTCAATGTTGTTGCTGTAGTGAGAATTGTCAATACCGTAAACACAACCAGTTTTTCTCTGGCTGATACCTGATCTTTTCTTTCAAACAGGCTGTCAAAAACGTATGCTGCAACTTTGGACATAACAAGATAAATTATCCATTTATCGATTTAGACGTTAAAATTAATTCAATGGTTTGCATTCTCTGTTAAAAAAAGAATAAATTTTTTTAACCTTTTGATTTTCAAAACCCAATATTGCAAACTCATTAGCTCATGTTTCAAACCGATTTCTAAACGCTTGGTATAAATATAATTACAAGTATGCTCGATTCTTTGTAACTTTAGATCACTCAATAAAAACTGTTTACATGAAAAAATTGCTGACCATTGGCTTAGGGCTGATGTTTTTCTCATTTGCAAATGCGCAGGATATTAAAGCTGAAACGTCTTATTTTCCCGGCGAGGTATTAATTCAGTTGGATGATTCCAAAAACATCATGGATGTTATCAACTCATTGCAATTCATCAACGACAAAATTTCAGGTTTACGTGCTTCAAAAGAAATTTCAAAACCTGTAAATATCTGGTTATTGTCATTTGATGAAAACGTAATCAGTCATGATGAAATGATTGCGGCACTTTACACAAATGAACATGTGTTGGTTGCGCAGAATAATCATAAAATTACCATGCGCGCAACTACTCCCAATGATCCTTCATTTGCTTCACAGTGGCATCACATTGATGGTTCAGATAATGACATTGATTCAGATTTAGCCTGGGATATTACAACCGGAGGTACAACTCCAAACGGAGATGAAATTGTTGTTTGTGTAATTGAAGACCAGGGAGCAAACTGGGCGCATACGGATCTGGCCGCAAATCACTGGGTCAATATTTATGAGATTCCGAATAACAGCATAGATGATGACGGAAACGGATATGTGGATGATTATGACGGATGGAATACAACAGCAAATACAGACAACATTGGAACCGGCGGACACGGTACAAA
This sequence comes from Crocinitomicaceae bacterium, assembly GCA_016719925.1. Lineage (GTDB taxonomy): Bacteria > Bacteroidota > Bacteroidia > Flavobacteriales_D > Crocinitomicaceae > JADJGJ01. The sequence goes on along the minus strand of JADJYC010000004.1, from coordinate 230,779 downwards.
TGTGAGCGGCATGATTGGCGCAAAGGGAAATAACAGTCTTGCTGTTGCCGGTATAAACTGGGATGTAAAAATTATGCAGGTAGATATGTCTTCAACATTATCTGAAGCAAATGTTATTGCTGCATATACGTATCCATTAACTATGCGTCAGTTGTATACAAGCAGTGGCGGAACAGAAGGTGCTTTTGTCGTTGCAACCAATGCAAGCTGGGGAATTGATAATGCAAATCCGGCAAGTTATCCGTTGTGGTGTGGATTTTATAATACACTGGGACAGGCAGGAATTTTAAATTGTGGAGCTACTGCAAATAATAATGTGAATATTGATGTTGTTGGTGATATGCCAACCGGTTGTTCAAGTCCATACATGATTTCTGTTACTGCAACAAATAGCAGTGATGTCAGAACATTTTCTGGTTACGGTCAGACAACCATTGATTTGGGAGCACCGGGCCAATCAGTAGTAACAACAAGTTCATCATCTTCAACAAGTGCAGTAACAGGCACCTCATTTGCATCGCCGCTTACGGCTGGTGTTATTGCTCTGATGTATTCTGCTCCATGTTCATCACTTGCTGATCTTGCTATGAGTGATCCGCAGGCAGCAGCAGATGTTGTGAGAACAGCATTATTGGACGGAACGGATCCTGTTGCAAATCTCACTACAGAAACGGTCACTGGTGGAAGACTAAATGCCTTTAATAGTTTGCAACTAATTATTTCAGGATGTGCACCATCTTGTGATGTTGCAGGTACAGCACTTTCTGATAATGCAAATTGTGATGCAAGCTGTGATGGTTCAGTTGTGATTACAGCTTCCGGTGGTTCTGGTTCATACACCTATGATATTGGCTCAGGTGCGCAGGCAAGTAATACGTTTACCGGATTGTGTGCCGGAAATTACACCGTAACTATCAACGATGGTTCATGCACAGAAACTGTTGACGTTGCAATTACAGATCCTTCTGCAATTGGTGGTTCAACGTTAGTAACTGATGCAACTTCCGGAAGCAACGGTGCAATTGATTTGACTCCGTCAGGAGGGACACCGGGTTATACGTATGACTGGTCTGGTCCATCTTCTTTTACTTCTTCTTCACAGGATATTTCAGGTCTTTCAGCAGGTATGTACAGTGTTACAATTACAGATGGAAACGGTTGTGATTATACTATTTCAAATATTGAAGTACTTACCTGTGATATGATTTCTGATGCAGCCGGAATTGATATCACCTGTGCGGGAGATTGTGACGGTTCAATAACGGTAAATGCTACCGGCGGAACAGGAACGTACACTTATGATATTGGTTCAGGTGTACAAACCTCCAATGTATTTTCAGCATTATGTTCAGGAAATTATTCTGTGGTGATTGATGACGGAGATATGTGTAATCAAACTGTTAATGTAACATTGAGTGCGCCTTCATCTATTGGCGGCGGAACAAGCGTAACGGATGAGTTGTCCGGAAATGACGGAGCAATTGATCTTACTGTTTCCGGCGGAACACCGGGCTATACTTTTGAATGGACCGGTCCTTCAGGATTTACTTCTTCGTCAGAAGATTTAACAGGACTTGTTGGCGGAGTTTATGAAGTAACTATTACGGACAATAACGGATGTGAATATGTAATTTCAAATGTACTTGTTGGGTCATCTGTTGGAATTACTGAAACAAATTCTGGTATATCAATTTATCCGAATCCTGCCAAGAGTGAATTTGTTCTTCAGTTGAAAGATGAAAAAAATGTGACGCTGAATCTGCATGACGCAAGCGGAAAAATTATTCTGACGCAATCAACAAATAAAACGGTAACTATTGACATTTCAAAAATGGCATCCGGAGTTTATGTATATACAGTGAAAGATGAAGATGGTCACTTATCTACCGGAAAGCTGGTGATAGAATAAGCAGAAATTAAATCCTTGAAGTAGCCGGAGAATAGTAACCGGCTATTTTTTTATTAAGAATTATGAAGAATTATTATCTGAAAAACGGAAGCAGAGAGACAGGTCCTTTTATGCTGGATGATCTGAAATATCAAAGAATAAGTGCAGAAACAATGGTGAAAATTGATCAGGGTGCGTGGACTTATTTATCTGATCATGCTGACCTGAAATTTTTACTGGAACTGAACGGAATTTCTGATCAGCCAAAAAAATCAGCGCAGCCGGTAAAAACAAATCATATTCATGCGGCAGTGAGATCCAATAATCAGCAGAATCTTTCTTCCGTTAAAACACGCGTCATTTTTATTATTTCCATTTCAGTTTTTTTTATGATAGCCGGAATGGCTTTCGCTATTTTTGCGGCAATTTAATAGTTTCTTCAGATCACTGCAAAAATCAAATCACAGGGATAAAGACCTTAACGGATATTTTACTGTCATCTCGGTTTTTTGCTCTGGTCAGTCCAAAGTCATTTGCATAAATGCTTGTTTTGCCTTCAAAAGAAGTTCCGTTAAAAGTGAATTTGAAGTCAACACTTTTTTCTACTCCTTTAATGGTTAAGGTGCCTGTCATTTTAAAACCGTCTTCAGTTTGAATAACACTTGTACTTTTAAATGTCATGACAGGATACTTTGCAGCATGGAAGTACTCTTCCTGCATGAGATGTTCGTCACGCTGATCATTTCCGGTAGTAACAGTTTTGACATCTGCTGTACCTTCAAATATGGCAGAAGAAAGGGCAGTTGAATCAAATGTGATGGTACCTGTAATTCCCTTGACAGTTCCGGTGGTCTCTTCTTTCAGATAATTAAAACGGGCAACTGCTTTTTCAGAATCGATTGTGAATGTCTGTGCCTTACTAAAAAATCCGGCGGTGAAAATTAAAATTGTAAATACAAATTTCATAATTCCTGGTTTTTAATTTCTGTTATTAATTCAGTAAACATCTATTCTTTAATTTCGACTTCGTACTTCGTCCTTCGGCTTCGAGAACCTCAGCCTCCGTAGACGGAAAAATGACTGAATCGAATTAACTTCGTCCTTCATACTTCCAACTTCGTCCTTTCAACTTCTCACTTCGACTTAGAGAACCTCAGCCTCCGTGCGCCGAAAAATGACTGAATCGAATAAACTTCGTTCTTCTAACTTCGTATTTCTAACTTCGTACCTCCAACTTCGTCCTTCGGCTCACTTCGACAAAGCTCAGTGCGGGTCGCTCAGTCTCCGTAGACGGAAAAATGACTGAATCGAATAAACTTCGTACTTCATACTTCCAACCTCGTACTTTCCTAAAATTCTCTGGAAATAGTAAACCCAAATCTGAATTGTCCATCCAGCCAGTTGCTTGCGGTATAAGGAATAAATTGTCCTTCACCAATAGCTTCTGAATTTGTAAAGCTCAATTGAAAAACGTGTGCAAAGGTTTTAATCTCCAAAGCAAATCCCAATGATTGTTTATATCTGTCAGACGCACCCAGATCATCATTTCTGAACAGGTGATAATACTCGGCCAGAATACTTAGTTTTTTATAAAAGTTGTAGCGGATCATTCCTCCTAAAACAAAATTGGTGTTTTCATCATCAAAATTCACAAAATTCCGGTGTAAAATTCCGGGCGCAAGCTGTAATGTGATTTTATCATACAAATTTCTGGCCACTATCAGCTGGGTGTAATAAGTGAATCGTCTGGCGGGATTTGTAAAATTGGTAATTAATGTTGAGTCATTGGAGCTTGCCATGCTTGTTGCAAAGGTTGAACCGACAGCAGTCAGAGTAACCGGAAATTTTTTACCCTGATTAAAAATTTTGTATTTGGCAAAACCATCCCAGTATTCAGTATATGGAACAAATCCTTTGCAGCGTCCAAACCCAAGTAAGAGCTGATCAGTTGGAGCATATTCAAATGCAATCCGGATATCTGTACTGTTGTCCAGGCCAAAAAGTGTTCTGCCCGATGAAGGTTCTGCTATATTTCCAAACCGGTGTGTTATTCTCAGATCAAACGTTCCTTTTTCCAATGTTTCAGAAGAATGACCATTGATTACGCGTGTATCATAAAATCCATGAATTTCTTTTTCTTCTTCATCTTCCCATTCTTCTGCTTCGTTATCCTGTGCAATAATCATAGAACTAATAAAGGTCAAAAAAAAGGAAATAACAATTGATTTTAAATTAAACGAATAAGTAGGATCTGATTTTTTCATGATTTTTTTTATCGATGTTATCTGAGTACTTTTTTGATAGAGTCTATTGAAAATTATTCCAATGGTAATGCGATTTGTATGGTCAGTCCGTTTGGTGTATTATCTTTTAAAGAAATCTGACCTTTATGCAATTGAACCAGAAATTTACAGATGAATAAACCAAGACCGGTTCCTTTTGATTTACGGGTCATTTCATTTTCATCTCTGAAAAAACGCAAAAAAACTTTGTCTTTGTTCTGATCTGATATTCCAATTCCCTGATCTGAAATTTCAATGACAGCATTGCTGCCGGATTTTTTCACACGAACTGTAATCTCTGTATTGGCGGGTGAATATTTTACTGCATTCTGAATAAGATTGCTGATTATACTTATCAACGCTTCTTTATCAGCAACAATTGAAATGGGTTCAGTTTCAATTTTAATGGTGTGATTTTTCAGAAGGGATGTTTGAATGGATTGAATGAAATCCATAACAAGTTTATCCAGTTCTAATTTTGTTTTGGACAGAAAGTAATTCCTGTTTTCAATACTGCGGGTGATTAAGAGATTGTTTACAAGACTTTCCAGTCTTTTAATTTCCGTTAAACCGGACGCATAAATCTGATCTCGTTTTTGATCATCCAGATCTCTTTTCTGCAATGTCTGAAGATAAAGTTGAACAGATGCAATAGGTGTTTTAAGTTCGTGTGAAATAGAGAGCAGAAAATTTTCCTGAAGTTTAGTTAGTTCATGTTCTTTCCGGTATGCTCTTTTAATCATGAATACACCGCCAAAAAGAATAATTACAAAAACAGTTCCTTCACCCACCAGCATCATCGTCTTTTTTTCAAGAAGAACCGGATCTGAATAAATCTGACTGTAAAGACTTGCAATAAGATAGAGCCACCAGCTGAATTGCGCCACCACATACATTACCAGCAGGTAAAACAGAAAGAGCGGGTTTCGTATGTATCTTTTCATTTCCCGAAATTAACTAAAATTCTTTGGGTATATTTTCAAAAAAAAACGTCCTCACTTTACAGAAGGACGTTTTAATAATTCAGAACATATTTTTTAATGTCTGATGATCAGTTTTTGTGTGGTCTGATCATCATTGTGTGTGATTTTAATGAAGTAAGTCCCAGTTGCAAATTCAGATAGGTTCAGCATTTCTTTTGAATCAGAAGTGCGTAAATACAAAATCCGCTCTCCTAAAATATTCATCAGCTCAATTTGCGACTCACCAGTTAGTCCGGAAATAGTTACATAATTATTTGCCGGATTTGGATAAATTTCAAAATGTGGTTCATTATTTTTTATCCCAACGTCATCTGTTGTAACCTGCAGCATAGTTGAGTCTTCATAACACGCGTTAAAAACATGCAACCAGACATCAAACACACCAACAGATGTATAACTGTGCGAAGGTGTTTCCAGATCACTTCCTGTTGAAACATCACCATAATCCCACCACAATGAATCATAATTGGCAGAGGTATTTGTAAAATCAACGGTTAATCCATCCTGAATAAAAGTAAATGTTGGAACCGGAACATCTAATGCCACAATTGGCTGGGTTACGACAACTATGCAATGAGGTGAATTAAAATCATATCTGAATAAAGTATCCTGTAATGTAATATCAAATGTTCCGGGATTTGCATAGGTATGGCATGCATTCAATAAATCTACATTCTGATATCCGTCACCCCATAACCAGCGGATATGAGTTGAAGAAGATGCATATTGTGAATTGTACATGTGATTTGTGTAGTGCGGTAATTGGATATAATCAACACAGCCGGCATTTACAACATCCGGGCAAATGCTGTCTTCAAGCACTGTAAATGGAGTGTACAAATCATAATTAACATAAGGACTCATGAGATAATCATAGTCTGCTCCAAAATAACCCTGGGCTGAATACCATCCGTCGTCAGTTGAGTAGGCAGGATTTAAATAAAGTGCAAATGAATTACTTTCTCCATTTCCGTCATTGGCATTCCAGTCATTGGTTATAATTACCAGATCAAGATCTTCAGTTGAGTGCATGGCGATTACAAAATCATCTGTCATGGTAACCGGAGTATCAAAATAACTTTGCACAGCAATATTTGGCAATACCAGTGTGAAGGCAGTATGCGTAACATAACATGTATCTCGTGCAAGCTCAGGTCCCAATGAATCATTGGAAGAAGTGTAAGCATGAAGAGTTGTGATTACCATCACAGAATCAAATGCTGTTTCATGATAGGCATAAAATTCAACACCTCCCACTTCAACCGGTTGCGTAACACTAAAACGCTGTGCGCGTCCGGCATAATAAAAATCATTTATGACATCACCTGTTCGCATGTATTCCTGCAAAACACTGGAAGTTTTTGCAAGACCAACATAGTTGTTGAAATAGAATCCACAAGAGTCACCGGCAGATTTTGTAGTGTATCCCCACTCGGGTTGAGTTTTGTGATTTTCCAGAGGTGTATTCTGTCCGGGAATTGGTGCGCCAATTGGCTGAGCAAAAACACCTGCAAAAGAAAATGCCGACAAAAAAAGTGTAAAGAATTTATTCATAGGATTGCTTATCATGGAGATGAACGACAAATTCAAAATATTGGTTGGATTTATTTAATAATAGTGACATTTCCTTCTTGCACAATTTTATCACCAAGCACAGATTCACCACTCAGCATATAAACAAATGTCTGTGGCGCAAGATCACTCCCGTTTAATTTTCCATCCCAATAATCTTTCTGTTCGTTAGACTCAAAAACTACTTTTCCCCAGCGGTCATAAATCTGAATATAGTAATTGAATAATCGTGGTCCGTTAATAACCAGATAGTCATTTTCACCATCACCGTTCGGAGAAAAAATGTTTGGCACAAATACTTCCATGTATCCGTTAATATCTACCAATACACTATCACTGTTTTGACAGCCAATCGGATCAGTAACAATAACAACATAAAGTGTTGCCTGATCAGGCACGTCATAAATTTCTGAACAGTCATCGTTAAGACATTCGGATGGTTCAGGGATCCATGTATAGGTAACATCCGGATCAGACTCAGCCCACAATTCAACTTCACCTCCGATACCAATTAATGTATCATTTCCTGCAACAACATCTGGAAGATAATTTACAGTTACCAAAATGCTGTCCATGGCAAAACCGCAAAGCGGATTTGTAGCAGTCACATAAATCATGGTTGTGGTATCCGGACCTAACCAAACTGTTTCACCACTTTGTGAATCACTCCATGTGATTGCATATCCATTATTCAAAGCTGTAATCTCAATTGAATCTCCTATACAAATACTTACTTGTTCAGTTACGCTAACCATTGGAGCAGGCTGAACTTCAACCGTTATTGTTGTTGCCGGACCAGTACATCCATTTAATGTTTCCGTTGCAGTAAAAGTTGATAATCCGTTTGCCAGTGGTGGAGTGTAAGAAGTACCTGAACCAACATTTACGCCCAGTGAATTTTCCCAGGCAATCGTTCCGCCCAAAGTTGGAGTTGCTGTAAGTGCTGTTGGTGTTTCACCTTCACAGTACAACATATCACCCGTTACAGCCGGAGCTGTTGGTGTTGGTTTAACCAATATGCTGATTGGTGTTGAAGGACCCTCACAACCGTTTGCTGTTTCAGTGATATAAATAACCGTTGTGCCTACAACCAACCCTGGATTATAACTTGTCAGAGTAGAAAGTACACTCAGCAGGGTAACATCCGAATACCAGGTAATTGTTCCACCTAATGCAGGTATTCCAGTAAGCGGAGTAGGGGTATCACCATCACAATAAACTGTATTACCGGTAAAAGATGGTGCGGCAGGAATTGGATTTACTGTAATTGTAACGTTGTCTGATGCTCCAACACAACCTAAAACTGGTTCTGTTGTTGCGGCGTAATAAGTGACTGAACCAACGCCTTGTACCGGTGTGTAAGACATACCTGTTCCAAGAGGCGGACCAACTAATCCGGCATTATTATACCAGTTAACAGTTCCGGCGCCACCAGAAATTACCGTAAGTGGTGAAATTGCATCTCCGTCACAATAACTTGCTGTTGCACCAATGTCCACATTTGGTGGTGTAATGACAGTGATAGTTCCAGTTCCAGAAAACGTTCCCGTGCAGCCACTTCCGCTCACACTTGAAATGGTATATGATCCGTTTTGTGATGCACTGAAATTATAAATCAATGGCATTATTCCCGTAAGAACATATGGCCCACCCGGACCAGAAACAGTTACATCAAACGGAGGTGTTCCGGTAAAATTGATCTGAAGATTTGCGCTGTTACCATTGCATATAGTTTGATTACCACTGATGGTTGCTGTAACCGGAGGAAATGTTGAAACAGTTACGTTATCAGAAATAGAACATCCGGTTCCGGGGTCAGTTACTGTTACTGTGAAAGTTGTTGTAGAAGGAATTGTTGCAGTAGGATCAGCTGTTGCAGCACCACCTCCAAGATATCCGGCATTATCCCATGAATAGGTGTAGGCCGGTGGTGTGATTCCGCAGTTCACAGTATATGTTTGAGAAGAACCGTTGACCCAGGTGCCCGGCCCGGCTGCCACGGTCAAAATAGTAGCTCCGCCTGCGTCATAAAGTGTGTATGTGCATTCATTGGGATATGCTGCACCGTTAATTTGAATTTCAACAACATCTCCGTGATCAAAACATAGATTAAAGGTATGGTAATATGACGCGCCCGCACCTACTGAAGGAGGAAAATAAGTACCGGTTGAAACACCATTTACAAAAACTTCAACTTCATTTCCTGCCCAGCCATCATCCCATAAATCTCCCAGTACTAAATCAAAACAACAGGTATTACCAACATAAGGTGCTGCATTGGCATGAAGTACCGTTGAGGTATTCGGGCAAATAGTCATGTTATCAGCAGTTGGATCTACTTCAAAACCAACACCCACCGGTATGGTAACTGAATTAGTACAACCTGTATTATCTGTAATGGTTAATGTTACATCATGACTGCCTGCAGTGACAAATGTGAAAGATGGATTTTGTAAAGTAGAAGTTCCTAATCCGTCAAAATCCCACAACCAGTTTGTAATTGTATTCTGCGCAACAGATGCATCAGTGAAATTGATTAACTGCCCCGGGCAATTGGTTGCAGAAATTGTAAAGCTTGGTTCAAGTGCAATATCTACTGTTTGTAAATTGGATTGAGGACCTGTTGATCCTGTCCATCCCCAAAGAACATTTGGATTGCCTGCAAATTGCAGATTAATGAAGTTGCCGTTTTTTGTAAGTGAAATAACTCCGTCCACTTTAACAGTTATTGTCTGGCTGGTAGCATTGATATAATCCCAGATAATTTCTACCAGGTGATCATTGCAATCTTCAGCTTCCGCATTTCCCGGAATAATCTCAGTAGGTACAGCACCCATCAGGTTTAAAGGATTTGCAGGATTGTGATCATTACTTCCACCTGTAAATAATCCAATATGATCTGCACCAATATCCCAGTTTCCTAATCCTCCGCTGTTATCATACGTATCAAATTCAACTGCAAGTGAGTTTCCGGTCAAACCTGAATATCCCATTCCATAAGTTCCGCCTCCAACGTTCCAGGGTGAATCCTGAAAAACAAAACACAGACCAGCGGCACCCGTTCCGTTGCAACCAAAGTTTACAGAAAACAGCAAACTAAAATCTGTGGCCAGACTGACGGTTGCGTTCTGATAAAACGAACCAGTTTGGTTAGGTGTGTCGGGCGTTACAGTAAATCCGCAAGAAGAAGACGTGGTGCTTCCTGTAACGGTAAACTGAGCATTTACCGCCCAAGCAGAGGTAATGGCAACAAGAAATATGATTAATCGATTAAACATGTCTGACAAAGAAAACGAAAATAGCCGGTAATACGTTGGTTTATACGTTCAATTAATAAGAAAAGTTGCCTGATTTTGTTACATTCTGGTGAGATAACGGTAATTTAGAATTATGATGGAAATGTTACATCACCCCTATTGTACTAAAAGCGCTGCTGCCCTTGACTTTGTAAACAATTCAGGCGTTGAGGTAAAAATTATTGATCTCACAAAACTGAAATTTACCCATGATTTTGTACTGGGTCTGTGCAAAATAATGGGTGTTAAACCTCTTGAACTTATCAGAACAAATGAAAAAATATTTGTTCAGAATTTTGAAGGTAAAAATCTTACAGATGATGAATGGATTGATGCAATAATTCATTATCCAACTCTGCTCCAAAGACCAATATTTATTGATGATTCAAAAGCTGTATTTGGTCGTCCGCCGGAAAAAATATTTGAACTTCCGTCAATAAAAAAAGGATGACTTATGGTCATCCTTTGCATATATAAAATAAATATTAAGTCTATTGTTTATTCTCGTCAGAAAGTCTTTTTGGACGAAGCATGTGCAAAGCACCGATGGTCACCCAATAAGGAACCATAAATCCCATTAAAAATGCAAGAATCCAGAAAGCCATTAGGCCTACGCAAAGAAAGAAAGCTAAACCAAGTGATGCCATGATGAGATATTATATAATTTTGTTACTCTGATTAACGAGGTAAAGATACTATTAATTCTGAAATAAAAAACAAAATGGAATATAGAATTGAAAAAGACACGATTGGCGAGGTAAAGGTACCTGCTGATAAATACTGGGGAGCACAAACAGAGCGCTCAAGAAATAATTTCAAGATTGGACCGGCAGCATCCATGCCGTTACAAATCATTCGTGGGTTTGCCTATTTGAAAAAAGCAGCTGCGTATGCAAATACTGATCTGGGAGTTTTACCAGCAGAAAAGCGCGATAAAATTGCTGCAGTTTGTGATGAAATTCTGGCCGGCAAACTGGATGATCAGTTTCCGTTAGTTATCTGGCAAACCGGATCTGGTACACAGTCTAACATGAATGTGAATGAAGTAATAGCTCACCGTGCACATGTTTTGGCTGGTGGCAAAATAGGAGAAGGAAAAACACTTGAAGCGAATGATGACGTAAATAAATCACAATCATCCAATGATACTTTTCCAACCGGAATGCACATTGCCGGATATAAAATGGTGGTTGAAACTACAATTCCGGGAGTAGAAAAATTATTAAAAACATTAAAAGCAAAATCTTCAGAATTTAAAAATGTAGTGAAAATTGGCCGTACACATTTGATGGATGCTACACCACTTACATTAGGTCAGGAATTTTCAGGATATGTTTCTCAATTGGAACATGGGTTAAAAGCCTTGAAAAATACCTTACCGCATTTATCAGAAATGGCCTTGGGAGGTACAGCGGTGGGAACCGGTTTGAATACTCCAAAAGGATATGATGTGCTGGTTGCAAAATATATAGCTCAGTTTACAGGACATCCTTTTATTACAGCAGAAAATAAATTTGAGGCTCTTGCTTCTCATGATGCCTTTGTAGAAACTCATGGTGCTTTGAAACAACTGGCTGTTTCATTAAATAAAATAGCAAATGATATTCGCATGATGGCTTCTGGTCCGCGTTCAGGAATTGCAGAAATTATTATTCCGGCCAATGAACCTGGTTCGTCTATTATGCCGGGTAAAGTAAATCCAACACAATGTGAAGCATTAACTATGGTTTGTGCTCAGGTTATTGGAAACGATGTTGCCATTGCAGTTGGTGGCTCACAGGGTCATTATGAATTGAATGTCTTTAAACCTGTCATGGCAAAAAATCTGCTTGAATCTGCTCAATTATTGGGAGATGCATGTGTATCTTTTGATGAACATTGTGCGCAGGGAATTGAACCAAATTACCGCAGAATAGAAGAGTTGCTGAATAATTCTTTAATGCTTGTTACTGCGTTGAATCCAAAAATCGGATATTATAAAGCGGCAGAAATTGCAAACTCGGCGCATAATAACGGAACTACCTTTAAAAGAAGAAGCAGTTCGTTTGGGTTATGTAAAAGCAGAAGATTATGATGCCTGGGTTGATCCTAAGAAAATGATCGGATCACTGGATTAAAAATAAATTATCTTTTTTGTGCAGGGATGCGAATTATTCGCATCCCTTTTATTTAATATTTCATCTGATAAAAATTGCTAATGGATAAAAGAACAGAACTGGAAAAACTGGGTGAGTTTGGATTGATAGACAAACTGGCTGAGAATATTAAAATTCATCATGCATCAACTGTGAAGGGTATTGGTGATGATTGTGCAGTTATTGATGCCGGTGAAAAATATATGTTGGTGACAACAGATACGCTGGTAGAAAATATTCATTTTAATCTCATGTATTCTCCTTTGAAACATCTGGGTTATAAATCTGCCGTAGTCAATTTCTCAGATATCTATGCCATGAATGGAGATGTGAGACAGATTGTTGTTTCCATTGCTGTATCAAACCGGTTTTCAATTGAAGCTATTGAAGAGATTTATGACGGAATAAAAAAAGCCTGTGAATTGTATCAGGTTGATTTGGTTGGAGGAGACACAACATCTTCAACCGGCGGATTGATCATCACAATTACGGCAATTGGAGAAGTAGCTAAAGATGAAATTGTTTACCGTGCCGGTGGTGCTGAAAAAGAATTGCTGGTTGTCTCAGGAAATCTGGGTGCTGCCTTTATGGGGCTTCAGATTTTGGAAAGAGAACGTCAGATTTATCTTGAAAATCCTTCTGTGCAGCCTGCACTTGAAGGTGTTGATTACATTCTTGAAAGACAATTAAAACCAGAAGCAAGAAAAGATGTGGTTCATTTTCTGAAAACTCTGGATGTAAAACCAACTTCCATGATTGATATTTCTGACGGACTGGCTTCAGAAATTCTTCACTTGTGTAAAGCCGGAGATTTAGGTTGTACTATCTATGATGAAAAAATTCCAATTGATCAGGAAACATTCAGTAATGCCCGGGAATTCAATCTTGATCCAACCACCTGTGCATTAAACGGAGGTGAAGATTATGAATTGCTGTTTTCAATCAAACAGTCAGATTACGACAAAATTAAAGACAGTGAACATCTGAAAGTAATTGGGCATTACACAGATAAAAATTCAGGTGCAAATATTGTTGCAAGAGATGGATCAGTTGTTGCGCTTAAGGCTCAGGGCTGGAATCATTTCAGTGCAGAATAATCATTTCGAATTAAAATAAAAAAACCGGTTCAGAAATTCTGAGCCGGTTTTTTCTTTTTTCCAAAAATCAATTTTCTTATTGACCTGAATCTACAATGTGAACAAATCCCTGTCCGTCAAAAACAGTTCCGTTTGTGGCAACACCGCTATAGGTATAGAAGTAAATACCATCCGTACAAGGGTCACCGTTCATGTCAGTACCATCCCATACATCTGTAATGTCATCCATTTCAGCAACTACAACTCCCCAACGGTTTACAATTGTACATTGGAATGTTGCAACTGCCTGTGACCAGAATTCAAATGTGAATACATCGTTTGCCCCGTCAGCATTTGGTGAGAATACATTGACAGGAGTAAATTCTAGCGGATCATGAATAATCAGATCAACACAGGCCGTATCTGAACAACCGTTTTTATTGAACGCAATTAAACAAACTTCATAAACTCCTTCTGAAGTATAACAGGTGTCGTAAACTTCATTGAAGTCGTGAGTAACATCCCAATCAGTTGCTGGGCTATTTAAACTCCAAAAGAATGTAGTATCTGTATTTGGGTCCTGATCATTAGAGAAGTATTGTGACTGGTTTGTGAATTCAACACAAACAACAGCCGTACCTTCATAAACACCAGGAGTCAGGAATTCTGCTGAATAAACATCAAAATCAGCAATTGGACTAACAGAATCAAGTTGTACTGTTTGCGTTAAAATACATCCAACTTCATCAGTAACCGTTATTGTATAAGAACCTGGATTTAAACCACCCCATGTTGTATTGGTAGTTGTTTGACCAGTATTGTTATTGGTCCACAAATAGTCATAATCAGGTGTACCACCAGATGCTGCCGCGTAAACCACGCCATTTCCACTTTGAAAATAAGTTAATCGGCAATGTGCAGGATGATATCCAATTTCAGTGAAGTATAATGAATCAGGATAAGTAATTGTAAAGTCAAATACTTTAGAACATCCGTTTTCATCATTGATAGTTAACGCATAAGTTCCAGGTCCCATGTGGTTTGAGAATGTTGCACCAATTCCCTGATTTCCGGATGGATTTGGATTCCAGAAATAAGCTACGTTTGAATATGAACCGGTATAGTTGTATACTGTATCAACTTCAGCATAACCAGTTGGATCACCATAGCAAAGCGGCTGATCAATAATTAAATCAATGTCAATTTCACCCGGATCCTGAATGAAGATTGAATCTTCAGCAGAACATCCTTCAGAGTCAACGATTGTGGTATAATACCATCCTTCTCCAAGCTGGTTAATTGTATTTGAGTTTGCAAGATTTAATGTTGTTCCTGCACTGTTAGTCATAGTAAATGTATTACCACCGTTTCCACCTGAAGTGCTTGCGGTTACTGAACCATCAGTAAACAAATAACAAGAAGGATCATTGTAAATAAAATCAAGTGTTAATTCTGCAGGTTCAAAGATGAAGAACAATTGTGACCACGAACAGCCTTGCTGATCTGTTACAGTTACTACCCAGTTTCCTCCCATCAGGTTGTTGATTGAATTTCCACCACCAATGCCAACTACAGATTGATCATATAAGCCAGTTGTGTGTGTCCAGTAAACATCGTACGGAGGTAAAACTCCACCACCAATATTTGTGATTTCAGCTGAACCGTTCAGGTCACCAAAACATGTTACATCACTCAACGAACCAGGCACCCATGTTGCTGTAACTGGATTTAATCCCTGACCTACAGCAACAGTAGTATCAATTGCGCAGCCGTTTGCATCTTCAACATGCAGGAAGTAGATGATACCTCCATCAAGATTTCCAAAGAAATTATTTACCTGTGGTCCAAAAACATCTCCACCACCAGTCAGCTGATAAGTAAATGTCGGATCATCCGGAAATACCTCAATTGATCCTGGTGTACCTGGTAAACCAGGGCAGTTGGTAGCATCGATTACTGTGATACCTGTCAAATCAATATTTCCAATTTCAACTTTAACTGAGTCAGTCACATCATAACAACCATCATTGATTGTAAGATAATACCATGTAAGTACATTTGGTGAAACTACAAGTGTGTTGGTTGAACCCGGAGTAGTGACCAGTCATAAAGTGTAATGGTAGAACTATATGGGTTCACAACGGTTGCAATAATGGTAGCATCCTCATTCGGACAAATCGTAAATGTATTCTGGTTAAAGTTTATGGTAGGTTCAGGAGCAGGACTCAACGTCACATCCACTGAGCCTGTTGCAACGGTACCGCATGCATCAGTGATCTCAACATTGTAACTTGTTGTACCTACTATATTACCTGGTACGTTAGCAGACGGACCTGTTCCGTAAATACCCCAGTCATAAGTGAAGGCAGGCACTCCATCATCCGGATTGGCCGTAATGTTAACAGTTGCTGTAGGGCAATCAATTACGATATCATCAGGCACTACGTTGAATGGTATCGGGTCAATAATTTCAATGGTTGCGTTTGTTACAATTGTGTCTCCACAAGAGTTTACAATACTTACAGAAAGTGTTACAGTTTCTGTTCCTTCGGTTAATCCGTCCATGCTAGGGGTAACGTAAAACTGAACTGTGTCAACTCCAGCAGGGAAAGTGATAGTACCTGGCAAGAATGGATAGTCAGTCCCGTTTGTTGCAGTACCACCAATTCCATAAGTAATTGTCAAAGGACCAGAAGTTTGATCTTCAGGTCTGATAAAAGTTACGATAGCTGAGTCACACGCTTCAGTAATAGCAGCACTTCCTGTTGCAGAAGCAATCTGAACATTTACACCATTTGATGAGAAAGAGTTTGCCTCAAGAAAAACAGCAGATTCATAAGCCTGGTCACCGGCATCAGCGATTGCTAATTTGATATGGTAAGTTTCACCACACTGAACAGCTGCACCAGCCTGAAGAACTACAGTATAACCATCAAACTGGGTTGATGTTCCACCCGCATTGCTCACATAATAAGTAGCATTTGTTGTCGGATTTACGTTATTGATAGTTACAGGTATAACTGGTGATGGCAATTGAGCAATATTAATTGCTCCTCCTGAAAAAGTACCAGAAATACCAGGACCTGAAATAAAGAATCCAAACGCATCATTAAATGAAGACGGAGAAAATTCAGGATATTCTTCTGATGCGAAGATGTAATTAAATACAACTGAATCACCTGCAGGAACGAAATCAAATTCCAGAATGGCTTCATTATTCATTACCGCTGTACTGATTGCATCCAGATCCGGATCATTTGGGTCAGGAGCTACACCTGAATTGTCAGTAGCAGAAGCCATGTCATTTGGACCAAGAGCCATGATCATGTTACCAGTACCCATAATAAATCCTTCAGAAATCGGGAAGGAAGATGTTCCGGCGGTAAAGTAACCGCATTGTGTTTGCAGCGCATTAGCCAAAGGAACAGAGTAGTTGAATTCAATATTGGAAACTACAACACCTGAACCAACCAGAACGTTGTTTACCAACTGTGCTGGTGTCTGAGTCTGATCAATCGTGATCGATTGCGCTTTGGCGGTGTATCCTGCAATGAGGAGAGCCGATGCGAGTATGAGACTTCTTTTTTTCATTTTTATATAAATTAATGGCGTGTTCTGAATTGGTAGACATGCTGAGATGTCGAGAGGTTGCACAAGATAGTTTAATTTTTTTCGACGCCCAAAAAACAGCTGATTCCAAAGTATTGTTACATTTGTCTGAAACCTTTGAAATTAGCGATGTTGAACGCATATATCCAAGAAAATAAACAACGATTTTTAGATGAATTGTTTGATTTATTGCGACTGCCTTCTGTTAGTGCCGATGCAAAATACGATGCTGATGTTAAAAAAACGGCAGAATTTGTAAAGGAGAGTCTTGTAAAAATCGGTTTAGACAAATGTGAAGTCATTGCTACCAAAGGGCATCCGGTGGTTTATGGGGAGAAACTCATCGATCCGTCTCTTCCAACTGTATTAGTGTATGGGCATTATGACGTTCAGCCCGCCGATCCTATTGATTTGTGGAATACCCAGCCATTTGAACCGGTAATTAAGAAAACGGAAATTCACCCTGAAGGGGCAATTTTTGCCCGTGGAGCCTGTGATGATAAAGGACAGATGTTCATGCATGTAAAGGCTGTTGAAGCTATGATGAAAACGTCTGGTTTACCTTGCAACGTAAAGTTTATGATTGAAGGTGAAGAAGAAGTGGGTTCAGAAAATCTGGAAGCTTTTATAAAATCAAATAAGGGAAAATTATCTGCTGATGTAATTCTGGTTTCAGATACCGGTATGATCAGCAAAGAAACACCTTCAGTGACAGTTGGTTTGCGTGGCCTGAGTTATTTTGAAGTAGAGGTAATCGGGCCAAACCGAGACTTGCATTCAGGTTTGTACGGCGGTGCAGTAGCAAATCCGTGCAATATTTTATGTGACATGATTTCTTCTTTGCATGATAAGGACAGAAGAATTACTATACCTGGTTTTTATGACGGAGTTGTAGAGTTAAGTGAGAAAGAGCGTGCTGATATGGCACGTGCACCTTATTCTGAGGAAAAATATTGCAAGGCATTAAACATTACAGAAACGGTTGGAGAAAAAGGATATTCAACAATGGAACGTGCTACCATCAGACCAACGCTTGATGTCAATGGAATGTGGGGAGGATATACCGGAGTAGGTGCTAAGACAATTATTCCTTCAGCAGCTTATGCTAAAATATCAATGCGGCTGGTTCCCAATCAGGATCCGAATAAAATTACGCAATTGTTCCAGAAACATTTTGAAAGTATTGCTCCGGCAGGGGTAAGAGTTGTTGTAAAACCACATCATGCCGGTGAACCCGCTCAGACACCAACAGATTCGATTGAATTCAAAGCAGCAAGTCTGGCGCTGGAAGAAAGTTTTGGACAGGAGCCCATTCCGGTAAGAAGCGGCGGTTCAATTCCAATTGTTGCCATGTTTGAACAGGTGCTGGGACTGAAAACGATATTGCTTGGATTTGGACTGGATTCAGATGCCATCCATTCTCCCAATGAACATTACGGTGTATTTAATTATTTCAAAGGAATTGAATCGATTCCGCTTTTCTACAAACATTACGCTCAATTGAAAAAATAAATAGTTGATTCTGATGAAAAACGCAATTTATATTTTACTCGTTGTATTTATCCCTTTTAATTCTGTTGCTGAGCAGGAGTATAAAGACATCATTTTTTACGGCATGGAAAATTTTGGCGTGGAAAAGAAAAACGGAAAGGTTCATGTATCATTTGATTATGTAATTGAAAATCCAAACTGGTACGCTGCTACAATTATGCCTTCATCACTTGCACTTTATATTGCTGAACAACCTTGCGGTGATGTGCATGTCATGGAAAAAATAAAACTGACAGCAAAGACAAAAGCCGGGTACAGATTTACGCTGGTAGGAGATGAATCACAATTTGTAAAGAGTACATTTTCATCAATATGGAGTATGATGTCAGGAAAAGGTGTTGCATTTACAATAAAAGGAAAACTAAAAGCAGGTGTTCTGATATTCCGTCCGAAATGGAATGTGGATTATACTTACAACATGACATTTGACGAATTCCTTTCGTTTTTCTAATTTTTTGTTGTTGATATCTTATTATTCGCTTACCTGATGAGGGTGTGCAATTCTGTAACTTTACAGTACTATTCGTACATCTCATGAAAAAGAAAGTTGCAATTGTTTACGGCGGATATTCTTCTGAATCAAAAATTTCGCAAAAAAGCGGTGGTGTGATTTATGAAAACATGGATCGCAGTTTATTTGAACCATATCTGGTTGAGATAACTGAAAACAGCTGGCACGTTCATATGAACGGCGGAGTTTCTCCAATAGACAAAAACAAATTTACATTCATTGAAAAAGACGAAGCGGTTGGATTTGATCTTGCCTTTATTACCATTCATGGCACACCGGGAGAAGATGGAAAACTTCAGGCATATTTTGATATGATTGGTTTGAAATACATCAACTCAAATTGTTTTGCTGCTGCGCTGAGTTTTAATAAATGGGCTTGTAACAGTTTTCTGAGAGCATTTGGTATTTCAACGGCTAAAGCAATTCTGATCAGAAATGGTGAAACTCCAAATCCAATAGAAATTGCAGACGAACTTGGCTTCCCTTGTTTTGTAAAACCAAATGACGGCGGTTCAAGTTTTGGAGTAAGCAAGGTTAAAACTTTGATGGAAATGCCATCAGCAATTGCAGCTGCATTTGAAGAAGGAAGTGAAGTTGTAATTGAATCAGCAATTACAGGCAGAGAAATTACCTGCGGGGTTTTTTCAAACGGACCAGAAGTTATTGCACTTCCACCAACTGAAATAATTTCTGAAAATGAATTCTTTGATTACGCCGCAAAGTATGAAGGAAAATCCAGAGAAGTTACTCCGGCTGAAATTCCGGTTGAGTGGACAACTACAATTCAGAATACAACTAAAAATATTTACCGGAGACTTGGATTAAAAGGATTTGCCAGAGTAGATTATATTGTGACTGAACAAGGTGTTCCAAATCTGATTGAAGTAAATACAAATCCGGGAATGTCAGCAGCATCTATTGTTCCGCAGCAACTTAAGGCAGCAGGACTTGATCTGACAAAAACGCTGACCGTTTTATTGAATCTTGCCTGATTTTTATTCCACCACTATTTTGTATGCGCTTGTTTGATTTTCTGATTGTATAATAAGCACATAAACTCCCGAAGCTAATTTTTCTGCAGGACTAATTATATTCACATTGTGAGACAATGAAATTTTTTGTCCTAATGAATTAAAACAGAGACAAATTTTCCAATTTGACATCCGGATTATTTAATATGATCTGAAATTCTCCCTGGTTGGGGTTAGGAAAAATTGTTACTGCGTTCACTTCAAATTCTGACACTCCATTTATAATATCTACAAGTACACAAGCTGATGTATCTGTGCAGCCGTTTTCCGTTACAATTACTGCATACAGTCCGGTCACAGGTGCAATATATACCTGATTGGTTGCCCCCGCGATTGGAAGACCGGTATTACAAATAATCCATTGATAAGTTGCTGATGAGTTTACAGCAGTGAGTATATTATTATTCTGATCGATTGAATTATTTACAGGCAGCTGAACAGTCAGGTTGGTAGTTACAACACTATCACAAAAATTGGATGCGGTTATTACATCCGTATAAACTCCACTTGTTGAATATGTATTTGTGCCAATGGTATAAGAATCACCAAAACAAATAGAAACATTTTGTGTTGCCGTAATTTCATCTTCAATGGTCAGATTTATATACGCTGTGCTGTCACAACCATTTTGCGCTGTGTAATTAACCGGGTAATTTCCAGGCACTGTCTGATAAACGCCGTCAATCCAGTAACCAGTTCCAAAGCAAACAGCAACATCTGTGGAAGAAGAAATTTCTGGTTCAAATGTCAAAATTGTATTTACTGTGCTGTCACAGCCTTCATAAGAAATTAAAAGATCAGAATAAGATCCGGCAATGGTATAAACTGAACTGCCCACAGTTAATGATTCTCCAAAACATAGATTGATATTTTGATCGGTAATTAATACAGGACAATTCTGATTTGAGAAAAAATAAGCTGCGCCTGCGTCAGGCATTTCATTTGAATTTGTTGCATCAAAATCTTGCATAAAAGCGCCAATCACAATTACATGTCCTGATAATCCAACTGAAATTCCAAATTCATCCAGCGTGTCTCTGTCTGAAGCATCAATTTTCTGATACTGTGACCAGACACCGGCATTCTTTTCAAAAATATAGGCAGATCCTGCATCATCTTTTAAGTTGGCATCATTTTCATCATGATCATCAGAATGAGTACCAATCACCAACAATGTGTCTTCCAATGCAAACGAATATCCAAAATGATCGCCGGAATTTCTGTCATCCGGAACAATTTTCTGTGTGAAATTCCATGTGCCGCCAACATTTCGTTCATATAGATATGCTGATCCCGGATTAGTTAATGTGCCACTTACGCCATCTTCTATTTCATCTTCAGAATAAGCACCAACTACGACAACATTTGTATCAATATCAACAGCACATCCAAACCTGTCCCAACTTTCTCTGTCAAAGTTTTGAATTTTTTGAACTTGTGTCCAAATACCACCTGATCTTTCAAAAATATAGGCAGCACCTGATGACCATAAAATTCCGGATGGAGGTGATACAACCGCATAATCATGATGCAATGCTCCAACAACTAAATAATCTCCCCAGATACTAACGGCCCAGCCAAACTGATCTCCCAAATCTTCACCCGAATATCCACCCGGATAGTTTATATCTGCCGCTCTGTCTGCCGCACATATTTTTTGTGATTGATTCCAGTTTCCGGAACCATCTCTGTCAAAAATGTAAACGGAGCCCGCACTATAAATATAACTTCCGCCGGCAACATTATGATCTTCTGCCCGTGCACCAACAATTGCCGTTGTACCATGTATAGAAACTGACCAGCCAAACTCATCATCATCCT
The DNA here is from genome assembly GCA_016719925.1 of Crocinitomicaceae bacterium. Classification (GTDB taxonomy): domain Bacteria; phylum Bacteroidota; class Bacteroidia; order Flavobacteriales_D; family Crocinitomicaceae; genus JADJGJ01. The sequence goes on along the minus strand of JADJYC010000004.1, from coordinate 209,024 downwards.
GTCTGTCAGAAGCGACTAATTTTTCAACCTGAATCCAGTTTCCTGTTCCGTCATTTTCAAAAATGTACGCTGATCCCGAATTTGAAAGTGAGTTGTTTCCGCTTGCGTCTTCATCCTCACGATAAGCACCGACAATGGCATAATCTCCGTCAATAGAAACGGACCAGCCGAATCGGTCATAATCTTCCTGATCATTGGGAATCAGTTTCTGATGCTGTGTCCAGTCATTGATTCCGTTTCTTTTATAAATGTAAACCGATCCGTGGTTTTCACTACCACCAAAATTATCACTGAAGGCTCCAACTATTGCAAAATTCCCGTCTATGTCAACCGCATATCCAAACTGATCATCTGATGCACGATCTGCTGGAACGGCTTTCATAAATTCAGAAAAAGTTTGTGAAAAGGAACTTGTGATTCCTAAAATCAGGAGTAGTAAAAAAAATAATTTCATAATTACTGACGAATAATTTTAATAATCTCTTTTTCTTTTGTGACAAGCATGTATGTACCTGATTTCAGTTCTGAAATATTTACCCAGTTCTGATTTTTTATCTGCATGATTTTCTGTCCCTGCAAATTGTAAATATCAAAATCAGTTTGAACTGATAGATAAATAATTTCACTTGCCGGATTCGGATAAACTTTCAAAATTTCCGGATGAATTTCAAACAGCGAAGTCATATTATTATTTTGATTCGGAGTTGGATTTTGGAAGACATTAAATGAACTGCTTCCGTTAGGATATCTGCCAAAAGAATAATTGCTTGTTGTAGCCGGATAAGGAATACTGTCTATTATTTCACCTGTACTTTTTTTAAGACAGATGCCTGAAAAAACATTTGGAATTTTACCATTTGTATGATTATTTCCCTGATAAGATTCAGCATCAAACCAGAATAGAAGATATCCGTTTGCATCTATTTCTGTTCCGTTTGGAATGGTCCATGTTTTTGAATTCCATTCAAACCGGCATCCGGATAAATTCAGTTTTTTATTATTTGGGTTAAATAATTCTAGCCAGTCATCATAATCGCCAAAATTGTCCTGAAGATAATTCGAGTTTGAACTCATTAATTCATTGATCAGCACAGGTTGGTAATCAGGATCACTTTCAAAAACAGCAACAAAAGTTGAATCTCCATCGGGATTCCAATTAATCACAGGATCAGAAATTCCTGTGCCCTGCCATTCAACAAAACGGTAACCTGGTTTTGGAATTGCTGTGATTGGCAGGTCAACGGTATTCATATAGTATCCATCCCATGGATAAGGAGCAGGGTTTACAGCTGCCAGATTTTCATTTATCAAAATGGAATTCACCTGCACCATTCCCATTTCAGAATCATTGACATTTACGGTTACAAGACTTGAATCAGGATATCCCCATTTGATCATCATGTGATCTCTTACTTTGCGCTGCCGGCGTTTTGCAAAAATGTCCAGATAATAAAAGTTCAGATTCCATTGTGTGAGTGAAGGTGTTTCAAATTGCCTGGTATATAAAGTTGTTGCTGTTGAAGGATATCTCCATCGGTCAACATTTTCTGTCATCGATGGAGTAAGCGTATTGTATATTTCCCAAACCTTTTCAACTACTCGGCTTTGTCTGTATTGAGAGTTCATCAGATCACACATGCGGTTAACGAATTTTTTTCTGAAAGTCAGATTGTCAAGAAGACCTCTGAAAAACCGGGTGTAAGATGCAAAGGTGCCACTGGTAACGGTAGCTGCACCCAAAGTATTTACAGTATAAAATGCCTGAGAGCAATCTCCGCCAAATGCCCCGTCAAAATCATAAAAAACCCATCTGAATCTGCCGTCATGTGCGCCTTCTTTTGATGGATCAAACGGACCTGTTTTTCTCCAGATCACTACATTGGAATAAACCCAATCCACATTGCTCAGAAAAATCTCACTGCACATGTAATCGATGTAATTGTCCACATCAATTTTTTCCTGAACATATTCATAATTAACATCCAGAGACATGTCATTTGCAATGATAAAATCTTCAAGACTTTCCATTTCCATTGCGTCAAGCGGATTTCCACCTCCCTGCAAATCATATTCCTGGTCAATAATGGTAATCTGATTATCATCTATGCCATATCTGTTTTGAATAAAATAATTATCTACTCTTTCTTTTATAGTGTGAATTCCCCAATATTCTCCGTTAATAAAAAGTATAATATGTCTCACATGCTGCTGATCAACTGACAAGCCATCAGTAAGCATATTGGCAAGATCATCTCTTGGAAAACAAGAAGGACTATGACCACCGCCTCTCAGAATAATTCTTTTGTATTGTTCGAGCGCATAATTTTCAAAAAACGGAAAATGGAAATTGGTAACGTCGCCATATTCAGCATATATCCTAAAATTTTTTTTGCAGGATGATCGTGATCCTCCTCCATGCATTCTTCCTCTTACCTGGTGGTCAAGAACAAGTATGCCATTTTCATCAAACAATTCCAAATTCATTACACGTTCCCAGGCAACACCTTTCTGTGAATAATTTCCATCCGGATGATTTCCATAAACATAAATTCCGCTTTCGTCAGAAAATAAATCTGTACTGTCAACAACGAGTGATAAAATGGGGAAGTCATATCTGTCTGATCCAAGCGGATCAATCATAAAGGTTTGAGTAACCGTTTCACTAGGAGCAAAACCAGGTTTATAGGCGCGATACCTTACTACATTTATTTTGTAAACTTCAGAGTAGGGAGGCAGCCATCCTCTGTCATTTGCGCGATCAAGATCATAAGCGCCTGTCGGATAATCAAACGACGGATTGGTTGGAATTTCTGAATAAATATTTGGATCACCGTTTCTGTTTGAAAGCGTTATTGGACCAGCGTAAATAAAATCCTGAGGAGTTGGTTCATTTCCATTCAGAGTGTAAAAAATAGTTACACCAGGTGTGTCATGAAAAAGCGAAAGAGTAATATCTGTTGTATAAATTCCAGATATACCGTCTGAATATGGTGTGTTAAGTTGCTGGGCAAATGATTTGCCAAAAAAAAGAACCGATATCCAAATAATAACTGATCTCATTTTTTAAGCTGTAATTTCTTTTTTAAATTTCATAAGATCAAGCATGAAATCCACATCTTCTTCAATCTTATTTCCTATCACTACAATGTCTGCTCCGGCATTAAATGCATCTTCAGCTTCTTTCGAACTTTTTATTCCGCCGCCAACAATTAATATAGAATCAAGATTTTTCTTTACTTCTTTGATCATGGTTGAGGGAACAGGATTTATTGCTCCGCTGCCTGCGTCCAGAAAAATTGCTTTCATTCCAAGCATTTCCCCTGCTATTGCTGTTTTCACTGCAATTGTAGTTTGATCAGCCGGAATAGGAGTAGTCTGACTTACATATTGAACGGATGAATTTTTTCCGCCATCGATCAGAATATATCCGGTTGGAATAACTTCAGTTTTCATCTTTTTAAGCAGATGTGCTGATTCAACATGGTGTCCGATCAGATAATCCGGATTGCGTCCTGAAATAAGTGACAGAAATAAAATTCCGTCAGCAAGTTCATGAATCTGATTGTGTGATCCGGGAAAAATTATCACGGGTATTTTTGAATCAGATTTTACAGCTCTGATACAACGATTAAGATCTTCAAAACTGACTGTACTTCCGCCAATAAAAATATAATCAGGTGCAAGTGCATTAATCTTTTTCAATAACCGTTTTAAATGATCCTGATTTTTGTTTTTATCAGGGTCAATCAAAATTGCCAGTGAATGGGTTTTATTTTTTGGTTCAAAAATCATTCTGTTATTTTGGCGATTTTTCCGGTAAAAATTCTGTTCATTGAATCAGTCAGCTGAATGAAATAAATTCCATTGGCTAATTGATTCAGGTTAATTGTATTCTCACTATTTATTTCATTTGAGACGATAATATTTCCATTATGATCTACTATTTTATAAGACACAAATTTACTGTCATTCAATGATGGAACAAAAATAAATTCTTGGGCAGGATTTGGATAAAGTGCAATTTGATTCAAAGATGAATAATCAATAGTCTCCAGTAAAGGGTAAAACGCCCAGAAATCTCTGAGGTTAGTTCCGTTTGTTCCTGTTCCGCAATAGGCAACATCACCTATCACAAATGAAACAAAATATCTTCTGCCCAATCCATCGAATTCAGCAATTTCAACCCACACATCATTGACAAAATCATATTTCCAGAAATCATCAAAATTCTGGGAGCCTTCATTGTCATTGCCAGTACCAATATATCCTTCACCGTTCAAAACAAAACCAGTAGCATCTTGTCTTGGTGTAAGACCAACATCTGCTTTTTGAGTCCATGAATCTGAAATCGGATCGTATTCATAAAAATCATTCATGTCATCACCAAAAATATGTCCAGTGCCCAAATATCCTTTTCCATTATGTGCAAATGCCACGGCCGAACTTCTTGCTTCACCGGTAAAAGGAGCAATGGATGTCCAGCTATTTGTGACCGGGTTATAGCTATAAAAATCTACTTCATAACCAGCATCTGTTTGTCCGGTTCCAACATAAGCAACCCCGTCGATTACAAAACCAGAAGCACCTCTTCTTGGTGATCCCGGATAACTTGCAACCTGTACCCAGGTGTTGATAAGCGGGATATATTTCCAGTAGTCATTGGTATATTCGCTGAGCTCATTTTCTCCCAAACCAACATAACCGTAATTACCAATTGAAAAAGCTGTGGAATGATATCTTTTTCCGCCACCGAAATCTGCAATTTGTGTCCAGCAGTCAGTTGACGGGTCATATTCCCAATAATCCCTGTAAGTTTCAGTTGTGCCGGAATTGATATGTCCTCCGCCTATATAACCCTTATTGCCTATTGAAAAACCGGTACAACGGTGTCTTGCCTCACCACCAAAATTTGCTTTTTGAACCCATGCTCCGTAAGCCCTCTGATTCAATAGGATGAATACACTGAAAAGAATCAGGTTAATCAGTTTTATTGATGCAGATTTTTCACTTTAATAAATACAGGCAAGTAAAATACGATAGAAAGCTACAAATAGTTAGGAAAAAATCAGGTTAAATTTTTAATAATTAAAAGATAATCAATCCGTTTCGGCTGGAATGGGAACAGCAGGTAATAACAAACTGGTCTCTTATTTCATAATGAAATTCATAGCTGTGTATTTCGTTTTCCTTAATAACATCAACCGTAGCGGCAGCATCAGGAAGAATTTTAACATGAATATTTTCTTTAAACGAAATACCCGGTATGTTTTCCATTTTATAAACAGCTTCTTTAACGCTCCATACCAGTGTGATTGTCTGATCACTAAGGTCTGGCAGCATTTGTTTATCATCTGCAGAAATAAATTTATCCATTATTAATCTGATTTTTTGGGAAATATATTCAACATCAACCCCAACAGCATGTGTGGGATGATATCCAATTGTAACAATATCTCTGCTGTGCGATATGCTGATATGCCCTTTTGAAATCATGGGTCTGCCTAACTGATTATAATTTATAGGTGTGTTTTTTTCAAATGAATTCCAGAGTAAGCGGGTATGGTAGTATTCTGATTTTCTTTTGAGTGAATTGAAACTATTAAATTGTCTGAATTCGGCTTCATTAAAAATGCTTGTAATGTTTTCAGGAAATGAGTTTTGGAGGTACTTCATGAGTCTGATTTCAGCACCGCAACTATTGGCAATATTTTCTATAGTTTCAACCAGATTTCAAATATAGTTGAAATATAAAAAGGAGTTTTGTACTTTTGCCCTTCAATAAATTTGAAAATAATACTGAAAATGAGCGATACACAACAAAAGTTGAAATACAAGGTGAAGGACATTAGCCTTGCAGAATGGGGTAGAAAAGAAATCCGTCTTGCTGAGGCTGAAATGCCGGGACTAATGGCATTGCGTGCTGAGTATGGTAAATCAAAACCATTAAAAGGCGCGCGTATTGCAGGTTGTCTTCACATGACTATTCAAACTGCTGTTTTGATTGAAACATTAGTAGAACTTGGTGCTGAGGTAACGTGGTCATCGTGTAATATTTTCTCAACACAGGATCAGGCTGCTTCTGCTATTGCGGCTGCAGGAATTCCTGTATTTGCATGGAAAGGTATGAATGAGCAGGAGTTTGACTGGTGTATCGAACAAACACTTTTTGCTTTTGAAGATGGCAAACCTTTGAATATGATTTTAGATGATGGTGGTGACCTTACAAATATGGTTTTTGACAGATACCCTGAATTGACTAAAGATATCAAAGGATTATCTGAAGAAACTACAACTGGAGTTCACAGATTATATGAGCGCGTAAAAAACGGAACATTGGTGATGCCGGCAATTAACGTGAACGATTCTGTTACCAAATCAAAATTTGATAATAAGTATGGCTGCAAAGAATCATTGGTTGATGCAATTCGTCGTGCTACAGATATTATGATGGCAGGTAAAGTTGCAGTAGTTGCCGGATACGGCGATGTTGGAAAAGGTTCAGCTGCATCTTTAAAAGGTTCAGGCGCACGAGTTATTGTTACAGAAATAGATCCGATTTGTGCCTTGCAGGCGGCCATGGATGGTTTTGAAGTAAAGCCAATGGATAAGGCAGTATTGGAAGCAGATATTATTGTAACAGCAACTGGTAATAAGGATATTGTTACAGGTCGTCATTTCGAAAAAATGAAAGACAAAGCAATTGTTTGTAACATCGGACATTTTGACAATGAAATTGATGTTGCCTGGCTGAATACAAATCATGGTAAATCAAAAATTGAAATTAAACCACAGGTTGATTTATATAATGTAAATGGAAAAGACATTATTTTATTGGCTGAAGGGCGTTTGGTGAATCTGGGTTGTGCAACTGGGCATCCGTCTTTTGTGATGTCAAACTCATTCACAAATCAGACGCTTGCACAAATTGAACTGTGGACTAATTCAGCAAGTTATAAAAATGATGTTTATACCTTACCTAAACATCTGGATGAAAAAGTAGCAAGTCTTCACCTGGCTAAAATTGGTGTTGAACTTGAAAAACTAACTCCGGATCAGGCTAAATATATTGGTGTTACTGTTGAGGGTCCTTTCAAATCGGATCAATACAGATACTAGAATTCAGAAACAAAATTCAATTGAAAAGCCTGCATTAACTTGCGGGCTTTTTAATTATAAATATTTACTGTGTAGGCACCATCCCAATATGTGGTGTATTTTTTCAAACCAAATTTTGCAGGTCCCTGCAGAACACCCCCGTTCATGATGCTGAATCTTGAACCTGAGCAGGTATCTTCTAATTCAAAAATATTATCCGGATCAACATTGACTATTGCACATTCATCATCAGAGTTGTAGGTTGAATGACGGTCAAGCGCCACAAATTCATCAAAGTGCCTGTAAACAACTATGCCTCTTGAACCACCTGTAACATAAACATATCCGCCAGGTGCGTTCAGATCAACATAGGATGGCAAATCGAGATTAATTGTTATATTCACAGGTACGTTTGGAATAGGGTATTTTTCTTCTTTGCATGAACAAATAAACATTCCTGCTAAAATCAACATCAGTATACTTTTTCTTGAATATATTTGGAACATGAAAAGCAAGTTGAGCTCTTTTATAACGAATTTACTAATAATTATTGCATCTCTGATTTTTGTGCAGGTAGAAGGATATACTCAGGATAAAGGTGCAAAATCTGTCAAAACCGGGGGTAGTTCAAAAAAGAAAAGTAAAGGTCTCAAAAGCAGTTATAATTCCAGAAAACGATCCAGTAAAAGAAGTTGGAACAATCAGGACAAGGAAACCCGGAAACGTATGAAGCGTGCTGCCAAGAACGCTAAACGCAGACAAAAGGGTAAGCCAATGAAAAATAATAGACTTGTATAAATACAGGTTAATTCATCTTTTTTAAGCCTTTTACTTAATTTTCAATAACCTAATTTTGGAACTGTATTGGTGACCGTTTGATTTTGTATTTTTTTTTGAGCGACCAATAATTATTTAGCTATATTTACCCGCTATTGTATTTTAGGAATAATTAACAAATACGCTTACTTATGCTTATGAATCTCCGATTAGTGATCACAACGTTCTTGTTGTCAATAGGTTTTGCTTTTGCACAAACAGGAACAGGATCTATCAAAGGAACAGTAACGGATAAATCGTCTGGTGAACCTCTCCCGTTTGTTAAGGTTATAATCTTTCAGGGCGACCAGCAGAAAGGATTTGCTGCAACTGATGTAATGGGTAAATTTCTTATCAGCTCACTCGCTCCAGGATTGTACGATGTTGAACTACGTTTTGTGGGTTATCAGTCTGTGCGTCAAACTGGTGTTGTAGTTAGTTCAGATAAATATACCATTCTCGATAATCTTCAGCTTGGTCAGTCAGCAGAAATGTTAGATGTAGTTGAAGTAATTACTTACGCTGTGCCATTGATTGACAAAGACGGTGGTGCGTCCGGAGGAACTGTGACAAGAGAAGATATTTCTAAAATGCCAACCCGTGATGCAACAGGTATCGCATCTACTGTAGGTGGTGTATATTCATCTGAAGGGGGTGGGGGATTAAGTATCCGTGGTGCCCGTTCAGAAGATTCATATTATTATATAGATGGTATTAAAGTTCGTGGTTCTTCTTCTTTACCAAAGGCAGCTATGCAGGAGGTATCAGTAATCACGGGTGGTGTGCCGGCAAATTATGGTGACGTAACCGGTGGTATTATCTCCATAACTACAAGAGGTCCGTCAGCTCAGTATTTCGGATCTTTTGAAGGTGTAACATCAGGATTTTATTTTAACGGAAAAGATCCTCTTGGATACGACGGTAAAGTATTTGGTTTGGATAAATACGCATATAACCTTGTGGAAGGAATGATTTCTGGTCCGCTATTGATGAAAAAAGATTCGACAGGAGAAAAAACGAAACCTGTTCTTGGCTTTTTTATATCCGCAAACTTCACAGATGAGTTGGATTCAAGACCAACAACAAATGGCGGGACATACAGAATTAAATCGGATGTGCGTGATACATTATTGGCAAGTCCGTTAAGACCAACAGGTCTTGGTCAGGGTACTTATTATAACGCATATTATTTAAGAAACAGTGATATTGACTCACTATCTGATTTTGAACAAGTAAGATGGAGAATGAACGCACGCGGACGCTCTGCGTCAGCAGCAGGAAAAATTGATGTGAATGCAGGTCCGTCAATTAACCTGACTTTTGGTGGTTCTGCTTCTTATTTTAATGGAAGAGGATATTCTTATAACGGGTCTCTGATGAACTTTGATAATTTTGGTTTGAACACAAGTTTTGACTGGAGAGTTTATGGCCGTTTCACTCAGAGATTTAGCAATGATACTGAAGGCAGCAGCTCAAAAATTAAAAATGCGTTCTATTCAATTATGATTGACTACTCTCAGTCTTATGACAGAAGCTGGGATGCAACTCATCAGGACAGAATTTTTAACTATGGTCATGTTGGTCGATTTACAACTTACAGACAACCAACCTATGAATACAATTCTGACAATGATAGTTTGATTCATAATGGATATGAAGATACCCTTGTGACTTTTGAATCTTCAGCAAATAACCAGGCTTTTGCCGCAATTACAAGTCAGTATTATCAGATTTATGCAGATCAGGTTTCTGGTAATTATGAAAACTTATTCCAGATACAACAAGGTGGAGCATTAAGAAACGGTGATACGCCTGATAACGTTTATGGTATTTGGGATAACATCGGAACTCCTTATAACTATTACGGATATTCTCAGGCTGACCAGTTCCGTATTACCGGATCAGGTACAATTAACCTCAGAGATCATGCGATTTCATTAGGCTTTGAATATGAGCAGCGCTGGGACAGAAATTTTGGGGGTGGACCAATTGGAATGTGGACGATTGCCCGTCAGTATATGAACAACCATATTCTGGAATATGATAAAAGTGTCGCTGGTTCACATTATGATTTCTACGGTACATTTCCAAGAGTCACTTATGATCGTTTGAATGCTTCACCAGGTGATTATTCTGGTCAGGAAAATGGCGATGCGCAATACTTCTTTGATTATAATGTAAGATTAAAATACGCTGAAGAAGTCCTTGGTTATACAGGATCAGATATTACTGATTTTGCAGATGGTACAACTTATATTGATATTGACGCTTTGGATCCAAACTTCTTTACATTGGATATGTTCAGTGCAGATGAATTGTTAAACTCCGGTAATTCATTATTTACCTGGTACGGATATGACCACACTGGTCAGAAGGTTAGAGGCAATACTGACATCAGAGATTATTTTAACGAATTCAATTCGGATGGAAACTATACCCGTCACATTGGTGCTTTCCAACCAATTTACATGGCAGGTTATGTTATGGATAAATTTGCTTTTGATGATATCATCTTCAACGTGGGTGTGCGTGTGGATGTATTTGATGCAAACCAACCTGTATTAACTGACAAGTATTTGCTGTATACGGCTAAAACTGTTGGCGAAATTACTCAGTTTGATAATGGAACTGCTATCACACACCCGGGTAATATGGGATCGGATTATGTGGTTTATGTGAATGACATTAACAACGTAACTGCAATCAATGGATATAGAAACGGAGATACTTGGTATGACGCACAGGGAGTGGAAATTGCTGATGCATCGCTGATTGCAGGAAGCAAAGGAATTGCTCCATGGTTGACAGATGAAGGTTTGATAGCTGCTAACAAAGCACAACCAACAGCTGATGCATTTGGGGATTACAAGCCTCAAATTAACGTGATGCCAAGAGTAGCATTCTCATTCCCAATTTCAGATGAAGCTTCATTCTTTGCTCACTATGACATCTTGACCAAACGTCCAACAACCGGAAATCGTTTTGACCCTATCGATTATCAATTCTTGCAAACGGAAAACAACATCATCGGTAATCCGGATCTGAAACCTGAAAGAACAATTGATTATGAATTAGGTTTCCAGCAAGTATTGAGCAAAACTTCATCAATTAAAGTTTCTGCTTTCTACAAAGAACAGCGTGATCAGGTTCAGTTGATGAACGTGTATATGGCTTTCCCGAATACCTACAGAACTTACGGCAACAGAGATTTTGGTACAGTAAAAGGTATGACTGTATCGTATGACTTAAGAAGAACTGGTAACGTACGTATGACTGCGGCCTATACATTACAGTTTGCAAACGGAACTGGTTCTGATCCTAACTCAGCTGCTGCATTGGTGAACTCTGGTCAGCCAAATCTGAGATCTATTTTCCCTTACTCATATGATCAGCGTCACGGATTTAGCATTGTATTTGACTACCGTTACGGAGAAGGAAAAGATTATAACGGACCAAAAATTGGTGACTTTGAACTTTTCGGAAATACAGGATTAAACATCGTAACTAACATTGGATCTGGTACGCCTTATTCAGGATTAAAAGTTCCAATTGGGGACGCGTTAATGTCTCCAAACAGTTCACAGCTTGATGGAAATCCAAATGGTTCAAGAAAACCTTGGACTTACAGAATGGACTTGCAGCTGGATCGTAATTTCAATCTTGAATTTGGAGATGATGAAGACAAGAAAAAAGCTGCTTATCTAAATGTTTATTGTCGTGTGACCAACCTCTTCAATATTATTAATGTATTGAATGTTTATCGTGCAACAGGTAACGCTCAGGATGACGGATACCTTGCTGCGTCTCAGTATCAAGCATCCATTCAAAGTCAATTGGATGAACAGTCTTTCAGAGACTATTATCTAATGAAAGTTCAGAACCCTTTCAATTTAGGGCTTCCGAGAACAATTCGCATAGGTGTAAAATTTGATTTTTAGTCGAATAAAAAGTTAATTAGTTAGATTATGAAAAAAATAATCGTAAGTCTTGTGGTGTTGGGGATGTCAGGAGTGACATTTGCATACAGAAATTATAATAATCATGCTCCTGTTATTGAAGAAGGGGATGACCGGGCAGCGGGCTGTGCTCCTGCAAACGAAAGATTGTTCATGGATTTCAACAACGTTAAATCACTTATTGAAACAGGTGGTTCAATGTGGCAGGACAGATCTGCAGGTCCAGGTGCAGCTTCCTATGAGTTCCCTAAAGAATCAGGAAACATGGTTCTTTATGCTGGTGCACTTTGGATGGGTGGCGAAGATATTAACGGCCAGTTAAAACTTGCAGCTGTTACTTTTCGTCAGGGAAATGACTTTTGGACAGGGCCATTGGGTGGATTGATTCCTGGTTCTGGAAATTACAATCCTTTTGTGCCGCAAACTGCTGACCAGTTATTATTCAGAGATAATGGTGCGGCTGATATCACACCTGCGCAGTGTACCAAATATGACAAGTTTTTTACCATCAGAAAAGCAGAAGTGCAGCAGTTTATAAACTGGTGGAAATGTGAAAATGGTGAAATGACTCCTGAAGATTGCGAAGAAGTAGAAACTATTGATCCGGAAGTATTACAACGTATTATTGAATGGCCTGCACACGGTGATCCAAGTTTGGGAGAAGATTTCTATCTGGCACCATTCTATGATAATGCTCCTGCTGGACAGTCGCCAAATGGAATTTATGATCCGGTTAATGACGGAGATTATCCTTGGTATGACGTGCGTGATGAAATAGATTGCAGAAACGACAGAAGGGTTACTTTGTTTGGAGATGAAACTCATTGGTGGGTATTCAATGACAAAGGAAACATCCACACTGAAACGGGTGGAGATCCGATTGGTATGGAAGTAAGAGCACAAGCTTTTTCTTTTGCAACGGATGATGCGATCAATGATATGACATTTTACAACTATGAATTGATTAACCGCGGAACACAAACTTTATATAATACTTATTTCGCTCAGTGGGCTGATCCGGATATCGGAAATGCAAACAATGATTATGTAGGATGTGATGTTTCCCGTGGGTTAGGTTATGCCTATAACGGGCAGACTACTGATGCAGGTCAAAGTGGACAACCTGGCTACGGTTCTAATGTACCTGCAGTCGGAATTGACTTTTTTGAAGGACCTTATCAGGACAATGACGGGATTGATAACGCAGTTGGTATTGGTGCCAATGAAGCATTAAATGGTATTGGATTCGGAGATGGGGTTGCAGATAATGAACGCTTTGGTATGCGTCGTTACAACACCTATAACATTGGTGGTAGTGGTATTAATGGTGACCCAAATAGCGCTACTGATTTCTATCGTTACATGCAGTTGATTTGGAAAAACGGTTCAGTAGCATTATATGGGGGGAACGGTGCGAATACAGGAACTACATCGCTTGAAACGGATTTTATGTATCCGGGAGATTCTGATCCTTTTCATTGGGGAACTGGTGGTATAGACCCTGGTTTTGACTGGACTGAAATTCAGGCAGGAAACCCTTATGGAGACAGACGTTTTCTCCAATCTGCAGGACCATTTGTTCTTACTCCGGGTGCAGTCAATAACATCACTGTTGGGGTCGTTGTTGCATTAAGCCAGGAGACGGATCTTGAAGCTCCTATCAGAGCGCTGAAAACGGCAGATACTAAAGCTCAGGCATTATTTGATAACTGCTTTGAATTAGTTGAACCTCCTGTAGCACCAATACTGGAAATTCAGGAAATGGAAAATCAATTGATCATGTACATTTCTGAACCGCCGGGATTCAATGAACAAACTTGGTTTGAAGAAGATAAAATTAATATCATCACACCGGATGATTTGATTCAGCAGGGAATATACTATGATGATACTTTTAGATTTGAAGGATATCAAATATTTCAGATGAGAGATGAACTTGCTTCTGTTTCTGAACTAGATGATATTGAGCAAGCCCGCTTGGTGGCACAGTGCGATGTTCAAAACGGTGTTTCTAAGCTTGTCAACTATACTTATGATGAACAGTTGGATATTTCAATTCCAGCAGTTATGGTTGATGGCGCAGATGAAGGGTTGCAGCATTCATTTGTGATTACAGAAGATTTATTTGCTACTGGTGACAGAAGCTTAGTGAATCACAAGAAATATTACTATATCGCGGTGGCATATGCTTATAACCAATACAAGCAATATGATCCAAATGATCCATTGTTGCTGGACGGTCAGAAAAATCCTTATCTGAGGTCCCGTATTTCAGCTACAGGTAAAGGAATCGAATCTGTAGTAGGAATTCCACATGATCCTTCACCTGAAAATGATGGAACAATTTATACAACAAGTTATGGTTTCCAGCCAGAGATTACTCAAGTTGACGGTGTTGGAAACGGCGGCACATTCCTTGAACTAACGCAAGAGTCTATTGATGAAATATTATTGAATGGCAGAGATTTAACACCAACCTATAAGAGTGGTTCTGGTCCGGTTGATATAAAAATTATTGACCCGCTCAACCTGAAAGAAGGTGATTATCAATTGATTTTTGGTCAGGATTCATCTGAAATTGATGAAGATACTTGGTACATAATAAGAACAGATGCGGGAGGTTTAAAAGATACTGTATGGTCTGATTATGTAATTGGTATTGCTAATGAACAATTGATTCTTGACTGGGGTATTTCAGTTAACGTGAAACAGCAATTCTATGAAGGAACAGGCCCATTTAATTTATTTACTCCCCCTATAGATGCTACTATTACTTATGAAGATTCATCTTTGATCTGGTTATGGGGAGTTCCCGACAATGACAGTTATTATCCAACCAATTGGATTCGCTCTGGTACAGCTGATGAAGTTCCTGCGGACAATGCAGAATGTGTTGCAACTGCTTGGATAAACAACCCTTGTTTTTATAATGATAAGGGACTTGACACAGATTCTGAATATGAGAAACTCCTGAATGGAACTATTGCTCCTTTTAACAGAGTTGGAAATGAATGTTATGGCATGCCAATCGGACGACCTGGACACACTTATGTAGATCCTGATCCGGATGGATGGTGGGTATCTATTAATTCTGCGCAATCCAGTTCTGATTTTGTGGAGTTACACGATGTTGATATAGTAATTACTGCTAATAAAGATCACTGGACCCGATGTCCTGTCATTGAAATTAATGATAATCCTGATCAGACAGAGCATGGTGAAGACGTGATGTATATGAGAGAAGATCAATCTGTAGATAAAGATGGAAATCCTGATGGCAGCGGAACAACCGGATTTGGATGGTTCCCTGGATATGCCATTGATGTAAATACAGGAGCGCGCTTGAATATGGCTTTCGCAGAAAACTCATGGTTGGCAGGTGATAACGGAAGAGACATGATCTGGAATCCGACATCAACTTTTACTGATAATGTAGGTAATCCGATTTTCGGAGGAATGCATTATGTATATGTTTTTGGTGAGGAAGTTGACAACAGCGAATGTCCAAACTACGATGAAGGCGCTTGGCTTGCATCTATGTGGGATGTTTCAGTTCCGGCATCAACCAGAAGTACAAATTTCTTGAAATCATGGAAAAATTGTATGTGGGTATTTGAACCAATGCTTTTACCAAATGCTGAATTATTGGCAACAGACGTAAAAATAAGTGCGCGAATTAACAAGCCTTACGAAGAGCGCGTTGCTACAGATCAGAATGATGGTTTCCCAATGTATGAGTTCAGCATAGAAAATCCTACAATGACTGTTCAGAGTGATCATTTGATCTCAGTATTGGATAATATCAATGTGGTTCCAAATCCATATTATGCTTACAGTTCATATGAAACTGGTAAATTGGATAATAGAGTAAAAATCACCAACATTCCTGAGCGTTGTACTATTACGATCTATACTGTTCAGGGTGCTTTAGTCAGAACATTTGAAAAAGATGATGAATTAACATCGATAGATTGGGATCTTAAAAACTATAAAGGAATTCCAATTGCCGGAGGGGTTTATCTGATTCATATCCAGGTTCCGATTTACGATGCAACGGGTGCAGTGATTGGAGAACAGGAAAAAGTACTAAAATGGTATGGTGTATTAAGACAACCTGACCTGGATAACTTGTAGTATTAAAGAGTTTGATCATGAAAATGAAAAATATATCAAAAATATTCGCTTTGAGTTCTGTTGTTTTAACAGCCCAGTTCTCAGTTTTTGCAGGTAATGGTGATCGTGTTGGATCAGCAGGAGCAACCGAATTGTTGGTGAATCCATGGGGCCCAAGTGCCGGATGGGGTGATGCAGGAGTCGCCTGTGTGAATGGTGTAGATGCAATCTATACAAACATAGCTGGACTCGCTTTTACCGATAAAACCCAAATTCGCTTTGACCGCACTAGCTGGTTAGGTGGTTCCGGAGTTAACATCAACGGTGCAGGACTTGCACAAAGAGTTTCTGATGCAAGTGTTATTTCAGTTTCAGTAATGTCAATGGGATTTGGAGATATTCAGATCACAACAGTTGATTTACCTGAAGGAGGTGTCGGAACTTTTTCTCCAACGTATTCTAATTTTAATGTTGGATACGCACGTGAATTCTCAAACTCTATTTATGGAGGAATTAATTTCAAAGTTGTCAATCAAAGTATTTCAAATCTGAGGGGAACCGGTGTTGCAATTGATGCTGGTATACGTTATGTTTCAGGTGAGGAAGACCAAATGAAATTTGGAATAACTTTGAAAAATGTTGGTCCTACAATGACTTTCAAAGGTGATGGACTTGCATTTCAAATGATGTATCCAGAATCTGGTGATCTTGCTACAATAGAACAAAGATCAGCGTCTTTTGAAATGCCTTCACTTCTTGCAATTGGAGGCTCGTATGACTTCAATTTTTCTGAAGTTTACAAACTTACAACAGCCGTAACTTTCACTGCAAATTCATTTTCAAATGACCAGTTTAAATTGGGTGCAAATTTTGAAATGAATGCAGAAAAAGCTCAATTTGATATGTGTGTTGGTTATGTGTATGAAAAAGGAATTTTTTCTAAAGATTATAACTTCGGTTATCGTGTAACTGCAATGAGTGGATTGACTGCCGGATTATCTGTTGCTGCTGTAGTTGGTAAGAACAAAAATATGCTTGGAATTTCTTACGCATATCGTCACGCACGTCCCTTTAATGGATGCCATACAATCGGCGTTACTATTGACATAAAATAAAAAAAGTAATATCTTTGACGACAAGGGGGTCCTGATGGGCTCTCTTGTTTTTTTTTAATATAATAACTATGTCACAGCTCAGATACTATACTGTAGAAGGATTGAAAAAACTCAAGGATGAATTGCATCAGTTGAAAATTGTTGAGCGTCCAAAAATTTCGCAGCAGATTGCTGAAGCAAGAGATAAAGGTGACTTATCTGAAAATGCAGAATATGATGCAGCTAAAGAAGCACAAGGTCTGCTTGAAGCAAAGATTGCAAAAATGGAAGATATTGTTGCAAATGCAAGAATTATTGATGAGTCTCAGATGGACACTTCAAAAGTTCTTATTCTTTCTAAAGTAAAAATAAAAAATACAACTAATGGAGTTCAGATGACCTATATGCTGGTTGCTGAAAATGAAGCCAATCTCAAAGAAGGAAAAATTTCTATCGATTCTCCAATCGGCAAAGGTTTACTGGGTAAAAAAGTTGGCGACACTGCTGATGTTAATGTTCCAAGTGGAGTGGTGAAGTTTGAAATAGTTGAAATAACACGCTAGAAATGGCTTCTCTTTTTTCCAGAATTGTTTCAGGTGAAATACCTTGTTTCAAAGTGGCAGAAAATGCCAGATTTCTTGCCTTTCTGGACATCTCACCCCTTCAAAAAGGACACACGCTGATTATTCCAAAAACCGAAGTCGATTATATTTTTGATATTGATGATGAATTGCTGAAAGAAATGATTGTTTTTTCCAAAGAGGTCAGTCAAAAAATTAAACGTGTTTGTCCATGCAAACGAATTGGAGTTGCTGTTATTGGGTTGGAAGTTCCTCACGCGCACATACATCTGATTCCAATCAACGGTATGAAGGATATGGACTTCAGTCAGCCTAAACTCAATTTCACAACTGAAGAGTTTGCTTCAATTGCAAAACAAATAGAAGCCGCCTGATTATTTAATTCTTTTGGGATTATCGGATATAAATGATTTCCAGGAATCAGACTTTGATTTGTTATTCATCCCGATCCCTTTCTGATAAAAGTGACAGACTGCTGCAGCAAGGCCGTCAGTAGCGTCCAGATATTGAGGAAGTTCTTTTATGTTCAGCAGCCTTTGCAGCATTGCGGCAACCTGCTCCTTAGATGCATTTCCATTTCCAGTCAGCGATTGCTTTATTTTCTTTGGAGAGTACTCTTCAACAGGCAAATTTCTGTTCAAGGCAGCTGCAATACAAACTCCTTGTGCACGGCCTAGTTTAAGCATTGATTGAACATTCTTTCCAAAAAACGGCGCTTCAATAGCCATCTCGTCTGGCTTATATTCCGCAATCAACTGATCCATCCGGTCAAAAATCTTCTTTAATCTGTCAGGCTGATTTTCGATCTGATTTAAACGAAGAATTCCAAAATTCAATAATACCGGCTGATTCTCTTTTATATGAATGAGTCCATAACCCATAATAACTGTTCCCGGATCTACGCCTAATATGATTTTATCTTTGGTCATTTTCAGATTACATGAACATCCGGAATTATTCTGTCAATTACTTTGCCAGTATTTGTACTGACCATATTCCATGAATCAAAATCAAATTCCAAAACAATCAACTCGGCTGTTGACATTGTAAATGACTTTCCGCTGAGGTAGGCTGCCAGTTCAGAAATACCATTATTATGACCAACATATAACAGGTTTTTTACCCCTTTAGTCAGATTGATTTGTTTAAGAATGGTCAGGCATTCAGCCAGGTATAGTTCACGGTCAAAATGTATTTGCGGCAGCTTCAAATAATGATTGACTATTTCAGCAGTTTCTGACGTGCGCACTGCCGATGAGCTCAAAATTGCCTCAATTTTGAAGTGTTTTTCTTTAAGTATATAACCAATTTGATTGACCTGAACCTGCCCTTTTTTGTTTAATTGACGGTTAAAATCAATTGTATCACCTTGATTATTAGTAGCTTTACCATGTCTTAGAAGAAAAAGTCTGAGCATTTTATAAAAAAATAGAATTATTTCCAACCCTAAATTAAACAAACTCGTCTATGATTACAGAAAATGTTTGTTATAGTTTTTGGGTTTACTGTAATAAACTACTTACTCAGACTAACCAGCCAAAGCTGGTTAGTCTTTTAGTAATTAAATGCTGGCTATGATTGATGACAAGCTGATTGAAGCGTGCAAAAAAAATGATCGGAGAGCACAGGAAAAACTCTACGAGTGGTATTATGTAAAAGTAATGCCAACCTGCATGCGTTACCACCGCAATGAAGAGGATGCCAGAGGTGTTCTCAATATTGGATTCGTTAAAGTTTGCCGCAATCTGGATAAACTGAAAGCTGACACCCCTTTTGAAGCATGGGTTAGAAGAATTGTCATGAATACAATTATTGACGAATTCAGAAAAAATAAAAATTATCTGCAGCTGGTTGATGCAAAAGAAACAGACAGAGAATTAGAAATTAAAAGTGAGGTGATTGAAAATGATGTGTGGTCAAAAATGGAAACAGATGTATTGATGGGATTACTTAAACGTCTGCCTGAGGTTTCAAGAAAAGTTTTTAACCTCTATGTTATTGACGGATACACCCACAAAGAAATTGGTGAGATGCTTGAAATATCTGATGGTACTTCAAAATGGCATTTATCCAACGCAAGAAAACTGTTGCGTGAAATGATAATTAAGTTAAGACAATCAAACAGTCAGGAGATTTGGGCATAATGAGCGCTGAAGATTTAAATATGGATGATGGTTTCAGAAAAGCTGCCGGAGAAATAAAATTTTCCTACAGCAAATCTTTCTGGAAAGATGCTGAAAAGCATCTGGATGATTCATCTATGGATGCCGCATTCCTGAATGCTGCTTCTGTTTCTGCTTTTATGCCTGATATGAATATTGCTGATACAATCAGTGATGCTTTTATGGATGAAGCGTTCAAGTCGGCATCACAAAATATGCAGGTTGATTTCAGTTCAGCACATTGGAGTCAGTTCAAAAATGAACGTTCTGAAATTGAACAGAATGTTTCTTTTGCTGATGCGGCCAACTCAGTGATTGCAGATTATCACCCGGTATACTGGACAGATGCTGATCAGGCGCTGCAGAATGAAGGTTTGCATTTCGAATATAAATCGTCTTACTGGAATGATGCAAAAGTTTTGCTTGATAAATCTGACCGAAGTGTATTTTTCAAAAGATGGTCGGCTGTGGCAGCAATTTTATTGTTGTTTTCAGCAGGTGGAGTTTATACGTCATTTAATAATGAATCAGGTGACACTTCAGGTAAAGGAAATTCAACTTCCGTTCAGCCGGATTATTCTGATTTAACTCTTCCTGATCAAAACTCAACTGACAATACTGGTAAAGAAGATGTGCTGGTAGACTCTGACAATTACCAGATTCAGAATTCTGATCAGTCTTCTACTTATCAGAATACATCAGAATTAAATTCAGCTGCTGAGAATGATAATGAAATTGAGTCAGGATCTGCTCAAAACCTATTGACTGAAAACAATAATACAGATATCACTCAAGAAGAAAACGTATCTGATTTGTCATCAGAATTAAATTCAGTTGCTGATAATAATATTGAAATAGAATCAGGAGCTTCTCAAAATGTTTTGACTGAAAGCAATAGTGCTGAAATCATTCAGGAGGAAAATATATCTGATTTGTCATCTGAAAATAATAGTTCAGCAGAAAATTTAACAGAACAGATTATTGAAAACGTCAATGTTAATCAGGAAAATCTGACTGAAAATAATGAAGATCACAATGCTGTTTCAGAAAATCAGGTTATAACGATTTCTGAAACAGAATTAAATTCTCAGCAAATCACAGAAAATATAAATGATGAGAATATTCTCGTTACTAATTCTGATCTTCAAACTTTCTCATCAGAAAATTCAGTCAAGAGTGAAGTGAATTCTGAATTAAATGAAGCACTCATAAAATTACCAGGAGCAACAAGTGGATTCAATCCTTCAAACAGCACTGAATATTCTGGACCAAAAATTGAGATTACTTCATTCAGATTAAAACCTACACACACGCTGTCAATTTATGCCAATGCAGGAGTTGGTAATAAATATAACGCGGCGAATTCAGGCCAACTTTCAGAACTAATTTTGGTTTCGAATACAGGAGATCAGGGTTTGGAAAAATGAGAAATTTTGAATTTGGTGCAACTGCCGGATTTAACCATGTACGTCAGCGTGATTTTGGAACTGAACGCCGGGTTAGCGTATTTACGCTTGATGGCGGAACAGACAAACTTTGGTACAAACTCCAGTTGAAAGATATGATCTATGCCAACGTTAGTGGATTGATCAGTTATAATATCAGTTCAAAACATAAACTGAACTTCACTGCCGGGATGGATTATCTGGTATTTGTTCAAAGTAATATGTCTTATAAGGTTGATTCTGATGAAGGAATTAAAACAGTGAATAATAACTGGGGAGTAAAAGACGGTTTGAATAAGGTTGATTTGCGCATTGGAGTTGGTTACGAATTTGCTCTGACTAAAAATATTGCTCTTCGCGCAAACGGCAGTTTTGGTTTCTTTGACAGATCAGAAAATAATTTCATGGACAGTAATATTTTTGATCAGGAACTTAATGTTACCGCAGGAATAAAATATACCTTTTTAAGAAAATTATAAGTGAACAGATTATTCCTCATATTACTTTCGTTTGCAGTTGTCGTTTCTTGTAAGAAAGATCCGTTGCCAGAATTGCCGGATGAAAATGATCCATATTATTGCATCAAAGGTTTGGTGAATGGTGATTCTATAAACTGGATTGCCGGACTGGATAATGTTACTTATAATTACGGAACTGGCGATCTTAACGGAATTGAAACCTATTATGGTGTGATCAATTCAGGTGAAAATGATATGGCTGTTAAGATTGAAATTGTTGAGCCGGAATTGATTTATGATGGTACTACAATTTCAGGTATTGAGGCTGGTAAACTGAATTATCTTGTCAATGAATCTGCTCAGATCAAATTTAATTTTGGAATGAATTACGAGCAGTTTAATTATGTACTGGTAAAAAATGAAATCGGTGATTTTACTTTTCAGAACAAGTTGAAATTCAGGATTTCGGTGTTCATAATCTGACCTTAAAATTTACAGATTTCAGCAATTATGAAAGCTTTGTTTTACCCGTAAGATATGGTTTTGAATATGCAGAACTTAATCCTTATTTCAATTCTGTATCTGAAGGATCTGTTTTAATTGTTACACCAGAAACCCAGAGTGGCAATCATGAGTGGTTTCTCAACGGAAATCTGGTTTCTGATTCACTTGTTTTTGTAAAAGAACTCGAAGACGGCATTTATCAGCTTAGACATAAACTAAAAGATGAGAATGGAAATATTTCTGAGCATACTACACTGATCAGAATGAAAGATAGTGAGTATTACTGGCAATTGAAATATTTCTATATGCCACCGGCGGAACCGGTTTCACACTATGGAAATGTTATAATTTCAATGCGCAAAAACGGAATCTGGTATACATCTAAGAATGCTTCAGTTAACTGTACCAATGATTTTACATTGAGTAATATTGAAACCATTCTGGATTCTCAGTTTAAACCGGTGTCAACATTATTTGATTTTGAATTCGGTGCTATGTTATATAATGATGATCACTCAGATTCATTATATTTGCCTGAGATGGTTGGCAGTTTAAGTGTTGGCCTTCAGTAATTTTAAACCCTCTTTTCATGAAACACATTTTACTTTTTATGAGTCTTGTATTTATCACGGGATTCACTTCTGCACAAATTACAATTGATCAATCTGATTTTCCGGGTGCTGATGATACAGCATTGGTAAGTACTTCTGATGATACCGGCCTTGACATTTCGCAAACCGGAGCAAATCAGATATGGGATTATTCAGACCTGCATATTGTATCTCAGAGAATAGATACTTTTTTTAATGTAGCAGACGCGAGTGCACTTTATCAGCTGCAGTTTAACAATATCCTTTTTGCACCTGAGTATGCCTCTGATTATTATTATAATCTGGTTGGATTTGATCTGGCCGGTGTTGGAGGTGTTGGAATTACTATTGAATCTCCGGTAGGATTTGTAAAAATATCAAGCTCAGCTGTAGAGAATGTTGGAATGGGTCTTGTACTAAATGGTATTGAAGTACCAATGGCAGCTGATACAATAGATTTGGAATATCCGTTACCAATGAATTATGGAGATAGCTGGGATTCATATTCATATATGTATGTTGATCTTAATCCTGCATTCAACGGAATTTTTGTTCGTCATCAGGAACGATTTTCTGAAGTTGACGGATGGGGAACTGTATCTACCAACTTTGGAACTTTTGATGCCGTACGTGTGCGCTCTGAATTATTTTATGATGATTCAGCTTACGTTGATTTTGGATTTGGAGGAACCTGGCTGGAACTTCCAACGCCTGATGAAGTACATTACACGTGGTGGTCTGAAGGAAATAAAATTCCGGTGTTGAAAGTAGTTGCTCAGGTAGTTGGAGGTAATGAAACTATTACCCGGGTTGAATTTAAAGATTACGAACGCAACCTTGCAAGTGTTGCTGAAAATGAAATTCCTGCAGCAAAAATTTATCCGAATCCTGCAAATGCAACAGTTAACTTGTTTGTGAATGAGGGCGTAAACAATGTTGTCATTTATAATGTTGCAGGAGAAATTGTTTACACCAATTCAGTTAACCAGACAAATCTGACAGTGGATGTTCAGAATTGGAACAGCGGTGTTTATATGGTAAAATTTATCAGTGAAGAATCTGTTTCAACCGGAAAATTAATTGTAGAATAATACAACTTACTCCATATTCAAAGAGCGGTGGAAAAATCCACCGCTCTTTTTGTTTTTTAATTCTTCAGCAATAACACTATCTTTGCATTGCAAACCGTCTTGTCGCTGCTGCGTTTCGGCGCAGCAGAGGAAAGTCCGGGCAGCAAAGAGCATCATGCTTCCTAACGGGAAGGGTTACGTGAAAACGTAAAACAGAAAGTGCCACAGAAAATTACCGCCATCCGGTTTTTCGTAAATCAGAAGGTAAGGGTGAAAAGGCGAGGTAAGAGCTCACCGTTGCATCAGTGATGATGCAAGCAAGGTAAACCTCATGAGCTGAAATATCATGTAAACCGGTTTTGGGTCTGCTCGGCCCGGCTAGTGAAAGCTAACCAACCGGAGGGTAGATAGATTGATCCTGCGGGTGACTTCAGGACCAGATAAATGACAAGAATTACGCCTTAGGCGTGATACAGAACCCGGCTTACAGGTTTGCATTTTTTTAAATTCACTTTTTAAAAATAGCAATGCAGATTTTTTATGTCTGATGAAAAAAGTAAAAACAAAAAGATTCAGTTGCTGCTGAAAGATCTTCAGTCAAAAGAATCATCCAAACAATTGGAAGCAGTTTCATCATTGCGCACGCATGGAAATGAAACCTGCATTGAACCGTTGCTTGAAATCTGGAACACAACAAAATCTGACGATCTCAGATTTGAAATAGAAGATCTTCTCAATAATATTAAATCTTCTAAAGTACCGGCAGTGATTATGTCCTGCCTGTCAGAAAACAAATACCAGAATCAAAAACAAATTCTTCTTTCTTCCATCTGGAATTCAGGGTTGGATTATCATGATTACATTGCACAACTGATTTCAATTGCTCTTGAAAGTGAACTGATAGAAGTGCTGGAGGTAGAAACAATTATTGAAAATCTCGAATACGTTCCTTCTGATGAGGTATTAAATGAGTCATTACTGATTCTTGGTAATTATCTCAATGAGCACAAATCAGAATCTTCTCCTAAAATTGATCTGCTCATTCAAATTGGAGTCATTCTAAAAAAACTGAATGAAGATTAGGAATGGGTAAGAAAAAAAAATTATTCCGCTTTGCTGAAATCAGAACCATGGCTTGCGTTTTTGAACCAACCATGGAACAGTGTAATGCAGATTCTTTTCCGCTCAAAGGAAAGTGGAGAAGTGATTTTTTTAAAAATGAAAACCCGGTTGTGCTGGAGTTGGGATGTGGTAAAGGAGAATATTCAGTGGGACTGGGAAAAAAATTTCCTGATAAAAATTTTATTGGTGTCGATATTAAAGGAGCAAGAATCTGGTATGGAGCAAAAACAGTAACAGATGAAAAAATGACCAATGTTGCTTTCATAAGAACACGCATTGATTTTCTGGACAAATTTTTTTCTGAGAATGAAGTAGATGAAATCTGGCTGACATTTTCTGATCCGCAACCAAATAAACCAAACAAAAGACTGACGTCAGAATTTTTTATCAATCTCTACCGGAAATTTATTAAACCCGGTGCGCTTATTCATTTGAAAACTGACAGTGATTTATTGTTTGAATCAACCGTCGAACAAATTGAAGAACATCATTATAAGTTGGAGGAAATAAGATGGGATTTGTATCAGGAGATGCCTGAAAATCTGGATCAACAAACCCGTGAAATTCTGAACATTAAAACGCATTACGAGCAGCTTTTTTCAGCTAAAGGATTCAAAATCAAGTACTGCAGATTTAATGTGAATTGAGTTTGAACAATTATGATTTGGAATTTTTTCGGTCAGATCAAATAAAAAAGATTCAATTTTCCGGTAAATTAGAGGCAACGGTTCCAAAGGACGGACGTATTAAATAAAAACACATACTTTGAAATTAGCGAGGTTTTACAGAGACGGAGAGTTATCTGATATTAAAGTATCAGGTGCAGATGATACAGTTTTTGAGGTAAAAAATCTTTTTGCTTCTGAGTTATTATCTGAAGATGCAATTCAGGATATGATCCGCACAAAAAATTCAGGACAAATGAGTCACGTGGATGAACTGCGTTTGGATTTTGACCGCATTTGCCGCAAAAAAGATATTCAGCAACTGACCCGCTGGAGATTTTATCAAATGAAAGATTCTTCTGCCTATTCCAAAAAATTCTGTACGCAAACTATTCTCAACATCAAAAATGAGCAGCGGTATTTGTCAGCTTGTTTCAGTGATTATGTGATGCTGGTTCCACGTTTTGGAGAGACTGTTTTGGATGAACCTTATTTGTTTGCATCACTCAAAACGGCCACTATTATCTTTTAAATGCAACAGAATTACCACCGGTTTGTCCGCCGTTGAATTCATTTAAAAATGCTTTGTTGTGGATTCAAAAAAAGATTTTTTCAAAGACGTCTTCGAAGTAGTCCGGCTTATTCCAAAAGGAAGAGTTACATCTTACGGAGCAATCGCAAAATATTTGGGTTCAGCTAAATCATCGAGGGTTGTTGGTTACGCCATGAATGCTTCTCATTCAGAAAAAAAACACGTTCCTGCTCACCGCGTTGTCAACCGCAACGGAATGTTAACCGGCAAACATCATTTTCAATCACCAACGGCTATGGAAGAAGCTTTATTGATAGAAGGAATTCTGGTAAAAAAAGATGTGGTGATTGATTTCAAAAAATTGTTTTGGGATCCTGCGAAAGAACTGCTGTAAGTCACTATTTTTTTAAATAAGTCTGCGTGTTAGCGATTGAAGAGCCACATTGGTGGCCACCATGTGGGAAAGCGCGACCCTGAGGCACGAAGGGCAACGCCCAAAAAATCATTCAAAAAAATAATAGTATCTTTACCTCTGAATTTTGGTTCCCGCACAAGCGGGATTAAAATGGGAATCCGGTGATTATTTTTATTTGTACAAAATTAAAATTCCGGAACTGTACCCGCAGCTGTAAGCTTTACAACTATTGCGTAAAACCACTGTCATATCAAAAACGGACGGGAAGGGCGCGGTAGCAAATCGATTCATCGATTTGAAAAAGTAAGTCAGAAGACCTGCCATTATTCACATGAACAAACTTTCGGGATAAAGGTTATGTTTAGTGATTCGCTTTGGCGGAATTTCTATTCAGCATTTATTCCTTTTTATTAATTATTAAAATTTAAAAAGGATGAAAAAAATTTTATTTGTTTTTGGTGTTTCATTTGGTTGCATTTATTCAAATGCACAGATATACTGTGATTTTGAAGACATAGGTTTAGCACCAGAGTCGGCGTGGTATGGACAAGATCAGGTAATTGATGGTGATACTGTATTGACCAGCGGGTTTTACTCATTTGAAAATAACTATAACAGCAGTTGGGGATCTTTTGGTGGTTGGGGTATTTCCAATATCACTGACAATGTTACAACGGGCTGGTCAAATCAATTCAGTGCTATCCCTGGCGGTGGTACTGGCAGTACAGGTAACTACGGCGTTGCGTACATTTCAGAATTTTATGGAAATGCAGTTTATTTTGATTTGGGTTTGGACCACATAGACTATATGTATGTCACAAACACCACCTATGCATATTTTGCGATGTTGAATGGGGACAGTTTTTCAAAACCATTTGGAGCGGATACAAACGCACAAGGATTGATTGACGGAACGAATGGAGAAGATTGGTTTTTACTCACCATTTTTGGCTTAAATGCTGATAGTACAAGAAGTGGTGATTCTGTCAATTTCTATTTGGCCGATTACCGATTCTCAGATGATATGGAAGATTATATTATTGATGATTGGACAGCGGTAGATTTGACTACTTTGAATCCTGCTTACGGTTTGGAATTTGAACTTTCCTCTTCAGATACTTCAGGGGGTTTGGTATGAATACCCCTTCCTATTTTGTCGCAGATGAATTTGGATATTTTTGGGAGTTAATGAAAGTATAAAGTCTGAAATTTCTATTTACCCAAATCCCACAAATGGCGTTGTGAATGTAAAGACTAAGACAGGTGATGTGGTAGTTGTGCATGATCTTTCAGGAAAAATTATTTTTTCAGATTCTGTTTCTTCTGAGCTGACAAAAATTGATTTGAGTTTATTTGAAGACGGAGTTTATTTTGTGACAATTCTTTCCGACGGAAATTCTGTCACTGAAAAACTGATTAAGCGATAATACAAAAGATGTCTCAAAAACAAGCTGTTTGCTTTGAATTGGCCTTTTCTGTTAGGGTCAAGGTGCTTTGCATCTTTGTGTTTTTGTGGCTGATTTCTATCAACGTTTTTTCACAAACAGATACAACCAGAACTATTCATCCGATTCTGATTACATCAGAAAAAGATTCTGTTTCAAAGATTTCTGTGATTACTTCTCCTGTTCCGCATTTTGTTTTGAATGCTGAGGTTTTGAAAAATTTGGCGGTGAGAGATGTGGGTTCAGCCTTGCGTTTTGTGCCGGGTGTTCAGTTGAAAGATTATGGAGGAATTGGCGGAATAAAAACAGTTTCGTTCAGAAGTTTGGGAGCCAATCATACAGGTGTAATGGTTGATGGAATAAAATTGCCAAACGTACAAACAGGTTCAATCAATTTGAATCCGGTTGAATCATTTGGCGTAGCAAATATTGTATTTACATCTGGTCAGGTTGAAGATATCAACGCACCGGCATCTGCTTTTCTTACAGGAAATTTTATTGCGGTGAATTCTTTTCTGGCAGTTCGGCCTGAAAAATTCAGTGTTAAATTATATTCCTGCGCCAATTCACTTTCCATTTTTGAAGAAGGATTTTTGATCCGGATTCCGGCTGGTAAAAAAGTGTTTTTTGCCTTGCAGGGTTTCACCCGTTTTGGAGAAGGGGATTATAAATTTGTCTCATATAATCAAAATGAGAAAATTGAACTAAGAAGAGAAAATTCACAACTGGCAAGCTTTAAACTACAGGGATCTGCCGGTTTAAATTTCAAAAACGGAAAAAGCCTTGTGCGTTTTTCATACTACAACAATGAGCAGGAATTGCCCGGAGCCATGATTTTATACAACCCTTATAACGATCAGAAATTATGGAATGAAGATTTGAATTTTGGATTGACGCACGAACATCATTTTAAAAACCTGAAAGTGAATCTCCATGCATTTTATCAATCAGCAAGACTTCGCTATTATGATTCTGATTTTTTGAATTTACAGGGATATATTGATAATAATTATCATCAGCAGAACCTGGGTTCTGGTATTATGCTCAGACGTGTTATTTTAAAAAATAGAGGTGCCATACAAACAGGTTCAGATTTGATTTATTCCGGTTTGAAAAGTAATGCAGAAAGTGTTCCAACAAGATTGGAAAGTAATTCGGTTTTTGCTTTTAAGTATGGCTTAAAGCGAATTAAATTTGAAAGTAATATTACGTTACAGGCAGTTGCTGATGTGGTTTCAGATTCTGATACAATTATCAGCAGAAATTTTTTGGAAGCATCTCCATTCATCTCTTTAAGCTGGAGACCTTTTGAGAATTCTCCCTTGCATATGAGAAGTTTCTATAAGCGAACGTTTGCCTTACCAACATTTAATGATTTATATTATAATCTGATAGGAAATACAAATCTAAAACCGGAACGCGCGCATTTATTCAATGCTGGTGTTTCGTATAATTTCAAGCACAAAAACTGGTACACTGAATTTTCTGCTGATGGATTTTACAATCTTATTGAAGATAAAATTATTGCCATACCAACCAAAGATTTATTCAACTGGAGTATGCAAAATATAGGCAAGGTAAATGTGATTGGTTATGATTTGGGCGCACTGTATCATTACTCAAAAGGTGATTGGAAATGTACTGTTAACGGATCTTACAGTTATAATTTGTCATTGGATGTTACAGATCCCGAAGGAACTACTTATCAGAAACAAATTCCTTACACACCCTTTCATGCAGCTAATGGCGGACTCATTTTTGCGAGAAAAAATACGGTGTTGAGTACCAATTTTATTTATACCGGATTCAGATATTCACTCAATGAAAATAACTGGGCAAATTATCTGGAACCCTTTACAGACTGGTCTATTTCAATATCTCAAAGTATCAAGACGGGAAAACATCTTGAATTTGATCTGACACTTGCTGCTTTGAATATTCTGAATAAAAATTATCAGGTGATCAGAAGTTTTCCAATGCCGGGGAGATATTATCAATTGACAGTCAATTTGAATTTGAAATAACGTTAATGAAATTCGTCAGAAAAATAACTATCACCTGCCACCTGCCACTTAAAACCTGTTCAAATGGATTTTATTTGTGTATTCGTGCATTCGTGGCACTTTTTATTTCGGTTTTTTTACTTTCTGGAATTAACTCATGCACCAAAGATGATAAACCACAGCCACCGGATAACGCTGAAAATTACAGCAACGGGTTGGTGATTTTGAACGAAGGATTGTTTCAGCAAAATAATGCATCACTTTGTTTTTATTCAATGGAAGATCAACAGGTTTATACGCAGGCATTTTTTACAGAAAACGGAAGAGGTTTAGGTGACACAGCCAATGATTTTGAAAAGTATACGCTCAATGGAATTGACTATCTGATTATTGCTGTTGATATATCCAGTCAGATAGAAATAGTGGAAGCAGGTACGTTAAAAAGCGTTACTCAAATTCCGCTGTTTGAAGGAACAACTCCTCGTGAGCCCAGAAGAATTGTGGTGAACGGATACGCTGCCTACGTGTGCAATTTTGACGGAACAGTTTCTGTAATCGACCTGACTACCTATGAAGTTGTCAAGAATATTTCAGTTGGTGCAAATCCGGATGGAATGATTCAGGTGGGAAATGAATTGTATGTTTCAAACTCCGGCGGTCTGAATTTTCCGGTTTATGATTCCACCGTTTCTGTAATTGACATGTCAACGCGTGAAGTTGTAAACACAATTGAAACCAGAATTAATTGCACCAAAATGGTTTCTGATTCTCAAAACGAAATTTATATTTTGTCAAACGGAAATTATTCGGATATCAATCCTGCTCTTTTAAAAATCGATTCAAACTCCAAACAAGTAACTCAGGAATTTAATCTCAACACAAGTGTCATTGAAAAGGTAAATGACTGGATTTATTATTACGATATTTCTACTGAAACAATCCGGAGATTCAACATGGTTGCTGATTCCGATGAAGCAACTGAAATTATTGATGTAACTGGATTTAATAGTTTCTCTGGTATGCAGTATGTTGAAGAATTAAATCTGCTTTTTTGTTTTGATGCAAACGGATATGTAAACGCATCGACTATTCGTGCTTATAGTGTATCCGGAGTTTTACAATATGAATTCACGGCAGAATTGAACGCAAAAAAAATCAGTTATAATGATTAAGGAAAACCTCACAATATTCCTCATGCTGTTGCTCAACACCGTTGTTCTTGCTCAATATTCGCCACCAGCTGGTCAGTTTGGTACTACTGCTGTTCACAAAGATTCTTCCTCAATTGTTTCATGGGCAAAAGCGGTTGTTCAATTTCAACGCGGCGCATCCGATATTGCTAATGGATGGGGCTCACTGGCGTCTTTTGGAGATTCAACCCAGGCCCTTGATCATGCGGAAGGAAACAGCACCAATGTTGTTTCACTTGGTGACAGTGGTTCAATTACTCTTGCATTTCCTTTTCCGATAATGAACGGACCCGGAAATGATTTTGCTGTTTTTGAAAATAGTTTTTCAGATGATTATCTTGAATTTGCTTTTGTAGAAGTAAGTTCGGATGGGATAAACTTCGTCAGGTTTCCTTCGGTGTCTTTGATTCCGGTTATTACACAAACAGGTCCTTATGAAAACAGTAATACTGAATTGGTACATAATCTTGCCGGTAAATTCAGACAAGGGTATGGAACCCCTTTTGATCTGAACGATCTGATAGATTCAGCCGGATTGAATTTGGACAGCATTTTATTTGTCAGAATTGTGGATGTTATTGGCTCGATTGATATGAGTTATACATCATTCGACAGTCAGGGAAACAGAATCAATGATCCGTATCCAACAGATTTTTCAGCAGGTGGATTTGATCTGGATGGAGTGGGTGTGATAAATGAAAATAATATCTATGCTTCATATGAATCAGAAAAATATTTTAGTCTTTCAGTTTTTCCAAATCCATCTCACGGAGAAATTTTTATTCAAACTCAGACAGAATTCTTTGATCTTGAAATTTATGATGGATCGGGCAGGTTGATCTGGAGTCAGCTTGATTGTTCTTCTGGAAGCTTTCAATTGGATTTTCTTCAAGAGGGAGTTTATTTTATCAGAGTTGGCAACGGCGATGATTTTTCTTTGAAGAGGATTTTGATCATCTGATGGGGATGGGCTCACCCCATCCCACCGTAGCTTTATATCTCACGCTGGCGGGATGACGAGAGGTCATCCCTTGTAGGGCATGCTTGCCCCGTCCCTCGATGGGAATGGGCTCGCCCCATCCCACCGTAGCTTTATACTCACGCTTGCAGGATGACGCGAGGTCATGCCTTGCTGGGCATGCTTGCTCCGTCCCTCCGATGGGGATGGGCTCGCCCCATCCCACCGTGGCTTTATACCTCACGCTTGCAGGATGACGCGAGGTCATGCCTTGCTAGGGCATGCTTGCCCCGTCCCTCCGATGGGGATGGGCTCGCCCCATCCCACCGTAGCTTTATAACTCACGCTTGCGGGATGACGCGAGTTCATCCCTTGCCTGGGATAGGCTCGGCCCGTCTCCTCTGAGACCATGCCATAGGGTTGTTTCTTATATACGCATATACGTTTTCATATTGCCTTTGATCGCGGATTATTCTTTCATGGAAAGACCGAAGCCAGATTTTACCTAAGTACGGAGTTTTTTCGACAGATGCATATTTCTGTTTATGAGCTCGCAGACATTCGACAGAAACTCTGGATTTGAATGCGCCAATGAAATTTGATATCTCTGGATTTTCGTAGTATCCGTCGGCACATTTTTTATCTGCTCCAGATTTTCTTTTTTCAAGATATATTAGTGCATGGAAGTGATCCGGCATAAACTGAAAGATGATATTTTCTGACTGGAATACCTCGAAGAACATTTGTGTCCAGATTCTTTCAGCAATCACTCCAAATTCAGAGTAAATCATTTGACCATTTTCTATTTTGCCAAAAAAGTGTTGGCGTTTATAACAGCACAATGTGACAAAATACCAACTTGCCTGCGGATACTTTTCTGTTGGTAAACGAAGTCTTTTGCGACTTGGTAAATTTGGTTGAACTGACATGAAAGATTAAGAAAAAACGTCTTGAGTAATTCAGGTCGTTATAGTCAACAAAAGGATTTGTTGAAAAGTGAGAAATTCAGAACAATGCTACGAAAAAAAATTCAATCTTAATTTGTACATTTATTTATTATCTCCCTAATTCTGGAATTGATGAAGTCATTTGCTCAAAAAATAAATCCGGTTATTGCCACCAATACAGAAGAAATTCTGAATATACTGCAGCCGGTTTGTGGTTTGATATCTCTTTATAACGGTCCGTCATTGCTTCAGGCTGAATGGAAAGATAATGAAAACGGGAAACGGAAAAATGCGTTAGCTGGTGGATATGCTTTTGTATTGCAAACGAATAAAGGTCAAACTGAAATAGTTTTTGAATATTTCCACCACGGAGAAATTCAATTGAGAATGAAATTTAATTCTGACGGAAATGTAAATACGGAAATGACTGATTCAATTTCTGCACTGGTTGAAATGGATTTGAGAAAAAGATTAATCGCATGTGCCGTAAAGCCCGATTTTGTGCAGACACCTCAACAGGATTCTTCTGTTCCGCAATCAGATATAAAGACCTCAGTTCAGGCTCAAACAATTAATGAAAATGAAACGGAAAAAATTCATGTTGAATTAAAGAAAAGCAGTGTTGACCTGGATGTTTTTCTTCCGGCTATGAACAGAATTATTAAAGATTTTACACAAGGATTATCTCCGGAATTCAGTAAAGATGATGTCATTTACCGTACACTTCAATCGAGGCCGGAATCAATTTCTTTTTTTACAAAAACGAAGGATGAATTTTGTGTTGATTTGTCTGACAGAAAGTGGGATAGCGGAAGTCATAGTTACCCGGACGGATTCGAATTTCAATTTACATTAAGCCATGAAAAGTCTGGTAAGCTGGTTGAAGTTAGACGGGAAGGAGATAAACTTATTTTCATTACCTCCTTTGAGGATAAAGGAAGATTTGCCTTGAATGTGAAATTGGAAATGGAAGGTAAGATGTAATTAATCAGTTTGATTTTTTCACATATTTTGTCAGAATGACAATGTGTTGTCCTTCTACTTTTCCTTCAATGTGTTCAGCATTGTTGTCAACCAGCATTATATTTCTTACAGCAGTTCCTCTTTTGGCAGTGAACCCGCCGCCTTTTACATCCAGATCTTTAATTAAAACAACCGTATCACCGTTTGCAAGCAAGGCACCGTTGCTGTCTTTGTGGATTATTTTATCTTCTTCGTCCAAACCTTCACCCGTAGCCTGAGCCAACTTTAATTCATCATCATTCAGGTAAAGCATATCAAGCAAATCATTAGGCCAGCCTTCTCCGCGTAACCTGTTCAACATTCTCCATGAAATTATTTTGACAGCCGGAACTTCACTCCACATACAGTCATTAAGACAACGCCAGTGTTGTGCATCCGTTTTTTCCGGGTTCGAAATCTGATCAGTACAGGTTGAACACAGGAGAGCAGATTCATCAGCAGATTCATTTTTCGTAAGTGAAATATTGAATACGCTCAGATTATTTTTGCTTCCGCAGATTTCACAGGTTGAATTGCTTCGTTCATGCAGGGTTTTGTCAAGACTCATGTTTAATTTATTTTTTTCAAAGGTAGAATAAATCAAATCATAAATCCTGATAATTCTCAGGGTTTAGAAAAAAAAATCCCGGCTGAATACCAACCGGGATCAAAGAAAATCAAATTGAACTATTAACCTACCGGAATATGAAATGAGATTTTCACTTCAGTATCTGCCGGTTTTTTTGTCGGATAACTTCCAATCGGATAACTACTCATCTGAATTGTTGAATTACCTGAAAAGATGTTATTCTGAAATCCAAATGTGATTGTTTCTTCGTGTTCAGTTCCTTTGATGTTCATTAGTCCCTTCATAACAAAACCATCTTCACCTGCAGTTATTGATGTGCTTTTAAATGTCAGTTCGGGATATTTTTTTACTTCAAAAAAATCTGCACTTTTAAGATGTTCATCTCTTTTTTCATTTTCTGTATTGATGGTTGACGCATCAACTTTACCGGTAACGGAAGAATTTGTAAGATCATCTGCATCAAATAAAATAGTGGCTTCAAATCCAGAAAATGTTCCTTTGTGATCTTTGGCAATTTCATGCCAGCTGATTTTAACTTCTTCTGATTTGATTTTAAGTTCTGCCGGCGTATTAAAAAACGGCAGCAATAAAAAGGCATAACTGAATAGTGACATAGTGTTTTTATTTAATTATATGTTTAAACAAGTATTATGATTCAAATATAGATTGAAGTGATTATCCGGATAATAAAATAACAAGGATTTAACAAATTGTAAAATCAGAAATTGAATTTCAAATCCCGTTCATTCATGATGTCAAAAGATATTTTGAACTGAACATTTTTAGGTTTCTCAGGATCAGGAAGTGCAAAAGACGTATTGGCTACAGAGAAAATCATATATCCTCCGATTCGCAATCGTTGCCGCGCAAATTTGAAAGTCCGTTCGACTCCAAAATATAATTCCGTATAGAAATAATTGTTGTGCTCAGGGAGAAAAATAAATCCACCACCAACCAGTTCTTTGATTCCGGTTTTTTTCATGAATGGAATTTTATTGATGAGTGCACCATTAAAGTGATGGATAAAATGAGCTTCCAGATACCACTCCTGTGTTTCATAAGAGCTGTCCAAATTCTGGAATGAGTACAAAGGATTGCTGAACAGAAATCTGAAATAGCTTGTGTCAGACATTCTGAAAAATTTTCTGTCGATGTAGAATATGCTGTCCTGATTGACAAACGCACCACCTCTGACTGAGTAAAATGTTTCACCCAGCGTTCCTATCTGAATTTCCTGTTCCACAGAAAAACTAACGTAGTCAAAATCAACAACTGATCCAAAAGCACCGTTCCATCCGCGTTCCCAATAAACCGAAAAAGTTGGCCATCGGCTTCCTAATACTACTTTCCGGTGTGGCTCTGTTATGAATTTCTGAAAAGGTGTATAGGATAACTGAAATGTTGTTCTGAAGGCATTATACGGATCAAATGACAAAGGCATATCCTGATCAAGTTCCTCATCAAAATAGGTGTTGAATTTCAAACTGTCAATGGAAGATCTTCTTTCAAACCGGATTGTATTGTTGAAATATAATCCATTTACCAGTTCAATCCGGTGTGCCGCGCCAAACTGATCATTCATATAAATATTGGAGCGCTTGATGGTTTCCATATACGCCGTATAACTATTAATCAGATCAACTTCATGTGATCCCCAGACAGTATATCCTGCAAATTTTTTAGGATTGTACAAGTGATAAAAACGAACACGTCCTCTTGGATCCCAGTTATTAAATCCAATGGTAAAGTCCGTGCTGACATCAATCCATTGCTGGTTTTCCCATTTTTTAAAAAAATCTCCGCCCGGTCCAATCCGCATTCCGCCAACACCAATTGGTTCCCACAAATCGGCAAGTGATGATAAATACCATTGTGTTTTTTTCTCCCGGTTTCGATGTTCAATTCCAAAATACAAAACCTTTAGCGGAGTAATTTTATTGAAGACAGCATCTACTGAATCCAAATATTCTTTTTTAGTATAAATGGCAGTCAGTGAATCCTGAACAAATTTCTTTCTGAGTTCTTCTTCTGTTAGTGGAATTGGTCTTACTTCATTCCAGTATGTACTGTCTCTGTCATACGCTTCATCAACGGTTGTTCCTAATTCATTGGTGAAAAATTTCTCAGGAAAAACAGGATTTATAATGTAATTGGAATATACTACGGTAGTTGATCCATGAACTGTTTCTTTGGCATACTTGGTATCGTATTCAAACATCTGTTTACTGACAACCCAGATTGAATCCAGTTTCTGATACTCCTGTACAATTCTGAAATTATCATAAATTTTCAAATTTCCTTTGTGAAGCGTAACATCAATTTTAGTCAGAACCCATTCATGTTTTTTGATGTATAAATGTCCTTCCATGGTAGAAGTTCCAACATCCCTCGGACCAATTTCTACTTTATAAATAGTGTCTTTTCCTTCTGTAATAATATCGACTAATTTGTATTTGTAAGAAAGAATTCCGGATGGAT
This sequence comes from Crocinitomicaceae bacterium, assembly GCA_016719925.1. Classification (GTDB taxonomy): domain Bacteria; phylum Bacteroidota; class Bacteroidia; order Flavobacteriales_D; family Crocinitomicaceae; genus JADJGJ01. Next base: position 171,794 of record JADJYC010000004.1, on the reverse strand, counting down.
GAAGGGGTGATACTATGGGTGATGTATGAAGATCATCTTTACGTATCAGACTTTTGTAAAAGTTAAATTCGCCGCCAACCGTTGATTGAAAATAAATTTGATTGGGATTGCCAATTTTCTGATATCCAGTGCGGATTTCTTTACTTTTATTGGGTAATTGAATGTGCTGAACCAGATTAATTTCAACCAGATTTAATCTGTTTTTCTCTCCTTCAATTTGTGCCTTGATTTCATTTTTTTCATCTTCAAATAAATCTTTAGGCTCACCTTCTTTTTCGTCGTCTTCTTTCTCTTTTTCCTTTTTTTCCTTGACATCAAAAGTTTCAACTCCCTTTATATATACATCACAGGTGTATCCTTCATATTGCTGGGCAAAAATTCTTTTTATTGTTGATGACATTATTTACAATTTCCCATCCAACATTTTTTTTCTTCTCAGAAACTTCAACACTCATTAATTCATTTTGCTTGCGAACAAGAAGGACATTTATTTCAGTTGGTGTCTGGGTATTCACAGTTACATTGACAACCTGATCTTCAAACCCCACACACTTGAAAAGCAAATCATAATTCCCGAAATCACATCCAAAAAAGAACTCGCCATTTTCATTACTTACGGCTCCCAGATTGGTGAAATTGATAGCATAGACCTTTACATAAGGCACAGGATTACCTTCGTTGTCAAGAATGACGCCGGTAATACTCTGGCCGTAAAGAAATCCAGGTATAATCAGTAAAAACAAAAACAACAGTCTTTGCATAGTCTGTTTAAGACAGAGTTTGGGGTTGTAAAGTTACAGTTTCACAGGCTTATAACGTTTAAAATTCGTTAAATGGCATATTTTACTGATGTAAATAATGCTGACGAGTGTAAAAAGTAACAAAGTATTGAAAGTTTAGTCCGGATCGGTTGATATTTCTTCAGTTGTTACTGCAAATATTATTTGTCAACCGTTGATGTTTAACATGTGATTAACAAATGTTCTTTAACTTTAGTTCAAAGGCAAAAAAATGAAAGACTTTATTGATTTTAAAAAAGTAAGTGTAGAGCTATTGGAAAATGAGATTCTTTGCACACACTATAAAAATGGGTTTACAATAACAGAAGCCGATGCACGGGAGATTGATGATGCACAATTGTTGATGTGTGCTGAAAAGGAAGTAGGTATGCTGGTTGATTTGTATGATATTGACAATAAAATTTCAAAAGAGGCCAAGGAATTTTTTACAAAAAAGGGAAAAATGCTGGCCTATACAAAAGCGGTTGCCATTGTTCAAAAAGAGAAGCAGGACAATTTGCCCGGTGGTTTTTTCTCTTCATTTATAAAACCAATTTATCCGGTAAGAACTTTGAATCGAAACAACTGGCATTAACCTGGTTAAAAACGTTGAAGGACTAATCAGCGGATTGCTATTCCCAAGACCCGCACCCGTAGGCGCAGGTCCCGACCTGCGCCTACGGGTGCGGAATAATTCGTATTAAATTCTCAACCGCCTTTGAAATAGTTTTCACATTGTCAAAAACCAACCGCAATTTTTCATTCCGCTCATTCATCACACAATCTTTTGGGTTGGTTTGAATGAAGTTCAAGACCTTTGTAAATGTGGTTGATTGGTAATAAGGCGAATCCTGCTTAGAAACAAAATAGCCGATCATCTTTCCTCCCTTGATAACTAATTTTTCAAAGCCCAATTCCTTGGCCATTCTTCTCAGCTGCATAGAATGAATCAGTTCTTCAACTTGTGTTGGGAGTGCACCAAAACGATCAATCAAACCAGTTCTGAATTTTTCCAATTCTTCATCATTTTTAGTATTATCTAAATCCTGATACAATACCAAACGTTCGTTGACCTGATTGACGTAAGTATCCGGAATCAATAATTCCAAATCGGTTTCAAAAATGCAGTCAGTCACAAAATCTTTTCCGTCTAAATCCGGATCTTCCACAAACAAATCTTTGAATTCATTTTCACGTAATTCCTGGATAGCTTCAGCGAGAATTTTCTGATACATTTCAAATCCGATATCATTGATAAAACCGGATTGTTCACCGCCCAATAAATTCCCCGCACCTCTGATATCCAAATCACGCATGGCAATATTAAATCCAGATCCGAGATCAGAGAAATGAGCAACCGCTTCTAATCTTTTTCTTGAATCGGATGGAAGGTGATGCATAGGTGGAGTGATCAGATAACAGAATGCTTTTTTATTTGAACGACCAACACGCCCGCGCATCTGGTGCAAATCACTCATCCCGAAAGTCTGCGCATTATTTATGATGATAGTATTTGCATTTGGAACATCTATACCCGATTCAATTATTGTTGTAGCAACTAAAACATCAAATTCATATTCCATAAATCCGGTCATGATGTATTCCAGTTTTTCTCCGTCCATCTGACCGTGACCAACCCGCTACGCGAATACCCGGACATAATCTCTGAATCATTCCGGCAACCTCATGAATATTTTGAATGCGGTTATGAATAAAAAATACCTGACCGCCTCGTTGTACTTCATACGTAATTGCGTCTCTGATCACCACTTCATTCATTCCTATTATTTCAGTATCAACAGGCTGACGGTTTGCAGGCGGAGTATTTATAACAGATAAATCGCGCGCTCCCATTAAGGAAAACTGAAGTGTTCTTGGAATGGGAGTAGCAGTAAGAGTAAGTGTATCGACAGATGAGCGAAGCGTTTTTAATTTGTCTTTAACACCAACTCCAAATTTCTGCTCTTCATCTATGATGATCAAACCAAGATCTTTAAACTTTACATTTTTTCCAACCAATGCGTGCGTTCCAATAATGATATCAATTTCACCTTTTTCTAATGCCTTAACTGTTTCAGTGATTTTTTTCTGTGACTTAAATCTGTTGATGTAGTCAACCTTCACCGGAAATTCTTTTAACCTTGCTTTGAAAGTTTTGTAATGCTGAATAGATAAAATAGTTGTAGGAACCAAAACAGCAACTTGTTTTCCGTCTGTAGCTGCTTTGAATGCAGCACGAATTGCCACTTCTGTTTTTCCAAATCCAATATCCCCGCAAATCAGCCTGTCCATGGGTGCGGCAGATTCCATATCTTCTTTCACCGCAATGGTTGCTTTCAACTGATCCGGTGTATCCTCATAAATGAAAGAAGCCTCCAGTTCATTTTGCAAATACGTATCAGGAGCAAAAGCAAATCCTTTTTCTTTTTTTCTTTCAGCGTAAAGTTTGATCAGATCATATGCAAGTTCTTTAACCCGTGATTTGGTTTTCTTTTTTGCGTTGCTCCATTGTTGAGAACCAATTTTATTCATGGTTGGTTCTGTTCCGTCTTTGCCTGAATATTTTGAGATGCGATGTAAGGAGTGAATAGAAACATACAACACATCATTGTCTTTATAAACCAAACGGATTGCCTCCTGCGGTTTTCCGTTTACGTCTATAATTTCCAGTCCTGAAAATCTTCCGATACCATGATCAATATGTGTTACATAATCTCCTTTCTGAAGATTGTAAATTTCTTTAAGCGTTAAAGCCTGTTGATTTTTCCGGTATCCGTCTTTTAATCTGAAACGGTGATATCTTTCAAAAATCTGATGATCTGTATAGCAGATAAAACGCATTTCATTGTCAATAAAACCTTCATGCAGCGTTATGGTGAGCATGGAGAATTCTACGTTTGCTTTCAAGTCATTGAAAATAGAGTAGAGGCGTTCAATTTGTTTAGGCTGATTGGAGATAATGAAGTTGGTGAATTTGTCTTTTTTACGGTTGGTGAGATCTTCAATCAACAAATCAAAATTTTTATTGAAACTTGGCTGCATACCACAGTTAAACTGTAAGGATGTTTCAGCAAGAACCGGCTGATCACCATATTCAATCAAAGCAAATTTGTCAAGTTGTTCTTTGAAGTTTTGTTCATCCAGATATAATTCGGTTGGTTCACTGTGTTTCACCGGAGATTCCGGAAGTGCATTAAAAGTTTCAACTGCCTTTTGAAAACACTTCTCCAGCAAACCGCATCCCATTTCAAAATCTTTTACCCAAACAGTTGTATTAGCCGGAATAAAATTCAGAAAACTTTCACGTACTTCTTCTGTTTTGTATTGCTGAATGTTGGGAACAACCGTGAGTCTTTGAACAGTTTTTAATGAGAGCTGATTTACCGGATCAAATGTTCTTATCGAATCTACATCATCTCCAAAAAACTCAACACGGTAAGGCTCATCATTTGAAAAAGAAAACACATCTACAATTCCGCCTCTCACAGCAAATTGTCCTGGTGCATAAACAAAATCAACTTTGTCAAATTCGTATTCAATAAGTAATTCATTGATGAAATCAATGGAATAATTTCCGCCTTGTTTTATTTCCAGAATGCTTTTTGCAAATTGTTTTTTGGTAATCACTTTTTCTGCAATTGCTTCCGGATAAGTGACAATAATATTATTTGTGCCCCTGTTAATTCTTTCCAGAACCTCAGCTCTTGAAACCACATTGGCATTATCTGTTTCTTCCAGTTCATAAGGTCTTTTATAACTGTGAGGAAAAAATAAAATGGAAGTGGAAAGATGATCCAGACTTTGTAAATCATTCAGAAAAAAAGCGGCCTCTTCTTTTTCCGGCAAAATAAAAAGATGATTACCTCCCTGATTGTGAATGACTGCATCCGCAATTACAGCTCTTGCTGAACCAGTAAGACCTCTGAGATTTAATTTTGGGTTGTAGGATTCCAGGTGAGAACAGATTTGTCTCACTTTTTCGCTTTTTGCATAAGCTGAACGAAATTCTTCAACGTTCATGGTTTTGCAAAGATATCAATTTATTCGTAGGGTCAGGTCGCGACCTGACCCTACGAATAAATTCGCGACCTGACCCTACGGATTGATGATGTACGTTTAATTCAAATTTTCCAGAATGGAATCATCCACAATATTGGGCAATGTCACTTTCAGATTAGGTGTGCGTTCCATTTCACGTTTGATGGCAAAAATGGCCCCTTCATTTCTTGCCCAGCTGCGGCGTGCAATTCCATTATTGACATCCCAGTGAAGCATCATTTTTAAACGGCGGTCTGAATCTGCTGAACCATCAAGGAGCATTCCAAATCCTCCGTTGATTACTTCACCCCATCCAACACCACCGCCGTTGTGAATGGAAATCCAGGTTGCTCCTCTGAATCCATCTCCGATGACATTGTGAATGGCCATATCTGCAGTGAATTTTGATCCGTCATAAATATTTGAGGTTTCTCTGAACGGAGAATCTGTTCCGGAAACATCATGATGATCTCTGCCTAAAACAACAGGTCCGATTTTTCCATCTTTAATTGCTTTGTTGAAAGCTTCAGCAATTTTTATTCTTCCTTCTGCATCGGCATATAAAATTCTTGCTTGTGACCCAACTACTAATTTATTTTCCTGAGCACCTTTTATCCATTGAATATTGTCAGCCATTTGCTGCTGAATTTCAACCGGAGAATTTTTTTTGATTTCTTCTAAAACCTGACAGGCAAGTTCATCGGTAAATTTTAAATCTTCCGGTTTTCCGGATATACAAACCCATCTGAACGGACCAAATCCAAAATCAAAACACATGGGTCCCATGATATCCTGAACGTAACTTGGATATTTAAAATCAATTCCGTTTAGAGCCATCACATCTGCACCTGCTCTTGATGCTTCCAGCAGAAATGCGTTTCCGTAATCAAAAAAGTAAGTTCCTTTTGCGGTATGTTTATTAATTGCGGCTGCGTGACTTCTCAAAGTCTCTTGAATTTTTTCTTTGAATTTTTCAGGATTTATTGCCATCATTTCATTTGCATCTTCAAAAGAAATTCCTGCCGGATAATATCCACCAGCCCATGGATTATGAAGCGATGTCTGATCTGATCCCAAATCGACATAAATATTTTCAGCATCAAATTTTTCCCATACATCAACAACATTTCCCTGGTAAGCAATGGAGACAATTTCATTATTGGATTTAGCTTTTTTCACCCGCTCACATAAAGCATCGAGATCAGAAATTACCTCATCCACCCATCCCTGAGAATGACGGGTATGTGTTGCTTTTGGATTTACTTCTGCAGTTACAGAAATAACACCCGCAATATTTCCGGCTTTGGGTTGCGCGCCGCTCATTCCACCTAGTCCTGATGTAACAAATAATTTTCGTTTACCATCATTGGCGTTTTTTAATTTGCGGCAACCGTTCAGTACCGTAATTGTTGTTCCATGCACAATTCCCTGCGGACCGATATACATATAGGAACCAGCAGTCATCTGGCCATATTGACTTACACCAAGCGCGTTGAATTTTTCCCAGTCATCGGGTTTGGAATAATTTGGAATAACCATTCCGTTTGTAACAACAACTCTTGGTGCATCTTTGTGTGACGGAAACAATCCAAGCGGATGTCCTGAATACATAACCAACGTTTGTTCATCCGTCATTTCAGCAAGATATTGCATGGTTAATCTGTACTGCGCCCAGTTTTGAAAAACTGCTCCGTTTCCTCCGTAAGTAATTAATTCGTGCGGATGCTGCGCAACAGCATAATCCAGATTATTCTGAATCATTACCATAATAGATTTTGCCTGTTCACATTTTCCGGGATATTCAGAAATCGGTCTTGCGTACATCTTATAATCCGGTCGATAACGGTACATATAAATACGTCCGTATTTTTTTAATTCATCTGCAAACTCTGCTGCAAGTTCTTTATGTTGTTCTTTTGGAAAATAACGCAGCGCATTTTTCAGCGCTAATTTTTTTTCTTCAGCAGATAAAATGTCTTTGCGTTTTGGCGCATGATTAATTCCGGATTCATATTCTTTTTTTGGCGGAATATTTTTTGGAATTCCATTCAGAATATCTTCTTTGATTTGCTCTACTGTCATATATACCAACAAATGTCGGGCAAAGATAAAGGAATATCCTGTATAGAAAATCAGGCAGGGTGCATAGCATATTAGGAAAAAAACTGACTGCGTTAAAAGCTATAACCGAATCCAATTCCATAGGCGGGTCTTAAAGCCATGTGGCGGTCAGACTTGCTTAGATCAATAAAGGAAACATTCAGATTAAAAGTAAAACCGCTGTCTCTGATAGTTTTGACTCCAATTACCGGAGCAATTGAAATGCCTTCAATTTGTTTTGTACTCAAACTTCCAAACAGATAATCTCCCAGATCATTGTCATGGCTTACAACTGAAATGGAATATCTCTTTATTTCTGCTCCGGCAACAAAAAACACATTGTCATTTCCCAGATTAATTGTCAGATTTCCGCCAAAGTAATTGTTAATGTCTCCCATTCCAATTCCCACGCCTGCGGCAAATTTCGAACTGATATGTGCTTTGTTCCCGAGATGGAAATTGTGAGAATAACTTAAAGAAATCATTCCATAATTATATAGACCGGTTTCAAATGAAATCTGATTTTTTCTGAAATTATTTTGGCCAAATGACATAACCGGAATTACGCTTATTAAGATGGATACAATAATTGTTTTCATATCATTAATTTTTGACCAAGGTCCGCCAAAATCAGGTCTGTGCTAATTGAAGACCGCAAGGCAATATTAATCCCTTGCGATAAGCACAAAAAAAAAACGCCGGACTCAAGAGAAACCGGCGTTTTCAAAAACATGATTTTGATTATCTGTCTCCCACAAATCTCAGGATAGACATAAAAAGATTGATGAAAAGAATGTACAATGATAATCCTCCAAGTAATTCTTGTTTTTTACGATCTTCACCTGAAAGGGATGGATTTCCTGCATAACTTTTCATTCTTTGCATTTCCCAGGCTGTTAAACCGGTAAACACAAATAATCCGCAGAAAGAAATCACGTAAGACATGGTTTCACTTTCCATAAAGAAATTCACCATACCGGCAATGAACATTCCAATGAAAACCATGTAAAGTAATGATCCCATTTTGCTCAAATCCGTTTTGGTGAAGTATCCCAGCAAAGCCATTGATCCAAATGCACCAGCAGTTACAAAAAACGTGAGGGCAATTGAAGAAGATGTATAGATCAGAAAAATAAAACTGAGACTTAATCCAATCAGAACTGAATAAAGAATGTAAAGAAAAAGTATTCCGGCAAATGACATTTTATTTGCCAGAAGCTGAATTCCAGGTACAACCAGAATCGGAGAGAAAATAGTCAGATAGCCCAAACCTGAAAGTCCTGATTCATTAAACATCATGCTTAAGAATGTCAGGGATGTTGATGCATAATAGGCAAGACCTCCGGAAATTGCCAGCGCAAAAAACATGTATTTGTAAACATTAGCAAAAAACGAACGGGATAACTCCATGGATGAAGTAGTTCCGTTGTCAATCACATCATAATTACTGTAGCTCATAGTAGTATATTTTATTGATCAAATTTAAGTAATACGCACTGCTACTATCTGGTATGTTTTTTCTGAATTTGATTGGTTGGTCCCAGCCAAAATCAAATTTTACCAATGATTCTCTTCTAAACGTTTGGAGAAATGAACAGATTGCAGATTCATCCAGATTGCAGGCGTTGTATCAATACAATTTTAACAAGTTCATTTATACTGCTCCTGACAGTAATATTTACTATTCGAAAATAATTCTTGATCTGGCCGAAAAAAAAAATCTGCCCAGATATATTGCATTGGCTGAAACAGGTATGGGTATAGCGGATTTTCTGTCCGGAAGATACGACAGCGCAAAAGTACATTTCGAAAAAAGCAATCTTATATGTATTGAAAAAAACTACATTGATATTAGTTCTCAGAATTATGGAAATCTGGGTGCATGCGCCAATGCTCAGGGCGAAATTAAAACAGCATTGAATTACTTTTTCAGTGCACTGGAAACTATGAAGCGGCTGAATAATCTTTCAGGAGTTTCATCCTGCTATCTGAATATTTCACTTGCTTACTCCAATCTCAGTGAATTTGAACTGGCGATTCAATACGCAGATTCATCTCTTTACTTAAAAAGGGAACTAAATGATCTAAAAGGTCAGGCGAGAATTTATATCAATCTTGGGAATATTTATCAAAACAAAGCCGACTATGAAAAAGCAATATTTTACTTTTCAGAAGCATACAATATAGCGTCAGAGACTTCGAATAAAATTACTCTTCTTGCGGCGGTGACCAATATAGGTCTGAATTACGTGAATACGGGTGAATTTACAAAAGCACTTGAGTATTTTGATCAGGCTTTGATTTTAGCTATTGAGCAAAAAAATAAAAACACATTAGGTAATTTGTATGCCAACATTGGTTTGTTATATCACGGACAGGGGAACTATGATAAGTCTATGGAGTATTTTCAAAAAGGTTTTGAACTTCTCGAAACTTCGGGTGATAAGCAAGCCATGGCATTAGTGCTGAATAATATGGCAAGGTCCTGCTCGGCTATGAAAAATTATGAGCAGTCTTTGAGTCTTTACAGACGTGTTTTAAATATAGGACTCGAGACCGGATCTAAAGGTATTATTTCTTCTTCTTTAAATAATATTGGTAATCAATATCTCATTAATGGTATGCTGGACAGCGCGTTGGTTTTGTTCAATGAAAGTCTGGAGATCAAAAGGGAAACGGATGATAAAAAAGGAATTTCGACTTCACTTAACAATGTTGCACTGGTTCACCAGTCCAAGGGTCATTTCGATCAGGCTGTTTTGTATGGCATTGAAGCTTTCAGAATTGCAGATGACAACAATTATATTTTACAGAAAAAGAAGCAGCGCATCAATTATATCATTCTTTTGTTCACTTGGGTAAAATGAATGATGCGCTTCATTACCTCAGTGTTGTCCGCCGGGTTCAGGACGAAGAACTTAAAGCGAATTATTTTGTAATGAACGAACGCGAAAAAGAACTTTATTTTAAAACACTTGAAAAAATTACATGCTCTATTTTGATTTTACTGTAAAGAATTATTATACCTCGCCGGCCCTTGCAGATACAGCATATAATCTTGTTTTAAAAATGAAGGGATTATCACTCAAATCTTCCACTGCAATGAGAAACATTATTTACTCAAGTGGTGATTCTTTGTTGATCAGTCAATTTGATCATTGGCGTGATTTAAAACAACGAATTTCTAAATTCAGCCAGATGACTGATGAAAATAAATCAATGATCGGATATGCCGATAGTCTTGAAAAAATTCTTTTGAAAAAGTCATCAATTTTCAGTGATTATAATTAGCTATTCAAACTGGATTGGAAGACAATTCAGGAAAGCCTGGGTCCTAAAGAAGCTGCAATCGAATTTGTTCACTTTTATTCCGGAGATCAGGACAAAGAAGAAATCAGATATGCTGCATTGATAATAAGACCTGGCCTGGAGCATCCGCTGGTTGTGTCTCTCTGTTCTGAAAGTGAAATTCTGAATTTACTGCAGCAATCAACAGGCAATAATCAAAAAATGGTGGAGTCAATTTATGGGCTAAAGAGAAAACTTTCGGTGAAATTATATCAGTTAATCTGGGAACCTCTTGAACCAGCTTTGAAAGGGGTGAAGTCAGTTTATTATGCACCGTCAGGAATTTTACATAAAATCTCTTTTTCAGCTCTAGGAATTAGGGAAGATGTTTTACTCTGTGAAAAATATAATTTGAATCAGTTGTCGGGTACCACCGCATTGAGAGACAGAAAACCCGCAGAATTCAGTGAGAGCGACTCCTTTTTTATGATGGGTGGTGTAAATTATACGATATCTGACTCAGCATATAAAATTTGGGAATATCTGCCGGGATCTTTGGCTGAAACACAACAAATTCATGAATTACTCAAAAATGAAAAACTGGAGGTTAAATATTGCAGTTCTGATCTGGCTACAGAAACTATATTAAAAGAAGAAATAGAAAACTTTTCATTTGTTCATATTGCAACACATGGCTTTTTTTTCCCAGATCCTGAAAGTATCGATGCTTCAATTGTTCCTGAAACTGAACAAAATAAAGAATTAAGTTTCAGGGGCAGAACAAACTATGCAGACTGGTCATTCATTAATAATAAAAATCCATTGATGCGGTCAGGATTGGTTTTGGCAGGTGCAAATGAAGTTTGGAGCCGGAATCCTCTTGAGGCCGGAGAAGATGGAATTCTGACTGCTCTTGAGGTTGCGTCACTGGATTGCAGAAATACAAATCTCGTTGTTTTGTCAGCCTGTGAAACCGGTTTGGGTGATATTGTAGGTTCTGAAGGTGTATATGGTTTACAGCGCGCGTTTAAAATTGCCGGTACCAGGTTTATTATAATGAGTCTTTGGCAGGTGCCGGATTTAGAAACAGCTGAGTTTATGATAAATTTTTACAGGAATCTCCTGTCTGTTAAAGATATCCGCCTTGCATTTAATAAAACCAGACAACTCATGTCTCAGAAATATGATCCTTACTATTGGGCAGCATTTGTATTGATTGAATAGCAATAACTGTCAGAGTTTCTGAGAGTGGGATCTTAATAATCCGGAAACTCCAAAATAATTTTACATTTGTTTAACGTATTCTTTTTAACATGATTGTTGTTACCGGAGCAGCTGGCTTCATTTCATCCTGTTTGGTGAGCGCATTGAATAAGGCAGGTTATACTGATATAATAGCAGTAGATGATTTTTCACGGGCAGATAAAAACCAGAATCTCTACGGAAAAAAAATCATTCAGAAAGTTGAAAGATCAGAATTTTTCAAATGGGCTGCAGATAAATCATCGCAAATTTCATTTGTTTTTCATCTTGGAGCAAGAACAGACACCACTGAATTTAATAAAGCAATTTTCGATGAATTGAATGTCAGGTATTCACAGGATATGTGGAATTTCTGTTCCGCCAATTCGATTCCCCTTGTGTATGCAAGCAGTGCTGCAACATATGGTCTTGGAGAATTTGGTTATGAAGACAAACATAATGTAATTGAAAAATTGAAACCATTGAATCCATACGGTGATTCTAAAAATGATTTTGATAAATGGGTACTTAAAAAAATTACAAGCGGTGAAACTGTTCCTCCTTTTTGGGCAGGCTTGAAATTTTTTAATGTGTACGGTCCAAATGAATATCACAAATCAAGAATGGCATCTGTTATTTTTCATGCATTCAATCAGATTGGTCAGAGCGGTTCAATGAAATTATTCAGGTCACATAAATCTGAATATGCAGACGGCGGACAATTGCGTGATTTTATATATGTTTTGGATGTAGTGAGTGTGTGTTTATTTATGATGACCGATAAACCGGAATCAGGTATTTATAATCTTGGAACCGGAAAGGCAAGAACATTTAATGATCTTGCTCATGCAACATTTGCTGCCATGAATTTGCCGCCTCTTATTAATTACATTGATACACCGGCAGATATTCGTGATAAGTATCAGTATTTCACTGAAGCTAAAATGAGCAAATTGCTTCGTAACGGATATAAAGTTCCGTTTCATTCTCTGGAAGACGGAGTGAAAGATTATGTTCAGAATTACCTGAAAAACCACAGCTATTTTTAACCCTAAAATATGGAAAAGAAACCCGATCTTCAGCAACGACTTCTGGAAGGAATTAAACAAAAACTTCCAAAAGGAGAAAAACTGGCCCAGGTAATGATGGATACCCTTCATCTGAGTCAGGATGCAGTTTACAGAAGAATCAGGGGAGAAGTTCCGCTGACTATTTTTGAAACCAAAACTCTTTGTGAAACATTCAATATTTCATTTGATGATTATGGAACTTTCCGTAAAGGGCAAGTGACATTTACGTATAATTCTCTCACTTCAATTGAGATGAATTTTGAAGCCTACCTTACCGGACTAAGAGACGGAATGCGTCAGATAAAAAATGCAGAGAATCCTGAATTAATGATGAGTATTAATGATACTCCCATTTTTCAGTTATTTAATCTGCCGCACCTGACAAGATTTAAATTTTTTTTCTGGGCAAAAACGTATTTGAAAATTCCGGCTTACGTGAATGAAAAATTCAAGCGCGAAAAAATTGACAAGCGGGTTTTACAAATAGGAATTGAAGCACATAATCTATATAATTCCATTCCTACGCACGAGGTGTATTCACATGAAACTTTACGTGGAACACTCAGACAGATTCAGTATTATTTTGATGCAGATTTGTTTGAAGAGCCTGCTTATGCCCTGGAGCTGGTTGATAATTTGCAGCAGCTGGTTGATCACATGAAAGTGCAGGCAGAACTGGGAAGAAAGTTTGCGCGCGGCAATGAACCCGTTACATCCGGAAATGAGTTCCACATGTATTTCAATGAAACATTTATTTCTGACAATACTTACCTGATTAAATGGAAGGATGGAAAGGCCGTTTATTTTACACACAACATCATGAATTATCTGCTGACATTTGATCCCGTTTATGTCGGTGAAGCTGAATTCATGCTGGATAATTTATTTGCAAATTCCAGCCCAATAAGTGTGGTAAATGTGAAAGAAAGAAGTCGTTTTTTCTCGGGTCTTGAGAGAACAATTGCAACTTTCAGAAAACACATCGAAGCTAATCTGGAAATGTAATTATTACTCCTGAAGAATCAGAATTGGATTTTTTGTGTGCAGTGTCATTTTACGTGTGGCACTTTCTACAAATAATTGTTCCAGAAAACCATGCTTTCTTTTTAACATGACAATAACGTCACAAGGGTGATCTTTGGTATAATGCAAAATTCCGTCAGCAACAGATTCACCTGGTTGATAATGGAACTGCAGATTTTCTGATTTAACAGAGTCTATCATCTGCGATTCAAATCTGGCATAATCTGTTAGTGGTTCCTGTGAAGTTATAACGTGTAATATTTCCACATGAACAGGCATTCCGTTTGTCAGTTTTTTAAGTCGCTGATAACACGATCCGGTTTTTAACGGTATAAAATCTGCTGCAAGCAAGGTGTGATTCCAGCCTTGCCATTTGGCCCCTGATGGCACGGCAAGTATGGGTATCTCAATTCGTTTGATTAGATTAGATGTATTACTTCCGAAAAAACGTTTGGAAAAATTTGAACCTCCGGTTGTGCCCATTACAATCAAAGCAGGTTTATTTTTTCTTATAAGTTCATCTACCCCCTCTGACAGAAAACCATTATAACTTTGGTTTTTTATTTCGATATCATAAAACTCCGTTTCGTTGTGAATTCTGTTTTGGAATTTATTCAAGCCCTGAATAGAATCTTTCTCCAGAATATCCAAAAAATCAATCATCACCGTTCCTTGTCCTATTGGAATCTGGTAACAGTGGAGCAAAGTGATTTCCGCATTGATCTCTTTAGCCAAAGCACACCCGTAGAGCAAAGCATTATATGCATTGTCTGAAAAGTCAACGGGTATGAGAATATTCTTCATTTAAATAAATCAGGGAGATAATTTCAACTCCCTGAACCACAAATGAAATGAATTTTAGCAAAGTGGAAAATGACAAAAATCAGTCAATTCTTAAAAACTGGGACAGGATACTGTCCTGAATTTCTGCACAGTAATCTTACGGTCTTTCGGATATTTAATGGTAAATGACAGCTTATAAGTTGCAGTCTGACCCGGTGCAATATTGGCAATCAATGCAGTCTGCCTGTTGTAAGATCATGCTGGGCACTTGAAATATCATCAATAGTTACCTCAATGTCGCTGTCCTGTGAAATGGGTACCTGATCAAATAAATTCAGTGAAATAGGGTTTCCCGATTGTTTTTAATTTTGATTTCATAGGTATGGAATCCTTTCTGTTTGGTCCGATAACTTTTTATCACTGAATTCCTCCATTAATTTCCAGGTAATTTCAATTTTGTTATCCCGTCCGAATGACAATCTGAGCGTATCTTCAACATGTGCTGTGTTGATGTAAGACTGGCCCACATAGGTTTCTGCAAAATAAACATTGGTGGGGCCCGGAACCAGATCCAGCTTTTCCCAGCCAACAATGTTGGCAAGCAGAAAAGCATCTTTATCCAGTTTAGGTACTGCCTTGTGTGAAAAAGTTGCATCCAGCTGATGCGTAGTAATATCAACCAGATAGGGTTTTGAATCACTTGGAATGGTATATTTTCTTTCTATTACAAATTCTTTACTTAGCTGAGCAACTTCAATTGTTGTAAATGAAACATTAGATCCGCCCTGTGTGGTGTTTCCGATGTCCCAGGTATTGGTTGTTCCGTTGCCCAAAAAGCCAAGTCCGTCCAGATTCTGATTCATCTGCGGCGCAAAATTGTCGTTTGAATAATACTGTGAATACATTCTGTTCTGAGGCACGACATATTGCTCTCCTTTTGAAAAATCTGATTCAAAATTACTCATGGAGCTGTAGTTCAGATACCACGGTGTCATTGTTGGTGCTGAAGCAGAAATGTTGGGATCAGAAGTTGACAGAACAAGATTTACATTGTCCCAGTCATTGCCGGTATTATTAAAAACTTTGGCTTTGTATTTAAGTTCAATTTTACCGGAAACATTATCTGCAGACAAATCATAGTTTGCCTGCCAGCCGCAATTGGAAACAATGTATTTCAGATCAACATCCATTGTTGCTGCTTCATCAATGTCAATCATGACAATAATCTGATTGCTTTTAATTGTCTCTTTGTAATTCAGTTCTGTAAGTTGATTCTGATAACGCCAGATCAAAGTATTTAATTCAGAGATTTTATTGTTGTAATCGGTTATAATTTTATTCAGTTCCATGATACGCGTGCGGTAATAAACAGCCATCGCTTTCAGTTCTTCAACAGATAGATTTTCCTGTTCCCCTTTGATGTCTGTGTTTTTTTGAAGCAGTTGTTTCTCCTGCTGATACGCATCATTTTCATTTTGCAGATCAACTACTTTATCACGCATAATTTTTAACGTGTCCTGAAGAGATTTGAGACGAGGATTATTTTCAGCAAAACTGATATAATCAATTTCTGAACTTACAGAAACAAGATTAAATGGTTTGTTTCCGTTGAACTGCGCACTCTTGTGATCAGCTACTGTTGAAATACCTGTAAAAACAATTGTGTTTCGTCCTTTTTTTAATGGAATGGTTGCCGTCCGGTGTTCTTCTCCTCCTGTAATGAACACCGTCACTTTTTTAATTTGGCTGTTGACTTTTATTGTATTGACTTCTTGTGAAAAAGACAAATTAATACTTAAAAATAACAGCAGAAATCCTGAAAATAGTTTCATGGTAGTATGATTTAATCTGAAAAGTATACAATCCATCTGCTCATTGGTTCACTTTATGTTTCTTTAACAGTCTGAACCGGTTAAATGTTATAGAACTGTTAAGGAAAGTAACCAATACCGCAATTCAGAATTAAAACAAACGGGAATATAAAAAAGTTACAATCCTGAAATTTTATATCCAGACTTTTGACCCTTCACTGCAGTTTTTACAGATTTCAATTGATTTTCTGTCTTTGAGAATTTGTGTTTGAAAAGTTTTGTTAAGAATTCCTTTTCTGATTTCAATTATATTTTCTTTGTTCAGATTGCCCAGTTTATGTTTGGCATCTTTATCAAAACAGCAGGGAACAGCATTTCCGTCCCAGGTTATAACAACACTGCTCCAGCTTCTCCAGCATGAATTTCTGAACTTGTTTTTTAATTCAATTTTACCTTCAGAAGATATTTTGTAACGTGAATATTTCTGATTTTCCGGCAAAAGATTCTGACTTGTTTCATAATCATAAATCTGAACCGTTTTTAGTGTTAACCGGTCAACGCCAATTTTTTCTGCCAGATTTTGAATGTCTTTTACCTCATGTTCATTATGCCTGACAACCAAAAACTGAAAAGTAATAACCGGATAATTACTTTTCAATTTTTCTTTGGCCAGAATCAAATTTTTTGTTCCTTCCAGTACTTTATCAAGTTGTCCTTCAACTCTATATTTTTCATATGTTTCCTGTGTCGTTCCATCAATGGAAACAATTATTTCATTTAATCCGGATTCGATTATTTTTTCTGCGGTTTCAGGAGAAATAAAATGGGCATTGGTAGAGGTGACAACATAGATGTTTCGTTTACGCGCTTCTGCAACCAGTTCTGTAAACTGAGGATTGATGAAGGGCTCTCCCTGAAAATAATAATTGATATGCTGAAGTGTTTTTCCCAACCTGTCAAGTATTAGTTTATTTGATTCAGGCTTAAGATTTCCGGTTGCCCGGGTAAACTGTCTCAAGCCACTGGGACATTGAGGACATTTCAGGTTACACGCGGTTGTCGGTTCAATTGAAACCGCCATGGGTTTCCCCCATAAAACGGGTTTTTTAAAAAGTAATGAAATATGAAAAGATAATTTCAATAACAGGTAATTCCAGATTCTGCTGAATGTAATGGTTTTTAATATGGCCCGGTTTCTGAAATTCACTGACGTTTATTGGTTGCAATGTTCGCAATATTTTGAAGATGGATTGTGCTCAAAATAAAAATCCGGACTGTACAATAATGAAACCCTTGCCATCAGCTCTTCCTCAAATTGATTAAGTAATTCAACGCTGATTTTTGGATCTGACTCGTCATCGGTTCTCACATTTTGCAGCCAGTCTTTCAGATTTATCATGGATATAATACCGGCAGTATAATTGGGATGTTCAGGATTGCTTTTGCTGTACATCAGCGCATACATCAAAAGTTGTCTGGCATATCCTTTCTTATCGCTGTCAAATAATTTCACCAGATCATATTCACCGTTTTTTTCTGAAGGGATCAAAACTTTTTCTGAATCACATTTTCCTGATTTATAGTCAATGATTCGAATTAAATTTCCAACGCGGTCAATTCGGTCTGCCAGTCCGGTCAGTACTATTTTTCTTTTTTTTCCGGCAGTCTCAAATTCCATTTCAGTTTTAAATGGAAATTCGAGCTGACTGATAAATATCGGATCTTTCGACTTCTCGATCTCAGCAGTCTGCCCGTCAATAAATCTGTTCAGAAAGTCTAATGATACTTCAAAGGATAGGCGGTTCTGGCCATACTTGATTTCTTCAGGTGAAAATGTATCCAGATATTTTTCCGTCAGTTTCTTTTTCAGGTTCTTTTTTTCTTTGCGCAGAATCTCTGCCTGAAGCGGAATGTTTTTTACAAGAAAGTTGGTTCTGAAAATGTCTTCTAATACATCATGAATTTTTGTTCCAAACGTGGAAGACTCGATATTTTCTTCTACCTGATTATTTTCTTTCATTTCCAGAATATACCGGTAATAAAAATCTAATGGGCATTGAAGTAATTTGTTCAATGCAGAAGGCGAGAGACCTTTTTCAGAAAAATAATGATCCAGTTTTTCATGTATTTTTTCCGTAGATGGGTAACCGGTATTTTTTGTCTGACTGTTCGCATCATCCGGACTATAAGTGAAAGATTCAATGGTATGTCCGGCAGCAGGATTCAGTTCGTTTAATAGCTGTGTAATATAACGGCTCTTTTCAGAGTTGGAGTTTGCTTCACCGTTGCCGTTAAATATCATAGTGATGTTTTTTGAACGCTGAATCAGACGGTAAAAATGATGTGCAAAAACGGCCTGATGATCTTCATCTGTCGGTAAGTCATGATGTTTTTTAAGATCGTATGGAATGAATGAGTTACTGATGACGGATTGTGGTAAAGTACCTTCATTCATTCCGGCAATAATCAAATTATCAAAATCGAGCAATCTGGTTTCAAGAATTCCCATAATCTGAATTCCGTTTATAGGATTCCCTAAAAAAGACAGCGATTCATTTTGCCAGAACTGATAGAATAGTCGTTTGAATGATTTAATATCCAGTTGATTTGGATATCGTTTCCAGATCTTTTCAAATCGTTCAATAGATTGAGAAAAATGATACAGAATTTCGAGTTCTGTTTCAAATTCTTTTTTGTTTTGAAAAAACGAATGGAATTTTTTGATTAGAATTTCAAAGGCTTTGAACCCATCTTTTGAAGCGTCATCCCATCTCTTGAAAACAATGGATAATTGTTCTAGTTCATTCAGTTTATCGACAACAAAGTTCCAGTCAATGAATACAAGATTATGTTCTAAAATTTCTTCCTCAAGCTGATTTATTACTAATGGATCTTTTATTAAAGAGGATATATAACTGTGATCAAGAATTCGCAGAATAGTCTTATGATAAAGTGTTGAATTATTGAATTTCTGAAAATTAAGCTTCATTTTCAAAAAATTTGAGGTCAATAAGACTTTTTAAATGGGAAATTTCAGAGGATATCCCATTGTACATTTGCCGTTTGGATGGAGTCAGGGAGAGTTTTAAAACAGGAATCAACAGTGATTCATCTGCAAGAACAGTGCCTGTTGATTTCAGATCAAAATTCTGTTTCTGATAATCACTTAGAATATTTCCGGTAATCTGTGCCTGCCCCGTTTGGTTGGCTGTTTCAATAATGCTGATTTTTTTCTTTGTACTGTCAAAATTATTTGTCAAAACAGGCTTCATTTTCCATTTTTCACAGATTCTTCGGTAGAAATATCCGGCTTCATGATTTGGATTTTGAAAATAGAAAAGGTCATTTTCAGTTTCGAATATTGCTTTTTTTTCAGTTAGCAGAAAATGTATTATTGTTTCCTCAGATGTTGAAAGAGCGTTGAATCCAAGGAAGTAATAAGTATATTTTTTGTCTATGAATTGCTCCGGCTTTTCTGCAATTTTCCGATATGCTTTTCCCGCGTAAATTTCATTTTTGGATTGGAGTGTTTCAGATAAAAGGCGGTAATATTCCGGAATTTGATTCCAGAAGTGAAGATGTCTTTTTTGCCCCTCAGATAAATCAGGATCATTGAAGCTCCAGTTTTCAATTTCTTTGATGTTTCTCAGATCTCTGAAGATGTTTTCCGGATCAGCCATGTAACGGTCAACCTCATCAAAATCTGCCAACAGCGTTTTTGCCCATTTCAGGAAGTCGTTGAAATCTCCCGGATCGGAATTTATTTTTTTGTGTACTTCAAATAGTATAAAACTTAATTCTGTAGAAGTCAGAATTTTTTCCGGAATCAGTTCATTTATCCATTCATTGATAGTTATAATTCTGGGTGGAAAAAAGGCCTTTTTATAATGGAATTTAAGATGCTCATGGATATAGGTACTTGCTCGTTTATTAGGTAAAATGATTATTAATTCGTCATTCAAATGATTAATATCTGTAATTATTTTTTTTGATATTTTTTCGAGAAATGACATGTTAATGATCAGTAAATGAGGATTATAGTGTTTATTGACAAGTAATTGACTACCTTCTGTTTATAATTATATGATAAAAAAAACGGCAAAAAATGAAACAATGATTAGATTTGTGTCGTTCAATGATTAAATAATAGTCTTTGACGAATTTATAAAACAAGTTCTTTGTATTAATTAGTGAGGTAAGATTAGGTAAAGATGGCATGTGTTCTTTCCAGTTGAATTTAATTCATTGAGATAATCATCAATTTTTATCCTAAAGATAGGACTTTAACTGTTGGCTGGTGTAATTTATTACTTCTATATTATAGGAGTAGGTTGGTTGAAATTTTGAAACGGTTTATAAGAGTCTTGGTAGGGAGACCAGAGGAAAAGTAATGATGGATGCATTTAGCATGGTGGATTTTAACAGGTCTTGTATTTATTGAATAAAGAATAAAAGAAATAATAAATTTTTGATCGTAAATCGTTTACGATTTAATAGAGTTAATTTGACAAAAAAACAAGTTATGGCAGAAGTAAACAATGAAAAATTAAAAGCGTTGCAGTTGACGCTCGATAAGCTTGAAAAGGCGTATGGTAAAGGAACTGTTATGAAACTGGGTGATAATGCTATTGAAGAGATGGATGTGATTTCTTCAGGTTCGGTTTTCACTAGATCTTGCTCTTGGAGTTAAAGGTTTTCCAAAAAGGCAGAATTGTTGAATTTTTGGACCAGAATCTTCGGGAAAAACGACGATTGCTTTGCATGCATTGGCTGAAGCTCAAAAGGCGGGCGGAATTGCTGCGTTCATAGATGCTGAGCATGCATTTGACCGTTTTTATGCTGAAAAACTTGGGGTGGATACAGAAAATTTGTTGATTTCACAGCCTGATAATGGTGAGCAGGCTCTTGAAATTGCTGATAATCTGATTCGTTCAGGTGCTGTGGATATATTGGTAATTGACTCCGTTGCTGCATTGACTCCAAAGGCTGAAATCGAAGGTGAGATGGGAGATTCGCAAATGGGATTGCAGGCAAGACTGATGTCCAAAGCCTTGCGTAAACTTACGGGTTCAATAAATAAAGCACACACTTGCTGCATCTTTATTAACCAGCTGCGTGATAAGATTGGGGTGATGTTCGGAAATCCTGAAACCACAACTGGTGGAAATGCGCTTAAATTTTATGCATCATTGCGTTTGGATATTCGTAAGTCAAGTCAGATCAAAGAAGGAGATGAGGTGATTGGAACCAGAACAAAAGTGAAAATAGTGAAAAACAAAGTTGCCCCACCTTTCAAAAAAGCGGAGTTTGATATTATGTATGGAGAGGGAATTTCGAAAGTGGGTGAAATTGTCGACATGGGTGTCGAGATGGGAATCATCAAAAAAAGTGGATCGTGGTTCAGTTATGGTGATACAAAACTTGGCCAGGGAAGAGATGCAGTTAAGTTGATTTTAAAAGACAACGTTGAACTGATGCAGGAGCTGGAAGAAAAAATAGTTGAGAAAATTTCTGAAAAAGAGACGGCTTAGGTGATGAAGCTTTCTTATTAAAAGTTGCTACCAAGGTTTTACTTCTACCAAAACCAAAAGAGAGGGTGCTGATTTTTCGGCACTCCTTTTTTAATACCGGTAAATCAACAAAACGCTATACTCACGTAACATTCGTGCTGTGAATGGCGGAATGTGTTAATTTTGAGAAAAAATTCCTTTGAAAAAAACAATCTGCCTTTCGCTTTTATTCGTTATTGCCGTGTCGTGCAGTTCAGGAAATTCTGATGTTGTTGACAACGGATTGGATTCGGTTGCTGTCGATTCTGTGAAGTGGTTTGAGAATTCTGTCAAAGGTGATCCTGCCAATTTACCTTTGTTACTTGAAAAGTCAAAATTTCATTTGAGAAGGTCAGAAGTTGACATAGCACAACTTGATCTTGAAAAATACCTTTCGATGGATTCAAGCAATCTGGATGTACAAAAACTTTACGCGGACATCTTGCTTTCAAAACTTGTACTTGAGAAAAGTAAATATCACTATGAATATATTATTGACAAAGATTCAACCTATGCGCCTGCATATCTGGGAATTGGTAAAATTTATGCCATCCTTGAAAATAATGCTGCTTCAATCGCTTATCTGAATAAATCTCTTGCTATAGATCCTATCAGTCTGAACCTTATTTTATGAAAGGAATGATTTACAGAAGTGACTTCCTTGAAACCGGAAGAACAACAAGTTGGGATCTTGCATTATCTTCTTTTCAAACAGCAATCGAGCAGGATCCAAATAACTATTCAGCTTACGTGCAGCTTGGGGTCATGCATGATCAGCAAGGAGATTCAACAGCTGTTCAATATTATAATTCTGCAATTGACATTTATCCTAACAGCATTGAAGCATGGTACAACAAAGGCATGTTTTACCAGAACAGAGGGAATATAGAGGAAGCTTTCTTATGTTACAGAACGCTCAATGAAATTGATTCCACCTGGGCAGATCCATATTATAATCAGGGATACATTCATTTAATTGTCACGGAGGAGCTGGATAGTGCAATTTATTATTTTACGAAAGCAACCGAATTGGATCCGGGATATTTTCAGGCATTCAACAATATCGGATTAGCATATGAAAAGAAAGGTGATATCTCTAATGCAAGAAGTTATTATGGAAAAGCTGTAGAGATTAATCCTGATTTTCAACTGGCAAAAGATAATTTAAACAGACTCAGGTAATGGATTTGCGTGATAAGCTGCGTAATCCTTTTGTTCAGCAATATATTCTGGAAATTTTAATTCCGCTTGCGGGCTATTTTTGGTTTGACTGGACAATCGAAATCATCGCACTGTTTTATCTCATTGATCAGTTTGCTTCTGAATTTTCATTTTTAAGAAAACTAAAGTCAGTTGCTGCTTATCATCAAATGTCTTTTTCACGACATCTGATCATTTCAGCATTTTCTTTTGTGATTTTTTTGTTGTGGAAAGTATAATTCTCATTCATTTTTTTCTGAACGGATAAGTGAAAAAGAAGGTTTCCGGAATATTTATTCTCAGATTGAAATATTTGCAATTGAAGAAGGCTGGCTATTATTACCGTTGGTTTTTCTGATGTATTACATGAAAGATCAGTTTACATTTTATATGCCAAGAAAATTTGTACAAAAAGATCCGGTAAAATTTTTTAAATGGCATTTAATTTCAGAGACCATCATTTTTAGTCTGGTTGTTTGTGGGGCTTTATTATTCTCAATAACCTTCTTGAACGATTATCTTTTAATAATTATATTTCTGTGCATTAAGATCTCATTTGATCTAACCATTCAGAAAATGGCTGAACTAAAATCCAATCAGTAGAAACTACCAGTCAGGAGTTTTACATGGGTCATGTTCAAGTCCCAGAGCCTTTCCAACAGTTTGTAATCCTGCTCCTTTTGTTTTTATCCAGATATACGCGGATCAACGGGAACGCTTTTTAATTCACCTGATAAGAATACATGACAAAAACTTCATAGTACTGTTCATATCCGGTGTATTTGACTTCAACACCTTTGACTTTAATAACTTCCAATTCCTGATTATCACAGCAGCCACAATAGAGCGCGACTTTTTTTGTGTTCTCAAGTAATGCAGCAGCTCTGTCTGCATCTGCTTTTGATAAATACGCCAGTTGATCTGCAAAAGAAAAAAACTGAATTGCAAAAACGGCGACGAATACTAAGATTGATTTTTTCATATTGACTAAGATTTAATAAGCTCTGGCATTTTTGCCTTCTATAAAATTAATAAATGCACGATTGACAACTTTGTTTCCTCCCGGAGTTGGATAATCACCTGTGAAATACCAATCACCTGTATGATTTGGACAGGATATTCTTAAATTTTCTATTGACTGGAATACAATTTTTAATTCTGCACGCAGTGAATCCGGCCTCAGCATTTGAGATATTTTTTCAGAAATTTCATCTGCGGTAAACGGTTTATAAATTTCTTTAACGTGGTTTACAATTTGTTCCTTTTTCAGATTTTCCTGGATCTTACATTTCTGATAGACCTCATCAATTATGTTTGACAATTTCCGCTCTTTCAGCAATTCAATGGCTGCCTCAAATGCAATAAAATCTCCCAGCTTTGCCATATCAATTCCATAACAATCCGGATATCTTATTTGCGGTGCACTGGAAAGAATAACAATTCTTTTTGGATTTAATCTGTCAAGAATTCTCAGAATACTTTTCTTTAAAGTTGTTCCGCGAACAATCGAATCATCAATGACAACCAGATGATCCTGACCGGCGTTCACTGTGCCGTATGTAATATCATATACGTGAGCAACCAGATCCTCTCTGCCTTTATCTTGTGTGATAAAAAGTTCTTAGTTTGGTGTCTTTGATAGCAATTTTTCAATTCTTGTTCTTTTGTTGAGCAAAGTTTTTTAATTGTTCATCAGTTAAAGAATTCCCTTTTTCCCGGATTTCTTTCAGCTTAATTTCGTTCTGGAAATCTTCCAGACCTTTAATAAGACCATAAAAAAGCAGTTTCTGCCGAATTTGGAATGTATGAAAATACGGCGTTGTCAATTTCTCCGTCAATTGCCTTCAGAGTCGCTCCAACCAGAGTTCTCCCAAGTTCTTTTCTTTCCTTATAAATCTCAACGTCATTCGGTCTTGAAAAATAAATTCTTTCAAATGAGCATTGTTTTACTTCACGTTTTTCTTTGATGATTTGCTCAGAAACTTCTCCGTTTCTTTTTATGACAAGCGCTGTTCCGGGAGTGATTTCTTTTATTGATTCATAAGGAACATTAAACGCTGTTTGAATGGTAGGTCTTTCTGAAGTGACTACACAAATTTCATCATCTTCATACCGAAAAGCAGGTCGTATTCCGTTTTGGATCGCGCATTACAAAAGCATCACCGTGGCCAATTAGCCCTGCAATAGCATAGCCGCCGTCCCAAACTTCAGATGATTTTTTCAGAATTCTTTGAATGTCCAGATTTTGTCCAATAAGATTATAGATATCCCGGTTGGATAAATCATCTGATTTGTATTGCTGAAATAACCGGTTATTTTCTTCATCCAGAAAATGTCCTATTTTTTCCATGACGGTCACGGTGTCACTCATTGCTTTTGGGTGCTGCCCCAATTTCAATAACGCTTCAAAAAGCTCATCATTATTGGTCAGGTTAAAATTACCGGCAACGAGTAAACTGCGGGTTTTCCAGTTATTTTGTCTTAAAAAAGGATGACAGTTTTCAATGCTGTTTCCTCCAAAAGTCCCATATCTGAGGTGACCCAAAAAAAGTTCACCGGTAAAACCGGCATTTTTTTTCAGGTATTCTGAATCCTTTAATCTGGAAGGATTTGCTGATTCGATTTCTCCGAAACGGTTATTAATTCTTTTAAAAATTTCTTGAATCGGCTGTGAGTCTGTCGATCTTGAACGGCTGATGTATCTGTGTCCGGGATCAACATCAAATTTAATATTTGCAAGTCCGGCCCCGTCCTGTCCTCGGTTGTGCTGTTTTTCCATCAGCAGGTACATCTTATTCACACCATATAATAAAGTGCCATATTTATTCAGGTAGTAATCAAGGGGTTGTTTCAGTCGGAGAAGCGCAATTCCGCATTCATGCTTGATTGGATCACTCATTAGGTTCCGGTTGTGTAAATTTGGACTGCAAAAATAGCAATATCCCATGGTATATAAGAGCAAGAAGGAATATTTTAAGAATTTTCAAGTCTTTTTTTGTTAATAAAATTAATCGTTGTACATTTGCACCCCGAATTCATGGGAAGAGTATTAATATTTTAAAGCGAAAAATTGTGAATACATTAAGCTACAAAACGGTTTCAGTCAATAAAGAAGCGGCTGCTAAAAAAGTGGTTATTAGTTGATGCAGAGGGTCAGACTTTAGGACGTTTGGCAAGTAATATTGCATACCTTTTGAGAGGTAAACACAAAACCAACTATACTGTTAATGCAGATTGTGGGGATAACGTAATTGTAATTAACGCAGGCAAAGTTGTTTTGACCGGTGATAAAATGGATACGAAAGTTTATATCCATCACACAGGTTATCCTGGTGGTCAGCGTGAAACAACGCCACGTGAATTTCTTGCTAAAAAACCAGAAAGACTGGTTGAAAAAGCGGTTAAAGGAATGCTTCCAAAAAGCAAACTGGGCAGTGCACTTTACAGAAATCTGAAAGTGTACGCAGGTACTGAGCACGGACAAGAAGCTCAAAAACCGGAGACAATTAAATTAGATTCAATTAAATAATAAGTATATAACCAGACTATGAGTGTAACTAACACACTAGGAAGAAGAAAAACAGCAGTTGCGCGTGTTTATCTTTCTAAAGGTTCAGGTAAAATCACTGTTAATTACAGAGAGGTAAAAGATTACTTTAAAACAGCAGTATTGCTTGATAAAGTGAATCAGCCTTTTAATCTTACACAAACTGCAGGACAGTTTGATGCTAATATTAATGTTGACGGTGGTGGAGTGAATGGACAAGCTGAAGCAGTTCGTCTTGGAATTTCACGTGCCCTGGTAGAGCTTAACCCTGCTTACAAATCATCTTTGAAAGTAGAAGGGCTTATGACCAGAGATCCGCGAATGGTTGAGCGGAAAAAACCAGGAAGAAAGAAAGCAAGAAAGAGATTCCAGTTCTCTAAACGTTAAGCTGAAGATCTTCCGGGATCGTTTAGAATCTAAATTCCGCAGACTACTTTATGTACTACTCCGGGATTGCTTTAAAACGACAAAACCATCTGATGCGGGAGGTATCAGGTGAAGAAAGTAAAAAGAAAGTAAACAATCAGTCGGGCGAAAGGACCGGCGCAAAAGAACAAAAATGACTAAAACAACATTTGAAGAATTGTTAGAAGCAGGTGTTCATTTTGGACACTTAAAAAGTAAGTGGAATCCATACATGGCCCCTTACATTTTTACAGAAAAAAAAGGGATTCACATTCTGGATCTAAATAAAACTGCAGTTCATTTGGATCAGGCTTGTGCAGCTCTGAAACAAATTGCAAAATCAGGAAAAAAAGTTTTGTTTGTTGCAACTAAAAAACAAGCAAAAGACATTCTTGTTGAACGCGTAAGACCAACCAAAATGCCATTTGTAGTTGAACGTTGGTCGGGTGGAATGCTTACCAATTTTGGTACAATCCGCAAAGCTATCCGCAAAATGACTTCTATTGATAAAATGGATGAGGACGGAACTCTTGCAACTCTTTCTAAAAGAGAGCGTCTTCAGATGTCACGTACACGTTCTAAACTTGATAAAAACTACGGAACAATCGCCGACATGACACGTGTGCCAGCGGCAATTTTCGTAATTGACGTAATGAAAGAACACATTGCTGTGAAAGAAGCCAAAAAACTTGGTATTCCTACTTTTGCAATGGTAGATACAAATTCAGATCCTCGCGGAATTGACTTTATCATTCCTTCAAATGATGACGCTACAAAATCAATTGCTAAAATTCTGGATAAAGTAGCTGAAGCTATCAACGAAGGACTGGAAGAGCGTAAAAACTCAAAAGCCGGAGCAAAAGAAGAAGGAGAAGAAACTGCAAAAAAACCTTCACGTGCTAAAGTGAAAGTGA
Source organism: Crocinitomicaceae bacterium (assembly GCA_016719925.1). Taxonomy (GTDB): domain Bacteria; phylum Bacteroidota; class Bacteroidia; order Flavobacteriales_D; family Crocinitomicaceae; genus JADJGJ01. The sequence goes on along the minus strand of JADJYC010000004.1, from coordinate 144,045 downwards.
ACGTTGAAGGAGCAGAATAAATAAAGACTTAATAGAATTTACAATAATGGAAATGGTAATTACAGCAGCACAGGTAAATGATCTTCGCGCAAAAACAGGTGCGGGGATGATGGATTGTAAAAAAGCACTTGTTGAAGCAAACGGTGATGTTCAGGAAGCAATCGACATTCTCAGAAAAAAAGGACAAAAAGTTGCAGCAAAAAGAGGGGATAATGAGGCAAAAGAAGGGTTGACTATTGCAAAAACATTTAACAATGGTAAGTCAGCTGTGATTCTTGCGTTGAATTGTGAGACTGATTTCGTTGCAAAAAATGAGTCTTATTACAAACTGGTTGACAGTTTTGTTGATCTTGCTGCAAAAACACGTCCTGCTTCTGTTGAATCATTCATGAATGAAAAATATGATTCTTCTTTAACTGTAGCTGATAAAATCACAGAACAAATTGGAGTAATCGGTGAAAAACTTGAATTATCTCAATTAAGTATTCTTGATGCTGAAACGGTTGTTGCCTACAATCACCCGGGTAATCAGATTGCAACTTTGGTAGCATTATCTAAATCAGGTGATGTTGCAGTTGATGCAGGAAAACAGGTTGCAATGCAAGTTGCGGCAATGGCTCCAATTGCATTAAACAAGGAGGGTGTTGACGCTGACACAATCCGCAGAGAAGTTGAAATTGGAAAAGAGCTTGCCATTCAGGAAGGCAAACCTGCTGATATGGCTGAAAAAATTGCTCAGGGAAGATTACAAAAATTCTTTAAAGAAAGTACTTTACTGAGTCAGGAGTTCATCCGCGACAATAAAAAATCAGTAGAGCAATTCCTGAATGAGACATTACCTGGATTAACTGTTACTGACTTCAGAAGAGTATCACTGAAATAATTAAATACATTGAAAGAAAGAGAGATTTAGTCTCTCTTTTTTTTTGCCAAAAAACAAATTGATGAAATACAAAAGAGTATTGTTAAAACTGCGTGGAGAGTCTCTGATGGGAGCCAAACAGTTTGGTATTGACAATGATGTAATTGCTCAATATGCTGATGAGATAAAAAAACTTTGTGACAAAAAAGTAGAAGTTGCAATTGTAATTGGTGGTGGAAATATCTTCCGGGGTGTTCAGGCTGAAAACGGCGGTATGGATCGTACCCAGGGTGATTATATGGGAATGCTGGCTACTATGATTAACAGCATGGCTTTGCAGGCAGCATTGGATAAACTGGGTTTATATACCAGACTGCAATCTGCAATTGAAATGAAAGAAATTGCTGAACCTTTTATAAAAAGAAGAGCTGTGAGGCATCTTGAAAAAGGCCGTGTGGTAATTTTTGGAGCAGGAACCGGAAGTCCTTATTTTACAACTGATTCCGCAGCTGCTTTAAGAGCAATTGAAATTGATGCAGATGTTATTCTGAAAGGTACACGCGTTGACGGAATTTATACAGCAGATCCTGAAAAAGACAAATCTGCTACCCGCTTTGATAACATTTCTTTTGATGAAGCTTATAAAAGGGGATTAAACGTAATGGACATGACGGCTTTCACCTTGTGTAAAGAAAATGATTTGCCGATTATTGTTTTTGACATGAACAAAAAAGGTAATTTATTGAAAGTGGTAGAGGGAGAAAAAATTGGTACTTTAGTCTCCGCATAATTGAAAAATATGGAAGAGGAAATTCAGAAACTTTTGAATGATGCTCAGGCAGGAAATGACAAATCAATTTCCCATTTGATGGCTGAACTAGAAAAAATCAGGGCAGGTAAGGCATCTCCATCTATGCTGGACAGCGTTATGGTGGAATATTATGGAGCAATGACTCCGATTCATCAGCTTGCAAACATTAATATCATGGACGCCAGAACCATTACTGTACAAGCCTGGGAAAGAGGAATCCTTGATGCAATTGCAACGGGAATTATAAATGCAAATATTGGTTTGAATCCACAGAATAATGGAGAAATGATTATTCTGAATGTTCCAGCATTGACTGAAGAAAGACGAAAAGATCTGGTTAAAAAAGTTAAAGCAGAAGCAGAGCATGCCAAAGTAAGTATCCGGAATAACAGAAAGGATGCGAACGATGGTCTCAAAAAACTAAAAGGTGATGGATTACCTGAAGACCGTGTCAAAGATCTGGAAAGTAAAATTCAGACTTTCACAGATGCTGCTGTTAAAAAATGTGATGAACTTGCTGCGAAAAAAGAAACGGACATTATGATAATCTAAAATTCGAAGTTTGAAGTACGAGGTTCAAAGTTGAATACATATATTTTTTACGATTATACTGGAGGCGGATTTATCCGCCTTTTTTTGCCGGATTTTATCCTAAAAGAGTATTCTGAATTTCTTTCTTTGCAACCGTCGTTGGTATAGGGAAATAAAAAAACCTGAAAAGAGTTTACTGATAGTCGTGGTAGTAGCATGCTCTTTTCAGGTTACCGTGCAAGGAAATTAAAACCAGAAGCAAAAAATTGCTTTCTGAACTAAAAGACGATAAACAATTTGAATGGGTTGGCTGCAGGTCAGGAATTTATTTCAAATTTATATCCTATTCCTCTTAAACTTTTGAAATACTGAGGGTTACGGCTGTCTTTTTCAAAATACTTTCTCAGAGATAGAATATAATTATCTATGGTTCGGGTAGATGGGAACTGTTCTTTTCCCCAAATCTTATCCAGAATTTCATCTCTGGAAACTACCTCACCTTTTTTACTGATGAGTAATTTAAGTAATTCCATTTCTCTTTTTGAAAGAGTAAATAATTCACCGTTGGATTTGATCTGATAGGTTTTAAAATTGATTTCATTGCCGTCGAATTCAAAAATATCCGGTGATAAATTTGTTTTTTGCCTGTCAATGAGAATGGCAACTCTGAGTAATAATTCCTCAAGATTGAAAGGCTTTACCAGATAATCATCTGCGCCAAGTTTTAAACCTGTTATTCGGTCCAAAGAAGTTCCTTTTGCCGATATAAATAAAATAGCAACATTACTTGATTTTCTTATTTCTCTGCAGACATCAAAACCACTTATTTCAGGAATCATCACATCCAGAATAATCAGATCAAATGAATCATTAAAAATCTCAAGCGCAGTTTTACCATTGGTCGCCACCACAACTTCATAGTTCTCAATTTCAAGATTCAGTGTAAGAACATTGATCAGGCTTTCTTCATCTTCAACCAGCAGAATTTTTTTCATTTAAACTTTCAGACCTTTTAGTACCTGATTGCAAAAGTATAAATTTTGTTCCGCCAAACATGTTTACTAAGTTTGCCGGCAATGAACAGCAGAATTTATATTGGACTGGGGTCAAATCTGGGTGACAGGCTGGCAAATATTGAGAATGCAATTAATTTGATAAAAGATGCCGGTTTTAATATCATCAGGAAATCTTCTGTTTATGTTTCACCGCCATGGGGGTTTGAAGCAAAATTGGATTTTTATAATGCTGTTTTAGAAATTCAGACCAACCTGGGAGTTCTGGAATTACTTAATCTTCTCAAACAAATTGAAGTCCGGCTTGGAAGAAAGTCTAAATCTGCTGGCATTTATGAGTCAAGGCTGATAGATCTTGACATAATTGATTTCCACGGAAAGGTTTTACAAACGGATACGATTCAGATTCCTCATCCAAGAATGGATCAGCGTTTGTTTGTACTTGTGCCGCTTTCTGAAATTGCCCCTGAATGGACGCACCCGTTGAGTGGCTTAGGAATTAAAGAGTTGCTGGGTAAAATTGCACCTACAGAAACCATCTCCAAATTAACGGTGGCAAACGATTGAAACATAGAAAATTTCTGAAATTACGGCCTGCTGATACCAGATGAAAAAATTTACTTAATATTGCACAGTTTTTAGGTTATTTATAAACAAAAAGGATTTAAAATCAGATCTAATGAAAAAGCAAAGTTATAAAGGATTAGTAGCCATTGCAGTAGTAGGTGCAATGTTATCCGGATGTAAGTTGATTGGTGACGTAGAGTACACCGTGCAACAAGACCCGGTTCAAATGCACGGAGATAGCGTTAAAGTGAGCGTTACCGTGAAATTCCCTGAAAAAGGATTAAAGAAAAAAGCCTCAGCTGAAATTACACCAACTTTGGGTGACGCTTCTTTCAAAACAATTACTGTTCAAGGTGAAAAAGCAACTGGTAATGGCCAGACTATCGCTTATAAACCAGGTGGAACTGTGAATTACACAGATGTAGTTCCTTACAGCCCATCTATGGAAAATGCTGATCTGATGATCACAGGTACAGTGAAAAAGGTAAAAAAGAAGTTCCTTTGGAAGCAGAAAAAATTGCTGACGGAACAATTATCACTCCTTACCTGGTAATGAATGATGACAAAGCATTGATTGGTAAAGATGCTTTTGTTAGAACAACTGAAGAAGTTTATTCAGGAACACAAATCAATTATCTGAAAGGTAAATCAGATGTGCGTTCTACTGAAGTGAAAGAAAAGGATATCCTTGATTTCACAGCTTGGATGGCTGATGCACAGGTAAACCCTAAGAAAAAAGTAAAGTCAATCAACTATGTGGCTTACGCTTCACCAGAAGGAGAAATCGCTAAAAACGGTGAACTTGCTAACGACCGTGCTAAAAGCGGTAAAGCTGCTGTTGAGAAACTTTTAACTCAGGCAAAATTCACTCAGGTTATTACTCATAATGAGCAACCAAAAGGTGAAGACTGGGAAGGATTTAAATCTGCAGTTAATGCTTCTAAACTTGAAGATAAAGATTTGATCATCCGTATCCTTCAGATGTATTCAGATCCTCAGCAACGTGAAGATGAGATTAAAAAACTTTCTAAAACATACAATGCTCTTGAGAAAGACATTCTTCCTTCATTAAGAAGAACTCAAATCAATGTTGTTTATGATAAAGTAGGCTGGTCTGATGAAGAGTTGAAACAACTTTCTGTTTCTAATCCTGATACATTGACTGTTGAAGAGTTATTATTCACTGCTACATTGTACACTGATTTGAACGAAAAAATGCGTGTTTATCAATTGGCTGTTAAATATTATCCTGAAGACTGGAGAGGTCACAACAACGTTGGATATGTTTACTATATGCAAAATGATCTTAACAACGCTAAAACAAACTGGGAGAAAGCAAACAGCATTAAAGAAAACCCTGTTACATTGAATAACCTTGGAATTATTGCACGTGTATCTGAGAAAGATCGTGCAAAAGCTACAAAATTGTTCAACTCAGCTGTTTCTGCTGGTCCTGAAGTAAAATATAACCTTGGAATCATTGCTATTCAGAATGGAAAATATTCTGAAGCAATCGGTAACATGGGAAGCAACAATACATTCAATAAAGCTTTGGCTCAATTGCTGAACGGAGATTACAGTGCTGCTTTGACTACTATCGATGCATCACCTGATAAAGATTCTGCAATGGGATATTACTTAAAAGCAATTATTGGTGCTCGTCAGAATAACCTTGATTTATTGGTTAATAACCTGAAAAGCGCAGTTGCAAAAGATCCAAGCCTGAAAGCTAAAGCAGCAAAAGACAGAGAATTCATTAAATTCTTTGAAAATGCTTCTTTCAAAGCTGTAGTAGGATAACCTGACTGATTTTAAAAAACTAAAAACGCCTTCGCAAATTTGCGAAGGCGTTTTTTTTTATTCTGATGTATTGAACCTTAATTTTTTATTGGTGGTGTGAAAATCTTCCAGCAGATAAAAATCATACTCACCATCTTCCCAGTTTGAAATTGGAAAGCACACTGATATTTTTTGATCACCTGCACTGAAATACTGATGCTCTCCTGTATAAATTATTTCGCCGTTTGGTCGTGTAATCTGAGCAGTCATTAAAGCGCGTTGCGGAATATGAAATGCAACTTCAGCAAAAAAGTGGGTTTTGATTCCTGTGAAAAGGTCGTGTTCATTTTGTTTGTACTTGAAAGAATACCAGGGAATTTCAATATCCAAAATATCTGCAACGGCATAACGCAGCTGATCCATGGCAGGATTTGAATAGGCAGGAATTGATCTGATATCATGATTATCTGACAATACCCAAACTGCGTGCTGAACAGCATCATTCGGAAACTGATTCAGATTAATCAGGTTGGCAATAAAAACCCACGTTGCTGGTGCCAGACTTCCAATAGTATATAAAGCATTTTTTGAAGGACCAGATTTACCGCTCTGACAACAAAAGCCAAAAATTTCTATCGTATCTTTTTCAAAACTTTTGATCTTTATCTGTGCTGCTTTTACCACCAGAATATCCTGTTCAGAATCATTGACAGAATTTAATCTGCGGCCTGGTTCCACATATCCGTAAACTGAATCAGCAGTTTGATTATGGATAATCATTTGCATGCAGTTGCCCTGATAGCCTCCTTTATTGACAAATGAAACTGAAATTTTTCCTGTGCTGACAAGCGCTTCAAGTGGAATCAGTTCTGTTGCAGAGAGTCTGTTTGAGTTAAGAACAAGAAGGATGGAAGTAACTAAAGTTGTAAATCTTTGTTTCATCTTTCCCTTTTTGAGAATAATCTTCAGAGTGAAAATTGGTTACAAAAAAAACCTGCAGTTGTTACTGCAGGTTTCGATTTAAATTTAATTTCTAATCCTCATCATCTCCTTCATCCCCTTCTTCATAAGGTTCATCAGCCGGCTCATCTTCTTCCTCATCATCACCTCCCAGGTCTTCATCTCCTACGTCCGGTGTTTCATCACCAAGATCCATAGTTTCAATTTCGTCTTCATAATCATTTATTGCTGCAGCGCCTGCTTCACCAATAATAATTAAATGATCGATTCCTTTATAAGCGAAAATATAACCGCGCATTTCTTTACCCTGATATGGGAAAGTAATAATAGGGGCATCGGTTGATTCATTAAATTCTTTTAAAGCACTTCTGACATCTGAATCCAGTTTAGAAACTGAACTGACAATTTTTTTCAGATTTGGTTTGCCGGGAGTTAATGTTCTGTATACCGGAGCTGGAATAACCGGTTTTTTTGAATCTTTCTTCGATTTTTTTACCGGTTCTTTTAATTCCGGCGCATCATTCTTCGCCGGTTTTGGTGCCGGTTTTTCTGCTACTGGTTTCACGTTTGTTTTTGGTTTTGTTGTTGTCTTTTCAGCACTTTTTTTGGCTGAATCTAGTTTGGAAATTTTTTCTTTTACCGGCTTGGTAACTTTTGCCGGTGTTGCCTTTACCACTTTTTCGGCGCAGGTTTTTGAGTTTTTTTTGCTACTGGTTTTGCAACTTTCTTAGGGGCTGCTTTTTTTACCGGTTTTACCGGTTTTTTTGCAGCGGCTTTTTTTGTTTTTGCAATTACTTTTTTAACTGGTTTCGCAGTTTTTTTCGGCGCAGCTTTTTTTATTGGTTTTACTGCCTTTTTAGGGGCAGCTTTTTTAGCCGGCTTGCTAACTTTTTTAGGCGTGGCCTTTTTTACTGGTTTTGCTTTCACCACTTTTTTTACAGGTTTAGCTGCCTTTTTCACAGGTTTGGCCGCTTTTTTAGCCGGCTTAGCTTTTGCTGCTGGTTTTTTTACTGCTTTTTTAGCAGGTTTGGATGTTGTTTTTTTCACCGGCTTTTTAGCCACTTTTTTAGCTGATTTTGCTGGTGCTTTCTTCGCTTTTGCCATGTGCGATTTTTTTGATTAAAACTGTTCGGTCAAAGTAAATTATTTCAATTCGTTATTTCCCTGATCAAATTTACCTGTGCGCAAAATAAGTAAAAAAAAATATAGTATTCTATATTAGCAGAAAAAATCGCTGATTATGGATCAGATCGACTTAAAAATACTTGAGTTATTGCAGCAAGATGCAAAAATTACGGCCAAGGACCTCTCTTCCAGGCTTTCATTATCTGCCACGCCTATCTATGAACGCATCCGTAAGCTCGAGAAACAGGGAATTATCAAACGGTATGTTGCTATTCTGGATCCTGAAATGGTTGACCGCGGACTTGTAGTTTTTCTAAATCTGACCATAAAGGAGCATAATCCTGAAGCCAGAAACCGCTTATTGAAACAACTCACTGATCTGAATGAGATTACGGAATTATATCATACTTCCGGAACGTATGACTTTGTTGCCAAGGTGAGATTTGCCAACATTAAAGAATACAAGGAGTTTCTGGTAAACAAGGTGGCATCTATTGAAAACATTGCAGATATTGAGAGTCACATAGTTCTCGATGAAATCAAACACAGTACTCAAATTAATCTGAGATAAAAAACTCAGGTAAGCTTTATTGGTCGCTGAAAGGTGTGGTAGGTTGAATCCCACTTTTTGACTTCTGTTTTCAGTTCGTATTTTCCGTCTTTGTTTTTTTCCATCAGAATAATCTCGCAATTCCCGGGATTAGCCAGCAATTCAAATTCTTCAACAGACCAGTGAAACCATTTCATCAGAAATAATCTGATTGACATACCATGTGTCACTATTACTGCGTTTTGAGGAAAATCATCTTTTCTGAAATCACGGTGAAGCGTACCAAAAAAATCACTCACCCGGTCATAAACATCTGCTGCTGACTCTCCTTCAGGGATGCGGAAATAGAATGTACCGTAGGAATCTCTTCTGGATTCAATTTCAATACTTTCCTGTTTGGTTCTCAGGTGACCCCATTCCTGTTCTCTGATTCTGGGCTCTTCTTTGTATCTGATTTCAGATCCTTTCATTGAATGAACAATCTGTTCAAACGTACTGCGTGTGCGCCACATGGGTGACACATAGAAAAACAGTGATTCATCGCCTGCAAGTTCTTTTATTTTTAAACCGGCTTCTCTGGCCTGAGCCTTGCCTTTTTCGGTCAGCTCCAGGGCATAATCCGGCTTTACATTATAAAGAGATTTATCAATATTCCCTTCTGATTCGCCATGTCTGACAAGAATAATGCGGTTTGGTTTCATACATTTTTTTTTATTCTGATCAGATAAATTTAGCCAAAACCAACATTCAGGAATTAAATTGCGTTAACATTGTGTTAACCCGAAGTAAATAATTTTTAATTTCGGTTAAACCATTCTGAATTGTTTGAGTCAGAAGAACTAATTATCTCATACCAACATGAAAAAACTATTTATTCCATTGTGCTTGTCAGGTCTGATTTCTTTTGGTCAGGATTTGTACGATATTGATCAAATCACAGAAATCTATATTGAATTTTCTGCATCAGACTGGGATGCCCTTATGGATGCAAATGATCTGACCGATGACGGAACAAAATTACCCGGAACAGTTACAATTAATGGATCTGTCTATGACAGTGTTGGCGTGGCATATAAAGGAAACAGCAGTTATGATGCTTCCAATGCAAAAAATCCTTTGAACATTGAATTGAATTATATTCTCAATCAGCGTTATCAAGGGTATACAACTTTAAAACTGGCATCCGGAAAAAATGATCCATCTTTTGTAAGAGAAGTTTTGTGTTATGAGATGGGCAGAAAATATATGGATATGCCGCTTTCAAATTACGCCAAGGTTTATATCAACGGAGCTTATTATGGTTTGTTTTCAAGTACAGAAGCCATTGACGGAAGATATGGTGAACGCAGATTATATGCAGATAAAGACAATCCAAGATTTAAATGCAACCCTCCTTATGGAATGGGACCGGGAAATGAACCAAATCTTATTTATTACGGAACCGACTCAGCACTTTACGATACCAGATATGAGTTAAAAACAACATATGGCTGGGCTCCGTTTATTGACTTCATGAATCAACTTGCAAATAACACGGCAAATATTGAAACTTATCTGGATGTTGACCGCACCTTGTGGATGCTGGCGTTTAATAATGTAACTGCCAATATGGACAGCTATTCAGGGCCAACAAAACAAAACTATTATATGATTCAGGATGACAACGGAAGATGGTGTCCGATTATCTGGGATCAGAATGAAGGCATCGGAGGATTTGAAAATGTAGGTGTAGGACCTCCGGGACCACCTGATCTGGCAGATCTGACAGACATGGATATGTATCTTCGCCAGGGAGATGTGAACTGGCCGCTGATTTCAGAATTACTTGCCATTCCGCGCTACAAAAAAATGTACGTTGCACACATGCGTACAATTGTAGCTGAAAATATTTCAAACAACTGGTATCATACACGCGCCCTTGAATTACAGGCAATCATTGATGCAGAACAGCAGGCAGAACCAAATGGCTGGTATCCGCATACTGATTTTGTAAATAATGTAGACAATCAGGTTACAGGTATGTCAGGTGCTTTTGGAATTGCGGAAGTGCTAGATGGAAGAGAAGCGTATCTGAATACTCAAACTGACTGGAATTTGACTGCACCAGCAATCACTTCTCCGGTTATCAGTCCTGCAGTTGTGCCGGCAAATACACTGGTAACTTTTACAGTAGATGTAACCAATACAAATTATGTATATCTGGGCTATAGAGAATTTGCCGGTGATGCTTTTGCAAAAACACAAATGTTTGATGACGGAGCACATGGTGACGGTGCGGCATCAGACGGAATGTTTGGTGTAACAATTTTTGCCGGTGCAACTGATCTGCAATATTATTTCTACGCTGAAAATAATGATGCAGCAATTTTTTCTCCTGAAAGGGCTGAACATGAATTTTATTACCTGGTTGTTGATGCTGATGTGGTAATCAATGAAGTAATGCCAAAAAATAATGTTACAGCAACTGATGAAGAAGGAAAATATGAAGACTGGATTGAGCTTTACAACAACACATCTTCAGCAATTGATCTTACAGGATATTATTTATCAGATGATATTTCAAATCCAAATAAATGGCAATTCCCGGATACCAGCATTGCAGCAAATGGTTATTTGATTATCTGGTGTGATGAAGATACTTTAGACGCAGGTTTGCATACTAATTTTAAACTCACATCCGGTGGTGAAGTTATAGTACTTTCCAATTCAAGCGGTTTTTCTGTGAATCAGGTTACAATGCCTGAAATTGAATCATCATCAACATACGGGCGTTATGTGAATGGAACTGGTTCTTTTATACGTATGGTTCCAACTTTTAATGCTGAGAACTCATATACTGCTCTGACAGTTGATGAAGATATAAAAACTGAATTTTCAGTTTATCCGAATCCGGCAAATGATATGATTTATATTGTTACCGGTTCAGATGCTCCGGTAGATTATCAGTTATATAATCTGCAGGGTGAATTAGTTTATTCAGGACAGATTGAAAATAATTCTTCGCTTAATATCAGTTCACTGCAAAGTGGAACGTATATTATTTATCTTCCGCTTACGGGTGAGGTAAATAAATTAATGAAGCATTAATTAACTTGTGATTTTCTTTAAAAAGATCCGTTTGAAATTCAGGCGGATCTTTTTTTATTTAAGGAGCAGCATCTGTGTGTCCTGCATCAAATCCTTCTTTCGCTTTTGCTGTGTGATTTTTCTTTTTACAACTGTATGAAATTGTTTTGTCCCAGATATAGGGATACTGAAGATTGGCATAAAATTTTCTTCCCTGCTGATAAATCTGATAACGGTCTTTAGCCGGAATCTCTTTTGGTTTTTCAGGAATAAATAATTCTGTTGAATCAGTTGGTGAAGGAAATCCCGAATTATAAGGAATATAAGTTCCGACATGAATGATCAGAGTGTCTCCTTTTTTTAAGTTTAGTTTTTCTCCGTCCAGATAAATATCCTTCAGCGTAATCGATTTATTCACCTGGAAATAATAGGATTCATTTCTGGAAATTCCGCTGTCTTCCATTCCACCATATACTTGTGAATACGAGTTGTAAAAACTTACTAGTTCATTTTGTGAAGACAGGGTAAGTTGACATCCCAAAAACAGAGTTACAAACATCAATTGCCTCATAGTAAATAAAAGTACAATTTTATTATCAAAAGGTTCAAATTTCAGTAATCGATTTAGATATGGATTAATGTCATGTTTTAATTATTAATAAAATGATTGTTGATATATATCATAAAAATCTCATTGGATGATGAATACATTTGGACTTTAATCCAAAATTTATTCAAATGAAAATTATTTTTCTAAGCACCTTTCTATTGCCATGTTCGACGTTTTTCTGTCAAAAACCAAAAAATACATTTGCTCATACAGAGTTTGCAAAGCAAGTGGTTTTAGGTATTGCTTATAGTATGGATGGAAGCTATATTGATTATAATTCACAGCAATATATCATTTCGAAAACCGGAAAATCTGCTGAAGAAGTAACTGAAATGGCCGCTGCTTATAAAGCAAGTTGTGAAAAAGATTTAGTTGAAATCAGAAATCAAAAACTTCCGATTGTGGTCGGTACGGTTGATGTAATAGTTCTTCAGGAGTCACCAATGAAAACAGCGGATATAGTAATTCACTCAACCTATAATAACCGGATGATTGACCTGCATTTGAAAAACTGTATTCAAACTGACAGAACATGGGTGTTGGGTGACCATATTTTAGCAACAGGCGATGGAGTTGAAGCACCAGTAACAAACTCAAACAATAATGAATCTTCTGGTCTGGCAAATGCAATTCAGAATTCAAATGAAAAAGAGGAAAGCATCAAAGGAACAAGCATTGAGGTTAAGGGATATCAGGGTACAAAATTTGCTCAATCAGGCAATGATGTTTCATCACAATATATTCGTCATGATCAGATCGGATATCCGTTAAAAGGGTACGTTGTCTCATCAACTGGTGTTAAAACAGAAGCGGTGATTGTTTATCAGGAACCCGAAAAACTTCTTTCATCAGGTTTTGATCTTGCAATTTGTAAAGAAGCTAATAATCAAAAGCCTGACATTCTGAATCCACAGAGCGAACCAAATTTTGCAAGCTGGCTGAATAAAAAAGATTTGCGCGCTTTTTTTGTTGGCGATCAATTGTTTTTTCAGGCAATGCCCGGTAAATGGTATATCCTGATGTCAGAAGGTGCAATCAGAAAACTGGTGACAATTGAAAAAATTACGTCAAATGGAGTTTCAAGCTATACAGCAACAGAATGGGTTCAAAAGTTAAACAATGAACCAACGGGAACAGCTGGAATGTTTTTGAATTTTAAAAACAGTATGAGTTCACTTGTAAATGAAAATTCTGAAATGGCTGAAAAAATTTCGTTGAAGGAAGAAGGATATCAGCGGAAAAATTTTGAACGTCTTGTTAAAGAATTTAATCTTTGGTATGATCAGCAATCAGGGTTACCATCAGTGAATTATGTTTTCGATGTGGAAGGCGCTGCAAAACCAGTTGTTAATAACGTTTCAGAAAATACTACCACAGAAAATACTACCACAGAAAATACTACCACAGAAAATATTACCACAGAAAATACGAATGCTACAGATAACCCGAATGTTACTTCCGATGAAACTTCCTCAGGAGAAAATCAAAGTCTGCCAGCCGGATTTGAATCGTTGATTTCAGCATGGTCATTTTCTGCGGCTATATTGAACGGAAAAGATAAAAGTAATATGTACCTGGATGATGAGGGATGGTTAGGTGGTAATCCAAGAGAAATGACATTTCATGGTAATGGCAGTCTCACATATGATGACTTTTTTGTACAGAAAAAGGGTATTGTTTCAGCTACCTGGCAACTTATGAAATCAGAGAACGAGGATGGAACAGTTTCGTATTCGCTTTGGATAGAAAATATTACTTCGTATGGAACGACGGTATCGAATTACACGAATTTTTTAATAAAGGATGGCGTAATGACTTTTGTTTATTTAGAGCCGGATGTAAAATATACCGTCAAACAATAGAGGTTATTTTTTGACAGATAAGATCTTTTCTAAGGTATCGTCTAATTTTTGACAGACAAAATTGTGTCCGGCCCGGATCAACTTCTCTGAAGAAATCCGGCTCCCCTTCAAAACCAAATTACCCATTTCACCAAATAACAACTTGATGATAAAGGAAGGAACGGCAGGTGCCCACAACTTTTTGCGTAGATTTTTAGCAAGTAATGTTGTGAATTCAGAATTGGTTACATGGTCAGGTGCAACTGCATTGTATGCACCAGTCATATTTTGATCTGTAATTGATTTTAAATAAATCTGAATCAAATCATCCAGATGAATCCAGGGTAAATATTGTTTTCCGTCACCAAGTTTAGAGCCAACATTCCACTTGAAAGGCAGTATCATTTTTTCCAGTGCTCGCCTTTTTCAGAAAGCACAACACCGGTTCTTATTTTTACTATTCGGGCTCCGCGTGATGAAAACTGTTCAGCGGCTTTTTCCCAATATAATGTCAGCTGAGAAAGAAAATCTGATTCCGCAGAATCTTCTTCTGTAAAAATCTTTTCAGAAGTTTTCGTGCCATAAATATTTACACCTGATGCGGTGATAAAAGTTTTTATGTTTGCGTTTTTCGATTTTTCAAATAGAAGATTGGCAGTTTTAATCCGGCTATCGTATAATTTTTTTTTCCGGGATTTTGTCCAGCGTTTTGCTCCAATATTTTCTCCTGCCAGATGAATGATGTGATCAACTCCAATGAAAACTGATTCGTCTAATTCGTTTTGATCCGGATTCCAGAGATGGGATTTACAACTTGAATTTTGAGGAATTTTTCGAACAAGTTGTACAACCTCAAAACCATTTTGCTGCAAAACCGGAATCAGATTTTTACCGATTAAACCCGTACCTCCGGTGATGAGAATTTTTTCCATGAGTTGAAATTAATTGTAATAATTGTGGCATAAAAATTATAACCGTTATTTAACGTTTTGTTTCCTCAACTTAGGCGCAGGTCGCCGTAACCGTAACGTAGGCGCAGGTCGCGACCTGCGCCTACGTTAACGGTTACGATAATGCAGTCTTGAATCTTTTGATTATCCGGTCACGTGCAAATTTGTGTTCAACAATGGGTTTGATATAATTTTTTGAATCAAAATCCGGAATCCACTTTCGGATGTATTTGAAATCCGGATCAAATTTTTCCTGCTGAATGGTTGGATTAAAAACTCTGAAATAGGGAGCTGCGTCACAACCACAGCCTGCAGCCCATTGCCAGTTGCCGTTGTTGGAAGCCAGATCGTAATCCAATAATTTTTCTGCAAAGTATGCTTCACCCCATCGCCAGTCAATCAGAAGATGTTTCACCAGAAAACTTGCAACAATCATTCTGACGCGGTTGTGCATGAAACCTGTTTGATTCAGTTGTTTTATTCCGGCATCTACAATCGGATATCCGGTTTCACCGATACACCACTTTTCGAATAAATCCTGATCATTTTCCCACACAATAAAATCATACTGCTTTTTGAAACTCTCCGTTACAACCCGCGGAAAATGAAAAAGAATCTGACTGAAAAAATCTCTCCATATTAACTCTGACAGAAACACCTGGTTTTAGATTTTGAAAACACGACAGACTTCGAAAACTGATTGTACCAAAACGTAAGTGATGCCCTGCAAGTGTTGTTTTTCAGGAAGGGGATATCACGGTGTTTTTCATATTCTTTCACAAGAGCTGAATTGAATTCCGGAATTTCAATTGTTGATTTTCTGAATCCGATGTCTGACAGTGAGATTATTTTGAATTTCACCTTTGCAAAATTTCTGCCGAGGTCTTCAATCTTTTTTGGTTTATAAACAGGCAATGCACTGAATTTTTCAAGCCATTTGTTTTTATAGGCTGTATAGACTGTATAGGGCGATCCGTCCGCTTTTACAATTTCGTCTTTTTCAAAAAAGACATGATCTTTAAAAGTTAGGAATTGAATAGCGTTTTCGTTAAGAAGTTCTTTTACTGAAGCATCCCTTGAAATCGCATAGGGTTCATAGTCATGATTGCAATAAACAGCTTTTATGGAATAGTGACCGATTAATTTTTTCCAGACTTCAAGTGGATTTCCAAATTCAATCAGCAAGTCTGATTGATAATCCTTCAGCGTTTCGGAAATAGATTTTAACTGATCAAAAATGAAAGTAACGCGTGCATCATCTTTAGGCAGCGAATCAAGAATTTCAGTATCAAAAATAAATACCGGTAAAACTTTATGACCAGATTTTAAGGCCTCATACAATCCGGCATTGTCATTCAATCTTAAATCACGTCTGAACCAAAATACAGAAATTTGTTCCATTACCAATAATGCGTTTCTATTGTAACAATTGATTTGCAGGTTTGTTCAGCTGCCAAAGTGAACATATTTGAGTTATAGATGTATATCATTAAAAGCAGATAGAATGAGAGTTTTTTTGGTTTTAATGTTTTGTTTGAACGGGTACACGATATGTAAATCTCAAACTGCACAATATAAAGTAATATACACCCCTCAGCACATTACTTATAATGGATCTGATAATCCAAATGAATGCTGGGAATCTGTTGAGTGGGGACTTGAGGTAGTGCATCAGGACAGCATTCTGTTTTTTAATTTGCCATTCTCAGTCTATAAAGAACTGGAAGAAAAACTGTAAACCGCTAGTAAACTGTTTACCCCGGATAACATTAAGTGTTTTTGAAGAACCCGATTATCAAGGTGAGTGCAACGGAAGTGTTCTCAAAATCGAGTTTGAAGAAATTACTTTTTATTCGGCAAGATAATTTTGAATTGTTGGTATATCTTTATAGTTACTAATCCAACTCAAAATGAAACAACTGGAATTTAAAACCACTATCAGCGCTCCGGCTGAAAAAGTGTGGAAAATCTTATGGAATGACACCACTTACAGACATTGGACATCTGTATTTCACGATACGTCATTTGCAGAAAACGGATTGGTAAAGGTTCCCCTGTTCATTTTTTAGAGTGGCAGCGGAGATGGAATGTATTCAAGAATTTTAGATCCATAATTGAAAACAGTGAGATGATTTTTGAGCACCTTGGCGTTGTCAAAAATTTTGAAGAGCAGCCACAGGATGAAGAAACAAAAAAATGGTCAGGATCGAAAGAACAGTATTTTCTTTCTGAGAAAAACGGAATTACTGAACTTGTTGCAAAAGTGGACGTAGTTGACGATTTTTCGGACTATTTTAATGATACATTTCCTAAAGCACTTGAAAAAATAAAAAATCTGGCTGAAGGAAAAATCAAAGAACAAATAATTATTGCAACGGATGTAAATGCTCCGATCGAAAAAGTCTGGAATTCATTTACCGGACCACAGCACATTACAAAATGGAATCAGGCATCACCAGACTGGCATTGTCCTGCTGCAGAAAATGATTTAAGAACGGGCGGTAGTTTTAAATCAACGATGGCTGCAAAAGATGGATCATTCTCATTTGATTTTGGTGGAAAATATCTGAATGTGGATCCGATGAAATCATTTCATTATATCATGGAAGATAACAGAGAAGTGCTGGTTGAATTTATTCAGAATGAAGGTTCTGTTCGTGTTCGTGAATCATTTCATCCTGAAGGTACAAATCCGCATGACATGCAGCGTGGCGGTTGGCAGGCAATTTTAGAATCGTTTAAAAAATATACTGAATCAAATTAATGTGGATAGATTATAATTATCTCAATTCACTCAGATCCGGTACAATTGAAAATCCTTTGCGGATTTTAATGAGCGCCTGTCTGACTGGTCTGCAATGTGGTTATGACGGTACAGCAAATGGGGAATATCCTTCAGCGTTGAAAATATTGAAATATCCAACTGTAAAAGTCACAAAATTTTGTCCGGAAGAGTTTTCGTTTGGAACACCACGGGCTATGTGTGATATTTATGGAGGAACTGGATTTGATGTTTTGAAAGGGACCGCAAAAATTCTTGCTGAAGACGGAACGGACTGGTCAGACGGTATGATTAAAGCATCGGAAAAAATGCTTGCGCTTGCTATCGAAAATAAAATCGAAATTGCTGTGATGATGGATATATCCGCCGCCTGCGGAAGTCAGGTGATTTATGCCGGAAACCGGTTTGATGAAAACAAAAAATATCAGATTGGTGCAGGTGTTTGCGCAGCACAATTGATCAAACACGGATTCAAAGTTATATCACAAAGGGATTACAAATCACTGGAAATTTTGTATACAAAAATTGATGCGTCGCATACAAAAAATGTTGCAGCAATTGATCACCATGAAATAGGGTGGTATAAGGAGTATTTCAGCAAATAGGATTTGTAAGTACATATATTTCAGAAAACCAGTATTTAATTTAGCTGGCTCTTAATCTTTTAAAACTTAGTTTTAACGGACTATTAATAGTGTCCTGTTAATTGACAAAGTCTTTTTCAATCAAACTGTTCAACAGGAATGACTATCTTTCCCTATTCATTTAAACTAATTACTCTATGAAGAAAAACTACTTTTCAGAGATGGGACGAAACGTAAAATCTGCTTTTGGATTATTATCCGTTTTCTTTCTCTCTCAAAATGCATTTGCACAATGTCCGGTGGATGATCAAACCGTGAGCGCTGCAGCAAGTTCTTTTACATGTTCAGGCTCGACAAATATTAATGTGGGTAATTCCCAAAACGGCGTAAGTTATTTTTTGATTAATAATTCCAGCGGAGGAGCAGTTATTGGTGCACCAGTTGCAGGAAACGGTGCAGCAATTTCATTGCCAACCGGAACAATTACATCAACAACAAACTTTGGTGTTTATGGTGCAAATCCATCAACAGCACTTCAGTTCAATGGAACTACACAATATGCAACTGATGCTGCGCCCGCAGGATTACCAACCGGAAGTGTAATAACTGTTGAAGCCTGGGTTTATCCAACTGCATATCCGGATGCGAATTACAATGGTGTGTTGACTTATGGTCCAAGAAACTGTTCTCCCGCAGGAAAAAGTTTTGTGTTGAGTATGACAAATCAGGGACGTCCTTCTATGGCAACATGGTGTAATGATTTTGTTCCAACCTCAGGACCCACTGCGACATTAAATACATGGAATCATATAGCATGTGTTGTCAACGGAACGTCTGTAAAATTATACCTTAACGGGTATGAATGGTCAGGTACAATTACTCTTCCTAGTATAATTTCAGGTCCCTTAAATATTGGTTGTACCGATAATCCCGGAAGATTTTTTAACGGAAGAATTGACGAGGTAAGAATCTGGAATACTGCCAGAACAAAAGATGAGATTGATCAGAATAAACTGACATGTTTAACAGGTACAGAGCCCGGATTGGTTTCTTATTATAAAATGGAAGAAGGTGTTGGTGCAACTTTGGATGATATTGGTCCGGCCAACAATGACATGAGTCTTATAAATACACCAGCATGGGTCAGCGGATCACCGTCATGTACACCATGTTTTGCAACCATGGTTCAAACGGCAACTGTAACAATCAACGGACCAGCTGATCAGGTTGTTTCTCCTTCATCACAAATTATCTGTCCAAATACATCAGCAACAATTGGAATAACATCTTCAGAAAATGGGTTGATGTACACAATGACAAATTCGCTTGGATCTGTAGTTGATGGTCCATATACCGGAAACGGATCTGCAATTAATTTCAGTACCGGAATCTTAACGGCATCTGAAACGTATGACATAAATGTTTCTTCATCATCAACCGGTTTGGATTTTGACGGAGCAAATGATTATGTTGTTTTACCGGTTTTTGATTTTTCTGCCGGTAATACAATGACTATTGAAGCCTGGATAAAACCAGATAACATTACTGCAAATCCGTCTTATGAAATTTCAAGACAGGAAGGTGGATCAATCAGCTGGATATTGAGTTTTCAGAACAACGGAACGATTTTGTCTTTTGGTTTGAATACTGCTGTCGGCGGATATTCTGAACTGGATGTTCCAATCACTGCAACCAATTATACAGATGGAAACTGGCACCATGTTGCCGCAGTTTATAACGGCACAAATAAATTTCTTTATGTTGATGGTGTTTTAATTGGTACACAGGCAAAAACAGGAAACTGTGTGAACGGCGGAGGAAATAATCATCTGGGAAGATGGCCTTTGGGAAGTGAATTTTTTGATGGTGTAATGGATGATGTTCGCTTCTGGTCAACTGCAAAATCACAGAGTGATATTGTGAACGGAATGCATACTTGTTTAACTGGTGCAGAAGCTGGTTTGAGAGCATCCTATAAATTTGACTCCGGAATTTCAAGTGCATATGCTTATGACGGATCACCATTTTTTTCTACAGGAACACTGACCAATTTTACAACTTCCACTTGCTGGGTGAACGGATACTCTAATTGCACAACCTGTGCTTCAACATTAACTACAACTGCAACAGTAACAGTTCAGGATTTAGCTGCGACTGTTGCTTCAACGCCGGGAGATTTTTCGGTCAATGTTGATGCTTCAACCTGTGGTGCGGTTGTCACTTATACTGCACCAACTTTTGATGATGATTGTGACGGAACAGGTTTGGCAGGAGTTCTGATCAGCGGTGCCGGAACTGCATCCGGACAGACTTTTCCGGCGGGAACTACAACTGTCGAATTTGAATATGTTGACGGAGGAGGTAACTCAACTATTGAAAGTTTTGATGTAACTGTAATTGACAATGAAGCTCCTGTTATTTCAGGTTGTCCTTCTGATATTTCACAGGATGCAGATTTAAGCGGATGCTCGGGAAATGCTGCATGGATTGCTCCAACGGCAAGTGATGTTTGTGTGGGTTCAATTACTCCAACAGCTTCGCATACTTCAGGTGATCTTTTTACAGAAGGTGTTACAACTGTTACGTATGATTTTGATGACGGCAACGGAAATATTTCTACCTGTTCTTTTGATGTGGAAATTGTAAATCCGGTTGACGGGATTTCAACAGAAATGGATGTAACTTGCTTTGGTGGATCTGATGGTTCAATTGATATTACAGTGACATCTGGCACAGCACCATTTACTTTTGACTGGACAGACGGTGGTACATTTACTGCTTCAACTGAAGATATCAGTGGTATTCCGGCAGGCAATTATACCATCACAGCTACTGATGCAAATGATTGCGAAACTGGTGGAACAATTACAATTACAGAACCAACTGAAGTAACAGTAAGCATTGATGCAACTTCAAATCCTACAGGTTGCGGATTGGCTGATGGATCAGCTTCAGTAACTGCAAACGGCGGAACAGAATCAGGAGCATATGATTTTGACTGGACTGATGGCGGAACTTTCTCTTCAACAACTGAAGATCAGACTGGATTATTAGCAGGAAGCTATATAGTAACTGCAACAGATGATAACGGATGTACAGGTGATGCAACAGTGAATTTATCTGATCCTAACGGACCAACACTTGCTGTAAACGGAGCATCATTTTTAGATTTGGATTGTAACGGTGATGCTGATGGTGATATTCAAATGGATGTAACATTAAACGGCGGTGCAACTTCAGCAACATATGACTGGGACAATGACGGAACAGGAGATACAGATGATACAGAAGATCTTTCTTCATTACCTGCAGGAACGTACAACGTTGAAGTAGTTGACAACAACAACTGCGTTTCAACTTTAGGTGTAACAGTAAATGAACCAACTGCAATTGATGCAACGGATGCAAGCACGGATGTAACTTGTAACGGTGACGGAGATGGTGCAATTGATCTGACAATTTCAGGCGGAACTGTTTCAGGAGCATACACCGTTTCATGGACTGACGGCGGAACTTTCTCTGCGTCAACAGAAGATATTTCTTCTCTTGATCCTGCAACTTATTCTGTAACGATTACAGATGATAACGGTTGTACGTTCACTGACAATTATGTTATTTCTGAACCGGCTGCACTGAGTGCAAACGGAACTTCAACAGATGAAATGACCGGTAATGACGGAACAATTGATCTGACTGTAACAGGCGGAACAGGACCATATACTTTTGACTGGACAGATGGAGGAACTTTCTCTGCAACAACAGAAGATTTAACCGGTCTTGCTGAAGGAGCATATGATGTAACCGTTACTGATGCAAACGGTTGTACAACTACTGCACAGGTGATTGTTGGATCACAGGTTGGTGTGAATGAAAATGATCAATTTTCTTTCACGGTTTATCCAAATCCAACCAGCGGAATGATTACCATAAAAGTGAACAGCACGGATGTAAATGCGATTCGTATTTCAGATGCAACCGGCAGAGTTGTGATGGTTGTAAATGATGCTTCATCACAAACTGAAATTGATTTGTCAGCCATGCAGCGCGGAATTTATTTTGTGGAAATTCTCAATGGAAAAACAGTTGGTAAAACAACAATCGTTCTTCAATAGAATTTTGGATTTAAAAATGAAAACCCTGATCAGAAATGGTCAGGGTTTTTTGTTTAAAAGAAATCATTCCCCCTCCTTTATCCTCCCCAAGGGGAGGAACAGATTAATTAGGAGCAATAGAACATCGCAGTAGAAATCTGTTGAACTTGTAACGCACTCACTCTGAAACTTCCCCCTCTCTGAGGGGGAAAAGGGGGAGGAAAATTTATTCCAAATTAGAACTCAACCACCGCTTCATCACATCCACATCGATTCCTTTTCTTTTAGCAAGACTCTGAACCTGTTCTTCCGTAATTTTTCCTACACCAAAATAATGTGATTCAGGATGTGCAAAATACCAGCCGCTAACTGAACTTGCAGGCATCATAGCCATGGAGTCTGTCAAAGTAACACCTGTATTTTTTGTAGCATCAAGTATTTTAAATAATCCTGGTTTTTCGGTGTGATCAGGATTTGCCGGATAACCCGGTGCAGGACGAATGCCTTTGTATTTTTCAGCAATTAATTCATCTTTTGACAAAGGTGCTTTTTCATATCCATAGAATTCCTGACGCACTCTTTCATGCATGCGTTCAGCAAATGCTTCAGCTAAACGGTCAGCAAGTGCTTTAAGTAAGATGGAATTGTAATCATTGTGATCTGCTTCAAATTCAGCTAATTTTTTTTCAATTCCCAAACCAGCTGTAACTACAAATCCTCCCACATAATCTGAAATACCTGAATTTTTTGGAGCAACAAAATCAGACACACATTCGTTCACGGCACCTGCTGTTTTTTTCAGTTGCTGGCGCATTCCAAACTGGGTATGAAGAATTTTACTGCGTGATTCATCAGCATAAATTTCAATGTCATCATCATTTACTGTATTAGCCGGCCAGATTCCAATAACACCTTTTGCCTGGATCCAGTTTTCTGCAATTACCTGTTCCAGCATTTGATTGGCGTCGTTGAATAATTTGGTTGCTTCTGTTCCCATGTTTGCATCACTGAGAATAGTTGGATATTTACCGCGCAATTCCCACGTGTGGAAGAAAGGTGTCCAGTCAATGTATTCTCTCAATTCTGATAAATTGTAATTCTCAAAAGTTTTGACACCCAAAAATTTGGGTGCGACCGGAGCATTTTTTTTCCAGTCAATTTTGAATTTGTTTTTACGGGCGTCTTCCAGACTTAAATAGGATTTGAAATCTTTTTTGTTTGCATAATTTTCTCTCACGCGTGAAAAATCTTCCTGAACTTCTCTGATGAATTTTTCTTTGTCATCAGATAACAAACTTGAAACAACAGTTACTGACCGTGAGGCATCCAGTACGTAAACGGTTTGTCCCTTTTTGTAATTCTGCTCTATTTTTACAGCGGTGTGAACTTTAGAAGTTGTGGCTCCTCCAATCAAAAGAGGAATGGTAAATCCCTCACGTTCCATTTCTTTTGCAACGTGTACCATTTCATCCAATGAAGGTGTAATTAAACCACTCAAACCAATCACATCAACTTTTTCTTTTTTGGCAACTTCCAGAATTTTTTCAGCCGGAACCATCACGCCCAAATCAATAATCTCATAATTATTGCAGCCTAAAACAACGCCTACAATATTTTTTCCGATGTCGTGCACATCCCCTTTTACGGTGGCCATCAACACTTTTCCTTTGGCTTTTGTTTCAGTTTTGGATGCTTCAATGTATGGTAATAAATAAGCAACTGCCTTTTTCATAACGCGGGCAGATTTTACAACCTGTGGTAAAAACATTTTTCCCCCGATCCGAATAAATCTCCCACTACATTCATTCCGTTCATCAGATGTCCTTCAATTACTTCGATAGGTTGTTTGACAGACAATCGTGCTTCTTCCACATCCTGATCAATGAACTCAGTAATTCCCTTAACTAAAGAATAGGTGATACGGTCCTGTAAATTTTCTTTTCTCCATTCAAGCTCTGCTTTCTTTTCTTTTGCGCCGCCAACAAATGATTCTGCAAATGTCAGTAACCTGTCGGTTGCATCTTCTCTTGTGTTTAATAAAACGTCTTCAACACGCTCCAGCAATTCTTTTGGAATCTCATCATATACCTCCAGCATGGTTGGGTTTACAATTCCCATATCCATTCCGTTTTCAATAGCGTGATATAAAAACGCAGAGTGCATAGCTTCACGCACGGGATTATTTCCCCTGAATGAAAAGGAGACGTTTGAAATTCCTCCGCTCACATGTGCACCGGGTAAATTTTCCCTGATCCATCTTGTTGCTCTGAAAAAATCAAGTGCGTTCAATTTATGTTCTTCCATACCTGTTGCAACCGGAAAAACGTTTGGATCAAAAATGATATCCTGTGGCGGAAATTTTACTTTGTCAACCAGAATCCGGTATGAACGTTCACACATCTGAATTCTTTTTTCATAGGTATCAGCCTGACCGTTTTCATCAAACGCCATCACTATTACCGCAGCGCCGTATTGTTTTATTTTTTTGCCTGATGAATGAATTTTCTTCTCCTTCTTTTAATGAGATTGAATTTACCACGCATTTTCCCTGAACACATTTCAATCCTTCTTCAATAATTTCCCATTTGGATGAATCTATCATGATGGGTACACGCGCAATGTCCGGTTCTGATGCAATGAGGTTTAAAAATTTCACCATCGCTTCTTTTCCTTCTATCAAACCATCATCCATGTTCACGTCAATGATTTGCGCACCGCCTTCAACCTGATCACGTGCAATTTGCAATGCAGCTTCAAACTCTCCTTCTTTGATGTGTTTCAAAAATTTTGCTGAGCCAGCAACATTGGTCCGCTCACCAACATTTACAAAATTGGATTCAGGTGTTAGTTCCAAAGGTTCCAGTCCGCTCAACTTCATGTTGGGTAATTGGTTCCATTTGTATTGGTATTTTCCGGGGTAGTCAGGATGTATGTTCATTTTTATAGGGCTAAGGACAGAGGGCTAAGGACAAAGGGATTTGGTTTGATTCCCCGGCACTCGTCAATTTTTTTACTAGTTCTGTTTCTTAAATATTCTTTCAATTTTTTGAGGGCTAGGGACAGAGGACCAAGGATAAAGGGTTTTTGTTTTGGCCATATCAGTATTTAACTAATGTTTTGGTTAATTATAATATTAAAGGTTGTTGTATTTTCAATCTATTTATTTTAGTATTTCAGTTCGATCATTTTTTTTAAAACCTTTTGGCTTTTTCCTCTGCCCTTTGCCTCTGCCCTCTGCCCTTTGCCTTTTGCCCTCTGCCCTCTGTCCTCATTTAAATCCACGTTCTTTCTTAATCTTATCATACGCCTCCTGTACTTTCTGAAATTTTTCTTTTCCGTTTTTTTCAAATTCCGGCCCTAATGAACTTAATTTATCAGGGTGATATTTGACTGCCATTTTTCGGTATGCTTTTTTTACTTCTTCGTCAGTTGCCTTTGTGTTTATTTCTAAAATTTTATAGGCTGAATCGACATCTTTATAATACATGTTTTTCAGCGAGAGAAAATCTTTTCTGATATTCCCAAGTAGTCCGAAAGTTGATGCAGAATATGAATTTCTGATTTGTCAACATGACCATCGGCTTTTGAAACTTCAAAAGATAACGAAGCAATTCAAGTCGCAGCGGATGCTCCATGTTGTGACGAATCTGAAAACAAATTTCTCTTACCGGAATATCCTGTTTTAAAATTTCCTGAAGTAATTTGATGTATTCATTGGTGCGGGGAACACCAAATTGTCTGGTAAAAAAATCACGTACAAACTGAATTTCTGATTTCAGAATTTTTCCATCTGCTTTCATGACCACCGCAGAAAGCGCAATCAATGCTGCACCAAAATCACCTGCTTGTGTCTGATGAGGTTGATTGCCAATAATAGTTCTTCGTGTTTGTCCCGCAGAATTTCCAACGTCAAGAATTCCGCCAATAGCTACGCCAATTAAAGCACCAAGCGGACCACCGAAAGCCCAGCCTAAACCACCGCCTAATATTTTACCGAAATGTGATGCCATTTTTTAGGACAGAGGTCTAAGGGCTAAGGACAGAGGGTTTTGTCCGTATGAGTTATTTTTATTTTCAAGACGTTGCATTATTTTTCCAGTTGAATTTTCAAATTAGTATTTATTTTTTTCAAGAACCCGTTACTACATTTCCTTTGTCCTCTGCCCTTTGTCCTCTGCCCTTTGCCCTCTTTTCAACCAGCTCCGCAATCGCCTTAATATGCGCCGGTGTTGTTCCGCAGCATCCTCCAACAATATTTACCAAACCTTCATCCAGGAATGTTTTAATTTGTGCGGCCATCATTTCCGGAGTCTCATCATATTGACCCATTTCATTTGGAAGTCCGGCATTTGGATGCGCTGAAATAGCGAACGGTGCATTTTTTTTCAATACCTGAAGATATGGTCTCAGCGTACTTGCGCCTAAAGCACAATTCAATCCAACAGAAAGTAAATCTGCATGCTGAACTGAAACTAAAAATGCTTCAGCAGTTTGACCAGATAGCGTTCGTCCGCTGGCATCCGTTATTGTTCCTGAAATCATGATGGGAAGATTTGTTCCCAGTTTTTCCTGTACATTTTGAGTTGCAAAAAGTGCTGCCTTTGCATTGAGTGTATCAAAAATTGTTTCTATTAAAAGCAAATCAGCTCCTCCATCGATCAATCCTTTCACCTGTTCTTCATAAGCCACAACCATTTTATCAAAAGTTGTACTTCTGAATCCCGGATCATTGACATTTGGAGAAATAGAAAGTGTCACGTTGGTCGGTCCGATTGATCCGGCAACAAATCTTAATTTGTCCGGATTTTTTTTTGTGAATTCTTGACAAACTTCTTTGGCAATTTTTGCACCGTGAAAATTAATATCGTATGCATATTTTTCCAGGCCATAATCAGCTTGCGCAATAGTAGTTCCGCTGAATGTGTTTGTTTCCAGAATGTCAGCACCGGCTTCTAAATATTCACGATGAATTTCTTTGATGATATCCGGTCTGGTCAAAACCAATAAATCATTGTTTCCTTTCAGCGGTTTTGGATGATTTTCAAACCAGCCTTTTCTGAAATCTGCTTCTTCCAGTTTATACCGCTGAATCATAGTGCCCATAGCGCCGTCCAGCACCAAAATGCGATGTTTTAATATTTCTCTGATATCGTTCATAAACAACTACAGAGGCGAGACCGGAAAACTGATTAACGCTTATATTATCCCGATAATAAACAGGAAGGAATTGGCACCTTATTCTCTGAAAGGAACAGGTTGCCAAGGTTTCGCAGGGCCGGTCCCTCCACCTTTCTTTATAAGTAAATAAAATTAAGAACTGGGGCAAAGATAAGGGGTTTCTTAATCAAAAACAAAAATAGTCCGATTAGATTATTATAGGACAAAGGGCTAAGGGCAGAGGACAAGGGATTTATAGTTGAATTAGCCAAGGTTTTTTGCTCAAGGAATGAGTTTCGAGAATAAATTATATCTCAGAAGGATCATTATCCAAAACAAATTTTTCATTTGCCTAAGTCCTCACCATTCAGCCCTAAGTCCGAAGTCAATAGCCCTTAGCCCTTAGTCCTTAGCCCTTAGTCCTAAAAAATAACATAACTTTATCCCTCAAACCTGACAACAAATGAAAGTCTACCAAAATTATGCACTTGGAAAATGGATCAGCGGTGACGGAATAGAAACCGAATTATTCAACGCTATTACCGGTGAAAAAATCGGAACCTGCTCTTCAGCCGGATTGGATTACGCCGCAATGATGAATTACGCAAAATCAACCGGAGGAAAAGCATTGCGTAAAATGACGTTTCAGCAGCGCGGTTTGATGCTGAAAGAACTCGCTCTCTTCTTAATGAAAAATAAAAAGAAGTATTATGAGGTGAGTGCATGGACAGGTGCAACAAGATTAGATTCATGGATTGATATTGAAGGAGGTTGCGGCAATTTATTTGCCAATGCTTCATTAAGAAGACAGTTTCCGGATTTGCCTTATTATGTAGATGGTACTGCTATTCCTCTTTCCAAAGGGGGGTCTTTTATCGGTCACCACATTATGGTACCGAAACAAGGAGTTGCTATACACATCAACGCATTTAATTTTCCAATTTGGGGAATGCTTGAAAAAATTGCGGTGAACTTTTTTGCAGGCGTACCGGCAATTGTTAAACCATCTGAATTTACTTGTTTTCTGACTGAAGAAATGGTGAGAGACATAGTGGCTTCCGGAATTATTCCTGAAGGATCTCTTCAGTTAGTTTGCGGTTTGGGAAGAGGAATTTTAGATCACGTTTCTCAGGATGATGTTGTAACATTTACAGGATCCGCATCAACCGGAAAAAAATTAAAAAGTTTACCCAACATAGTAGATAATTCTGTTTCATTTAACCTGGAAGCAGATTCATTAAATGCTGCAATTCTTGGTAAAGACGCTGTGCCGGGCACACCGGAATTTGATATTTTCATTAAAGAAGTTCAGAGAGAAATTACCGTAAAGGCAGGACAAAAATGTACTTCCGTCAGAAGAATTGTTGTTCCTGAAAACTTAATCGATGATGTGCAAAAAGCTCTTGCATCACGTCTGGCAAAAAACACAATCGGAGATCCGGCAGATGCCAATGTAAGAATGGGATCACTTGCTACAAAATTACAAGTTGAACGCGTTCGTCACAATGTTGAGTTGTTGATGAAAGAGCAGAAAATTGTGATTGGTGACATGGATAATTTTGATGTGCTGAGCGCAGATAAAAATAAAGGTGCATTTTTTCCAACGATTGTTTTCAGGAATGATGATCCGTTTAAAAATCAAGGTGTACACAACATTGAATGTTTTGGCCCGGTGTCAACCATCATGCCGTATAAAAATTTAGAAGATGCAATTGAAATTGCCAAAATGGGTAAAGGATCTTTGGTGTCTTCAATCATTACAGCGGATGATGAAATTGCAAAAGAATATGTTTTGGGAGCAGCTACATCACATGGCAGAATTCATGTATTGAACAGACGTTGTGCAGATGAAAGTACAGGACACGGTTCGCCTATGCCAATGCTTACGCATGGTGGTCCTGGCCGTGCTGGTGGGGGAGAAGAGATGGGAGGAAAAAGAGGCGTGATGCATTATTTACAGCGCACCGCCATACAAGGACATCCGCAAACAATTACAAAAATCACAGAACAGTTTCAGGTAGGCGCAGATCTGCCGGAAGCAGTTCCACATGTCTTCAGAAAACATTTTGAAGAATTGGAAATTGGTGAAACCGTTTTCACTCACAAACACACCGTAAGTGATGCAGACATAGTCAATTTTGCAAATGTAAGCGGAGATAATTTTTACGCACACATGGATGCCACTTCACTGGACGGAACTATTTTTGAAAGACGAGTTGCGCACGGTTATTTTATTCTTTCAAAAGCAGCAGGTTTATTTGTTGATCCTAAAAAAGGGCCGGTACTTTTGAATTATGGAATAGATGAAGCGCGCTTTACAAAACCTGTTTATCCCGGAGCAACAATTGGCGTGAGATTTACAGTAAAAGAAAAAGTAGATCAGGAAAAAAGAAATGAAGCAGACATTGCAAAAGGCATCGTAAAGTTTTTAGTAGATGTGTATGATGAGACTGGGGAGACGGTTGCTATTGCAACAATTTTAACTATGGTAAAAAAACTAAATCAGAGTTAGGGCAAAGGGCTAAGGACAGAGGACTAAGGGGTTGTAATTAATTTATAATACGGAAATGGAATTAGAGAATTGGATATTTGAAGAGGGAACAGTAGAATACGGAAAAATAAATTCGTATCGTGATTTAATTGTTTGGCAGAAGGCGATGGATTTGGTTGTTCATGTTTATGAAGTTTCTAAGGATTTCCCTTCAGATGAAAAGTTTGGTATCACAAATCAAATCCGTCGGGCAGCAGTTTCTGTTCCTTCAAATATAGCAGAAGGTTGGGGTAGAAAATATCTTGGAAGTTACATTCAATTTCTAAGAATTTCTTATGGATCTATATGTGAGCTAAATACTCAACTGGAAATTTGTGTAAGACTAAATTATGTTAATGAGAATGATATAACAAGTCTAAAAAATCAAATTTTACAAGTTGAGAAAATGATAAAGTCAATGATTTCAAAACTTGAACTAAAAAACAATTAAAGAAATATTCGGCAAGTGTTAAGCCATCAAAGTCAATCCCTTTGTCCTTAGCCCTCTGCCCTTAGCCCTTAAAAAATATGAGCGCACTCAACCAAGGTCACGTAAAATCAGAAGTAAACGAAAAAGGAATCGCAACCATTGAGTTTGGTCATCCTTTAAGTAACTCACTGCCGGGAAAAATTCTGGCGCAGCTGGCAAAGACAATTACCGATGTCAGCGCAATGAGTAAAGTGAAAGTGATTGTATTAAAATCAGCAGGTGATAAAGCATTTTGTGCCGGAGCCAGTTTTGATGAGTTGATTTCAATTAAAGATCTGAAGACCGGAAAAATTTTCTTTTCAGGATTTGCAAGCGTGATTAATGCCTGCAGAAAATCTCCGAAATTAATTATTGGAAGAGTTCAGGGAAAAGCAGTAGGTGGAGGAGTAGGACTTGCATCATCAGTAGATTATTGTTTTGCAACTAAAGGTGCTGAAGTAAAATTATCTGAATTGGCAGTAGGCATCGGACCGTTTGTAGTTGGACCAGCAGTGCAAAGAAAAGTTGGTTTGTCTGCCATGTCACAAATGACCATCAACGCAACTGAATTTCATTCTGCAGAATGGGCAAGAGAAAAGGGACTTTATACACAACTTTTTGATACAGTTGAAGAAATGGATAAAGCAATAGATGTGTTGGCAAATAAATTAGCGGAGTCAAATCCGGAAGCTATGTCTAAACTCAAAAAAATATTCTGGGAAGGAACAGAGAACTGGGACAGTCTTTTAAAAGTGCGCGCGGGAATGAGTGGTGAGTTGGTACTTTCAGAATTTACAGTGAATGCTATTAATAAGTTTAAATCTAAATAGGTCAAAGGGCTAAGGACAGGGGGCAAAGGTCAATGGAAAAGTTTTTTAAAATTAAAAGTTCCCCTTAGTCCTTAGCCCCCTGCCCTTAGTTCTCCAAAAAAACAACTAAAAAATAATTGGCAAGCATTAAGCTAACAAAACGAATCCCTTTGTCCTTAGTCCTTTGCCCTTAGCCCTAAACAATGATCACACA
This sequence comes from Crocinitomicaceae bacterium, assembly GCA_016719925.1. Classification (GTDB taxonomy): domain Bacteria; phylum Bacteroidota; class Bacteroidia; order Flavobacteriales_D; family Crocinitomicaceae; genus JADJGJ01. The sequence continues at coordinate 112,744 of JADJYC010000004.1, read as the reverse complement.
AGAAAACCTAATCGAAGCGCTCAGAAAAGTCATCGAGCCTGATCTGAAAAAAGACATCATCACACTTGATCTCGTTTCGGATATAAAAATTGACGGTAATAAAATTTCATTCAGTGTCAAGGTGTACAATCCTGCCATGCATGCAAAAAAGCGGATGGAAGAAGCATTGCAGTTTCAGCTTGAACGTGCGTTCGGAAAAGACATTGAAGCAGAAATTTCATTGGTACCGCTTCCAAAAGATAAAGAACCTGAAGTGCGTGCAATTCTTTCCAATGTAAAACACATTATTGCCGTTGCATCCGGAAAAGGTGGTGTTGGAAAATCTACCATCACTGCAAATCTGGCCGCAGGTCTGGCTAAACTTGGTTATAAAGTTGGATTGGTAGATGCGGATATTTACGGACCATCCATGCCAACCATGTTTGATTTGGTTGGACAAAGACCGGTTGGTGTAGAAAAGATGGAAAAACTTTGATCAAACCAATCGAATCATACGGAGTAAAAATTCTTTCCATTGGATTTTTTGCTGATCCTGAACAAGCGGTTGTATGGCGAGGCCCTATGGCAACCAAAGCATTAAATCAAATGTTCAAAGATGCGGATTGGGGTGATCTCGATTTTATGATTGTGGATTTACCTCCCGGAACTGGTGATGTGCATTTGACATTGGTGCAAAATGTTCCGTTAACAGGAGTTGTTATTGTCAGTACGCCGCAAGAAGTTGCTTTGGCAGATGCACGAAAAGGAATCAATATGTTCCGTATGGATTCGTTGAAAGTACCTGTTTTAGGAATTGTAGAAAACATGGCCTGGTTTACGCCGGAAGAGTTACCAAACAATAAGTACTTCATTTTTGGAAAAGACGGTGCAAAGAATTTGGCTGAATCGATGAATGTACCTTTACTTGCTCAGGTTCCTTTGATACAAAGCGTTCGCGAGGCAGGTGATGTTGGGCGGCCAGCTGTTTTGCAGGAAAATACGTTGTCTGCTCAGGTGTTTGAAGAGATGGTGAAAAAGGTTATTGATAATTTGAAGTAAATCCATTTAATTGATGTTTGATTCATTCATATTACTCTTAGTTTATAATAACTGACCCAGAATTTGAAAATTTAAAGCATATACTGTTTAACTCACTTCCATTTTTCTTTCCATGATCCAATGTTACTCGTAACGAAAAAAAATTCATCTTCGGAATCAGGAATTCATCGCTCGATAATTCGAAAATCTGAATTTTCTAAGTTAAGATATGTCTTGTTATCCATACAAAGTACTACCGTTATTGTGCCAACTAACGTTCCTCCAATCCCGCAAAAAGTAGGCAAAGGAAAGTAAGAAAAAAAAGAATTATCGTAAATTAAAAGAATATACTCAACTATAAGACCACTGAAGACAGGTGCCAAAATCACAGCTGGAGCTCCTGCTGCTCTTCTGGTATTTTTACCTTTTATTCCTTTGATATCATCAATAAAAATGCTAGTATCTGCTAAGGAAACATGTGTTGAGTCAGGAATTGTGAAAATTCCTCTATAAGAGACGGAATCATTAATCCAAACGGATATCTTTCGATGCTCCTTAAAAAAATGAGGCTGATTTAACTCTGTGCTTGTTAACTTCAACTGCATTTTGGATTTTTTTTGACCTGTACAGACATTAGTACCTATATAAAAAAGAATTAAAAGGATGAGACTTTTAGAAAACACATGTAACATGCAAATTATAAAATTATTAGAGTTACAAAACAAAAACTTAAAACGATTTCATTTTATTAATAAAACAACTCAATTGTGTCTACTTGTCCTTCTATCAGAGTAATTTCTTTTTCTAAATAGGTAATTATTCCATTGCGTTTGATTTTCATAGTAAATGTATAATTACCCATTGGGACATCGTAAGGTATATCAGAAAACAAACTATAACATCCTACACGCGGCAATGGATTCCAGTCCTCACTCTGATAATCAATTAAATCATGTTCACGCTTAAACCACATACTGTCTGTTCCATCAAAACAGTTTTCGTTTTGGATATGATAATACAGTCCAGCATAAGGCAGTAACGTAATATTATAATGGTGAATTTCTCCCTTTTTTAAAAAATCAATTTGTTGAAAATTTTCCTGATAGTATTTTTCCGGATTGGCCTGTGCAACGTAATCATAAGTGAATCCGTTTCCACGCCTGGCTTTCCATTCGAAATGGTATTCGCCATTTGTATCGGTAAAGCCCTCTGAAATTGATTTGCCTTTTGAATCAAACAATAACCGATTGTCCCACTCAATCAAACCTATGTAAATGTCTGATAATGGTTCACCGGTATGAGCATTTTTAGCAGAAACATGAACTTCTGTCCACATTTCACTTTCTTCCTTATTGCAGTTAAAGAATAAAAATATTGCTATCAAACTTGCTAACATTTGTATTTTCATTGGATCACAAGTTTTTCAATTTGTTCTGATGTTCCGTTGTCAATTATTACAATATAAACTCCTGATTGTAGGTCTGGAGATAAATTAGTGTTTGCTTGGATTCGGCCCCAGTAAATTTGTTTACCAGATAAATCAAAAAGTCTAATAGTCAATGTTTCACTATTAGAACTTAAAATCTGGAAACTTTGTTCTCCAATGCTTGGGTTTGGAGCAATGATGTAATTTTTATTATCACTTTCGATAACAGTTTCATCGGATGAGATTTCCGGTTTATAAGTGTCATTTACAACAGTAGTTACTTGTTCGGAAGATTTACCATCTGTGCATGGACTATAGCCTACATATCCAATTTGCGCGTGAAATTCAGATCCCGCTTTGGCATGAAAACCTTTGGAAAGCGTTATGTGTGTTTCAGCCATACAAAAAATGCTGCCGTTGTTCCATATTTCATAAGGTGCAACATCAGTTTTTGGACTCACGTTTTCACCCAAAAAAATTGCGTAAGAAGCTTCATACTGCGCTTTGTATTCTACTCCATTTGTATTCCAACCTACTCGTTGATTCTGTAAATACACTACCGTAGGTTCTAATTCATCCATGATAAATGTTTTTTGTTGCATAAACTTGTATACCCATTTCGTCCTCATCCGGATAAACCGGAGATGTTAAAACTGTATCCAAAGATTTACGGCAATATAATTCCGTTCAGGCAAAATGACCCGCTTATACTCAACGTATTTAGAGGCGGTTGCCCATTTGTCCATGGAAATGAATGTGCTGTACCTGTAAAAGAAGAAATTACAGGGTTATATGTTCCATCCTGAGAATTGAAATCACTCTCCGAAACCTCAAAAGTAACAGACGATACATATAAATTAAATGTATCAACATCAATAGTAAAAAAGTCAAAATCTAATACATCATTCGAATAAGCAGTTGTGCCGTTGTTGAACTGACCAGGGAAAGCTAACTCAATATTCATTGGATTTCCGTTTTGATCTTTGGAATCAATAATAAATTCAGTTTCATTGGTTCCTGAATAATTATAAAGAATAGTGAATTGGGTTTCAGAATTCACAATCATATCATAATTATTCCCGTTCACATCCACATTGAAACTTCCACTGTTTGGTGCACATTCATCTGAAGAATTGCCATTATCATCCGATTTATTGCAAGAAACAGCAATGATTGAAATATAAATTATTTTAATAAACAACGTATCTTTTATTTTATTATACAACATTAATCGCTTTTTAACTTTATAGACCTTTATACTTAATAATCAATCTGAAAAACAAGGCTATCACCACTTAATAAGATGAAATTCTGGCTATAGTTCGATGTCATTCCACTTTTGGTAACTACCCAATCATATCGATAATCACCCGCAGGCAGCTCGAAATAACTTCCTTCAAAAGAGTAACACCCGTGTTTTATTACTTCAGTACCTATTTCATCACCTGTTAACCAAGTCCGAGTATATTTAATTTCATCATTTTCATCAACGCAATTTATATTGTTAACAATAATTTTCAGATATGAGCAAGTAGAGTATTTAAATGCAATATGATTGTTTTTCTCATGCTCCAAATAATGCTGCATTAGACCTCCATAACAAATATTTTCCGGCTCACTAACTCCTAATATATATTTACGATTATTTTTCATTTTTAAGTCAAATGATGCATAACCATTTTCATCGAGATATCCTGTGGCTACAATTTTTGATTTTGTTTCAAAAAATGGAATCCACGCTTCTGAAACCGCATACTCCATACCCGCATACGCACTTCCTTCACCTGTAACATAATCTTCTGCTTGAATCACAACCAGAGTTGATTTTTTGCATGATAAAACAACCACAGTGAATAACACCAATATTAATATTTGTTTCATTTTCAGGAAATTTATTGAATAACTAGTTTTGCCGTTTCTCTTTTCTGACCGGAGATAAATACAACCAAATAGACGCCTTTTGCTAAACTCAATTCCAAAGCAGTTTTACTTTGATAGATTGATTGCTCATAATAAATTTTACCGTCAAGACCATAAACATACAGTTGACCGTTTGGATGAGTCTCTTCTATTGAAAAAATAAAGTTGCCAGTATTTGGATTTGGTATCAAGATGACATTATTTTTCTCATCACTGATAACGCCTTCATCAGCCAGCAGTATTTTTTCTGTGCCACCACTATTTTCAGAAATTGTAGACGCTGACTTACCTCCAGAAACATAACAATCACTTGGTTCTTGAATAAACGCATGAAATGTGCTCCCAGGTTTGGCATGAAAGCCATCTTTAATTACAATTTCTACACCAGCATAAACCGTAATATTTCCAGAATTTTCAATTATATAATCACCAGGATCTGTTTTTGGCGTTACGTTATTTCCAATAAAAATCTGGTACCTTGATTTGTACCAGGCTTTATATTCAAAGCTTGGATTTTGAACATGGTTTTGACCAATGACTTTATTTTGAAGAGGAACGACCCAACCTTCCACTTCATCATTTAAAAAACCCGCAGATTATCAAAATATGTTTGATCACCATTCAAATAATCTTCCAAAGTTTCATTCATGACAATATGATCCCAATTAAAATCATCAGCATATACAGCTTCAAAAGGAGTAATGTCAAAGTGATTAGTATTATGGGCAATGTGAGGATATCCATATATATCTGATTTATTATCCTGATCAAAATCTTCTTGACTTTGGTACATTAAGCCCTCCTCCTGTAAATTGTAATATAAGTGATTATTTCCCCAGATATCGGGATTAATAGCAAGTGCAGATACAAGTGGCAAAAAACAAACTTCCTTGTCATATTGTAAATTCCCTAATCCATATGCAGTTGATTTAAGTATAGTTGTTGCACCTCCTGTAAGACCACTGTAAAAAATAGTTTTATACCCTCCCTGCGATAAATCATATTCCTGATGTTCAATGAAATTATATGCCCTTTGAATATAAAACGGGAATACCACAAGAACAAAATATAAATCCTTTCTACTAAAGCTAGGTTGAGGGGTCGTAGTAGAGTATTCAGACGACCACAATTTTCGATTAACAAAACCGTTCGTAAACCCTAAAAAAGGAACCCAAAAATATCCCGGTGCATGTTGAGTAAACATTTCAATTCCCGGGCTCAGTCCCCAGACAACTTCATAATCATCTTTATAACTACCTGTTGAAACTGCAATATTTCTTGTGAATGCTGGAAAAGAAATTCTGGTATCCATCAGATTCGTAAACTGATGATGGAAATTATTATTTACTTCATATTGATAGTTCACTGCATCTGGTTCAGGTAAAGGCAACAGATCTAAAGTACCTACGACTGTGGGTGGTGCAAAGATAGTACTGCTATAAATGCTGTATGCTCCCTGATCTCTTGACGCTGCATCAACGAGACTGTTATTTGCAACCGCTGCCAAAGCATTTGTCAATTTAAAAGTTTTGTATGTGGCTTGGGTTAATAAGGGAACATTTGCGCTATGATGCGGTGAATCAAAAGGTATATAAAGTTTTGTATGATGATGAGGCTCCCCATTCTCCATGTGTTGCTTTTCCAATTTAAGCAGAGCATAGCGGGCTTTTTGGCCTCCCATACTATATCCCATTACAACAGTCTCCCAATCTTCGTTTGGATAATTTATTTTTTTTACATTATTAATTTCTTTGATAAACTCTCCCAATTCTGTTCCTGCGTCTTCTATCGAACGATAACCAGGTTTGTCTTTCACAAATATTACATCATATCCCAAAGCTACGAAGCTATCAAACAGCCCTCCCACATTAAATTGTTCCCAGTATTTGTCCATTGAAAACGGTTGTATTGCAGGGCGATAAGCGCAAGAAATTATTATCGGTCTTCTAATGAGATTTCCGTTTCCACAACCGTACTTAATCCCAACTTCGTAAGTTAAATCGTTGCCGGGTAATGCATCAAACTCAAAACTATAATCCCAGTGATCGGCAGATCTGCTAGATTTAATATTACTTGAAGTGGTTAAATAGAAACTAATAGTGTCTTGATAAATCGAATCATTTAATTCATAGGAAATAACCGCATTCGCAACAACTGAGTCTCTTGATCGATCATAAGTAATCAAAGGGTTTGACATACCGAAATTCTGGTAACCCCCGCCATCATTAATATCTATTTCTAAATTTAGTAAAGTAATATCTTCGCTCACAACAATAAAAGAAGGGTCGTATTTTAGTTTGCCCTGAGTATATCCATTATCCGGATAAAACTCCATTAAAGTTGCGCTTTTTATAAGTTTTTTTGTGTAAAGCGAATTTTCTTCAGTAAATGAAGTCATGCGCCCATCGATAACCTGTATGTTTCCATTTGAAAAATTAAGTGTATCAATCATACTTGTATTGTGAAGTATCAACCCAAACGGCTGGATAAGATCCGTGTAATGATAATCATGAAACGTATAAAAATCATAGATTCTCTGAGCCATCGCCGTTATAGTAGGAATCAATGTTGTGTCATAACAAGACAATGCTAAATCAGAATAAATCAGAAGCCAATCATCAGTAGTCATGACATGATTATAATTACCTGCAATCTGCTCATACAATAATGGGAAAGTAGACATGGATCTATTCAATAATGCATAATCGTAATATTGAGGATCAAGTTGTCCAAAAATGTAATTTCCTGCTTCAATTTCATCGGTAAACACCATGGTGTCTTCCTGACCTATTAAATTTAAACTGCCTAAAAAAACTAAAATTATGCTATACCTTTTCATATCACAACTACTTCGTTAAAAGCAATTTCAATTCGTTAAAACTCTCCTTAAGAGTATTTAATTCGGTCTTCAACAATTCATTTTCTGCTTTCAGGGAGTTAATTTCTTCGTTTAATTCCAGAGTGTAGAGTGTAAGCTCTTCAATCTTTTCCATTTGAAGTGTTTGAATTTGTCCAATATTCAGTCCAGCGTTGTGAACTTCTGTAGAAGAGGGAATATTGGGTAAATGTTTATTGTGCATGATAAATGCTCTCAGATCTTCCAGAGACATTAGTTTATAATCATCATTAAAAACATAATCTGGCCAGTTATCCTCATCCACTTTTATTTCGCGCGCACGCAACATGCCGTTATCTTCCAGTTGCAAAATTTTTGAACCGGCATTTGAATTAATTACCAGAGCATGTCCGGTTCCGTTGTTTAAAGTAATAGTCGGATCAGCACCTTCATTGTAGATAGTAATGTCACCATCATTTTTGATAATGAAACGCATTTCCTGAGCAAGTCCGCCCACTTTAATTCCCACATGCATCAAATCTTGAGACGTATTCTGACAGTAGAGATTAAGCAATGCGGTAGCTGTTGCACCAACGTTACCTCCTAAAAATTTTTGGGCATAGTTTACTCCCACAACATGGAGTTTGTGATCAGGTGTTGTGGTTCCAATACCCACTCTTACAGGATCACATGCATTATATATTTTGTTTAATCCACTTGACCAATGAGGATTCGGAACGTCACCCGGCATGCATGGAACAAATTCATAAATTCCATCACCTAATACTCCTATTCCTACAGTTTTTAATTGACCGTTGGGTTGAATAATAACAACTTTTATTGTTGAATCAACAAATGGTAAGGAAGTCAGACCTTCCATTTTAACATTGCTCATGAATTTTGCTAAACCGTCTACACGAAGTTCCCCATCTACTCTCAAATCTGTATTGATTCTAGCGCTTCCCTGCACTTTGATGTCCTGTTTAAACTTTGCTTCTAAGTCAACAATCAATTTTTCTTTTGCATATAGCCGTTGATTCACTACCAAAGAGTCATTTATAACTGTTGGGTTTTGAGAAAAAACTGAAAATGAAGTCAGAAATAAAATTCCAAGAATAATTGATTTGCATCTGCTTAAAAGCAAAATGGGGGGTAAAAACGAGGTTCATAAGTTGATGATAATGAGTTAAATGTTATGCCAATATACAAGATTTTATGAGCAATTCAAATTATTTCTTCCTTACGGTTTTTCTTTTATTAGGCGGGATCATTTTTTGCCAGAAGCACAGGCGTAGCATTGACTGCGTTAATTGATTGTACTTACAGTAAATTAACTGTAATTGGTTCGCATGCTTGATTTTCTGAATATATTTTTGATAAATGAAATAATCCAAAAAGGCGGGATCGTTTTCATCTGAGAATCATTATCTTTGTACCGCCCTATTATTGAGGCCTATGGATCGTTCACAAAAAATAGAAGATGCACTTCAGTCAATTCGCCCGTTTTTGCAAAAAGACGGCGGTGATGTTGAGTTGGTGGAAGTAACCAAAGACAATGTGGTTAAAGTGCGTTTGCTGGGTGCCTGTGAAACCTGTTCCATGAGTGTAATGACCCTAAAAGCCGGAATTGAAGAGGCTGTCAGAAATGCGATGCCGGATGTAAAATCGGTGGAGTCAGTCTGATTATATAAGTCAGTCAAATCATCTTTCTTTCTTTTTTCTTTGGTTGTCAGAACAATTTATGTCTAATTTTGTTCTTCAGTTGGCAAATTTCATTTCCGGATTTATTGTCTAACTTATTTTAAAACTAAAATGATCACAACAGATATTATTATTATCGGTGCCGGACCGGTAGGTATTTTCACCGTTTTTGAAGCAGGTCTTTTAAAATTGAAATGCCACTTGATTGATTCACTTCCTCAACCGGGAGGACAATTAACCGAGATTTATCCGAAAAAACCAATCTACGATATTCCGGGTTTTCCAACTGTGGATGCTGGCGATTTGATTGAACGTCTCATGGAACAATCAGCTCCGTTTAAACCTGGATTCACGTTGGGTGAATCTGCCGTAAAAATTGATGAGACCGATGATAATCAGTTCATCGTTACAACCAATAAAGGAACACAACACAAAGCGCCGGTAGTTATTATTGCAGGTGGATTGGGTGTGTTTGAACCAAGAAAACCGCCGGTAGAAAATCTGGAAAATTTTGAAGATAAAGGGGTAGAATACATCATCCGTGATCCAAAATTTTATCAGGATAAAAAAGTTATTGTTGCAGGTGGAGGAGATTCTGCATTAGACTGGTCAATTTATCTGGTGGAAAATAATATTGCCAAAGAACTCACGCTTGTTCACCGCAATTCTTCTTTCAGAGGTCATTTAGATTCAGTTCAGAAAGTAATGAATCTGGCAGATGCCGGAAAAATAAAATTAATTACCGAAGCCGAAGTAGTAGGGTTAAATGGAAACGGAAAACTACAATCTGTTACAATAAAACACAACACAATTGGTGATCAGGTAAAGGAGACAGATCATTTTGTACCGCTGTTTGGTTTGAAACCAAGTCTGGGTCCAATTGCTGACTGGGGATTGGAGATTGAAAAGAGTGCTATCAAGGTAGATACAAAAGATTATTCTACCAACCGGAAAGGAATTTTTGCAGTGGGAGATGTAAATACCTATGAAGGAAAACTGAAATTAATTCTCTGCGGTTTTCATGAAGGTACACTTGCTGTTCAGGCTGCTTTTGCACGCATCCACCCGGATAAGAAAAATGTGCTGAAGTACACTACTGTGAATGGAGTGAATGGGTTTTAAGAAAAATTCCAATTTCAAAATTACAAATTCCAAAACCGGAGTACTCTTGTATTTAATAAAGTAATTTGCGATTTGTAATTTCGATATTTGATTTTTCTAAGTCGATCAGCGCTTTTATCCGCGGAACAAATCGCGTTAATCAGCGGGAATTGAAGATAACCAGAGTTTGCTATTTGTTTATTCGCAGTAAAAAACTATTATTCTTTAATGAATTTCTTACACGTGATCAAACCATTTTCATCTGTCAGAGAAAGCAAATAAATTCCTGTTTCCAGATTTTCAATTGTCAGCACATTGGAATTTAACTTGCCTGACATAACCACTCTTCCCTGAAGATCAGAGATTGAATAGTTTTTAAAATTTTCAGCACTCAAAAGTGTAAGCGATGTATTTGCCGGATTTGGAAAAATTTCGAAGTTTGAAGTTTCCTGATTCTCATTCAACGCAAGAAAAGGATTATCTCCCGGCAAAACAATTTTACTTGGATACATTTCATTGTGATGCAGTGTAATGGTAGACGTAACAGGCAAAGCAGAAGTGTACATGGCTAATCCATCCTGCAGATTCAAATTCCAGCGTGTAGAACTGTTTCCGCTGACATAAATTTTTATTTGGTGATCAGGCAGCCAGGTATAATTTGTAAAAGGCAGCGCAACTTCCACTTCATAAATTTCACCGGGAATCATCAATTCTTCATCTGCTAATGTATAACCATCTCTGAAACGCATTCTTTTAATTCCGTCTGTAATCAGCATGTTTGTTCCGTCAGGATAAACATCCACTAATCTCACAGCAATATCACAATCAGCAGTAGTTGCACTTACAAATAAATTTAACGTAATTCTTCCTGTAACCGTAACTGAAGTTTCAAGTGTGTCAGATGAAAAAGTAAAAATATCATCTCTGCCGTCCAAATAGGATTGATCGTAAGGTCCTTGTTCCAAATCATCACTGAGCGTTGCACCACCAATAGTTGGTGTTGGGTCAGTTGGATCAGAAAGAAAAGTTGAACTTCCGTTTCCGTTTTCTACCGTAAGTCTGTTTAAATTATTCAGATAAAGAATTTCTGAACCGGTTGCTGCAATATCATCTGCATCTGAAGTCTGCCAGACATTTTCTCCTAATTCGTAGTACGTAATTTTTGCGGTGTTCTGCCAGTCATTAATTGAATCAAGTAAATAGTATTCGAAAAAATCCCAGGCCATTTCATTATTCACTAATTCAGCATTTGGGTAAGTCAATTCTCCCTGCACTGCAGAACCAACAAACGCAATTCCGGTTCCACCATGCACCCACGGACCTACGAGCAGCCACTGTTCATCCTGCACTGAGGCAAGTGCATCGTTTCTGCTGTCTTTGTAAAATTCCATCATTTCATCAATATTGTGATCATACCATCCGCCAATTTGTAAAGTCGGAATTTCAATATCATCAGGAAAATATGTTTGATTTTCTGCCGCCATCCACGTTGTGCTGTAATAAACATTGGCCATAACAATGGGTGAAAGTCCATAGCCTAAATTATCCAGCTGTTGTAATCTTGCTTCTTCCAAAACTCCTCCGGTAAAATAACTGTCATATGAAAATTGTGGATTAGCAACAATGGGTACAGCACACGTATGATTTGGGTGATGTTTTCCAATAAGCTGATATTGAATATTGCCTAATGCTGATGGTCCCCATGTTCCAATGCGGTCAGCATGCCACGGCTGATCAACAATCCATTCACAAATATCAAAAGCATCTTGTCCGCGGTCAGGACTTGGAATTGCTGCTGCGGCTGATCCATGGAATCCTCTCCAGTCAACAATCACCCAGATGAATTGTTGTGCATCCACATTCAATCCAATTCCCAACGGCAAACTCCATTCAAATAAATCTTTGTTGTAAGGTGTCTGAACTAAAATTACTTCACAGCTTGTGCATCCGGCCGGAATGTAAACATCCGCTTCTAATTCTTCCATATCAGACATGGGTATCATCACATCATTATAATCAGGTGTGAGTTGCGCAACTGATATAAAAGACTGAAATGTCACCACACAAAGTGCTGCAGAAAGAAATCCGGTTTTCATTTTTTTTGTTTTGGTAGTGTAAAAATAAGGCGGGTAATCAAAGTAGTCAGCAGTGTTTACCCATCATTTTGAACGATAAAAGGTTCATAAAGGTTTGTAAAGACTAATAATTTGATGTCAGATTTTGTATTTTTTGCTCTACATCCCAATAAAATCAGTATAATCTATTAAATCTATCAAAAAAGTAGAATATTTCTTTGGAACTCTCATTTTTTGAAATACATTTGTCCCGGAAATGAAATTTGATCAACTGTAAAAAACAGAAAAGTAAAACAGTAAAAAACAAAAAGATGAAAAAAGCAATGATGTGTTGTAGTATGATGATGAAGATCAGAAAAGATCTCAAACCGGATATTACTCATAATTAGTGTTTACTTAAATAATGTGGAAGCCCGGTTTTAATAACCGGGCTTTTTTTATGTGACACATAAAAATAAAATTGTATGCAAAGTTTCAGAACAGAATTAGAAAATCCAGTAGTTGAGAAAGACATACTGGAACTCGAGAAAAAAATTTATCAGTACCGGAATGGAGAAATTGCTGAAGAATCATTCCGCAGTTTACGTTTGGCACGCGGCGTTTACGGCCAGCGTCAGCAGGGTGTTCAGATGGTGCGTATCAAATTGCCTCTTGGTATTATTTCACCGGATCAATTGAGAAGAATTGCACTGATATCTAAAGAATATTCAAATGGAAAAGTACATCTCACCACCCGCCAGGATATTCAGATACATCATGTCAGTCTGGACAGAACACCAGAGTTGTGGGCAGAGCTGGAAAAAAATGACATCACCTTAAGAGAAGCTTGCGGAAATACAGTTAGAAATATAACAGCTTCGCCTTTTGCAGGGGTCGATGCTGAAGAACCTTTTGATATTACTCCCTACGGATTTGAATTATTCAGATATTTTTTACGAAATCCAATTGGGCAGGAATTAGGCAGAAAATTTAAAGTTGCACTTTCATCTTCATTCAGAGATCAGGCGCGTACCTACATACATGATTTGGGATTGATTCCGGTTTTACAAGATAATCAGCCTGGTTTCAAAGTGCTTATTGGCGGTGGTTTGGGAGCTCAGCCGGCACACGCAATTTCAATAACAGATTTTTTGCCTGCTGAAGATTTGCTGAAATTTGGTGAAGCTATTGTCAAAGTGTTTGACCGGTTGGGTGAAAGAAATAAACGTCAAAAAGCGAGATTGAAATTTTTGATTAAAGAAATCGGTATTGAAAAACTGAAATCAGAACTTGCAACTGAACTTGTTTATACATCTGCACCAAAAATTCTAATTGATACCAAAATAAATATTTCTTCTGTCAGTAAAAAGAAAAAAGGCAACAGGTTAACTCCTTTTGAAAAGTGGTATGAAACAAATGTCTTTGCTCAAAAACAAAACGGACATTTTTCTGCTTTGATTAAAATTACAAATGGAAATATGACTGCAGATCAATTGATTCAACTGGCCGATATCATTGAATATTACAGCGGTGAATCTGCAAGACTTACAATTGATCAGAATATTCTGGTCAGAAGTATACCGGAAGATTTGCTGGAGGATTTTTTCCATGATTTGCAGAAAGCAGATGTTTCTGATTTTGGTGCCGGAACAATTCGTGATATCACTGCTTGCCCCGGAACATCAACCTGTAATTTAGGAATTACTTCTACTTACAATGTTGCTGAGGTAATTGAGAAAGTACTTGTTTCAGAATTTAACGAGCTGATTTTTGAAGAAGAAATCGTGATAAAAATAAGCGGATGTATGAATGCATGTGGTCAGCATGCTGTTGCAGATATTGGATTTCACGGCAGTAGTTTTCAGGTGAACGGAAATACGATTCCTGCTTTGCAGGTTTTACTTGGCGGTGCAAATATTGGGAACGGAGCGGCTCAATTTGCAGACAAAGTAATCAAGGTTCCAACCAAAAGAGTAGAGCATGTAATCCGGTTTATTCTGAATGATTTTAAAAGGGAGAAACAAAATTTTTAATCGTTCAACACCTATTATAACCGAAAAGGTAAAAATTACTTTTATGAATTGCTGAAACCAGTTGCAGATGTGAATGAGGTAAATGATGAGGAGTATCTCGACTGGGGTTCAGCTGAAAAGTTCAAAACTGAAATTGGTATCGGAGAGTGTGCAGGAGTGAAAATTGATCTGGCAAAAACGTTGTTGTTTGAAGCAAATGAAAAACTGGATGAAGCAGATTATTTTTTTCTGAATCAGCAATACGCTGATGCTGCTTATACTGTTTATTCATCTATAATTCAAACAGCAAAATGTTACTTGCTTAAACTGGGAATTGAAACCAATTCAAAGGAACAGATTCAAAAAGAATTTGAAAATCATTATGAAAAAGTGGCGGCCTATTTTATTCAGCCAACTTTTGAAAGCCTGATTTATGAATACAGAAACGCTTCAGAATCCGCTGCTGAAAATTCAGATTGGATTCAAACAGGAAAAAGATTTTACGAATTAATAAACATACTCATTGATAAAAAATGAAAACGAATAAACTAATATTGATCGGCGCCGGGCCTGGTGCTGAAGATCTGATAACACTCAGAGCATTGGAAAAATTGCAAAAGGCAAAAGTAATTTTATACGATGCGTTGGTGAGTGAAAAGCTGTTGGAATTTGCGCCTGACGCATTAAAAATATTTGTTGGGAAAAGAGGAGGAAAACCCTCCTTTACGCAGGAAAAAATTAATCAGCTGATTGTTTCTTATGCGCTGGTGTATGGTGAAGTGATTCGCTTAAAAGGTGGTGACCCGTTTATTTTTGGAAGAGGACTTGAAGAAATATTCTTTGCAAAAAAGCATGGAATTGAAACGGAGGTCATACCGGGTATATCCTCGGCAACCGGACTAACTGCTTTGAATCAGGTGTCTTTAACGCATAGGGAATAGCAGATGGATTTTGGGTTTTAACCGCATCAAAAAAGGTAATCAGTTTAATAAGGATCTTAAACTTGCTGCGCAATCAAATTCAACTGTTGTTATTTTAATGGGAACTTCAAAACTGGAAGATATTTCAACCAGTTTTCTGATTGCCGGAAGAAGTGATACGCCTGTTTTGATTATTCAAAACGGTTCAACACCGGATGAAAAAATTCTGGTCACAGATATAAAAAATCTGGTTGCTGCTGCACGTGAAGAAGGTGTTCAATCACCGGCCGTTATTGTTGTTGGTGAAGTAGTGGATACGTACAAACAGGTTGAAGAAGTATTTGAAGAATTAAGTTTACTGAACTGATATGAATGAGTTATTTCCCATTTTTCTGAAAGCAGATAAAATTAATTTCCTGATTGTTGGTGGTGGAAAAGTGGCTTTGGAGAAATTGTTTTTTCTTCAAAAGTCATCACCCAATGCAAAAATTGAACTTGTTGCCATTGAAATATTGCCGGAAGTTTTTGAGCTGGTTAAAAAATTCCCGGATTCAAAATTATTTCATCGTGCATTTTCAGTGGATGATTTGGCAGACAAACAAATTGTGATTGCTGCAACAAATAATTCTTTACTTAATCTGCGTTTACGTGATCTGGCAGATAAATATAAATTTCTTCTGAATGTTGCCGATAAACCTGAATTCTGTGATTTTTATCTGGGAGGAGTTGTCACACGGGGAGATTTGAAAATAGGCATATCCACTAACGGAAAATCGCCGGTACTTGCTAAACGTATCAGACAATGGCTGGAGGATGTTTTACCGGATTCCATTGAAAAAGCAATTTCTCTCAATCATCGTTTCAGAAAAAAACAAAAAGGAAATTTTGAAGAGAAGGTAAGAGTACTGAATGAGCTGACTGAGGGTTTGATTCAGAAATGAAATTAATCAGGAATTTTTTTTTAACCAAAGAGACACAGAGAACATGGAGTTTCACAGAGAAAAAATCTCAGCTGAACTCTGCTCACTTAGTTTCTCCGTGTAAATATTTGGTCTCCGTGTCTCCGTTTGTCCTGAACTTGCCGAAGAATGTTAAATAATCAGGTAATTTTTTAACCACAGAGACAAAGATAGCATGGAGGTTCACAGAGAAAGATCTCTGTTGAACTTTGCTCACTTAGCTTCTCCGTGTTACTCTTTGGTCTCCGTGTCTCCGTGTTAAAAAAACCGGACTTAATTCCTAAGAATTTTTTCCATTGTTTTCCCTTTGGCAAGCTCATCAATCAGCTTGTCCAGATAACGTACTTTCTGCATGAGTTTATCTTCAATTTCTTCAACCCGGTATCCGCAAATTACCCCTGTAATTATAGAAACATTTGGATTTAATTGAGGCGCCTGCGCAAAGAACGTTCTTGAAATCAACTTTTTTTTTCTATTTGCTGCTGTAATTTTTTCTGAGAATAACCGGTCAGCCAGCACATAATCGTATCCACTTCTTCTTTTGTTCTGCCTTTTCTTTCTGCTTTTGCCACATAAAGCGGATAAACACTTGCAAAAATCATTTTATAAACACGGCTGTTGTCCATAATGGTTATTTAATGTTCAATTTTGAGCTCACAAAATCAGGTGAAGTCGAGTTCAATTATTTGAAAGATATAAATTTAAAATATTCTGTTAATCCATTCGTCTTCTTCAAAAAATAAACAGTTAAATGACCACCATTGATAAAACAAAACCGGTATTGGTTACCGGCGCAACCGGATATGTAGCCGGATGGATAGTGAAACAACTTCTTGAAAACGGAATTACAGTTCATGCCGCAGTGAGAAATCCGGATGACGCAAAGAAAATTGCACATTTAAAAAAACTGGCAGATGAATGCAGCGGAAAAATTCTGTTTTTCAAAGCTGATTTATTGAAGGAAGGTTCTTATGATGAAGCAATGAAAGATTGTGAACTTGTTTATCACACTGCATCGCCTTTTACAAGTAAGTACAAAGATCCGCAGCGTGATTTAATTGATCCTGCTGTGAAAGGTACGGCCAATGTTTTGAATCAGGCAACACGAACTTCAACAGTGAAGCGGGTTGTTCTTACAAGCAGTTGTGCAGCTATTTATACAGATTGTACAGATATTGAAAATGCACCGGGAAAAATTCTGACAGAAGAAATCTGGAATACTACTTCATCGTTAAAATATCAGCCTTATTCTTATTCAAAAACACTTGCTGAAAAAGAGGCGTGGAAAATTTCAAAATCGCAAAACAGGTGGGATCTGGTTGTCATTAATCCAAGTCTGGTTTTAGGACCAGCATTAAATCCAACTTCTATAACATCAGAAAGTTTTACCATTTTAAAACAACTTGGAGACGGAACGGTAAAATCCGGCGTACCAAATCTTGGAATGGGAACAGTTGATGTGAGAGATGTTGCAGATGCACATTTTAAAGCTGGTTTTACTCCATCAGCAAATGGAAGATATATCACCAGCGGACCCGGAACAACATTTTTAGAAATTGCAAAAATTGTTTACGCAGAGTATGGAACAAAATATAAAATTCCAAACCGCGCATTGCCCAAATGGCTGGTTGCAATTTTTGGTCCTTTGGTGAACAGAGCCTTGACAATTCGTTTTGTACGAAACAATGTCAATCACACCTGGCGGGCAGATAATTCTAAAAGTATCAGGGAGCTGGGTGTAACATACCGGCCATTAAAAGAGACTATGCTTGATTCTTTTAAAATGCTGATTGAACATAAGGTGATTTGAGTTTCCTGTTAAATTGCTGACGAAAAGCAGAGTTCTGTTGTATTTTGTTTGCCGTTAAAATGATGATTGATTTATTTTATTAAATTTACTCAAACGCCATTTTAAACTGCATCTATGAAACTATTTTACCCGTTTTCAAAAGTATTGCTGGTTCTCTCAGCAATTTTAGTTATAAAAAATTCATCAGCGCAAACCTGGGGTACGCCGGTTGTGATTGAAACTCCATTTGGTACAGGTGGAAATACCGGACAATATTCATCGATGGAAATTGTCAATGGTAATCCAGCTATGGCATATTATGATGTGACGCATTTAAGTTTGATTTATATCCGTGCTTCAAACAGCGATGGATCAGCCTGGAATGCGCCTGTAGTTGTTGATGCAATTGGAACGGTTGGTCAGTATGCTTCACTCGCTGTAATTAATGGAAATCCTGCAATCGCATATTATGATGCAACTAATCTGGATGTCAAATATATTCGTGCAAATGATGTAAACGGAACCAGCTGGGGCACTCCTGTTACGGTGGAAGCAACCGGAAGTGTCGGCCAATATTTATCCATGAAATCTATTAACGGAAATCCGGCAATTACATATTATGATGCTTCAAATTCTGCACTGACTTTTTGCCGTGCTTCTGATGCAAGCGGAACTGTCTGGAATACTCCTGTTGATCTGGACGTAACAGGAACAGTAGGTCAGTATACATCTCTGGATACAATCAATGGAAATCCTGCTGTTTCTTACTATGATGCAACCAATTCTTCTCTGAAATATATTCGTTCCACTGATGTTGATGGTCTAACATGGAGCGCGTCAGTTACCATTGATCTGACAAATACAGTAGGTCAATATACTTCGCTCGAATCAGTAAACGGCAGACCGGCAATAACATATTATGATGCGACTAATTCTGCTTTGCGTTATGTACGTGCTGCAGATGCAACCGGAATTACCTGGAATACACCTATAGATCTTGATTTGACAGGTACGGTTGGTCAATACAATTCACTCAAAGTTGTAAATGGTTTTCCGGCTGTTTCCTATTATGATGCAACAAATACAGCATTAAAATATTTCAGGGCAACAGATGCTAACGGCGATATCTGGCTTGCACCTGTTTCAGTTGATGCTGCCGGTACTACCGGACAATATACCTGCTTAAATATTGTTGATGGAAATCCTGCAATTACCTATTATGATGTTTCAAATACTAATCTGAGATTTGTTCGTGCAACCGATACCGATGGCGCCGTCTGGGGTACTCCGGCTTCATTTGATGTAACGGGAGATGTGGGAGAATATTCTTCAGCAGTTCTTGCAAATGGTTTTCCTGCGGTAGCTTATCAGAATGTTGCTAATTTGGATTTGGTTTTTGTTCGTGCATTAGATGCCACAGGTTCTTCATGGGGAACTTCTGTCAATGTGGATGCAACCGGATCAGTTGGTGCTTATCTCTCCGCTTATATTGTGAATGGAAATCCTGCAATTGCATATTATGATGCAACCAATACAGCGTTAAAATTTGTTCGCGCAGCAGATGCAAATGGAACAACATGGAATACTCCGGTCAATATTGATATTACCGGAACTACAGGGCAATATACTTCACTGTGTGTGATCAACGGAAATCCTGCTATCGCATATTATGACGCTACAAACTCAGCGCTTAAATATGTTCGGTCAACGGATGCAAATGGAAGTGCATACACCTGTGACAGTTGATAACGCTGCAACAGTGGGTCAGCATAATTCATTGATTTCCGTGAATGGAAATCCTGCAATTGCTTATTATGACGCAACAGGTTTTAATTTGAATTATGTGCGTGCAACTGACGCAAGCGGAACAACGTGGGGTGCACCGCAGGCAATTGATATAACAGGGAGCGTAGGACAATATAATTCAATGCAAATTGTAAGCGGAAATCCTGCAATCAGTTATTATGATATTACAACTTCCTCGCTTAAATATGTGAGAGCAATGGATGCAAGCGGTGCTGCATGGGCAACCCCGCTGACTCTTGAAACTACCGGAACAATTGGTCAATACACCTCACTGAAAGTAATCAGCGGAAATCCTGCTATCAGTTATTATGACGGTTCAAATGGAAATCTGAAATATATTCGTGCTTCTGAGGCAACAGGAATTGCATGGAATTCTCCAATGGTGCTTGCAACAACAGGTACTACCGGACAATTTACCAGCATGATTGCTTTGGGCAGCGGTGACCCCGGAGTTGCATTTTATGATGCATCAAAATTCTGGCCGATGTTTGTTTCAGGTTCAGGCTTATGTGTATCAACTGCAAGTACAATTTCTCCGGTTGAATGTGATAATTATTTAAGTCCGGCAGGAAATAATTACAGCACAACCGGAACCTATTTTGATATCATTCCAAACATGGCAGGGTGTGACAGTACAATAACTATTCAACTGGTAATTAATAACAGTAATGATACATTGCTTACGCCTGTAGTCTGTGGTTCATACATAAGTCCGCTTGGAGCAACATTGACAACTTCCGGAAATTATGTAGAGATTCTGACCAACATGACAGGATGTGATAGCACAGTCACAATTGATCTGATTGTAAACAATGAATCTTCCAGTACTATAAATCCGACAGCATGCGGTTCTTATTTAAGTCCTGAAGGAAATACCTATACAGTGACCGGAACTTACACGGATATAATTCCAAATTCAGAAGGTTGTGACAGCACCATTACAATTAATCTTACCGTAAACAATGTGGATGTTTCAACCTCACTTTCAGGTTTTACAATTTCTGCTGTAACGTCAACAGCAACATCTTATCAGTGGATTGATTGTGATAATGGGAATTCTGAAATCACCGGTGAAACTGATCAGGATTTTGTTGCATCCGTTGATGGAAATTATGCGGTAGTTGTCAGTGAAAATGGATGTACAGATACATCTGCCTGTGTAAATATCAGCGGAATTGGATTTGATGAAAATGCTCAATTGAATTTTAGTTTGTATCCAAATCCGGCAAATGAAATTTGTCTGTTGAAATTTTCGGCTGCATTGAATGATGTAAGTATCACTATGTATGATTCAAGATCTTCAGCAGTGTTTGAAGAAACAAATATCAGCGGAAGTTCTTTTGAATTAAATCTGAGTACAATTCCTGCCGGAGTTTATATGGTGCAGATTAAATCATCAAACGGTATTTCAGTTTCAAAACTGGTTATACAAAAATAGCATACAGGAATGAGTGATGATAAGAAGCGCATCATTGCAATCAGTGACGCGTTGGATGAAGCAGCATCCAAAATAAATATTCTCAGAAATATTGCCTGGCCAAATGAAGTGGAGCAGGAATTTTTTAAGAATAAAGCTCAGAAATTACCTTCAGTGGAATACAAACCATTTGATCCAAATCCGGCGCTGGATGAATTGAAAAAAGCGCGGAAACTTTTGGGTGTAAATGATGTCATTGACAAGTGGGCAACACGCATCGCTGACAAATTGGAAAGCAGTGCATTGTTACTTTCGTCACGCGGTACGCAGGATTTTTTCAGACATTCCAAAAACATGTATGGTTGTCCAAAGGACATTTTGCCGGATGGTGAAAGTACGGCGCTGGATCTTGCAAAGCACTTTGGAGAACTTTTTGAAAATGTAAAAAACTTTGACCTGGGTGCACCGCCAAAAGCTTGTGTAATGCCGGCAACGCTTGCTGAAGAAATGGAAAAGGCAGTTAGTGAAATGTTTGGTGATGAAGGCCCTAAAGTTGTAATGGATGATACGATTTCCTCCAATGCAATTGCCGGAAGAAGAAGAATTGCCATTAATCCTTCAGCCTGTTTTACAGACAAAGATATTCAGCAGTTGATAGAACATGAAGTTTACATTCACGTTGCAACTTCCATGAACGGACACAAACAAAAGAACATAAAAATTCTCGGTGCAGGTCATTGTGGTACTACTGAAACACAGGAAGGTCTTGCCGTATTTTCAGAATTCATTACAGGGTGTATTGATCTGGAAAGAACCCGAAGGTTATCTGACAGAGTCCTTGCAACTAAGCTGGTAATTGATGGTGCAAATTTCATCGATCTTTATCAGAATTATCTTGATAAAACAGATGATGAGGGAAAAGCCTTTGACAGCGCCAAACGGGTTTTCAGAGGAGGAGATATAAATGGCAAAGCGCCTTTTACAAAAGACATTGTTTATCTGGAAGGATTGGTGAGAGTTCAGATTTTTTAAGTGTTGCTGTTGCATCCGGAAAATTTGAATACCTGGATTTATTGTTCAGCGGTAAGTTGGATCTATCAGATATTCCTGCGTTGAAAATGATGAATGAAATGGGATTGATTGAGAAGCCAAAATATCTTCCGCTATGGATAAAAGACAAACGTTTTTTACTCACGCATCTTACATATTCTTCTTTTTTGAGCGGAACAGATTCGTCTACTTTGCACAGGCATTACCGTGAGATTCTGGCGTAGCAGTCGAAGTACGAGGTAAGGACAATTTTCCTCAATTTATTTTTCAGAACCATCCACGGAGACTGAGCGTGGCAAGTCAAGTCAAGTCAAGCTATCCACGGAGACTGAGGTTCTCAAGTTAAGACCGTTCAAGGAGACTGAGCGACTAGCACTGAGCATTGTCGAAGTGAGCCGAAATCAAGTACGAGGTACTAAGTTAGAAGTACAAATTTTTCCTCGAATTTTATTTTTCAGAACCATCCACGGAGACTGAGCGTAGCCGAAGTCGAAGTTAAGAATCCGTTCACGGAGACTGAGCGACTCGTACTGAGCATTGTCGAAGTGAGCCGAATTCGAAGTATGAGGTACGAAGTTAGAAGTACGAATTTTCCTCGAATTTTATTTTTCAGAACCATCCACGGAGACTGAGGTTCTCGAAGTCAAAGTCAAGAAGCCGTCCACGGAGACTGAGCGTAGTCGAAGTCGAAGTGAATTGAAGTCCCTTTATTTCTTCTTCCCGTAATGCCCGTGCCCTGCCGCTTTTGCCATTGCCTGCGCTTTTGCCATTTGAGCAGCTTTTATTTTGCGCGGATCTTCAGGAACAGTATATGGTAAACCTCTTTTCTTTTTATACCACGGAGCTTCATATTGAACATTGGGTGCAAGAGCAATTGCAAAAAGAACATAAGCACCATTGAAAATGACTGCCAGTATTTTATCAGTGGTAGTATGTTTTCCAAATGACTCACAGATTTCAGTGAAGATGATCATTAAAAAAATAATCATTGGTATTGATGCTCCAATAATTACATAAATCGGAACCATGGCTTCAGAAAATGGACTTTTTGTTCCCCAGGCACTTGCCTCCAGTGTTTCAGGATCAATTACAGGAAACAAACCATCCAGTTGCGGCCAGTACAATCCTATCATTCCAAGAATGATTATTCCTGGCACCATTATAATCCAGCTTTTGCCATTTTGGACGACCAACTACATCCACAAAAATGATTACATTCCAGACAGGCACAAGCGCGGCAATCCAAGGTTCTCCGGCTTTTGCATAAAGTGCTGCCTGAGAAACCAGACCAATAAAGATCACAATTACCAGAGCAATCAAAATTCCGGGTGACAAATGGAGAATATAGTCTAACATAATTTTAAGTACTTGGGATACTGAAATATATCAATTATGCGTGAAATAACAAAATATATTTCAGATTAACTTCATAATCAGAGTTTTTCTTGACTGATTGTGAATGGTTTAAAAAAAATTGTACCTTTAAATCCCTTTGCCAATACAGCCCTGAAGTAATTATTCAGAATTCTTCAATTTGTTTTGCCAAAGGAATATAAATTAAATCTACTCTACTATTATGGAACAAGAAATGATTGTAATGTACAGCGTTGGCGGTGCAATTTTATTATTACTGTTGGTCAAGTCAATAATTCTGGTCAACGAAAAAACAGTATTTGTAATTCAGCGATTGGGAAAATTTAAAAAAATGGCTGGTGCCGGACTTGGATTTATTATTCCCTTTATTGATAAAAAATCCGGCGTTATTAATATGCGTGTGCAGCAACTCGATGTTGATGTAGAAACAAAAACGCGTGATGACGTATTTGTTCATTTAAGAGTTTCCGTTCAGTTTCAGGTAATGCAGGATAAACTTTGGGAAGCGCATTATTCATTAGATAATGCAAGACATCAGATTGCATCTTATATTTTTGATGATGTGCGTGCTGAGGTTCCTAAAATGGAACTGGATGATGTGTTTGCCAAGAAAGAAGATATTGCAACTGCGGTAAGACAAAATCTTGCTGACTCCATGGATGATTACGGATATCTGATTGTAAAAGCATTGATCACAGATATAGATCCGGATGCAAAAGTAAAAGATTCAATGAACAGAATTAACGCCGCAAAACGTGATAAAGAAGCTACCATGGAAGAATCTGAAGGAGCTAAAATCCGTGTGGTGAAAGCCGCTGAAGCTGATGCTGAATCAAAAAGATTATCAGGTGAAGGTATTGCCGCTCAGCGCAGAGAAATTATTCGCGGGTTTAAAGAATCTGTAGAAGATTTTCAGAAAACCCTTAAAGGTGTTTCTCATGAAGAAGTCATGCATTTTGTTTTATTGACACAATATTTCGATACACTGAATCATATCGGATCAAACGGAAAAAATACTTCAATTTTGATTCCTCACTCTCCGAATGCAATGAAAGATTTCCAGGACCAGATCATTCACGGAACTTTGGTTGGATCAAAACTGGCTGAAAATTCTGAAGGAGAAGATTAATTTGAGGACAAAGGACAAAGGGTTAAAAAGTATTATGACGATTCCACGATGAAATCAAACAAAAGAAATCCCTTTGTCCTTTTTCCTTTTCGCTTTGTCCTCTGTCCTTTGCCCATAGTCCTTTTTTCTTTTCTATCTTTCTTTGGCTCTAACACAAACGCACAAAATCCGCAGGAAGAAAAAAAGGGAATTCGCATCATGTTTTACAACGTGGAAAATCTTTTTCATCCCACAAATGATTCAATTAAAAATGATGATGAGTTTACTGAAGAAGGAACACGATACTGGACTTATCAGCGCTACAATGATAAACTTGCAAAAATCGGGAAAACCGCTCTGGCAATAGGTCAGTGGGAACCACCGGCCGTGATTGGTTTGTGTGAAATTGAAAATATTCAGTGTCTGAAAGATCTTGTTTATAATTCGCCGCTCAAAGAATTTGGTTATGAAATTGTGCATCAGGAATCAAAAGATGCAAGGGGAATTGATGTAGCATTTTTATACAGACCTGAACATTTTTCTTTTTTGAATTTCTATTCGTATGAATTGATTTTTCCGGTTGATCATTCTCCAACACGTGATATTTTATACATGAAAGGATTGGTTGGCAAAGACACCTTGCATTTATTCGTCAATCACTG
The DNA here is from genome assembly GCA_016719925.1 of Crocinitomicaceae bacterium. Taxonomy (GTDB): domain Bacteria; phylum Bacteroidota; class Bacteroidia; order Flavobacteriales_D; family Crocinitomicaceae; genus JADJGJ01. Next base: position 87,592 of record JADJYC010000004.1, on the reverse strand, counting down.
GCCCTCCAGATACGGCGGTCAAATGCAAACAGAACATAAAAGACAGTTTGCTGCAAAAACACTGAAGGAAAAATTTGATTCACTGATGACACTGAATCCTGATGCATATATTCTGGCTATGGGAGATTTTAATGATCATCCCGATGATATCAGCATGCATGAAATATTAAAAGCGGTGAAAGATTCTGCTCAGTTTAAAAAAGGAGATCTTATTAATCTGATGTGGCAATATGAAAACATAAAAGGCACACACAGTTATCAGCATGAATGGGGAATTCTGGATCAGTTTATTGCTTCACCAAACATGTATTTTCAAACCGGAAATCTGATTACACCAATGAATCTTGTTCAGATTTTTGACGCTGATTATTTACTGGAACCGGAGTCTGACGGTATTGGAAAAACCACAAACCGTACCTATGTTGGGTTTAATTATCACGGCGGCTTTGCAGATCATTTGCCCATTTATCTGGATGTAATGATTAAAGAATAATATACCAGATTCATGAAAATAGTTGTCATTTTATACTTCTCTTTATTTGGTATTTTTTTCACTTTTGCACAAACCGGAACACTTCAGATTTATTGTGAAGAAGGTGTAAGCATTTATATCAACGATCAGTTTAAAGGGAAAACAAAAGCGGAGATGTCAGGCTTGCTTGTTGAAGATTTAATGCCGGGTGAATTTTCAGTAAGAGCATACAAACAGGGTTTTCTTTCTGAAACAAAAACAGTTGTAATTGAAAGCGGAAAAATTCAGGAATGCAGGTTCGAACTTGTTCCTGAAAATCACAAAAATTGGATAGCCGGAATAAATGTGCACGGTGGAAGTTTTGGATTGTTTAATGTCAACAGTGTTTTTACAAAAGCAAAATATTCTTTTGGCATTACGCCTTTTATAGATTACAAATTGCATCAGAATTTTTCTTTGGGTTTTGAGTTATTGAGCATGTGGGGCAAACCGGAAACAAATGATGCCGCAAGAATGATGATGAATCCGAATCTGCGTTTAAATGCGTTGTTTCAGCCTTTCAATAAAACGGAGTTTTCAATTCTGGTAGCCTCAGGCTTTGCTTATTGGCCTGGCAGAACAGGTACATCTGTAATCACACCAACATTTAATGAAACAAGGATGGGGTGGGATTTCAGAGCTGCTGCCGGCGCACGGTTTTCTGTCGGTATTAACACGCAGATTGAATTGAATTTTGGCTATTGGGCATCAAGCAGTACAAGCGATAACGTTGTCTGGATTACACATGACTCCATGATTATTTCTGCTGGTCCGGTATGGCAATTCTGAATTAATAATTTAGCAAAAAAAATCCGTCACCTAAGGCAACGGATTTACAAAAGATTCTTTTTTTCAATTACTGATCTCCAGGACCACCAACTGTTTTGTATGTTTTCTTTTTAGGTTTGATTTTATCTACAAAAATGATGTAGAGTTTTTCACCTTCTTTGGTAATGATTTCTTCAGAGATTCCGTTTACAATGCCCGGAGAAGTTTTAGTTTTGGTTGAAAATTTATCCGCTTCCATCAGATCATAGGTGCCATCTTCAAACATCAGCCAGATAGAAACAATTTTTCCGTACTCTACTCTTGCTTTTCCTGCAACACAATAAGATTCACCTTCTTCAACAAATGCGATATAAACATTGCGGTGAACTTCATCACCAATGGCGTATGAACCGCGCTCATCAAATGCAGCTTTCCACTCAGTATAACATCCCGTTTGGGCAAATGTCGTTCCGAGTATCAGCGAAAATATACCGGGTAAAATTATTCTTTTCATAGTCTCAATAGTTTTGGCACAAGTATTATACAACCTTCAAATATAACCAAGATTCACAAATCAGCTAAACGCATTATTTACATTTTTAGCTACATTTGATAAAATCTGCGTTCAATGAGCACTAAACAAATAGCGGACCATTTTTTGGAAGCCCAGTCAGTACTGGAAAAATTCATTGCTGACCCGTCAAATTTTGAAAAAATTAAAAAAGCCGGTGATACCATCATTGCCTCAATAAAAAAGGGGGGTAAAGTCATTTCATGCGGAAACGGAGGCTCTATGAGTGATGCCATGCATTTTGCTGAAGAAATGACCGGTAGATTCAGAGAAAACCGCGGACCTATTCCCGCCGTTGCTATTTCTGATCCGGCGCATATTACCTGCATTGCAAATGATTACGGCTATGATTATATCTTTTCAAGATACGTAGAAAGTATTGGTCGTCCGGGTGATGTTTTATTGGCTATTTCAACCAGTGGTAACTCACAAAACGTGATCAATGCTGTGCTGGCGGCAAAAGCAAATAAGATGTTTGTTGTTGGATTAACCGGTAAAAGCGGTGGCAAAATGGCTGAAATGGTTGATCTGGAAATCAGAACACCCATGAGCAACTGGGCTGACCGCGTTCAGGAAATTCACATAAAATTATTCATTCACTCATTCATTATATTGAGACGAATATTCACGGGTGATTTTGTTTTTTAAAGTATTTTGAGACATGAAATTTCAATTCTTATTTATTTTATTGATTTCAAATCTTGGTTTCAAACTATTTGCTCAAGGGCCTTTATTATACTGGGAATACGAAATAAATCCAATTTCTGAAAATCAACTCCAATGGCAAACTGCAAATGACAGTTTAGTTTGGCATTACGGACAATCTTATAAACCTTTTTTCGGAACTTCATCAACAGATATATTAGTTACGGATACTTTAAATATGTATTCGTCAAATACGTCAGCCAGTGTAGAAATTATTCTTACCAGACCATATGAAGGTGGCTATGTTGAATTAGGAACAGCTTACGTTTTATCCTTTGATCACAAAATAGATACTGATACGAATCATGCCGGAGGCTTCATTGATATAAATATCGACAATGATTCAATTGATTATGTTCATGATGGTGACACATTAACTACGTTCTGGTTGCGCTATCTGATGCCTGTTGGATCAGCAAGCGATGTTGTTTTTAGTGATTTTTATTATCAGATGATAACTGACAACAGCGATACTATTTATATGCATCAACTAGCCACTGATGCCTTTCACAATTATTACCATGAAATTAACGGCTACAGAGATTCACTGTTTGATTCCAGCTGTGTTTACACAGGTACATATGATTTGTGGCAAGAGTTCTACACTGAAATGTTTTTTAACTATGGGGGTGTGAAAACTGCCGATCAAAACGATTCATTAATTTTCAGATTCAATTTTATATCGGATAATACTACTTCTGGAAAAAACGGTTGGGCACTAAAAAATATTCAGAGCGGATACGCGGTTCACCCAACAGGTTCAATAAGTGAAGTTGGCAGTCAAAAATTTTCGGTGTATCCAAATCCAGCAGATGATTTTATCATTTTCAAAACGAATCAGCCTCAAAACGAAAATACGCTTCTATTGACTATTTACTCGGCAGATGGCAGAAAACTGGACGAAACAAATTTCAATCAGGAAATTATAATCGACTTATCAATGCTTTATTCAGGAATCTATTATTATCAAATCACCAATAATGGAAATCTGATTCAGACCAACCATTTTTTCAAATATTGAGGATTAATCTATAATTCTGATCCGATTAAAAAATCAACTTTCGGTAATCCATTTTATTTTAACCTTCTGATCTAATGGATACATCAAATTTTTTTTAGTCCTCCCGGATTTTTAGCGATTTAGAATTTTTTTAATACCTTGGTCCCCGAATTGTAATTCTCAATTCTTCCCTGTTCTGCTTTCGCAGATCAAAACGATCTCCAGTATTCAAGACGATTTATTATTTTTTTAATGGAATTTTTATTTCGACATTCTGATAATGAATATTCAGAATTGGGGTCACAAATTGTGATTTCAAGTTTTCTGTTCAAACAACGTGTGAGGTCATTTTCCTATATTATTTGGAATGTTCAAGATTGTATTTGTACGCGTAATTGGAGGTGCCAATTTAGCACCTCCAATTTAAAGATATTGCTTAAAGTCAATCGCAGCAACTAATTCAGAGGTGGTCGCAATTTGCGACCACCTCTAAAAACATCTGTCTTGTAAAAGAGACAAAACGATCTCCAATACTCAAAACGATTTTATGAAAACAAAAAATGTTAGTCAAAACTTTTGGATGTGCAGTATATGGGATAGAAGCAATTCCCATCACGGTTGAAACAAATCTGAGCAACGGAATCAATTTTTTTCTGGTGGGGTTGCCGGACAGTGCTATTAAAGAAAGTCATCAACGAATCAAAGCGGCGTTTACCAACGCAGATTATAAATATCCGCGGCGTGAAATAACGGTGAACATGGCTCCGGCAGATATTCGCAAAGAAGGGTCAGCGTATGATCTCACCATTGCTGTTGGAATTTTATCTGCGAGTGAACAAATCGTCAATCCTGAAATTGAAAAATACCTGATCATGGGTGAGCTTTCTTTAGACGGCGGTGTGCAGCCAATTCGTGGTGCATTATCCATTGCCATCAAAGCGCGCGACATGGGATTCAAAGGATTTATTCTGCCGTATCAGAATGCAAACGAAGCAGCAATTGTGGAAGGCATTGATATCATTGGTGTGGAAAATATCAGAGATGTGGTGGATTATCTGAACGGAATGAAAGCCATTGTTCCCGCAAAATTTCAGCGTGATGATAGAGCAGAGGATGCATTAAATTATCTGGTTGATTTTGCCGATGTAAAAGGACAAGAGCATGTCAAACGAGCGCTTGAAATTGCGGCATCCGGCGGGCATAATATTTTATTGGTTGGTCCTCCCGGTTCAGGAAAAACAATGCTGGCTAAAAGACTTCCAACCATTTTACCACCGCTGACAATTGATGAAGCACTGGAGACAACTAAAATACATTCCGTTGCCGGATTGGTAGGTGCCAATCATGGATTGCTGATGACACGGCCATTTCGGTCGCCGCATCACACGGTTTCCGATGTAGCACTCGTTGGCGGCGGATCAAATCCAAAACCCGGTGAAATTTCTCTGGCGCACAACGGCATTTTATTTTTAGATGAATTGCCTGAATATAAAAGACAGGTTTTAGAAGTGATGCGTCAGCCCTTGGAAGATAGAGTGGTGACAATTTCACGAGCAAAAATGTCGGTGGAATATCCGGCGGGATTTATGTTGGTTGCAAGTATGAATCCATCTCCGTCAGGAAATTTTTACGATGCCAATGATCCAAATTCTGATCCTGAAATTGTGGTGAAAAGATATTTGCAGAAAATCTCCGGTCCGCTCATGGACAGAATTGATTTGCACATTGAAGTTCCGGCGGTAAAATTTGAGGAGTTGGCAGATGTAAGAAAAGGAGAAAGCAGTGAAGAAATCAGAAAACGTGTTGTTGCCGCAAGAGCTTTGCAGGAAAACCGATACAAAGAATACAAAGGCATTTATTACAACGCACAATTGAATCCGCAGCTGAGTGAAAAATATTGTCAGGTTTCAGATGCCGGGCAATTGCTTCTAAAAAATGCCATGGATAAAATGGGTTTATCTGCAAGATCATACGGACGGATTTTGAAAGTAGCCAGAACAATTGCTGACCTGGAAAAAAGTGTGAACATTGAACCGCATCATTTGGCAGAGGCTATACAGTATAGGAGTTTGGATAGGGGAGGGTTGATGTAATGAATAGTTAAATGATTGAACTTAATGTAATGGTGTCACAAATTGTGATACCATATCAAAGCTAATAAAGACATGAAGATTAAGGAAATATCAGAAGTAAAACCTGAAGACAACATAATCGATAAAATTTTTGTTTTAAGAGAGGAGAAAGTGATGCTTGATATTCATCTTGCAGAAATTTATGGAGTTGAAACCAGAGCATTAAAACAAGCTGTTCGCAGAAACTTGGATTTATTTCCAACGGATTTTATGTTTGTTCTATCTCCTGAAGAAATAGAAATTATAATTGAACAGAATATTATTCCTTCCAAACAACATTTAGGAGGATCCGAACCTTTTGCATTTACTGAAACGGGTGTTGCAATGTTATCCAGCGTGCTCAAAAGCAAGCGCGCAAGAGAGATGAATATCGCAATAATAAGAGCTTTTGTTTCTTTGCGTAAAATGGTGATAAATCATTCGGAGCTCAGATCGTTAATCGAAAAGATCGAACAAAAAACTGATGGAAATACCAAGAGTATTGAGTTACTTTTTGAATATATCGATGGATTGATGATTCAGGATGAAGTTAAAAATGAAAAAATTGAGATTAGAAAAATAGGATTTAAAACTCGCCATGGATAAAATGGGTTTATCAGCTAGATCATACGGACGGATTTTAAAAGTGGCCAGAACTATTGCTGACCTGGAAAAAAGTGTGAACATTGAACCACATCATTTGGCAGAAGCAATACAGTATAGGAGTTTGGACAGGGGAGGGTTGATGTAAAAAATCAAATCACCGCCTGAATATCACAAAGTGATTTGTAATAGCCATTGGCAGCGATTAGTTCAGCGTGTGTGCCTTGCTCAACAATTTCACCTTTTTTCAGAACGATAATCTGATCAGCATTTTTAATGGTGCTGAGGCGATGCGCAATAACCAGTGACGTTCTGTTTTTCATCAAACGGTCCAGTGCATCTTGAACCAGTTTTTCAGATTCGGTATCAAGTGCTGAGGTAGCTTCATCCAGAATCATGATAGGTGCATTAGTTAGTACGGCGCGTGCAATACTCAAACGTTGTTTTTGTCCGCCGGAAAGTTTATTTCCACGGTCACCAATGTTTGTATCGTATCCATTTTCAAACGATGAAATAAATTCATGCGCGTTGGCAATTTTTGCTGCGGCAATGATTTCTTCTTCTGTAGCATCGGGTTTTCCAAAAGCAATATTATTGTGAATACTGTCATTGAAGAGAATAGATTCCTGCGTCACCACGCTGATCAATTCACGCAAATCTTTTTTGGTCATGTCTTTCACATTGACATCATCAATTTTAACAGCGCCGGATTTTACATCATAAAACCGCGGAATCAAATCAGAAATAGTTGACTTGCCACTACCACTTTCACCAACCAGGGCAATCGTTTTTCCTTTATCAAGTTTGAAAGAAATATTTTTCAGCACCGGCTCATCAGCATACGCAAAAACCACATGATCAAATTCTACTGTGCGGTCAAATGAATTTTTCTGTACCGGATTTTTCGGATCTTGAATTTGCTCCGTGAGATCCAGAATTTCATTGATCCGGTCAATGGAAGCAGAACCTTTGCTGGTTGCGGCGAGTCCGCTTGCAATACCGCTCACCGGACGAAGTAATTGAGAGAAAACAATAATGAACGCAATAAATTCATCACCGGTCATGGCAGATGTTCCGCCTCCTTTTTCCAAAATTATTTTTCCGCCAAACCAAACAATAGAAATTAAAACAGCAGCTCCTAAAAATTCATTCAGCGGTGAAGCAAGTTCTTTTTTTCTGAACGCGCGGGTCATTAAATTCTGATGATGATCATTTTCTTTTTCCAATCTTTTTTGCGCAGTTTTTTCAGCATTGAATGCTTTAATGATTCTGACACCACCAAGTGATTCTTCAATAACTGAAAGCACCTGACCCATTTGCTGCTGGCCTTTGGCTGAAGTACGTTTTAAACTCTTGCCAATTCTGGAAATAAAAAAAGCACTCACCGGCATCAGTATCAGTGAGAACAAAGTAAGTTCTGTACTCCAGTAAAATAAAACGGATAAAGCAATGATGATTGAAATAGGTTCACGGAAAATAATTTCAAGAATATACACAACAGCAATTTCAATTTCATTCAAATCGGCAGTCATGCGCGCCAGTAAATTTCCTTTTTTCTCTTCAGAATAATAGGCAAGCGGTAAATGAATAGCTTTTCCAAAAAGTTGTTTTCTGAGATCACGTACCACAGCCATTCGTAAATACGACTGATGCCAGATGGCGCCATAACGGAATAAATTCTTTAAAAGAAATGCAACTAAAACGGCAATACAAATAAAAGCCAGGGCACCTGCTTCACCATGTGTTTTAATAAAAGTTGCCTGCATGTATTCAAAATAGTCACTGAAATAATCAATGGCGCCTTTACTGGTATCCCAATCTGGTTTGACAATGGTTTCAAGTTCTCCGTTTTTTTCTTCTTTAAAAATCAATTCCAGAAACGGGACAAAAAGGACAAGAGAAAGGAGATTAAAAATGGCAAAAAGAAAGTTGAAGATAATAACTGCAACAGCTGTCCGCTTATAAGTAAACGCAAGTTTAAAAATCTGGACAAATCCTTTCATGGCTTCAAAAGTAGGGTGAATTTCAGGATAACGGCAAATTGTGTGAATTGTTTTTCAAACCGGGAAAAGTCAAAAACCGGGGATTATCGTATTTTTGCACTATGAGTTCAGTGAGACAGCAGAAATTTGAAACCCTGATACAGCAGGAGTTCAGCAAATATTTCAGGGAAGAAACCCGTGAATTGTGTATGGGGGCTATGGTAACAGCTACAGCAGTCAGAGTTGCACCCGATTTGTCTTTTGCCAAAGTGTATCTGAGCATTTTTGGTGTGCCTGACAGAAATGTCCCTTTTGCCAATATTCAGCACCATAAACCCCAGATCAGATATGAAATGGGTAAAAGATTGGGAAAATCTTTGAGACGAATTCCGGAATTTGCGTTTGAGATAGATGATTCACTGGATTATTCTGAAAAAATTGACAAGCTTCTGAAAGGTAAATGAACGCTTCTTTCTTCATAGCTAAAAGGTATCTTTTTTCTAAGAAGACGCACAACGCCATCAATATTATTTCCATTATTTCTGTAATCGGAATAGCCATTTCTACTATTGCGCTGGTGATTGTTCTTTCAGCATTCAACGGCATTGAGCAATTAGTAATTGAAATCAACAGTGCGTACGAACAGGATATCCGCATTGAATCAACCAGCACCAAAACGTTCAGCAGAACTTATTTGCCCAAAGAGGTTTTTGAAATAGAAGGACTCGAAAATGCAACCGAAGTTCTTGAAGAAATTTGCATTATCAAAAACGATGACAAGTTTATCATTGGTCAGATCAAAGGAGTGGAACAGCAGTTTATTGAGATGAGTGAAATGGAATCGCATCTGGAAGACGGTGAAGCTGTTCTGGAAGATGAGTTTGGACCGCTTGGAGTTATTGGTGTTGGTGCATTGATCAATCTGAACGGTTACATTGCACAGGGAGATATGCCGTATGATGATTTTACTATTTATGTTCCAAACCGGGAAGAGAAAATCAAGAGCGGAGGAATTGATGGATTTGAATCAAGAAAGATTGCAATAGCCGGTGTTTTTGCATTCAACAACAAAGTAGATGAGCGTGTGCTTGTGGTTCCTATTTCATACGCATCTGATGCACTCAATATCAAAAATGAAATCACTTCGCTGGAAATGAGTTTTGAACCCGGAACAGATCTGGAAGAAAAGAAAATTGAACTGGCTGCAATACTTGGAAGTGGTTTTAAAATAAAAACTCATTTTGAACAGAACCAACTGATTTATCAAACCAGTCAGATGGAAAAGTGGCTGATTGTTTTGTTTCTGACGTTCATATTTTTTATGGTGACATTCACGCTGGTTTCTTCCATTACCATGCTCGTTTTGGAAAAGCAAAGTAACCTTCTGACGATACGTGCTCTGGGTGCTACCAAAGGACAACTTCAGAACATTTTCTTTTATGAAGGAATGATGATTAATCTTTCAGGATTAATTTTTGGTTTAGTGATTGGTTACGGAATTTGTTTTTTACAACAGCAGTTCGGTTTCATTATGCTAGATGAAGAATTTGGTGAAGCATTCCCGATACATCTTAAAGTTTCTGATCTGATATTAATTTTGTCAATCACACTTTGTCTGGGGACAGTAGTATCATACCTGCCGGGTAAATTTCTTATAAAACGAATTGTAAAATAAACGCTATGAAAAATCTCTTTTTACTTTCAGGAATTCTTTTTTACACCTTGTCATTTTCGCAAGACAGAATGACGCCGGAACTTTTGTGGAAACTGAAACGCATTGGTGAAATTGCTGTCTCGCCTGATAATTCAACTATTGCTTTTACACAGCGTGAATACAAAGTAGAAGACAATTCTTCTGAAAGCAATATTTATCTGGTTCCGTTTGGTGGCGGAACTATCAAACAACTTACCACAACCAAAGGATCAGAGTTCAATATCACCTGGAGCAAGGACAGTAAAAACATCTATTATCTTGCTAAAGGAGAAGGAGGGGTGAATGTATTTGCCATTGACGCAATCAATGGAATTCCGCCTGTGCAGATTTCTTTTGTGGATGGTGGAATGTCCGGATTCAAATTTTCAGCGGATGAATCTTTGCTGGTATATTGCAATGAAGTAAAAATGGAAAAATATACCGGAGCAGAATTTCATACGGATATGCCCAATTCCAATGTAAGGGTAATTGATGATTTAATGTACAGACATTGGAGTGACTGGGAAGACGGCATGCGATCGCATGTTTTCTTTCTGAATAAAAAAGACGGAAAATTTACCGGTAAAGGAAAAGATATCCTTGAAGGAGAAAATTTTGAATCACCCTTGAAACCATTTGGCGGAATAGAACATTTTACAATTTCACCTGATCAGAAAACAATTTTATATGTCTGCAAAAAATCAGAAGGAAAACAATTTGCCGTAAGTACCAACGCAGATATTTATGCGTACGACATTGCAACCGGTTCAACTACTAATTTATCCTCCGGAATGAAAGGATATGATGTAGATCCTTCCTATTCTGAAGACGGTTCTAAAATTGCCTGGCTGAGTATGGAAGAGGATGGATATGAAGCAGATAAAAATGACATTGTGATTTATGATGGTGCAACTAAAACTATTTCCAATATCACTTCTGGATTTGACATAACCGTTGATGGATTTGTATGGAGTCCAAAGGGAGATAAAATTTATTTCAAATCAGTGAAAGAAGCATGCGTTCAGCTTTTTGAATACGATTTTAAATCAAAACAAATCCGTCAGATTACCAGCGGTGATCATGATTATACTTCAATAGAACTTGCCGGTGATTTTATTGTTGGAGGCAGAATGGATATGAATCATCCAACTGATATTTTTAAAGTGAGTATTAAAAAGGGAGAAGAAACTCAACTGACAGATGTAAACAAAGACATCTATTCAAAAATAAAAACCGGTACAGTAGAAAAAAGATGGGTAACAACAACGGATGGAAAAAAACAATTGGTGTGGGTTATTTTTCCTCCTGATTTTGACAAGACAAAAAAATATCCTGCACTTTTATATTGTCAGGGAGGACCGCAAAGCGCCGTTTCACAATTCTTTTCATACCGCTGGAATTTTCAATTGATGGCTGCAAATGATTATATTATCATTGCACCAAACAGAAGAGGTTTACCGGGATTTGGACAAGAGTGGAATGATGCAATTCGTGAAGACTGGGGCGGACAACCGATGGAAGATTATCTTGCAGCAGTAGATGAAATAAAAAAAGAACCGTATGTCAATGCAGATAAAATTGGTGCGGTTGGTGCAAGTTATGGCGGATATTCAGTTTATTATCTGGCAGGCATTCATGAAAACCGCTTTAAGTGTTTTATCTCACATTGCGGTTTATTTAATCTGGAAAGCTGGTACGGTACAACTGAAGAATTATTTTTTGCCAACAGTGATATAGGCGGAGATTATTATGGTGTGCAATCGCCTAAATCGTATCTGGAAAATTCACCGCACAGAAAAGTGCAGAACTGGAATACACCCATGTTGATTTTCCACGGTGAGCAAGATTTCAGAGTTCCGCTGAATCAGGGAATGGAGGCCTTTCAGGCGCTTCAGTTAAAAGGCATTGAAAGTAAAATGGTTTTATTTCCGGATGAAAATCACTTTGTATTAACACCTCAAAATGCTATTATCTGGCACCGCGAATTTTATTCCTGGCTGGATCATTATCTGAAATAGATGAAAATAAAAATTGGCTACAATAAAGTAATTGTTTCATTACCGGTTGCGCTTGCGCTGCTTTTGCTTGCGCTTACACTATATTCAGAAAATCAGGGATTAAAGCCCTCCAGAGAATCCTGGTTTTTGATTTTCGGTCTTCTCGTTTTTTCTGTGCCGATGTATTTTTTACCGTACATTGTGGTGACGGAAAATGAAATCTGGGTAAACAATCAATTTGGAATGCCAAGACGGAGAGCAAAAATTTCCGGATTAAAAGATCTGCGTTTTGAACACGGTGCAATTATGGTGAAGGCAGATGATTATGACCGGAAATTGTATTACAGTAAATTACTGGTTGATATCAGAGCATTGAAAAAATTCAGAGATCTGGTGAATAATCAGTGATCAGAAAATATTTTTCAGCACGTCTTCTTTGTACAACTGCCCAACAGGAATCTGTTTTCCCTGAACAATCAGATTATGTCCGTCTAAAGCTTCCACCACATTTTTATTAACTATATATGATTTATGGCAGCGCACAAAAATTTCCTGCGGCAGATTTTGTTCCAGAAATTTTAATGACATCAAAGCAGTAATTCTTCCGGTTGGAGTGTAGAAAGAGACATACTCACGCATACCTTCAATGTAGCGGATATCAGCATACTGTACTTTATACAGTTTGTGATCTGCTTTAATTGTGAGGTATGTGGTTTTCAGATCTGCACTTGGAACTTGTTTTCCTTTCAGTTCAAAATAAGAAAATGCTTTGGTAATTGCTTTCTGAAAGCGTTCAAACGAATAAGGTTTTAGTAAATAATCCACTGCATCCAGTTCAAATCCTTCCATGGCATAATCACGGTAAGCAGTTGAAAATATGACCAGTGGAATTTTTTCCAGTGACTTGATAAAATCTGTTCCTGATTTGCCCGGCATCTGAATATCTGTAATAATCAAATCAACGGAATTTTTATTGATCACTTCAATGGCCTCTTCTGCGTTTTTGCAAACAGCAACTAATTTAATTTCAGTAATTTTTGAAACATAAGATTCCAGCAAAACTCTTGCCGGTTGTTCATCATCTACTATAATACAGTTCATCATTTGTTCAGCAGAATTTCAAGTTCAGTTTTAAATGTGCTCTTATCTGTAAAGATGTTTAATTTATGTCTTTCAGGATAAAGCAGAGACAATCTTTTTCTTACATTTTCCATTCCTACACCGCCCGTATTATCTTTTACATCTGTTTGGCCAATGCTGTTTGAACAAATCAGATTTAGTTTTCCGTCATATGCAAAAAGTTTTATTTCAATCCATCCTTTTTCCTTGTCTTCATGATTGCTGTGCTTAAAAGCATTTTCAATAAAAGGAATCAAAAGCAGCGGCGCAATTTTATAATGTCCGTTTGCTGAATCAATTTCAATACGGATGTTTGACTGATTGTCATCTTTCAAAGCCTGAAGTAAAATAAAACTTTCAATGGTTTTTATTTCATCTTTCAGATCTACAAAATTCTGGTTACTGTCATAGGTAACATATCTCAAAATTTCAGAAAGATGCAGAATAGCGTCTGATGTTTTATCAGATTTAATTTGAGAAAGTGCGTAAATATTATTGAGTGAATTAAATAAAAAGTGCGGATTGATTTGTGCTTTTAACGCTTTGGTTTCTGCTTCCAGCATTTTATTTTTTAATTCCAGACTTTCTTCTTTCTGTTTTCTTACCTGCATGGAACGGCTGATCAGTGAACTCACAATCAAAGGCATAACTGAAATTACTGTGCGTGCAAAAAAGTATCCGCTTAACGGCTGCGGATGAAATTTATCGAACTTAAAAGGATATAAATGATTCAGATACATATCCAAAAATGCCCCGCCAACAACTGCTACAGCCAGAACCACACTAATGATCAGAAAATAGCTTACTTTGTTTTTGGTATCCAGAAATGCCGGTATAAAATAGAGCAGGTTAGTGTAGAACAGTATCATTTGAACGATGACTATTCCCAGGACACGAATGGTTGCCGGCCCCACATCGATATAGCCTGAAACCAGCCAAAGCCAAAAAGCGATGTATAGTAACCAGGCCAATAAAGAATATTTAATAGCAGCTTTCATTGACGGTAAAGATAGGTATGTCAACGGTTTTTCACCGTTTGATTCAATCAAAACTCGGATTTTACCTACGAGCTGCCAGACCGCTTAAATGAACATTTTGAAGACTGCTCTGTTAACCTGATTGATAGAGAAAAAGAGTGATTTGATAGAAATTGGTCACTCACTCAGAAATAAATAACCAATTTTGCAGTAACAAATTGAACCCAAATACGTCACATTGAAAGAATTCAACACATGAAAAGCTACAAATTATTACTCAGTTTATCTTTTTTCCTTCTTAGTCCATTCTTCATTTCTGCTCAGGAAAAATTTACCATCAGCGGTACATTAAAAGATGGTGCAACAGGTGAAGATATTATTGGTGCGCGTATTGCCGTTCTGGAATTGCCGGGTACCGGTGCTATTTCCAATACGTTTGGTTTTTATTCACTCACTTTGCCAAAAGGCACTTATACTTTGCAATATAAATCACTCGGATTTCAAACTTTTGAAGAGAAAATAGAATTAAATGCAAACATTACAAAAAACCTGGAAATGCTGCCAGAGGCAAAAACATTTGATGCAATTGAAATCACTACAGAAAAAGAAAATGAAAATGTAACCTCCGGTGAAATGAGTGTAGAAAAAATCACCATGAAAGATATTGAAAACATTCCGGTGATTTTTGGAGAAAAAGACATTTTCAAAACCATGCAGTTATTACCCGGTGTAAAATCAGCAGGTGAAGGTAATTCAGGATTTTATGTAAGAGGAGGTGGTTCAGATCAGAATTTGATTTTGCTGGATGGTGCGCCGGTTTACAACGCTTCTCACCTGCTTGGTTTTTTCAGTGTGTTTAATTCAGATGCTTTAAAAGATGTCAAATTGTATAAAGGCGGTGCTCCGGCAGAATTTGGCGGAAGACTCTCATCAGTGATGGACATCAAAATGAAAGAAGGAAATATGAAAGAATTTTCTGCAAGCGGAGGTATTGGATTGATTTCTTCACGTTTAACTCTTGAAGGACCAATTGTAAAAGATAAAGGTTCATTCATTGTATCCGGCAGAAGAACGTATGCAGATATTTTTCTGAAATTATCAGACAATGAAGCATTGAATAAATCTATCCTTTATTTCTATGATTTGAATGCAAAAGCGAATTACAGATTAGGTGAAAAAGACCGTTTGTTTCTTTCAGGATATTTTGGAAGAGACAATTTTGGTTTCAGTGATCAGTTTGGATTTGACTGGGGAAACGCAACAGGAACACTGAGATGGAATCACATTTATTCAGATAAGTTGTTTGGTAATACATCCGTTGTATTCAGCAACTACAATTACAAAATAAAATTTGGCGGCGGAAATCAGACCTTTGAAATTGGTTCTGAAATACAGGACATCAACGTAAAAGAAGATTTTGACTGGTATATCAACTCCAATAACACATTGAAATTTGGCGGTAATTTTATTCATCACACATTTAAACCAGGTGAAATTGAGACAGGTTCAGGTATCAATTTTGAATTGAATGATATTCAGAAAAGATACAGCATTGAATCATCTGTTTACATTCAGAATGAACAGAAAATCAAAAAGAGAATAGTTTTAAATTATGGTTTGCGTTTTGACAATTTTACCCAATTGGGTCCGGGTGATTTTTATACTTACAATAATGCCGGTGATGTAATTGATACAGCGACATTCGGAGACTGGGAACCGGTAACAAGTTACAACGGTTTGTCACCAAGAATGGGAATAACATTTATATTGAATGAACAAAGTTCAATTAAAGCCAATTACGGAAGAACGTATCAGTTTGTGCATCTTATTTCAAACACAACAGCAACTTCACCAACAGATATCTGGTTACCATCAAGTAATAATATTAAACCTGAAATTGCTGATCAGTATGCTATTGGTTACTTCCAGAATTTCTTTGACAATAAACTGGAAGGATCAATCGAGTTGTATTATAAAGATATGCAGAATGTAATCGACTACAGAGATGGTGCTGAGGTAACACTGAACCCTACTGTTGAAGGAGAGTTGTTGTACGGAGACGGACGCGCATACGGAATGGAATTTTTACTGAGAAAAAAACGCGGGGCATTTACCGGTTGGGTTGCCTATACTTTATCAAAGACAGAAAGATTATTTGACGGAATCAATGACAGCACCTGGTATCCTGCAAGACAAGACAGAACGCATGATATTTCAGTAGTAGGTATGTATGAAATCAATAAACAAATTGTCGTTTCTGCAACTTGGGTTTATTACACAGGGAATGCGGTAACATTTCCAAGCGGTAAATATGAAGTTGACGGTCAAATTGTAAATTATTATACAGAAAGAAACGGTTACCGCATGCCTGATTATCATAGACTTGATTTGGGAATTACCTATACGTATAAAGATTATAAAACAGTAAAAGATGCTGAAACGGGAACTGAAAAACAAGTTCCAAGAAAATGGGAAAGCAGCTGGAATCTTTCTGTTTACAATGCTTATGCAAGAGAAAACGCCTATTCCATTTCATTCAAAGAAAATGCAGAGACCGGTGAAACTGAAGCGGTACAACTAGCGCTTTTCAAAATAATTCCTTCCATTACATACAACTTTAAATTCTAAGAAAATGAAAAACGCAATTTTGAATTTGGGAATTATATTGTCTGGTTTTGGATTTTACTCTTGTGAAAAGGTCATCGAAATTCCTTTGAATGACGCAGACAGAAAAGTAGTAGTTGAGGCTGTTTTCAAAGATGAGCCCGGATCAAACTATGTGATACTTTCTAAAACTGGTTCTGTTTATGAAGAGAGTAATTTTGAAAAGATAAGCGGAGCAACTGTTTTTATCACAGATGGAAGCGGAACAAATACCTATCTGGGAGAATTACCCGGTGAGCCCGGAAAATACAATCACCCGACTTTTGCAGCTGCACCAAATACAAATTACAGCCTGACAATTTATACTGCAACGGATACTTTTACATCTGCATCACAGACCTTTTATAAACCCATGATTGATTCACTTACTTATATTGAACAATTAGGTTCTTTTGGTTTTGGAACTGACACAACGTATCTGGTTTTTTTCAATTTTACAGATGATGAAACTGCAACAAATTATTACCGGGTGAGAGCCTGGGTAAATGGTGCTGCAGATGAAAATCTTTATGTCACCAATGATGAATTGTTCAACGGTCAGGTTTATACGCAGCCCCTTTTTGCAACTACCGTTGAAAAAGGGGATACTGTTTTTATAGAATTGCTTTCTATTGACAAAGCAAATTATACTTACTACTCTACTTTGTCGTCTAGTGACAGTGGTGATCCTTTTTCACCAACACCTTCCAATCCGGTTTCTAATATGGAAAACGGTGCTCTCGGATATTTTGGAATGTACACAACAGATACCATGACAATTATAATGCCGCAATAGCTTGAAAAATTTTTGGGTTTTCATATTTTCAGTTCTGGTTTTTACTTCCTGTGAAAAAGTAATTGATCTGGATTTGAATGAAGCCGAATCAAGAATTGTGGTAGAAGCTGTTTTGAAAGATGGGCCGGGAAATAATTCGATTAAACTTTCTTATACATCAGCGGTTTATACTGATCAGTCTTTCGATAAAATTTCAGGAGCAGATGTAAGAGTAACTGATAAGGACGGAAATGAATATATTTTTCCGGAAGATCCTTATGTTCCGGGATTCTACACAAACCCTTCTTTTGAGGTATTACCACAAAATGATTATTCCCTGTATATAAATATTGGCGGAGAGATCATTACTTCACAGTGTCATTCTTTTGCAAAACCTGAAATTGATTCAATTATTTATTATGCATCGCCATTTGCAGTGAATGAAGATACTGCTCACATGGTAGAATATTTTTCAGTAGACAATGTCAATGAAGTTAATCATTACAGATTGAGAATCTGGATTAACAGTGAAGAACAAACAGATTATTATTATATCGGCAATGATGATTTTATAAACGGACAATCATACAACGCACCATTTTTTGGTGCAGATGCTTATAAAGGGGATACTGTTTTTATAGAGCTCATTACACTTGATAAAGCAAACTATACTTACCTGTACACGTTATCAAGCAATGAAAGTAATTCCACCGCTCCGGCAAATCCAACCAGTAACCTGGAAGGAAACGCAATCGGATATTTTGGTGCGTTTTCAACGGATACCATGACGGTTGTGATTGAGTAGTCAGTCATAATGAAACCTGCATTTTGCAATCAGAATTTCACCTTCACGGTAAGCATAGATCAGACGATGTTCTGAATCAATCCGTCTTGACCAGAACCCTTTGTACTTGTGTTTTAATGGTTCAGGTTTTCCAATTCCGGCAAAAGGTGTGCGGGAAACATCCTTGAGAAGTTCATTTATTTTTTTTAGAATTTGTTTATCCGTCTTTTGCCAGTAGAGATAATCTTCCCAAGACTCATCAACAAAAATGTATTTCATTAACTGATAAGTTTTTTATTCAGTTTTTCCCTTTTTTGAGTTTGGAAATTGCAGAGTCAAGTCGTTCTTCATTCTTTTTGAAGACAATTCGTGCTGTGTTGCGGACATAGAATTATATTCCTCAAGAGACATAATAACAACACCGGTATCCTTTCCTCTGTTGATGATTAATGTCTCGTAATTTTCTGAAACCTTATCCAGATACTTTTTAATGTCTTTTCTGAAATCAGAAATGGAAGTTGTCATCATATCTCTAAATATGTACGTTATTATGTACAAATATATGTACAAAATAGTATATTTCCAAATAAAATGTCAAGTTTGTCAGCCCTGACCGATTATACAAAACTCAAAAATTTTTCAAAGTTAGATTGGAATAAAAAAAATGAACCTGAATCATTTCTGATTGTATATAGCTGTAGTAATGATTTACTGTACTATGAAAAAAATCTTTCTTTGACTTTGATTCTGAATCTTTATTCACT
Source organism: Crocinitomicaceae bacterium (assembly GCA_016719925.1). Lineage (GTDB taxonomy): Bacteria > Bacteroidota > Bacteroidia > Flavobacteriales_D > Crocinitomicaceae > JADJGJ01. The sequence continues at coordinate 68,589 of JADJYC010000004.1, read as the reverse complement.
TTTAATTCCGGTTTTTGCCCAAAACAAAACCTTTGAATACACCGGAGATTATCAGCGTTATGTTGTTCCTAATGGTGTGTATTCTTTGCAGGTTGATTTATATGGTGCCAGTGGCGGTTGGAATGATTACAGCGGTGTAAAGTATGAAGAGTACACACCAGGAAAAGGCGGAAGAGTGCAGGCAACAATTCCTGTTCACCCGGGTCAGACACTCTATATTTTTGTTGGCGGAAAAGGAGGTGATGGTTCGAGCGGTGTTGGCGGAACATCTGGTTTTAACGGAGGCGGATCAGGGAAATACATCTGGCATTTACAGCGGTGGAGGAGGCGGTGGAGCAACGGATATCCGGATTGACGGAGTTGAACTTGAAAGAAGAATTCTTGTAGCCGGTGGCGGTGGCGGAGCAGCGTATAATTATGCTGACGGTGGTGATGATGGCGGACATGGTGGTGATGTTGTTGGACAAGACGGATTTTCAAATCATCTTCAGGCTGATGAATCAAGAGGAAGAGGAGCAACACAGGAAAATGGAGGAGTAGGAGGAAAATGGTCAGGGTATGAAAAAGCAGGTGACGGAACATTAGGTGTTGGCGGAAGCGGCCCTGCCGGAACATGCGGAACCGGTGGTGGTGGCGGATATTACGGAGGCGGCGGTGGTTGCTGGTCAGGTGGTGGAGGCGGAAGCAGTTTTGCCTTTAAAAAAGCATCGCAGGTAAAACATGAACAGGGAGTAAATGACGGAAACGGAAAAGTAATTATCAGAACCGGCGGCGGAAATTTTTCTCCGGATATTATCTGCACAAATCCAATTGTTAAACTGAGCGGAAATACAACATTGTGTGAGGGAGAAACTTTTACACTCAGTGCTGTTTCCAATTATCGTTCAACGCTGAGCTGGGATCATGGTGTGACTAATAACATTCCTTTTACGCCGCCTGTTGGAAGAACAACTTACACTGTAACAAGTTCTGATAACAGGGAATGTACATACAGTGTTGAACTGAATGTTTTGTCCAGAAATTTGAAAGCAACTACAACAAACGGAATTATCTGTGAAGGAGAATCAACCATTCTTTATGGACAAGGTGCAGAAAATTATACATGGGATAAAGGAGTTCTGAACGGTGTTCCGTTTTCACCTCCGGTTGGTGTAAATAGTTATACCGTGCGTTCATATGATGCCGGTTCACAGAATCAATGTTCCAATGAAGCATCTGTTTTTGTTGTGGTAAATAAAGTTTCTGCAACTGCAGATGTAAAGGAATCAACATACAATCAATCTGGTTCTATTAATCTGACACCCGCCGGCGGAACTTATCCATACAGTTATTACTGGACCAAAGACGGAATGGAAATGGGAAGAACAGAAGATCTGAATAATATTACATCCGGTACGTATGAGGTTTTAATTGTGGATGCAATCGGATGCAGTTCAAAACAAAGTTTTACTGTTGGTTCCAATACCGGAATTACACAAAGCGGCGGTTTAAAAGCGGAAATGAGCATTGATCAGATTTATCTTAACATTACATACAACGGATTATTTGATTATAAAATTCTGAATGCAGTTGGTGAAATTGTTATCACCGGAACGGTTCATAATGCAGGCAAAATAGATGTGTCCAGATTACCATCAGGAAATTACCGCATCTGTTCACTGAATAATTCAAACGTGGAAAATGTGAATTTTGTGAAGTGGTGACTTCGACAGGCTCAGTTATTTTGAATTAAGAATTCGAAAAAAATCTTGAGTCAATTTTCTGCTGAAGTTATACGTCATTTGTATTTGAGTGTTTTAGTCTGGAGTCTTTAGTCTGGAGTCAATTTTTTTGAACTTATCAACTCATTAACTATAAACGTTGAATGTCTAAAATGCTTTGCGAACTTGGCGTCTTTGCGTGAAATAAATCAAAAAAATTACTTGTAAGAATTCTGCTTACCAGCCAGTTTAAACACTTCATTCAGTTCATAGATCTGATATTGATTTGGATTTTTTGTGACTGCATTAATCATTGCCTGAGCAACAATGACATCTTTTATCGGACGATATTTTCTGGCAAACGGAATGATATTTAAGATGTACGCAACTGGTGTAAATATCTTTTCACCCAGTCTGAATTCTTTCCTTTTTCCGGTGAGCATCGAAGGTCTGATAATAGAAATGTGACTAAAGTTTAATTTTTTTACGGCATCATCCAGTTCACCTTTCATGCGTGAATAGAAAATAGATGATTTGGAATTTGCCCCGGCAGAAGAAAGTAAAACCAAATTTTTTACTCCGTTCTCTGAAGCAATTCTGGCAACGTTATACTGATAATCAAAATCTATTTTGTATTGCGCTTCTTTTGAGCCCGCCGTTTTCATTGTTGTTCCCAGAACAGAAAATAAAACATCTCCTGTTATTTCATTTTTGATTTCTTCAATTTTATCAAAATCAATTTGAATCACTCTGAATTTTGCCGGCAGGTTTTCAATTTTTTTTCTGGCAATTAATACTACTTCAGTATAGTCAGAATTGGAAGTTAGTTCTTTTATGAGGGCTTTACCGATTAGGCCGGTTGCGCCGATGATTATAGCTTTGGGCATTTTGAATGTGTTACTTTATTGGGTTTAGAATCTGAACACGTAGTTTATTGTTTTCTTTCATTTAAAGTACGCTGTGCTGCAATCTTTGCTTCGGATTGCCAACCTTTATTTTGAATAATATGTTCAAGTTCCTCATTAGATTTTGTTCTGTAATGGCTGAAATAAACTGTAATCAGTTCTTCGTTGTCAGAGCTTTCTTTTTGTTGGTCATGAATTTTTGGAGTTATTGATTCAGTCTGAACTGGTGGAGTCAAATTATTTGATCCAAAGTTTCGAATTAGATCAGTAGTCACACCAATAATGAAATAGGCAAAACTGGTGAAAGCAAACGGCTGAAAAATAGCAAATATAAATTGTCCGTCATTGGCCATTCTCCAGTTAGTTGAAACGTATAAAAAAAATCCCAGCGGATGAATAATGAATGTTATTACAACAAAAAAGAAAATCAATGCACCGGAAGTCAGATCTTGACCAGACCGCCGCAAACGAAAGGTAGAAACGAAAAGTACAAGACAAGCCAGCGTAGTGACTATTGAAAGAAAAATGATAGCGGTGGTGCCAATTTTTGAATAGGGAGCAGGACCAATAATGTTCTCAAACATCAATGCAACCGGAATTATAAAAAACATTGGAACAATAAATGTAAATGTGCTGAAGAAACTAACCAGCGTAAATATTGCTCCGATTTTTGTAGCGTTGAATTCTTTGGTCATTTGAGTTACTGAGTTACAGATATTAATTCAGGTTTATTTTTCAATTAATTTAACTCAATATTGTTCCACAGATTCCTCCTCCAATTAAGAAATAAATGCCAGCAAAAATTAAAAGTTTTTTTGCGTATTCCGGATTGCTTTTTAATGCAACCAGACCCATGATTAGTGCTATAATCGCCGGGATATGACAAATAATGTAGATAATAATAATTAAAGAAAATATTCCACCCATAATTAATGTTTTGTTATCAGTTTTTCTAAATATTCTTTTTTGTCATCACGGTAAAAGATGTTCATTGTTTCAAAGGGGATTATTTTATTGTCCTTATTTACAATGTGAACACAGGATTTCTTAATTGCTCTTACATCAAAATTGTAGGCATCGATGAATTGCATGATGATAATACGGAACAAATTATCATAACTAAGATTTGGCGCCTCAACAGAAGGAAGACAACAAAGAAGACTATGCAATTTTGAAGAAGCTTTATCGGTTGATGTTCCGGTGCTGAAAATTTCAAACATCTTTTGATGCAATGTTTCGTCTTGTTCGTAGACTATTGTATTTTTGCTGTTATCTAGCAGATCAGACGGATTGATATATCTGGTAAGTGGTATATTTTTTCCGTCTAATTTTAATACGTATCCCATGACCAGTGAATCCGGATTACATGGTACCGGAATTAAATCGTCCTGATTAAATATGTTGGTTTGCTCCAGAATTTTTCTTCTGACTTCGGTGAGTGTAATCCTTTCATTTTCGTGATTAAAATTTTCAGTTCTCCCGGCAACTTGTATTGGTTGAAAAGTTACGCCTCTAACACATTTTTGTTTAAGTGCATAATCAACTATTTCTCCAATTTCACTGTCATTTAAACCTTTTTGTAAAGTGACTACAAGAGTTGTAGAAAGATTTAGTTGATTAAGATGTTCGATTGCCTTTTCCCTTATTTTTTTTAGATTTGCTCCCCTGAGTGAAACCAGATTTTCTTCCTTGAAAGAATCGAATTGAAGATAAATTTCAAAGTCGGGAGAATAATTTTTCAGCCGTTTAGCAAATTCAAAGTCTTTTGCGATTTCAATTCCGTTTGTATTCACCATCAGGTGTTTGACCGGCAAGGTTTTAGCATAATCAAGTATTTCAAAAATTGTGGGTGTAATGTTGGTTCACCACCACTGATTTGTACAACGTCAGGTTCTTTTTCATTTTCTACGATCGTGTCTAACATTGATTTTACTTCTTCGAAAGTTCTATGTCTTCCAAAGGATGGTGATGAGTTTGCATAACAAGTTGGACAGGTCAGGTTGCAGCGATCAGTTATCTCAATTATACTTAGACATGAATGTTGCTCGTGGTCAGGGCAAAGACCACAGTCATAGGGACATCCATAATTTGTCTTGGTATTGAATCGAAAAGGTGTTTCGGAAGCTTTGTTATAGTTTCTGATGCTTTTGTAGTATTCAATGTCATCAGCTATCAGAACTTTGGAGTTCCCATGTTCCGGACATCTCTTCAACATGTAAACGTTGTTGTTTTCAAATACAATTTTAGCGTCAATGCGTTTTAAACACTCCGGACATAAACTTATGGTATAGTCGTAGTAGACGTATTTTCTAGTTGGCATTTCTTGTTATTCTTTTTAAAACCGGAAAATAATAGATCCAGCAAATGATGCATAGCCACTGAATGCTGCTTAGTCCAAAAACGAAAAATGTGTTTGGTTTAATGAATTCAATAACGAAGCGAAACCCAAAATACGAAATCATAAATACTTTGAATAATAAACCGCTTTCTTTTTTTGTATTGGAGTTTTTGTTTTTGAGAAAAATAAAAAGCATAATTAAAAAGATTATTTCATATAAAGCGGTTGGGTGCCGGTATAATCCATCTCCCAGGTCCATGCCGGCAATGAAGTCTGTTTCTTTGCCATAGGTAAATTCGTTAATTCCACTTAAAAAGCAACCAATGCGCCCAATTATAATTCCGGTGATGATAGGAAAGGTGAACAAGTCACCTGAAGATTGTTTTTCGTGAATTATTTTTTTTGCTGCTTCAACGCCAATTAACCCACCAAATAATCCGCCCATAATAGATTTTAAATTGTACAATGCTAAAAGATTTTCAGTACTCAACGTGATATCCGGATTTTCCAAAAATCCAATTATTCTTGAACCAGCAAGTGCTCCAAGAACTGCACCTAAAATAATTGAAAGTCGATTTCCATTTGAAATGGAATCATTGGATGTCTTTCTTAAAATTAAATAGTATCTGAAAGCAATGAAAAACGCTAAATATTCCAGAATCAAATGAATATTGATTTTGACATCAAAGATTTCTGGTTCAAAGGGTATTTTCAAGTTTGTTATTTTAAATTGATTGCAATGTATTGAATATGATTGCCATTATAGCTTTAGATCTGATTTACTCTGCACCAATCAAACGAATCACCCTTTCATTTAAATTTACCACAAAAATCCCACATCACCACCCCCGCACAAACAGAAATATTCAACGAGTGTTTTGTTCCAAACTGGGGTACTTCAACTACACCGTTGCAGTTATCAATTACATCTTGTCTCACACCGTCTACTTCATTACCAAACACAAAAGCGTAGCGGTTGTTTTTGTCCGGTGAAAATTTGTCAAGCATGGTTGAGTTTTCAGTTTGCTCAATGGCAAAACAGTGAACGCCTGAACTTCTGAGTGATTGAACTAATTCCAGGGTGTCCACCGCGTAGGCCCAGCTGACAGTTTCAGTTGCTCCTAATGCGGTTTTATGAATTTCACGGTGAGGTGGCTGAGGTGTAATGCCGCATAAAAATATTTTTTCTATCCGAAATGAATCCGCAGTTCTGAAAACAGATCCGACATTATTAAAACTGCGGATGTTATCTAAAACAATTATAAGCGGAATTTTTTCAGCTTCTTTGAATTCATTGGCTGAAATTCGGTTAAGTTCCTGCAGTTTGAGTTTTTTGTGAGACATGTATCAAATTTAGAAATTCTTTCTTGTTTTGAGATTGGAACAATTCTTGTGACTGGTTCAGGTGAGATATAGGAATATTTTCTTAAATTTCAGTTATGGCAAGAATTCCGGTAATAGTAGTTTGCGCATTTTTGATGCTGTCTTCATTTCATTTTTGGAAAAGTGAAAACACTGTACAAGATCAGACAGAAGATGTATGCACAAAATTCTATGGCAACTATGAATTGAGAAATCTGATTGTCTATAATCCTTCTAATGCTGACAGTACCGTTTGCATTACGCGTGCGCCAGAAGTGAACGGTGAAATTTCCAACCGGATTACCAAAGGTTCCACGTTTGAAATTATGCTGGATGAACTGAATCTGAAATTGGGTGATCCATTGATCATCTGTATTTATCATAAGCCGGGTTGTGTTCCTGTGCTGGTGAACCCTGAAGTGATTGATCCAAGAAATTAATTTTTTTAACCACGGAGACATGGAGAGCATGGAGTTGCACGGAGAATTTGATTTTGTGTGATGCTAATAATTTCTCTGTGAAACTCAATGATCTCAATATCTCTTTGTTAAATAATTTATAATTCACCAAACGATTTTGAGTAGAAAATCTGATTAAAAATTATTCTGCTTTTAGCTTTGACGGATTTTTTCTATTAGCGAAAAAGGACAAGATTTCTACTGAGTTTCCATTAACTCTGAAGTAAATCGTATTGAGCGGAGTGACAAGTGCTTTGTAGATTCCTTTTTTTGAAGATGATTCTGGAAAGATTTTAGGACTTCTGGATAATAACTCAACAACCAGTTCAATTTCCTGAGCCAAATTTTTAATCTCTCTTTGCGTCCAATGTTCGTTTATAAAATCGAAAGTTGTTTTAAGTTCATTCAGTGCATGATCTGTCCAGAAAATTCTATAGCCATTTTTCATACACCTTTCTGGCCTTATTATGGGACTTTAGTTTACCGTTTTTTGCATCTTTTAATCCCTTTTCAATGGATTCCTTTTCAGATTCAGAAAGGTTTTGCCACCAGTCTTTTGTTTCCTTTTTTCTGAGTGCAAGAATTTTATTCAGAATGGTTTGGTCTTCCAAGGTTGTGAGCCATTGAATAAGTTCAATTTTTGTATGTTGAATCGTTGACTTCATACTCAAATTTACGAAAAAAGAGTCAATTTCATGAATCTCAGATCAACGCATTGCTATGAGTGGAGCAGATGAATTGAGTTTCTTCTACCACGGAGACACGGAGAGCATGGAGTAACACGGAGATTTAGATTTTGTTTTGTGCTAATAATTTCTCTGTGAAACTCTGTGCTCTCCGTGTCTCCGTGGTAAATAATTTATTTAACAAAATGAAAGTTACCCTCCAATAGTAATCATACTCCGGTTCTTGAAAAACGCTTCAACATGAGCAGGTTCTTCAAATGACGGAATACCGGCACGGGCTGATTTTTTAGTGAAGATCGAATCACGAATTAATTGCGTTATTGAATTTCCTTTTCTTACTTCGCTCAGCAAATCAGTTTCAGAAGAGGCGAAGAGACAGTTTTTTATTTTTCCGTCTGCCGTTAAGCGTATCCGGTTACAGGTGTCGCAAAACGGATTGGTAACACTGCTGATAATTCCAAAACTGCCTTTTGAATTTTCTAATTTAAAATTTCTGCTGGTATCATTTTTTCCACCCATTAGCGGAATGATCTTATCTTTTCCAAAATGATTTTCAAGGGCAGTTAAAATTTCCTGATATGAAACTTTTTTATCCCAGTTCCATTTGTTTCCGTCAAAAGGCATGAACTCAATAAACCGCACTGACAGATCTTTTTCTGCTCCCCATTTAACAAAGTTAATCAGTTCATGATCATTCACCCCGCGCATTACAACCGCATTTATTTTTGGTGAGATTCCCTGTTCAATCAGCAAATCAATATTATTCATCACGCGCTGAAAATCTGACCGGCGTGTAATGGTTTTGAAATTGTTTTCATTCAGTGAGTCCAGACTGACGTTTATGGATTTTAATCCGGCAGTTTTAAAATCATGGATATACTGATCAATCAGAATTCCGTTGGTAGTTAATGCAAGTTCAATTTCAAACGTTGAAAGATCATGCAAAATTTTTGCAAAGTTTTTTTTGATCAGGGGCTCTCCACCGGTCAGACGGATTTTTTTTATTCCCAGTTTAATGAATTCCTCAGCAATCTGAACAGTTTCTTCAGCCGACATAAATTCCGCTTTTTCTCTTAACGGAACACCTTCTTCAGGCATGCAGTAAAAACAACGGAGATTGCATCTTTCTGTAAGAGAAATACGCAGGTAATCATGGACTCTGCCAAATTGATCTTTCAGGATATTTGAATCAGACGTGTTCAGGTAAACATTGAGTTAGGTATTGCAAGATACGGAATGTTGAATGAATCATCAACAAGATCGTGCATCGGCTTATTGCTCCCTGCATTTGGTGCAGAACAGATCGGCAATTTCAGGGTATGAAAGCGCACGCACGCCCATCTGATTCCATTCAAAAAGTGAACAGAATTCTTTGTCACTTGCAGCTGCCAGATTTTTTAAAACCACCAGTATTTTTTTCCATTCCTTTTTATTTTCAAACATTCCCAGGTAATATCCAAGCTTGATGAATTGTGTATAGAGTTTTGGAATTTGTCGGGCATTTTCGCAAATTTGGATAAGAGAACATACGGTTCCGTAGTGTATCCCCATTCAATTAAATACTGACAGATAAAATAGGTTTGTTTAATCGGAAATTTATTTTTTAAAACGTGATTCAATAAAATCGGAACAGCCATTTTATCAGAATACCGGTTGTTTTGTACGCCGCTAATTAAATCCAGACATTCAATCCAGGCTTTTTGTTTTTTGGATTTAAGCTCCGGTTGAATTTCTCCAAAATCTGATACATCAATGTTTTCATTTCCGTTAAAAATATTGAACAGTAAACGGTATTCCAGATAATCTCCGGTAGTAGGAATTGCTCCCAGTTTTTTCAGTTCATTCAGTTTGTCTTCGGTGACGGTTTCAGGCGCAACATTTAATTCCAAAATAAATTTATACCAATGTAATTTGGCAAATTCAGAGGATGTTGGGAAATTCAAATTCAGCATAGAATCTTTTATTTCGTTGTTTCCTTCAATTACTTTATTAGCCATGACTTCATAGAGCGGAATCAGTTCGCGCATGTTATTCTGTTCTACTAAATCTTCAATGCTCTTTACTGAAAAACCATAGGCTTCATTTTTATCTTTATATAATCTCTGTAAACTATCTGAACGGATGAGTAACGCGTATCATTCAGCAGATTTTCAATAGCCGGTTCATTTCTATGCTGGTTTGCCCACTGACGCAATGAGTCATCGCTGTATTGCATGATATCCTGATGACCCAATGTTGCAAGACCTGCTCTGAATTCATCAAAATTTTCATAGAATTCACTTTTCATTGGCAGTGTTGGATAATATTTTTTAAGGTAGTTTGAAATGAGCGTTCCCCGTTTATTAAAGAGTTTTTGATTGGATTGTTCATCACCTTCAATAGAGGCAACACCGGTAAAATGGATTGACTGAATTTCATGATCTGCTTTGATGAGACTGTCTAAAGAAATTAGAAGCGGTTCAAAAATGGTGGTGTCTTCATTGGTTTGTCCGCGCTGAAAATTGACGCGCACTTCAACCGAGTCTTCAATAATAATTGTTTTGTTGAGATCAACCGTTGGATTTGGAATAGTAAAATACTCTGTTGGTTTGAGATGATCGGGCGTAACATAAATTGTCATGCTGTGCATGCAATATTTTTTTCTTTTTACCAGATTAAAATCTACCTGATAAAATGTATCCGGGAATTCTGGTTTTTGTCCAACATAAATCTGATAAATATTTTCTGACGGATGCAAATCATTTTTCAGTGATTTTTTATTGATGTAGCCTAAGTAATATCCATCATAATAATATGAATTGTGAAAACTTGCATGACCGTTGCAGTCAAATTGTTCATTGTGGATGACATCCATGGAAATGGTTCCGCCGGCGCCAAAAATTTTATTGATATTGCGTTTTGCTTTTTTACCGCCGCTTGCATACGAATCCATATTCCAGTAGTAGACAGAATCATTTGAAACCGTGTACCAGCCTAAAAAGGCCTGATCTTTGGCAAGTCTCCTTTTGGTCTTTTTGCAGGCAGCGCAGTCATCAATTCCTTTCACAAAAAAAGAAGGACCTTTTTCAAATTTGTATTTTTCTTCAAAGGGCTGCGTGGCCATCAGCTGACATACATACAGTTTTCCGTCTTTGATATAAAATCCATAAGAAACAACGGTGTAATCAGGATTCAACATGTTTTCATAATGCTCTTTGGATTCTTTCCAAACTTCCACAATTTCTTTGGCTAATTTTTCATAGGTGAGTTTTCCGTTTGAATCTTCAAAGGTTTGTCCAATTGCAAATACCTGCACATTTTCTCCAACCTGATCATGGGTTCCGCCATAATAGACTACCCTGTCAAGCGGTGTTTTTTTGTCTCTTGATTTCTGAACGTGTGTAAGCACATCATTTTCTCCCATATACTTTGCATGATCATTGGATGCGTCGTCCAGTGATTTATCATAGATGAGTGAATCAGCTCTTTTTCTGGTGCGCATGTTGTTGACTTCTTCCCACACCAGCTGATTCAAAAGGTCATACTTAAAATTGGCCGGATCAATTTTTTCCTGCGCTGACAAAGTCAGACAATGAATGGTCAATATGAACAGCCAGATTTTTTTCACAGTATCTGAACCAGATTTTTATGCCATGAATTTTTAACGGGAGATTTCCATTTGGTTTCAAGATCTTCTTTTGTTTCAATCAGATTATTGAAGACAATGGTAGAACCGGTTACCTGATCTTTTTAATCAGATCTTTAAATTCATTTAACGGCAAGACATGAATTTTCGCTTGTTTGTCATAATAAGCCACACGCAACCGGTCAAAGAATTCAATATTCAGTTCATCTCCAATTTTTTTTACTGCTCTGTTCAAACTGTCCACTGAACAGCCGCTGGTAGGACTCTTTTTTTCATCCACACCAACAATCAGAAAAAGATTTTCAGCCAGTTCAAAATCACCGTATAATTCGTTGCCATGAGATGCCCATGAAGGAATAAATTGCTGCATTTCTTTTTTTATAAATTCTCCTTCACGAAAATCAAAAAAGCGATTGGCCTGAAAAACCCAGACCCTGCTGTGCGGTGCTAATTTGTCAAGCATAGTTTTATGTGTATTATCTTTGATTGTAATCATTATGCAATTCTAAAATTAATGGGTATCTGGTAACGCACACGTACTGGTTCTCCGTCTTGTTTACCGGGACTCCAGTTTGGCATTTTTTTAATTACTCTGACTGCTTCCCGGTCTAATAATTCTGAAACTCCTTTCAGTACTTTTACATTCTGAATACTGCCATCTGTATGCACAACAAACTGAACATATACCGTTCCCTGTTCACCCATTTCACGTGAAAGCTCTGGGTAAGTTACGTTTTCCTGAATAAATTTAATCATTGCACTTTCACCACCCGGAAAAGCCGGATCTACTTCTGCAAAATCTGATACATCTGATTCGTCTGTAAAAGGTTCTTCCGGTTCTGTTTCTGTTGCAGGTTCTGTTTGCTGATCACCATAATAACTATCGTCTTCAGCCATTTCAGGAATTGGTTTATCCTGCGGTTTATCATTCAGGTTGATCGCAATTTCAGTGATTGCAAAAATCAATACTATTAAAACTATAATAAGATATAATATGAAACGTGTTCTGGTCATTTTACAATTCACTGATTACTCCTTCTTTCAATGCATAGGGAGAAATAATTAATTCACGTATGGCTAATTTATCAATTATCCATTTTGTTTTTACCGCAGCAAGAGGTGCCATTTTTTTTCTGATTGGAATAATCAGCGGGTTGGCATCTCTTTCTTTTTGTGTGGAAGCTATAATTTTTGCAAGACTTTCATTTACATCCTGAATGTCCATCGGAATGAAAAGGTCATCTTCTGATTCTTTGTTGTAAGCCAGTTTATAAAAAGTTTCAAATGATCCGCTGGCACCAATGAGTTGTTTGCATTGAATAGTTTCAAAATAGTTTTCTGTTTTTTCTTCCAGATAATCATAGATTTTTTTGCAATCTTCTGCTGACATTGGATCTGAAAACTGAAACAACTGATAAATACGTGATACTCCAATTTCAAAACTCCGTGACGTTAAAATACCGGATTGATTTGCAAGAATAAACTCTGTGCTTCCGCCCCCAATATCCATGATCAATGCATCCTGCGTAAAATCAAAGCCAGATGAAACACCCTTGTAAATAAGTTCTGCTTCTCGAATTCCGCTGATGACTTCAATCGTTAAATTCAATTCATTTTTTGCAAGGTCAATCAGGTCGCATGCGTTTTTTGCATTCCGCAAGGCGGATGTTCCAAAAGCATAAATTTTTTCTGCATGAAATTTTAAACTGATATCGGTAAAATTTTTCAATGCAGCCATTCCTCGTTCCATCGCATCAGCCGATAATTTATTTTCATTGATACCACCTAAACCAAGTGCTACACCTTCTTTGGTTTGGTAAAGACGCTCAAATCCATGGGCGTTTTTTTCTGCCACCAGTAAATTAAAGGTGTTTGTTCCAAGGTCAATAATTGCAATTCTTTTGCTCAAAGGCTAACGGGTTTTATGCCTGACGCATCCATTTAATCAATTCTTTCCAGGTAGATTTTTTTCCGTACATCAGAATTCCAACGCGGTAAATTTTTCCTGCCAGATAGGTTGTAATGATAAAAGTAACCGTGAGTAAAAACAAAGACAAAATGACTTCCCAGATTGAAACTGTTCCGGCTGCAATACGCTGCAGCATAATAATAGGAGAAGAGAATGGTACCTGTGAAAGCCATACTGCAGTTGCTCCGTCTGAATTTCCCTGAATCATTACAGAAACCACGTAGGTAAACATCAACGGCAGCATTACCGGAAACATCAATTGTTGTGTATCTGTTTCAGAATCTACTGCTGAACCTATCATTGCAAATAAACTTCCGTACAGCAAATAGCCACCAATGAAATAAAATAAAAACATGGTGATAAGAAGCGGCCAGTTCATGAATTCGAAAAATACTTCAGCCCATTGATTCCTTACTTCAGAAGTTTCCATTCCGGTTGTAATCTGATTCATGGCAACTGCCTGATCATTGATGCCCTGCCAGTTTTCAGGAGTGAGAATGTCTTTAAAAACAAAAGTCTGCAAACCAACCATCAGAATTGTAATGAGTACAACCCAGATTAAAAACTGAGTCAAACCAACCAATCCAACTGCAATAATTTTGCCCATCATCAACTCCATTGGTTTCACCGATGAAACAATGATTTCCACCACCCGGCTTGTTTTTTCTTCAATCACTCCGCGCATAACCTGTGCAGCGTAAACGGTGATGAAAATAAAAATGAAAATCGAAAACATCAAACCAATAGCCTGCGCTTTATCACGTATTTCACTTTCTTCATTGTCATCCAGTCCTTTTAACTGAAAGTCCATTCGCTGCCTTATCTGACGGTATTCTTCCAGTGATATTCCTTTGTCCAATGCAAAATATTCTTCCAGTCTTAATTCCAGTTTGTCACGGATATAATCTTTGGCATCTGAACTTGGTTCCTCCCGGTAATATCCTCTGATTTTTTTGTTGGTGATGACGGTTGGATTCAATGCAATGAGTACATCAAATTCTTTCATGTCTGCCCTTGTCACAAAATCCAGAGAATCCACATAATCCTGATAGAAATAAAAAGTAGCCGGCGGATTTTTTTCTTCCACGCCGATGAAAATTCGTTCATCACATAAATTTCTTGGATCAGAGATTAAAACCTTCACGTGTTTTTTCTCTTCCATTCCCAGCCACATAGCCAGAAACATGAGGCCTACAACCAGCACAGGAACTAAAACAGTAAGGACAATAAATGCTCTTTTTCTGACACGGGTAGAATATTCCCTTCCGATTATTAAACCAATTTTACTCATGCTGTCCTCCTTTCTCACCCTGAACTGCTCTTATGAAAATATCGTTCATGGTTGGCATCACTTCATGTATCGCTTCAATTTCAACAACCGGCATTACCTGCTGCAATAAATTATTAAGCGTATTACCTTTTAAAAGCTTGACATGTGCAACTGCCCGTTCATCATCAATCTGAAAAGAATTGGTGAGTGCAAAATCAGACCAAAGTGCATTGGCAAAACCAAACATCATTCCTTTGAACTGAATGGCATACGTATGTGTTCTGAATTGTGCCTTTACATCTTTCAGACTTCCGTTAAGAACCAGTTTTGCTTTGTCAATAAGTGCAATTGAATCACAGATTTCTTCTACACTGGTCATGTTGTGTGTTGACAGCATAATGGAAGTTCCGTTTTCTTTTAACTGAAGAATTTCTTTTCTCAGCAGATCGGCATTAATGGGATCGAATCCTGAAAATGGTTCATCCAGAATAAGCAATTTAGGTTCGTGTAAAACCGTAATGATGAACTGAATTTTTTGCGCCATCCCTTTGGAAAGTTCTTCCACTTTTTTGTCATACCAGGATGTGATATCAAATTTTTCAAACCAGTATTCAATTTTCTTTTTGGCGTCTGATTTATTGAGTCCTTTCAATCTTGCAAAGTACATTGCTTGTTCACGGACTTTCATTTTTTTGTACAATCCCCGTTCTTCCGGTAAATAACCGATGTGTTCGATATCATCGCGTTTGATTTCACGGCCTTCCAGGTAAATTTTACCTGAATCAGGGCCGGTAATTTGGTTGATAATGCGGATCAGGCTGGTTTTACCGGCACCGTTTGGACCAAGTAGGCCAAAAATTTCCCCTTTTTTGGTGGTGATGGAAATATCATTGAGGGCAGTATGTCCCTGATATTGCTTGACAATATGTTCAACCCTGAGCATTTCCATGGGATAAAGATACGGTGCATCAGGGGCGGGATGGGGCAGAGTCTTAACCTTTTGTTCACAAAGGTTTTTTGATTTCGGTGTTTTCTATTTAGTATATTGGTATTGTGTTAGTTAGTTAATTGTTTTGACTTTTTTTGAAGTTACTTGATGAAGATGTAATTTTGTACGCGGTTTTAACCAAATGACAGAGATTTTCGTCTTGTTGCTGAACCGTATAATTTTTATATAAATAATTATTATCTTTCCCTCATGTTGATCAGAAAAGCCACCATCGCCGATCGAGAAGATATTGCGGAACTTTACCGGACAGTTGCCGGTAATGTGGTTGGTATTTCCAGACGTCCGCATGAAATAACAGATACATATGTCTATTCCTTATTAAATAAAAAACCATCCGAAATTGTTTGTCTGGTTGGAATTGATGAAAATGATAAAGTGGTGGGCGTTGTGCATGGAATAAAAAACGGTCTGGAAATTTACAGTCATATATTGAGTGATCTGACCGTAATTGTTAAACCGGATATTCAGTCACAGGGGATGGGGCGTAAATTGTCGCTTGCATTTCTTGAACATATTTTCAATGAAAGACAAGACGTGATGCGTGTTGAAATGGAAGTCATTGTAAATCTGAAACTGATTCAGGCGTTTGAAATGGCAGGTTTTGTAAAAGAAGGGGAAACCAAAAACCGGATCAAAAATGTGGACGGAACATTTTCAGACAGTGTACTGATGTCCTGGTTCAATCCCAATTTCAAAGGGTAATGATTTTAAAAATCATCATGATTCTGGGAGCTTTGTTTGGCTTCATTCATGCGTTAAAAATCAAAGGATTTTATTCAAGGGTACTTAACTGGTCTATGGTTGTGGCTGTTGGTGCAACTTTCACCCAGATTCCAATTGTTGTTCAGGATGCGTATTATTTATTTGCACTCACACAATTGGGAGTTATAATTTACGGAATTTCAGGTTCAGATTTTTCTGCTGAAAAAAAATCAGTTGTTGCCGGCAGCGGTGTTTTAAGTCTGATTCCGGTTTTACTTTTTTTTAATCTCTCAGAATTTTATCTGGAAATTGCCGCACTGTGTGGTGTAGTGCAGATTATTCTGTTTGCCTATGCAATTAAAAAAGATGTACAGGCTTATAAAGAAGAGATGGGATTTTTGGTAATTCTTGCAGCGGATGCGCTTACAAGAGTGTTGAGTTTTCTGATGTTTTTATTTCTGGCCTGATTTTTTTGCCGGAAATAAAACCAGTTCGTCCGCAAAAAAATAATCTGAGAGAAAATTTATTTCACCAGCTGACCAGCTAATACTTTTTCAATTTTTTCAAGTGCGTAATCTATTTCTTCTTTTTTGGTATATCTGCTGAAAGAGAAACGTACGTTAGGTTTGTTGTTGTCTCCGTTGATACCGCGCAAAACATGTGAACCGGTGCTGGCTCCTGATGTACACGCACTTCCACCTGAACAGGCAACGCCATCCAGATCAAGTAAAAACAACATCATTGATTTATTTTCAAAATCAGGAAATTTGACATTTAAAACAGTATATAAACTTTTTGAAGGATCTGTTTCACCATAAAAATCTACACCCGGAACTCTTTTTTTAAGTTGTTCCATCATGTAAGATTTTAATCCCTGAACATAATGCTGGTGTTCACTAATTTCATGGTTGGCTATTTCAAGTGCTTTTGCCATTCCAGCAATGCCAATCAGATTTTCAGTTCCGCCTCTCAATCCTCTTTCCTGAGAACCGCCGTGAATAACCGGTGTTATTTTCAGGTTTTTATTCATGTATAAAAAACCAATTCCTTTCGGGCCGTGAAATTTATGCGCTGCACAAGTGATAAAATCAATCTGAATTTCTTTCAGGTTAATAGGATAATGTCCCATCGTCTGAACAGTATCAGAATGAAATAATGCGCCGTATTTTTTACACAGTTCACTCACTGCTTTTAAATCCAGCAGCGTACCAATTTCGTTATTGGCATGCATTAGAGACACCAGTGTTTTTTCACCGGTTTTTAAAAGTTCTTCCAGATGTTTCAGATCAATCTGACCGGTAGATGAAAGTTTTACCTGATCGTATTTTATTTTTTTCTGTGCATCAATAGAATGTCCCACCGCGTGGTGTTCAATCGGCGATGAAATAATGCGTGTAACGCCAAGATCATTGACAGATCCGGTTATAGCCATATTATCTGCTTCTGTTCCGCCGGAAGTAAAAATGATTTCTTTTGGTTCCGAATGGATCAGCTGCGCAATGGATCTTCTTGCATGTTCAATAATTGCTTTTGACTCACGTCCAAATGAATGTTGTGAAGATGGATTTCCGAAATTGTTTTTCATTACTTCAGTCATCACTTCAATCACTTCAGGCGCCATGGGTGTTGTGGCAGCATTATCAAGATAGACACGCATAAAGGGAGTTTGGTTTGGTAAATTTAATTATTTCGTTGTAACCAACCGGTAATACGGTTCTTCCGGTCATGAATGGGAATCCAATATTCTTGCCTGCTGAATTCCTCATTGCTGTTGGGTTTGCTGTTTAAATTTAAGAACACCGGACCTTCCTTTTTTGAAAATTTTGTTTGAAACAGTATGCTCTTTTCTCCAGATTTTCTGTTTTTCTTCCGGCAGATGAATTACATCTATACATTCCTGTGAACAGCATTTTTCCATTTTTTCTCCGCAGGATGCACATTGAATAAAAAGAAGATGACACCCTTCATTGGCGCAGTTTACATGATCATCTGCTGGTTCACCGCATTGATGACATCTGGAAATTACATGTTCACTGACACGTTCTGCTCTTCTCTCATCAAAAACAAAATTCTTACCCAGAAATTTATTGGGAATATTTTCATCTTTGATTTGTCTGACATATTCAATAATTCCGCCTTCTAACTGATATACTCTTTTGAATCCTTTGTGTTTATAATACGCACTCGCTTTCTCACATCTGATTCCTCCGGTGCAATACATCACAATGTTTTTATCTTCTTCGTGTCCTTTGATCTGCTCAGCAATGATGTCGAGAGAATCTCTGAACGTATCCACATCCGGTGTCAGCGCATTTTCAAAATGACCGATTTCACTTTCGTAATGATTGCGCATATCAATAAGAATGGTATCGGGATGTGCAATCATCTCATTAAAATCTTTTGCCTTAAGATGAATACCTTTGTTTGTAACATCAAATGTTTCATCATTCAAACCATCAGCGACAATTTTGTCGCGTACTTTTATTTTTAGTTTCAGAAAAGATTTGTTGTCCTGTTCAATGGCGATATTAAGTCTGATTCCATCGAGAAACGGAATGTCGTAAAGCTGTTTTCTGAATAATTCAAAGTTGGGTGCTGGAACAGAAATCTGTGCATTGATTCCTTCTTTGGCGATATAAGTTCTGCCAAGTACATCCAGTTTATCCCATTCAGAAAAAAGAAAATTACGGAATATCTCAGGATTTTTTATCTGATGATATTGATAGAAAGAAACAGTCAGCCGGTTGATTCCGGCTTTATCAATTAAGTCTGCTCTTTCTTTTGCGCTGAGTTTATTGTACAGTTGCATGCTATAAATAAATGACAAAAGAGATTACAAAGATACGAACTAAAAATAAAAAAACCGTCCCCAACAGCCGTGGAGACGGTTTTCAGAAAATTATCTTTTTTTTATTTCTTATTGATAAGTTGGATAGTTCCCTGACCTGAAAACGGCGTTCCGTTGTCAGCAGAGCCCTCATAGGTATAGAAATAAACCCCGTCAGGACATTTTGCACCTCCTTTAGTTGTTCCGTCCCATTTATCAGTTATGGAATTGAACTCAAACATCTCAACACCCCAGCGGTTTACAACCAGACAATGAAATTCAGCAACTGCCTGAGCGTAGTAATCAAAATAGAACTCATCATTTGCGTTGTCTCCGTCAGGAGTAAAAATATTTACCGGAACAAAAATTAACGGATCATAAATAACCAGTGTTTTGCAAAGTGTATCTGTACATCCGTTTTTATTTACCGCAACCAGACAAACTTCATATTCACCCCCGTTTAAAAAAGTAGAGTCATAAGTTTCATTTACATCATGACTGATGATCCAGGTTTGTGAAGGATAGTTCCAGAAAAATGTAGTATCTGCATTCGGATCATTTGGATTTGCATAATAAAGTGAGTTGTTGTCATAATGAACTGTCACGGGTGCTGTACCAAAATAATTGGAAGTAAACTGAGGAGAGGTCAGTTCAAAATCTGCAACAGGATTTAATGAATCAAGTACAACAGTTGAACTGATTGTGCAACCGTTATCATCTGTAGCGGTAATTACAAATGTTCCGGGATTTAAACCGCCCCAGGTTGTATTTGCAGTAGATGCGCCGGTATTCACATTGGTCCATCCGTAACTGTAATCTGGCGTTCCACCTGCGGCAGCTGCAAATACAACTCCGTTACCAGACTGATAACCGAACATTCTGCAATAAGCAGGTTCAGATCCTAATTCAATAAAATAAAGTGAGTCAGGATAAATGATTGTAAAATCCTGTGTATTTGAACATCCGTTTTCATCATTCAATGTCAGTGTGTATGTTCCTGGTCCAAGCTGAGAAGTTGTGTCGGCTCCAAGACCGTTTATTCCTGATGGATTAGGGCTCCAGAAATAACTCACATTATTATAAGATCCGCTGAAATTATAAACCGTATCTGCAATCACCATACCAGTCGGATTACCATAACACAATGGCTGAAATTCTATAAGATCTGCTGAAATTTCTCCGGGCTGATCCAGAAAAATGGAATCAACTCCTGAACATCCCAATCCATCATCTACATCCAGATAATACCATCCGGTTGGTAAATTATTTGCCGTGTTTGAATTGGAAATGTTTAATAAATTTCCTGATGAATTTGTTATTTCAAAAGTGTATGATCCTGATCCGCTGGTATTAATTGTAACAGATCCGTCGCTGAACAAATAACAAGTAGGTTCATTAGAAGTGATTGTCATTGTCGGGCCATTGGTAATTTCAATCGGAATGCTTATTACATCGGTACAACCCTGATCAGATTCAACAGTTAATTCTATGGTATAAACTCCTGTTGATGGATAAGTATATGCACCTGGAGTTACAGAGGTTGAACCATCACCATTTCCAAAATCCCAGTCATAACTTGTTATTGTTCCCGGAGCCGGAATAGTGGAGTTGTTGTCAAATGTGATTGGATTTGAAATACATGCAGTGATTGGACCGCTTGCTGAAGATTGTCCGTTTACCATGTAGTCAAAATCTGCGATTGGCCCCGGATCAATAGTGACAGAAATATTTGCAACGTCAGTCGGACAAGGAGGGATACCGGTAAGTGTGTAAGTAAAATCATAAGTTCCTCCCGGCAAACCAACCGTGTTTAATACTCCGGTTGAAGAATTGAATTGTCCGGATGATGTAGTTTCTGCCCATGTTCCTCCCGGATTTGCACCAACAAGTAATGTGTTCAGATCTAAAGAAGGTACAGAACCTCCGCAAAGATTGGTTGAATTATCCGTACCTGCTGTTCCGCCGCCGCCAACCTGAACTGAAAAATTTGCAACGTCCGTTGATCCGCATGAAGTAACACTGTAAGTAAATGTATATGTGCCGGGAGTTAAACCAGAAACATCAAACACTCCCGATGTTGAATTGAATTGTCCGCTGGTAGTTGTCTCAGCCCAAACTCCTCCCGCATCTGCACCAGAAAGTAAAGTGTTCATATCCAGAGTGCCGTTGCAAATCGCATTGGTCAGATCATCAAGACCTGCATTGGGAACAGTACCCGGACATGCTACAACCCAGCCTGACTGACATCCTGTGTTCACAATATTTACAGTTGTGAAAGGTAAGGTAGAAGTTATTGTTACAAAAACATCTCCATAAGCACCAGCACATGTATAAGGCCCAATGACGTTTCCAGAAAGGCCTCCTCCATTCACAGATAAAGACATTGTACCTCCGCCATCTATAGAAACGGTTGCAAAGTCATTTGTATTTACAGAAGTAAAACCAACAGTTAAACTTGTAGTGGGTGGTGTAGCTGTGACGACAATCGTTCCGGAACATGAGGTACCGGTCCAGGGAGTAGTACCAACTGATCCGCATACTGAACAGCTTGGGTCATTAGTCATGTTGTATCCGGATGACATAGGACCGGTTGCGGTGAAACTTGCGCATGTAAGCTGTGCAAATGAACCTGCAGAAAACATTACTGAAAGTGATAAAAAAACTGATCTGAAATAAACCATGTTGAATGATGTTAAATTGTGTTCTCTTGAAAATTACGCAGAAAAAAACTGAGAAGCAATTTATTTTTTACTGTTTATAATCTGAATTGTTCCCTGACCTTCAAACGGTGTTCCGTTTTCAGCACTTCCACGATAAGTGTAGAAATAAACCCCATCATGACACTGGTCACCATTCATGTCTTTTCCATCCCATGAACTTGTGATGTGATTCATTTCATGCATTTTTACTCCCCCATCTGTTTACAATGAGACAATAAAATTCAGAAACACCTTCAGCATATTCTTTGAAAGTAAATTCATCGTTCATATCATCTCCGTCTGGGGTGAAAACGTCGACTGGAATAAACGCAAGCGGGTTATAAATTACCAATGGTTTACAAACTGTATCAGTGCACCCGTTTGAATTGATAGCCACCAAACAAATATCAAAAGTTCCACCTTCAGTGTATGTTCTGTCAAATGTTTCGTATAAATCAAGACTTAGTATCCATGGATTTCCGTCATCAAAATTCCAGAAGAAGGTTGTATCAGCATTTGGATCATTTGGGTTTGCAAAATCAGTTGAAAGATTTTCAAAATGAACATCTACAACAGCAGTTCCAAAATAATTTGAAGTGAATTGTGGTGACGTCATTTCAAAATCTGCATTCGGGAACATCTCATCAACAGTTACAATTGCTGTTAAAGTACAGCCTTTCATATCGGTTACTATAATCTGATAATCGCCCGGATTTAAACCACCCCATGTTGTATTATTGGATGTTGCACCGGTAGTAAGATTTGTCCACTCATATGAGTAATTTGGATTATCACCGGATGCTGCGGCATATACAACACCGTGTCCTATCTGCCAGTCAAAAACACGGCAGCTTGCAGGTTCAGTTCCAAGTTGAACAAAATACAATGAATCAGGATATGAAATAGTAAAATCAAAAACTTCAGAGCATCCATTGTCATCATTAATTGTAAGCGCATACGTGCCCGGAGGTAAATTCATTAATGAGTCAGCACCTAACCCATTCGTTCCGCTTGGATTTGGATTCCAGAAATAACTTACCTGATTATAATTGCCGGTGTAATTATATACTGTATCAACAATTGCAGAACCGGTATTATATCCGTAACATAATGGCTGAGTCACATTCAAATCCACATCAATTGCGTCTGGCTGTCCAATGAAAACAGAATCTATTCCCGCACATCCCGAACCATCATCCACGTTGAGGTAATACCAACCGCTTCCAATATTATTTACTGTGTTTGTTCCGCCAATATTTATTTGTGTACCTGATGCATTTGAAATAACATAGGTGTATGGTCCTCCGCCTGCTGTATTAATTGTAAGAGATCCATCCGTAAACTGATAACAGGATGGTTCACCAACAGTCAATGCCATTGTTGGTGCTGTAGTAATTGTAATTGGCATGGAGTAGGAATCGGTACATCCCTGATTGGTGGTTACTGTTAGTGTGATTGTATATGTCCCAGTTGAACTATATTGAAATGCTGCAGGATTTGCGAGTGCAGATCCATTGCCATCTCCATAAGTCCAGGTGTTTGTTGTTATTACAGCTCCACCTCCACCGGCAATTGAATTGTTATCCAGCGTAATCGGATTTGAAATACACGCACTTGAAAGTCCGTTAGCCGATGATTGTCCGTTCACTATGTACTCAAAATCTGCAAGCGGTTCAGCATTCAGAA
Organism: Crocinitomicaceae bacterium; assembly: GCA_016719925.1. Lineage (GTDB taxonomy): Bacteria > Bacteroidota > Bacteroidia > Flavobacteriales_D > Crocinitomicaceae > JADJGJ01. The sequence continues at coordinate 45,353 of JADJYC010000004.1, read as the reverse complement.
TTACAGTAATTTCAGAAACGTCATCCGGACATCCGCCTACACCGGGAACAAAATATTCAAATGTATAAGTGCCAGCCAAACCACCTGCATTAAAAATGGTTGTTGAACTATTAAACTGACCGGATGGAGATGATGTTGTCTCAGACCATGATCCGCTTGTTGCTGAACCTGATGAAAGATAATCTTCAATGGTCAATGTATTTCCACCGAAATTGCACATAGTAACAGTTGAATCATTTCCTGCAGCACCGGTACCCCCAAAATCTATGATCACCTGTTCATAAGCATAACACCCTCCGACAGGATCAGCAATGACTACGTAAACAACATCCCCCGGACCAATCATGTTGGAAGGCCAGATACCTGCAACCTGATCTGCACTGTCCGGAATTACACCATAAAATTCTATCACAGTTCCCGGCGTATTATTTGGATCTGTTACTATCAATGTCGTTAAATCAAATGAGCCGCACTGTGAACCCGGATCTGTAATATCAATTTCAGGACCCTGAGTTAAATCAACAACAATTTCTTTTATAATTTGTGAACTAACGCATAAACCAGTTGGGGTTCCTGTAACTGTATATGTAGTGGTACTGTTGGGAGACGCCTGTGTGACTGTACCCGTTGTAACACTTAAATCTGTGGTTGGTGACCACTGCCATGTATAGTCACCGGTGTTTGGACCTTCAACTGAAATTGTTGCAGGAACACCAGCACAGGTATACACAGTATCAACTAATGGTTCACAATAAGCAGGAGCAGTTCCTGTTCCGCCAACAAAATCAAAAAAGTATAAGCTGGCAAGGGCAGCATCGATTTGATTCTGATCAAGAATTACACTGAATTGAAAATTTTCACTGGCGCCGTTTGGTAATGTTGCAATTTTATATGCAAGTGAAATAGCGATATCATCCACTACATTAGCACCCGGTGTTCCGGTCATTCCGCCGGTTCCATTCCAAATGTCTGAAGCATCACGATTTGAAAATCCGCCGAAACTTACTCTGAAATTAGGACCAATTCCTGCCAGTCCGATATAAGATAACCAGGGTGTACTTTGTGTTGCAGATACCAATGCTTTTTCACAACCGGGTGTAGGCTGAGAAACAATTGTGTTATCTGTCACATAATCAAAATTTAACTCTTCATTATTATCAGGATCGAGATTTCTGTAATAATAAACATCGTTTAAAGTTGAGCCGGTATTATTTGTAATTGTAACATCAGTTGTATAGTAGAGCTGAGTGATATTTAATGAGTAGACAAGCTTAACAGCAACGTTGTTAATAGAGCCATTCCATTCAACACTGATACAGTCACCGATTTGCTGATAGTTGCTCAATGATCCCGGAATTTCATACTGAGTAGGATCCCAGCTTCCTGACATGTTTACTCCGTTATTGGAATAATTCATGCCATTTATTTCAATACCAAATCCGTTTTCTGGTGCACCCGGAGTAAAAAAATCTCCGTCATAATCACCCCATCCGTCATTTTGCGGATTGGCAACAAATCCAAGATATACATCTGTCCCCGAATTGGTGCGGCTGTGTGAACCAACCAGATCAGGAGCACCTTCATGTCCCTGATTTCTGATACCAACTTCAACCTGATTACCGATCAGGTAGGCTCCGTTCGCATTTAATTGCGAATAAATATCAGGTGATATAAACAACAATACAATTGATAAAGCTGCCTGAACCTTCTTGAAGGACATTCTTCCTGATATTTTCATCTTAAATTATTTTTTATTGATCAACTGAACAGTTCCCTGTCCGCTGAATTCAGTACCATTTGTTGCTACTCCAGTATATGTATAGAAGTAGGTTCCATCAGTGACCATATCACCATTTCTGTCCGTTCTCCCACTCATCTGTGATAGCACTCATTTCAAAAACTTTTACTCCCCATCTGTTTACAATTATACAAGAGAATTCAGCAACAGCCTGTGAGTAGTGAATAAATGTAAATGTGTTGTTTGCATTATCACCATCTGGGGTAAATACATTGACTGGCACAAAAGCAAGCGGGTCATAAATTATCAATGGTTTGCAAAGCGTATCTGAACATCCGTTTTTATTTAATGCTACAAGACAAACATTGAATTCTCCGGAGGATAAATAAGTTGAATCAAAAGTTTCAAAAACATCTGTACTTAAAATCCAGTCACCTGAAGGTGCGTTAAAATTCCAGAAGAACGTCGTATCTGCATTTGGATCATTTGGATTTGCAAAATACATGGACTGATTTACAAAATGAACATCAACCGGCGCCGTACCAAAATAATCGGATGTGAACTGAGGTGAAGTCATTTCAAAATCAGCAAGAGGATTTAATGAGTCGAGTGTTACAATTGCAGTTAAAGTACAACCATTATCATCCGTTGCGACAATTTGATATTGTCCCGGATTTCTGCCACCCCAAGTTGTACTTGTTGAAGTTTGCCCGGTTAAAAGATAAGTCCATTCATAATCGTAGTCAGGAGTGCCTCCGGCTGCTGCTGCGTAAACCACGCCGTTACCAGACTGGTAACCGAACATTCTGCAATAGGCAGGATCAGTTCCCAGTTCTACAAAATATAATGAGTCAGGATAAGTAATTGTAAAATCAAATAGTGAATCTTCAACAAAACATCCGTTTCCATCTGTTACACTCGTATAATACCAACCAGAAGACAATGTATTAATTGTAGTTCCGCCGCCAAGATTCAAGCTGAGTGCCTGCCGCATTTGTCATTACAGGAGTGAAAGGTAACGTTCCGTTTGTCAGGTTTGCAGTAACTGATCCATCAGAGAATCCGTTACATGTTGGTTCATTTGAGATAAAATTCAGTGACAGCGGAGGTGGTTCGCTGATTACAAAACTCTGACTCCATCCGCATCCTTCCTGATTAGTTATTTGTACAGTCCAGTTTCCTATTCCCAAATCATTTGATACGACGAACCGCCAGAATTCACATTCACCGTTTCAACTGTTGTACCGTTGAGAATCCATTCCACTTCAAATGGTCCGCCGCTGCCGTTAATGTTATTTACGAATGCAGTACCATCATCTCCTCCTCCGCAATCACCATTTGATAAACTATCCAATACCCAGTTTGCAGTGAAGCCAGTAATGGTGGCATACACTTCAGCTGAAGCATAAGACCCTGAGGTAACATCGCCCAGAATATACTCATAAACACCATTTGCAAGCGTATCTGTATTGGCAAGTGGATTTACCGGATCATTTCCTGCATCTACCCATACACCCCCAGTCTGCGGAGAACCACCCAGCATGTCAACTAAATTAAGCAGTCCTGCATCATCACAAAATGCAACCACACTATCTAATCCAGGATTTAATGGTGGCGGCACATCAAGAATGATTGGAAAAGAGGCGATACCCGGCACCGGGCAAACTTCATCACTTGCAACAACAGAAATAATTGAACCGGTATAACCTGCCTGAAATGTCCAGCAAATTGTTGCCGTAGTAGGATTTGTTCCTGTTTGTGTAAATGTTGCTCCGGGTAAAAATAAATCGATATTTGAAGTCAGCACAAGATCATCTCCCATATCCGGATCATCAAAAACCACATCAAAACAAAACTGATCATCTGTGCAAAGTGTGATTGTATTTCCGCTGAAAACTGCATTTGTACCAAAGTTGTCAAAGTTGGTAATTGTAAGAGGTGCGTTTGGAGGAGTATTTGGACAAACCTGAACAACAAACTGAATATCATGCATCATTGTTCCGACAAGATTTCCCATCGCATCATACTCTTCAATCATTACTGTCACAACATAATTTCCAGGTACGGTTGGAATAAAATTTAACTGACCTGAAGTCGGGTTGATTGTTATTCCCGGAATTGGTACAGCAGCGCTATATCCACCTACGTAAGTGATGTTAACACCACCAGATCCTAGTGCATTAACCAATGAGAAGTTTAACGTATTTCCATCCGGCTCCAAAACACCAAAGTCATATGACACTGGTACGTTAGTACACACATATGGAATTGGCTGACTGGTAATAATCGGTGAGTTGTTGCAAGCTGCAGTAGCAGAATTGATAGTTGATTTTATGTAAAAATAATTTGTTCCTACCAGATTGGTTGAGGGATTTCTGTCACACACCTGATAACTCATTGTCCAGGCATCACAAACTGGATTCAACGTCACTGTTCCTGTGTAAATATATTCTTCCATACCCGGTAATGAACCTGTTCCACAAGTACTGTTGGGAATTTCAGGAGTACATAACTGAGAAACCTCACTGGATGACTGAAGTGTTAAAAATAAAGATGGATTTGTTGCTCCGCAATCATTTGAAAACACAATGCTAGGACTGGTTGGAGCAGAAACTCCATTGCAATCTCTGTATAATGTTAACGTAATTGTAAATTGATTTGGGACTCCCGTGCATTCGTATGCTATATTTCCTCCTGCAATGTGAGCTGCAGATGAATTAAAACTGAACAATGTCAGCAATGAAAACAATGGAAGAAGAAATTTTATTTTGTTCATTTTTTTTTATTTATGAATAGTAGACTATGCACCGTACAAAATAGTTGCATGTGAATGTATTGATTTTTGGCGGTTTTTGGGCAATTGAGCATTTTTGGGAAGTTGCTTTAATAGATTTCTAACAAAATCTGTTTAAAATGCCAAAAACCCTACACTATATTGCTTTACTGTGTTCGTTTCAGCGTCATTTTCTTTGGCAATTAAACCTGTAAGGATTTTGGCAGTCATAGAGAAAACTAAAACTAATACGTATGAAAACTATTTTGAATTCCATTTTTATGACATTGTTCATGACAATTTCGGTTATTTCATTTTCACAGGAACCTGGTGGAGAAAATGACAAACTTACTGCAGAAGAAAGAGCCAATAAACGAACGGAAAAAATGAAGTCAGAACTTAGTCTGACGGATGCTCAGACCAAATCTGTTTATGATATAAATCTGGCACACATTTTACAAATGGATAAATACCGTGAAGAACAAAAGGCGCTGCATGAAAAAATGAAAGCAGAAAAAGAGGCAACGCGTGCAAAACTGCGTGGGGTGCTTACAACAGAACAGGCTGTTATTTTTGATCAAAACGCTGAAGAGCACAAAAAAAGCAAGAAGAAAAACACAAAAACATTCAGCATTAATTGTTTGAATTTTATTTTGAAATCCTCTGTTGGAAAAATTTCTGACAGGGGATTTTTTTGATTATTTAAATGAACGTTGAGTAGGGACATTGAGGAAATTTCAATTATTTTTTTGGAATTAAGAAAATAGATCCTACATTTGTACCGTTCAAAAAACAAAAAATGAATTTTAACCAGTTACATCATCATCATCACACTTGCACTCAGGCGAGCTGGAGATGATATATATGTAATAAAAAGATATTTCAAAACCCGTCTGAGCAGATCAGACGGGTTTTTTGTTTGTATCCCTTTTTGATCTACTCAGACACAAAAAAAAGTAAAATGAGTAAATTAAAAATTGCCATTCAAAAATCAGGAAGATTAAGCGAGAAGTCAATTGGTTTGCTGACTCAATGCGGGATTAAAATTTCCAACGGTGACCGAAAACTGAAATCTGTTTCAGAAAATTTTCCAATTGAAATTCTGTTTCTACGTGATGATGACATTCCGCAATATGTTGAACAAGGTGTTGCCGATATCGGAATACTGGGAGAAAATGAAGTGCTTGAAAAAAATAAAAATGTTCTTGTTTCAGAGAAACTTGGTTTTGCAAAATGCAAACTATCATTGGCTATTCCGAAAGATGAAAATTACCCTGGTTTAGATTTTTTCAACGGAAAAAAAGTCGCAACATCGTATCCAAAAATTCTCAGAGATTTTTTTAATGCAAATAAAATCAATGCTGAAATTGAGATGATTGGTGGTAGTGGAAATTGCTCCCGGAATTGGTTTGGCAGATGGAATATTTGATATAGTGAGCACTGGAAGTACACTGCTTATGAATGGTTTGAAAGAGGTTGAGGTAGTTACAAAAAGTGAAGCGGTTTTAATTTCAAACCCAAATCTGTCTGAAAACAAAAGCGCGATTCTGGAAAAATTATTATTTCGCATTCGCGCGGTGAGAAATTCTTCAGAGAATAAATACATCCTTTTAAATGCGCCGAATGAATCACTGGAAGCAATTTCAAAAATTTTGCCCGGAATGAAAAGCCCTACAATTCTTCCGCTGGCAGAAGCAGGCTGGAGCAGCATTCACTCGGTTGTTAAGGAAGATCAGTTTTGGGATATCATTGATCAGTTGAAGGAAAACGGAGCGCAGGGAATTTTAGTCGTACCGATTGAAAAAATGATTCTTTAATTTAAAAATTCGAAGACATGAAAACACTAATAAATCCGGATTTGAAAGAGTGGGCATCACTTGTCAGACGGCCTGCAAAATCTGTCGCACAGCTTGATCAGATTGTCGATGAAGTCTTTGATAATATCCGTAAAAAGGGAGACAAAGCGTTGTATGAATACACTGAAAAATTTGACAAAGCAAATCTAAAAAGTTTGAAAATTGAAGAAGGTGAATTGAAAAACAGTTCAAAGAAGATTTCTAAAAAACTGAAAGATTCAATTGATGTTGCATTTGAAAACATCAGTAAATTTCACAAAGAACAAAAAGAAAAAATTCAGAAAATTGAGACCACTTCCGGCGTGGTTTGCTGGAGAGAATCACGCGGTATTGAAAAGGTAGGGATTTACATTCCGGGTGGAACTGCCCCGTTGTTTTCAACGGTTCTGATGTTGGCTATTCCGGCTAAGCTGGCCGGTTGCAGGGAAATTATTCTTTGCACACCACCTGATAAGAACGGAAAAATAAATCCGGCCATTTTATATTGTGCAAAATTGACTGGTGTTACTTCAGTTTTTTCAGTTGGTGGAATTCAGGCAATTGGAGCAATGACATTTGGAACAAAAACAATTCCCGCGGTATCAAAAATTTTTGGCCCCGGAAATCAATATGTAACCGCAGCCAAACAACGCGCACAAAATTTTGGTGCAGCCATTGACATGCCTGCCGGTCCAAGTGAAGTATTAATTATTGCAGATAAAAATGCAGATGCAGAATTTGTTGCGGCAGATTTGTTGTCTCAGGCTGAGCACGGAGCCGACAGTCAGGTGATATTGTTGAGTACATCGGCTAAAATTATTGCATCGATACAAACAGAGTTAAAAAAACAGCTTACAAAATTGCCAAGAAAAGATGTTGCTGCTGAAGCACTGAAAAACAGTCTTGCCATTCAGTTCAAAACAGAAAAAGAGTGTATGCAATTCAGTAATTTGTATGCGCCTGAACATTTAATTCTTGCTTGCGATAATGCTGATGAATTGACAAAAAAAGTGGTAAATGCAGGATCCGTTTTTATCGGAAAATACGCATGTGAAAGCGCAGGTGATTATGCAAGCGGAACCAATCACACGCTCCCCACCAATGGCTTTGCGAGAAATTACAGCGGTGTATCACTGGACAGCTTTGTAAGAAAAATAACCTTTCAGAAAATTTCCAAAAAAGGAATTCAAAATATTGGGCCGGCAATTGAAGAAATGGCTGAAGCAGAACAACTTTTTGCACACAAAAATGCAGTGACAGTCAGACTTAAAAAATTGAAAAAATGAAAACACTTGACGAATTAATCAGACCGAATATTCAGAAACTGAAGCCGTATTCCAGTGCAAGGGATGAGTACAAGGGATCGGATGGAATTTTTCTGGACGCCAATGAAAATCCTTTTGGAGATTTGAATAGATATCCGGATCCGTATCAGAAAAAATTGAAATCAAAATTGGCTGAACTGAAATCTGTATTTGCAAATTCTATATTTATTGGCAATGGAAGTGATGAGGTAATTGATTTGACTTTCCGTATTTTTTGTGAACCCGGAAAGGATAAAGCGTTGACTTTTTCACCGACTTACGGAATGTATGAAGTTAGCGCAGCTATTAATGATGTGGAATTAATTAAAGTTCCTTTCAATTCAGAATTTCAGATTGATTTTGATTTAACCAAACCGTTTTTGAGTGATCCGTCCATTAAATTAATTTTCATTTGTTCACCCAATAATCCAACCGGAAATTCAATTGACAGAATTGAAGAAATTTTGCAATCATTTAATGGAGTTGTATTTATAGATGAAGCGTATATTGATTTTAGTGAACAGGAATCCTGGATAAAAAGATTGAATGAATTTCCGAATCTGATTATCTCACAAACCTTCAGTAAAGCATGGGGATTGGCGGCTGCAAGAGTTGGTATGGCTTATGCAAAACCTGAAATAATTAACTGGTTTAATAAAGTCAAACCACCTTACAATGTGAGCGCATTGAATCAGAATGCTGCGCTGATTGCGTTGGAAAAAAGCGATGAAACGTTTAAAAGAATAAATTTGATTAAATCAGAAAAATTGAATTGGAAAGGAACTTGAATTCAATGCAGATTGTAAAAAAAACCTATCCTTCAGATGGAAATTTTATACTTGCAGAAGTAACAGATGCTGATAAAATATATGCATATCTCACAGAACAAAAGCTGGTTGTTCGCAACAGAAATTCAGTCGTGAAAAATTGTCTTCGAATTACCGTTGGAACTCCGGAAGAAAATAAAATATTATTGAATGCATTACAAAATTATAAATCATGAAACGAGTATTATTTATTGACCGGGACGGAACCCTGATTATTGAACCACCGGTAGATTTTCAAGTGGATAGTTTGGAAAAACTGGAGTTTTATCCAGGTGTATTTTCTGCACTTTCCAAAATTGCGGCCGAACTGGATTTTGAATTGGTCATGGTTACAAATCAGGACGGTTTGGGAACATCATCTTTTCCGGAAGATACTTTCTGGCCGGCACAAAATACAATGCTCAAAGCGTTCGAAAATGAAGGAATTATTTTTTCAGATATTCTGATTGACAAAAGTTTTCCGGAAGAAAATCTTCCAACCCGAAAACCAGGAACAGGATTGCTTGCAAAATATATTTATGGGAATTATGATCTTGCAAATTCATATGTCATTGGTGATCGTGCAACTGACGTTCAACTGGCAAAGAACCTTGGAACAAAGGCAATTTATATGGGTACTGATAAAACCGTGTCAGCAGATCTGGTAACGACAAAATGGAATGAAATATATACTTATCTGAAATCAGTTCCGCGCATTGCAACAGTGAAACGCAAAACATCGGAAACCGATATTGAAATAGAATTGAATTTAGACGGAGGCGGAAAGTCAAAAATCGAAACAGGAATTGGATTTTTTGATCACATGCTAGAACAAATTTCTAAGCACGGAAATTTAGATTTGTTTGTCAAAGTAAAAGGTGATTTGCACATTGATGAACACCACACGGTAGAAGACGTTGCGCTTGCTTTAGGAACAGCATTTGTTGAAGCATTGGGTTCAAAAAGAGGAATAGAACGATACGGATTTTTATTGCCAATGGATGAGTGTCTGGCACAAGTAGCAATTGATTTCGGTGGCCGTCCGTGGCTAGTTTGGGAGACTGAATTTAAACGTGAAAAAGTTGGAGAGATGCCAACCGAAATGTTTAAACATTTTTTTAAATCATTTAGTGATAATGCGAAATGTAATTTAAATATTAAAGCAGAAGGAGAAAATGAACACCACAAGATTGAAGCTATTTTTAAGGCGTTTGCGAAAGCAGTGAAAATGGCGGTAGGTAAAACAAATAATTTTTCGGTGCCGAGTACCAAAGGAATGTTATAATCCGTTCCGTAGGCGCAGGTCGCACGTCCCCGTAGGCGCAGGTCGCGACCTGCGCCTACGGAACGGATTCCGAAACAAAAAAAATGAAAAAAATGATCGCAATTTTAAAATACAACGCCGGAAATATAGCATCTGTTCAGAATGCCTTGACGCGACTTGGTTTTGAATCTGTTGTGACGGATGATGTGGATATATTGAGGAATGCAGAGAAAGTAATTTTCCCTGGTGTCGGAGAGGCAAGTTCCGCCATGAAATATTTAAAAGAGCGCAATTTGGATGAAGTAATCAGGTCTCTTAAACAACCTGTTCTTGGAATATGCCTCGGTCAGCAATTGATGTGTGCTTTTTCAGAAGAAGGAAATGTGAACTGTCTGGGAATTTTTAAAACCATTGTCAAAAAATTTCCGCCGCAAGACCTTGTTCCGCAAATGGGATGGAATAGTTTGACCAAATTATCAGGTCCTTTATTTCAAGGTGTCAATGAAAGTGATGATGTCTATTTTGTACACAGCTATTACGCTGAACTTTGTGAATACACTGTAGCAACTTGTAATTACATCGTGCCGTTTAGTGCAGCTTTGCAAAAGGATAATTTCTACGCAACGCAGTTTCACCCTGAGAAATCGGGAAGTGTCGGAGAAAAAATATTGATGAACTTTTTAAAACTATAACATGAGAATTATTCCTGCAATCGATATAATTGACGGTAAATGTGTGCGTTTAACAAAAGGAGATTATTCCACGAAAAAAGTGTATAACGAAGATCCTTTAGAAGTGGCAAAAGAATTTGAAGCAAACGGAATTCAATATTTGCATATGGTAGATTTGGATGGTGCAAAATCAAGCCGAATTATCAATCAAAAAGTATTGGAAAGGGTAGCGACAAACACTAATTTGAAAATTGATTTTGGTGGCGGATTAAAAAGTGATGATGATTTAAGGATAGCTTTTGAATCTGGAGCTTCACAAATTACCGGAGGAAGTATTGCGGTGAAAAATCGTAAATTATTTTTGAAATGGATTTCTACATACGGTTCTGAAAAAATAATATTGGGTGCAGATTGTTTGAATCGAAAAATTGCAACACAAGGCTGGTTAGAAAATTCAGAAATGGATGTCGTTGAATTCATCTCCGATTACCAACAAAAAGGAATTGAATATGTCATTTGCACAGATATTTCGAAAGATGGCATGCTGCAAGGAACCTCGAATGACTTGTACAAAGAAATTATGGAAAAGACAAGCGTTAAACTAATTGCAAGCGGTGGGGTTTCTTCCATGGATGATTTGATAAAATTGAAGGAATTGGGTTGTGAAGGAGCAATTGTCGGAAAGGCAATTTATGAAGGCAGAATTCGATTAAATGACTTGAAAGAAATATTATAAAAGGAAGTAAGCAGAGTGTTTAAAAAATTCTCTGTGAAACTATGTGCCTTCTCTGTGTGCTCTGTCCCTATGGGACAAAGGTCACAAAGAAGACACAAAGACACACAAAGACACACAAAGAAAAATTGTTATGTTGAAAAAAAGAATCATCCCCTGTCTTGATATTCAAAACGGCAGAACTGTCAAAGGAGTTAATTTCGTTGACATCCGCGACGCGGGTGATCCGGTTGAGCTGGCAAAAAAATATGCTGCAGAAGGAGCTGACGAACTTGTTTTTTTGGACATCACCGCAACCGAAGAAAAACGCAAAACCCTTTCTGAACTGGTAAAAAAAGTGGCTACAGAAATTAATATTCCTTTTACGGTTGGCGGCGGAATCAATTCGCTTGAAGATGCCGAAATGGTTATAAAATCAGGCGCAGATAAAGTTAGTCTGAATTCCTCTGCGGTGAAAAATCCGCAATTGATTTCTGAAATCGCGAAGCAGTATGGAAGCCAATGTGTAGTTGTTGCCATTGATACAAAATTGGTTGAAAATGAATGGCGCGTTTTTGTCAGTGGTGGAAAAACACCAACAGATTTATTAGCGATAGATTGGGCAAAAAAAGTAGTTGAATTGGGCGCTGGTGAAATTCTTTTAACTTCCATGAACAATGACGGAACCAAAGCAGGATTTGCAATCGAGATAACCAAACAAATCAGTGAGGCGGTGAGCATTCCTGTTATTGCGTCAGGCGGTGCAGGATCCAAAGAACATTTCAAAGACGTTTTCCAAAAAACAAAAGCTAGTGGTGGTTTGGCAGCAAGCATTTTTCACTACAATGAAATTCCGATTCAAGAATTAAAAAATTATTTAAAAACACAAAATATTCCAATCCGATGAAGATAGATTTTACAAAAGACAATGGATTAGTTCCCGTAATTATTCAAGATGCAACATCTGCTCAGGTATTGATGCTCGGTTATATGAATGAAGAGGCATTTGAAAAAACCAAAGCAGAAAAGCGCGTAACTTTTTTCAGCCGTTCCAAAAACAGATTGTGGACCAAAGGTGAAACATCTGGTAATTTTTTAAACGTAGTTGATCTCCAAATTGATTGTGACCAGGATACAATTTTGATCAGGGCAAACGCAGTTGGTCCGACTTGCCACACGGGCAGTGTATCCTGTTTTGGTGAAGCATCTTCAAAGGGATTTATTTACAAACTTGAAGAAACCATTTCCAGCAGAATTGATTCAGATGATCCAAATTCGTACACGAATAAATTGTATAAACGTGGTATCAACAAAGTGGCTCAAAAAGTAGGAGAGGAAGCAGTTGAATTGGTTATTGAAGCTAAAGATCAGAACGATGATTTATTCTTAAATGAAGCGGCTGATTTAATGTACCACTATTTGATATTACTCAAAGCAAAAGGAAAAAATTTAAATGATGTTGAATCTGTTTTATTGAATCGGTCTAAAAACACGAATTAATCAATATCCAGGTTATAGCCTGCAAGCAAACCCGCAAGGCTGTCTGATGAGAATTTGGCTTTTTTGATTTTGTTTTTTTCCGGATCAATGATAAAATTTCTGGCTAATCTGAAATCCGCTTTTTCTAAAATGGTCCTGTCAAATGTGGCACCTGCTAAATCGGAGTTCGTAAAAATAGATTCAGACAATTGCGCTTCTGAAAATTCAACGTCTTTCAATGAACAACTAATGAATTTGGTACGGCGCATGCTTTTTCCAAAAAATATGGAATAGTCAAGCTGACAGGCTTCAAAATTCACCGCAAATAAAAAGTTGTTGCAAATGCTGAAATCAAGTCCCATCAGTTTGCAGTCGGTGAACTGAATGTCTTTCAAACCGGTGTCTTTCAAATTGCACAAGGCAAGATTGCAATTGGTGAAAACACAATTCATAAATGTTGCGCTGGTAAGATTGGTGTTGGTGAAATTACACCCGTTGAATTCACAGTCAATAAACTCAGCCTCCGATAAATTTTGTTCTGAATAATCAACAGAAATGAACTCTTTGTTTTCGTTTAATTGCATGATTTGTGAATGGTGTTGTTTGATTGTGTATGCTGAAATTAATGCAGACGCTCCAGTTTGCCTTTGCGCTTAACGATGTTTTTATAATCCCACTGAATTTCAATCGACTTTTCAAGCCAGCGTTTTAAATCTTTCTTTTTGATTTCATCGGATGAATTAAAGAATATCGATGCATCTTTGAATTTACCTGTTCCGGTTTTCAGATTTTCTTCATCAAAATCAGCACCGCTCCAAAACATCAACCGAATGCCTGCTTTTTGTTTGCTGTATCCCACAATCGGTTCCATCCAAAACCAAACCGGGTGTGAATGCCAGATTTTACTCTCAGCTCCTTTGAGGTGTTTGTCAATTTCTTTTGCCAATGATTTACAGATTTTTTTGTCTTCTGCTGATTGATCTTTGTTGTACTTTTCAATTCCTGAATCCATTTTTTTAATAATTCCAAATTCAAAATCCCAAATTTTATTTCTAACTCCCTGTCAACACATCACAATCACACTTTTCCCTTTGCCCTTAGTCCTCTGCCCTAAATCCTAACTCCAATGACGCTCACATCATCAATCTGTTCAAGTGTTCCGCGCCAGACTTCAAATGACTCATTCAGCCGCTCTTTTTGTTCAGACATGGACAAATTTTGAATGGTAAGAATCAGTTCCTTCATACTCGATGCTTTGAATTTTTTTCCCCGGTCGCCGCCAAACTGATCTGCAAATCCATCGGTGAAGATATAAAATGTATCGCCTTTTTCTAAATCAATTTCATGCGTTGTAAAAGGTTTTGCTTCGGCATATTTTCCAATCGGTTGTTTGTCTGGTTTTATTTCCAGAATTATGGTGGAATCTTTTTTCACAACCCACAACGGGTTATTGGCACCGGCCCATTGTATCTGCAACGGGCTCTGTAGGCGCAGGTCGCGACCTGCGCCTACAGAGCCCGTCGGGGTCGGAATCGCGACAAGCGATATGTCCATTCCATCTTTCACATCGTCATCGGATTTTTCAAATTCGGCAATCACAATTTCACGGGTTTTATCCAGAATTTTTCCCGGATCGGTTAAACCGTATTCACGCACCGCACGATTCAATGCGTTGTGACAAACAACACTCACCAGTGCACCCGGAACGCCATGACCGGTGCAATCTGCGGCAGCAAATAGAATTTGATTTTTCGTTTCTTCCATCCAATAAAAATCTCCCGCCACAATGTCTTTTGGTTTGTACAGGACAAACGAATCAGGCAGTGCTGCATTGAACAATTTATCTTGTGGCAAAATGGCTTTTTGAATGCGTTTGGCGTAGTTGATGGAATCTAAAATCTCTTTGTTTTTTTCTTCCACCAGATGTTTTTGATGTTCTGCAATGTTTTTTTGTTCTACCACTTCTGCGGTTCTATCCACTACTTTTTGTTCAAGCGTTTCATACGATTCCTGCAATTGCTCAATCATGTGATTAAAGCTTTCAGACAGCTGGGTAATTTCATTGTTCCCTTCTGGTTGTATTCGTTCATGAAGATTTCCGGTGGTGATGCTTTCTGCTTTTTTGGTCAGATTGACAATGGGCCGCGTCAAAGATCGGGCGCGTAGTACAATGATGATGATTAAAATGATCAGCGCCAATAAAACCATCCACACAAACCGTTTTACCGATTGTGAAATCAAATTGCGTTCCTGCGAATCATTGCTTTTGATGTAGAGCACCATGCCACTGAACATGGTTGTTTCATCCAGCACAATGTCTATTGACATCAGATCTTCATAAACGGTCATGCTGTCTGTTTCAGTAAGCAGACGTTTATTTTTTTTGGATTGCAAAACCTCTTCCAGTTCGTTCTGAAGCGTGGTGTCCGGAATTCCTTCAAACGTTTCTCCTTTCACCTGCATGGCCAGATAAACCTGATCAATGTCGTTGTGCTTGTCCGCAATTTTGTTGACCGTTTCAAGCATCATGTCTTTTAATTGTCTTGCTTCAGCTGAAAGAAAACCAAGTTCAATTAAGTACAAACTGTCTTTGGTAGGAATGAAACTCCATTTTCTGATTCGGCCGGTAACTTGTTCTTCTGAAAACCGGTCAGTGACAAAATCATTTGCGCCAGATTTTTTCAAAGTATTCCGATAGCCTTCACCCCGTGCATAAAAATCAAGATGCAAATCAGGCAGAAACGTGGTGTTGACAATAACGCCGTTGGTGTCTATGATGTAAACAGATTCTTTACTTGTATCCAATTCAAGGTTGTAACACAAGGTGAATAAATCTGCTTTCTTTGGATCAAGACTATCCGCAAAAATTTCAACCAGCTGACGACTTACTTTTTCCATGCGCGCCTCGTAGTGAATTTCATTCATGCGCATGCCGTAATCGTAAACTGTAATCAGATTTTGTACTTCCTGCTGAATTTGTGAAAGCCGTTCTGTATTGAGTTTTTGAAGTTCACTTTTGTTGTAGCGGTAATTCAGATACGAATACGCAAGCAACACCAGAACCACCGGAATGATAATGTTGGTGATCAGCTGTCTACTGATGGTTTTGCGTTTCATACAACGCTAAGGTAGTGAAAATGAAAGCCAGCTTGATTCAGCTCCGGAATTTATTTAGACGCGAAATTCTTTCACTAAATCATAACTTGTACTTCTTCCGCCTGAATTTTCTTTACGCAAAACTTTTTTAGAAACTAAATCCTGAACATCACGCAGAGCGGTATCTGTAGAGCATTTATTTATTTTCGCCCATTTGGAGGTATTGAGTTTTCCGTCAAATTCATCCAGTAACTTGTTCAGTATTTTTTTCTGACGTTCATTGAAAATTGTTTTTGCGTGCCTGCTCCAAAATTGATGCTTATTAAGCGTACGTGACAAAAGTTTATCCGATGCCAGTATTGCATTTTGCAGGCAATTTAAAAACCAGCGCAGCCAATTGGTCACATCCAAATCTCCTTTTTGTGATTTTTCAAGAACGGCATAATATGCTTTGCGCTCTAATCTGATTTGCGCAGACATACTGTAAAAACGCAGTGGACTTCCATCAGAACGTGTGAGAAGCATTTCTGTTATAGCTCTTGCCAAACGACCATTTCCATCATCAAAGGGGTGAAGCGTAACAAACCAAAAATGTGCCAGAGCAGCTTTTAATACCAAATCAAGTTGATTATTCCCATTGAACCATTTCAAAAACTGCGTCATTTCAGATTTCAAAACTTTTGCAGCCGGTGCCTGAAAATGAACACGTTCTTTTCCCATAGCACCTGAAACAACTTGCATTGCACCCGATGAATCAGTTCGATATTTACCAACCTCTATTTTATATATTCCGCTATGACCACTTGGAAAAAGCGCAGCCTGCCAGCCATGCAAACGATCGTGTGTCAGTTTTTCCTCCGCTTTATGTGTGGCATCCAGCATCATTTCAACCACGGCATCCACATCACGGCCGGAATTAACCATACCTGAAAATTTTAAACCCAATTGTCGCGCCAGGGATGAACGAACCTCTTCATAATTGAAAACTTCACCTTCTATTTCACTTGATTTAAGAACTTCCAAAGTCATGGTTTGCATAAGGGCTTCTGTCTTTAATTCAAAACCCAATGTTTCCATTTTTCCCACCAGGCGGCCCTGTAAATTGCGCACCGTTCCCAATAAGCGTGTTACCTCTTGCTCATCCCAGTAAAACTGAGGCCAGTCTTTGTATTGATAAACGTATCGCATTTCTTTTTTTGTAAATCATGCGGGGAATAAGCAAATTAATCACCGCATTATTTGCGGTAAATATAGCAACTATTCACCGCGTTTGCAAGTATTATTTAAAATGCCCTAAGTAAATTGGATTCTTTCAATGAGATTGTAAATAGTGAGAGAGCGGTTTAATATCCGCAAATACTGCGGGGAATAGCTTGGGTAAGTACCGCACGTTGGAATTTTTGAAGATTTTTTAACCACCACATGGTGGTCCCTATGGGACAGAGGTCACTGAGAAGGCACAGTGGTCACAAAGATTATTTGCTTTATTCTCTGTGCACTTTGTGCCTCCTTTGCGTCGAGTAGCGACTTTGTGGTTAAAGCTTGCATACCTTAATCTAATTATACCCATTTTCCCAAAGCATCCAATAAAGCCCCATTACACTCTGTCTCAGCCTCCATTTCATTACGTCTGACAAGCCTAGCCCTTTGTCCTCTGACCTTTGTCCTCTGTCCTCAAAATTTCCTAACTTTGCATCCATTCTAAAAACCGCATAAAAAAATCACGCATGTCCACCGAAATCCCTAAACAATACGAACCCGGCAAAGCAGAATCCAAATGGTACAATTACTGGATGAAACAAAATTATTTTCATTCAGAGCCTGATCATCGTGAGGCTTATACCGTGGTCATTCCGCCGCCAAATGTGACCGGGGTTTTGCACATGGGGCACATGCTTAACAATACCATTCAGGATGTGTTGGTGCGTCGTGCGCGCATGCAGGGTAAAAATGCTTGCTGGGTTCCGGGTACAGATCACGCTTCCATTGCAACCGAAGCAAAAGTGGTGCAGAAATTACGTGCGGAGGGAATTAAAAAATCAGATTTATCGCGCGCTGATTTTTTAAAACATGCTTACGAGTGGAAAGACAAATACGGAGGAGTAATTCTTGAACAATTGAAAAAACTGGGAGCGTCGTGTGACTGGCAACGCACAAGTTTTACGATGGATCCTGCTTATTCTGAAAGTGTAATTGATGCGTTTATTGATCTTTATAAAAAGGAAAAATTTACCGCGGTGCGCGAATGATCAACTGGGATCCTGCTGCAAAAACTGCTTTGTCTGATGAAGAAGTAGAACACAAAGAAGTAAATTCAAAACTCTATTTTGTTCGTTATAAAATTGCCGGCACGGCAGATGAGTGGCTGACTATTTCAACTACCCGTCCTGAAACAATTTTGGGTGATACTGCTATCTGTGTCAATCCAAACGACGCACGCTTTGCTAATCTTGTTGGCAAAAAAGCTGTTGTGCCAATTGCAAATCGTGAAATTCCAATTATTGCAGATGAATACGTTGACATGGAATTTGGTACCGGATGTCTGAAGGTAACTCCGGCGCATGATTTGAACGATTACGAACTTGGAAAAAAACACAAATTAGAAACACTTGATATTTTAAATGATGACGGAACATTAAATGCGCACGGTTTGCATTACAATGGAAAAGATCGTTTTGAAGTACGCAAAGCGATTGCAGCTGAATTGGATGAACTGGGCTACATGGTAAAAGTAGAAGATCACATTAATAAAGTGGGATACTCTGAAAGAACCAGCGCGGTGATTGAACCAAAATTATCACTGCAGTGGTTCGTAGATATGAAAGATTTGTCTAAACCAGCGCTTGATGCAGTAATGAATGGAGACATTAAATTTTATCCGGACAACTTAAAAAACACCTACCGTCACTGGATGGAAAATATCAAAGACTGGTGTATTTCGCGTCAGCTTTGGTGGGGACATCAGATTCCGGCCTGGTACTATGGTGAAGGTTCTGATGTTGCAGCAGCTGACAGACAATACGTAGTTGCAAAAACAATAGATGAAGCGGTCAAATTAGCATCTGAAAAATCTGGCAGATCATTAACTGAAAAAGATTTAAAACAAGATGAAGATGTATTGGATACCTGGTTTTCATCCTGGCTTTGGCCAACTTCTGTTTTTGATCCGTCGATTGTAAAAAATGGCTTTGCAAATGCCAATGCTGATTTGAAATATTATTACCCTACAAATGATTTGGTAACGGCTCCAGAAATTATGTTTTTCTGGGTGGCGCGTATGATTATTTCCGGATATGAATACACCGGAAAATTACCTTTCAAAAATGTCTATTATACCGGAATTGTTCGTGATAAATTAGGTCGTAAGATGTCTAAATCATTGGGAAATTCACCAGATCCAATTGACTTGATTGAACAGTTTGGAGCAGATGGTGTGCGTGTTGGAATTTTAATTTCATCACCGGCAGGAAATGATTTGCCATTTGATTCGTCACAATGTGAGCAAGGAAGAAATTTTGCGAATAAAATCTGGAATGCATTCCGTTTGGTAAATCAGTGGGAGTGGAGAGATATTGAACAACCAGAAGCTTCAAAAATTGCAATCAGCTGGTTTGAAAATAAATTGAATGAAGCGATGCTGAACATCAACGATCACTTTGATAAATTCAGAATTTCTGACGCGTTGATGGCAACTTACAAATTGGTGTGGGATGATTTCTGTGCGATGTATTTAGAGGTAATCAAACCGGGTTATCAGCAACCGATTGATGCCAAAACGCTGGAATCAACCATTGTCTTTTTCGAAAAATTACTGAAGTTGTTACATCCGTTTATGCCGTTTGTGACAGAAGAAATCTGGCATTGGTTGAGAGAACGAAATGAAGGAGACGATATCATCATCAGCGCCTTGCCAAAAGCAGGTACAGTGGATCAGAACATTTTGAAAAACTTTGAATTGACAGATGAAGTGATTACAAACATCCGCAACATCCGCAAGCAAAATAACATTGCAACCAAAATTGAACTGGAACTATTTGTAAAAGCAAATAAAGATCTGGACAAAACAAATGATGCGGTGATTCGCAAAATGGGAAATCTTTCCAAACTGGAATATGTGACCGAGAAAGTGACCAACTCCTTTTCATTCATTTCAAAAAACAACGAGTACTTTATTCCGTTTGGAGAAAAAGTGGATGTGGGTGCTGAAAAAGAAAAACTGGTTCAGGAACTGGAATACTCCAAAGGATCTCTGGCAATCATTTACAAAAAACTGCACAATGAAAAATTCATGGCCGGCGCACCGGAAGCAGTGGTTGCAAGTGAAAGAAAAAAAGAAGCAGATATTTTGGGTAAGATTAAATTATTAGAAGATAAAATTGCGGAACTCGGATAAATTTCTCTGTGTAACTCTGTGCCTTCTCTGAGACCTCAGTGGTAAAAAAATTATTAACCACGGAGCCGCTGCGCTGCACAAAGAATGCACAAAGCGCACTGAGAAAAGTAGAATGAGAAATATCTTTGTGAACTCCGTGCCTTCTCCGTGAACTCTGTGGTTAAAAAGAGTGCAACCACAAAGCCGCTAACGCTGCACAAAGAATGCACAAAGCGCACAGAGAAAAAGTGCGAAGAAAAACATCTTTGTGAACTCTGTGCCTTCTCTGTGGTTAAAAAAATATTATATGCGTACTATCATTTTAATTCTTGGATTAGGTTTGTTTTCATCAAACGTATTTTCCAAAAAAATTGAAATCTCCTTAGGCCAGATTTCCATGATGAACAATCAGGTCAACATCAAAATACCAACCCATTTTACCGACTTTCTTGATTTTGAAATAAAAAAATATTACCCAACGGGAACACAACCAAAAGTTGCTTATGGTGATTCATTGAGAGAATGCAGGCTTGCTTTTTACATGCAGAAAAATGAAAAAACGGATAATACAGTTGGCGGTTTAAAAGCTGATCTGCTTCAGTCGTGGATGGAAGCTGATCTGAAATTAAAAGAGTTGTCAAATGGCATAATTTCAGTTGACGGGCATGATGTGGCATTTTTAGAAGTGATGCATCGTTCACCGGAAAAATATTACCATTTCCATTTTCTCACCCTTCACAAAGGTCTTCATTTAGCCGGTGATTTGGTTTGCCCCAAAAAAGGATACAAGGAGTGGATGCCGGTTGCTGTGGAGATTATGAATTCGCTGGATATTAAGTAAGGGCTATGGCAGAAGGCAAAAGTGAAAAGCCAAAAAGACTAAGGGAAAAAAGTTCCTTTTCGCTTTTTCCTCTATCCTAATTTGTCTTTCATCCATTAATTTTCCCTAACTTGAGTTCTGTGCAATTCAAGTTTATCATATTCATAGTCTTATTTTACCATTTTTCGATGGTCACTTTTTCTCAATCAGACACATTGAATCAAAAGGACACGCAAGGTTTAAAGCAAGGCTATTGGATTTTGGATGGTAAAGATTTTCCAGAAAAAGGTTTTTGTGATTCCTGTAAAGTGGAAGAAGGACCTTACAAGGATGATCGAAAAACCGGGCTTTGGCAAATCTATCACAAAAATGGAATATTACGAGTCAAGGCAAGTTTTGTAAACGGAAGACCGTCTGGTTACTATGAAAAGTATTATGAAAATGGAATACTTCAGGAGACAGGATATTTTGCTTATGGAAAATTCAAGGGTAGCTTTCACAGATATTATGAAAATGGATGTATTCAAACTGAAAAATATTATGATATGAATGGTAATGACAGTTTACCTGTTTTCCATTATTATGATAATTGTGACACATCCATTTCAAAA
This sequence comes from Crocinitomicaceae bacterium, assembly GCA_016719925.1. GTDB lineage: Bacteria > Bacteroidota > Bacteroidia > Flavobacteriales_D > Crocinitomicaceae > JADJGJ01. Next base: position 23,872 of record JADJYC010000004.1, on the reverse strand, counting down.
TACGGATCGATTGAATTTAAAAGAGAAAAATCTGAGACTGGTTTAATCGTGGATAGTTCTTTTTATAAAGACAGAACATACAAACCTAAATATCCAAAAGAACAGCCCACAACTATAGATTATTCGTATACCATTGTTTTACCTGCTGGCCTCGGTGGACCCGATGGCAGTTTAGGGATAACCAAGAACGGACCTTTTAATCCAAATGGATACAATAAAGTTTATAAAGGAAATTTATGGATGGATGGTGAATTTGGAAATTTCACTGAAACTGACCCCCTTTTTTCACTCGAAACTGACCCCACTTTTTCACTCGAAACTGACCCCACTTTTTCAGTGTAAATTGACCCCTCAAAATTAAGTCGCTGGTCATACTGTTTTAGAACCATGTTTCTTTAGGTTTTTGGATAAAAAAATCCGAAGCTAAATCTACTCAAACATGGCAAACAAAACAATTAGTATGAGCAAATTAAAACAAATCATCAAGCTTCATTGTCAGGGCACTGGCAAAAGAACAATAGGCGAAACGCTTGGAATATCAAAGAATACAGCCAAGGCATACATTGAAATTTTCAGATCACTAAAAATAACTTGGGATGAGTTATCAAAAATGAGTGACCATGAAGTGGACCGACTTTTTCATCCTGAAAAAACGGTTGATCAACCTGAGAAACTAAAAACACTGTACGAGTTTTTCCATACGCAGAAAAGAAGCTGCGGCAGCGCGGTGTTACGATTCACATGATGTGGGAAGAATATTTTAATAAAAATCCTGATGGTTACAAAGCCACACACTTTAATAATTTATTCAAAGCTTATCGAAGGCGAGTTACTCCTTCCATGCACATGGATCACAAAGCAGGAGATAAAATGTATGTTGATTTTACTGGAGAGAAATTGAGCATCGTAGATCCGCAAACAGCTGAAATAATAATGCTTGAAGTTTTTGTAGCTGTGCTTGGAGCAAGTCAATACACTTATGTTGAAGCAGTAGAATCACAAACTGTTGAAGACTTTATAAGCTGTTGTGAAAACGCGCTTCATTTTTTCGGTGGTTCGCCCAGGGCAATTGTTCCTGACAACCTCAAATCGGCAGTGATAAAAAGTAGCAAGTATGAACCCACAATCAATACCAACTTTGAACGTTTTGCAGATCATTATTCAATGGCTGTTGTTCCTGCACGAGCATATAAACCAAAGGACAAAGCATTGGTTGAAGGAGCAGTGAAAATTGTTTACACCCGAATTTTTACACGACTCAGTCAAGACAAGTACACCTCTGTTTCATCGATCAACAAAGCCATTTATCCTTTTCTCTATGATCACAACGCACGTTCATTTAAAGGCAGGGCATACTCACGTTTGCAACAGTTCGAAGAAATGGAAAAGCCTGCACTGGAGCCGCTACCAGAAAAGCGTTTTGAGATGCGCAAGCAATTGGATTTAACCGTGATGAAAAACGGTCACGTGCACCTTGGACCAGATAGACATTATTACAGTGTACCTTATTCTTACATTGGTAAAAAGGTGCGATTGTTATTCTCAAAATCTTTTGTAGAAATCTATCACCGTCATGAACTCATTGCCTCTCATCCTCGCGTAAAGTCCCCGCACAATTACACAACAGATCCCGCCCACATGGCCTCGCAACATCAATTTGTGAGTGATTGGTCACCGGATTATTTTTTAAAACAAGCGCGTGAAATATCCCCAGATGTTGAGTTCTATATTGCACAAGTTCTCTTGAAAAAAATTCATCCCGAACAAGCTTACCGAACCTGTCGTGGAATTTTAAACTATGCAAAACGGGTCGGTAACCAAAGGCTTATCCGCGCTTGTAACCGCGCACATAGTTATGGTCTTTACCATTACAATATCATAGAAACTATTCTTCAGCGCGGTCTTGATCAGTATGATGAAGATGATACACAAGAAGAACTTCCGTTCACTTCGCACGAGAATATCCGCGGAGAAGATTATTATCAGTAGTAACAATTAAAAACAAATATCATGAATGAATCATCATTAGAAAAATTAAGACAAATGCATTTGTACGGGATGCTCAAAGCATTGCGTACAAATATTGAAACAGACAAAAATGAAAAGCTAACACCCGATGAGCTGGTGTCATTTTTAGTAGACTCAGAATGGGATGAACGCTATAACCGAAAGCTTAGCCGCACAATCTCCAACGCAAAGTTCCGCTACAAGGCATCCATTGAGCAACTCACTTTTGAAGACAATCGGTTCAACAAAAATCAAGTCATGCGCGTTGCAAATTGCGAGTTTATCAAGAAAAAAGAAAATCTGATTATTACAGGCAGCACAGGAATCGGAAAAAGTTTTCTTGCATCAGCAGTCGGTCACGAAGCGTGTTCACAAGGATATAAAGTTTTGTATCAGCACAGCACCAAACTTTTTGCAAAACTGAAAATGGCAAAAGCTGACGGGTCGTACTTAAAGGAACTTGCTAAAATAGAAAAGCAAGATCTGCTCATTATTGATGACTTTGGAATCCAGCCACTCGACGCACAAAGCCGCGCATCTCTCATGGAAATTATCGAAGACCGCCACGCCAAGGCCTCCACGCTACTGACCTCGCAATTACCAGTAAACAAATGGCACGAAGCAATCGGCGAACAAACTATTGCCGATGCGATTCTTGACAGAATCGTTCACGACGCGCATCGCCTGGAACTAAAAGGAGAATCTATGCGTAAGAAAAGACAACTAAAAGAAGATCTTGTAAACGAGAAGTAAATTAACTAAATTTGATAACCACTAAAACAGAAAAATGACCGCAAAAAAGCAACTTAGAAATGAGGGGTCAATTTAGAGTGAAAAAGTGGGGTCAGGTTGAGTGAAATATCCAGTTTGGGGAACGTAAACTATTTATGTTTAAAAACGTCAAATCGTTTGGGATATTATGAAACGTCATTCCGGGATGCCTGTTTACCGTATATGTGCAAATAGTCTGAAAAGTAACAGTGAAAGTTCCCTTCTGAGCCGTTAAAAAAGATTAAGACTTAACTGTGTGTTGATCAATAGCTGTTTCAAATTCTCCTGGAATTTCCATCGGATTCAACAGTAGAGCGTCAGCAATACTGGTATAGACGAATGGAATTGTACCGAAAAAGATTAACAATTATTCATTTATGTGTACGAGTTTAATTTCAACCATTGTTGAAGACGATTTAGCTTTGACCACGTAAATACCATCGGCCATTTTTGTCATAGGAATTTCAACATATAAACCAATATCTTTCCAACTGCCAACAACACGACCTGACGCATCATAAATTTTAACCTCTTCCAATGGATCAGACGAGTTTATTTTTACATCAGAACCTGCCGGATTTGGGTAAACTTCAATAAAAGATTCTTTGCTATCAAATGACAGGTCATTGTTTCCAGTAACCAACCAAGGTCGGGATCAAAATTAATGCTATCAACTATAAACGGTACTTCGACACGGAAGTTTTGCCCGCTGTAAAGATGATCGAGTCTGTAAATAGTATCTGCTCCTTCACCATAGGCCCTAACCGGTATCGGCATCTCATAAAAATCAACTGAACTATGAGACGTTACCTGATTTAGTGTTATATCTAAAAAACCACCATTTTGCAAAACGGAAATGGTATAGGTCGGATATCCTTCTCCGTAAAACCAATCTTCAAAAAATTCCGTCAAATCTTTACCGCTTTGATTTTCGAGATGCGTCACCAAGTCTTGCGTTTTTACAAATGAATATGCTAATATCGGATCATTAACGTAATTACGAACAGCATCAAAAAAATCATCATCGCCAAGTACCCAACGCAACATGTGTAATACCATTGCGCCTTTTTGGTAGATCAACCTATAATCAAAAATGCTGGCCGCAGAAGTTGTATCCGTGACATAAACAGAACCCCAGGGAAGAGACACGATTGATTCAATGGAGTTTTTTTTAAATTCCTGCCAGTTAGCAGGGTAATATTCTTCTTGTGCCAATGCTGCGAGATACGTTGCAAATCCTTCGTTAAGCCAAATATCAGTCCAGCTTGAGCAAGTAATTTTATCGCCAAACCACTGATGCGCCAATTCGTGTGAAATTAATCCCGGAGAGGAGCCCCCATAAAACTCATGGTCTGATGTTCCATACCACCTCCCCAAGGAAATTGTGCATGGCCATATTTTTCTTCATGAAATGGATAGATTCCAAACTTCTCAGAAAAAAATCGCATGTATAAATAAGTGCTGCTGGCTGCCGTGTTCCAGGAAATGACACTTTCAGGATAAACGAAATTGTGTATTTCAATTGTGTCGCCCGAAACTAAATCAACATACTCAACAAATCGTTCATAATTAGTTACCGCAATGGCGATAAGATAAGTAGCTATTGGATAGTGATGTTCCCAATGAAAAATTTTATCTGAACCAACTATAGTTTCGCTCACTAAAAGTCCATTGGAGGCAACAGAATATTGTGAAGGGGTGGTTACAAAAATATCAAGTGAATCAATTTTATCTTCCAGACTTTGTTTACACGGCCACCAATCTCTTGCACCATAAGGTTCAGACAATGTGTGAATGATGGGTATGCCTGAATGAAATCCTTGTTTAAATGAACCAAAACCGGTTGCAAAGGGTACTCCGCTATAACTGATCGTAACGCTGTCTATTTCACCGGAAGCTAATAACGTTGGCAAATCCACATGAATGGTATTATCTCCGGGTGTTGAATAGCTGATTGGTGATCCGTGATAAAGAACTTGCGAAACAGATAAACTATCAGAGAAATCAAAACATATCAGGTTCAGGTCAGGGATTTTTGATTTAAAATAAGTTGTAATCGTTCCACTGATAAAAAGAACATTCGGATCTAACTGCCATTCAAGACGATGATAATAAATGTCATAATTTCCTTCCAGATCGCGGGCGTCTTTGTTGGTTTCAAAATCATACCGCATGGTTGCTGTGAAATGTTTTGAACAGTAGCTCTTGCACACGAATGAATCGAGATCGGGTTGTGCATTCAAAACAAACCCTTGAGTCATTACAAGAAGACAGACTATTTTATGTAAATTGAATTTTCTCATCTGACCTAAGTTTATTCTTAATACCTTTTTTGCATGGTTCTCCTAATTTTTCTGTAATACTTCTAATTCCGTTTGCGCCATGATAATCACAAGTGATTCTAAACTCAGTTGTATCAGAACTTCCCTTTTAATTTTAGGATTATTCTTAATAATTTTCTCGACGATATGATTTTTGTCCGGCATCTAATCAAATTTAAACCTTTGAATCCGTACTGCATTTAATATTGCCAATAAAGCAACACCCACATCTGCAAAAACGGCTTCCCACATGGTTGCCAATCCCCCTGCACCTAATGCAAGAACAATTGCTTTTACACCAAACGCCATTATAATATTTTGCCACACGATTTTTTTTGTTGCTTTTCCAATGGAAATTGCAGTCGCTATTTTTGAAGGATGATCTGTCTGAATTATTACATCTGCTGTTTCAATTGCTGCATCGCTACCCAAACCTCCCATTGCAATTCCCACATCGCTTAAGGCGAGAACAGGCGCATCATTAATTCCATCTCCTACAAATGCAATGATCCTTGATTTGTCTTTTTTTATTTCTTCTACTTTTTCAACCTTATCCTGTGGAAGTAAATCTCCATAGGCCAATTCTATATTTAAATCTTTTGCCACTTGAGAAACGACAGCTTGTTTATCTCCTGAAAGCATGACAGGTTTAATGGACATGGATTTCAAATCCTGGACTGCTTTTGCAGAATCGTCTTTTATTTCATCTGAAATTGTAATATAGCCCACAAAATTATTCCCGATTGCTACTACAACAATGCTATCAACGATTGCATCAATTTCAGTCGGATATTTTATACTGAATTTTTTAAGCAACTTCGTGTTACCCGCAAGTATAACGTCGTCGTTGAATATTCCTTTTAATCCATGACCGGAAATTTCTTCAACAGCGGTGACTGAAATTTCTTTGTGCTTATCATTTGCTTCAGCTACAATAGCTTTTGCAATAGGATGTGTGGAATTAACTTCAATGGCTGCGACTAACGCAACAAAATCATCTTCTTCAAAAATATCTGATTTCACTTTCTGCACTTTAAAAACACCTTTTGTAAGAGTTCCGGTTTTATCCATTACAACGGTATTAACTTTTGTCATCAGGTCTAAATAATTCGATCCTTTGAAAAGAATTCCGTTGCGTGAAGCAGCACCAATTCCACCAAAATAGCCAAGCGGAATAGATATTACCAGAGCACACGGACAAGAAATCACAAGAAAAATAAGAGCACGATACAACCATTCTGAAAACACATACTCACTAACAAAAAAGTAAGGCAAGGTGGTAAGCAACGTGGCTAACAAAACGACAATAGGCGTATAAATTCTTGCAAACTTACGAATGAATAATTCGGTTTGCGCTTTTCGTGAAGTTGCGTTTTTGTACTAATTCCAAAATGCGACTAATGGAGCTATCAGAAAATAATTTGGACGTTTTTATTTCGATTACTTGTCCGATATTAATCATACCCGCTAACACAGTTTCATTTTTGTATTTCGTATCAGGCTTACTTTCTCCAGTAAGAGCGGCGGTATTAAAACTTCCTTTGTCATTAAGCAGAATACCATCTAAGGGTATTTTTTCGCCTGACCTTACCTGAATTATTTCTCCTATTTGAACGGTTTCAGGAACAACTGTTTCAACTTTACCATTTCGTATAACAGATGCAGCGTTAGGTCGAACATCCAGCAGGGCTTTTATATTTCCCTTTGCTCTTTTAACGGCAGCCGATTGAAATAATTCGCCAACAGCATAGAACAGCATTACGGCAACTCCTTCAGGATATTCTCCAATAGCAAACGCACCAATAGTTGCAATACTCATTAAAAAAAACTCTGAAAAAATATCTTTTCTAAGCATCGCCTTACCTGCATCGATTATTACAGGAATGCCCACAGGCAAATAAGCTACTGCGTACCAAAGAATTCTTAAATTACCAGTAAACCATTTCTGTTGAATGAAATTATCAATGGTAATAGCAGCCATCAAAAGAATAAAACTGATAATAGAAGGCAGATATTCTTTGATGTCCTCCATTGTAATTCTTGAAGACAATCCTTTAGTCTGCAACTTATGCTCAGCTTCAAGATTTACTTTCTCTTCCAGAGAACAGCAAGTCATTTTGCCTTGCTCATCGTAAGTATGTTTATGATTTGGATCTTTATTTATCATATCAATTGAATTAAATCCATCGTCTCACATTTGAGCAATACTGAGAATATCCGGATTCATTTGTCCTTTTCAAAAACTCTTCTTCTAGTCTCACCTGAACTTGAATAACAATATAAATCGCAAGAAGAAGTGCAAACGATAATGCATTCGGTAGCGCAAGGAACAATCCTAAAATACTCACAAGTATTCCTAAAAAAATCGGGTTGCGTGAAATGGAGAATAGTCCGTTTGTAATCAGATCTGTTTTATTGGTTTCATCAATTCCTATTCTCCATGAAACACCCATGTGAATCTGAGCAATGATAATCCAGAGTAAAGCAAGATGAATAACGACGAATCCCAGAATTGAGACCGCATTATTTTCCAAATAAGAAATAGGGACAAAATATAAATATGCTTTTTCAGAAAGGGAAAAAGTAAAAACCATTGTTACCAATAAGAAAGTACATAATTTCATCATAAATCCTGAATAGTCATGCGCCGTGTCTTTATTTGAAAAAGTGACCGGATTAATTCCAGTTTTCCGATAGGTTCTGACACTTGGAAGGATAAAGGCAATGCCGATAAAGACAATCACGTATATCGGGTAGTAATATTTGATTATTTGTTCACTCATAAAATATTTTTTACCGTAAAGAAATTCCGGTTTCTCCTCCTTGTTGTTGATAGTTTCAAAACCGGAATTTCATGGATTACATTTATTTCTTATTATTGGAATACTTAGTGCGCATGTCCATCACCTTCATGGTGTGTTGAATCATGGTTGTGTTCATCCTCCGAGTGGTCATGATTTTCACCGTCGTGATGGTCGCGACCCGATTCTCCTTCATGATCATGTTCTCCTTCCTGTTGTTCAGTTTCTGCTTGATTAAATTTCCGCAACTTGGCATTCCAAAAGTTAGTGCTCCCAAGAGGGTCAAAAAGATGCTTGATTTTTTCATTTGATTTGATTTTATATGTTTATAGATTAAAAATTCAATTAATGTGAATGACCTTCACCTTTGTTGTTCATTTTTCCCAAAATAAAAAACGCTCCCTCGATCACTATTTTACTGCCCGCCGGTATATCTTTTAGCAAAGTAATTTCGCTATATCCGACATCGGTGGTGCCTTTTTTGACGGGTATTTTTTCAAACACAACCCCACCTTCGCTATGCTCATCAGTAGTCGCCTCATTGTGTTCATGTCCATGTTCATCGTGTTCATGTTCTTCGCCTTCTTCTGCATCATCGTGATGCTCTTCTTCGCTGTGTTCATCAGTAACAATAAAAATATAATCCTGTCCTTCATGACTTACGATAGCATCAGTAGGAACAGCGTCGACAGTCGCATCATCCAGACTGACCAAAGCGGTAATATTCATTCCATCAATTAAACCTTGTTTATCACCTTCCACCTTAGCATGAACTGCTATCGTTTTGGTATTTGGCTCAAACGTATTGCTGACAGCATAAACTTCTGCATCATATTCTTGGCCCGGATTATTGGTCAGCGTAAAGTGAATCGTTTGCCCAACCTGAAGTTTTGCTAAATCCTTTTCATACACATATAAATCAAGATGAAGCTGGCTGTTATCTACAATATCCGCAATTGGTTTATTGGCATCGACATAGCTTCCAATGTTTACATGAATATTGCTGATAATCCCGTTGATCGGACTCCTGACACTGATGACAGATTGAAAATTATCACTCGTCAGTTTATCAGGATTAACTCCAAGCAATTCAAGCTGTTTTTTAAGACTTGCTTTTTGTGCTTTGAGCGTGTTCAATTCGGTTTCGGATTCTTGCAGCTTTTTTAGAGACGTGGCATTACCTTCATTGAGTTCTGTTTGTCGCTTGTACTCAATTTCAGCGAATGACAGTTTCGAAGAAATCGTCAGGAAATCTTCCTGCATAATAATGAAGTTAGGATTGCTCAGTGTCGCAATGACCTGTCCTTTTTTACCATATTCCCTTGTTGAATCGGAAGTGTGTTTATCACGCCCCCATACAAAGAAGTAACACTTGCCTGGTTGTTATTCGGAACACGCAAAAGCCCATTTAGTTTTAAGGAAGATGTAAGTTGTTTTTTCTCAATGCTTCCATATTTAATTCCGATGGATTCTATTTGCTCATTGGTAAGCGTTGCCGTGTTGCTGTTTTCGTGTTCATCATGACCTTCCTCTTCATGACCTTCTTCTCCATGACCATGTTCATCATGACCTTCTGTGCTATTGCCTCCGCAAGATGCCAGGATAATTGATGTGGCAAACACTGCTATGTAAATTAAGTACTTATTCATAATTTTATTTTTTTTCATCCACCGAAGCTTCAGCGTAGGCGGATTTGGTTTATTGATTGATTAAGAAATTGATGTTGATCACTGCCTGATTAAGTTGATTGACGGAGTGCAGATACGCCAATTGAGTGTCTGTTGCAGTTTGCAAAGCTGTTAGATACTCAATGTAGCCAATATCGCCGCTTTTGAAACCGAGCGTCGCCGAGCTGATCATGGTTTCAATATTGGGTAAGGCAATCGTTTCAAAATAATTATGCTGCGCCAGGTATTGATTGTATTGCTGGAATGCGTTTTGCAACTGAGCCAGCAAATTCAGTTTTTCATTTTCCGCCTCCATTTGCAAAGCCTGATAGGTATAATCCATTGACTTGACTTCAGCAGAATTACTGAAAAAAGTCAGGGGAATAGCTACGCCAATATTAAAACCGGTAAAACGATCAGATGGCCCAAAAAAGACATCCGATCCATTGATGTTTTGTGTTCCAATCAATGACTGGTTAAAATATCCAATCGTAAGATCAGGTAAACTTGAGGCCAGTTCTACTTTTTTGTTTTGCTCTGCAATAATTGCCTCCTGGTACAATACTTTTAGGGAAGGATTATTAGCAATTAATGCTGTGTCAAGCGTCAATGACAAAGTAATGGGCTGATAGTTTGCCTCTGTTTTTATTGCGAATAGTTCATCTGTATTCATCAACGTTTGCAGATACACATAGGCCGAGTTTATTTCTCTTTCTGCCTGCTGTAACATTAGAACAATTTGCCCTTTCTTTGTTTCGGCGGTGGTTTTTTCCAGCAAACTTGTTTCACCGGATTCAAACCGTAATGTAGCCGCAGCCACAAAATTGCTATACAAACTATCGAGTGTCTGCAATTTTCGCCTAACATGTTCGAGATACTGTAACTGGTAAAACCAGTATTGCACCTGCGCCCTTACTTCATTTTCCGTTGCTTCTTTACGTAACTGGCTTCCCTGTATTTCTGCTGAATAGAGGTTTGACCGCGAAGTAAAGTAAGTCGGGAATGGAATAGTTTGTGTTACCTGAAACGCACGATCCTGGTTAATGCTGTTGTATTGTCCGTATTGAAAATTCACATTCGTTTTTGGTAATTCAAATGTTGATTTCTTTAACGTAGTTGACGATTGAACATTGAGCTGCTGCGATTGAATGGCCAGGTTGTTTTGCATAGCAGTGGCAATTGCATCATCCAGACCGATCGTTTTTATGGAGTCGGTTTGTGCATTGGCAGTAGCAAAACAGAACAAAGAAATAATCACGACGGTGACCGATTTCACTTTTCCTTTTGCACGCGAGCCAGATGAAAATAACAAGTACAACAAAGGCAGAACAAACAATGTAAGGAAGGTAGCAGTAACTAATCCGCCTATTACTACAGTTGCTAAAGGTCGCTGAACCTCAGCTCCGGCGCTGTGAGAAAGTGCCATTGGTAAAAATCCTAAAGAGGCTACCATAGCGGTCATCAATACAGGTCGTAGCCTGATTTTCGTTCCTTCTTTAATCCGTTCTATTACGTTCGTCATACCTTCTTTTTGTAAATTATTAAATGTTCCGATGAGCACAATTCCATTCAGCACCGCTACACCAAAGAGAGCAATAAAACCAACGCCGGCAGAAATACTGAAAGGCATATCCCGCATGAGCAATGCAAATACTCCACCGATCGCCGCCATTGGGATGGCAGTAAAAATAAGTGTGGCTTGCTTTAGAGATGAGAAGGTAAAGTAGAGCAACAGAAAAATAAGTGCTAACGCAACTGGAACAGCAACCATTAAACGAGCAGAAGCTGCCCTGAGATTTTCAAATGTCCCACCGTATGTATAATAATAACCTTCAGGCAATTTTACATTTTTGCTGAGTTGCTCTTCTATGTCTTCGACTACACTTTCAACATCCCTGTCCTTTACATTAAAACCAATTACGATTCTGCGTTTTCCATCTTCCCTGCTTATCTGCGCCGGTCCCAATTCCATTTTAATTTCAGCCAACTGTGATAAAGGAATTTGAGTTCCGTTTGCTCCCGGGACATACAAGTGATCAACGTCTTCAATATTGCTGCGATGCGAACTATCCAGGCGAACGACCAAATCAAACCGACGTTCGTTTTCATAAACCTCACCTGCAACTCCACCTGCAAACGCTGTACTTACAACGTGATTAATGTCTTCGATTGAAACACCATTGGTGGCTATTTGAGAACGGTTGTACTTGATTACAATTTGCGGAAGTCCAGCCACCCGTTCAACTGTTGGCTCTGTTGCTCCTTCAACCGATTGAACGATCTGTGAAACCTTGTTAGCATAATACAACAGGGTATCCATATCTTCGCCAAATATTTTCACGGCGACATCTTGTCGGATGCCTGTCATCAATTCGTTGAACCGCATTTGAATGGGTTGGTTTTTTTCAAAAAATACTCCCGGAATTACTTCCAGTTCCTCCATCATTTCGTCTGCCAGCTCATCATAAGTAATATCACGTTTCCACTCGGATGGTTGCTTCAGAATAATCATCATGTCAGTTGCTTCGGGAGGCATAGGGTCCGTTGGGACTTCTGCTGCACCGGTTTTGCCGACGACCATTTTCACTTCGTCGAATCCTTTCAGAATTCGTGATGCCTGCATTGACGTTTCAATACTTTGTGATAAAGATGTTCCCTGCGGAAGAATGCAGTGAAATGCAAAGTCACCCTCCGAGAGCGTTGGAATAAATTCACCACCCATTCGGGAAAAGAAAAAAATTGAAAATCCAAAAATGACAACCGTCAAAGAAATAACAATGTATTTTAATCGAACAGCCCAATTCAGCATTGGGGCATAAAGTTTATGCAACCCGTTCATCATACGGTCGCTGATGTTCAATTTGGTTTTTTCCTTTTTAGACAGGAACTGCGCACACATCATAGGAATATATGTAAAGGATAAAATCAACGCTCCGAGAATTGCGAACGACACCGTTTGAGCCATTGGCCCAAACATTTTACCTTCAATCCCAACGAGGGTTAAGATTGGAATGTAGACGATGAGAATTATAATTTCTCCAAAGGATGCGCTTTTACGAATTTTACCCGCAGATTCCAGCACTTCCGCGTCCATTTCCTGTTGTGTTAGTTTTCCAAAACCTTTCCTCAAGCCCAAATGGTGCATGGTTGCTTCAACTATAATAACAGCTCCATCCACAATCAATCCAAAATCAATTGCTCCCAAACTCATTAAATTGGCACTTACGCCAAAAAGATTCATCATGCCCAAAGCAAAAAGCATTGCCAACGGAATAGCAGTAGCAACAATTAATCCTGCCCGGAAATTTCCAAGAAAAAGTACGAGGACAAAAATCACAATCAACGCTCCCTCGATCAGGTTTTTTTCAACGGTGGAAATCGCGCGGTTTACCAAATCTGTTCTATCCAGGTAAGGCTCAATCACAATATCATCCGGTAGTGATTTTTGAATGATTTTCATTTTCTCGTTAACAAGGCTTACGACTTCAGCGCTGTTTTCTCCCTTCAACATCATCACTACGCCACCAACCGCGTCAACCTCACCATTGTATGTTAATGCACCGTATCGCACTGCGCTTCCAAACTTCACTTCTGCTACATCTTTAATCAAAATCGGGATTCCCTTTTCGCTGGTTTTTACTACAATATTATTAATGTCGTCGAAAGAGCTTACTAAACCAATGCCTCTTATAAAATAAGCATTCGGTTTTTTGTCGATGTATGCACCGCCGGTATTTTCATTATTCTCTTCAAGCGCAGTAAAAATTTCTGATATAGTTACACCCATAGCGTAAAGCCGATCAGGATTTACAGCTACTTCATACTGTTTGACTTCTCCGCCAAAACTATTTACCTCAGCAATGCCCGGCGTACCGTAAAGCTGACGTGCTATAATACAGTCCTGCGTTTCCTGAAGATCCATAGCAGTGTATTTATCTTCACTGCCCTCTTTAGGGTGAATGATGTATTGATATACTTCACCCAGCCCTGTGCTCACTGGCGCCAATTCAGGCGTTCCGACACCATTTGGAATTTTATCTTCGGCTTCTTTTAGTCGCTCATTTACCAATTGCCGAGCAAAGTAAATGTCTACGTCTTCGTCAAAAACAACGGTTATCACCGACAGGCCGAAACGCGAAATACTTCGTAATTCGACAAGGTCGGGAAGGTTGGCGATACTTTGCTCGATGGGAAAAGTTACTAGCTGTTCGACTTCCTCTCCTGCAAGAGTAGGGCAAACGGTAATGATCTGTACCTGGTTGTTGGTGATGTCCGGCAAGGCATCAATAGGCAATTTACTGGCACTCCATACACCCCAGATAATGAGCGCGAAGGTCATTAAAGCAATGACCAATTTGTTTTTTATGCTGTACGAAATTATATTATCAATCATGTGAATTAGTTTAATACAAATACAAAGTCGGACAAGAGTTTTTACCCCAAGTCCAATGTTTGTTCCGTTTTACAACGGAGCATCAAAATGTCATTAACTAATTTTGGGGGGTTGCCAGATGGCAAGGGTGCAAGAAGAAACAAATTGTTCTCTTGCTTCTACCGGAAGTTGAACGGTATAATATGGAATAGAAATTTTCGCCAGATCTTCAGGCAAGGTAAATGGAACAACGACTAAATGCTTGCTGATTACAGTCACTACAATGTTTAAATGGCATATCTTCATCGCAATGTCCACCATTTTCATGCGCATGTTCACCAAGCACATAATGCTCGTGTAAAAAATCCAAAAACGATTCGCCGGGATGCTCATGAGATTCATGATCGAAATAATGCGAGATAGCCGAATGAACCTTCATTAATTCCATACCAAACGCATTTCCCGAAAGGATTTGCAGACAAAGGAATATGATAATGAAACGTTTCACGATGGCGAAGGTAGAGAAAATGGACAAAATCTGGGCCAAAAAAATTGTAAATCTATTGGAAGGCTGATGTTAGGGTGATTTCCGCTTTCGGCTGCCGTTCAGACCAGTCAGGGTATTGCCAGCCCCAACGCGGTAAATCCATTTTTCAATTCAGTTTTAATTTCCTTTGAGCCGTAAATCTGTAAATGCGTAGCTGCATTGTTCGGTTCAAAAATAAGACCGTATGAAAACGAAGAACAACATCCGCGCTCAAAATTGATAAATTCTAGCAGTTCATTGGAGAATTCCTTTGATTCCTTAAAGGTAAACTGGTAACCGGTTTCATTTTTTACGGTATGCGGACGGCTAAAAATCCCTTGCTGAAGCTCAAGTTTACGACTTTGAAGTTCAGGTTCTGATAAGCTGCATGAGGGTATGGCAGATTTAAGACTTGAATCGCTATTTGTCGGATTTGTAGAACATGATTTGGTACATGAATTTTCACCGCATCCACCACAGGTGGGTGATTCAGCAACTGCTGTTTTATCGGTTGAACAATTGCTGCTACACGAACTTTCATTGCATCCTTGCGCATTATTACTTTCCGCAACTACAGTTGTGTCGGATAATGGTGGTGTTTTGGTTCCACAACCCGGTCCACAATTCAGGCAGAGAAAACCTGCTGCAAATACTACTGCTGCCACTACTATAATGATGATCATTTTTTTCATGGCTTTAGTTTTTTATTTGTGTGGTGTCTGTTTGAGTTTGTGCTGAACAGTTTTTATTGCAAGATGTGCCACCGCAGTTCGTACATGTTCCAGCTTGTTCAGTTTTGTCGCATGATTTGCCCTGGCAACATTCTTTAATAGCTTCGCAGCCATTTAATGTGACAACCAGTGTAAGCACCATTGCCGAAATTACAATTTTTAGTTTCAACGTTTATCAGTTTTAAATTACCTTAGCAAAATTAAACCGTGGAGTATAGTCAATGGTTTTAAAAAGAAGCTAAAATAATTTCAAACACCATGCTAATAGGTGAATTATCAACACGTTCCGGACTGAGTAGAGACCATTCGTTTCTTACGAAAAGCAAAAGTTAATCTCCAAAGGCAATCAAAAGCCAAATTCAATAACTATAAAGATTACTCCGAAGAAACACTAAGGCGACTTCTTTCCATTAAGAAGATTAAGAATTTTGGATTTACGCTGAATGAAGTTTCTGACTTGCTGGATATGATTGATGTGAATGAAGCGACATGCAATAATGTAGAATCTAAAATTGAAGATAAAATAAAACTGCTGGACGAAAAGATCCGTGAATTGATTGCTATTAGAAATCAACTACTGGAAGGCGTTAAAAAATGTGCCGGTAGTTGTGATCCTGAGAGGCCGGAGGATAATTGTCCGATTATTGCAACGTAAACTTTTTTGATCGATGGTTTGCTATTTTTTCCCTACCCCTTTCTTTTAACCAGGAAAACATAAATCTCATTTGCCAATCCGTCCAAGGTATTTGGAGTTTCCTTAATGTCGATTTTATCGCTTTGTTCCGTGAGCTTTATATATTCTGAAAAAATCTCATCTGATTGTTCACTGTTGGGGTAGCCTAGCAAATTGAAAATGGTTCCACTTAAAAAGAGACAATAATGATCAGCATCCAAACCGGCTTTGTTTAAACCTCGGAGGAGTTTGGAATTGATTAAGTCGTCTTTTATTAAGTGATAAAATCAGTTTTCTTCGATCTTTTGCCTTCATAGCTAAATAATTTGTTTAAAAATAGTCAAATTACGCTTTATAAGCATACTATTATGATAAATAATATTCAAATGAATCGTTTTAAGCTAAAATTAAGCGATTTAGAGTATTTTGATTCTGCTTAATTTGCCACATAAATTGCGTTTATAGCGAAATAAGATGAGCAAAAAAGCGAATAACAGAATTAAGGCGGTTTTGGCTGAACGAGGTAAAACGAACAATTGGTTAGCAGAAACTTTGGGGAAAAACAGAACCACCGTTTCCAAGTGGTGTACGAATGTTATGCAACCAACAGTTGAAACACTTTATGAGATTGCGGATGCCTTGGACGTGGATGTTCGGGAATTGTTAGTTTCAAATAAAACGAAATAACCGAAAGAGAAATTAGAAGATTCATAATAAAAGAAAAAGCTGATCGGTTTTACCAATCAGCTTTTCTCTTTCAGCGACTTTAAGTTTTTTCGATTATTAGATTGCTTGTAACTCCAGTTTTGGTAAAGACTTTACCGCCGCCGATTTTCTTTTATCTCTGACTTTTGCATAAATCATTGTAGTCAAAATAGATTTATGACCCAACAGTTTTGAAACAGTCCATAGGTCACCATCTGCACTGTGTTCTAATACATTCGTTGCAAACGTATGTCTGGCCGTGTGAAAGTGCATGTGCTTAGGATTTAATCCCGCAGCTTCAGCCCATTTTTTCAAACAATTGTTTATCATGCGGTTCATTGATCTGTTATTCTTTGGTTCCTTAATTTTTGGAAACACGTAAACGCTCAATGGTTCTTCTATCCGGTCTCGCTTTCTCTGTTTGAGAATTTCCACTGCTTGCGCTGAAAGGGGTTGATACTCGATGGCATCCGTTTTTTCCTGTTGGAAGTGGATGAAATAATTTTCTTCATTTGCGATCTGCTTAACACTGATTTGTTCCCAACGTAAACAATTTGTATCGCTCCATCTTAAGCCACAAAAGCAACTGAACAAATAAGCCTGTTTCATTTGTTGTGGAATGTTGCAAGGTGTTTGAATCAGCCGTCCCAGTTCCTCGAAAGTGTATGCCTTTCTGAAAGTGTCCTGGGGTCTTAACATATCTTTTCTCTCCATTAAGCTAAATGGGTTTTTACGAATGATCCCCGCACGTTCCGCGTCACCCAAAGCCGTCCGCATGGCCTTAATATAATCCCGTGCTGTATTGTTGCTCACTTTGGTTAATAGGAATTTTGTAAATCCCATTATCCATTCCGGGCCAATAGCCTGAAAGGTCAAGGAATGATGACCCAAATACTCTCTAATATACCGCAGCACTAATGGGTAATGTGATTTAGGTGATTTTTCGGTAGCGTATTTTTCCAACCATCTTGGAAAATCGGCCTTTTGCCCTTGCCGGTTAATCAAACCGTTGTCTTCTACTATCAATTCGTTTTCACGCTTGACTTTGATTTGTTGAGCAAGTTGCTTCTTTTCTTTGTCTTCTGTACTTAATCTACCTGAGTTGATATGAATATCTAAAAACTCGTACCAACGCTTTTTGTTGTGGTAAATATCGAGGTATAATGATACCTGTCCGTTCCCTAATTTTTTCTCTCTTAAATGGATTCCCATATTCACTGTTTTAATTGTTAAACAATCCCTTCACACCATTCGGAGATACAAATATCTGAAAGTGTAAAAGGGTTTGAAGGGTTCTTGAACCTTCAAGAAATCCATTGAAAATTGCGGGTAACAAGTGGGTAACAAAAACGGCCTAAATCGACCGAATTGAGTCTAAATGGATCGGGAACTAAAAAGGGAGAGAAACCGCACTGTTAGTGGGTTTTTTGGTTGTTTCGTTGGTTTTAGTTGGATTTGAGCCATTATCCTTTGGAAAGGGGATTTAGGGGATAGGACGGGTGGGGGAAATCAATATTTTCGTAGCTTTACCCTTCTAAAAACTCAATTTTATGTCAAAATACGACGTCGTTATTATTGGTTCAGGTCCTGGTGGTTATGTATGTGCAATCCGTTGCGTGCAGTTGGGATTCAAAACAGCACTCATTGAAAAATACAACACCCTTGGTGGTACCTGTTTGAATGTTGGATGTATTCCTTCAAAAGCGTTGCTGGATAGTTCAGAACATTATCACAACGCCGCGCACAATTTTGATAAACACGGTATTAATATCACCGGTGTAAAAGTGGATATGAAAAAAATGATTGAGCGCAAAGCTTCAGTTGTTTCTCAAACTTGTGACGGAATTAAATTTCTGATGGACAAAAATAAAATTGATGTGCATGTGGGTGTTGGATCGTTTGTTGACAAAACACATATCAGAGTAACAGCAACAGATGGAAAAGAAACAATTCTTGAAACTAAAAATACTGTAATTGCAACTGGCTCTAAACCAAATTATTTTCCGGGAATGGAACCGGATAAAAAACGGATCATCACGTCCACTGAAATGTTGAATCTGGATGAAGTGTGCAAGAATTTAATTGTGATTGGTGGCGGCGTGATTGGTCTTGAATTAGGCAGTGTTCACGCACGTTTGGGAGCTAAAGTAGATGTGGTTGAATTTGCTGATTCTATTATTCCAACCATGGATCGTTCACTTGGAAAAGAGCTGACAAAAGTTTTGAAAAAGAAGGATTTAATTTCCATTTACAACATCGCGTACAAAAAGTAAAAAATACAGGAAAAGGAGTAGAGGTAACTGCATTAAATGCAAAAGGAGAAGAAGTAGTTTTCAAAGGAGATTATTGTCTTGTCGCTGTTGGAAGAAAACCATATACTGAAGGTTTAGGTTTGGATAAAATTGGAATCACGCCAGATAAACGCGGCATGATTGAAGTAGATAATCATTTGCAAACATCGGTACCAGGTATCTATGCAATTGGTGATGTTGTACGCGGACCAATGTTGGCGCATAAGGCAGAAGATGAAGGTGTAGTTGTTGCAGAACAATTGGCCGGACAAAAACCACACATTGATTACAATTTGATTCCGGGTGTTGTTTACACCTGGCCTGAAGTTGCTGCGGTTGGGAAAACAGAAGAAGAATTAAAAGCGGCTGGTGTTCCAATTAAAGTTGGATCATTCCCAATGAAAGCATTGGGCCGTGCAAGAGCATCGATGGATTTGATGGGCTTTGTAAAAATTATTGCGCACGCAGATACGGATGAAGTGTTGGGTGTTCACATGATTGCCGCAAGAGCAGCAGATATGATTATGGAAGCGTGCACGGCAATGGAATTCCGCGCATCCGCAGAAGATCTTGCAAGAATTGTTCATCCGCACCCAACATTCACTGAAGCAATCAAAGAAGCAGCTATGGATGCAACGGGGAAGCGTGCAATGCATATTTAAATTACAATTTCAAAATTCCAAATCACAAAAGGAAATAGACAAGCGTTGAATCGAAGGATGTCGTCCTGAACAAAGTGAAGGATCACGTCCGGTTAACGCTCAATCGCTTTTTGAAACCAAATGAAAAAAACCTGCATCCTCTTAATAAACCTCGGCACACCTGATAGTCCAAAAACATCAGATGTCAGAAAATACCTGACTGAATTTTTAAATGATCCGCGGGTAATTGATATCAATCCGGTTGGTAGATTTTTTTTGGTGAACGGAATCATTGTGCCTTTTCGGGCGCCTAAGTCTGCTAAAATTTACAAAGAGTTGTGGGACATGGGGCGGAAAATCTCCGTTACTTACTTACGGATTAAAAATTGCAGGAACTTGTTCAGCAAAAATTTCAGGGTCAGAATATCACTGTTGAATTTGCTATGCGCTATCAGAATCCTTCACTTGATTCTGTACTTGCCCGCATTGAAAAAGCAGGATACGATCAGATTATTCTTCTTCCGCTTTTCCCGCACTATGCAAGTTCGTCAACAGGTTCAGCAGTTGAAAAGGCCATGAAGATAATTCGTAAATGGTGGACCATTCCTGAAATAAAAATCATCTCCCATTTTTTTGATCACCCGGGTTATATTGATGCTTTTGTTGATCGCGCAAAAAAATATAATTTGGAAGAATACGATCACGTCATGTTCTCCTATCACGGTTTACCGGAACGACAAATTGAAAAAGTGCATCCAAATCTTACTTGCGCAAATTGTAATTGTCCTGAAAAATTTAATGCAGACATTTCACATTGTTACCGCAATGAGTGTTATGAAACCACACGTTTGATTGCAGCAAAACTCAATATCCCAAAAGAAAAATATACTGTTTCTTTCCAGTCTCGTTTAGGCAAAACACCTTGGCTTACTCCCTATTCTGATAAAGTAATTGAAGATCTTGGTAAAAAAGGAGCCAAAAAAGTTCTTGCCTTTTCAGCAGCCTTTATTGCTGATTGTCTTGAGACTTCAGTTGAAATTGGACATGAATATCAGGGAATTTTCAAAGCAAACGGCGGTGAAAAAGTGCAACTTGTTGAAAGTCTCAACGATTCACCCATTTGGGTTGATGCGGTTTGTGATATGATTCGTGAAAAATTGTAGGGCGTTCCCCACGCTATTGCGTGAGGCGGGCTTTCCCCCATTGGGGCCACTATGTGGCGCTGCTATCTTTTGCTCGTCCCTCACAGAAGGATATACGCTGCAATCCCTAACGCAAATTCTCATTTCATAAAATCTGAAACAACATTAACTCTTAACAATATTTCCCTTTTCCCATTTGCCTTTTGGCTTTTCCCATTTGCCTCATTATATTTGCCCTACAATTTCACATTTACTATGGGAAGAGCATTTGAATTCCGCAAAGGAAGAAAACTGAAACGTTGGGGCTATGTCCAAGGCGTTCACCAAAATCGGAAAAGAATTATCACAAGCTGTAAAAGAAGGCGGACCAAATCCTGAATCCAATTCGCGTTTGCGTGTAATTATTCAAAACGCCAAGGCTGCAAATATGCCTAAAGACAATATTGAGCGCGCCATTGCAAAAGCTACGTCAAAGGATACATCTTCTTACAAAGAAATGGTCTATGAAGGATACGGGCCTTATGGAATCGCAATCTTAATTGAAACACTGACAGATAATCCTACCCGCACAGTTGCAAACGTGCGCGCTGCGTTTACCAAATTTAACGGCACACTGGGCACAAGCGGAAGTCTTGATTTTGCATTTGAACACAAGTGCATGTTCCGCATCAGTGCTGAAGGAATTGACATGGAAGAGTTTGAGCTGAAAATTATTGATTTTGGCGGTGAAGAAGTTGATAAGATGAGGAAGAAAATGAAATCATTATTTACGGACCGTTTGAAGCATTTGGAGCAATTCAGAAATTTCTGGATGAGAAAAATTGAAATTAAATCTGCAGGACTTGAAAGAATTCCAACTGATACTAAAAAAACTAACTGAAGACGAAGAAGCAAACCATCAATAAATTGATTGAGCGTTTAGAAGATGACGATGACGTGAATAACGTTTTTCATACAATGGCGTAGTATAAAATCCAAATTACAATGTCAAAATTCCAAAATTCAATCTGTGGAATTTTTGAATTGTGATTTTTTGGATTTTGAATTTAACTGGAAAGTAGCATAGAACTAAAAATCCCCGGTGGCTGAGCGCAGCCCAAGCCCGGGGGATTTTTTTTATTCAATCTTGCGTTTTCGGCTTATATTTGAAAAAATTAGAATCAAATGAATATTGTTTTAACCGCAATTCTTTTTTTTATTCCATCATTTTTTTTTGCACAATTAACCACGTCAGAATGGACTGTACAAATTGGAGGATATGGAGATCAGGAAGGCAATGATTTAGTCTATGATGATGACGGAAATGTATATGTAGTAGGAATTTTTTTTGATACTGTAGATTTTGATCCAGGACCGGCAGAAAATATCCTTATTTCATCTGCAAGTAATAGCGCTTTTGTTGCTAAATATGACAGTGCAGGAAATTATATCTGGGCAAAACATTTTGACGGAGACGGCAACGAAACGGCATTGACGGTTGGCGTTGATGATTCTTTGAATGTCTATGTTGGTGGTTATTATTATGGAAGTACAATAGACGTAGATCCAGGACCGGGTTCAACAAATTTTAATTCTTTGGGTGATGGAGATATGTTTCTAGTTTTCTCCTAAGGAGATTTAGTTTGGGCAAAGCAATTAGGAAGTAATGGTGCCGATTATCTTTCAACATTGTGTTTAGATGAATCTGCAAATGTTTATTGTACGGGACATTTTCAATTCACCGCAGATTTTGATCCGGGTTCAGGGAGTACCCTCTTAACCGGAGGCGGAGCATTTAATTCTTCCATGTTTGTTCTCAAATTAGATAGCGCAGCTAATTTCATTTGGGTTGATCAGATAACTGCTACAGATTGGGTTTCCGGATACTCAATGAGCCTTTCAGATTCTTTAATTTATATAGGGGGAGATCTGGATGGTAATTTAGCTGACTTTGATCCTGGTCCTGGAAATTTTGATATAACAGCAACTGGGCTTGAGTATTTTTGTTCTTAAATTGGACACCAGCGGTGTATTCTATAATGCCATTTCAATTGCAAGTACAAATGTTTTGCAGAATTACGGAATAGAAGTTGATACCACACTGGGTGTATTTATTTCAGGCGTAATTTCTGGGGGCAGACTTTGATCCATTTACCTCTTCAGGATTATGATGATGCCGACATGGCGGGAGATTTTTACATTGTAAATTATGATGTGATAATTTCAAATTTTCTAATGCTTATGGTGGAAGTAATTTACTTGAAGTCGCAATGGCAGTTGCAGAGACACTTCTTTTAATATTTATTCTACTGGTTATTTTCAACAGGCTGTCGATTTTGACTATGGAATTGGTACTCAATTAATAAGTTCAGATAGTGGTTCAATTTTTCTGCTGAAACTTGATCAGTTCGGTAATTTCATTAATGTTGATCAAATCGGAACAGGAGGTTTCGAAGAGGGCAGATCATTGGATCTCGACTACTATGGAGAAATTGCTATGACTGGAAGATTTTATGGCGCAACTGATTTGGGAATAAAGGCGCCAATTACAACGGTTGATTCATATGCTGACGCTTTTGTGCATAAAAGATCGAAAGCGTATTTGAACATACCTGAACAAAATATTAAACAATCTATGTTTGTGTATCCTAATCCAACTAATGGAGTTATAAATTTTTCTCTTAAAGATTACTCGGTAATAGAAATAACTAATTTAATGGGGCAAGTAGTATATGCTACATCACTTGAAGCTGGCTCCAGCAGTCTAAATATTGAATTTTTGCCAGATGGAATTTACTCATTCAGAATCTTAAGTGAAAATGAGAATCGTTGCGTACAAGTCATTAAAAATTGAAATTGATAAAACAAAAATCCCCGGCTGATTTTTCAACCGGGGATTTTTTTTTATTTTGAAACATCTCAATTTATTGTTTTACCAGCTTCCGGTTAATCACCTGATCGTCTACCAGAATTTGCAAATTATAAATTCCATCACTGAAATTTGAAAGATCAATTTCTGTCATGACATCAGATGAACTGAATTCATAAATAATTCTTCCCTGTGCGTCAGTGACAATTGCATCGTATGAATCATCTATTTGCGGAACAACAATTAAGTTGAAATTTCCGTTTGACGGGTTAGGATATACATTGGTTTTTCCTGTTTGATCTTCATCATCAATACTTACTAAATCACCGGTAATTGATGATGATTTATTTGAACGAGATGAATTGTGATCCTGAAC
>JADJYC010000003.1 GCA_016719925.1 Crocinitomicaceae bacterium | reverse complement strand
GTGCAGTAGTCAGCGTTTGTTCACAGCCACCAAAAGAACTTCCTATAGTTAATACACAGTTGTTGGCAATTTCCATTACACGAACAAGATTTCCTCTAACACATGCAACAACAACACGATCATTCCAGGTTTCAATTTTAGTATGAGTAATTGTCCCTGAACCAAACCATGAAATTTGTACCTAGTGCAGTTTGTGTTCGCTAATATTTACACTTTCAACAAAGCTGGTTGTTCCGGTTGTATAGAAAAAATAATCCAGAGATGTTGAAGAAGCCATGTCATAATCCGTTACAGTTGAGTTATAAATAGAATAGGGCAAGCTAAAGAGACCCGATCCTAAATCGTATCTGGTATACACAATTGAGTTATCATTTGCCGCCTGAGCAAATCTCAAATCAGTTGATCCGATAAGATTGGTAATAATTTCACCTCCGTCATCATTTGAAATAGCATCCTGAACGCCATAGAGGGGAAAGTCATTGAATGAAATATTTACGTAATTGGACATGTCGCCATATTCATTTGCAACCCATGGTTCATCATTCGGGTCCATTACAAAATCGTGGCTATCCATATAGCTGTCTGAAACATCTCCTCCAATTTGTGCCTGACTTGACGCCGATAGTTCATCAACAATTAACTCAAGATTTCCGGCTGCAGGAGTCATGTTGTCAAAACATAAATAAACCCCGCCTGTTGAAGATATTTTTAAGCTGTATTCGGCTGCAGTCGGTGTCTGAAAATTGGTTGACCCCATGGCATCCCAGGCACTGCCATCCCAAAAGTAAACGCGCAGATAAGTGAATCCGGCTGTTGTAAATTGAGTTGCTACATAGGGTATTCCATTAAACACCTGCATTTTTACACTGTTCATGGTTGTACCGGTACCAAAATTTGATGTTCCGTATAGTACCCATGCTGAGCCATTCCATTTGCGGACATTGGCTTTCTGTGTTGCGCTTTCTACATAAGCAACCCAGAGTTCTCCGTTTGATTGATCAATTGCAATATCACAGGCCGTCACATTTGTACCAATTGCTGTACCAACAGATTGCCAGGTTTGACCAATAGATGTGAATGCAGTGAATGAAATTAAAATCGTAAATAAATTTCTCATTATCAATAGTTTTGAGGAAACAGTTACAAAGAAACAAAAAAAATCCCAGACAATTTAACTGATAATTTTTGATCACTGCCTGATAAAAAAAATCCGCGGTTTCTGAGGAAGGACAAAGTAGATGTTGGAAGTATAAAGTTGGAAGTACGATTTACGAAGAAAAAAGTATAACTGATTTGCTGCCCACGGAGACTGTGGTTGTTGACGTACGAAGTAAATGTTTTATTGATATATCACCGCGGAGACTGAGGTTCTCGAAGTCGAAGTAACCTGGTGTTTGAATTCTTGGTTCAAAAAAATTACCCGTTGACTACCTGATTCAGTTCTGTTTTAAGATACATAATCGCACGATCCGTTGGCTGATTATTTAACTGTGCGGTAATTTCAAAAATTGTTTTAGCAAGATCAAGACACATCGACGTCGGTCCCATTTTCGTAGCAGCCATATTGATTATTTTCACAGTTTCATCTTTGCTGTTTCTGGCCAAATGCCAGGCATCCGGTGAAACAAAAATCTGTTGTGCTAAATTGTGTTCGTATTCATTGCGGATATTATCTAATAGCAGCTGTTGAAAAACTCTCGCTGGCAAAGCAGGATTATTTAATCGCATCACAAGGTTATTGGGTGATATCCTTTCCAGAAACAAAACGATTCGCTGATATGCATCAACCTGCATTGGAAAATATAACTTTTTGTTCTCATTGACCAATGGTTGTGAGGCAGAATTTTGTTGTTTCATAGCCAATGCGTTTTGAACTTTCATTTTATCACGTTGTAAATCATTCCATTTAATAGTGAAGAAATACGCAGCAGCAAAAAATGCAATTGAAGGCAGCATAAAGCAAACCAATTGAAAAATTATTTCTGAACGACTCATAACTGTTGATTTAGGACAAACTTACACAATTAAAATGCAAGTTTTTGAAAAAGTAACACGCCGCAAAAACTATTGCAGTTTTTTCTTTGCGGCCATGGCATCCTGAATATAAAATCCGCCACCGGCAATGATTTCATTTAAAATGACAATGGCTTCGTTTTTTCTGCCCAGTTTGACCAGACATTTCGTTTTGTACCAGGCCGCTTCTTCTTTAAAGGCATTGAGATTGGTTGAAAGAATCTGATCAAAATTATTCAGAGATTTATTGAAACTTCCAAGATTGTAATAACATAAACCACCATAAAACAAACCATTAAAATCATCGGGATATTGTTCCAGAATAATCTGAAAACGGTTCAAAGCACTTTTGTAATTTCCGTTGGCAAATGATTCCATTCCTTTGCTGAGATATTCCCAGTAAGAAACATTTACTTGTTGTTCCAGCAATTCAGCATTTTGTTCATGTGTCTCACTTTCATATTCTGCTGCTGTGCCGGTAAATTCATATTTGGTATAAATGATTTCATTTTTATCACGTTCTATTCGGCAGTAATCCACAACAAATAAATCAAATAAGTAAGTTGCCGGAACCAATTCCTGAACTTCAAGATTGTATTCTTCCGGTTCAATCACATAATCTTCTTCCAGTTTAAATTCTTCTTTTATCAGAATCGGAATTTCAGTTTCTGTCTTTGAATAATCAATATTTTTTTCAATTTCAGTATGTGCTTCAGCAATTTCATGAGGCAAAATTAACTCTGCGTTATCTGCTAGTATAAGTGTATCTATTTCGACATTGTAAACTTCAACTTCTTTGGTAATAATGCTGTCAGGCGTGTTGGCTGAAATAAAATTCTGATTGACTTCTGATTGTCCGCTTTCATATTTCACAATAAGAATTGAAACGAGTCCTAACGTCAGAATAGTTCCAATTGTCAGCAGTAAATTACTGTTATAAATTTTTGTCTTGATTCTTTTGTTATAAAATGATTCAAAGCTGCCTGGGTCAGATTCATATCCATCCATAGCATCTTTCAGAAAGGGATCTTCCAGCGCCATTTTTTCAATGGCGTTTTTTTCCTTCTCAGAAAGTGCTCCGCCGTAATATTTTTTCAGCAGATCAGCAGTGATTTTGATATGGTTATTGGTTGAATTCACGTTTATTTTCTAAAATCAGTTTTAAGTTTCTTTTTCCGTTCTGGATATAACTTTTTACTTTACTCAGCTCAAATTTGGTTATTGAAACAATTTCATCATAACTGTGATCTTTCAGATAAAATAATTCAATACATCTTTTTTGCTCATGATTCAGTTTCTCAATGGCTTCTTCCAGTAATTTTAATTTTTGTTCTTTTAATTCTGTAATTCTGAATTGTGTTTCTGACTCATCTTCTTTAAACAAAAGTGCTGTCTCAGCATCTGACTCTTTGATGTTTTTTTTTCTCAGATGCATCAGACATTCATTTTTAGAAACACTGTAAAGCCATGTCTTAAAATTTACTACTTCATTTTTTTTAATTTTTTCCGGCAGCTTATCAAAAAGTGTCATCATCATATCTTCAGCCTCCATTCTGTTTTTAAGATACTTGAGACATTGACCCATTACAAGCCAGGAGTAGCGATTAAATAATTCTCCCATAGCCTGATGATCATTTTGCTGCACCAGTTTTAATAGTGCGGCATCTTCTAAATCACTGATTTTTTTCCGGAAGAATAATCCAAAAAGCATGTTTCAAAGATAGATAAACTCATAGCAAATTATAATTGGTTAAAGAATAAGATGCATTGAATATTGAAATTCCATAAAAAAATTAAAAAATGAGAAATCACCTTTGGTCGTGATATCTGCGTCGGCTTATTTACTTCCAGAGAATTCTGGCCGTAAGGTCATGTTGTATAAGGATTTTTTTAGCGGGTGTAAATCCATAATCAACTTTAGTTTGATAAGGCTGGTACATTAGTTGTGCAACAATTTTATCATTAACGCGGTATTCAAACCCGATATTAGCGCCAAATCCCCAGCCCATTCCACTTACTTTATTGAAGAAGTTGTTAGATGGATTATGTTTTGAAAACAAATTCATCTGATATCCTTTTAATGTTGCAAAGTGCTCATCTATTCTCCATGCGTTGAAAAGTCCGGACAATCCGCACATAAATTTTATTTTACCGCCATCCATTACATAATCCAGATTGTACCTTCCGTCAAACCTGCTTTCTTCAGCATATAAACTTCCAACAACAATTACCGGTTCGGTCGTAAAATTATTCGGATCATCTACATAAATTGTAAATGCATCTTTCACTTTCAGAATTGAAAAATTGGCATCCAGACTCATTTGAAAATTCGGACTTACCTGATATCCAACAGTTACTCCGGTTAGAATACCTGGTGAATAACGAATGTTTGCCGGATAAGCATCATAAGGGAGATAGAAGTTTTTATCTCCTAGCGCCATAAAAATCTGATTGTAATTATAAAGGTTGTATAATAAAGTATTCTCAAGTTCACTGTTATACAAGCCAGAATAACGGACAGCGTAGTTTTTATTTGCTAATTTTGTTCCTACGTTCACTCCAAAAAAAATGGTTTGTTCTTTTTGACTGAAGAGTAGCGCACCCTTTAATAAAAAGACAAAAAGAAATAATTGTTTGCTTAGAATTTTCATTATGGTAAAAGTACAAAATATTGCTGTTCTTACTTCGGGTGGTGATTCTCCCGGAATGAATGCTTGTATAAGAGCTGTTGTCAGATCATGTGTTTATCATAAATTGAATGCCTTTGGTGTTGTTGATGGATTTAACGGTTTGATCAATGATAATCTTATTCCAATGGGGTATGATGATGTCTCCAACATATTGCAGCGAGGTGGTACTATTTTAGGAACTGCCAGATGCAAAGAGTTTCATGATCCCGCATTCAGAAAAACTGCGTTTGAAAATCTGAAAAAAAGAAATATTGATGGTTTGGTAATTATTGGTGGTGACGGTTCTTTTAAGGGTGCTGCAATATTTTCTGAAGAATACAATATTCCGGTAATTGGTATTCCGGGCTCAATTGATAATGATATTAGTGGAACAGATTATTCAATCGGATTTGATACCGCAATGAATACCATTATTCATGCGGTTGATAATATAAGGGATACTGCCAGCTCTCATCACAGAGTATTTTTAGTTGAGGTGATGGGAAATAATTCAGGAGTACTCGCTCTGAATACTGCTGTTTCAAGTGGTGCAGAAGAGGTTTTTATGCCAGAGAAAAAAGAAGATTTGCTGGAAATCAAAGAAAAAATTGATCGCGCTGTGCATGCAAATAAGTCAAGTATTATAATTGTTTCTGAAGGAGATCAGGTTGGCGGAGCAAAAGAGGTCTTTAATTATTTGCAGGAGTTTGGTCTGGCAGATAAATTAAGAGTTTCAATTCTGGGTCATATTCAAAGAGGTGGATCACCTAGTTATCTGGATAGATTATATGCCACGTTGTTTGGTGAACAGGCTGTAGCTTGTTTAATACAGGGCAGGTCAAATCTGATGATTGGTGTTCTTGACGGACAGGTTGTGGTTTCTGATATTTCGGTTTCTCAAAAACCGTATGAAATAAAAAACATGCATTATCTGAAACTTATTCGCAAGTTGAGCGTTTACTGATGCTGTTTGCGTTTTATTTAGTTAGATTTTTTGACTTTCTGAATTAAAAATCTTCAACAGGAGTAATGACTCTGAGTGGATTAGAAAAAAATCAGAAAATTTTCCAAAAATATTTGGTGAGAATAAAAAAGTAGTTACCTTTGCGCTCCCGTTGAACGAAATGGGAGATAAAAAAAAGGGTTAAATGCTGATTTGGATAGCAGGATAAACGAGAGGATTGGGAGAGATAGATAACCAACAAGAGAAGTTCTTTGAAAGATTGAAGCAAGAAAGAAACAGCAAAGTCTGAGAGGTAAGATCGCATAACATAGATCTTAAAAACAATAAATTCTTTATACTATGGAGAGTTTGATCCTGGCTCAGGATGAACGCTAGCGGCAGGCCTAACACATGCAAGTCGAGGGGCAGCACGGTGTAGCAATACATTGGTGGCGACCGGCGCACGGGTGCGTAACGCGTATACAATTTGCCTTATACAGGGAGATAGCCCGGAGAAATTCGGATTAATATCGCATAAAATTTTTCTCTCGCATGAGAGGGATCTTAAAGCTACGGCGGTATAAGATGAGTATGCGTCTGATTAGCTAGTTGGTGAGGTAATGGCTCACCAAGGCAACGATCAGTAGGGGGCCTGAGAGGGTTATCCCCCACACTGGAACTGAGACACGGTCCAGACTCCTACGGGAGGCAGCAGTGAGGAATATTGGTCAATGGAGGCAACTCTGAACCAGCCATGCCGCGTGTAGGAAGAATGCCCTATGGGTTGTAAACTACTTTTATTTGGGAAGAAACCCCTCTACGTGTAGGGGGCTGACGGTACCAAAGGAATAAGGACCGGCTAACTCCGTGCCAGCAGCCGCGGTAATACGGAGGGTCCAAGCGTTATCCGGAATCATTGGGTTTAAAGGGTGCGCAGGCGGTAGAGTAAGTCAGTGGTGAAATCCCTTCGCTCAACGAAGGAACTGCCATTGATACTGCTGTACTTGAATATAGTTGAAGTAGGCGGAATGTGTAGTGTAGCGGTGAAATGCTTAGATATTACACAGAACACCGATAGCGAAGGCAGCTTACTAAACTAATATTGACGCTCATGCACGAAAGCGTGGGGAGCGAACAGGATTAGATACCCTGGTAGTCCACGCCGTAAACTATGATTACTCGTTCTCGGCGATATACGGTCGGGGACTAAGCGAAAGTGATAAGTAATCCACCTGGGGAGTACGATCGCAAGATTGAAACTCAAAGGAATTGACGGGGGCCCGCACAAGCGGTGGAGCATGTGGTTTAATTCGATGATACGCGAGGAACCTTACCAGGACTTGAACGCATTTTGACAGATCAGGAAACTGGTCGTTCTTCGGACAATTTGCGAGGTGCTGCATGGCTGTCGTCAGCTCGTGCCGTGAGGTGTTGGGTTAAGTCCCGCAACGAGCGCAACCCCTATTTTTAGTTACCAGCACGTTAAGGTGGGGACTCTAAAAAAACTGCCGGCGCAAGCCGCGAGGAAGGTGGGGACGACGTCAAGTCATCACGGCCCTTACGTCCTGGGCCACACACGTGCTACAATGGCGAGTACAGAGGGCAGCTACACCGCGAGGTGATGCAAATCTCAAAAACTCGTCTCAGTTCGGATCGAAGTCTGAAACTCGACTTCGTGAAGCTGGAATCGCTAGTAATCGCGCATCAGCCATGGCGCGGTGAATACGTTCCCGGGCCTTGTACACACCGCCCGTCAAACAATGGAAGTTGGGAGTACCTAAAGTCGGTAACCGTAAGGAGCTGCCTAGGGTAAAACCAGTAACTGGTGTTAAGTCGTAACAAGGTAGCCGTACCGGAAGGTGCGGCTGGAACACCTCCTTTCTGGAGATCTGATTTTACCGATGGATATTTGTTGTTTCTGCTTCAATTTTTTTGATATTACCCCTCCCGCATGGTGAATGAGGGAGAGCGGCAAGCTTACGGGAGAGAATAAAACAGTCCCGTAGCTCAGTTGGTTAGAGCGCTACACTGATAATGTAGAGGTCAGCGGTTCAACTCCGCTCGGGACTACAGAAGATCAGAGCGAGAGCGGAGAGTGGGAGCGGTTAAAAGCTCACACTGTTCACTCACACTCACTCTGAAATACTGGGGATTAGCTCAGCTGGCTAGAGCGCCTGCCTTGCACGCAGGAGGTCATCGGTTCGACTCCGATATTCTCCACCAAAGAAGCACCAACGGGTGTTTTTTTTAAGATTATTGAAATAAAGAGGTTTTTAGACTGGTTTAACCGGGATTAGAAATCGCTATTTTTCTGTTGAATTTAAGGCAGAGAAAAGAGTTCTTTGAAATATTGAATATTGATTGAAGTAGTGAGTAATGACATTAATAAGTTATTAAGGGCATACGGTGAATGCCTAGGCTCTCAGAGGCGAAGAAGGACGTGATAAGCTGCGATAAGCTGCGGGGATTGGCAAATACAAGTTGATCCGCAGATTTCCGAATGGGGTAACCTAATACGTTGAAGACGTATTGCAAAGCGCAAACCCGGAGAACTGAAACATCTAAGTACCCGGAGGAAGAGAAAACAAGAGTGATTTCCCAAGTAGCGGCGAGCGAAACGGAAAGATTGCCCAAACCAGAATTGTTTCGGCAATTCTGGGGTTGTAGGACTGCAATGTGGACTTATAAATTATAGAAGAACAAGTTGGAAAACTAGGCCAAAGAAGGTGATAGCCCTGTATTTGAAATGATTTGTATACCTAGCAGTATCCTGAGTAAGGCGGGACATGTGTAATCCTGTCTGAATCCACCAGAACCATCTGGTAAGGCTAAATACTCCTGAGAGACCGATAGTGAACAAGTACCGTGAGGGAAAGGTGAAAAGCACCGTGAATAACGGAGTGAAATAGATCCTGAAACCGTATGCTTACAAGCGGTCGGAGCCAGTAATGGTGACGGCGTGCCTTTTGCATAATGAGCCTACGAGTTACTTCTCGTTAGCAAGGTTAAGAGTTTAAGACTCGGAGCCGAAGCGAAAGCAAGTCTGAATAGGGCGACAAAGTTAACGGGAGTAGACGCGAAACCTTGTGATCTACCCTTGAGCAGGTTGAAGCCTCGGTAAAACGGGGTGGAGGACCGAACTGGTAAACGTTGAAAAGTTTTCGGATGACTTGAGGGTAGGGGTGAAAGGCCAATCAAACTGGGAAATAGCTCGTACTCCCCGAAATGCATTTAGGTGCAGCCTCGAGGTTGAGTATTGCAGAGGTAGAGCTACTGATAGGGCTAGGGGGCTTCACCGCCTACCAAACCCTGACAAACTCCGAATGCTGCAATATATACTCGGGAGTGAGGGCGCGGGTGCTAAGGTCCGTGTCCGAGAGGGAAAGAACCCAGACCATCGTCTAAGGTCCCAAAATCTATACTAAGTTGTTTTTAACGTTGTTCGATTGCATTGACAGCTAGGATGTTGGCTTGGAAGCAGCCATTCATTTAAAGAGTGCGTAACAGCTCACTAGTCGAGCGATCGTGCGTGGATAATAATCGGGCATAAG
The DNA here is from genome assembly GCA_016719925.1 of Crocinitomicaceae bacterium. Classification (GTDB taxonomy): domain Bacteria; phylum Bacteroidota; class Bacteroidia; order Flavobacteriales_D; family Crocinitomicaceae; genus JADJGJ01. The sequence goes on along the minus strand of JADJYC010000003.1, from coordinate 460,564 downwards.
TATAGTACCGAAGATGTGGCATATTTATATGGGTAGGGGAGCATTCCATTCTGCGTTGAAGGTGTACTGCGAGGTATGCTGGAGTGTATGGAAAAGCAAATGTAGGCATAAGTAACGATAAAGCAGGCGAGAAACCTGCTCACCGTAAGACTAAGGTTTCCTCAGCCACGTTAATCGTCTGAGGGTTAGTCGGGACCTAAGGTTAATCCGAAGGGAGATACCGATGGCAAACTGGTTAATATTCCAGTACCACTTACTGCTGCGAAGGAGAGACGGAGTAGTGAAAGATCTGCCATCTGACGGAATAGATGGTTAAAGGGTGTAGGTGTTGATTGTACAGGAAAATCCGTGCAAGAGCCGAACCTGATAGTACTCTGAGCCTTTTAGGCAAGGAGATAATGATCCTAAACAGACTTCCAAGAAAATCTTCTAAGCTTCAGGTAGTAAGTGCTCGTACCATAAACCGACACAGGTAGTCGAGGAGAATATCCTAAGGTGCTCGAGTGAATCACGGCTAAGGAACTAGGCAAAATGGTCTCGTAACTTCGGGATAAGAGACGCTGGTAGCAATATCAGCCGCAGTGAATAGGCCCAGGCAACTGTTTATCAAAAACACAGGACTCTGCAAAAACGAAAGTTGAAGTATAGGGTCTGACACCTGCCCGGTGCTGGAAGGTTAAAAGGAGATGTCATCTTCGGAGAAGCATTGAATTGAAGCCCCAGTAAACGGCGGCCGTAACTATAACGGTCCTAAGGTAGCGAAATTCCTTGTCGGGTAAGTTCCGACCTGCACGAATGGTGTAATGATCTGGGTACTGTCTCAGCCGTGAGCTCGGTGAAATTGTAGTATCGGTGAAGATGCCGATTACCCGCAGTGGGACGGAAAGACCCCGTGCACCTTTACTATAGCTTCACATTGCTATTGGGTAATTCATGTGTAGGATAGGTGGGAGACTTTGAGGCTGCGTCGCCAGGCGTAGATTAGTCGTCCTTGAAATACCACCCTTGGATTACTTGATATCTAATCCCGCATCAGCGGGAGACATTGTGTGGTGGGTAGTTTGACTGGGGTGGTCGCCTCCAAAAGAGTAACGGAGGCTTCTAAAGGTACCCTCAGCACGCTTGGTAACCGTGCGTAGAGTGTAATGGCATAAGGGTGCTTGACTGAGAGACCGACAAGTCGATCAGGTACGAAAGTAGAGCATAGTGATCCGGTGGTTCCGTATGGAAGGGCCATCGCTCAAAGGATAAAAGGTACGCCGGGGATAACAGGCTGATCACTCCCAAGAGCTCATATCGACGGAGTGGTTTGGCACCTCGATGTCGGCTCGTCACATCCTGGGGCTGGAGAAGGTCCCAAGGGTTGGGCTGTTCGCCCATTAAAGTGGCACGCGAGCTGGGTTCAGAACGTCGTGAGACAGTTCGGTCCCTATCTACTGTGGGCGTTAGATATTTGAGAGGACCTACCTCTAGTACGAGAGGACCGGGGTGGACATACCTCTGGTGTACCTGTTGTGGCGCCAGCTGCATCGCAGGGTAGCTATGTATGGATGAGATAAGTGCTGAAAGCATCTAAGTATGAAACTCGCCTCAAGATGAGATATCTTTTAAGGGTCGTTGAAGACGACAACGTTGATAGGCTGCAGGTGTAAATCCCGTGAGGGAAAAGCCAAGCAGTACTAATTACCCGTAGACTTATAATGATCCCGATCTTTTTCGGGATGAATTACTCACTACTTCGACATATTCGATATAAATATTCAATCAAAACATTGTTTTAATTATCCATCCTCTGCCTTCGACAGGCTCAGGCCTCGGGTAATTAAAAAGTTCACGCAACCTGCGCATGTCAAAGGCCAAGTGAATCAAGAGTTTCGGTGTCTATGGCGGTTGGGTCCACCTCTTACCATTTCGAACAGAGAAGTTAAGCCAACTTGCGCAGATGGTACTTCCCTTTTAAGGGCGGGAGAGTATGTTGATGCCGGTTTTTTAGACCTCATTCCAAAAGAATGAGGTCTTTTTTTTGCCCGTACTTTTGAAATAACTTATTTCCTGAAACTAACCTATCGGCTTTGGCCAGAATCATAAATACTCTTTCGTTGACAATTAAAAAAATAAAGTGCGTGTAAAAGGATGGTTTTTTTATTCCCGCTAGGGTTTACAGGAGGTGATTATTTGAATGGAAAAATTCCATGTGAATTTTTAAAAAAACAGAAGAACAATAATTTTGTTTGAAAAAACTAAAGTATACAATTCGATTTTACTTTGGTTGAGTCTTACATAATTATCGGATTGTAATCCTAAAAAAAGAACTTTCTGTCATAAACTTCATTTCCGATTATTAGACTGAAAATATAAATCCCATGCTCAAATTCAGACGGGATGTCTCTTTGAATCTGATTTTTTCCTTCAGAAAGAATACCAATATTTTCTGAGTAAATTAGTTTTCCATTTAGATCTATTATCTGCATCATCACTGGTGATTCCATAGTTTGATAAAACGTAAAGTAAAATTCATGAAAGTTATGGTTGACCCAAATATTTAATTGCTGATCAGTTTTCTCATGCTCAGTGATGGTGTTAAAAATTGCTGACGTAATAGTCATTTGTCCCAAATAAATAATATCTCCGGAACTGTTGTCTGAATTATTTGATTTATTAAAAGCATAATAAAGTGTTAAATCACCCTTATCTGTTGAAGGAGCAGACCAATTAAAAGTCCAACTAGTTATTCCGTCTGAAGTTGTTTGTCGCACATATTGCCTTCCGGAAGAGGTTGTGATTCCGTAATTTGTTCCTGCTGTAAAAGTTCCGGTTTTTGCATTAGTGCCATCGAGTATGGTTGCTTCAAATCCATTTTTTGAACCGCTTGCAATGCTGATTGTAAAAGTGTATGATTGTCCAACAATATATTCATCTCCAACTCCAGAAAAATCCAACGTAATATTTCCGGCGCCGGATTGAACAGTTCCCGAGTGACAACTAGTGCAGTTTGATTCGCTGGGAGCACCCGTTTTTGCAGCAGGAGGATTCACGGATGAATTCAACTTTTCAATTGAATCTGTTCTGTGATATTTTTCAATTTTACCTTGAAGGGATGATTGTAAAATTCCTGAAATAATTATAACCAGAATGAGTGCAATATTTCTTTTCATGTACTTATAACGTTTATTATGTCTAAATCGTTTGTTTAAACATTTAGTTAGAATTTATTCACCTAATTGGAACGATAAGATCTTTATTATCAGCATGAAACAAGATGTGACCGGTTGATAAAAAGATGTTAATTTTCCCACGAGCTAAATCGAATAACCGTATAAAAACTAACAAGAGGTAGGTTACCTGAGGGGGCAACACGATTGAATACCACTACTGATTGGAATAATTTTGCCATAATTCAAAATCTAACATTCATGGGCATTGTTATCAGATATATTTCAATCATTTTTGCTTTATTATTTAGTGCGGTTACATTTTCTCAAATTCCTGCAGGTGGCTGGGAAAAACAATATTCTCGAACCAAAGCATTTATTCCCAATAAAGGACAATTTGATTTACCTGCAAAATCAATTGAAATTTCAGATGTTGAATATGCGTGTGATTTAACCAATCAGTTTTATTTCTTCACCAAAGAGGGAATGACTTTGGAATTGTCAAACAAACACAATGTAATAAAGTCAGAAGAAGAAAAGGCCGCAAGAGCTGAAAGAAAAACACAACCCTTTCTGACTACAAAAGAATGGCAGGATTTTGAAAGAGCCGGCACACGATTAACCTTTAACAAAGATATACTAACTACAAAATGGATTGGTTCAAATCCAGATGTTGAATTGGTTTCAGAAGATGCAAATACGGATTACCATAACTATTCTTTTGCCGATGCTTCAGGAAATATTATTGGAGTAGATAATGTGAAAGCCTATAATAAACTTACGTATAAAAACCTTTACAATAACATAGATATTGTTTATGAATTCCATCCTGATGGCGGAGTAAAATATTCTGTAATTGTTCATCCCGGAGGAGATATTACGCAGGTTAAATTGCAATATTCAAAAGACATCACTTTAAAGGATGATGGAACTATTCACACTTCAACAATTTATGGAGATATCATTGATCACGCACCTGTCACATTTTATGAAGGTGAAACCGGAAACATTATTCAATCGTCCTATGTGGTTTCAGGAAATGTTATTTCGTTCAACGTTGCTGATTATGATCACACTAAAACACTAGTTATTGATCCATGGACACAATCACCGACTTTTGCAACCAACTGGGATTGCTTGTGGGAGTGTGAGCAGGATGGAGCTGGAAATGTTTTTGTTATTGGTGGTGTAATGCCAATGCAGTTGATCAAATACAATTCGGCGGGAGCTATTCAATGGACCTACAATACTCCGTACGATACAACTGCGTGGCTTGGAGTATTCGCTGTTGATAATGCCGGAAATTCTTATGTCACCAACGGTTCTCTTGCAATGATTCAGAAAATTTCACCTGCTGGTGCGTTGGTTTGGAATAACTCAAGTCCGGGAGGAATTTTTGGTTCAACTGAATTTTGGAATATTGAATTTAATTGTGATCAGACAGAACTGGTTATTGGCGGAACAGGTGGATTTTTACCTCCGTTGCCTTATATCTACAACATGAATATGGCTACTGGTAACGTCATAAACAGCGTTCAGGTTTGTGGCTCAACAATTGCCGGAATTCCACCTAATACGCAGGAAGTAAGGTCTATTGTCGGCACAGAAAATGAAAAATATTATTTCTTAACTCAAGACACTATTGGTTATGTAAATCAGGGGTTGACAAATTGTCCCGGGCAAACAACACCATTCCATGTGAATAATGGAATTGACATGGGATATAAATGCGAAAACTGGAGATACAATAATACCGGTGTTGAAGCTCTTGCCTATTACGATGGGTTTGTTTATGTAAACAGAGGAAATCAAATTCAAAAGAGAGTTTTTGCTACTGCTGCAATAGTTGCCACAGCTGCAATTCCGGGCGGTGCATTTTCATCTGTTTTTCTCGGTGGTAATAATCTTGAAAACAGTGGAATTGATATTGACGATTGTGGAAATATTTATGTCGGATCAAAAAATCAGGTGGTAAAATACGATGCCAATCTTGTTCAGCTGGCAACATATCCTACCACATTTAATGTTTACGATGTTCAGGTTAATACTGGTGGAGAAATAATTGCTGCAGGTTCAACCGGAAATTCCGGATCTGCTTCAAGAACGAGCTCAATCATGTCAATCAATGCTGGCGCTTGTGTTCCGGTAGCTATGACTTGTTGTAATCCTTTTGTGTGTCCGGTTGGACCACTTTGTTCAACTGATCCTGCAGTTACTTTGACACCGGATACACCTGGTGGTGCCTGGAGCGGACCTGCCGGATTAAATACAACTACGGGTGTTTTCAATCCAGCTGTTGCGGGTGTTGGTACACATACAATTACTTATACGCTGGTTTGCGGCACGTATACTTTTGACATTGTGGTAACAAGTTGTACTGCTCTTTCTGTTTGTCAAGAGACAAATGGAACATATACAGTCAGTGGCGGATCTCCTACTTATACCTGGGCAAGTGAACAAATGGTATCTTCAGGGTGCGTTGGCGGATTTGGATCATGTGCAGGTTTATTTAGTTTTACAGATCCTGCTCCACCGGCATTGACCTGGGTGAATTTTGGAACAGGTACTAACGTTTCACTTCCTGGCGGTGCAACAAATATTCAGATAACCGATGGAAACGGAACAGTTCTGACTTTCACTGCCGGTTCAGTTCCGCTCTGCTCTTCACCTTGTGATGCAACAATTAATGCTGCCGGACCATTCTGTGTTACAGCTGCTGCCGTAAATTTAACCGCAGCAACAACTGGTGGAACCTGGAGCGGAACCGGAATCACAAATGCAACAACAGGAACCTTTAATCCAGCGACAGCTGGTGCCGGAACACATACAATTACGTACACATTATTGTGCGGTTCTTCAGACACCCAAACGATTACTGTTAACGCACAGACAGTTCCAACATTTACTGCCGTAGCTCCTATATGTTCAGGTGCTGCACTTGCAGCATTGCCAACTACTTCGACTAATGGAGTGACCGGCACCTGGTCGCCTGCAATAAATAATACGGCAACTACTACCTATACATTTACACCAACTGCTGGTTTGTGTGCGACAACAACGACAATGACAATTACTGTTAATCCAAATGTCACACCAACATTCACTGCTGTTGCACCAATTTGTTCGGGTGCTGCACTTGCTGCTCTTCCGACAACGTCAACAAATGGAATCACCGGAACATGGTCACCTGCAATTAATAATACAGCTACAACTACTTATACATTTACTCCGACAGCAGGACAGTGTGCTACAACAACGACCATGACAATTACTGTTAATCCAAATGTCACACCAACATTCACTGCTGTTGCACCAATTTGTTCGGGTGCTGCACTTGCTGCTCTTCCGACAACATCAACAAACGGAATTACCGGAACATGGTCACCTGCAATTAATAATACAGCTACAACTACTTATACATTTACTCCGACAGCAGGACAGTGTGCAACAACAACGACCATGACAATTACTGTTAATCCAAATGTCACACCAACTTTCACGGCTGTTGCACCAATTTGTTCGGGCGCTGCACTTGCTGCTCTTCCGACAACATCAACAAACGGAATTACCGGAACATGGTCGCCGGCAATTAATAACACAGCTACAACCACTTATACATTTACTCCATCAGCAGGACAGTGTGCAACAACAACAACTATGACAATTACTGTTAATCCAAACGTTACACCGACATTTGCTGCTGTTGCTCCAATATGTTCTGGTGCGGCATTGGCTGCTCTTCCGACAACATCAACAAACGGAATTACAGGAACGTGGTCACCAGCTATTAATAATACGGCAACAACAACATATACATTCACACCAACAGCTGGTCAGTGTGCAACAACTACAACCATGACTATTACAGTCAATACACTGGACAACGCATCTTTCACTTATCCTGCAGGATCTTATTGTCCGACAGATCCGGATCCAACACCGACAATTACTGGTTTAGCAGGTGGAACATTTTCGATCAGCGGAGCAGGAGTTATTAATGCTTCAACCGGTGTAATTGATCTCTCTGCATCTGGTGTTGGAAGTTTTACTATTACCTATACAACCAATGGGTCATGTCCGAATTCAGCGACGTTTGCTGTTTCAATTACTTCAAGTGCAAACTCAACAATTACTTCAGCAGGTCCTTTCTGTGAAAATGATGCGCCGGTAAATTTGACGGCAGTTGATGCTGGCGGGACGTGGTCAGGTACAGGCATCACTGATGCTGTAAATGGTACTTTTGATCCTTCTGTTGCCGGCGCCGGAACATTTACCATTACCTATACAATAGGTGGTGGTTGTGGTTCAACGGATACAGAAAACATTACGGTGAATGCCGGAGATGATGCTTCTTTCAATTTTGCATCTGCAAGTTATTGCGCAACTGATCCGAATCCTACACCTTCTATTACCGGAACATTAGGTGGAACATTTACTATTTCAGCTCCGGGTGTAATCAATGCTGCAACAGGTCAGGTGAATATTGTTTCAAGTGGATTAGGAACCTTTACAGTAACCTACACAACAAGTGGTTCATGTCCTGCTTCTTCAACTTTTGATATTACAATTACCAACGGCGCTGATGCAACAATTACACCTGCCGGTCCATTTTGTGAAACAGATGCGGCAGTTAACTTAACCGCAGTTGATTTAGGAGGAACATGGACAGGAACAGGTATCACAAGTGGTGTTACCGGTACATTTGATCCTGCAACTGCTGGAGCAGGATCACATACAATTACCTATACAATTTCTGGTGGATGCGGTGATACAGATACCGAAACAATTATTGTAAATGCGGCAGATGATGCATCGTTTAATTACGGTGCAGGACTTTATTGTACCACCGATCCAAATCCAACACCAACTATCACCGGCACACCAGGCGGAACATTTACAATTTCAGCACCGGGTTCAATCAATGCTGCAACGGGACAAATAAATATCGTAGCAAGCGGAACAGGAGTATTTACAATTACCTATACTACGGGTGGATCATGTCCGGATTTATCAACTCAAAACGTTACAATTTCCAGTGGAGCAAACGCAACAATCTCAGCTGCGGGACCTTTCTGTTCAACAGATGCACCGGTGAATCTAACGGCAGTTGATGCAGGCGGAACATGGAGCGGAACTGGAATTACAAACGCAGCCAATGGAACTTTTGATCCTTCAGTTGCCGGAGCAGGTACATTTACTGTCACTTATACAATAAGCGGTTCATGCGGTGCAACTGATACGGAAAATATTACAGTAAATGCTGCCGGTGATCCAACTTTTAGTTATTCATCAGCTTCATTTTGTTTAAGTGATCCAAATCCTTCAGCAACAATTACCGGAACTCCAGGAGGAACATTTACAATTTCTGCTCCGGGTTCTATCAATGCAGCAACCGGTCAAATTAATTTAATGACAAGTGGTGCAGGTACATTCACTGTAACTTATAATACAGGTGGTGCTTGTCCTGCAACGTCCACTGCAACTATAACTATTGTTACTACTTCAAACACAACGATAACTGCTGCCGGACCTTTTTGTGAAGATGACGCTTCAGTTATTTTAGTTGCGGCTACGCCGGGCGGAACATGGAGTGGTCCTGGAATTACAAATCCTGCTACAGGACAATTTGATCCGGGTGTTGCAGGAGCAGGAACACATACAATTACTTACACAATTGCCGGGGCATGTGGCGGAAGTTCTACAACAACTATCTTGGTTAATCCATTTGAGAGTGCTGTGATATCTTATTCATCTGTGTCTTTCTGTGAAAGTGACGCTGATCCTTTCCCAACAATTATGGGAACGATTGGAGGAACATTTACAATTAATAATGGTGGAGTAATTAATCCAACTACCGGTATCATAGATATCAGTGCAAGTGGTGCAGGATCGTTTACCATAACGTATACAACATCAGGTATTTGTTTCGCTGTGTCAACATTCAATATTACAATTACTGCAAATGCTGTGGCTAATGCTCTTGATGCCGGTCCACTTTGTATAGGCTCAGGAGATATTTCACTCAGCGCTTCTCCGCTTGGAGGAACATGGGATGGTGACGGAGTGATTGATGCAATAGCCGGAGTTTTTAATCCTGATTCTGCAGGTGTTGGTACGCATGAAATTATTTATACCATTGGTGGAACATGTGGTGATGAAGATACCATATTCATCACAGTAGGTGGTCAGCCAACGGCATGGGTAAGCAATGATACAACCATCTTAATAGGTGATGAAGCACAACTTGCCGCTGACGGAGGATCAAGTTATTTCTGGTATGAAGATTTTGCAATATCTTGTACAAACTGCCAGTTCCCTGAAGTTGATCCGCTTGAAACAACAACGTATTGTGTAGTTGTAACCGATTCAATCGGATGTTCAGACACTGCTTGTGTTGTAGTGACAGTTGATCAGAATTGCGGAGATGTGTTTATCCCAAATGCATTCTCACCTGACGGAACAGGAGAAAATGAAATGGAATGTGTTTACGGAAGATGTATAGATGAAATGATTTTCAAAATCTATGACCGTTGGGGTGAATTGGTTTTTGAATCTTCAGCCAAGGAAATTTGCTGGGACGGAAATTTCAGGGAGAAACCAATGAGTTCAGGGGTGTACGTTTATACATTTGAAGCAACCTTACTGACTGGTGAAAAGGTTGAAAAGAAAGGAAATATTACATTAGTAAGATAAACGGAGAAGCGTATGATGAGAAAAGCAATTATAAAAACAATTTTCACTTCACTCTTAGGTAGTGGAATTGCAACAGGTTTTGCGCAGGATATTCACTTCTCGCAGTTTGACATGGCACCTCTTCAGCAAAATCCTGCGATGGCAGGAGCACTTTATGGGGTAGAAGCAAACATCAACTATAAAGATCAATGGAGAACAGTTGGAGCACCATACAAAACATTTGCTTTTGGTTATGATATGCGTCTGACCAAAAAGAGAAAGACAAAAGGCTTTATGGCTATGGGATTTCATCTTTTTGCTGATAAAGCGGGTGATTCCAAAATGGGTACCACACAGGGAAATTTTTCACTGGCTTATCATGTTCAGTTAGACAAAAAGAACACGCTTGGTGCGGCAATACAACCGCGATCTTTTCAGCGCTCGATCGATTTTTCAGGACTGCAATGGGGAAATCAGTATGATGGAATGCAGTATAATTATAGCTTGCCAAGTGGTGAAATGCAGGGTTCAGCCGCTTTCAATAAATATGATTTGGGTGCAGGATTGTTATGGACGTATAATAATACAGAAGGAGATATTCATGTAACAGACAATCATGATATCAATGCGCATGCAGGATTTTCTGTTTTTCATCTTACAACTCCCAAATATTCTTTTCTGGGAACTCAGGAAGATATTTACATGAAGTTTGTATTGCACGGAGGATTGACAAAAAGTCTTGGTGACTCCAAAGTGGCAATTAACCCAAGTTTTTTTTACTACAGACAAGGACCTGCTCAGGAAATTTATTTTGGAGCACTGTTTCGTTTTTTGCTGACACAGGATTCAAAATTTACCGGTTTCAAAAGTGCATCAGCATTCTATCTCGGAGGGTATTACAGAACGCGTGATGCAGTCACGTTAAGATTTTTGTATGAGTATGCCGGATGGGGTTTTGGTGTATCTTATGATGTCAATACATCCAGTTTAAAGGACGCAACAAATACACGCGGTGGTTTGGAATTGTCACTCAGACTTGTTACTTCACTTTCAAATAATCTGGGAAGTAACCACTCAAGATATTAGTTTCAAATGTGGTTTAGTTAATACGGGCAGGAAAATTTTTCCTGCCTTTTTTTGTTTTGAAATAGGATGAATTTATAATGTTGATCGCTGTAAGAGCAACGATTTTCTTTAATTAACATCTGCAGCAATACCGGCCATTTAATCGCATCTTCATAATTAAAAAGAAAAAAGCTAAATTCGTGTGCCCAACCCAAAGCACGTCTTGAAATATTTTTATCAGATATTGATTATATCATTCCTGATTTTATCCTGTTCAGAACAGAATAAAAATAATCAGTCAAATCAGATTAAAGAAGAGGATACAACTCTTCATCTGGCCGCAGATTCAATTGTACACGGAGTCTGGCAGCCATTCCTTGTTGATTCAAGTTGGTCACTACCTGAAGTCGGAGTGATTCCAAATTATTTATTACCATCTGCCGGAGATACCAATATCTGGAGTGAGTTTGATTCTATTGTAAGGCCGTTGGAATATCCTGAAGGTGGTCCGGGCGATACCACGTTGCATGTAGTTCCTTTAACTGTAAAAATAAATCCGGTAATTGTTCCGCTTATAATGCCTGAACCGCAGGAATTGTATCCGATGCGAAGTGTAACAAATGCCAATTATGATATCCAGTATCTGGACATTGAACAGGGCTTGCCGGGCAGTGGCGTGCCGGAATTGGCAATGGATTCTATTGGACGGCTCTGGATGGCGTCAGTCAACGGGGCAATTTGTTATGACGGAAAACGTCAATTTGTTTTTACAAAAGAAAATGGACTTTTGGCAGATCGGATTACAACCATGCTTTTTGATTCACGCGGTAATTTGTGGTTAGGTCATGCCGGTGGAATTTCAGTTACAGACGGTTTAAAAGTTTTGAAATTTGACGGTGAATTTTCTGATGATGGAGATATAACGCAGATTTACGAAGACAGTAAACACAATATCTGGATTACATCAGCAGGATATGGTGCTTATTGTTTTAACGGAGACAGTCTTGTTTTATATGGAAAGGATCAGGGACTGGAAGCATTTTATTCAGGTTGTATTGTTGAAGATCCACTTGGACGAATCTGGGTTGGTGCTTATGATAAAGAACCATCTATAATAAGTGGCGATACCATTTTTAATACAACATATTGGGGACCCCTGTGGACTTATATTGAATTTCATGCAGAAAAAGATCCGGAAGGAAGCATACTTTTCTCAACTTACGGAGCCGGAGTTTCAAAAGTGTCATTTAAAGACAATAAGATTTACGACATAAAAAGAAAAGGTCATCAGGCCTATGTTGTACAAACTTCTGCAGTGGATGCAGATGGAAATATCTGGCTTGGAACTGAAACAGATGGTGTCATGTGTGTCTCAGCAGATCATACGCCAATGCCGCATTTTACCACTGAGAATGGATTAACAGATAATACCATCACGGATATTTTAATTGATGATTATGGAATAATCTGGGTGAGTACACTGGCCGGCGGGATATGTAAAATCAACCCGCATGGATTTGAACATCACAACGAACAACAGGGGCTGGCATCCAATACGGTAATGACAACTTTTATAGATCACCTGGGTACGATCTACGCCGGTTTCTGGCCGGGTGGTTTTTACCAGTATGAAAATGGTTTGTGGAGAAATTTTTACGATGACGACAATATTCACAAAGCAATAATTCTGGATATTGAAGAGGACAAAGATTACAACCTTATTGTGTCAACTCATGGTTATGGTATCAGAAAATTTTTCAGGACACATCCGGACAGTAATTCATTTTATGGTAATGCGCATTATTATACGAATGTCATTCCGTCTGGTCTTACTTATGATCTTTTGATTGATAAGGACAGTGGTATTTTTATAACTGATTACAGCACTGGGATTATTAAAATTCTTCACGATTCTGTTTTTTGGTTCACGGAGTCTTCAAATCTTCCATCAGCTTCAATGCATTCATCAGCGCAAACTGAAAACGGCGATATCTGGGCGGCATCTGCAAATCATGGAATCAGTCTGATAAGAAAAAATCAAATTAAACAAATCACAACGCGCGAGGGATTATTGTCTAACAATGCACGCTGGCCTTTTGTCGATTCAGAAAACAATGTCTGGATTACATATTCTACTCCCGGCTTAACAAAAATTATTAATGGAAATGAAGACAGCATGATTCATTTTCTGCCTGAAGATGGTTTGTTCACTGGTAAAATTAATTCAATCACTGAAGACAATTTTGGAACACTTTGGCTGGCAACAAATATGGGGATTGTAAATATGTCTCATAACGGACAAAGTCCTAATGAATATCAATCGATTCTCTACACTCCCGCTGATGGACTAAAAGCGCTTGATTACATGGCACATTCTGGTACCATTGATTCCAATAATGTAATCTGGTTTGGAACCAGACAAGGCTTGGACTTGTGTTGATCTTGATTATTTGAACGAAGATCCTGAAGAAATACAACTCGAACTCGTCTCTGAAAATTAACGATGCATTTTATAGTTTGAATGATACTTCGAATGCTCACAGAAATGAATCAGATAAATTCAAAATGGACGGCGTTTATCCTTTTACAAATGTTCCGGAAAATCTTGAGCTGGATTATTTTCAAAATAATCTGACATTTGAATTCAGCGCCGTACATTGGGGAAAATCAGGTCGTCTTAAATTCAGGCACCGTTTATTCGGTTACACAGAAGAATGGTCCAAATTATCGGATGAAACAACTGTTACTTATTCCAATTTAGAGCCGGGTGAATATACACTTGATTTCAGAGCAGAATTTGAAAATGAAGACTGGTATGACCAGCGCAGATATACTTTTTATATTCATCCACCGTGGTGGCAAACGTGGTGGTTCAGAATTTTAGCCGGTGCTTTGATTGTTTTTGTATTAATTCAGATTTTCAGAATAAGAACAGCGCAATTGAGAAAACGTCAGTTCGAACTTGAAGAAACAGTGAAAGAACGAACCGCCGAGATTGAACATCAAAAAACGGTGATTGAAGAAAAGCAGAAGGAGACAATGGATTCAATCAACTATGCAAAACGAATTCAATATACGTTGCTTGCACATGATGATCTGATGGCTGAAAATCTTCCTGATCATTTTGTTTTATTCAAACCAAAAGATGTTGTCAGCGGAGATTTTTATTGGGCAACTCATAAACCCGCAGATGAAAAAGATAAACGCGATTTGTTTTTTCTGGCCGTCTGTGATTCAACTGGCCACGGGGTTCCGGGAGCATTCATGAGTTTGCTTAATATTTCATTTTTGAATGAAGCCATTAATGAAAAAGAATGTTTGATCCGGGAAAAATTTTGGATCATACCCGTCAGCGCTTAATTGAAAATATTTCAAAAGAAGGGCATCAGGATGGAATGGATGGAATTCTGATTTGTTTTGACAAGACAAATAATAAAGTAACTTATTCCGCCGGTCACAACAATCCGGTTTTGATTAATAAAAATGGATTGAATATACTGCCGGCAGATAAAATGCCGATTGGAAAAAGTGATAAAACACAAACATTCAGTACGCATGAAATTCAATTCGAAAAGGATGACATGTTGTTTTTACCAACAGACGGCTACAGTGATCAGTTTGGAGGAACAGGTTTAAAACCGGCAGGTAAAAAATTCAAACGCAGTAATTTGAATCAGCTTTTTGCAGATATTTCCAAAAATTCAGTAAAGGATCAGCAAACTAAACTTGAAAATATTTTGTCTGACTGGAAAGGTGAGTTTGAACAGGTGGATGATATTACAATTGTTGGGATAAAGTTGTAGGTTTTAGGGCGGAGGACTAAGGTCAAAGTACTAAGGGCTAAGGGCTAAGGACAAAGTACTAAGGGGAAAAACATTCTGAATTAAGACTTTTAAATTTGAATTAGTGTGAGCAGGAGACCTGAAGATCAATTTAATTCAAAATCACACTCTTTTAAAAATTTCCCTTTGTCCCTGGCACTTTGTCCTCTGCCCTTAAATAAAGAAAAAAATCCTAAATTTATCTCTCAAATCAAACACGCATGACACTTATAAAATCCATTTCAGGAATACGCGGTACAATTGGAGGCAAAGTTGGTGAAGCACTGACTCCACTCGATACTGTAAAATTTGCATCAGCGTATGGTACCTGGTTGAAAAATCGCAACGCAGGAAAAAAAGTAAAAGTAATTATTGGGAGAGATGCACGCATTTCTGGTAAAATGGTTTCTGATCTGGTGATTTATACATTGCAGGGTTTGGGAATTGATGTTGTGGATTTGGATTTTTCTACTACACCAACAGTGGAGGTTGCTGTACCGTTTGAAAGTGCGCAAGGTGGAATTATTATCACAGCAAGTCACAATCCAAAACAATGGAATGCTTTAAAACTTTTGAATGAAAAGGGAGAATTTATTTCGGATAAAGATGGAAAGGACGTCCTTGACATAGCTGAAAAAGAAGATTTCAATTTTGCCGATGTTGACTCACTTGGAAAAGTAACAGAAATTGAAACGTATATTCAAAAACACATTCAGGCCATTTTGAAATTGAAATTAGTCCGCGCAGATTTAATTCGCCGCTGCAATTTTAAAGTTGTTGTCGATGGTGTCAATTCAACCGGCGGATTATTTGTTCCTGCTTTATTGCATGCCCTGGGCGTGAATGATGTGGTTGAACTTTATTGTGAACCTACAGGCCATTTTCCGCACAATCCTGAACCCTTACCTGAACATCTTACCGATATCATTTCAAAAGTAAAAGAATCCAAAGCACATTTGGGAATTGTTGTTGATCCGGATGTAGACCGGTTAGCATTTGTGTGTGAAGACGGATCACTTTTTGGTGAAGAGTATACCCTGGTTTCAATAGCAGATTATGTACTTCAGCATACCCCTGGCAATACAGTTTCTAATTTGTCTTCGACAATTTCACTCAGAGAAGTCACTCAAAAATATTCAGGTTGTGCATATCATGCAGCAGCTGTTGGTGAAGTAAATGTGGTCACAAAAATGAAAGAAGTCAATGCTGTCATTGGCGGTGAAGGAAATGGAGGAGTGATTTATCCGGAATTGCATTATGGCCGTGATGCACTTGTTGGAATTGCCTTGTTTTTATCACAACTTGCAATTGCCCAATTACCGGTTTCTGAATTGCGTGCGCAGTACCCGAATTATTTTATCTCCAAAAACAAAATTGAACTGGAACCATCTATGAATGTAGATGCAATTCTTGAATCGGTTGCAAAAGAATTTTCTGAATTTGAAATTGATAAAACGGATGGTGTAAAAATTTATTTCGGATCGGAATGGGCGCATTTGCGCAAGAGCAATACCGAACCCATTATACGTATTTATTCAGAATCATCTTCTGAAGAAAAAGCCAATCAGGTTGCGCAGAAGATTATGGATAAAATACGGGAGATTGCGTAAGCTGTATCCGCAACCGTAGGGGCAGGTCGCGCCTGCCCCTACGGATACGACGATCATCGTTACGGTTTTTCAATAAACATCTCCAAAGCATTCAAATAATTTTCAAGTCCCATTGTAACCGGAACCTCAGAATGATCTGAACCTTCAATGCGATGAGCTTCTTTGTAAACACCGCTGTGATTTCCAAAAATCAATTCACCGTTGCTGATATTTACATACGTATCTTCCACACCGTGGAGCCACATCAGCGGAATATTTACCAGTTTCATTTTTTCAGCGTTGTCAAATTCCAGCGTGCTGACAAATTTTGAATTTACATTGATGACGGTTGAGGATTGAGTCAGGTACTGAACAGACGCAAGAGGTGATTCAATAATTAGTTTTGACGGTGTGAAATCGGTACGGTAGACAATTCTGTCAATTGCCGGAATTGCTCCCAGACTATATCCATAGTAAAAAGTTCTGGAAGGATTTGCCCCTTTACTGATTAACCAGTCAATGGCAGCATCTGCATCTTCGTATAAACCAATTTCTGATGAAGTGCCTTCAGACATCCCATAACCGCGGTAATCAATCATAAATATGGCGTACTGATGTTTCTGACCAATGTTTGCAAGCAGTGATTCTCTTGTCCAGTAAAAATCATTGTGTCTGGATTGTCCGTGAAAATACATAATCACAGAATCAGTAGAAATTGTATTTGTATCACCGATAAACTCTCCGTAAATTTTTTGTGTTTCTCCTTTTTCTGAACTGTAAGAATTAAGTTCAATGAGATGATGATTTACCGGTTCTATTTTATATGCATCAGGCAGCACAATTTCAGGATCAGCATATCCGTCATAGTCATAATGATGTAGTTTTTCAGATGGAAAAGCGAGTCCGTCCAGATTTACTTTCTTACATCCTGACAAAATCATCACCGTTGAAATAAAATATATTTTCTTCATCATAAATTTCTTGATTAAAGTATCCATCTGAATCCTAAATAAATTCCTGTTGTTTTTGTGTTTCCTGTAATATTTGAATAAGGAATAAAAGAATATTTACTGTCCAGATTTATTCCCAGAAATTTGATCTCTGTTGTAAATTGAAATTTTTGATTTTTTCCTTTTATCACGTGTCCGATTTGCGGACTAAATAACCAGTGATGTGCTTGCGGCAAATCATTAGCCATGGTTTTTGACAGTTCAAAATAATTTGAAAATCCTGAGTAGATATAATTTCTGCGTTGACCATAATTCCAATAAGCATTGATATCTGCCATTGGCCAGAATTTAGCCCCGTGATCATATAAATCAAAAACAAAATTAAATCCGGGAGTTACAGAAACATTGGGAATGAATTTATTCTGATTTATGAATTTGTAAGTAACACCTGCATCTAAATGTATATTTCCAAAAACAGGGAGGTCAGATTTAAACCTCCGTGAACTGTCAGATTAGAATCAATGCCATATCCTGCTTCAGCATCTAAGAAAGGAATTGGAATTACTGCCGGAGCATATTCAATTAATGGTCCTCCAAAATTTCCTCCCAAACTGAGTTGTCCTTTTTCAAGCGGTTCGACAAAGCGGGTTTGTGCACAGCTGAAAAGTGTCAGGACTAAAATCAGAATGCCATGTTGTTTTTTCATAAATCAATGTATGACACAAAATTAGAGATTAATTTTATTAGGAGCTGATTCAAAGGAGTGAGGGTTGGCAACCGTCTCCTTCCCCGTTCCGTTGGCGCAGGTCGTCCCATTGGGACGCCTAAGGGACGGCGACGGGAAAAATCCAAAAAAATCCAATCATTTTGACAATTCAAATAATATCCTTAATATTGTGCTGTATTCAAAAGGCAGGGGTTTCTCCCGGCTTATTAAATCACCAACATTTTACGATTATCCATTACCACATTAACCATTTTATTTTATGACTGATTTTTCAGAGTTAGGCTCGAAGAAATTACCTGAATTACGTGCAATTGCTGAAGCGATTGGTATTACCGGAACTGAAAACATGAAACGCGGAGAACTTATCTCTGCAATTACAGGTGAACCATTTACAGAGACAAAATCTGAAGATGCAGATAACAAACCAAAACGCAAACGTGTTACACCTGAATCCAAAGCAGCAGATTCTGAAAAATCATCAGATCTTTTTAACGCAGATTCTGAAAAAACGGAAAAAGAAAATAAACCAAGAGAAGAGCGCGCTAAAAAACCATTTCAGCGTGAGCAAAAAGCTAAGCCACCCGTTGATGTTCCTGCTGAATTTGCAATGGAAGAATCAGATGATTCAATTGATCCGGTAATTCCTTCAGAAACTGATGCAGTTTCAACCGAATTACCTTCATTGCCTGAACTCGAAAACAAACCGTCAGAAACCAAATCTGAAGAAAACCAAAATCAGGAATCAGGAAACAGACCTCAGCAACAGCACCGGCCGCAACATCAGCACCAGCATAAGCCAAAACAAACACAGGAAGAATTTTACGGATATAACTTTGATGGTCTTGTAGTCAGCGAAGGATGTCTGGATCTGATGCAGGATGGTTACGGATTTTTGCGTTCATCCGATTACAATTATCTGGCGTCACCGGATGACGTATACGTTTCTCAGAGTCAGGTGAAATTATTTGGTTTGAAAAGAGGAGATACCGTTCGTGGTGCTATCAGACCTCCAAAAGAAGGAGAAAAATATTTTCCGTTGATTCGTGTTGACAGTGTGAATGGACGTGAACCTTCTTATGTGCGGGATCGTGTACCGTTTGAGTATTTGACGCCGTTATTTCCGGATGAAAAATTCAAAATAACCGGGCACAAAGGTGAATCAATTTCAACCCGTGTTATGGATTTGTTTGCCCCAATTGGAAAAGGTCAGCGTGGTATGATTGTAGCACAGCCAAAAACCGGTAAGACAGTTTTATTGAAAGATGTGGCCAATGCAATTGCAGCAAATCATCCTGAAGTTTATCTGATTGTTTTATTGATTGATGAACGTCCGGAAGAGGTTACAGATATGGCGCGTTCAGTGAATGCTGAAGTAGTTGCGTCAACGTTTGATGAGCCTGCAGAAAAACACGTGAAACTTGCAAACATTGTTCTTGAAAAAGCAAAAAGAATGGTTGAATGCGGACATGATGTGGTTATTCTATTAGATTCGATTACACGACTTGCGCGTGCATATAATACAGTACAACCGGCATCAGGAAAAGTATTATCCGGAGGGGTTGATGCTAACGCGTTACACAAGCCAAAACGCTTTTTTGGTGCTGCACGAAAAATAGAAAACGGTGGGTCGCTTACAATTCTTGCAACCGCTCTTACTGAAACCGGTTCAAAAATGGATGAGGTTATTTTTGAAGAGTTTAAAGGAACCGGTAACATGGAATTGCAGTTAGACCGGAAAATTTCAAACAGAAGAATTTATCCTGCTATTGATATTTTAGCGTCGGGTACCAGACGTGAAGATTTGCTGATGTCAAAAGATGCGTTGCAGCGCATATGGATTTTACGTAAATACCTGGCAGATATGAATCCCGTTGAAGCCATGGAATTTATCAAAGAACGCATGGAGCGCACATTGAGCAACGAAGAATTTTTAATTTCAATGAATGATTAAAAGGGGACGAGTTCACCTCGTCCCAAAAGCATAATTTTTTGCAACGCAAAAAAAGACAAAGAGGCGCAAGCCTCTTTTTTTATATCATTTTTTGAATATCCACAATTATGTATCTTTAATGAATGCATTATAGAATCTGCAAATTCAAAAAATATGAATTCATCTGACAAACCAAACAGCCTGTTAACCATTGACAATTATCTGGAGAGACATTATATTCACCGGAGCAACTGGCTGAGAGCAGCGGTGCTGGGAGCAAATGACGGTATCATTTCTGTTTCAAGTCTTGCCATTGGAATTGCTGCCGCAAGTACAACTAAGGAGCCAATTATGTTAGCAACCGTGGCGGGTTTGGTAGCAGGAGCATTATCAATGGCTGCAGGAGAATATGTATCGGTAAGTTCACAAACTGACATTGAAAAATCAGATATTGAAAGAGAAGCAAAAGAGTTAAAAGAAATGCCGGAAGAAGAGATGCAGATTTTAGCTCAGATTTATGAAAAGAGAGGATTGAAAAAAGAAACTGCCTTGCAGGTTGCAAAAGAGATGACCGAAGCTGATGCATTGGCAGCACATGTCAGAGACGAGTTGGGAATAAATGAAATAAGTAAAGCAAATCCCCTGCAGGCAGCATTTGCCTCCGGTGCGGCGTTTACAGCCGGCGGAATTTTTCCATTTCTTGTAACTTTATTTGCACCAGTGAAAAGTATGGAATACTGGCTTTACGGCTTTACCATTTTGTTTCTGATAATTCTGGGAATTATTTCTGCAAAAACGGGGGGAGCAAGTATTCAAAAAGCTATTATCCGGATAACAATCTGGGGTACTGTTGCAATGGGACTTTCTGCTTTGGTGGGATATTTATTTGGAGTAAAGGTGTAAAGTCCTGAGAAATTAATAGATTAATAACAAAATTAATTGGCATGTTCTGCTTAACAATTCAATGCATCCCGGTCTAAAATCTTCAGAAGTAAAATCTAAACTGGAGCAGTTTGGTTATAATGAACTGCCATCAGCAAAACCAAAAAGTGTCTGGAAAATCAGTGCTAAGGTTTTGAAAGAACCTATGTTTTTGCTCCTTGTGAGCTGCGGAACGCTTTACATGATTCTGGGTGATGTTCAAGAAGGAATTGTTTTACTCTGTACTATTTTTATAATCATTCTTATTACTTTTTTTCAATACCGAAAAACAGAACGGGCATTGGAGGCTTTGAAGAAACTTTCATCACCACGTGTACTGGTTGTCAGAGATGGAATTGAGCAAAGAATAGCCGGCAGAGAGGTCGTTCCGGGAGACTTAATTATTTTAAATGAAGGTGACCGTGTACCGGCTGATGCCAAAATTATTGAGACAATTCATTTTAAGGTGGATGAATCTTTACTTACGGGTGAATCTTTTCCGGTAGATAAATCTGAATTTGACGGAAATAATTTAATTGTTAGCGGATCACTGGTTGTTCAGGGAAATGCGTTGGCTGCAGTTTTACACACTGGTAAAAACGCACAACTTGGTAAAATCGCAGTTTCATTAAAAGAAGACAAAGAAGAAGAAACACGTTTGCAGAAAGAAATGAAGGTGCTGATAAGGAGACTTGCAATTGCAGGTGTTTTTTTAAGTATCACCATTGTTTTGCTTTTTTATATTACTCGCGGAAATTTTATTCATTCCCTCCTCAGTGGCTTGTCAGCCGCAATGGCTATTTTACCTGAAGAATTTCCGGTTGTACTGACTGTTTTTCTTGCGCTGGGAGCATGGCGCTTGTCTAAAAAAAATGTACTGACAAGAAAATCTTCAGCAATTGAAACGTTGGGTTCTGCAACAATTTTATGCAGTGATAAAACAGGAACCATCACTCAGAATAAAATGGATGTGGCGACTGTTTACGACGGGAAAAATGTTTTCAGCAGAAATGAATTTGAATCAGCAAAGGAATCAGTTCTTAATCTTGCAGCTGTTGCAGCTTATGCTTGCTCAGCTAACAGTGTAGATCCTATGGAACATGCACTTACTGATTTTGCAATGAAATTGAATCCGGCTGAAAAAAATGTTACCCTGATCAGAGAGTATCCGCTGACAAGATCATTACTAGCTATGACACGGGTGATTAGCATTGATCAAATGCAGATCGCAGCAACAAAAGGATCACCGGAAACCATTTTTAATTTGTGCAAATTAAATGAAGATGAAATAAAAAGGCACCGGAATATTCTGAATGAATTTGCTGTAAAAGGTATTCGTGTTTTGGGAGTGGCTCAGGGAAAAAGCAATGCGGGTCTTCCTGAAAAACAGGAAGATTTTCAATTTGAATTTATTGGATTAATTGGTTTGGAAGATCCGGTGCGTCCTGAAGTTCCCCTTGCAATACGTGAATGTAATGAAGCAGGAATTAAGGTGATGATGATTACCGGTGATTACCCTGAGACGGCAAAAAGTATTGCCGGGCAGGCGGGTATTGTTGAACAGTTTGTATTGACCGGTGATGAACTCACCAAATTGAGTGATGATGAACTAAAAGAAAAAATAAAAAATATTACTGTTTGTGCCCGGGTCATTCCGGAACAGAAACTGAGAATTGTAAATGCACTGAAAGCAAACGGGGAAATTGTTGCAATGACCGGTGACGGAGTCAATGATGCGCCTGCATTAAAAGCTGCTGATATCGGAATTGCAATGGGTAATAAAGGGACAGATGTTGCAAGAGAAGCATCTTCTCTTGTTTTGCTGGATGATAATTTTGCATCTATTGTTGCGGCGATCAGAGCGGGAAGAAGAATTTTTGACAACCTGCAAAAAGCCATGTCATTTATTATCGCAGTGCATATTCCTATCATTGGATTAACCATGCTGCCGGCTTTTTCAGCCGGACTTCCGGTTTTGCTTTTGCCTTTGCATATTGTTTTTCTTGAACTGATCATTGATCCGGTTTGTTCAGTTGCTTTTGAATTTGAACAAGAAGAAAAGGGCATCATGCAGCGTAAGCCAAGAAGACCGGAAGATAAATTTTTTGGAATGAAACGGATTACCGGAAGTATTTTGCAGGGGTTGTATTTACTTGCACTGGTGATGCTGATTTATTTTATTTCCATTTGGGAAGGGCATACTGAAGGTGAAGTGAGGGCAATTGCTTTTTCTACACTGGTGATTGGAAATATCTTTTTAATCCTTACCGATCTTTCTAAAACAAGAAGTTTTATTTCCATTATTACCGGAAAAAATCCGGCAGCTTTATTTATTCTCACTGGTGCAATTGTCGCATTAACTACGGCAATTTATGTTCCCGCAATGCAAAAACTATTTGGATTTGAAAACCCCGGATTTGCGCATTTTGTTTGGTCACTCACCGGATTGGTTCTGATGCTTGTATTTTTTGAAATAAGAAAACTGATCAGACTGAAAAAACACTATGCAGATAATTAGCAACCATTTGAAGTTAACCAGGCAACTGTTTTCAAAAGATTATTTTTTCAGCGGGTGATGATAAAAACAGGGTAGGGTTAGAGGTGTTGTAATGACTTGTGGTGTTTATGATTAAGTCTGGAAAACCATCATCATCGATGTCACCAATAAACTCAATAAAACTCATGTTTTCATCAAAGCTTTCGTGAGTAAATAAAAGTTCGGTGATTTGAATATTGTTTTTTACTGCTGAAATAAACATGCTGTAATTTTCTGCAATTCTGGTTTCAGTATCAAAGGAATTCGGATAAGATATACCTGATGCAAAAAGAGTATAGTGTGTTTTATTAAATTCAAAGGAGAGACTATCACCCGGCATCAGAATGTTTTTGCTGAATGTCACGGATTCTATTTTCTTTGATTTCAAATCAATTCCGCTTAATAATGCAGCACACATTTCAGAGTTGCTTGTGGAAACCTGCCAGCCGGTTTTGTCATTCTCATCGTCGAGAATTGCGTCATTAACACGTTCAAAATTTACCAAAGCTGGTTCCAGAAAATAACCGTGAAGTCCGAAAAATAGTCCGGTCCATTTTTTTGAGGCATAATCCGGACTAAACTCTGCATCATGAAATGTTCCGGTTTGAAGAAATGATACGGTCTGGCTGGTATCACAAATTGTATATTCAGTTGGTGCAGCAAAAGACAACGTATCTGAAAGGATCACATCAATCAAAGTGTCTGCAGGCAATTGCGGCTGATTCTGACCGGTTTTCTCTGTAACAGATGATTGTTTATCAGAACAAGAGAAGATAATTAAACCGATAAGAAGCGAATAAATCAAATTCATAAAACGGCGGTTGATGGATGAATTTACTGAATATTTTGGAAAAGAAGAATTTGATTCAGATTTGATATAGACCGGATAAATTCAGTTTATAAAGAGCAAGCAATTCATTTCCCGGCTGAAAATGAATGTCATTTGCATATTGGAATCCAAGTCGCACCAAAAGTCTGACAGAAGAGTTGTTTTCATGCAGGCAGATTGCAAGACATTGCTGCAGTGCGAATTTTTCAAATCCAAATCTGAGCATTGCAACGGCAGATTCAAAGGCATATCCTTGTCCGAAATAGGCTGGTAAAAATGCAAAACCGAAGTCAACATCTTCGAGAAAATCTCTTTTGACAAAACCGCAGGTGCCAATTACTTTTTCTGATTCTCTGAGACAAACGGCGTAAAATGAAATTCCATTCAGTTCATCGTATCGCATAGCGCCTTTCAGCAAATAATTTTTTGCTTCTTCAGGTGTTTTTATATTTCTGTCACCGATGTTTGTAATCCATTCAGGTGTGTTCAGCAGTTCCAGCATAAAGGCTGCATCAGCAGTTGTGAATTGCCTGATATGAAGCCGTTCAGTTGATATTTCTGATTCAACAGACATCAGTTCTTCTTATTTTTAAAAGAGACATTATTTTCTGACATGACTTTTTTGAGAATGGTCATTCCTGATTTTCCAAATCCGTGGAGTGAGAGAATTTCATGCTCAGAGAATTTACTCAGATCAGAAACTTTACTGATGTGTGCTGATTCAAGTGCACGTCTGGCCGGTGCCGAAAACAAATTTAACAGGTCAGACCCGGCTGGTTTGTCCTTTTCACAAACTGGACACACAGGGCAATTGCTTGATTTGAAAAAGGTGTGTCCGTTTTCACAAATACGTTTTGTTTTTTTTAGTTCAGTCATCCAGAATATTTTCAGATTTTTCTTTTTGAAGTTTTTGGTTGTGGGAACTTAATCCATATATAATACTCAGTAAAATGTATAGAATAAATGCTGAAAATGCCGGATTAATTCCTCCGCCGCGTGCGTCAGGTGAATTGTCACTCAGCATATTGATGATTACCGCCAGAACTAAACTGATCAGAAACCGAACGTACCATTTTGAAATATGCCGCATGAGACCATTACGATTTTACAAAAAAGTAGATAATACCAAAACCGATTCCAATACTTAGCACAACATTTAAAATTCCCAGAAATAAAAAGCCATCCTGTAATAGTTTCACTGTCTGATGAGAAAATGCAGAGAAGGTTGAGAATCCGCCGCAGAATCCAATGATCCATAGATTTCTCAAATTGTCAGATTCGTTGATTTTGTCTTTGAAAACCAAAAGAATGATACCAACTACCAGACAAGCTAATGAATTACTTATTAAAGTTGCAAGCGGAAATTTTTCAGCATAAAACAAACTTGTAATGCGAGTAACTGCAAATCGCGCAACACTTCCCAAACCTCCGCCTAAAAAAATTAAAAGTATAGCAATTGAGTTCATCTTACGTAGTTTCAGGTTGAACAAATTTCTGACTGAATTTATATATAAAATATCCAATGGTCACACCAAGAATTGCACCGGCAATCAGATCAGCCGGGTAGTGTACACCCAGATAAATTCTGCTGTATGAAATGAGGATCAACCATACAAAAAGTAAATACCACCACCTGGAAAATTGTCTGAAAAAAAGGAATATCAAAAATGTAATACCTCCAAAATTTGCAGCATGTGAAGATACAAAGCCATAAAGTCCGCCGCGGTATTCTGTTCCGTCAGGTTTGTTTACTGTTTGAACAAGATGTTCAATTTCCAGATTATGGGTGGGTCTGTAACGCTGAAAAGTTTCTTTAAATCCATATACTGAAATCAGATCAGTTAATGCAACACAAACAACGCATGAAACAATTACAACGGACATAAAACGCACTCCTTTTTTTCTCCATGCATACCAGCCGAAAAAAACAAATAGCGGAATCCACGTTGCTGTCCAGCTAACGTACCACATCACAACATCCATCAACGGGCTGTGAACATCATTCAATGCCAGAAAAAGTTTACGGTCTATATTTTCTATTATTTCAAACATGCGGTTGAAACCGGTATAAAAAAGTTGTCACCTCAGATTTCTGAAGTGACAACGAAAATAAAAGTTATTTCTTTTAATTCTTAATGAATTTCTCTACTAAGCGTTCATCATTTTGTTTAAGCACAGAAATTGTATAGAATCCTGCGGTCAGATTGCTTACATCAATACCTGTAGTATTTGTCATACCGCTTAATATCAGTTTACCGCTCATATCGTGAATAACAAATGAAAGATTTGATTCAGATACAAAAAGTATATTGTTTACCGGATTGGGATAAACTGAAATTACATTTGTCTTTTCATCCAGAGATAAATAACATGGTGCATTTCCAATGGTAACACCTGCCTGTATATTACCCGGAACACCTACCGTTCCTGATGGTGTGTTGAATGTGAATGTACCGTCAAAAACTCCAAAATTAGAACTTGAGCCTGTAATGAAATATTCACCTGAACCGGCAAGAGTATCATCCAGGCAATTGGTCATGTCTGCACCGATACAAAAAACACCATCATTGATAAACATGGCATCCATTGTTTGGATATTGCAGTTTGAGAAATCATTTGTAAGATCAATTACTCCGGCTGCTTCATTCAGAAATTCTCCCTGATTATTAAAGTTGTTTGTAATGGTAAAATCACCTGAATTTATGAAAATTCCTGTCTGATCATTTAAAATATCATATACCGTCAGTAAACCTGAGTTTGCGATATTTCCCTGATTCCACAAACTGTCAAAATAGACAGAAGTAGAAGTATTGATGAAAGAACCGTCAGAGACGTAAAGTCTGTAACAATCAAAAGTTCCATTATTAATTAGTGACCCTGTTCCGTCAACCCATACATCTCGGTCATTAGCGTCTTCAGTTAATGATCCGGTAGCATTCACTTTTATCTGACCTGTACTGTAATAGATGGAGGCCGTTAATTGCATAGCATGATTGATTACGAGTGAATCACCATTTGCAGGTACACATAGGCAATCCCATAAAAGCGGATTAAAAAAATTTCCAGCACCGGTTGTGGTATGAACCTGAGCAAAGCCGCCAAATGAAATCAGAGATGAAAGAAGTAGAATTTTTTTCATAAGTAAATATTTGGTTATAAATCTAATACGTTTGGAAAAGGCAAAGGTTGAGCCAGATCATAAAAAAACCCCTGCTTGAGCAGGGGTTTTGAAACTTTTTTATCCTCCAAAGTCATCAAAGCGAACGTTTTCTGGCGGTATGCCCCATTCGTCGCACATTTTAACCACGGCATTATTCATCATCGGCGGACCGCAGAAATAAACTTCCAGATCTTCAGGTGCGTCATGTTTTTTCAAATATTGATCGATTACGGCGTTATGCACAAATCCTAAGAAACCATCTCCGTCAGCATTTACATCTGCTTTTACTTTCCAGTTGTCAGACTCTAATGGTTCAGACAATACAAGGTAAAATTTGAAATTAGGGAAATCTCTTTCCAAAGAACGGAAGTGCTCAATATAGAATAACTCAGCTTTTGAACGGCCACCGTACCAATATGTCACCTTACGGTTAGTTTTGATGGTTTTAAATAATTCATACAAGTGTGAACGCATTGGTGCCATACCTGCACCACCACCAATGTAAAGCATTTCAGCATCTGACTCATTGATAAAGAATTCTCCGTACGGACCAGAAACAACAGCTTTATCACCTGGTTTCAAATTGAAAATATAAGATGATGCAACGCCCGGATTAACATTCATCCATGCATTTTTAGCTCTGTCCCAAGGTGGAGTAGCAATACGTACATTCAACATGATTTTGCGACCTTCAGCCGGATAAGAAGCCATAGAATACGCACGCACTACCTCTTCGTTATTTTTCATAACCAAAGGCCAAAGACCAAACTTGTCCCAGTCAGCTTTGAATTTATCAGGTGCTCCTGCATGATCTACCGGGTGAGCGGTAATATCCATATCAGAATATTTCACTTCACATACAGGTATTTTAATCTGGATATATCCACCTGCTTTGTAATTCATGTCTTCAGGAATCTCAACAATAAACTCCTTGATGAATGTTGCAACGTTATAATTTGAAACAACAGTTGATTCCCATTCTTTAATACCAAGAATTTCATCATGGATATGAATTTCCATATCCTCTTTAACTTTTACCTGACAACCCAAACGGTAATTTTGAGCAATTTCTTTTCTGGAGAAATGTGGTTCTTCAGTTGGAAGAATATTTCCACCGCCTTTATTTACCTGGCAGATACACTGAATACAAGTTCCACCACCTCCGCATGCTGACGGCAGGAAAATTCCCTGCGTTCCAAGCGTAGTAAGAAGTGAACTTCCAGGATCAACTTCCAGAACGCGATCACCGTGGTTGATGTTTATTTTTACTTTACCACCACTTGATACTTTCGCTTTTACATATAGAAGCAAACTCACCAATAATAAAATTACGATGGTGAAAACGATGACTGTAATTAAAATGACTTTTACCATTTCTCTAATTATTATAAGCTAATACCACTGAAACTCATAAATGCGATTCCCATCAAACCTGTGATGATGAATGTAATTCCTAATCCTTTTAGAGGAGCAGGAATGTGTGAGTATTTTATTTTTTCTCTGATGGCCGCAATTGCAACAATTGCAATGAACCAACCAATTCCGGATGAAACTGCGAATACGGTTGCTTCAGCAATAGTTGAATACTGACGTTCCTGCATAAAAAGTGCACCACCCAAAATGGAACAGTTCACGGCAATAAGCGGAAGAAAAATTCCAAGTGCGCCGTAAAGAGCAGGAGCAAATTTCTCTACCAGCATTTCAACCAACTGAACGATGGCAGCAACTACGGCAATGAACATGATGAAAGCAAGAAAGCTCAGATCTGTTTCAGCAAAATCCGGTCCCAGCCAGGACAATGCGCCCTCTTTCAATACATAATTTTCAAGCAGCCAGTTTACAGGAACTGTAACACCAAGTACGAAAATTACTGCAGCACCTAATCCGGTTGCAGTTTTTACAGTTTTAGATACAGCGAGGTATGAGCATATTCCTAAGAAATATGCAAAAATCATATTCTCAACAAAGATCCCTTTAAGTGCAATATTGACTAATTCCATGATCTTTTAGTATTAATGTTCGATTAAGTTTTTGTTGATTGAGCGCTGTACCCAGATTACAATCGCTACACAGAATAAGGCAAATGGAGCAAGAATGATCAGGTTGTTATTCATATAACCCATTCCGTAAAGTCCGGTTTGATCAATTGCATTACCAAAAATTTCTTTACCTAATAATTTTCCGGTTCCAAATAACTCTCTGAATATTGATACAACAATAAGTAACCAGCCATATCCAAGTGAATTACCAATACCATCCAGAAATGAAGGCCACGGTTTGTTACCCATTGCAAAAGCTTCATAACGTCCCATCAAAATACAGTTGGTAATAATTAATCCGACAAATACAGAAAGTTTTGCAGCTACGTCTGGTACAAATGCTTTCAGAATCTGGTCAACAATGATTACTAAAGAAGCGGCTGCTACCAGCTGAACAATGATACGGATACGATCAGGGATCAGATTACGCATCAAAGAAACAACAACGTTACCTAAAGCAACAACAAATAATACACTGGCAGACATAACGACGGCCTGTTCAATGGATACTGTAATTGCAAGTGCGGAACAAATTCCCAATACCTGAACTGTTACAGGGTTGTTTTCAGAAAGCGGATCAGTTACCAGCTTTTTGTTCTTTTTTGAAAACAACGGTTCTTTTACTTTTTCGCTCATACCTGTTATTAGTTTAGAGTAGCAAAATATTTAACATATACCTGGAGTGTTCTGTCCAGCATCTCTTCAACGCCTTTTGAAGTAATTGTACCTCCGGTTATTCCGTCAACGCGGAATGGTTGAGTTCCGGATCCGTCTTTCACAATTTTGATTTGTTTGTAAACGCCGCCTTCAGAAATTGATTCTGACTCAAACTGACTGTAAAAAAATGCCTGTGTGATTTCAGCACCCAAACCCGGAGTTTCTCCTTTGTGATCGAATTTTGCTCCAAAGATGGAAGACTTATCTGCTTTAATTGCCATATATCCCCAGATTGGACCCCACAATCCTTTACCTACCATTGGAAGAACGTATCTTTTTTCACCGTCAACACTGGCAACATAAAGCGGGAATTTTCTGTCTTCAGGTTTAATAGTCTGATCACGGAATTCTTTTTGAATATCAAGATCAAATGCTTCACCTTCTACTTCCTGTCCTTGTGTATTTAACACTTTACATTCATCAACAAGGATGTATTTATCATACATTTCATTGGCATTTTCTCTGGTACATTCTATACTCAACGCACCAAGAATATCCATTTTCTTTTTGATAATTGCATTGGCATCCTGATAAGGTTTTAAACCAATTGCTACGGCAGACAAAGCAATTCCAACCACTACTACAAGTACAATGGCGAAAATGAATGTGTAACTGTTACTGTTTTTATCGAATTTCATGATTAAGCAGTTTTAAGTCGTTTCATTCTGCGTTTGATATTTGACTGAATCACATAATGATCAATCAATGGAGCAAGAACGTTTAATAAAAGTATTGCCATCATCACCCCTTCAGGGAAAGCAGGATTGAGTACACGAATAACAATTGCCATTGCACCGGCAAGGAATCCGTAAATATATTTTCCGGTTGAAGTTTGTGCACCCGTTACAGGATCTGTTGCCATAAAGACAGCACCAAAAGCAAATCCTCCAAGTACCATGTGATACATTGGATCAAGTTCCATGTATGGATTTGCAGGCACAGCGTTGAATAAATAACCTATTGCAAGTCCGCCGGCAAAAAATGAGAAGATAATTTTCCAGCTTGCAATTCCGGTGTATAATAATAAACCAGCACCCAGCATAATTGCAATGAAAGATGTTTCACCTATTGAGCCCGGGATATATCCAAACATGGCATCTGAAAATGACCATTTGGCTGCAAAACCTTCCAGACCATTAACAACTGGTTCTGGTGTTGCCAGCGTATAAAGATCTCCAAGCGGAGTTGCTCCTGTGAAACCTTCCGGTTTGTTTGCAACATCTGAAAGACCACTCATCCAGACTTTGTCACCTGACATCATGGTTGGATAAGAGAAGAATAAAAATGCACGGGCTGTTAATGCAACGTTTACTACGTTCATTCCTGTTCCGCCAAAAACTTCTTTACCTAATACAACAGCAAACACGGTTGCAAATGCTACCATCCAAAGCGGAACGTCAGCAGGTACAATTAAAGGAATTAACATACCGGAAACAAGGAAACCTTCCTGAATAGCATGTTTATTTTTAATTGCAAATGCAAATTCAACCCAAACCAACTCCGTAAGAAACAATCACAATTGGAAGAACCTGTAATGCACCGTAGATAATTTTATCTCCGATCATTTCCCAATAAGGAAGTTTCATGTTACCGGTTTCAGCTACGTAGTGCCAGTGACCAGTGTTGTAGATTCCGAACAATAAGCAAGGAACCAGTGCAAGAATCACAAAGAACATGGTACGTTTTAAATCGATACCATCACGGATGTGAGATCCTTTTTTAGTTGTTTCACCGGGCGTAAAAAGGAATGTATAAAAACCATCCCAAACCGGGTGGAATTTAGCCCATTTTCCATGATGGTCGGGCTCCATCTTACGCATCATTTTTTCAATTGCCTTCAAGGTATATGAGTATTAAGTTGGACAATAAAATGAATTACATACATTCTTTATAGACATCGTCAAGACCCTGACGAATGACATCCTGTATATCTATTTTTGATGTACACACAAATTCGCACAACGCAAAATCTTCCGGAGCTACTTCATAGATTCCGAGTTTTTCCATCAGGTCAAGATCTTTATACATCACTGATTTAATCAGCTGCATTGGATAAATATCAAAAGGAAATACTTTTTCCATTTCGCCGGTAACCACAAAATTTCTGATTTCACCGTTGAGGTTAGTATCCATGCGGTATTTTTTACCCGGCATCATCCATGAGAAATAAGAGCGATTAATAGAGAATTTTCCAAATCCCGGTTCCATCCATCCTTTGGTCATCATGAATTTAGGTTCAGATCCTTCAGGTATAACAGTCACCTGATTGTGATAGAAACCAATGTTTCCGTCTGCATCAATTTTATCACCGGTAAGTACATTACCACTGATAATGCGGTTATTTCCTTCATTGATATTACCAGCTAATAATTTTTTAACCGGAGAACCAATAGTCATTTTATAATATTTAGGTGCTTTTACTTCAGAACCTGTTAATGCAATCATTCTTGATGCATCTAATTTACCGGTTAAGAATAAGCGACCGATGATAGCAACATCCTGCGCATTTACAGTCCAGACAAATTCTCCTTTATTAATAGGATCAATATGATGAATTTGTGTCCCCACATTACCTGCAGGATGTTTACCGGTTATTTTATTGATCTGGCAATCTTTAGCATTTGCAAAAGTTGCATCTGGTGCAGTACTTCCGTTCACTGTAAGATGAACCTTAGCCAGTTTTGACAGGGCAGTTATACCTGCCTGAAAATTCGCATTCTCTCCATGTAATACGTAATCATAATCAGGAGCAAGCGGAGAAGAATCAAAAGCAGAAATGAAAATTGCTTTTGGTTTATCAGCCGGATTTGCAATGATATCAATCGGACGCATTTTAACAAAAGGCCAGACTCCTGAGCCAAGCATATGAGCTTTCACTTCATCACCTGACATCTTAGAAGGGTCTTTCACTCCAAAGTCTTCATAAGTTGTCTCAGCTGTTGCTTTGATGTTGATTGAAAGAATTTTTCTTTTCTCTCCTCTAACAATGTCAGTAATTTCTCCTGATACCGGTGAAGTGAATTTAATTGACTCACGATTTTTATCAAAGAAAATGACAGAACCTGCCTTTACCTTGTCACCAATTTTAACAGTAAGTTTTGGAGTTAATCCGTGAAAGTCGGTTGTTTTGATTATAAAATTATCAGCGAAATCCACCGCGCTTTTTACCTTCTCTGCCTCGCCAAGTAATTTGATATCAAGACCTTTTCTGATTGAGATAGTCTTAGACATATCGTTACTGGGGTTTATTTAACGAGCAAATGTATATATCTGCTTTTCAATTCTTGCAGAGTTTTAGACTGAATTTGCATTATTTAGATTAATTCTAAATAGTATCTAAATCGATAGCCTGTTCACAAGATGTTAATCAACTCGGTTAAATGATGAATTTCAGGCCCTTCATCCTTTTTCATTTCTTTTTTAGGATTGAAATGAATGGTAAACATTCCGGTATTTTTTGCGCCCAGAATATCTGCTTCATAACTGTCACCAATCATTAAAGATTGATTTGGAAGCGCATTTGTTTTTTCCATGGCAGTTTGAAATACAAGCGGATTTGGTTTGTTCACTCCAACATCTTCTGCTGATAATATCAGATTGAAATATTTTTCCAGATCTGTTTTAGTCAATTTTATCTGCAGTACTTCTTTAAAGCCATTTGATATAAGATGCAGCTGATATTTTTTTTGCAGATAAGAAAGTACTTCATGCGTACCTTCAAAAAGATGTGGTTTATGCGGAGCAATTTCAATGTATTCATCCGCAAATTGTTCTCCTTTCAAAAGATGGTTTTCAATTCCATATTTTTCAAACAACTCATAAAATCTTCCATACCTGACAGTATGTTTATCAATTTTACCCACATTATAAAGATTCCAGTAGGCATGATTTATTCTTTGATAGTCATTGATAAAATCATGAAATGAATTCACTTGTTTGTGCAAATCATGTTTGTGAAAAAGTTCATGAATAGCTTCGGTGGAATTTTTTTCAAAATCCCAAAGGGTATGATCCAGATCAAAAAATATATGGCGGATATTTTTCATTGTGCAAGCCAGATGAAGAAGCACATGATCAGGCTGTAAGAAGCAGTGAATAGAAGCATCAGCGGAAATGTTTTTTTCTCATCTCCAAAAAATTTGGCACAAACTATGGAGCCGATGGGAATCGATAAAAGCAAAGGAGCAAAAAGTGTTACTCCATAAATGCCTATTCCCATTTTCATTTTTACCAACGCTTTGTTTATACGTGTAAATTTCTTTTTGACTTTGAGCGGAATGCCGGTGCGAACAGATTCATCATATTTTAATTTTCTCTTTTTTGCAGCTGACTTCATTAAAAGTTCACTCAAAAAATAAAATACAGTCATGCTTACCCATGCACCTATTGTCACAGACAGAAAAATTTCCAGAAAATGTGGTTTATGATCAATTGCAACTGCCGCTGCAAAAGTCAGCCAGTGAGCAAACAGAAACTTAAAAGTTCCAAGCCAGAATCCGGATATCATCAAACCCCAGTTCATCTTTTAGAGTTTTAATCCGAAAGCAAGATCACCTGCATCACCAATTCCGGGAACGATATATGAATTTGCGTTAAGGGTTTCATCAATTGCACCAATCCACATTTCAGTTCCTGCCGGTAAATGTTTTGAAACATAATCTACTGCCTGCTGACTGGCTATTGCAGACACTGTATGAATTTTTGCAGGTGTTCCGTTTCTTAAAATTGCTTCGTATACCAATGACATGGATTGTCCGGTTGCAAGCATGGGGTCAGCAATAATTAAAGTTTTTCCGCTGAGGTCAGGACTTGCCAGATACTCTACATGTACTTCAATCTCTCCGCCTGATTTTTCTTCGCGGTAGGCAGAAATAAATGCATTCTCTGCATGATCAAAAAAATTCAGAACACCCGTATGAAGTGTTAAACCTGCTCTTAATATTGATGCAATTACCGGTTGATTTTTCAATTGATTAACTGTTGCAATTCCCAGCGGAGTTTCAACTTTGGTTTCAACGTATTCCAATTTTTTACTCAACTCATACGCCATAATTTCTCCCATGCGTTCAAGATTTTTTCTGAAACGCAAAGGATCTTTCTGAATTTCTTTATTTCGAATTTCAGCAATGAATTGATTAAAAACTGAATTGGATTTACCTATTTCGTGAATCATCAGGGAGTCAGAATTTGTTGTTGGTACAAAGGTCGCAATTAAAGCTTAATCTCTGACGAAAGGTTATTTGATTTTGTTTGGCACTTTGGATTTTTGAAAATGATTCATCCATAATTCAAAAATCACCCTTGATCCTGCTACAATTGAAACAGATAGCCCGGGTGCTTCATCTTCAATCAGTTCATGAATTAAAATAATTGAAAAGATGATACCGGTGAATGCAAATGCATTGGTGAACAGATTTTTTCGGAGATCTGCAATAAGAAATGCATCAAATTTCTTTTTGAAGATTCCAGCCATATTAAAAACAAAAAGCGGAACAGCCAATGCCAAAATATTCCAGATTAAATTTTCTTCGTCCTGTTGTCTCTGATCAAAAGATTCCAGTCCAAGACCGTAAACTGATAAAATCAATCCCTGAAATGCACCTAGTGCCAATCCTGCGGCAAGAATATTAACCAAGGGCGGGTCATTACTTTTTGGTTTGTCTTTCCTGAGAATATTAACTAAAAGAAAAATTATCAGCAGGACAAAAAATTCGACAACAACGCCCAGAAAGATAATGAAGGGTCTTATTTCAAAAAAAAATATTCCAATCAGCAAAGAAACATACCCGCTGATAATTCCAACTTCTTTGATCTTCAATAACTGCATACTACTGTTGAATAGGTAAATATAACCAAGTTGTAATGATAACCAACAGTGACCGTTATAACTTAAAGAAAGTTAAAATACAATTGGACGGATGGTTACTTTTTTCATTCCGGTACATTTCTTATTAAACAACACAAACAATTTGCGTATGAAATTATTCTTATTAATTGCGGCGTTGCTGACGGGAGTTGTCACATCGTTTGGATATCCTGAAAATCCATCACTTGAAGTGATTGAAAAGTATAACAGGAATCTGGAAAATTCATTAAAGCTGCCAACAGATTTTGCCGGACATTTTATTGTGGATGAATCATCTGTTGAAATGCTGAAAGGGAAAACTATTTATCACGTAGAGTTAATTTACACACGTTATAAATCATCTCCTGATTTTGATCAGGACGCATTGAACAACCGCCGTATAAGTCAGTTGAAATCAAAGTTGCCGCAAGTAGTCAGTGACAATCCTACCTGGAGTTTTGTAGAGCAGACAGGTGCAGTTACCAAACAAACTGCTCAGACATATTATCACGGTTTTGTAATTCATTATTCAGACAAAATGGATTATCAGACAACGAGTAAGTATTTTGAAGAATTTTCGAAACCATTTACAACATACGAAATTGATAATTCACAAAAGCAGGATTTAAAATACACAAGCGGAACAGTGATTCACATTGAACCAAATTCAGTTACCTATGCAAACGGAAAACCGGTGAACGGAAATTATGATCTTGAATACCGCGAATTCAGAAATCCGGCTGAAATTGCACTGAGCGGAATTCCAATGACCATTCATGAAAACGGAGAAGAATTACATTTCAGTTCTGTTGGGATGTATGAAATAAAAGCGTATCAGAACGGTGAAGAATTATTTTGAAAAAACCAATTGAAGTTGATTTTAAATGTACAGATGCCAAAGACGGAGTTTCATTTTATCAGATGAATAAAAACGGAGAATGGAAAACTATCAAACCAATTTCATTTAGCGGTGAATCAGATGAGGTTGCTGAAAATCAAATTGCAGATACTCCTGTTGGAAATATGCAGTCTATCGAAGCAAATAATCAGGATAATTCCAATATTACACGATGGAGTACAAACTGGTCAACAGGAGACAAGAATAATAATGTAAATATTACCACCACCCAAAAAGAGAAATTTGATGAATCTCTGCTGAACGATTATACCTGGCAATTGTATTTGCAGCGTAAGAAATCGAATCCTGAATTATTTAGTAACATAGTTATAAAAGAAATTCCGGCAGGACAAAGATTACATATCAAATCAGGAAATCACATGCAACTATTGGGAGGGGTTATTGGAATGGATTTTTCAACCATTGGAACTGTGAATGGAGGTTACCAGGTAGATTCAAAATATTCGACTGTTGTTTCAGGATTAAGTTCATCAGGTTTTGGAGTCTACAACTGTGATCAAACTTACCGCATTCAGAACAGAGTTGCACTGGCACCAACTTATATGAACGCAACTGACAGCACAGAAATTTCAAATAAGTTTATGGCCTGTCTGATTGATTTGAATTACAACGGTTCATTTTCATATCACCCAAATAATATTGTATGCAATTCTCAGGGTCGGAATGTGCTTTTGCTTTTCACCAATGACAAAAAAGTGTTTATGTACGGTGAAAATGAATTTGCATCTTTAGACAAATCAAAAAACGGTGTGACTTTATCTATGAAAGATGTTACTGAGCAAATTAAATCACCGGACGATCTGAAGAAACTTTTGAATATCTGATCACTCAAATAGTTCATACATAATTTTTCCTTCAGTGCCCTCCATTCTGAATTTTAGCATGTATGCAATGGTTGCAGGAATGTCAATTTGCTCACGTACCTGAGTCTGAATAGTGTTTTTAGAAAAATCCGGTCCGGCTGCAAATAAAGTGATATGCCTGCAACCTTCACAGGTATCACCATGACCTGCAAATCCAACAGAAACTGTATCAAGATGCCTGCCATGATCGTTGGTGATAAAAAGAGAAGTTTTATTTGCATAGAACGGATCAGACTGGAGATATTTCCAGATCATCCAGCTGTAATAATCAGTATCAGTAATTCCTTGCAGATAATTGATCCAGTTATTCTGATGTCCTGAAAAATCCGGTTCCCTGAAATTGATCAAAGCGATATTTGGATGATAGGTTGAAAGAATAGAAATGGTTTGATTGAAAGTTGCTGAATCATGCCGGTAACCGCTTCCAATACCACCGCCGTTTATTCCGCAATCGGCTGATGGCAGGTATTTATTTTTCCATTCATCGTCGTTGCAATTTCTGAGTATCTCCAGTTTGTCTTTGCTTGCAATGACCCATGCCGCAGTAGAATCTTTTCCGGTTGTTTTCAGATAATACTGAAATAAAGACGGATTTTGCGGGAGTTCGTTTCCGGCATTGTTTATTTCCTGATAAAAACCCGTTGTGATTGCCGTATGTCCTGCTGTGGTATAGGTAGGACCATTGTTGCTGAATGTAGTAAAAACAGTTCCAAACGGAAAAAGGTCATTCGCAAGATGTGGAATATATTGATGTGAATTATCTCCCCAGGTTTCTGAATATCTCGGGCCATCAACAACAATAATAATTACGCTTTCTGTTTTGAAATGATTTCCCGGCGGCGGATCTTTTCTGCAACCAGATATAACCAGAATAAAAACAGTTAAACTGAGAACAATAAAAATACTATACCGCCTGGCAGTCATTTATTTTAAATCAGATTGATTGAATTCTTCCCAGTCCTTTTTTGCCTTGTTTCTTCGTTTGTATTCATTGTAAACACCAATCAAAGCTGCCAGAACTCCAGATGCGCAAATCAAAACCAGAATTCCAAACATAGTTAAAGTGATTACATGTGAAGCCCGCCGTTTAATCCAATAACCTGACCGGTGAGATAAGAAGCATTGTCTGAAATAATATAATCAATCAGTGCGGCAATTTCATTTGGATTTCCAAGCTTACCAACGGGTATAAATTTTTTGAGTTCTTCCTGGAGTTCTTCTGATACATCACGGATCATGCCGGCAGAAAAATAACCGGGAGCAATGGTGTTGATGGTAATGTTTTTTGCTGCGTTTTCTTTGGCCAGTGTTTTAGTCAAACCAATCAGTCCTGCCTTTGAAGCAGAGTATGCCGCTGTTCCAATAAAACCTGTTTGTGCAACTACAGAAGACATGAAAATAATTCTTCCGCTGTTGTTGGTTCTCATGTGAGGCAAAACATGTTTGGCAACAAAAAATGGTCCGTTGAGATTTACTGCCAGTGATTGATTCCAGTTTTCTGCACTTGTTTTCCAGCTCATTTCGCTTTTGGAAATTCCTGCATTGTTAATCACCACATCTATTTTACCAAAGTCAGCTATTACTTGTTTTATTAATTGCTGCACCTGATTTTCATCTGTTATATCTGCTTTGTATTTTTTGTGATTTCCAGCCGGAACAGTTGGTTCATGTTTATTATAATGCAAGGCAAGATTAAAACCTTTTTCAGCAAACCAGTGTGAAATTACATTTCCCAATCCACCTGAACTACCAATCACTAATATGGTTTTACTCATCGTTTTATTTTTTTTAATGCTTTGAACCAGAAAGGCAGGTCATCCATTTTATAATCAAAATAAACCCTGTCTTCAGCTCCAAATTTATGGTAAAATTCAGCAACCTTATCAATGTCTGATCCGCCAAAATCAAATGTGGTAAAATCAGCAGCGTATTTTCTTAAGGCATAATCAATCATAAAATACATTGCGCCTTCTTTTTTTGCCTCTTCTGTTGATGCACCTTTCAGATAAGTTACTCGGTTTTTATCAAACATAAAAAATCCGCCCGCAACTACTTTATTTTCCTTTTTTATAAGAATGAGTTCACCCCCGGTTGATTGAGATCAGTTTGTTCATGAGTTGCTCCAGAATGACCACATCTTTTTTTTGAAAGCGTTTCAATTTTATGTGCAACATGTACTTTGAAAAGCGTGATCAGAATTTCGGGATTATCTGATCGTTCAGCCCTGTAAGCTGAAGATTTTTTAAGAATCCGTTTTGCGTTGGTGCTGTAATTTTTGGTGAAGTCAGATTGAAGGTTAAGCAACTGATGTGTTCTTTTTTTGCCTCCTTTCAATATTCCTTTTTCACCATTTCTGAAATGCACAGATGAAAAATTTTCTGACAGATATTCGCAAGCCTGTTTGATTGTAAAGTCATCACCAAGCACATCATACTCACGGGTGAATTGTGCCTGATAAAATTGTCTGACCTTTAATTTTTTTGTAAAAGGAACGGGCAGAATAGTTTTGTAGTTTCCGGAGATCAAAGCAGACCAGCCCGGTGAAACAACCTCGACATATCCGCTGTACATAAAAATATTTTCTGTTTGAGAGGCAGAAACCGCGGCATCCCATTTTTCAGAATCAATATTTTTTCGCTCAACTAGTTTCATGCATTATTCAACAGATCACTGAACGTCAGGAACCGGTGTTTATTTTTATTATTCATTATAAATGATTCAAGTTCGTTCAAAGCATACGGTGTATTAGCCTTGGGGTGACCAAGCACAACCATCTCCGTGAATCCTTTCAACTGATTTTGTTTTAAAACAGATTCAAGTTTGGTCACAAAATAACCATCAGCGGATGCAGAAAGCAGCATGCCCTTAGTCAGCATTTTTTTTCTCATTCCGGGAGAAGGCATTGGATAACCATCACCCACCGGTTTGTGAAGCTGAGGTTTAATTCTTCCTTTTAAAAATAATTTCCAGAAAAAAAGAGGTGAATAAAAATGAGATGAAATAGGAATTTCTTTAAAGTTTCCGTTTGGATCTTCTTTGCAGATATCTGAACTGAATTTCCAGGTTGATTTATCTGGTGTACCGGTAAAATCATAATGGTAGTTTCCGTCTGTATTTTTTCCTCCCGGAAAAACAGATGAATCTAATACCAATCCAGCTTTCTCAAATGATTTTTTCAATCTGGAAAAAGGTTGAATACACCATCCTCCGGCTCTATATATGTTTACATTTTTTTGAGTAATGTCCTGAAGAATTTTCTGATATTCCAAAACTATTTTTTCGATTTCATCATCTGAAAAATCACTCAGTTTATAACGTGAGGTTTTCATGATCCATTTTGAACCGTCATGTTTACAATCTTCCCAA
This sequence comes from Crocinitomicaceae bacterium, assembly GCA_016719925.1. GTDB lineage: Bacteria > Bacteroidota > Bacteroidia > Flavobacteriales_D > Crocinitomicaceae > JADJGJ01. The sequence goes on along the minus strand of JADJYC010000003.1, from coordinate 419,463 downwards.
TGCGGATGAATATGCAGCTGGCAATCATGTCCCTCTTTAACAAGTGTTTTTATCTGGTTAACAACCTTATTGTATTCAGTTTTTACAGATTCATATTTCTGACTGAATTCCTGAAGTTTTTTCAGATAACCGGTGTCAATAAAAAACACCATTTTGATACCGGTTTTTGAAGCAATTTCTTTGAGTTTATCTGTTGGATTCAGTATACACTTTTCAGCTGTTCCGGTTTGATTTCCGAAATAGAGTTCATAGTCGTATGTGAGAAAAATATTCAAGTTAATCGAGTACCTGAGATCGGTTATATTCTTTTGTTTTGATCACGTTCAGAGCATAGGTTTTAAACTTGGTCCAGTTTCTGATCATAAAAAACAAAATGGTGGACTTGGCAATTAATGAAGTCAGCACGCCCAAAATAAGCAGTAACTTAAATTGTCCGGGCATTATTGAAATTGCAAGGATCTGATAAATTAGTCCATAAATCAGATCCATAGAAACAACAATCATTACAAAAAGGTAAAGATTACTGCTTCCGTTTTTTAAAAAAATCCATCCGCCAATCACAGAAGCAATCACAATTGTACTGCTTGTTATGTAGTAGAAAACTTCTGCTGATAAAAGGTTGGCAAGCACACCTCCGCGGAAAGCCATGAGCGGACTGATAATTCTCATAGCAAAAAGAATAATAACCAGATACCAAACAATTCCTACAATGAAAGGTATCTGCAAACTGTTTAGAACTTTTTTGGGACTGGTGGCGGAGTCATCAATTTGTGTTCCGTTCAGAAAAATCTCAAATTCCATTGTTTTGGGAAGATATCTTACATGAATTATATGTCCGTCAAAATTTATTTCCTGCGATTGTTCAAGAATATCTGAATTTGCAAATTCAGCAGCTTTCTTACCATTGAAGTGTACCTCCAGATTTTTATATCCTCTTCCAATCAGGATATCTACTTTTTGAAGTCTGTCCGGCTGTGAATAGTAAGATTTGGTGAATTTTTTTTCTTCCATTGGAATTACAAATCGGGGTATTTAACCACTAAAATACGATTCAGTTTGGTTCTGATCAACATTTTCAGAGATCTACCAGATTATTATTTGTTTTTCGTTTGATGGTTGCCTTATTGAACTGATATTGTCTATATAAATTCAAATTGCTGACATAAACCCAGATAACTACTGATTTTATTGCCAGTGGAAAAAGAAACAGTACTACCGTGAAGTCAAATTCATAACCCATAATAATACTTTGATATAATGGTACCATCAGGCCATATGCGGCGTCAATAATGGTAACAATTATGACAAGATAATAGAAAAACATTTTACCTGATTTCAAAAAAATGAGGCTGGTTGCCAGTGTAGTCCCAACCACAAATGAACTGGTAAATGTGAAAAGTATTTTGGGATCTGACAGAAGCATTTCAGGGTAACGGGCAATCAGACTCAGTCCGTTTGTTCTGATACTAAACATGATCACTACAAAAGCATACCAGGCAATACAAACTAATACGGGCCATTTTAAATTCGGAACCGCATTTTCAGGTTTGGATTCTGAATTATCAATCTGTACTGCATTGAAGTGAACTTCAAAATCGGTGGTGTCTTTCAGAAAACGAATATTCACCAGCGATTCATCCGGTGTTTCTACAGTCACTGTTTTTAAAAGAGATGAGGCAGATGGATAAACGGCAATTTCTTTTCCGTTATACAGTATTTGAATATTCCTGAATCCCCGTTCAAAAACAATGTCAATTTTGTTGTGTTTGTCAGGTAAGGAATAATATGTCTTGAAATATTTTTTTACCAACTCTATTGTGGTTTTTCTTCGAGTTGTTTGCTGAATTTTTCTGCAAGTTCTTCAAGTGATAAAGCGATGTTTTCAATTCTGCTTTGGGCATCATCCACCAGTTCTGAATTTGGAAATTTATCAATGAATTCCTGATAGGCAATTTTTGCAGCGGTGGTATCACGCATATTAAAATCAAGGTGATCTGCTTTATTGTACATGACATCTTCCATGCGGTTATAGTCAGGATATTCTGTAATAATGCGGTCAAGAATTTTTATACTTTTTTCAATCTGACCTAGAGCAAGTGCAAAATCAGATGCCTTTAAAAGATATTCAGGCGCTTTTGGATCCGTTGGAAAATAGCCTGCAAAATCCTGAAATTTTGTGGTGGCTTCTTTTAATAAGTTTTCATCCGGTGCAGGCTGAGATAAAATTTTATTCTCCAGTTCCTGCAACTCCATGCAGAAAGTATCATAATCCACGTGTGAAACATAATCATCCTGTTTTTCATCATAAATCACCTCTTCACCGCCGCATGCAACAATTGAAAGAACCAGCATCACCGGCACTAAAAAACGAATCATTAAAAATTTATCTGCTTTCATACATTATCTTTTTTTCTGAAGATTTGGAAATTTCATACGGTATGGAACGTCCACTTCGCCTTTTGAAATATTGGTAAGTTTCTTTTTTAAAATTCTTCTTTTCAGCGGACTGAGATGATCGGTAAATAAAATTCCTTCAATGTGATCATATTCGTGCTGAATAATCCGTGCGGCATATCCTTCGTATTCTTCTTCATGTAAATTCCATTCCAAGTCATAATAAGAAATCTTAATTTTTGGTTTTCTCATTACATCTTCACGGATTTTCGGAATGCTCAGACATCCTTCAGCAAAAGCCCATTCTTCACCAGATTCTTCTTCTATGATTGGATTAATAAATACCTTTTTGAAATTCTCAAGTCCGGCAGCCATGGGATCAGGTTCTGCCCCTTCTTCTACTTCAGCAAAAGGTGAACCGTCTACAATAAAAACACGAATCGAACGGTCTATCTGCGGAGCAGCCAAACCAACTCCGCTGGCCTCATACATTGTTTCAAACATGTCTGCTACCAGTTGTTCCAAACCTTCATAATGCTCATCAATTTCCTCCGCTTCCTTTTTCAGTATTGGCGAACCGTAGGCAACTATTGGTAATACCATTGGGGTAAAAAATTTTTACAAAAATAAGGATTATTCTTGGTTTTTGGGAGATGCAGGATTGGGCCAACACACCGCTGAATCAATGAAATCAGATAATCAGGGTTAAAACGGATTTATAACAGGTTCATCAGTACCGGATAATTCATCAGATCTGAAAAATCATCAATGTCTGAAAGTTCATCTGTCAAGGCAGTTTTTAGTCCTTTAGAGCTTGCCTTTTCAGGGGTAATTTTTAAAACATCCGGCTGACTCCATTTTATATCAGCAAAAATTTCCGGATTTGGTTCCTTCATTCCAATCAGGTAGTAACCACCGTCTTTTGCCGGGCCTGCTACCAAATCATGATCTGATAATTTGGAAAAAGCATCTTCAATATGTTCCGGATCAATTTCAAAACAATCACTGCCGATTAGAATTATTTTTTCATAGCCTTTAATAAAAGATGATCTGAAAGCATTAGTCATGCGTTCACCCAAATCTGTTCCGGATTGAAGCGCCTGTTCGAATCCGGCTTTTTTCCAAACATCATTGGCCGGAATAAAATCAGAATAATACACAATTTTATCTGCGTCTGCTGATGAAGAAACTCTTAAAGTATGATCCAGAAGATGCTGATAAATTTTCAGCGCTTTTTGTTCACCAATCATTTCTGCCAGACGTGTTTTAACTTTTCCGGCTGTTGGATTTTTTATAAAGACGATGAGGCGGTTTGTGTGCATACTTTTATATTACTGTTCCTCCGCAGCTGGAGCCCGAACCGGCGGTGCAGCCATAACAATGCTGACCGGTAATGACTGCTCTTTTTTCCAGCATTGAAGTGTCAAAATTATTGACATGATTAATGGGTGATGCCACTTTTAATTCAAGCATCTGATTAAAATCGCAATCATATAAATAACCATCCCAGCCAACTGAAATTGTATTTCTGCACATCACATTTGCTGCTGCAGAAGGATTAAATGCATTGACCAATTTTTCCATATACGATTCAAAATTGCTGCTGCGTTCCAGATATTCCAGAAATCGGCTTACAGGTAAATTGGTGATCGTAAAAAGATTATTGAATTCAATATCAAAATTGGTTTTTAATTTGTTTTTGAATTCACGTTCCAAGCCAGATTGATCTCCCGGTAAAAATGCACCAGCCGGATTGTATACCAGATCTAAAATCAAACCCGAATCCTGCTTACCATAACCAACATCGTTTAGCATTTTTAAAGCTTGAATCGATTTTTCAAAAACACCTTCTCCTCTTTGCGAATCTGTTTTTGCAGATGTGAAATAGGGGAGAGATGACACTACTTCAATTTTATGCTGTTTGAAAAATTCCGGCAGATCATTGTATTTTTTATTAGCGACAATAATGGTGAGATTACACCGTACAATAATTTTCTTTCCAAGTTTTGAAATTTCTTCGACAAACCATCTGAAATCCGGATTCATTTCGGGCGCTCCGCCTGTGAGGTCAACTGTGTGTGCACCTGATTTTTCAATAGCTGACAAGCACTGCAGCATGATCTCACGAGTCATGATTTCTTTGCGGTCTGGTCCTGCATCTACATGACAATGTTTACAAACCTGATTGCACATTTTACCAACATTGATCTGAAAAATTTCAAGCGGTTTAACGGTGAGTGGAAATAAACCTGATTCATTTAATTTTTTACTGAAGGAAACATAAGATGTCTTTTCCAGAACATGAAGTTGTTCTTTGGAAAGCGAAAGAGAATGATTTTGTGCGTGAAGTGATTTCAAACTCATGAATTGATTACATCGAAAGATCTTTGTATTTATTCATCATCTGAACGCCATGAACGAGTGATGCTCCTCCGCGAATAGCTGCTGCTACATGCACTGCCTCCATTAATTGTGCTTCATCACATCCTTTTTCCATGGTGTCTTGGGTATAGGCATCAATGCAATACGGACACTGAACGGTGTGCGCAACGGCCAGAGCAATCAACGATTTTTCTCTTGCAGTTAAAGCACCGTCTTTAAAAACGTCTCCGTAATAATCAAAGAATTTTTTTGCCAGATTAGGTTCAAATTCAGAGATGTTTCCAAATTTTTTAAGGTCTTCAGGGTTGTAGTAGGTTTTCATTTCAAATATTTTTCAGTTGTGTGTGGTATAAAGATACTCGTTTGACAGAAAAAAACACATTACCTTACAAATGACAATGAATATATAGAAACTGATCGAAAGGTAAGCATCAAGTTGTTTTTATTTTGATACTTATTGAGGGTTGAATCTGTTATTCTTTGATTAACAGAAATGATTGATCAACACCTGAGCTGGCAACAAATTTTCCTGTATATAAGCCTTGTTCAAGGTAATTTAGATCTTCAATAGTAAATTGAGATGAAAAAATATTGGACATGGAATAAACTAATTGGCCCGTTATAGTATAAATTTCAACTGAATAGATCAGATTGTTTTGATTTGTCTCAATGTAAAAAGATTCTTGAAAGGGATTAGGATAGATTGACATGCTCATAGGTGAATCTTCTGCAATTCCAATATAACATGAAGGAACTGCAGGCGCATAATTGATGTCTGAATCATCGATAAATCCATTTTGAAAATTAATACCACCGCCGGAATAAATAGTCAGATTTCCTGTAATAATTCCATTATTGGTTGAGTTTCCATTCAGGAAAAATTTCCCATTGTCACCGGTAAGCGAGTCTCCCTGAGCGGATGAATTTCCTGGCCCGCAATTTATGAAATCACCGTGGATACAAACTTCGAAATTGTTTTCAAAGACTGCTTTATTACCAGGATAATTGCAATTTTCAAAATTATTGTAGACCGCCACATAAGCAGCGTTTTTAAAGTTTCCGGCATTAACAAAATCCTGCTGCACTTCAATATTAGCTTCGTTAATGAAAATATCATTTCCATTTAATGAATGCATATGAAAGAGAAAGTTTGCTGTAATTTGACCAAATCCTGTATTGCTTATTGAATCTCTGGAAATAAGAGTGTCAATCATCAGGTTTCCTGAATTAGCAATTTTTCCAGAATCAAGGTTCAGTTTCATTGCCAAAACATCTCCATTATTTATGAAGTAACCTCCGTTGATTTTTATTTCATATTCGTTATTTGCGTCCACCAGTACACTCGGACCAACACCAATCTGAAAAATTCCGCCTTCAACCAGAAGATCTGAATCCATATAAACAGTATGATCATATATTATCACACTGTCAGTTGTTGCTGGAACGCAATTACAACTCCAGGTTGCCGGATCAGAGAAGTTACCAGTTTGCGCAGAAGTTATCCATTGAGCAGAACCAGTTGAAGATACAGTAAAAATGAAAGTACTGAGAATGGTGAGTTGAAGTAAAAATGCCCTGAGGTTCATATTGTCTGGATTTAGATGTTCATTTAAATTTATGTGATTCTAATCAGTTTAGAAAATCATTAAAATTCAATTTTATACAACTCTAGAGTACACTAATTCGCTTAGACAGTTCAGAGATCTATTTTGGATTGGATGATTTTATTGTTTAAGAACAGGGTGAGAAGTGATTTGAGAATTATCTTTTCATTTTGAAATTACTTCAGCATAATTAACAAAAACGGCACCCTCACTCCTCATGATAATCCAAATCTTTCCCATGAGATTCTTCCAAAACAAAAATGGATAGAATGGCAATTCCAAAAACAAATGCGCCTACAATCATTGCTGATGTGACAATGCCGTAGTAGGGTTTCATGGCAAGCCACCAGAGTGACATAAGTACTAAACCGCCACGCACAAAATTGGGAACGGTGGTGGTGACTGTGGAGCGAATATTGGTTCCAAATTGTTCAGATGCAACAGTAACAAAAATGGCCCAATAACCCATTGTTACTCCCAATAAAAATGAAATGGTATAGTAGGTAAATGGTGAAATGGCCTGAGCGTTAAAAAAACAAATACACAATGCGGCCATTGCTGTGACAGAAATGAGTAATGCTTTTTTTCTTGATTTTAATTTTTGACTGATAAAAGCGGTAATTAAACTACCAAATGCGGCACCCATATAATGAATCATCACGGCTTTTCCTCCGCTCACAGCGCCCGATACGCCAAGTGCTGCTGCAAATTCTTCAGAGGGAATAATTAATATTCCAACTACAAACCAAACGGGTAGTCCTACAAAAATACTGGCAACGTACCTCAATAATTTTTTTGGATTTTTCAATACGACAATAAAATTTCCGCGCTTTTGAGAAGATGCCTTGAGCTTGTCAAACATGCCTGATTCATGAACATAAACGCGCAGGAATAATAACAGCAAACCTAAAACACCACCAACCCAATACGCCTCACGCCAACCCCATTCTGCTATTAAAAAAGCAAGTACAGCACCGGCAATTCCAACACCGGTTACAATTCCTGTTCCCCAAGCGCGGTGCTCTTTTGAAAGTACTTCAGAAACCAGCGTAATTCCAATTCCAAGTTCACCCGCCAAACCAAATCCGGCAATCAAACGCAGCCATTCATATTGCTCAACGTTGGTGACAAATCCGTTTGCAATATTGGCCAGTGAATACAAAAGAATGGTCATGAAAAGGGTAGACATTCTGCCTTTTTTATCACCTAAAAATCCCCACACAATTCCGCCCAAAAGCATACCCAGCATTTGCGCATTCATCAGTCTTGTTCCTACTTCTGTCATTTGATCCAATGGAACACCAATGGCAGTCAGACTTGGCGTACGCACGATACCAAAAAGAATCAAATCATAGATATCTACAAAATATCCCAGTGCGGCAACAATTACCACAATGTTCAGCGGATTGGAAGAAATGTCTTTTTCATAACAGATACCAAATATAAGAAACAGTTTTCTGTTATGTCACGGCAGATTTTAACACATTATTCTGCTTCTTTATTCATCTCTGCATTCAGGTAATAGGCGCCCTTTGTAACAAATTCACGCTGCGCGTCTTCTGAATTTATAAATATCACTTCTGTTTTGTTTCCTTCTGATGCACCGGGTTGTACCTGTATTTTTTCAAAACTCAGTTTGTTATTCTCACCCGGTGAAAAAACATACCAGATTCCTGCCTCTTCAATCAAAGCTTCTTTTGGTAATACATAAGTCATGTTACTGTCTAATTCAATATGACCGTTCACATACATGCCGGGAATCAGATACTCTCTTTTGTCAGCAATATCTGCATACACTTTTATTGCTTTCAGATCTTTTTCGAATGCTTTTCCAACTGAAAAAACAGTTCCCTCCAAAACATCTTCCGGATTAGATGAAGTATAAAAATGAACGTTTTGTCCCTCTTTGATTTTTGCAATGTCTTTTTCAAAAACATTTAGACTCAGGTGCAGATGTTCATTGTCCACAATTTCAAAAAGTGCGTCAGACGGATTAATGTATTGCCCAAGATTTATTTCAACAGTGCGCACATAACCATCTATGGGTGAACGCACCGGAACCGCTGAAGTGAACTCACCGGCTTCAAGTTGTTTCAGATTAATTCCAATCAGTTCAAGTTGTGCTTTTAAACCATTGCATCTTACCTGTGCATCTTTCAGATCCGTTTCTGTTTTGGCAAATGATTTTTCAGAATTGATTTCTTTTTCTCTGAGAATTTTTGCGCGTTCAAATTCCTTTTCAAAATAATTCACATCGTTTTTTGCTGTGAGATAATCTTGCTGCAGTTTCAGGAAATCAGGATTTTCGAGTGAAGCAAGAAGTTGTCCTTTTTTTACATAATCTCCCTGAATCACCAGAATGTTTTTCACTCTTCCGCTTATGATGGCTGAAAGAGTTGCTTTGTTCTGAGGTGGCAATTCCAGCATGCCATTTGTTTCAATACTGTATGCCAGATTCATTTTTTCCGGTCTTGCAGATTGAATATCCATGGCAGTGATTTGTTCCTGTGTTAGTTGAACGGAGTGGTTTGTGTTCTCAATTTCTGTTGTTGCTGTGTTTGTTATAACATTGCCTGAACATGCAGACAATATTGCGGCTGCAAGTATCAGTTGAATTTTAGTTAGATTTTTCATAAATTTTTTTTTCATTTCTGATTTGCTGTTCAGCAAGAAGTGATTCCTGAGTGTAAATTTCCTCTTGTAAAACAGCCGCATTGACTGCCGCACTTTTTTCATTTACAAAAAGCGGAATACGGATACCAACACTGTATGCATTTAATCCTTTTACTCCTTCAATCTGCTGATTGGTATAACCAAATGCCAGGTCAGGCAGATAGCCGCTTTTTGCCAGTCTGATTTCAGATTCAGAAAGAGAAATCAGCTGCTGATAATAATTGAGTAAAGGATTTGATTGAATAGAATTTGTATCCGGCAGGTTGAGAATTTTCAGCTCTGAATCTGCAATATCCATAAAATCATTTTGTCTGATCAGGGTGATTAAACTGTTCAGATAAATCTGAAAATTGCCTTTCTCATAAATGATTCTGCGGTCAATTTCAGCTTTGCGTGACACAGCAGCGGAATATTCAAGCAGGGTTGCATCACCGGCCTCATATCTGATTTTTGCCACTTCTTCAAATCGTGAAAATTCTGCTGATAGTTCTTCCAGTGTCTGTATTTGTGTTTTCAGATAAATGAGATGCTGATAGGTTGACCTTACTTCCGTTTCAATCAGTTTTTCAGAAAGAGTGAGTTCTGATTCAGCCAAAGTTGTGCGGTTATTATTTACATTTTTCTGCGCACCGTAAACAGTTGGAAAATAAAATTGCTGATTCACATTAATCTGGTAATCATTCACTGGAGCGTTAATCTGACCATAACCAAACGTAACTCCCAGCTTATCATGCTGGAAAGATGCCTTGTTGATGTAATTCACCTGCTCTGATTTTAAAACCTGAATCTGTACCGAAGGATTATTTTTAATTGCAAGATCCACTGCTGTATTTTCATCAATTGTCTGTGCTTTTAGTCCTGGACTCATTGTCAGAATGGCAAGAGTAAGAATCATACCGTGTCTTGCTTTTTTCTTTTTCATTTCATTTTTTGACATAGTCAGATGATAGATTACCGGTAAAACTAAAAGTGTTAAAAGGGTTGCTGAAATCAATCCGCCAATTACAACTGTAGCAAGTGGTCTTTGTACTTCTGCTCCCGCTGAAGAAGAAATTGCCATTGGTAAAAAACCAAGCGCGGCAGCAGATGCTGTCAGAAGTACCGGACGGATCCGTTGTTTGGTTCCCTGAATGATGAGTGATTTTAATCCACCCTGATGATGGTGTTTCATTTCTTTATAATGTTCGATTAATACAATTCCGTTCAGAACCGCAATACCAAAAAGCGCAATAAATCCAACGCCGGCAGAAATACTAAAAGGCAAATCGCGTATCCATAAAAACACTATACCTCCTGTAGCTGCAAGCGGAATTGCCGCGTAAACCAGGAGTGCTTCTTTGACAGAATTAAAGGTGAAATAAAGTAAAATAAAAATCAAAACAAGCGCCAGCGGAAACTGCCATCACCAATCTTTCTTTGGCGTGATTGAGATTTTCAAACTGACCACCATATTCAAGTGTGAATCCTTCAGGCAGCAGCAGTTTTTCATTCAGTATTTTCTGTATTTCTTCTACAACAGATTGTAAATCCCGGTTACGCACATTCACGCCTATGACAATTCTTCTTTTGGTATTGTCACGTGAGATTTTTGCAGGTCCTTTTTGTGTAAGTGATTTCAGCTACTTCTTTCAGCGGAATTCTTTTTCCATCCGGCAGGTCAATGAGTAAATTTTCAAGATCCGTTATATCTTTTCTGTCATTTTCATTCATTTTGACAACCAGATCAAATTTGCGTTCCCCTTCAAAAACATCACCTGATTTTTTTCCTCCAAATGCCATTTGAATGATGTCATTTAGTTCTTCAATTTTCAGATTGTGCTGCGCAGTTTTTTTTCTGTCATAACGCACCAGCATTTGCGGAAGACCTTCTGTTTTTTCTACTGAAATATCTTCAGCACCTTCAACATGTTTAATCAGTGCTTTTACTTCTTCTGCTTTTTGTGCCAGAATATCGAGATCATGACCGTAAATTTTAATGGCAAGATCAGCCCGTACACCGGTGATCAGTTCATTAAAACGCATTTCAATGGGCTGAGTAAACTCATAATCAATGCCGGTCAGCACATTCAGTTTCTCTTCCATTTTTCCAATGAGTTCGTCTTTTGTTTCGGCAGTTGTCCATTCAGATTTTGGAATCAGCTTTACTATTACATCGGCTTCTTCCATGCTCATTGGATCCGTTGGAATTTCAGCAGCCCCGATTCTGGAAACAACCTGATGCACTTCAGGAAAATTTTCAAGCAAAATGTTTTCCATTTTGGTTGTGAGATCGATCGTTTCAGATAATGAAGTTCCGGTTGGAATGACAGGTTGAATTACCAGGTCACCTTCATCCAGTGTAGGAATAAATTCTCCTCCCATGGTGGTAAACAGCCAGAAAGCAAAACTCAGCCAGAGAATGGAAACAGTAACAACGGCGTATCTGAATTTCAAAGCACGTTTAATGACCGGTTCATAGATCCTCATCAAAAAATTCATGAGTTTGTCAGAAAATGATTTCTCTTTTGAAGATGGCCGGATAAAAAGTGCAGCCATTACCGGAACATACGTCAGACATAAAAGCATTGCGCCAATCAATGCAAAACTGAAAGTAAGCGCCATCGGTCTGAACATTTTTCCCTCAACACCGCTGAGTACAAGAATCGGAATAAAAACAATTAAAATAATCAGCTGACCAAATATGGCAGAACGCATCATTTTTCCGGCGCTTTTTATTACTGTCTTATTTTTTTCTTCTCTTAATTCATTTTTATTCAAACCAGTAAAAACTTCTTTACCCGCTGTCATGGAAAACAAAACAAATTCTACAATGATGATTGCGCCGTCAATGATAATTCCAAAATCCACTGCTCCCAATGACATCAGATTTGCTGAGATTCCAAAAAGATTCATAAATGAAATTGCAAACAAAAGACAAAGCGGAATGATGGATGAAATCAAAAGTCCCGCCCGTATATTTCCAAGAAGTAAAATGACAACTACAATAACAATGACTGCACCCAGAATTAAATTTTCAGCAACTGTGAAAGATGTTTTTCCAATTAATTCACTCCGCTCTAAAAACGGATTTATATAAACACCTTCCGGTAAATTCTGCTGAATTTCATCAACACGTTTTTTTATATTTTCAATAACAGCACTGGTTGAAGCATCTTTAAGAAGCATGATCTGACCCATCACTTTTTCACCTTCACCGTTGCCGGTAATAGCTCCAAACCGAAGCGCTGATCCAAATCCTACCGTTGCAACATCTTTCACCAGCACCGGAATTCCCGCATTGCTTTTCACAACAATATTTTCGATATCCTCTAAAGAAGATACCAAACCTTCTCCGCGAATGAAATAGGCCTGATTTTCTTTTTCAATATAACCACCGCCACCTACGCTGTTATTTGTTTCAAGAGCCGTAAATAATTCTGATATGGAAACATCGAGTGATGCCATTCTGATTGGATCAACAGCCACTTCATATTGTTTTAACTGCCCTCCCCAGGTATTGATTTCTACAACACCCGGCATACCAGAAAGTTGTCGCTTCACTATCCAGTCCTGAATGGTACGTAAATCCATTGCAGTGTATTTGTCTTTGTATGCTTCTTCTACTTCCAGCGTATATTGATAGATTTCACCAAGACCTGTTGTAATTGGTCCCATAAACGGTGTCCCAAACCCGGCTGGAATATTCTGTTGTGCCGCCTGAAGTTTTTCTGTGATCAGCTGACGGGGTAAAAATGTTCCCATATCATCTTCAAAAACAACCGTTACTACCGAAAGACCAAATTTGGAAACAGAACGGATTTCTTTTACTCCGGGAATGTTTGCCATTTCCAGCTCAACCGGGTAAGTAATAAACTGTTCCACATCCTGCGTGGAGAGATTTCTGCTGGTAGTAATAATTTGAACCTGATTATTTGTGACATCAGGTACAGCGTCAATGGGAATATTTATAACAGAATAAATTCCCCAGATTACCAGCGCTGCAACTGATAAGAGTACGATGAACTTATTCCTTACGGATAAGGATATAATTTTATAAATCATGATAAACGTAATTGGTGATTAAATCAATTTTTAATGCGACAAGAAATTGTCAGAACTGAATATTTTAATTCAGCAGATTTAAATCACCGGCGGTCCGCGGTGTGAAAACGAGGAGGGATATAGATTTTTGTCAGAAAAAACTACCGAAACTTCTATAACCGGTAATTTCTTATCTTCTATAGTCAAAGATGGAAAGACAAAAGTACTGAGAACGGCAATCAGTTCTGGAGTGATCTGAACCATTGGCTGATCAGGTGTAAAATCATTTAAATGAGTTTCGTCCTGAGACAGGTGAAATCCAAGTGCAATCTGTTCAAATATTGAAATTTGCTGAGACTGAATATAAGGGCGCCCTGTATCAGACTGATGATGGTCATGAGGCACCAGCGCATGCAGAAAAATAATCAGTCCCGCAGTAATGAAAAGTATGGATTTCAGACCATGCATAAGACAAAGTTACGGAACATACCTGTCTGTTTGTGTGACAAAAGTCATTGACCGGTGAAGTTTTAGAAAGATTAACGTTTCAGGATATTTTTTAGGGTAGTTAGGCAAAAAGCAAAAAACAAGCACTATATTTGTACCCGCAAACGTCGAAATTAATACAACGATATATTGCGGGGTGGAGCAGTGGTAGTCCCGAAGCATCTTAGACCCTCTGGGTCGTCAGATGATCGGGATCCAGACAAAAGAATTTTCAAAATGAAAATTCATTTCGTCTGGACTCGTCGAGAGACGTTAATTTGAGAAACGAAATTTAAGATATATTGCGGGGTGGAGCAGTGGTAGCTCGTCGGGCTCATAACCCGAAGGCCGTCGGTTCGAGTCCGGCCCCCGCTACTAAAACACAGAGCGAGTTTGAGAGCGAGAGCGATCTACTCGCTTTGTTTTTTAACAGGCAGAATGGTTGAATATTCGCTCTCACACTGTTCACTCACTCTGTATTTGGCTCCTAGTTCAATGGATAGAATGAAAGTTTCCGGAACTTTAGATCCAGGTTCGATTCCTGGGGGGGCTACAAATTCAGAATGAGAAACAGAGCGCCACAGAGTGGCCCCTTCGGGGAGAGCGGAGTTTCTTATTCTGAATTTTCCTCACTCTTCCCGAAGGGACCACCCTGTGGCACTCTCATTCTCACACTGAATCTAAAACGGGAGCGAAAAAACGAGTTCTGATTTTTACCTCACTCTTCCCAAAGGGACCACTCTGTGGTACACTCATTCTCACAACAAGATAACATGAGGGGCGAGTCTGTCGCGCTCTTCGAATAGCACTCACTTGTGGCTCAACCATTCAGACACCTTGAAAGTAATAACCGGTGGAAGATTTGATTTTAAATACTAGCAAAAGTTTTTTTTATTTCTGTTTCAAGAAAAGAGCTATAATTTTGCTTTATTTTTTCTTTTTTGATTTCGTGATTTTTTTTGGGATTATCGGATCCTCTTTAGCCAATAAATTTCTTGCATTTAATGAGCTTACCACCTTTTTACCAGTTTTTGATTCTAATTCTTTCAAAGCAACTTTGGCAACATTACCACCTTGCTTCGCAACCTTTTTTACTTTGCTGAAAAGATTTTGGATTCGTCGCAGAAGAAATGTCTTTGGTGGATGCTTCTGCAAGCATGTTCAAAATGAGTTCTGTATTGGTCATATTGTCACGCAGGTTTTCTTTCTTTAAACCTTTCAGCGTTTTATATTCTTTGGTTGTTTTACCTGCCCATGCTTTTGTGATAATATCAGTGAGCGTGGCAAATTGCATTCCTTCTTTTAATCCACGTTTTTTCCATTCATCGGTGAGATCTTTTCGAATCTCAATACTTTTTAACCGCTGATTGATCCAGCTTTCAGAATAACCGAGTCGAATATATTGTTCCAATGCTCTGTCAATGCTTAGTTCAGGATCTTGCATTTCATCCAATCTTTCAGCAGCTACTTGTGCCAGCCATAATTTAAAAGGTTCTGCTTTGGGTGATGGTATAGATTGAATTAGGCGGAAAAGTTGTTCGGTGTCGGCTACGTCGGTTAATCTCATTTTACCATCCGGAGCTTCCATTTTCAAACCGTGACAATTCGTCACGGTTTCATTTCCTTCCTTTAATCGTTGTTTCAGTTTAGCATCAATAAGCTGTTGGATCAACACTTGAGGTCAATATGGTTATTACATCTACAATTGAAAAATACCATTGTTCATTTTCCACGTCCCAAAGTGTGCGGACTGTTTTATCTTCAAATAAGTTTATTGCTTCTTGTTGAGTCTTAATTTAAGATTCCTTCTTTTTGAGAAATAGTGGTATTACGCATTTACAAATGGGGTTACTTTTTATAATCCGTCACTCTTTGTTGTCCAAAAATTCATTTAACCTACTGAAAAAAAAATCTCCTTAACCATCTCAAACCCCGCATTATCATTGAGCCGTTTAATAATTACGGAGCGCATTTGAAATAGCTCATCACGCATTACAGAGGAATTAATTTTAAATAAAGTGTCTGATCTTTGATTTCTTTGGAATCAGTTCTGGCGGCAACCGCTGAGCCCATGATTTCTTCCCATTTTGAGAGTACGGAATGTTCCAGTACCTGACGGTCAATTCCCATGGCCTTCAGATATTTTTCCATGGCTATCTTCATGGAAATGGCATCTCCTTTTTTTTCAGGTTGTTTCAACTTTTCCGTCTTTAACATTAAAAATACGCAAATCAATTTTTGTCTCTGCAAAACTTTGTGGATTCTGTCAATATCTGTATCGGTTACAAACACCTGCCCAAACGTGTGATCAGAAACCAGTTTCATGAGGTGCGTAACACGGTGGTGATCCAGTTTATCAAAAATATCATCCAGCAATAAAATGGGTTTCATGTTCAGTAGTCTGCTCACAATTTCAAACTGCGCCAGTCTTAATGCAATTAAAAAAGATTTTTGCTGACCCTGTGATCCAAATTTTTTAATTGGCTGATCATGAATTACCAGTACCAGATCATCTTTGTGAATTCCGACAGATGTATAACCGGTACTCATGTCTTTGCGTTCATTTTTTTGAGTTCAGCTTTGAAATCAGATTCATTCAGCTGCGACCGGTATTCAATTCCTACAATTTCTTTTTGTTTGCAATCAGATCAAAATATTTCTGACAAACGGGAATAAATTCTTTTCAGAAAGTTCTGTCTTTTTTCATGTATTATTTTCCCAGATCAATGAGCTGAACATCCCACACATCAATTGTTTCTGCATCAAAAATACGGTGATCATAAAACTGTTTCAGCAATGCGTTACGCTGTTCAAGAACTTTGTTGTAACGCTGTAAAGTTTCCAGATATGTCCGGTCAAACTGAGAAATAATACTGTCAATGAATTTGCGGCGTGTATCACTTCCTTCAGAAATTAAGTTGGTGTCATAGGGTGATATAACTACTGCCGGAAAAAGTCCGATGTGCTCAGATAAACGGTCATATTCCTTTTATTTTTCTTTACTTTCTTTTTCTGACCGTGCTGAACAGAACAGGATATTTCAATGTTCTTCTCATCTTTTTCATACACACCCTGAATCAGAAAAAACTTTTCATCACCCCGAATATTTTGACTATCTACCGGATTCAGAAAACTTTTGCAAAAGCAGAGATAATAAATGGCATCAAGCAGATTTGTTTTACCTGCACCGTTATCACCTGCAAAAACATTAATGCCATCTGAGAGCTCCATCTGTGCCTCAGAATAGTTTTTGAAATTGATTAATGAAAGCGAGGTAAGTTGCATGTAAACTGAATGTACTCAAAGATACGTCAATAGAATGTGACGGAAGGATTTGTGTAAAAAAAAGCCCCATCAATTGATGAGGCTTTCCTATTTAAAGTCATTGATTAATTACAAACAATTTCAAATTCAGTTCTTCTGTTTTCCTGTCTTCCTTCAGCAGTGCCGTTAGAAGCCACAGGACGATCAGAACCGTATCCTTTTGCAATCATTCTTGATTTATTGATTCCTTTGCTTGCCAGGTAATCTACCACTGCCTGTGCAATGATCTTGTGAAAGCTGCTGGTTGGTGGTTGCAGAACCGGTATTATCTGTGGTGACCTGAAAGTTCAACTTTCAATGTAGGAACATCATTCATCAGTTTCACCAAACGGTCCAGTTCAGGATAAGATTCAGGTCTGATTGTCGATTTACCGGTATCAAAAATACGTTGCGCAAAGCAATTTTACTTCCGCACTTGATATTTTTCAATTCAATGGTTTTATTGACCATGTTGTAATCAGCACCGGAAGGAATGTCAAAATTTTCTGAGTGGAACAGATATCCGTCTGCTCTTACTGCAATACCATAGTTTCCTCCTGCATTTAAAGAGATCAGGAATTTACCTGTAGCACTGTTTGTTGTAAAAGTTTCAATCACTTTTCCGGTTGCGTTATCCGTAATATCAATCATTGCTTCAACTGGTTTTCTGGTCAGGTTGTCAATGGTGATTCCTTTGAAAACTGTTAAGTTGATTGAAGCAGCAACTTTTACTTCACCAGCAAGTTCAGGATCCTGAATTGGTTTTGCAATAGAAGCAAGTAAATAATCCTGTGTTGCAAGTGCTGGTTTTTTCTCTGGTCCCCAGAAAGTCACTTTGTAAATATCAAATCCGCCTTTTCCGCCTGCACGGTTTGAAGCGATATACGCGTATTTACCGTTTGCTGTCATTGCAAAGAAATAATCATCATACGGTGTATTGATCGGATAACCCATATTAATTGGCGCACTCCAGATTCCTTGTTTTTTCTTTGACATAAAGATGTCATATCCTCCCATCGAATTAAAACCTTCTGATGCAAAGTACATGGTTTTTCCATCCGGGTGAAGATAGATAGGCCCATCATTAAATGCAGATGAAACTTCATTCACACGGGTAGGCATAGAATATTCTCTGTTTCTTTTTACAACCGGACCAGAAACGAAAATATCGTATCCGCCTGTACCGCCCCTCACCGTCTTTAGCATAGTAAAGAAGTTTGTCATCAAAATCATACGATGCAAAATGTCGTTTGATTTAAGTTGATGTTGGTTGAGAAATTTACTGAACCGGTCCAGTCAGCACCTTTCAAAAATGCTTCATAGATGTCATAGTTTCCGTTTTCATTCAATACGCTGTACAACATTTTTGTTCCGTTGTAAGACAAATTGTTGGAGATATCATCTTTTGTGGTGTTCACTGAACCACGCAATGCTTTTGGAGTTTAGCATTCACCGTTCACCATGGTTGAACTGTAAATATCGGCATCAAATAAACCTACTTCATCTGCTGTGTGTCCGTTTGGTCTGTTGGATGAAAAACAATTTCTTCACCGTCCATAGTTACTGACGGAGCATACTCATCATGTTCTGAAGATAATTCAGGCACGTGATCTACCCATGCACGCACCGGACTTGCAATCAGCGTTTTTGCACTGTTGCATTCGTCTTTTCTCTGTTCAGTAAATTTGTTGAACAAATCGGCTTTGCGGTATTCAGTTTCAAAAGCAATGTAATATTTCAGTGCTTCATCAAATTTTCCACTGGTGCGATGCATATCTTAAATAATAATTCATAAACGGGTTGCACAGCGGATTTAATTTTTGCGCTTCGTAGATGTAAGGAATACATTTTTCTTTATAAGATGAATGCGCATAACAAACACCCATTTTAAAATTCAGTTCGGCACTTTTTGGATTGAATTTGTACGCTTTGTTATATTGCTCCAATGCTTTCCAGTAATGGAGTTTCGGGCTTTTTACAAGAAACACCTGGGCATTACCAAGTTCCCAGTACTCATTTCCTTTTTCAAAAGCAGCGAGTGCAGTCTGAAAAGCTTCTTTATTGTCTTTGAAGTTGGATGCTTTGAATTCAACATCCTGTGCAAACGTGTAAACTGAAATTGCACAAACTATAAGTGATAAAATAGATTTCATTTTAAATGTCTTTTAAGTTTACCAATAATTAATTTGAACAATTCTGAGAGTGATAATATTTACCGATTTCAGATCCCAGCTCACGCGCTTTGTGCCAGTCTTCACAGGCACCATCCATATCGCGCAGCATTTCACGCGCATTACCGCGGTTGATGTAAGCATCTGCATCATTGGCATCTAACTGAATAGCTTTATCAGCATCTGCTTTTGCTTTGTCGTATTGTTTCAATTGAAAATAAGCACCGCTTCTGTTTGAATATCCCGGAGCAAAATCAGGTTTTACTTCAATGCATTTTGTAAAATCATTTACAGCGTCATCAATTCTTCCGATTGCCATATTGGTAACACCGCGGTTCAGATACGCCAGGTGAAAATTAGCATCCACACTTAATGCACGGTTGAATGCACGGATTGCTTCATCATACATTTTCATTTTCAGTTTGGTTGTTCCGATGTTATTCAGAACAAAAGCCAGATTTGGATTTTTCTTGGCAGCTTCTTCATAATCTTTTACTGCTTCAGGATATTTTTCCAGCATGCGGTAACAAGAACCTCTGTCATTGTATGCATAGGCATCATTTGGATCCAATTCAATCACTTTTGTGAACTGAGTAATGGCACCGGCGTAATCTTGTTGTAAAAAACGAAGCGTTCCAAAATTGTAATACGCTTTTTGGGTTTTTAGGATCCAGCTCAATGGATTTCTGATAATCTTTTTCAGCCTGCAGATAATTATTTAATCCCTGATAAGCACGTCCTCTTTGAAAATAAGCTTTGGAATAGCCCGGCTTCATGCTGATCAGCTGATCACAGGTTTTAATTGCGTCATTGTATTTCTCTGCTTTGTTTTCAGCAATTATTTTATTGTAATAAGCAGGAGTAAAATTTGGATCTGCTGCAATGGATTCAGAAAATTTTGAAATTGCACCGGTGTAATTTCCGGCTTTAAACGCTTCAATTCCGGCGTTATACGCATTTTGCGAAGTTACCAGCGCTGCGTTGGATTGATTGAGTGCTGCAATGGAGTCACGATACTTGATTTCATCTGGTGTAAGATCGTCCTGCGAGTAGGAAATAAATCCAAACGAGGCAATCGAAAGGGTTAGTAATACTTTTTTCATCTTGCTTTTGTTTTACTTGAGTTATTGTCTGATTAATGGGTTAAAGACAACAACCGGGTTTTTACATTTTTAAAATGGAGCATGAAAATAGCCGAAATTCAATTTCAGCCTGATTTCACGCGGGTTTATAATTTTCAACAATTGTTAATAACCGGTCCTCGGCTTCGCTCGACACCGGTTATGTCCCCATACGGACGGTATGACACTGGGGCATAATCAAAAAATCATGCCAAAAAAAATAGTCCCGTGGTTGGCGGGACTATCCTTGAAAAAAATATCTGTTTAGGATTGAACGGGTGTTTGTGAATTTTCAAATACCAGCTTTCCATCTTTCAAATCCAGCAAAATTTTATTTCCTGGGACGACTGTTCCTGCAAGAATAGATTTGGATAACTGATTCAGCAAATCACGCTGCATAACCCTTTTTACTGGTCTTGCACCAAACTGCGGATCATATCCTTCAAGCGCCAGCCATTCCAAAGCTTCGTCTGTTGCATCAATTTCAATGTCTGTTTCATGCAATCGTTTTTTCAGCATACCAAATTGAATTTTGACAATTTGCAGCACATCTTTTCTGCTCAGCGGCTGGAACATAATAGTCTCATCTATCCGGTTTAAAAATTCAGGACGGATTGATTTTTTCAGTAATTCAAAAACCTGTTTTTTAGTATCCTCAACAATTTTTTCTTTGTTCTTGTCAGTCAGTTTTTCAAAATTTTCCTGAATGATATGAGCACCCATATTTGACGTCATGATGATAATTGTGTTTTTGAAATTCACCGTGCGTCCTTTGTTGTCTGTCAATCTTCCATCATCCAAAACCTGAAGAAGAATATTGAATACATCCGGATGCGCTTTTTCAATTTCATCCAGCAATACAATGGAATAAGGTCTTCTTCTGACTGCTTCGGTTAATTGTCCGCCTTCATCGTAACCTACGTATCCCGGAGGTGCTCCAACCAATCTGCTCACCGAATGTTTCTCCTGATATTCACTCATGTCAATACGTGTCATTGCATTTTCATCGTTGAACAAATATTCCGCAAGTGCTTTAGCCAATTCTGTTTTTCCGACTCCGGTGGTTCCCAAAAAGATGAATGAACCAATTGGTTTTTTCATGTCCTGCAATCCGGCGCGACTTCTTCTCACGGCATCTGAAACCGCTTCAATGGCATCTTGCTGACCAACTACCCGGTTTCCTAATTCCTGTTCTAACTTCAATAATTTTGACCGCTCACTTTCTATCATTTTTGAAACCGGAATTCCGGTCCATTTGGAAACTACTTCTGCAATTTCTTCCGCATCCACTTCTTCCTTGATCATTTTGGAATCAGTTTGCATTTCTGCCAGTTCTTTTTTGAATTTTGCCAGATCTTCTTCTTTGGTTTTGATTAATCCATATCTGATTTCCGCAACTTTTCCATAATCTCCGTCACGTTCTGCCTGATCCGCCTTTAATTTGAGATTTTCAATTTCTTCACTTGTTTTCTGAATATTTTCTACCACTGATTTTTCTGCCTGCCATTTGGCCATCAATCCTGTTCTTCTTTCATTCAGTTCAGAAAGTTCGTGCTGAAGATGCTCTAATTTTTTCTGATCTTTTTCACGTTTGATTGCTTCACGTTCAATTTCCAGCTGCATGATTCTGCGGTCAATCTCATCCAGTTCTTCCGGTTTGGAATTCATCTCCATCCGTAGTTTGGAAGCCGCTTCATCAATTAAGTCAATTGCTTTATCGGGTAAAAAGCGTTCAGTAATATATCGCTGAGAAAGTTCTACTGCAGAAATAATTGCGGCGTCTTTGATTAATACTTTATGGTGCGCTTCGTATTTATCTTTAATACCTCTGAGAATTGAAATCGCATCGTCAGAAGTTGGTTCATCTATCAATACAGTTTGAAATCGTCTGACTAATGCTTTGTCTTTTTCAAAATATTTCTGATATTCATTTAAGGTTGTTGCACCTACAGCTCTTAATTCACCACGTGCAAGAGCAGGTTTTAAAATATTGGCTGCATCCATGGCACCTTCTCCTCCGCCGGCACCAATTAATGTGTGAATCTCATCTATGAAAAGAATAATTTCACCGTCAGAAGCGATCACTTCTTTGACAACAGATTTTAATCTTTCTTCAAACTCACCTTTGTATTTTGCACCAGCAACCAATGCTCCCATGTCAAGTGAAAAAACTTTTCTTGATTTCAGATTTTCAGGTACGTCTCCGTTTACAATCCGGTGCGCGATACCTTCTGCTATTGCTGTTTTACCAACACCGGGTTCTCCAATCAGAATCGGATTATTTTTAGTTCTTCTTGTCAAAATCTGAAGTACTCTTCTGATTTCTTCATCACGGCCAATGACCGGATCAAGCTTACCTGATTTTGCAAGTCCGTTTAAATCTTTTGCATATTTTCCAGTGCCTGATACGTGTCTTCTGAACTTTTAGAATCCACGTTATTCCCGTTTTGTAATTTCATAATAGCCGCTTTTAATTTGTCTTTTGTAATTCCTGAATCTTTTAAAAATTTCCCAACTGAATCACTCACATCCACCATGGCCAGGAACATAATTTCAATGGAAAGAAATTCATCTTTGAAAGATTCCATCAGTTTAAATGCATCAGCCATTACTTTGTTGGCGTGATTTGAAAAATGCAATTGTCCGCCTGAAACTTTTGGATATGATGATACAATACTGTCTACTGTTTTGGTAACAATTTTGTCATTGATATTTAATTCTTTCAAAAGAAACGGAACCACGTTATTGTCTATTTCCAGAATTCCTTTTAAAAGATGTCCCGGTTCAATAGCTTGATGTCCGTTTCCTTCAGCAATCAGTTGAGCTTTATGCAAAACTTCCTGCGATTTGGTTGTTAGTTTTTCGATGTTCATAAGGGTGATTTAATCAATCGGATTTATTCGCTCAAAACTAATTCCAAGAAAGGTTTTGTGAAGTTTTACTGAAATTATGACGTAGAAATGCAAAATCTTATGTCAAAATCGCGTGAATTGAATAGAGTTTAAGACAATTTTGCCGGAATGAAAAGGGTAAAATTTTATAACGAAATTTAAACTGCCTCTTTCTTGAAATAAATTTCGTATTGCTGATTTAGCCATTCCAATGCGTCTTTTTCATCCGTCAAAACTTTGACATTGTCATTTGATCTGAAAATTTTGACATAGGTAAATACACCAAGTTTCTGTGCAAAATTTTTCACCATAAGCACTTCAGCAATGCGCAGTTTTTTGATGGTTGGATTTTCTGCGGCATATTGTTTTGCTTCAGGAGTCAGTGACAAATAATCTTTTGTCAGATCAATCAGCGTACAATAATTATTTTCTCCAAAGAGTTTTTCTCTTATTGCCGTAATTTCAATCATGTCGTCTAAAGTCACCGTCTGATCTTTCAGATAGGTAAGTTTCATAACCGGTCCGATTTTTTCAACTATTCCTGCTGAGAATTTTTCCATGACGAATGTAAATATATGAAAATCAATGAATATTGATTGGATAATCCTCCAGGCGCAGACAATTTTTTAAATCGTATCTTTGATTCCAATGAAAATCCGCCTGCACGATAAAGATTTCGTTCCTTACCTGTCAGAAACAGAAATTGATAAGGCTGTGACTTCAATTGCTGATCAGATTAATAAAAACTTTCAGGATAAAAAACCACTTTTTCTGGCGGTACTGAACGGTTCGTTCATGTTTACATCTGACCTGATGAAAAAAATTGAAATTGATTGTGAACTGAGTTTTGTGAAACTGGCATCGTATCATGGCACCCAATCAAGCGGTGAAATTAAAGAGCTGATAGGTCTTTCAGATAACATTTACAACCGGCATGTGATTATACTAGAAGATATCGTTGATACCGGTACTACGCTCGGCCATCTCATGGAAGTACTTAAAACCCATGATACAGCAAGTATTTCCATTGCTACTTTATTGCTGAAACCGGATGTTTTTAAGAAAAAGTACCCGTTGCATTTTGTGGGTATGGAGATTCCGAATAAATTTGTAGTAGGATACGGTTTGGATTACAATGAATCAGGCCGGAATCTCAAAGCCATTTATCAATTAGAAGAATAACAGGGTGATTAATATTGTACTATTCGGGCCTCCGGGAGCAGGCAAAGGAACACAGGCTGAACGTCTGGTGAAAAAATACAACCTTTTCCATCTTTCAACCGGAGATGTTTTCCGTTACAATATTAAAAACGAAACAGAGCTGGGTAAACTGGCTAAAAGTTTCATGGATAAAGGGCAACTTGTGCCGGATGAAGTAACCATTAAACTTCTCATTTCTGAGGTAGAAAAACATCCTGAAGCGGAAGGATTTATTTTTGACGGCTTTCCAAGAACGCAGCCTCAGGCAAAAGCATTGGATGAAATACTTTCTGAAAAAGGTACATCTATAGGAATGATGCTTGCACTGGATGTGGAGGAGGAAGAACTTCGTCAGCGTCTTTTGAAAAGAGCAGAGGTAAGCGGCCGTGCAGATGATGCGGATCCGAAAGTAATTCAGAACCGCATTGATGTTTACAAAAATGAAACAGCACCTGTAAAAGAATTTTACAAGGCGCAGAACAAATACATTCAGATTGACGGAATAGGTTCTATTGACCAGATCACCGACCGTTTATTTGCAGAAATAGATGCAGTGATCAGATAAATCGTTCACTCAATTCAGAAATCATGTCCAATTTTATTGATTACGTAAAAATTCATTGTGCTTCCGGTAAAGGCGGTGCGGGATCTCAGCACATGTTTCGTGCAAAAGGTGTTCCTAAAGGAGGGCCTGACGGAGGAGATGGCGGAAGAGGCGGACATATTATTCTGCGCGGTAACAAACAAATGTGGACCTTACTTCCGTTGAAATATAAAAAACACGTTGCGGCTGAAGCAGGCACAGGCGGAAGCAATAATAATCAGACCGGAGCAGAAGGAAAAGATGTTTATCTGGATGTGCCGGTGGGAACTATAGCGCGCAATGCTGATACCGAAGAAATAATTGCTGAAATTTCAGAAGACAAACAGGAAATAATTTTGTTTGAAGGAGGAAAAGGAGGAAGGGGAAATAAATTTTTTGCAACACCAACGTTACAGGCACCACGCTTTGCACAACCGGGAATGCCATCGGTTGAAGGGTGGGTGATTCTTGAATTAAAAGTTCTTGCAGATGTAGGTCTTGTTGGATTTCCAAATGCCGGAAAGTCCACTTTGCTTTCGGTGATCACTGCCGCAAAACCTGAAATTGCAGATTATCCTTTTACAACATTGACACCTAATCTGGGAATTGTTGCCTACCGTGATTACCGCTCTTTTATCATGGCAGATATTCCTGGAATTATTGAAGGAGCACACTTAGGAAAAGGACTGGGAATACAGTTTCTGAAGCATATTGAGCGGAATTCACTTTTGCTTTTTGTTGTTCAGTCAGATGTTGATTCAGTTTTTGATCAGTATCAGATATTGCTGAGAGAATTGAAAGAATATAATCCCGAACTTCTTGATAAACCCAGAATTCTTGCAATTTCAAAATCAGATCTTATTGATGATGAATTAAAAGAAGATATTGAAAAGAAACTTCCGGATATTCCGTATGTCTTTATTTCTGCAGTAACTCAAACTGGTTTGATGGAACTGAAAGATCTGATCTGCAAAGAACTTCACAAATAATTTTTTCCTGTTTCTTTTCATCGTGTTTTGAATTCCTGAAAGAAGATCTGTTTTCCTTATCTTTACTTTCATGAAATTATTTTTCATTTTACTTTCCCTATTTTTTCTTGTCTGCTGTGCAGATGATAACCGTGTGGCTGTTATTGGCGGAGGATATGGTATTGGTGAGAAGGCAGATGAAAAAAGAGAAGGAAACTGGAAATATTACCGTGACAATGATTCGTTAAAAGCCGAAGGAAGTTATAAGAACGACCTGGCAGAAGGAGAATGGAAATTTTATCATGAGAACGGGCAACTGGAAGAAGTTTCTCATTGGAAAGAAAATAAAGTAAACGGCCCGATAACTGTTTATCATAATAACGGAAATCTTCACTATACAGGTCAGTATGAAATGGATCTTAAACAAGGCACATGGACACGATATTCTTATCAGGGCAAAAAAAATCAGGAAGAAAATTATGTGGATAATTATGAAGATGGTGTTTGGACCTGGTGGTATGAAAACGGAAATGTAAAACAAATTCAGACATACGCTGACAGCGCTCTGACCGGACCATTTATCAGTTATTATGAAGATGGTAAAAAACAAGCGGAAGGCAAATACATTTTCAATCTCAAAGAAGGTGAATGGTTCCTGTATTTTAATAACGGAAATCTCATGGATCATTCAGTTTATAAATCGGGCAAATTACACGGATATGCTGTGGCATATCATGAAAACGGAGTAAAACGTTTTGAAGGGAATTATCTGGAAGATCTTGAAAATGGGAAAATTACGTGGTATTATGCCAATGGAAAAAAACAATTGGAGGGAAATTACGTACTCGGAAATGAAA
Source organism: Crocinitomicaceae bacterium (assembly GCA_016719925.1). Lineage (GTDB taxonomy): Bacteria > Bacteroidota > Bacteroidia > Flavobacteriales_D > Crocinitomicaceae > JADJGJ01. The sequence continues at coordinate 392,810 of JADJYC010000003.1, read as the reverse complement.
ATGGTACCTTTACATATTATACCATGGAAGGTCAGATCAACTACGTTCGCAATTATGTTAACGGGGTTGAAATTATAGATGAAACTGAATAGTATGAAAATTAACCGCCCATTTGCAAACAAAGAAGCAGCGCTGAAATTATACAACAGTCCGCTGATGGATTTAATGTATCAGGCAGCAACCGTGCACCGTGAATTTCATAATCCAAATGAAGTTCAGATGAGTTCACTGATTTCAATCAAAACAGGAGGCTGTTCTGAAGATTGTGGTTATTGCCCGCAATCAGCAAAATATAATACTGAGCTGGAAGTAAAACCTATGATGTCTGTTGATGAAGTATTAACGCTGGCTGAAAATGCAAAAGTCAACGGATCATCACGTGTTTGTATGGGAGCCGCGTGGAGAAATGTGAGAGATAACCGTGATTTTGACAAGGTAGTGGAAATGGTGCAGGGCATCAATCACATGGGCATGGAAGTTTGTGCAACCCTTGGTATGCTGAATGAAAAACAAGCTGAGAGATTGAAAAATGCCGGGTTATATGCGTACAATCACAATTTAGATTCATCCAAAGAATTTTATAAAGACATTATTTCAACTCGTGAATATGAAGAGCGAATTGAAACAATAGGTCATGTTCAGAGAGCGGGAATTTCAGTTTGTTCAGGAGGAATTATCGGAATGGGTGAAAGTGTTGAAGACCGCATTGGTTTGCTCCTGACCTACGTGATGATGGAACAACCACCTGAATCAATTCCAATTAATGCATTGGTTGCTGTTGAGGGAACTCCGCTGGAAGATCAGAAACCTGTTCCGGTTTGGGAAATGGTCAGAATGATTGCAACGGCCAGAATATTATTTCCTGAATCAATTATACGATTATCAGCCGGTCGAACTCAAATGTCAAAAGAAGCTCAGGCACTTTGTTTTTTTGCGGGTGCATCTTCCATTTTTGCCGGAGATAAATTGCTTACTACACCAAATCCTGCATTCAATGAAGACAAAGAACTTTTTGATATTCTTGGTCTGACTCCAAAAGCACCTTTTCAGGATGGTGAACAACCAGAAACTAAATACGATACTGGTGTAGAAGCTGCTAAAGAATATCGCGAAAAAATAAAAGCTGCCTCTGAAAAAACATCTCAAAAAAGTGAAAGCGGTTTTGAGCCAAGAAAAATTGTGGTGGAATAAGGAAGTTTATAATCCCCTGTCTGCTTGATGCATTCAGGCAGGCAAATTCCAAAAAACAAATTTTTATAGTTCTGAGTTTCTCTGTGAAACTCTTTGTTCTCCTTGTCTCCGTGGTATAAGGATCGAATTCTGAAGCTCTGAAAATCATAAAATTTGAAATTATTAATTTCCATTTTCATGTCTTATAAGTGCTGGAATTTTAAAAGACGCAACTTTTTTATTAAATACTAATTCCAGATATTTTCAACAAGCCAGATTTCCATGCCATAAATTTTTACGGGAGATCCGTTTCTGTTCCAAAGTGAAAGTTGTATTTCATCATCCGCCTTTATAAAAGAAGGAATTTCAAATGCCCAATAGGCTGTTCCGGTTTTTGAAATACTATCATAAGAATCGATCAGCATATTTTCAAAATCATATCCCTGCCAAAAGACTTCTCCGTTATTTTCCAGGGGCACTCCGTTTCTGTTAACTGTAAATGTGGATGTCAATTGCGTACTGTCAGCGCAAGATGCCTGTATCTTTAATTTCAGATAATAGTGATTCATTTTTTCAGATTCAGATTTTAAAAATTTGAATTCCGGACCGTACAAATTTGTTGCATTTAGTTCATAATATATTCGGTTTCCAATGGTATCTGCTTTTATATATTCCTGATCCAGATTCCAGCTTGGAGTTTCTTTTTCATAAAGATCAAGGGCAGAAAAAAGTTCTCTTTTTGGTTCCTGTCCGCCCGGGTCTGATTTCATCAGTAAAAACACGGCTGAGTTTTCATATTGATAAAATTCTACTATCTGTGGATATTGTTCAAGTGTGATTTCAAATACCTGAGGTAAAGTCAGTTTTTCAGAATATCCAACTATACAGAACTGATCTTGTCTGGATTTAATTTGTTTACGGATATATTCACTGCTTCCAAATTCAATTACACTCTGATCAATTACAATTGAATCTCCCGTTTGATTCGCATAGAAGTTCAGATAATTTGGATTATTTACATTATAAACAGTGTAGATGTTTTCTTCACCATATTGTTTGTTCCATTTTAGCATCATGGAAGATGTATGTTTAAATCCCATGAATTGAATTCCAAATATTTTCTTTTCATAAATAGTAGAAAATAAAATCAAACCGGTTAAACACGCAGTAATAATTTTAACGTACGGAATTCTTGCAAAGTGATAGGCCAGTAAAAGGAATAAAAACGGAACTGAAAAAAGAAGTACAGGAGCTTTGAGTACAGGTGTTGAAACAAGTGACCAGATATGCCCCATCAGATAAATTCAAAAAACCAGCCAAGACATATCCAATAATACCGGTTTGATTTTTCATAAGATGTCCTGACAAAAAATACGGAAATTAAAGCACCTGCAAAAATTACTATAAGTATGAGCCATGAATTATTTAATACGTCAAAAATGTATGAAAAAAGAAATGTACTGTCTTGTTTTCCAAGCCAGCCCAAACCACCCACATTCAGATGATGCAGCGTTATGCCCAGATGTGGCAGATATAAAACTACGCCGGTAAACGCAGCAAGTATATAAAGTTTGTAATTGTCTTTTCTCAAAAAAATCAAACCGGATATTCCAATGAAAATCAATTGCAGAAACAGAAAATAATGCGTGTACATGCCGGCAGCAAAACACAAACCCAGTAATAAACTGTTGCTCATTTTTTTTACCTCACAGAAAAGCACTTTATGGTAAAACCAGGCTGTCAGTAATGCTATCAAAAGACCGGGAGAATAGGGGCGGGCGAGTTCAGATTGCAATACAGGAAAGAACAGAAAACTTAAAAAAATAGCGGCATAAATTCCGGTTTGCCGGTTGAACCATTTCAAACCTAAAAGAAAAATCATGCAGATTGAGGCGGTTCCAAAAAGTACAAAAGGTAATCTCAAAGCAAATTCAGAAGTTCCAAAAACAGACGACCAGATTTTTTCAAAGACCTGAACACCGGCCGGATGCATATCACCCAGCTTAACCCCCTGATCAATCAAATCAGAAAAATTATCATAACGTAACCGGTTGATGGCACTTAATTCATCATTGGTGTAAGAATGGGTTACTGCAATTGAAATCCGGAGAACAAATCCGGCAATAATAATCAGAATTAAATCAATATTTTTTCTGATCAGCTGCATTTATTCATTGAGACGCTGACGAACCAGTTCATACAACATGATACCAGCAGAAACGGCAACATTCAGCGAAGAAATTGAACCTGTCATTGGAATTTTTGCCTTGATATCCGCATCTGTTAACAGTCTGAGTGAAACACCATCTTCTTCTGATCCCAGAATGATTGCTGTTGGCAAAGTCATATCCACGTTGTAAACCAGATTTTCTGTTTTTTCAGTGGCAGCGACAACCTGAATACCGCTTTCTTTTAAAAAATGAATTACAGCTGAAAGGTCCTGTACTTTACAAACCGGAATTTTATTTAGAGCACCGGCAGAAGTTTTGATTGCATCTGATGTTACAGAAACGCTATCCTTGTCAGGTATGACAATGGCCTGTACACCTGTACATTCAGCGGTTCTGGCTATTGCACCAAAATTACGCACGTCAGTCAGCCTGTCCAGAATTAAAATATTGGCAATTTCACCGCGCTCAAAAATGCGGTTAACAATGTGTTCTATATTTTGATATTCTAAAGGAGAAACCTGCGCAACAACACCCTGATGATTTTGCTGCGTCATGCGGTCTAGTTTTTCAACCGGAACAAATTGCAGGGCATATTTTTTATTGGCAAGTTCTTCTTTTAATTCTTTAAAAAGTTCTTTCTGCATTCCCCGCTGAATGAAAATACGGTTAATGGGTCTTTCAGCTCTTACCGCTTCAATAACTGCACGGACACCGTAAATAATATCCGGTTCATCTTCCCGTTTGCGATCCCTTCTGCCACTGTAACTGCGTCCGTCTTTTTTCCACTGTTTATATTCGCGTCTGTCTCCGCTGAACTTTTTTCTGTCTTCTTCCATAAAACAAAGGTAAGGGAAAGTTTTTTAGTGTTGATTAGGGAGCTAAGGACAAAGGGCAAAGCCTGCCTGAATGCTTCAAGCTGACAGGGGCAGAAGAAAAAGGGGTAGGATAGAGGATTCAGGATAATGAATTTAGTGGCAAGGGAGATTGTTGGATTAATTTCAATGAGGTGAGAAATTCAAGCAGGATTATAGCGATGCTGTATTGGTTGTCGCAATTATAAATTCTTACGTCAAATTTCGTACTTCTTCATTCCAACTTCGCACTCCTTTCTTCCAACTTCATACTTCGGCTTCGAGAACCTCAGCCTCCGTAGACGGAAAAATGACTGAATCGAATAAACCTCGCACTTCGTACTTCAACTTCGTACTTCGGCTTCGAGAACCTCAGCCTCCGTAGACGGAAAAATGACTGAATCGAATAAACCTCGTACTTCCAACTTCGTACCTCGCACTTCGACTTCGGCTACGCTCAGTCTCCGTGTAAAGTACTTCAAACTTCGTACTTCCAACTTAGTATTTCTTCTTTCCAACTTCTGCCACATCAGCGTTTCACTCTAAGCTTAAAATTGGACTGTCTTGCAACATCTCCGCTGAACTGACATTTTTCTCCTTTCAGATAACGCTCTGCTTCTTCAATATTGACAAAGAAAAATTCTTCACCCAGTTCTGTATAAATTCTGTTTTGATTGAATTTGTCACGTACCGGACCAATCAATCCGCTGAACAAAAGTTGTACTTTTTGCTTTTTGAACTGAATCAGCAATTTTCTGATCATATAGACAGATGTGGAATCAATAGAATTAATTCCGCTTGCATCAACAATTATTGCCTTCACTTTCTTTTCATTTCCCGCGAGTTTATTTTGCTGATTTTTATTTTCTGAAAACTCGATGATGTGGTCTCTGAAAAATTCTGAATTGCCATAAAATAAACCTGCATCAAAACGAACAATCAATATTTCAGGATCCAGTTCTGCATTTTCAAAACGCTCAACATTTCTGTAAAGATTTGTTCCCGGAATTTTACCAACAATTGCCATGTGAGGATTGGAAACTTTATAAATCAAAGCAATCAGTGAAACAACTACTCCCAGAAAAATTCCCTGCTGAATTCCAATAAAAAGGGTTGCCAGTAAAGTGATGGCGTACATCACAAATTCAACGGTATCAGTTCTCCACCAGCTTTTTGGAGATTTAAAATCGATCAATGCGAGTACAGCAACCAGAATAATAACTGCCAGAACAACTTTCGGCAGAAAGTAAAAAAGGTCTGTAATAAAAAGTAGTGTAAGCAGAATAATCAATGCCGCAAAAATTCCGGCCATCGTTGTTTTTGCTCCGGCTTCATTGTTTACTGCAGTTCTTGAAAAACCTCCCGTAACAGGATACGATGAAAAAAATGACCCACCGATGTTGGCAGCACCCAAAGCAATTAATTCACGGTTTGCGTTTACTTCCTGAATATTTTTTTTCTCTTCAATTGCTTTTGCTACGGTGATTGCTTCCATAAATGCAATCAGTGAGAGTGCAAGTGCAGCAGGAAGAAGTGCTTTAAAATCTTCCCATGATAAGTTAGTTATGGTAAGTGATGGTAGTCCTGAAGGAACATCTTTTACAATAGAAATTCCCTGCTGATCCAAATGAAGAAAATAGGTAAGAACAATTCCAAGAATGACAAGAAATAATCCGGCCGGTAATTTTCTATTTAATTTTTTTATTACAACCAGAAAAGCAATCCCGGCTAAAGCAAAAATAACTGTAGCCGGATGAACAGCAGAAATTTTATCAGCCAGATCAATTAAAATAAAATGCAGTTGATTATTCTGTTCCAATGAAATTCCTAAAAGATTTCCTAATTGGTTAAACGCAATAATCAAAGCTGCAGCGCTGGTAAATCCAACAATAACAGGTTTGGAAAGAAAATTAACCAGAAACCCCATTCGGATTAAACCAAAAATAAACTGAGCCAATCCGATCATCAATGCCAGTGCAATTGCCAGCTCAATGTATTTGGGTGATCCCGGAATTGCCATGGCGGAAATAGTAGCGGCAACAAAAAGTGAGTCCATCGCAACTGGTCCCACAGCAAGTTGTCTGGAGGTTCCAAGAAGTGCGTAAATAATTAATGGAACAACAGAAGCATACAAACCATACACGGGTGGAAGTCCTGCAATCATGGCATAAGCCATACCTTGCGGAATAAGCATGACACCAACAGTTAAACCTGCAAATAAATCACCCCTGAATTTATCAGCCGAATAATTTTTCAGATTTGAAATAATCGGAAAGACCGGAGTTTTTGCTGCCATCAGGCCAAAGGTAAATAAACTACGCTAAAATGCCTGTGCCCAAAGTCACAGCTTAAATTTACTGATCCAGTTTCATCAGAATATAATCCAGGAATTCCTGTTTCACGGCAGCATCTTTAAATCTTCCGCCAAACTCACTGGTTACTGTACTGCTTTGAATATCACGGATTCCGCGTGAATTAACACAAAGATGTTTTGCATCAATGACACAGGCAACATCGTCTGTTCCCAGATATTTTTGAAGATGTTTGACAATTTGCATGGTCATGCGTTCCTGAACCTGCGGACGTTTAGCATAGTAATCAACGATGCGGTTCATTTTTGAAAGACCGATAACATGACCATTGGAGAAATAAGCCACATGTGCTTTTCCAACAATGGGTAAAAAGTGATGTTCACAGGTTGAATAAACGGTAATGTCTTTTTCAACCAGCATTTCACTGTAATTGTATTTATTTTCAAAGTCTGAAGATGTAGGAGCTTTTTTTGGATCCAGTCCGCCAAAAATTTCTTTGACAAACATTTTAGCCACTCTTTTGGGAGTACCTTTCAGGCTATCGTCGGTCAGGTCAAGACCAAGCGTAAACATGATTTCTGAAAATTTTTCTTCTATAATTTTTATTTTCTGGTCGTCCGGCATATCAAAAGCATCTGCACGCATAGGAGTATCTCCTGCGTTTGATAAGTTGCGGTCGCTGTCAGATAAATTTTCCAGTTGTTCTTGATCCATGATCGGTTTCATAAAGTGCGCAAATTTAGTAAGATAAATCAGTATTATTAATAACGTTTCTAAATAAACAATGTTCAGATTCATTTAAACTTATTTCAGGTTTTAGGAATGATGGGAGGAATTCTTACATTTGTCCACCAAAACTCAATAGCGTGGCAAAGAAGAAATCAAACCCCAAAGAGGCACTTCACAAGGCTTGTCTTGCTTATGCTGAAAAGCGCATAGAAACGGCAACTGTGGCTTATAAAAGTGCACAGGATTCTGCGAATGAAGAGACCAAAAATACCGCCAGCGAAGACGATAATAGCAAAGCTATGCTTCCAGATTGAAGCTGAACAACAGGCCAAACATATGCTGGAAGCACGAAAATTAAAGGAAGAGATGATGCGCATTGATCCTTCTGCTGAAAACAATACTGTTTCTCCCGGAAGTTTGGTAATTACCAGTTTGGGTAATTATTATATTTCAATCAGTGCCGGAAAAATTGATCACGAGAAAAAAAGTTATTTCGCTATTTCTATGTCAGCTCCGGTTGCACAAGCTCTCAAAGGAAAAAAACTGGGAGATAAGATTAAATTCAACGATAAAGTCATAGAAATTCTGGATGTGATCTGATTTCTTTTTTATGGAAATCACTGAATTAAAATCACAGCTCTTTAAGCATTGTCATGAATTTGTAAATAAACGGATTGAAAATCTCAATGCCGCAATAACCAATTCACAGGAATCTGCCAATCAGGAATCAAAAAGTACGGCCGGAGACAAGCATGATACCTCACGGGCAATGATGCAGCTGGAAGTGGAACGGTTGTCTGCCCAGTTAGCCAATGCAGAAAAAATGCTGATTGAATTAAAACAGGCTGAACATCTTCAGTCTGAAAAAAACAATCTTGCCGGCAAAATTATTCAAACAGACTATGCCGCTTATTTTGTTGCTGTTGCTGCCGGTAAAATTTCAGTAAATGACAAAGATTATTTTATCGTTTCATCGGATTCTCCAGTTGTATCAGAGATTAAAAAAAGAAGAAAAGCACCGGACGGTGAATTTTTTGAATTGAACGGAAAACAAATTCGTATTACAGAAATCTGTTAAATATCCAGGCTGATTTTTCTGGATTCTTCATCAATAAATTTGGGTTTAATATGACTTGTTTGCTGAACCCTTCCGATACATTTCAATCCGCTTACTGATAAAATTATGTTTTCAGATTCCGCATTTGATTCGCCATTGAAGATGATGCCGGCAATTTCAACTCCTCTTGATTTTAATGCTTCAACACTTAACAGCGTATGATTGATACTTCCCAGATAATTTTGTGAAACAAGAATGGCGGATGCATTAAAATGTGCGATAAGATCAACAACCAGTTCTCCCTTGTCATTCAATGGAACCATTAATCCACCGGCACCTTCAATAACAAGATTTGATTTTGTTTGTGGTAAAATAAAGTCAGAAAGTTTTATTTCAATTCCGTCAATTTTTGCCGCTGCGTGTGGAGACAGTGCTGAATTTAATCGAAACTGCTCAGGAAAAAAAGTAACTGAGCCATCCGGAATGAGACTTTTAACTTTCATGGTATCTGTAAATTCCAGACTGCCGGCCTGGACCGGTTTCCAGTAATCTGCCTTAAGCGCTTTGACCAAAATGGCAGCACAAATCGTTTTACCCACATCTGTTCCAATTCCGGTGACAAAATATTTTTTCATTTAAGACAATTTAAAAGTCCGTCAATTTCAGGTTTTGAATTATAGCTGTGAAGACAAATCCTTATTCGCTCTTCTCCTTTTGGAACGGTAGGAGAAAGGATTGCCTTTACTGCAAAACCCGCATTCAGAATTTTGTCTGCGGCATATTTTACTTCGTCATTTCCTGAAATTAAAATACACTGTATGGGCGAATCACTTTCAACAAATTTCAGATTCAGTTCGTGCAGTTTGGATTTGAAGTATAGAATATTTTCTCTTAGTTTTTTCCTTTCAGTATCCATGTGTGCAACGTGATTAACAACAAACTCAATGCGTTCCTGTGCATGAAAGGAGGGTGCTGTTGAATAGATAAAAGGGCGGGCAAAATTTACCAGGTAATCTCTGACATCTTTTGATGAAAGTACCAACGCGCCATGACTGCCGTAAGCTTTTCCAAAAGTAATCAGCTTGCAGAATACTTCCTGATCGAGCAGTTTTTCACTGACTAATCCATTTCCTCCGTCACCATATAATCCGCCGGAGTGAGCTTCATCAACAATTAGATAGCGATTTTTTGCTTCGCATAATTCACATAATAATTCAAGCGGAGCTTCATCGCCATCCATTGAATAAATACTTTCAACGGCGATATAAATTGTACCATCCGCCTGTTCAATTTTTGATTTCAGATCATCCAGATCATTGTGACGGAATGAATAGGAGCGGGCAAGACTTAACCGGATACCATCCCGGATAGAAGCATGCACCAGTTCATCATAAATAATTGTATCACCCCTCTGCGGAATGCAGGAAAAAATACTCAGGTTGGCATCGTATCCTGAATTAAAAAGTAAACCTGATTCCTGCTGATAAAAACCAGCAAGATAAGATTCAAGTCTTTCAGTATATTTTGAATTTCCGGAAATTAATCTGGAACCGGTACTCCCGTAATTCATTTGTCCTTCAAAAGGAATTTTGGAAGCGCCCAGATAATCATTTGAAAAAAAATCCACCTTATTACCCTGAACCATCAAAACACGAAAAGCATTTTCAGATTTTCGCTGATTAATTTTTTCCAGAATACTTTTTGGAGTTTTCATTTCCGTTCAGATTAATGGGTCAGCTCAATACTGTATGATACTTTGGCAAAAGATTTAAACATCGCAATCACTCCGCAGTATTTATTAAAGGAAAGTTCAACGGCTTTTTCCAGTTTAGGTCTTTCAGTTTCTGATGCGTTGAAAATATATTTTATTGAAACGGTATGATACATTTTAGGATGTTCTTCTGCCAGAATTCCTTCTACAATAATATTTTCAACTACTGCTGCTATCCGCATTTTTTTTATCAGAGAAATCATATCAATTCCGGTACAGCCTGCAAGCGAAGCAAGCATGAGTGGTTTGGGACGGTTGCCTTTTCCCTTTCCGCCGATATCTTCTGCTGCGTCAATGTTTATTTTTCCACCCGGAGCATCTGCAATAAAATGCATTCCATCTTTCCAGCGGGTATTGACCAAGTGTTGTTCCATGTTTATTTTTTGAGTCTAACAAAGGTAGGAATTGTTGTACAATCGATTGATTTTTCTGAAATAAATAGAAAATATTTAGGTGAGCCTAAAAATATTTTGTCTATGTTTGTAAATAATTTCACCGGAACTGAAAAAAATTGCCTGCATATTACTTCTCTTGATCAGTCAGCAAATCATGGCCCAGACTGGTAATCTTCATGTTGTGGTGAGTAATGACAGTCTGCCGGTTTCATATGCCCGGATAAAAATTAAAAATTCTGAGAGGGGAGTAATCTGCGATTCTTCAGGCAGAGCTCAATTTAAAAATCTCGAATACGGAGAATATATTTTACAGATTTCTGCTGTAGGATTTTTGCTCACTGAAATTGTTGCGGTGATAGACCAGCCGGAGGAAAGAATAGGAATAACTCCTGCCCTTTCAACGGAATTAAATATGGTGGTTGTAACCGGTAACATGCGTGAAGTTTCTTTGTCCAGATCTCCTGTGAAAATTGGAAGTTTTATCTCCGCAGTTTTTTAAAATCAATCCGGTTAACAGTGTTATTGAAGCGCTTCAAACAGTGAACGGGGTGCAGGAACAAGTCAATTGTGGTGTGTGCGGAACCAATGATATTCACATCAACGGTATGGAAGGTCCTTATACGCTGGTACTGATTGACGGAATGCCAATTGTCAGCGGCTTGTCTTCTGTTTATGGATTCAACGGAATTCCACCTTCTATGATTCAGCGTGTTGAAATTGTGAAAGGGCCGTCTTCAACCTTATTCGGTACCGAAGCGGTTGGAGGCGTCATAAATATTATCACCAAATCACCGGGTAAAATGCCATTGGCTGATGTTGAAATTTATGGCAATTCGCATCAGGAATTCAGATCAGATATTGCCGTGGCACCAACACTGAACAGCAGAACTGCAACTTCACTTAGTATGAATTTATATTCCAATCAGATGAAGATGGATTTTAATGAAGATAATTTTACAGACATTCCGCTCACCAGCAGAATTTCGCTTTTTAATAAATGGACTTTTCAAAATAAAAATCAGCATCAGGTTTTCAGTTTTGCCGCACGATATTATAATGAAGACAGATTTGGCGGCCAGATGAACTGGAATGAAAATTTAAAAGGAAGTGATTCTGTTTACGGTGAGTTTATAAGTACTAAGCGAATTGAGCTAATAGGATCTTACCGTCCTGAATTTCTGAAAGGTGTCAGACTTGATTTTTCTGCAAATAATCATGTACAGAATTCGTGGTACGGAACCGTAAACTACGCAGCAAATCAAACAGTTCTATTTTCAAATCTTATCTGGGACAAATCATTTAACCGGCGTCATCATTTGCTTACAGGTTTGACAAATAAATGGATCAGTTATGAAGACAATACAACTTCATCAACGGATCAGCAGAAATTTGTTCCGGGCATTTTCAGTCAGCATGAATTCAACATAACTGAAAAACTGATTTTACTTTCAGGTGTCCGCCTGGATTATCATGTCAGTCATGGATTGATTTTTTCTCCCAGATTTAGTCTGAAAAAAGATTTTGGAGATTTTACCTCTATGCGTATTAATTATGGTTCAGGTTTCAGGGAAGTGTATCTGGCAACAGAAGATCATGCTTTTGTAAGCGGTTCAAGAGAAATTGTCATTCTTGAAAAACTGAATCCGGAAAGATCTCAGAATCTGACTATAAATTTTAATTATACATACAATTTCTGGGGATATGGAAATTTTGATGTTGATTTATTCTATACGTATTTTCAAAATAAAATTATTGCAGATTATGAACAGGATCCTAATCTGATTGTTTATGAAAATCTGGAAGGATTTGGTATCAGCCGTGGAATTTCTGTTGCTCTTTTTCATCAGTTTAAAAAAATACCATTGCAATTCAGAGCAGGAGCAACGTGGATGGATGTCTATGAAATCATTCAGGATGATGTCCTCGGAAAACTCAAAGAAGAACAGCTTTTTGTTCCTGCATTTTCTTCCACTTTTGCAGTAGGATATGAATGGAAAAAAGCAAAACTGAGTATTAATTACACCGGAAAAATAATGGGACCTCAGAACCTTCCAACTTTTGATGCACCCTTTGAAAGAGATGAAATTTCTCCCTGGTATTCTTTACAGCATGTGCAAATCACAAAGCGCTTTAAATTTCCGCTGGAACTTTTTGCAGGAGTGAAAAACATACTGAATTATACGCAGCCATCACCGCTAATTAATCCGCAAAATCCTTTTGATTCCACATTTGATACTTCATACGCATTTGGCCCTTTGCAGCCACGCAGATATTATTTTGGAATCAGATATACAATTGACAAAAACTGAGACATGGCAAAACAGGAATTTCTTTCTCACAGTGAAGAAAATTATCTCAAGGTAATTTTTCAGCTTGCAGGTCAGGAACGTTTGAAAGTTTCTACCAATGCACTCGCTGATAAACTTTGTGCAAAACCATCTTCCATTACAGACATGCTCAAAAAACTGTCTGACAAAAAACTGATTTCCTATAAAAAATATCAGGGTTGCGGACTCACTGTCAAAGGGGAAGTGATAGCCATTCAGATTATCCGCAAACACCGTTTGTGGGAAACATTTCTGGTGAGCAAACTCAGTTTCGGATGGGAAGAGGTGCATGATGTGGCTGAACAACTTGAACATATTCAGTCAATCAAACTCATTGACAAACTGGATGAATTTCTGGATTTTCCAAAGTTTGATCCGCATGGAGATCCTATTCCTGACAGAGCCGGAAACATCACATATCGTAAATCAAAAATCAAACTGGCTGAAGCTGCAATCAATGCAGTAGTAGAGGTAGTTAGTGTAGATGAAGATTCTCCATCTCTGCTGAAATACCTGGATGAAATAGGATTAAGACTTGGATCAAGAATAAAAGTTTTTGAACGGATTCCTTTTGACAGTTCACTGAAAATTGAAATTGTGGGAGTACAGAAAATGTACATATCAGAAAAGGTCGCTGATAATATTGGTGTAAGATTTATTGAAAAATTATAAATGTGTTTTATGAAAAGTCAGGTTATTATTTTCCTTTTTATTGCAGGATTTATTTTCACTTCCTGCCGCATTGAACCAAAAGAAAAACACGGTCCGTTACACATTGTAACCACCACCGGAATTATTGCAGACGGTATAGAACGTATTGTTGGTGACAGCGCTGAGGTATCATGCATTATGGGGCCGGGAACAGATCCGCACATCTATAAGCCGGCACCGGGTGACATTGATCTGCTGGAAAAAGCAGATGTGATTATCTGCAATGGTTTGCATCTGGAAGGTAAAATGGCTGAAATGCTGGATAAATATTCCAAAGAAAAACCGGTACTTAAAATGTCAGATGGTATAGAAGAAAAATTGCTTCTAAAATCTGCTGATGTTGCTGATTCATATGACCCGCACATCTGGTTTGATACAGAATTGTGGGTGGGAGGTTTGGATTATGTCACGAATCAACTTGGATCGATAGACACAGGTTCAGCTGAATATTTCCATAATAATTTTTCTTTTGTATGCTGAAGAAATTCTTGAAACTGAAATATGGATTCAGAATGAAATCCGGCAGCTGGATTCGATGCAGAAAGTCTTGATTACATCCCATGATGCGTTTTCTTATTTCGGAAGAAAATACGGCATTGAAGTGAAGGGAATTCAGGGTGTATCAACTTTATCAGAAGTTGGATTAAAAGATATTTCAGACATGGTTGAGTTTATCATTCAAAGAAATATACCTTCCATATTTGTCGAAACATCTACCTCGCAAAAAACTGCACAGTCTATTCTTGACGGATGTGCGGCAAAAAATTACACCGTTCAGCTTGCCGGTCCGCTTTATTCGGATGCACTTGGAGAGCCTGATACCGATGCAGGAACCTACACCGGAATGCTGCGTGAAAATGTCAGAATGATTGTAAACTCTTTGACAAAATGAAACAGGATATACACGCGATAGAAGTTCACAATCTCACCGTTTCGTATGACGGAAAACCTGTTTTATGGGACATTGATTTTAATTTGGATTCAGGTCAGATTATTGGTATCATCGGACCAAATGGTTCTGGTAAAACAACATCACTCAAAGCCATTATGGGGTTGCTGAAACCAGCCAGTGGTTTTGTAAAAATATTTGGTAAATCTTTGGATGAAGTCAGAGACCGTGTTGCTTATGTACCACAGCGTGAATCGGTGGACTGGGATTTTCCTGCTAGTGTGTTGGATGTGGTATTGATGGGAAGATCAAAAAGTCAGAATCTTTTCAGAAGAGCAAATAAAACAGATATCGGCATTGCGTTGCAGAGCATTGAAAAAGTTGGATTGACAGAATTCAAAAACAGACAGATTTCTCAGCTTTCTGGCGGACAACAGCAACGTGTTTTTATTGCAAGGGCGCTTGCCCAGCAGGCAGATCTTTATTTAATGGATGAGCCTTTTGTGGGAGTGGATGCTGCTACTGAATCAGCTATTCTCGAATTGCTGCGTGAGATGAAATCGAACGGAAAAACGGTTTTGATAATTCATCATGATCTTCAAACAGTCTCTGATTATTTTGATTATCTGGTTCTGCTGAATACACGGTTAATTGCAAAAGGTACTCCTCCTGAAGTTTTAACGCGTGAAAATCTTTCAAATGCATACGGTGGTCAGCTGACATTGCTTTCTAAAATTGTTGATCTGATCAGACAGAATGAATTTCCGGTTCGTGAAAAAGGATTTGATTTATAAAAAGTGAAGATATGATCTGGCAGTCAGCAATCGATTTTTTTTCATTCAAAGATCCAAACGTGGTCTATGTGCTTGCCGGTATTATTTTCATCAATTCATCCTCTGCGCTGGTTGGAACTTTTGCTTACCTGCGTAAACGATCTCTGTTGGCTGATGCTGTTTCTCATGCGCTTTTACCGGGAATTTGTCTGGGATTTCTTTTTGCCGGAGAAAAAAACATGCCTGCTTTAATCACAGGCGCATTTATCACCGGATGGATTTCTATTTATCTGATTGATCTCATTGTGCGTAAATCCAGAATCAAACAGGATGCGGCAATTGCCATGGTAATTGCCTTTTTCTTTGCCATAGGAATTGTCTTGCTGACTTATATTCAAAAACACGGTAACGGTAATCAGGCAGGACTGGATCATTTTCTGTTTGGTCAGGCAGCAGCAATTTCTAAAAATGATGTTTGGCTTTTTGCCGTTGTGTTTGTTGTCATTTTGCTTGCGGTTCTTTTGTTGTATAAAAATCTGGTGATCCTTTCTTTTAATCCGGATTTTGCCCAAAGCGTTGGAATTCCTGTAAGATTCATTGAGTTTTTTCTTACTTCACTTACAGTCCTTGCCATTGCAATTGGTATTCAGGCACTGGGTGTCATTCTGATTTCTGCATTGATAATTACGCCGACCGCTACTGCCAGAATGTGGACCCATCATCTGAAAAAAATGATTGTGATCGCTATCCTGATTTCTGTTTTTAGCGGAATAGCCGGTGCATTTGTTTCTTATACTCGTGCTCAGATGCCAACAGGTCCGTGGGTTGTGGTCATTCTTTCCTTTATTACTTTTGTTTCTGTTGTGATGGCACCAAAAGGTTTGCTCAGGAAGTTTATTGTCCGCAGAAAAAATGAAAATAAAATCAACGATGAAAATATTCTCAAAACTATTTTTGAGCTGAAAGGATTTTCTGAAAAAGAAAAAATGCTTGTTTTCAGTACCGTAGAACTGACTGAAAAAAGATTGTTTGACACCAAAAAACTGGATGCCGGATTAAGAAGATTAATCAGAAGAAATCTTATTCAGCATAAAGGAAATGAATTTGAACTAACCACAACCGGAAAAAAAGAAGCAGCGCGTATTATCAAACTGCACCGCCTTTGGGAACAATATCTCCTTAAACGTACAAGCATTGATACTGATCACGTGCATTCCGGCGCTGAAGCAATTGAACATATTATTACACCGGAAATTGAAAAAGAACTGGAAAAAGAATTAGGTATTGAGGGAATTCCGGAGGATGATTATTAGAGGGGAAATTCCAAATTCCAAAACTCAAATTCCAAAATTCAAAAACACCAAAGGGAGAAAAAAAGATTTTGATAAAATACAACAAGGAAAAATTTTAAATAGATGAATGACATATTCATAATTCTGACGGCGGTTCTGGTGGCAATTAATTGTGCCTTGCTGGGGACATTTTTATTGCTCAGAAAAATGGCTATGCTGGGGGATGCGGTTTCACACGCCGTTTTGCCTGGAATAGTTGTGGCGTATTTTTTTGCAGGAGACAAAGGTTCTGTATTTATTCTGGCAGGAGCAACTGTTGCCGGTTTGGCAGCTACTTTTCTGATCGACTTTTTTTCACGCCGAATCAGAATTCAGAATGATGCCGCAATAGGAATTACGTATACTTTGTTGTTTGCAGTCGGTATGATTTTAATTGCTGTTTTAATGCAGGGTAATGCAGATATAGATCAGGAATGTGTTTTATATGGAGACATTGCTTTGATCAATTTTGACAAAATTCTGATTGATGATAACCTTTACATTGGACCAAGAGCGATGTATGTTGAACTGGTTGCCGGAATTATTGTTGTTTCTTCATTGGTGATTGGTTTTAAAGGCTTCAAACTTATTTCATTCAATGAAGATTTTGCAAAATCAGTAGGGATAAAAACTTCCCGATGGCATTATTTTCTCATGGCGCTGGTGACACTAACAACGGTTGTTTCTTTTGAAGTTGTAGGCGCAATTCTGGTAGTTGGATTTTTAGTCATTCCGCCGGCTTCGGCATTCCTGATTACCAGAAAATTAATTCCCATGCTGGTAATTTCTGCTTTGACAGGTATTGTTTCTGTTGTATCCGGATATTTTCTGGCACTCTGGCTGGATGTGAGCATTACCGGCATGATGGTGGTAATGGCCGGTATTTTATTCGCATTCTGTTTTATTATCAGTCAGTTAAGATCTCATAAAACGCTTGCTGGAACAGGTTTTGAGCAGAAAACACAGGAAATATAATTCTGGTTATTTTCTCAATTCAACCATTTTTTTCATTTTTGCGTATCTTTACTTAAACTTTCATTGTATGAACGCAAAGTATTTTTTAGGGGCATTGGCCTTTTCAGTTTTGTTGATTGCATCGTGCGGTAAAAAAACCGGCGGATGTTATAAAGGTGAAAAAGCCTGGGTAAAAGATTTTTCTGAATCAGATACTTGCGGAATTCTTTTCAGACTGGAAGATGGTACATACCTTGAACCAATTAATTTATCTGAGTTCAATAATTTGCCTTTAAACCATGATGATCTTGTTTGGATATCCTACAAACCTGCTTCTGGTGCAAGTTTATGTGGAAAAGGAGACATCGTTGAAATAAAATGTCTAGCTGACCGCGAATATTAATCTACAATCAGGTTTCTGATTTTATAAAAGTACTCGGCAGGGTGTAATCCAAATCCCTGCAGATGTAAACCTTTGATGGTCCACAGTTCTTTGCGGATACTCCCTGCATTTTTATAAATTTCTTCTCCCATTTTATAAGGAATAATTTCATCTTCAGAACTGTGAACAACCAAGAGTGGTTTTTTAAAATCTCTGATCAGTTCTTCTCCTTTGAATTTATTTCCCAAGAGCAGCCATGGTGCAAAACGCAGAATTTTTGGAACTGACGCAATACCAATATCCCTGTAGTTTGTGAAGGCTCCTTCAACAACAAGTGCGTCAATTTTATCCTGATTTTCAGCAGCAACTTTTAATGCCAGATTTCCGCCCAATGAAAATCCAAGAACTATTTTTTTTGTTCCTTCCACTTCCGGCAATGATAAAAAATAGTCAAATGCTTTTTGAGATGATTCAATAACCTGATTATGTTTTGCCTTTCCGTCAGAATTTCCAAATTCGGGATAATCAATAATGAACGACTGATATCCTTCATCCCAGAACATTTCTGAAACTGATTGCCAGCCGGTCAGACTTCCGGCATTGCCGTGTAAAATAAAAACGGTGGCAATTGGATTTTCTTTTTTGAAAAATAAACCATGAATTTTTTTCCCTTCCCTGAATTCAATATAATGTTCTGTTGCAACGGGTGATGCTTCCACAGGATTTTTATCCGGAAAATAATAGAACATGTTCATGGAACATGAACTCAGAATGAAGCAAAAAATCGCAGGATAAAAAAGCCGTGTAAACATAAATCCGTTTTGTGTAAAACTAAGGATATCTGGTTCTTATTACTGCTGACTAAGGATTAAATATTGTTAAGAATTTGAGTTACGTTTCAAAGGATATTCATCCTTCGCCAATCCAACGTTAAACGGATTTATATCCGCATGTTTTCAATAAATAGTTTATGATGAAAAGAGGCCTTTATCTGAAAATTCCTTATCTTTATTAAGTAAATTAAACGATGATGACAACAACAGCAAAACGTTCCAAAGTGCACAAGTATATAGATGAGGCAGATTCTAAAATACTGGAAGTTGTCTATCAGTTATTAGAAGTTTACCGTCAGAACAATTTAAGTTTGATTAGTATTGATCAACAAAAAGAAGTTTTGAAACGATCAGCATTGTTCAAATCGGGTAAAAGCAAAGGTTATTCTTTGGAGGAAGCCAAAAAGCGCATTAAGCAAAAATTCTCTGAATAGATGCCTTCGTACAAAATTGTTTTTCTTGAACAGGCGATTTCTGAAATGTCAGAGTCTGTAATTTACTACAATGAAAAAAGTCCTGAATTAGGTTTTGAATTCGAAGAAGAAGTTTTTCATGTTGTAGGACTGATAAAGGATAATCCCTCCCTGTTTCCAATAAAGTTTGCAAATATTCATGAAGCCATTGTTGCCCGGTTTCCGTTTGTGATAGTTTATGAAGTAGTTGGATTACAGATTTTGGTTTTGGCTGTTTTTCATTTTAAGAGACAACCTGAGACAAAGTATAAAAAGAATCGTAAACAGCGTTAAAGCACGCTGTAGAGGATATTAATCTCCTGTGCTTAGAAGGATATTCATCCTTCGCCAATCCACCATTTAGCGGATATGTATCCGCAACAAACCACTGTCGATTTTCCAATACCCAATTCAAAATCTCAACCAAGCTGAAATTTCCCCTATTTTTGGAAAACCAAATTTTGCATCCTGAATCCGAAAGTACTTTTGATATTGCCTCCTTTCACACAACTCAATACGCCTTATCCGTCTATTGTTTATCTGAATGGATTTCTGAAATCAAAACAGATTGAATCCCATCAGATTGATTTAGGTCTTGATGTGGTCCAGGAACTTTTTTCAAAAGAAGGTCTGACAAAAATATTTGACAAAACCGGCTCGGAAAATTATTCTGCCAATGCAAGCCGGATTATTGCTTTAAAAGAAAATTATATCCGCACAATTGATGATGTCATCTCTTTTCTGCAGTATAAAAATCCGTCACTTGCACACGCCATTTGTGAAAACGATTTTCTTCCAAAAGCCTCCCGTTTTGATCAGCAGGAAGATTTGGAATGGTGTTTTGGAACCATGGGTAAACAAGATCAGGCGCGTTATCTGGCAACGTTGTACCTGGATGATTTATCTGATTTTATTGTGGAAACAACGGATGCTGATTTTGGATTCAGCCGTTATGCAGAGCGTTTGGGAAGATGTGCCAATACATTTGATGAATTGAATGAAGAACTGAAAAATAAAAAAATCATTCATCATTGATCTGACTGAAAATAAATTGAAGGAAGCGCTGGAAAAATTTAAACCTGATCTGGTTTGTTTATCTGTTCCGTTCCCCGGAAATTTATTCAGCGCTTTAAAGTGCGGTCACTATATCAAAACACATTTCCCAAAGGTAAAAATTGCAATGGGTGGTGGGTTTCCAAACACAGAGCTTCGTACAGTTTCAGATAAACGTGTTTTTGATTATGTTGATTTTATTACGCTGGATGATGGTGAAGCGCCGCTCTTAAATCTGCTTGAATTTGTATCTGGTAAACGTCAGATTGAAAATCTAAAACGCACTTTTTGTCTTCAGAATAATCAGATTATTTATATAGATAATTCAGAAACCAAAGATTTTTCACAGAATGAATTACCGGTACCTGATTATTCAGATTTGAATCTGAAAAATTATCTTTCAGTGATTGAAATGGCCAATCCGATGCACAGTTTATGGAGCAATGGACGATGGAATAAACTTACCATCGCACACGGGTGTTATTGGGCCAAATGTACCTTTTGTGATGTCAGCCTGGATTATATAAAACGATATGATCAGACAGCTGCGCCCTTGATATGTGACCGCATGCAATTGCTGATTGATCAGACGGGTGAAAATGGATTTCATTTTGTGGATGAAGCTGCTCCTCCGGGTTTGCTGAGAGATCTTGCCATTGAAATTTTAAAACGGAAAATGAATGTGGTGTGGTGGACCAACATCCGTTTTGAAAAAAGTTTTACCAGAGATTTATGCAGATTATTAAAAGCATCAGGTTGCATAGCCATGTCCGGCGGTTTGGAAGTAGCATCTGACCGTTTATTAAAACTCATTGACAAAGGTGTGACTGTTGAGCAGGTAACAAAGGTCTGCCGTAATTTTTCAGATGCGGGAATTTTGGTTCACTCGTATCTGATGTACGGATATCCCACACAAACAAAACAAGAACCGGTAGATTCACTTGAAATGGTAAGACAACTTTTTGAAAGTGGAGTCATTCAGTCTGGTTTCTGGCATCGTTTTGCAATGACGGCACATTCACCGGTTGGCATGAATCCTGAATTTTATAAAACTAAACTGATTTCAGCTGCTCATCCAACTTTTGCCAATAATGATGTGGAGTATGAAGAAATCAATGCAGCCGATCATTCCGTTTTTTCAGAAGGATTGAGAAAATCACTTTACAATTATATGCGCGGAGTTGGTTTTGATTTGCCGCTGCAAAAGTGGTTTGATGAAAAAATTCCTTCAACAAAAATAGACCCTGACTACATTCTGCGTTTTATAGAAGAACCTGAAATTCCGGTTTTCAGACCAACTGCCCGGATTATTTATACCGGTATTAAACCAACTGCAAAATCCGTTACATCCAAATCAAAAAAACAACAAACGGAACTCACCTTTATTTCAAATTCCGGAATTGAGAAAATACTGATAGAAGAAAATTATGGTAACTGGCTGATGAATTATTTTGATCATTTTCTGATTTCAGCGCCACATGTTTTAACCATGTCAAAATTCAAAGAAGATTTTGAAAAAGTATTTCCGGGTGATTTTGATTTATTTTGGATTAGCAAAAGTGCAGCACGTTTGAGAGAGATTGGATTATTGGTGTTGTAAGAAATATGCCTCAGTCTTAATCCAACTGAGTATATTGTTATACCACAAAGTCGCTATCGCTTCACAAAGAAGACACAGAGGTTCACAAAGAAATGAATTTGAAGTCTAAAAAAATCTGCGAAAATCTGTTTAATCTGCCAAATCTGAGTTCAAATTTAAGAACTCGGAAGACAAGGATAATGTGCATTTGAAATAAAAAAATCTAAGAATTTTAATTTCTTTTAGATTGATTTGTTAAACCACAAAGTCGCTATCGCTTCACAAAGAAGACACAGAGGTTCACAAAGAAGTGAATTTGAAGTCAAAAAATTCTGCGAAAATCTGTTTAATCTACCAAATCTGAGTTCAAATTTAAGAACTCGGAAGACAAGGATAATGTGCATTTGAAATAAAAAAATCTAAGAATTTTAATTTCTTTTTAGATTGATTTGTTAAACCACAAAGTCGCTATCGCTTCACAAAGAAGACACAGAGGTTCACAAAAATTTGAATTTGAATTCAAAAGTAAACAAGGACGACACCCGTTACAAAACAAAAAGGTTCATTTAAAATCAGCGCAACAAATCCGCGAAAATCAGCGGGAGAAAAAATCCACAATCTCAATCTTCCCGCAGATAACGCAGAAAAAATTCGCAGATACTCTTCACGCAAAACAAATCAACAAAATCATATTAATCCGCCCAAGTTGAGTTCTAAATATTTGAACGCTGACAACACGTTTATAAATTGAAATCAATCATCAAAAAACTTTTCTCTCACCCCATGACACTTATCCCTCTGTCCTTTGTCCTCTGTCCTCTGTCCTCTGTCCTTTGTCCTCTGTCCTTTGTCCTCTGTCCTTTGTCCTCTGTCCTTTGTCCTCTGTCCTTTGTCCTCTGTCCTTTGTCCTCTGTCCTTTTCCCTTTGTCCTTTGTCCTCTGTCCTTTGTCCTTCGTCCTTGTCCTCAACCAAAATCCTTCACTATGAATATCTCTGTTAATAACAAAACTCAGCCCTAAATTAGATCATCCAATAATTCCTTAATTTAGCGCTGAACGTTACTTTCATTGAATTGTACGTTATAGAACAACCAAAAACCCTTCCTCGTCCATGAAATACGTTTGCCTGAGTATTTTTTGCAGTTGGCTTGGCGTCACGACCGCCCAGACCAGCTGGAATGATTTTACCGGTGAAGAGCGTGCTTTTTTCTACAACATTTCACGCAAAACGGAAATCCTCAAACCTGAACTTTTTCATCTTTTTGAATTTACAGATTCCATTCCCTGGATAAATGATACGCTGCCAAATTATCCGTATGTGGAAAAACAAATTGTACAGTTTCCTGAAAAACTGATTTTGCATACTGATCAGATTCCGCGCAAATCGGTTGGATTGGTTTCTGACCTGGCAAATATGTTTGCATTGTGGGAACTGGATAAAGTACTTCATTACAGAATGTCTGTAGATGAAAAAGATAAACCGTTAAAAGACAAATTAAAAGTATTTGAGCAATATGTTATGCAGCACATTCCGCAAACAGCATTGACTACTACTTCATCCGGTGAATATATTTTATTGAAGGGAATTTATTCGTACTTCACACCTTCGATGTCAATTACAGATAAACTGGCGGGCGTATTAAACTCAGGATATTCTCAGCAGGATCAAATGCTCATCATGAACGCTATCTACAAAGCACATGAAAATTATGTCAATGACCGTTCATTGGTGATTTTTCAGGCATTGGGCGGAACAAATGTGGACTATAAAAATTTTATTTCTGCTGCCGGAGATGGTTCACAATGGTCTGATCTGAAAGGCGGATATAAAACTCCTTACAATCATGCTGTGCCGGATGAACGCGGAATTTTTTATTTTGAGAGCTTTATTTTTTCAGAAAGAGAAGAACGGCCGGATGGAAAAATTATTGAAACCAAACCTGAAATCCGTGTAAAGGATATTTGTGTCCGTGAGCTGAGAACACACAATCAGAACTCAAGGGTGATTCATTATCATGTGCATGGTTTTCATGAAGAAAGACAAACTACCATTGCCATTCAGAAAGGTGGATCTTCATACATTCTGTATGGAAAAAATGAACACCGTTTGCTTTCACCCGATTCAACGTATGGGAAAGGAACAACATACTGGCGCCTGCTTTGGGAACTTGAAAATGTCTATATCAAAGATCTGAATGAAAAACTTTACGGCAAGCGTGGTTATGATTATTGGATTGCAGTGTATGAAGATAAAATCAAAGACACCGAATTGCGTATCAAGAAAACGGAATTTAAACTTGATCAGCTGCGCGTTCAGGAAGCTCCCAAAAAAATGAAGAAGAAAAAAATCAAGAAAAAAAATCTTGGATTTTCTGATCAGGACGGGCAAGGGCATCCAACCGGTGCGCTCACAAAACATGATAAAAAAGTGAATGTGGAACAAAATCGTCTGGTGCATCTCAATACGCAATGGGAGAATGAAAAACTCACGCTGGCCAAATTGATTAAAGAAATGGAAGAAGCTTATTTTCTTCTGATAAAATATCAGGCGCTTTATGATAAAATGCAAAAGAATCTGGGCTATATTTTTATGTCTTATGAGCAGGATGGTGACATCTATACTTTTGCAGATGGAGCAACGTTTAATTACGCCACGCAAGATTTTACTTTTCCATGTGTAAACCGTGAAGAGGTATTTCATGTTTATCACATTGCGTTTGGTGAAAAAGTACTTTCCACTAAGTTGGAAGAAACGATGGTTCACATGAATTTAGCATATGTGAATGATGATGACCGTTACACCATGTTGAAACAGGTAACTGATGCGCAGGGATACGCACTGTTAACTGACAATGATTCCATTCAGATCATGGAAATTTTTAACGCCATAATCGAAAAAGATTTGAAAGTAGAACTGGTTGCACAAGGCGGCGGAATTATGGATGAGTCGCACGGTGTTTATTACAGAGATTCTACTTTAAGTCCGGTGCCGTTTGAAAAGGACAAATTCAAAAATTCCGGTCTCACCGTTTTCAGGGCTGATAAAGGAAGCAATATTAAACTCACAGTAACCTGCTGGGGTGAACAAATGATCTCAGATAAATTTGAACCTTACCGTGCTTCATTTTCAAAATTCAAAACGAAATATCCTGATTTGAATGAAGTAGATTTTCATACAGGCATTAAAGCAAAACAGGGGGCGTTGGATTTCATCACTTTGTTAAAAACGCTTGTACCGGCTTATAAAAAAGACATTGCTGATCAGGCAAAAATCTTAAAAGCACTGAATGCGGCCAAAATAAAACTGGTGAATTTTAAAGGTGGTCAGATTAAGGCTGCCGTACCTGCGATGGTGAAAGCTTCTTAGAAAGTTTACCAAGTTTATTTAGTTCGATTTTAAATCTGATTGCGTTGGGAAATTAAATTGTGAGATTCACTTAAAGTACTGTATATAGGTATAACAGTTTACTGTATTTAGTTGAAAATTATGAGCAATTTTTTATCATCCGTTTGTTTCGTTTTTAAGAATAAGAGTTTCGTTCTATTCTTTTTTTTGATTCTTAGTCCCTTTTTGTCAAGAGCACAAAATCCTACTGTGATAGATGACTCATTGGTAGTTAACCAGCGGTTGTATGCCAAAGAAAAATTGATAGTTGATCTTGAAGCAAAATTCAAACAAGATATCAAGGTTTTAGGTAATGCAAGAATAAATGGTGATGTGAGAATTGACGGAGAACTGAGGGTGGATGGTATCACCAAATTGTATGGGGCCGTTAAAATGAATAATTTACCTCTGACCACTATCAATGATTCTGCAATGAAAATTTTGGTGATTGCGCCAAATGGTGCTATTCAGAAAGTGGCGCTGCATGGTATTGGTACTATTCCAGACAATCTACCAATTTACTGCCCTCCGGGTGACGTTTCTAATCCGTGGTGGTCAAGTGGGTTGAATAAGTTGTATGTTGCGTGTCCACAAGTAAACGTTGGTGTATCAACCTCAAGTCCGATTTTTAAAGTACACGTTGAAGGCATTAGTTATTCTCAGAAACTGCTTGCAGGAAATACCTCTGGATCCACAGGTGCGTTGATCAATGGAATTTCCAAAAATAATTCAGACAGACTTTTGCATTTGGGCGTTAAAATTGGAGCATCACCTGAGGTTATAAAGGTATCCGTCTCAAATGACGGAGCACTATTTTTGCAAAATACTGGTAATGGGCCTGCAATGACAATTCAAAATGGATTAGGGCATGCACTTATAGTATATTCAAATGCTGGTACAAAAATTTTACAATTAGAAGATAATGGAACCCTTCGTTCAAGACAAATTATTGTAGATGAAGACGTCTGGCCTGATTTTGTCTTTAGTTCTAATTACAAATTGCCTGACCTCACCACCGTAGCGGGTTATATTGATGAATACCATCATTTACCCGGAATCCCTTCAGCATCAGAAATTGAAAATAATGGACTCAATGTGGGTGAAATGCAAAAAATTCAAATGCAGAAAATAGAAGAATTGACCTTGTATCTGATTCAAATGAATGAAAAAATTAATTTGCTGGAAAAAGAGACTGAATTATTAAAAAATGAAAATTCAGAATTGAAAAATTCAATCAGAGAATTGGAAAATGATTAATGATGAAAGGTCTAATTATTACAATATTCATTTTTTTTTCATGCATTTTTGTAAATGCACAAATAGATTCTGTTAAAACAGTCGCATCAAGAAACACAATTTTTTTGGAGGGTTTTGGAAATGGAGGGTATTATTCGTTAAACTATGCTTTTCAATTAGCTCATTTTGGAAAATTTTACTTAGTACCTCGTATTGGTGGATCAATAATTTCCAAATTCTGAATTTATAATTTGGTCAGTTCCATTTTCTTTGGATTTAATGTACGGAAATGTGCGTCGATTTGATTGCGGTGTTGGTATAGGTTATGCAAATGGTATACTTTCCTCTGAAAATGATTTTGGTAATCCAATCATTTCGTCGAGTTTATTTCTTTCTATTCGGCCCTTTGGTTATGTATACCAAAAAACCCAGGGCGGGGCTTTTTTTAAAATTGGTGCGGTTCTTCATTATAAAATAAAAGAATTTAATGATTTAATGATTGGTACTCCAGAATATGTTAAGTCAAATTCTTATATTTTGACATCTGTTGGAGTTGGTTATACATTTAAAAATACTAAGTTGTGAGTAAGCTCATCGGAAAGATTCAAGTTTTGGCAATGATTATGGTAATGCAACCATATTTGAATGCACAAAATGATTCAACAGCTAATTCATTTAGTAAAAACACCATCTATTTGGAAGCATTCGGTAATGCTATAATAGCATCAATAAATTATGACCGTCGTGTGATTTATCGTGATAGGATTAATTTAACTGTGGGATTAGGAGCTTATTTGGATCCCAAAGGCAGTAACAAACGACTTTGCATACCCTTCAATATTAATTTGCTATTTGGCAATGTGCATTATGCAAATGTAGGTATTGGACTTTCTTACGCCTATGCTTTTGACGTATATTATGATCCATATTCTCCTGTTATAAATTCTTCCGCTCTTTATATGACTTTAAAACCTGTAGGATTTACGTATTTAAAAAAAGCTGGAGGTTTTTATTTTAGTTCAGGACTGCTAATTTTCGCAAAAGTCAAAGAATTCAATGCTGGTTATTTCGAGTCTTCATATTCTAACTTTGGACGTTCATTTGTACGTGCTTCAATATCTGTTGGATATTCATTTAAAAATGTGTCAAAAAAATGAAACTTATTCTTCGTGTATACTTAATATATCCATTAATTTGTATTTGTGTTGAAAATTTTTCAATTGCACAATCAATATAATTCCACTGGAGGTTTGGGTAGTAGATTAGGAGATAGGGTTTCAGATGTTTTGTCTTCATATCTAAAGATGTATAAAGTTACTAAAGATAAAGCTTACCTTATAAAATTTATTAATCGAACTATTGAAGTGATAAATTTAAGGATGGATCACAATCAGATTAATAACCCACCAGATAATATACCATTGTGGACTTCGAATGCAAGCTCATATCAAAATGGAAAAATATTGGCCCCCTTAGCTGAATTTATTCATTTAGTTATGATTGATGAACCTTTTTTACAGAATGAGGTTTTACCAGCGGAATTAATTTTGAATTTTTCGGCCACAACTTATGGCAATTTCGCATTGTGGTTAACGAATGAAATTACTTTTAGCTTGAATTACATAATAGATAACTATTGGATAGATGATCAAAAGGGGTTTTCAAAGTTGCCAGATGAAGATGTAACAAATGAAATTAATCAGCAGGCTTCCTTAGGGGTTACACTTTTTTATTTGGGCCATTCTTTTCCTACCGATTTTAATGCTGCTCCGTACAATTATCTCCACAAAGCAGATGCCATGATTTTGTTATACAACACATATTTTGATCTATTTAATAATTGTGATTGTGTTAGTTACAATGAATACTTGTTTGTTTTGAATTCGTCGAATGCTTATACATGGTTCCATAGCGGATGGCGGGTTGACTTTGAAGATGGATGCATTAATGCATGTATTAATTCAATTCTCTCATTACCTAATCAACCGATTATTGAAAATATAAGTACATATATTGAAGATATTAGCCACGGCTTTGTAACTCTTTCTTTTCGTAGAACCGTCTACAAATACAACTTTTCCTCCGCCATAGATTTAGATGATATGATTCGCTGGCGCAATACGTTTGCAAAAAATATTTATGACGGATTTGGTAATTTTCACAATGCGGTTGATGGTACTGACAATACTGTTTATCCGTCAACCAATGATACTATCAATGATTTAAGATACCGTGCGCTGGCATGGATGCCATTTTATGAGTTTGATGAATTTGATTCAAGTCCATTACCAGTATATGATATTGTAATGAATTATTATGCGTTTGGGATTCCGGGTGACCCAACTACCAGTACGTTGAATTTTCCAGTTCAGAATATTCCTGACGGATTAGATTTTTTAGGGTTAGCTGAAGTAGTTGCGGCTCAATGGGTCAAAGAATGTCCGGATCTTACTTTATACAACCGGGATGTTGTATACGATTAGGATTTTTCTCAGAAGGGGTATTGACAACTTCACCACAAGATTATGATCAGAATTATTTACCCGGTCAGCTTCCGTTTGCTGATCCAAAAGTATTTACTGATAATGGATCAATTGACAGGTTTATTGTCGAGCCAGGTACAGAAGTAAATTTTACTGCGGGTGAAGCAATAGTCCTTAAGCCAGGAACTTATATATTGAATGGAAGTAAGTTTAAAGCAGAGATTGAACCTTTTTGTTCAAACATGCATGCTCCGGAAAATTATGGTGCTGAATCCTATAAATACTCAAACAGATGAAGCAGGTTTTTATCAAAATTATTCATCTGAAGAAGTTATTTTTAATGAAGAGACAAACCCATTCGTCGAAAATGATTTTGACATCATTCCAAATCCAAATAATGGAAGTTTTCTGGTTCAATTTGGTTCGCACCGCGAAAGTACTTGTCTCATTACAGTTTATGATGTCACCGGAAAATTGGTGTTCACAGAAATAATTACACAGTCAAAAAATTACAATTTAACTTTTCTGCAAGCAGGCGTTTATTTAATTCATCTCCATCATTCTTAAAAAAATCTGGTTAAAAAAATGATTGTGCAATAGTTGTTTGAAGTTGCAGGGAGATTGTTTTTTACTTGATGTTTTTTGTCTCTGACAATACTGAAATAGCATTCGGCCCCTCATTAAAAAGCAGATCAACTATGCTCAGGTTATTCTGAAATTCAAAACGCTCTGAAAAGGTCTGATAATATTTTTTTCCGGTGAATTGATTCGCTGATTTTGGATTAGCCAATTCGTTTTTCTCTTTTGAAATTTCAAGTGTTGAATTATCAATTTTCACTTCACAGGATAGACCTGTCTTTTCAACCAGATATTGAAGGAGTTCAAAATTGAGTTCAGATAAAAAAATAACTTCTGATTCCAGAATTTCAGTAATCCTGTCAATGTAATATTCGTAATAGGGAGCGTTTTTATAAGCGCTTTCAAAAGATTTGAGATGATTTTTTACCCAGTTCTCAGCGTATGAAATTTTTAACTCAGAAGTGAGTTGATCTTTCCCATGAACTCTTTCAACCGGTACTGACAATTGCTGCAAACCATTTGCATTCAAAATCACACAACGGTTTCTGAAAGTTTGTTTTTGAAATACTTCGTTGGTTTGGATGATGACTTTTTCTGCACGCAGCAGTTCTGTGAAATATTCAATGTTGGGGAAATAAGCTATGGGGAGGTGGAGAGTCAACGTCAAAATTTAATAAAAATCCTAAAGGTCTAAATACCTAAAAAAAATCCTAAATATTTAAAAAACCTAAAGGTCTAAATACCTAAAAAAAATCCTAAATATTTAAAAAACCTAAAGGTCTAAAAATCCGAAAGGTTCAAAAAATTCTAAAGGTCTAAATATTTAAAAATTCAAATCTCAAATTTCAAAATGCCTAATAAACCAACTAGAAAACTTTAACTACTTTTCCCTTAGTCCTCTGTCCTTAGCCCTTGTCCTTAGCCCTTTGTCCTTAAGCCCTTTGCCCTTAGCCCTTTGTCCTTAACCCCTCTACTCAATCCCGCTAAACATTCTGCTCCATCTCATACCGCCGCCAAACATGCCTTTGTACTGATCAATTGACATCCAGATAAATGATGCGTGACCTACAATGTGATCTTCCGGAACAAATCCCCAGAAACGTGAATCGGCCGAATTATTTCTGTTATCTCCCATCATCCAGTAATAATTTTGTTGAATGGTGTAAGTGGTTACTTTATTTCCGTCTATGTAAATTCCATCTGCTTTTTCTTCCAGAGTGTGGCCTTCATAAGCCGTGATAATTCTCCGGTAAATGGGCAGTGATTTATGATCAAGCGTGACAACATCTCCTTGTTTTGGAATCTGCAGCGGACCAAAATTATCTTCTGTCCAGTTATATTGCGGATTGTTTGGAAAAATGTGATAATACGATGCTGTTTTTCCATTCAGAATCTGATCATTGTAATATCCTTTTTGTTTTGAGTATGGTATGAGTTCAGGGAAATTTGTTTTCAGACTTTCATACAACGATTTGGATAACGGAATGGTAATATTCATGCTGTCATCAACACCTAATTCCGCCACGTTGACTTTGAAATTCTGCTCATAAAAATTAGCTTCAATTTCGTTCCAGTTTCTGCCCATCACAAACGAATGCGGATGACCTACATACGAATAGTTATACTGCATTTCAGGTGCCTGCCAGGCAAGTTGCCCGTTCACATATAGTTCCTTGTCTTTCACTTCAATTAAATCACCCGGAATAGCAACACAACGTTTGATATAGTTTTCTCTTTTATCCACCGGACGTTCAAGCAAACCATATATAGTTGTATAACCAACCTTATTGTCATTTTCATCAACTATGCGGCTGTACACTTTTCCTTTTCAATAAAACGTGTTCTGGCTGCACTTATGTATTTATCAAAATTGGATTCAAAATGATGTACATCTTTTCCTTCACGCAGACAAATTAAAAATGCCTCATCACGTAAAATTTCTTCATACGTATGACCAATCAAACCATTTGGCATACGCGGATCATTCAGCGCTGTGTCACCCGCAGGAAAATTAAATACCACCACATCATTGTTCTCAACAAAACGGACACCCGGCATACGTGTGTAAGGAATGGTTTGAAATTCCAGATACGATTTTACATTGAGGTATGGAATGCTGTTGTGAAAAATCGGGTAGGAGAAAGGGGTCATCGGAAGTCTTGGTCCGTAAACAAATTTGTCTACAAATAAATGGTCACCAATCAGAATTGTTTTTTCCATGGAACCTGTTGGAATTTTATACGGTTCAAATACGTAGGTACGAATTGCACTTGCGGCAACAACAGCAAATAAAATGGCATCACTCCATTCTTTCCAGATAGATTTTT
This sequence comes from Crocinitomicaceae bacterium, assembly GCA_016719925.1. Taxonomy (GTDB): domain Bacteria; phylum Bacteroidota; class Bacteroidia; order Flavobacteriales_D; family Crocinitomicaceae; genus JADJGJ01. The sequence continues at coordinate 361,061 of JADJYC010000003.1, read as the reverse complement.
TACCCGGTTTACGTTTTACACCTAAAAGTGAAAACGGATAAACTATAGCGTGACCAACTACCGGCAATGCAAAAAATAATGCAACATGATCACTTGGAGTTCTTGCGTCAACTTGTTTTGCAACATCCCAGTTTGTTTCAGGCTGCACTTTATATTGCTCCGGATTTTTTGCAATTTTCCAGAAAACAGGAAACGGAAACAAAATTCCAAGAATGGTATCCATTACACCATACACACCAAATTTACGGATGTATGTTACGTTAATGGATGCCCACATGATAAACTGAATGCCGGGCAGTATCATAAAAATCACCCAATACCACGGAAGTTTTGTTGCGCGTAAAACGGCAAAATAATTCACAAAAGGAAGAAAAGCCTCTGTTGATTTTCTGCCCATTTGCGGAAAACCTTTGTGCCACATTCCAATGACCGGGGTCAGCCAGATCAGTAAATAACCAATGATAAAACCAGCGTATCCCATATTATAAATTTAAAACATCGTTCATGGTAAAAACTCCATTTTTGCCTGCAATCCATTCAGCGGCAAGCACACTGCCCAATGCAAATCCTTTGCGGTTGTGCGCGGTGTGTTTAATTTCTATTGTATCAATTTCAGATTCGTATTTCACTTCATGTGTGCCGGGCACATCCGGTAAACGAAGTGACTCAATGGAAAGTGTTGCGTCAGTTTCAATTTGACTTTTTTTAACGTTTTCCCATTTGGTGTATTGACCGTGATTAGCAATAATCTGTTCAGCAATACTAATTCCTGTTCCGCTTGGTGCATCTAATTTTTGTGTATGATGAATTTCAACTACACCGGCAGCATATTCTTTATGATTAGCCATAAGTTTTGCCAGATATTTATTTACGGCAAAAAATAAATTCACACCCAGACTGAAATTGGTTGCATACAGCATCGCAGCATTATTTTGTATGCATTGTGAAGTGATGGAATCAAATTGATGATACCAGCCGGTGGTTCCAATAACAACCGGAATTTTATGATCAAGACAGTAACGGATATTTTCTTCAGCTGCTTCAGGTGATGTAAATTCGATGACCACATCTGCATCACCTGCTTTCAGATTTTCTTTTGGATTGGACCGGGAAATTTTTGCGGAAATAGTATGACCTCTTTCAAGGGCAATTTTTTCAATTTCCTTTCCCATTTTTCCGTAACCGAACAATGCAATTTTCATAATGATCTGCGAAAATAAAGATTTCCTTGCAATGAATGTGATAATTGACAGCTGCCTGATTAAATATCGGTCTCTTACTTTGCCTTTTGTTATATTTGATGCAATCTAAAATTGACAACATGGAATGGAGAAGTGTCTGCCTGCTTGCACTGGCAGGATTTTCAATGATTGCCTGCGGTGGTAATAATGCAGAGGAAGAGAGTCTGACCGACGCATTGGAAAAACTGAATGAAAAACTGGATGAGGCATCCGGACCGGAAACGGAGTGGCAAACCATTGCGGACGATCCTGCTTTTACGATTGATTTACCATCGAGAATGAAATTTGAACCTTCACTGAATCCTGATGCAAATCTTCAATATGCGTTTGCTGAAGAAACGGATTTGGGTACTAAAGAACATTATGTTATTGTTTTGGTTCAGTACAAAGATTCCATACCGGATTACGATGATGAATCATCGGAGTTCTCCATTGAAGAATTTGGTAACAGAGCTTCGTCAGATCTGGGAAACTCTTTGGATGAATATGAAATTTTTACAGCTGAGCCGGAAGTGGAAGAAGTAAATGGTTTGTCTTGCATACGTTATGAAATGTCCGGCGGAATGGGGGATGTGAAAATCTATTATCAGATAGCAGTCTATAAAGGTGACAAGGCATTTTATCAGCTGGTGACCTGGACGCTCGAAAATCAAAAGGAAGAGTTTAAAGGCGATATGGACCGCATGATTTCTTCATTCAAGGAAAAATAATTTCAATTTATCATGTCTTTTAAACATTCCTGAAACCGGTTTAATGAAAATAATTACATTTGTCTCCTTAATTTAAATCAATTGAAAATGAAAACATTAAAGATTGCGTCCCTTGCCTTTTTATTCCTTGGACTTGCCGGATGCTCAAGCGAATTGAAATGGAAAACGGACAGCAGTTCTGGTTACTACACGATTGACGTGCCTGAAAGAATGGTGTCAACGTTTGAATTGCATGATGAAGCTACTACTCAGTATGAATATGTTGAGCAGGATGGTGCAACAGTAAAAGAACATTATGTAATTGTATTGATGGAAACCAAAGAATCAATTGATGCATTGGGTCTGGATTTTGAATTTGATGCTATTTCTTATTCTGAATTATCTGTTCAGGCTTTGGAAGGCGGTTTGTCAAGTTCAAACATTTTAACGAAAGAACGTAAAGTTGAAAACGTAAACGGAATTGAGTGCTGTAAAGTTGAAATGGAAGGTTCAGCTAACGGAATCAACGTTTATTATCAGATTGCAATTTTCGAAGGAGAAAAAGCATTCTATCAAGTGGTAACCTGGACACTTCAGGATCAGAAAGAAGAGTTCAAACCAGTGATGGAAAAAATGCTTGCTTCTTTCAAAGAAGTATAATTTTAAACTCATTATTTATGAAAAGGAGATCTTCTGGTCTCCTTTTTTTTATTTCCAAATGCCTTGATTTGACTATCTTTGGCAAATACTTTTTTTATTTATTATGATAGCTCAGTTAGTTGCCGGGTTAAGTTTTTTTGCCCATGCCATTCAAACACCTGATTCAGGTGTGGATCGTTATGAAGGTGATCAGTTTTATTTTGAAATTCCTTCATACATGAATCAGGTTCAGGATCTCCATGATGAATGTGAATTTCAATTCAGCTCTGTCCGCCAGCAGGGAAAAGATGTGCTGGAAGTATATTGTTTGATTTTACCTGAAACAAAAGAAGAACTGAATGAATTGGGTTTGGAAGGAGTTTATAATGCATTGTCTTATTGGGAAGCGGCAGAATTAAACCTGACAGCAATTCTTGACAAGAAAAAAATTCTTACTGAAGATCTAACCGTAGAAACCCGAAATGGAATGCAGCTGGTGAGAGGAAATATTTTTGGAAAATTCGGTAAAATAAAAGTGATCTATCATCTGGGTGTATATGAAGGTAAACAAGGGTTTTACCAGATTGTTACCTGGACTATTTCAGATCAGTTTGAAATCTATAAATCAGATATGGAAGGAATCGTTACTTCTTTTCATGAAAAATAATTAAGCAAACAGTAAATTAATTTATGTCAGACGACAAAAAAATTATCTTCTCGATGGTTGGGGTTTCCAAAATTACTCCCGCCGGAAAACCAATTATAAAAGACATTTATCTGTCATTTTTTTATGGCGCTAAAATTGGTATTATCGGACCAAACGGTTCTGGTAAATAAACTGTTCTGAAAATTATTGCCGGTCTCGATAAATCCTATCAGGGAGATGTGGTGTTTAATCAGGATTACAGCATCGGATATCTGGCTCAGGAACCTGAAATTGATCTCAATAAAACTGTAAAAGAAATTGTTCAGGAGGGAGCGCAGGAAACGGTAGATCTTTTAAAAGAATTTGAAGACATCAACAATTCATTCATGGATGAAGCCATTTTGAATGATCCGGATAAAATGGAAAAGCTGATTGAGCGTCAGGCAAAAGTGCAAGAGCGGATTGATCAGGTGGACGCATGGAATCTCGATACAAAATTAGAAAGAGCCATGGATGCATTGCGCTGTCCACCGGAAGAGCAATTGGTTAAAACACTTTCCGGCGGAGAAAAAAGACGTGTTGCCTTGTGCAGATTATTATTGAAAAATCCGGATATCTTATTATTGGATGAGCCGACAAACCATTTGGATGCAGAATCAGTTGACTGGCTTGAAAACTTTTTACAACATTATCCCGGTACAGTCATTGCCATCACGCACGACCGTTATTTCTTAGATAATGTTGCCGGATGGATTCTTGAATTAGACAGAGGAGAAGGAATTCCGTGGAAAGGAAATTATTCATCGTGGCTGGATCAGAAAACTAAACGACTTGCGCAGGAAGAAAAAGCTGAAAGCAAAAGAAGAAAAGTGCTTGAACGTGAGTTGGCATGGGTGCAATTGACACCGGCAGGCCGGATGACTAAAAATAAAGCACGTTTGAATAACTATGACAAATTGCTGGCAGAAGAAGGAAAAGCAAAAGAAGAAAAACTGGAATTACCTATTCCAAACGGACCGCGTTTAGGAACCAATGTCATTGAAGCGGTTCATGTAGCAAAAGCGTTTGAGCATAAAGTATTGTATGAAGATTTGAATTTTGTATTACCTCCAAATGGAATTGTAGGAATTATTGGTCCGAACGGCGCCGGTAAAACCACCATTTTCAAAATGATTATGAAAGAACTGATGCCTGATAAGGGTGAGTTCAAGGTAGGAGATACGGTTCAAATCGGATATGTGGATCAGGATCATAAATCGATGGATCCTGAAAAAACCATTTTTGAAGTAGTGACCGGCGGAACAGAATACATAGAAATCGGCAAACAGAAAATATTATCCAGAGCTTATCTGAGCAGATTTAATTTCAACGGGCCGGATCAAAATAAAAAAATCGGAGTTCTTTCCGGTGGTGAACGAAACCGTTTGCATCTGGCAATGACACTGAAAACGGAAGCTAACGTTCTATTATTAGATGAGCCGACAAATGATCTTGATGTAAATACAATTCGCGCGCTGGAAGAAGGAATAGAAAATTTTGCCGGATGTGCTGTTATAATCTCCCACGACCGTTGGTTTCTGGACAGAATTTGTACGCATATTCTTGCATTTGAAAACAACTCTTCAGTTTATTGGTTTGAAGGATCTTATTCAGAGTATGAAGAAAACCGTAAAAAGCGTTTGGGTGATACCGAGCCTAAACGTGTTAGATTTAAAAAACTGGTCAATTAATCAGTTCTGAATCGCCCTGCCGAAAAGGGTTTGAAAAAAATCCTGATTCTTATCAACAGCCTTGGTAGGATAAATCATGCATATTGGTCTTGACTTTATATCATTTAGTCGTATATTTGGCCTCGTATTAACTTAAAATTTTGTTATGAAAAGAAAAATTTTTGCTGCACTTGCTATCAGTGCAATTGCATTTGTAAGTTGTAAAAAAGAAGAACCAGTTGCTCCGGCTGAACCAGGTTCTGCTACAATCCAAGGAACTCTTTGGGCTAACACAAACGAAGACAATGATACAGATGATTTTGGTTGGTATCAATTCAACCCGGAGTATGCAAAATCAGGTGTGACTGTTACTGCAGTGGTTGATGGATATTATTTAGATCCTACACCAGATGGAGGATATGATTATCCAGAAATGAAATACACTACTACAATCGGAACAAACGGTGCTTATTCTATTACAGTACCTTGCTATAACGAATCAGTAGATTTTGAATTGAGATTTAATGATTATACAGACAGTCAGTTGTCAGGTGGTAACAATCAAACAACTACTTTCTACATGGGAAGTACTTATTGGGTTACTGTTTGGGATGGTTCAGTTACTATCAACGATTACACTTATAACGACTAAGAATTGTCTTACCTAATCATTAAATAAAATATATGAAAAGAATATTAGGAGTGTCACTAGCTCTTGTTTTTTCAGCTGCTTCATTTGCACAAAATGAGCAGATTCAAAACAAGAACGGAGTAGACATGATGCCCGTTTCAGGTGAATGGGGTGTCGGTATGAATGCGCTTCCGGTAATTAACTATATCGGAAATGCTTTCAACGGAAACACAAGTAATACTTTCATGGGAGGTAACAAATTCGTTAACTACTGGGCTGGTAATACTTTGTTTGGAAAATATATGCTTTCTGATGACAATGCAGTTCGTGCGCAATTGAGAATCGGTCAGTATAACTGGACTTACAACAATTATGTGTTCAATGACCGTGCAGGAAATCCTGATTCATTGGTTATGGATACATATGTATCTCGCTCTACAGATATCAATATTGGAGCTGGTTATGAGTTCAGAAGAGGAAAAAATCGTCTTCGCGGAATTTACGGTGGTGAATTAATGTTCATGCACTCAAGCGGAGTAAATACAGATTTTTCTTACGGTAATGCTTTTGGAATTGGAAATCAAGGTCCAACTGCTACATCTTGGAATCCTTGGGGTTCAGTAGCTGGTGAAGGTGCTCTTGGTACACGTATGGTTTCACAAAATGGTGGAGCATACAACGGTATCGGATTAAGAGGATTCATTGGTGTTGAGTACTATGTATTGCCAAAAATCTGCATCGGAACTGAGTTCGGATGGGGAGCAACGTATGGTAAAACTGGTGAATCAACTTCAAGAATGGAATATTGGTCAGCTACTGCTGCCAATCCAACTGGAGAAACAATCTGGTATGAAACTAAAACTTCAAGCAGCAGCGGATTGTCAATTGACACTGATAACTTCGGTGGTTCATTGTACATGATGTTCTACTTCTAGTAGGTTAGAAAAAGAATAATAAAGAGGCTCTTCCATCGGAAGGGCCTCTTTTTTTTGAACAAAATCATCCTGCTCTGGCAGATTGCTTAAATTTGAAACTTCAAATCAATTACATGAAAGTTTATAATAACGTTCTTGAAACAATCGGAAATACACCGTTGATTCGACTAAACAAAATCACCAAAGACATTAAGGCAACTGTTCTTGCAAAAGTTGAAACTACCAATCCCGGTAATTCGGTAAAAGACCGCATGGCCCTCACTATGGTTGAAGACGCTGAAAAAGCCGGATTAATTAAACCCGGAGGAACGATCATTGAAGGTACCTCGGGAAATACCGGAATGGGACTTGCGCTTGCATGCATTATCAAGGGATATAAACTGATCTGTGTTTTGAATGATAAACAGAGTAAAGAAAAAATGGATATCCTTCGCGCAGTTGGAGCGGAGGTGGTTGTTTGTCCGACAGCTGTTGCGCCGGAAGATCCACGTTCATATTATTCAGTGGCACGAAGACTGGCAAAAGAAACGCCTAATTCATGGTACGTTAACCAATATGATAATCTTTCCAATACCAAAGCACATTATGAGCAAACCGGTCCTGAAATCTGGGATCAGACAGACGGAAAAATTACTCACTTTCTGGTAGGTGTTGGAACAGGAGGAACTATTTCCGGAATTGGAAAATTTCTGAAAGAAAAAAATCCAAATATTAAATGTTACGGAATTGATACGTACGGTTCTGTTTTCAAAAAATACAAAGAGACCGGAATTTTTGATGAGAACGAAATTTATCCATATATCACTGAAGGAATTGGTGAAGATATACTTCCTAAAAATGTGAATTTTGATGTGATAGATATGTTTGAAAAAGTGACGGACAAAGACGCAGCCGTAATGACTCGAAGACTTGCCCGTGAAGAAGGTATTTTTGTTGGAAACTCTGCAGGTGCTGCACTTGCAGGATTACTGCAACTGAAAGATAAATTCAAAGAAGGAGATGTTGTGGTGGTTTTATTTCATGATCACGGAAGCCGTTATGTAGGTAAAATGTTTAATGATGACTGGATGCGTGAACGTGGATTTTTAGATGAAGGATTAAAAACGGCTTCAGACATTGTTGCAAAACATCACAGCAAAGAATTAATGACTTGCGGAACAGAAGAATTAGTTTCACACGCCGTTGCAAAAATGAAAAAATTCAATATCTCTCAAATACCGGTTACAAAAGATAATCAGTTTGTAGGAGTAGTGGATGATACAACACTTTACCAGCAGATTATTGAAAACAGTGATTTGATCAATACACCAATAAGCAAAGTAATGTTACCTGCATTACCGGTTGTAAATGCAAAAGCAACGCTGGATGAAATTTCTAAAAAAATAAATAAACAGGTTCCTGCCGTACTGGTAGAACTGGGTGATGGAAAACATCACATTGTTACGCGTCATGATTTGATCAATGCGTATGCATAGATGATTGAAATTAAAAGATCAGATGAATTTTACAATCCGCCTGGAAAAATTTCCGGAGCGGATTGTTTCTTTGGTACCTTCTCAAACTGAATTGTTGTTTTCATTTGGTCTGGATAAAAAAGTTGCGGGAATAACGAAATTTTGCATTCATCCGGATGAATGGTATAAAAAATAAAACCAGAGCGGGAGGTACAAAGAATGTCAATTTTGAAATCATTGAAAAAATTAAACCTGATCTGATCATTGGAAATAAAGAAGAAAATTCACTGCAGGATATTCTGAAGCTCAAAGAAAAATATCCTGTCTATATGAGTGATATTTTTAATGCGGAAGATGCGTATAAAATGATTGATGATATTGGAACATTGACAAATTCTCAGCCAGTGGCAAAGAACCTGATTAATGACATTCAGAAATCTGTCGTCCAATTTCCAAAGCTGAATAAAAAAGTCCTTTATCTTATATGGGCTGATCCCTTTATGGCTGCCGGTAACAAAACTTTTATCGGAGATATATTAAAAAAACTTGGACTCAGAAATGTGCTGGAAGATGAAAATTTGAGATACATTGAATTGTCTGCAGAAACAATTTCAGAACTCAAACCAGAACTGATTATTTTAAGTTCTGAACCATTTCCTTTTAAAGACGAACATAAGCGTACACTTCGAAAAACTTCAGATGCGCAGATTATTTTTGCAGACGGAGAAATGTTCAGCTGGTATGGTTCGCGCATGATGCTGATGAATACTTATTTTCAGCAACTCGCTAAAGAAATTAACCGTTAATCAGAATTCTGTCTCTTCAACAGGATTTGCGATAAATTCAGCAATAAATAATACTGCAGCGGTTCCAAAAGACATACTTTCAATCATGGAATGACCGTCTTTGTTTTTCATAAAGATTCCGCCGTCAGCCACCATGTTGGTTTCATCCTGTAAACGAAGTTCAAATTCAATATCTTCAACATTGGCCATCACTTTCACTTCTTCAATCTGACCTTCCACAATACCTAATCCAAACCGCTGCTGATTTTCTGAAGGCGGATTTTCCTGATCAATACCAAGTTTGATATTGTCAAGGATTTCGATCACGTTCATGTGAAAAGCAAAATAGAGTGTTTTATCATCATTTGGTTCAAGATTCACTTCTTTTCGGGTAAGTTCGAAAATCTGTTCATTAAATGTGTAATTAAAATAGGTTCCCAGATTTGTGCTGAGAATATGTGAGACAGTATCGGCTTTAAACGTTCCGTCTGTTCTCATTTTATTAAAGAAGGTATTCCAGTCATTGTAATTTTCAATTTCAAAATGCGCCAGCATGTCCGGATATTGTTTAAAAGGAATTGTATACCCAAGATCTTCATGCACCATAAATAAATGCACACCATGATAATCCAGTGCCATTTGTGAATACTCCGGTAATCCTTTGATGTGATCCATGTTAAACCAATGTACGCTGTTTAAAATATTTAAAGAACTTCTCAAACTGAATGGCGCTTCTGAATTTAATCTATAGGCCACTGGTGTATTTTCTGCAAATCCTGAAACAGGTGTGAATTCTCCTGAAATTTTAATCTGATCATTTAAAAAATCAAGACTGACAACTCCGTCCAGTAATTGATTTTTTTCATTGGTGTTTTGCGGTGTGATGTAACAATTAATCTCTTTGTTCCGGTCAAATACTTCACAAAGATTTACACGGTGTCTGAATGATTTTACTTCACCGCTCATAATTTTTTTCATGTGGTCATCCATCACTGCCTGATCTGAAAAAGGAGTTAGCTGTACCAATACAAAATCATCTCCAAAGCAGGCATGCGTTCCGGGAATCTGTTCTTCCAGAAAATTTTTGAAAAGAGTTTCATCCGTATATCCCGCAAGCACCATCCACATATTGCTCTCAGCCCATTGCTCCCTGAAAATGACAATAGAAGAAAAAATATCCAGACCAATGTCTTCAATTGGTTCTGCATGTTCTTCACGAACTATTTTTTCATGGAAATAATTTTCATTGTAAATACGCTGATACATAATTTCACGAATGAAATTTCTGGTATTGATTTCAATGACAATGTCACTCTCCTGCGGGATGTAATCGTAAATTGTTTTATCTGATTCCAGAACAAAATGTGTTGCTATAAATGCCACCAGCGGAAAAAAAGTCAGCATCAATAACACTACGGCGTATTTCTTGAACTTTTGCATGGGATAAAATTAATGGTTTTTATGAAACCTCTGACAGGCTCTTAATAATTTGAAAACTCATTCAAAATATTCATAACCAGACCTGTATGATCCATTTTTCTCAGCGTATTCCAATAAATCTGAATAAAAAGGATCAGAACCCATGGTAGAAGAATCACCTATTATTATCAGTTTGAACCGGGCACGCGTCATGGCAACATTCATCCGGCGGTAATCTTTTAAAAAGCCAATTTCATTTTCTGAATTGGATCTAACCAGGCTGATAAGGATGATATCACGTTCCTGTCCCTGAAAACTATCTACTGTTTCAATGGTGGTTTGCTGATCTTCTATTTTTGATTTTAATAAATTGACCTGGGCCCGGTAAGGTGAAATTATTCCGGTACTCAGATTATTTTTTTTCAGTTCATGGAATCTTTTACCAGAAGATCTGCTTCATCCGGATTACTGATTCCGCCGTTTTCATCGCGTTTCTCTTCATAACCACAACCTGCGGTATCAATAAATTCCACCGGCAAATGAATTTCACTTTTCAGTATCTGATTTTTGACCTGATCACCAGAGACTAATTTATTCTGATAAAATTTTGAATTTGAAAACTGCATGATGAGCTCCTTCATCCGGTATTGCGTATTCAACAGAAAACAAGGCTGATTTAATTTCATACCGGTTTCAATGAGAGAAACAGACAAGGCTGATTTTTGTGCGTGATCAGAAAAAAGAACCGGCGATAATTGAAACGGATCACCCGCCATTACAAGTTTTTTAGCGGTACGGCAGAGTGACCAGATTGCCGGCTCCAATGCTTGTCCGGCTTCATCTACCATCATAATTTCAAACTGATGCTGGCTGATTTCCTCCTGCTGCAAACCAATTAATGTGCCTGTAATGACCGGATATTTTTCTAATGTATATGCCTTGACTCTTTTTTCAATTGTGCGGATATCTTTTCTTATTTCGCGCAGCTGATTTTTTAATTCCCTCCGCTCAGCCTGTTCTTCAGGTCCGAAATTACGTACAAACCGGAATGCTTTTTTCCTTATTGCCTCTGCGTCTTTCGTCAATCTTTCTACCACCTTCAAATCGCTGTGTTTTTGAATACGAGACTGAAGTGTAAAATCAAAAACATACGGACTGATTTTAAATGAATTTCCATAACGCAAAACTTCTACGCCGGCTTTTGATATTTCATAGGTGATATGATCAGCGGCTGCATTTGTAGGAGCAGCTACAAGAATTTTTTTCCCTGACGGTATAAATTTCTGATTGCGCTTACCAGAGTTTTTGTTTTGCCTGTTCCCGGCGGCCCATGCACAATAGTGATTGGTGCAGTAGAACAAATTTCTTTAACGGCAGCATTCTGAGAGTTGTTGAGGTCTTGATCTTCGTGAAAATCATCCGGCGGATATCCTTCAGCTTTTTTTGAATAGAAGTCAATTGCAATTCCGCGTTTGGTTTCCATCAGATCTTCCATGGCTTTAATCTGCAGGTCATAAGTGCGTGTATCACAAATTGCATCAATACCTATTTTACCTTCTTTCAGCCATTCCGGAATTTCTTCATCATCAATCACAACAGAAACCACATTGTCTTTTTGCTGCAAAATAATTCCATCTGTTTTTTCATTATTGACGGAAGAAAAAATACTGCATTTACCAGAAGTACCAAACATTTTTCCGTTCTGATCTTCATTTATTCTGAAGACAAGTACCAGTTCATTCAATCTGGAATAATGATAATCTGAATAATCAACCGGATACCAGGTGACACCTTCTTCCACCCTTTCCTTCATTGATCTGTTTTGAATTAAAGTCTGATAAGCTTTGGTTTCAAAATCGCGCTCTTTGATCAATGCGTTTCTGAGTGCGGTAAAATGATCTGTATAATTCATGAAAGACTGTTCCCCTTAATTCGGATCCTGAGCAAGATATTCAAGAAATGGAGTATCACCCACATAAATATCTTCCAGACGCGCTTCACCATCCAATACTCGTATAGCAGCATACAATTCGCCTGATTCAATCAGTGCCCAGTCCTGCAATACTTCTTCACCGGCTTTGGCTTTGTCTTCATTAATAAAATATTTGGTGAGATTATCTACTTTAATAGTTGCTGAACCCTCATATATCCAATCAATTTCTGCCATCAGATAATCATTATGATCTGGTTTGTTTTTATGCGCGAATGCGAAACGTGAAAATCCCAGTGAATCCTGTTCAAGCGTAACATATGCATTGTCTCCTTCCTTCAGTTCAGGATCAGCAACAACATCATTATCATAACGCAAACGGAGAAATTTTCCCCTGAACGGATCAAACGGATCCATTCCCTGCAAACGCAATTTATGGCGGTGACCATTTTCAAGAATGTCTTCTGATTTGAAAATGATAAAAAGCGGAACAGCAAGAATTACCAATCCGAAAATCAGAAAAATAATTTTTTTTGATTTCATAGTAAACCGTTTTTAGTTTTCAAATTCATCCACCGATAAATAGTGAATGAGGAAAAACAGAAATCCGACACCAATGAATAAGAGTCCTTTCAGCCAGAAAGCAATATCCATATCAAAATAGCGCATCCACAATAAATCAACCACTACAAATGCACCGTAAAACATATAAAGCAGATTTCTGGACTTGTTTCCCAGAATCATTGCGCTGATTCCAAAACCGAGAATATAAAAATTCAGTACCAGAAAACTGAACCATTCCATGTCAAAACTGTGCTCCTGATACAGGTAGTAAACTATGTAAAGAAAAACAACAAGAAACGGAGTATATATCACCCATCTGTTTAAAGCCATTCCTTTTTCTTTTTTCATGACGGCAATCACGGTAAATAGAATCATGAGCGCAATTCCAAGAAAATAGAAGAAGAACTGTTCACCATCCCAGCCATCCATCTGACGCATTCCTTCATATCTGAAAATAATCCGGTAGAAAAAATCAGAAGAAAGATTCAGCAGAAAAAAGAAAAGACCAAAAAGTGTAATGGTTTGAAATGGTCTTCCTTAATGAACTGATATTACTTGCGTAATATTTTTACCCAGCAAATAAAATCCCATGTAGGTTGCAATTCCCCACCAGAGGTATCCGGCTTTTACAGAAAAAGGCAATGCCAGCACAAGAACAATTGCAGTAATCCATCCCAGATAAATTGCCCTGAATCCCTGATGATCTGATTTTTTATTCAGGCTGAAGTAGAAGTGAGGCAGATAAGCAAAAAGAAATAACCAGAAGAGATAATATTTTTCATTGAGGGAAAAATCACTCGGTCCAAAAAATCCGAAATCAAAATCAGGCGTTAAAAATTTACATGAAAGCAAAAGGTAAAAAAATGCAATACCGGAAGCACGCGCAATATAAAAAAGCGGAATAGTAAGAACGAGCCAGACAATTATAAACTTGTCAAAATCACCATCCATCTGATATGTCTGACTGATAAGCGCAATACTGGCACCAATCATCAGCATCAGAAACATGGAGGATGCTTCAATCCAGGAAGTAGAATGTGCATGTTTGAATACCGCTAAATAATAAACGTATAATGCAGCCAAAGAAGGAACAAAACTTAAAACACCTCTGACATGTTGCGGCAGATCATCCCAGTTGTGTGATATAATTGCAAACACACCGGCAGAAACAAAAATTGCTCCCATTACAGCTACATAGGCCAGAAATAGTTTTCCGGCAGAGCGGGTAGAGTAGTCCAGAAAATCCTGAATTTTTTTATTAGCAATAGCTGGTAAAAATCCTTGTCTTTCTAAAGAATTAAGGAAATTTAAAAGGGATCCTGTATTCATAATTCTGTTTTGTAAATTTGTTTTGTAAGGAATTCAGATTGAATTCGACTGAGAAGGTAAAAATAATTTATGAATTCAGGTCAATACATCATCTTGTTTGCAGGTCTGATGCTTGCATCCTGCACCAGCGCACAAACACAATCTGCCTCAGTCAATGATAAAAACGATACTAGTATGAAAGATACAGGAAACTGGAAAAAACTCACTCCCGATGAAGAGTATGTAATTATTAATAAAGGGACAGAAGCTCCGTTTAAAGGAATTTATACAGATCATATTGAAACCGGAGAATACAATTGCAGACAATGCAATACGCCTTTATTTGAGTCAGAAGATAAGTTTCATTCTGGTTGCGGCTGGCCATCCTTTGATGACGCCATACCGGGTGCGGTAAAAGAAATACCGGACAGAGACGGAAGCCGGACAGAAATTGTCTGTGCCAACTGCGGAGGACATTTGGGACACGTATTCAGAGGAGAAGGTTTTACAGAAAAGGAGACAAGACATTGTGTCAATTCTATTTCACTTACTTTTGTTCCTGAAGCAGAATTAAAAAATGAAGTTATGACAGACACCGCAATTTTTGCATCAGGTTGTTTCTGGGGAACAGAATATTATTTTGAAAAGGCAGAAGGAGTAATTTCAACTCAGGTTGGTTACATTGGAGGACATAAAGCAAATCCAACCTACAAAGAAGTTTGCGCACATACCACCGGTCACGCTGAAGCGGTGCGGGTTGTTTTTGATCCTTCCAAAACGTCGTATGAAACTTTGTGCAAATTATTTTTTGAAACTCATGATCCTACACAAATCAACAGACAGGGGCCTGATATTGGTGACCAATACCGCACAGAGATTTTTTATCTGAATGATGAGCAAAAACAAATTGCAGAAAAACTGATTGCAGTTTTGGTTGAAAAGGGATTAAAAGTAGCTACCAAAGTGACTCCTGCATCTACCTTTTATGAGGGTGAAGATTATCATGAGCACTACTATTCAGGTAATGGAGGCACACCTTATTGTCACTCATATACAAAAAGGTTTTAGCACGCTTATAAACCAGCTTAGTTTGTATAAATGGTCCTTAGGGATCATTTTTTTGGGTTTCTGGCAGAAAATATTATTTTTGTATTGTTGGTTGATAATCTCAATAATGACAAGGGATTCAGAGTTAAAGATAAAATCAGATTCCGCAATCTGATTTAAAATTTTTGTAACCCGGATTTGAGTCCTGCGTAATAAGATGCACAACCAACCAACAAATTAATTTATGAAACGAGTCTTGATACTATCAGGTCTGCTCATTTCCGCACTGTCTGTGAAGGCAGAATATCAGAATCACACGACAGAGGATTACATTGAATTATGGAAAAATTCAGCGATTGAGCAAATGCATCAATTCAAAATTCCGGCGAGTATTACACTTGCGCAGGGAATTTTAGAAAGCGGAAACGGTAACAGTAAATTAGCCCGTCACGCAAACAATCACTTTGGAATTAAATGTCATGAAAACTGGGAAGGCGGCACTTTCTATCAGGATGATGATGAAGCAAACGAATGTTTCAGAAGTTACACGAACGCTACTGAATCATATGTTGATCATTCACTTTTTCTGAAAAACCGTCCGCGCTACAGTAATCTTTTCACTTTCCATGACAGACTACAAAGGATGGGCGCACGGATTAAAATCTGCAGGTTATGCTACCAATCCTAAATACGCATCATTGCTTATTGATCTGATTGAGAAATACAATCTGGCTCAGTTTGATATGGTGCCGATGCCTGAAAAGCAGGAAGATTTTTTGATTGTCAATTCAAATCCGGTAACCAATATTACTGAACTTGAAAGTCCGCAGACTGCGGGTGAAATTGATCTTGCTGAAATCAAACATCACGTGTACGAAAATAAAAAGGCCGTTCATTTTGTAGTTGTTCAGAAGGGAGATACTTTCTACCGCATAGCTGAAGAATTTAATTTGGGTATGTGGCAATTATATAAATACAATGAACTGGGAAAAAGAGATGTTTTAAAAGAAGGAGAAGTAATTTACATCTCACCAAAAAGTAATAAATCAACCAAAGGATATAATGTACACGTTTGTGAAAAAGACATGACATTGCGTGACGTATCCCAGGCTGAAGGTGTTAAACTCAACAAACTGATGGATTATAATGATATCATTAATCCGGATGAGGTATTGCCGAAAGGCACAAAAGTAATCCTCCGATAAAGTCATCGTCGTGGATCGACTGGAGGGTTTTTGGTTTGTTGTTAGAAAAGGGATTCGTAAGAGTCCCTTTTCTTATTTCAGCTATCTGATCAGATGAATATTTCCCTGTCCGCTTTGTTCAATTCCGTTAAATGTGGTGAGCTGATAGGAATAAAAATATACTCCCGCCGGACATGGATTTCCTTTTTTGTCTGATCCGTTCCAGGTTTCTGTTATGGCATTTAATTCTGTCATAACAACACCCCATCGGTCAACAATTACACAGTTGAAAGTTTCAATGGAAGATGATTTGTCATCAAATGAAAAAACATCATTTGCTCCGTCTTCACCAGGGGTAAATACATTCACCGGAACAAATACAAACGGGTCATAAATATTTATTAATACGCAACTGGTATCTGAACATCCGTTTTTATTTAAAGCAACCAGACAAACATTGTATTCTCCGCTTTGCGTGTATGAAACATCAAATGTCTCACTGATGTCTGTACTCAAAATCCATGCATCCGGAAAATCAAAATTCCAGAAGAAGGTTGTATCAGCATTCGGATCATTTGGATTTGCATAATTGAGTGACTGATTTTCAAAATGAACATTGACTACAGCGTTTCCTTCATAAAGCGCTGTGAACTCAGGTGATGAAAGTGTGAAATCTGCAACCGGATTTAATGAGTCAACTGTGATTGTTTCAGTTAAAACACAACCATTATCATCGGTTACTTCAATCTGATAATTTCCCGGATTCAATCCTCCCCAGGTGGTATTGTTTGATGTTGTACCTGTTGTAAGATTAGTCCATAAATAGGTATAGTCAGGTGTGCCTCCCGCAGCAGCTGCATACACTACACCGTTACCACTCTGATATCCGAATAATCTGCAATAAGCAGGATCAGTGCCAAATTGAATCAGATACAAAGAGTCAGGATCATTCAGATTGAAATCAAAAGATTCTGAACATCCGTTTTCATCATTGATGATTAAATTATAAGATCCTTCACCGGCATTATTCAATGAATCTTCACCAATTCCGTTTGAACCAGAATTCGGATTCCAGAAATAACCAATCTGATTAAATGAACCGGTATAATTATAGACCGTGTCAACTACTGCAAATCCATTTTGATAACCGTAACAGGTTGGATCCTGATAATGAAAATCAATTGCCATTTGACCCGGATCTGTCAATTCAACAGAATCAGTTAATGTACATCCCAGATCATCAGTTACTGTATAATAATACCATCCTTCAGATAAATTATTTGCTGTATTGGAATTTCCAATATTTACCTGTGTACCTGATTCATTTGTAATGACAAAATCAGGAGAACCATTTGGGTTTACCGTATTCACAGTAACTGAACCATCATTGAATCCAAAACAGGTTGGATTGCTGGATGAATTACTTGCTGTCATGATACAGTTATTAGCAACAATGATATTAATGCAATCAACCGCAATGCAGGGAGATGTTCCTGCTGCATAACAAATTTCCCAGGTTCCTTCACCGGCAGCTGCCGGATCAAATGCACCTGTTGTAACATTGATACAAGATCCGCAGTCCGCAGTCCAAATTCCACCTGCAGGAGTTGCGTTCAGATTCTGAACTCCGTCCATGGTTGAAAACGGTCCGGCAGGAGTAATATTAATGGTTGGCATATTTGTTACAGTAACATTGACCACATCCGTTGAACTGCATCCGGTAACAGGATCAGTTGCAGTAACAGTATAATTTACACTTCCAGCTCCCGGAGTAAAACTAACACCATTTGTAACTCCGTTGTCCCATGTAATTGTAGCCGCATCCGGGTTTGATGCAGTAAGCGTAACAGCTGTTCCCAGACATACGGTTTCGTCTGTGCCTGCTCCCACGTTTGGCTTTGGGTTAACAGTGATTGTAAAAATTTCATCTGGTCCAACGCATGATCCAATTGTTGGTGTAACAGTAATTGTTGCCGTAATTGGCGAAGAAGTAGAATTGGCTGCGGTAAAAGCCGGAAGATTTCCTGTACCGTTTGCAGCAAGTCCGATTGCCGTATTTGAATTTGTCCACGCAAAAGTTGCTCCGCCCGGTACACTAACAAATGAATTTGCAGAAACATTTTCATCTTCACAAAAATCCAGATCAGATTCAGCTGTGATAGTTGGTGAACCACTTACCGTAATTGTTACGCTTGCCTGTTGCTCACACACAGTTGAAAATGAAATATCATCCAATGCAAAATCATTACCCATGACATTTAAATTCAAATTGGTAATACAAATAACGGCAGAAGTAGAAGCTCCTGAATTCCATGTGCTGAAAAACTCTTCCCACACAAGTTGTTGCTGAAGCATTCAGGCTGGAACCAATAGCAATTCCATTTATTGTAAATTGAAGCATAGCAGGATTCACCGGAAAAACGGAAGCAAGCCAGGCTGAAAATAAATAATCAGTATTTGGCGTTACAGCAACTGTCTGGCACCACACACTTGCACCAAGTACATTTGATCCGTTTATTACCATCATATTTCCGCTGCCGGTTGTGTGATCTCCGCATGCTGAAAATCCTCCGTTGTAGGCAGAAGGATTTGGAATAACATTGTATTGTGCTTCGCCGGTATTGGTAGGATTTGTAAATGTATAATCAGAACTGAAGCCTGTGTTTCCGGAAGAAAAATCTCCGTTGATTATCAGGTTGGATCCTACTGTATAGGCAGTAACATCATATGTTGTAGTTGATGACGGACAAACATTTTGTGAAGTAAGAGAAACATCTGTAATATCCGGATCAGGTGCCCATTCATAAAAATCACCACCGGATACAGTGAGCGTTGCGCAATCACCATTGCAGATAGATTGATCAGGTGTCAGATTGATGGGGGAGGATGGAATGATTGAAACAATAACTTCATCATCAGCAGAACATGCGCCGTCAGTCATGGTTAAAGTATAAGTTGTTGTTGCAGCCGGAGAAGCAGTTGGATTTAAAATTGTTGTGGAAGAAAGTGTTCCGCCGTTATCCCAGGATGGTGTTCCTGTTCCGCTTCCGTTCAGTAGTGTTGAATTTCCGGCGCAGATCGAAATATCACTTCCGGCATTTACTGAAGGACCGGTTGCACAAGAAAGTGTGACATTGTCAATCTGCCAGAACTCATCACCCGCCCATGCCTGAACGCTGATGCGTAACTGAATTGAGCTGCCTGAAGGAATGCATCCGGTGTTGTACAAAATTGTTCCGCCAATTACATCATCTGACTGAACTACATTTATATCAGCACAAGCCCCTGCACAAAAAGAAGAATTGGAAGGAGTCTGCCAACCGCTTCCGTCAATGTTGTATTCAAGCTGCACCCAGTCAACCGAATTGCAACCTGTACCGCAGGCTTCCATTGTTCCCAAACTTGAAATATTAAAACTGATTTCTATGAAGGGACAACTTGAAATATCGATGGCTCCTGTTTCCCAGGTTGCAGGTCCGTTGGTGTCTTGTCCTTCCAGTTGTCCGCTTTGAACCTCATAATGATCGCCGGATAAACAGGAAGGGCAGGTAGATGTCCAGGACACTCTCCGGTATTGTCATTACCATTGACAGATCCATTTCCTCATCAAACGTCTCACTGAAAATTACTTGTGCTTTCAGATCTGTAAAAGATATAAGTAGCAGAAAAAAAACAAGAAAATTTCTGATAACAATGAAGTGAAGATTTTGAAAATTTCCCATAAAAATGAAGTTGTATAAAACAGAATCGTGAAAGTGAATTGCAGACTGATTCCTTGTACTTTATAACAAAGACGAAAGTCAATTCATAAAGGTGTCTTTCAGCAATAATTTTTTGGTGATACCGGCCTATGGTTTCAATACAATGGAAACCATTGTTTTCAAGGAGATCATAAACCGGATTGCTTCAAATTTACGCTGTGTTCAATGAAATCACTGTTTCCGGAATATTAAATTTTACACAGGTTTTCAAAACCGTACTTGTTTACCAGATAGACCGGGTAAATGAGAAGGCAGAAATTTATTTGTTAAAACGTATAATTCTTGCAAAATCGTTCCTGAATTACTTGAAAGTTTAAAATCAATATATCAAATATAGGAATGAAAGAATACGATTATAACAAATTACAGCTACAGACAACAATAACCGTATGATTTTCGTTAATTACCAATGAATAGACAAATTATACAGGTAAAATTCTTTCAACTGATGAGATGAAATATTTGCTAAATTTGAATCAGAATAGCTTGAATTCCTAAAGTTAGATTATGAAACCCTCAACCGAACTTTTTTCGCTTATCAAGTCTCTGACAAAATCTGAAAAGCGATTTTTCAAATTGAACTCAGCACTTCAGGCCGGAGATAAAAACTATCTTAAAATTTTTGACTTCATAGAAAAGCAGAATAAGTATGATGAAGAAGATTTGAAAGATGAGTTTAAAAATGAAACGTTTATTCAGCATCTTCCTTCAGAAAAAAATCATTTATACAAACTCATATTAAAAAGTTTACGCTCCTATTATTCTGAACAATCTGTCAGTTCAATTCTCAAACAGGAAATTAAAAATGTTGAGCTGCTGTATAATAAGGCTTTGTACAGAGAGTGTAACAAATTTGTCAAACGGGCAAAAGCTATTGCAGAGGAGTATGAGAAATTTTATTATCACTATGAATTAATTAACTGGGAAAAAAAGTTGCTTGAAGAAGCTTATGAGAGTGGTGTTTTTGATCAGAATCTGGATGATCTTATCAGAGAAGAATCAGAAGTGATAGAGAAATTACGGAACCTTGCAGAATATCAGATTTTATATTCACGAATTAATTATATATTCAGAAGCGGAGGATTTACCCGCAATGAACATGAGCGGAAAATTGTGAATGAAATTTCAGATTATCATCTCATTAAGGGAAAAAATACAGCAATTTCAACCCGTGCAACTACAATCTGTTATTACATAAAAGGATTATGCAGTGCAAGTATCAGAGATTATGAAGATGCTCTGATTAATTTCAGAAAAGCAAAAACTGTTATGGATCGTCAGCCAAAAATCAGAGACGATATTCAGCAGCGATATATTTATACGCTCAGCTTTTTATTGAACTGTTATATTGATGTTCTTGATTTTGAAAATGCAGAAAGTATTCTCAATGAACTAAACGGATTGCTTGACAACAGAGCATTTGAATCACCTGATTCCCGCGTGCGAATTTTCACGTCAACATACATCGGAAATTACAGTTGTATAACAGGCAGGGATCTTTTTTAAAAGCACTTGATCTTGTACCTCACATTGAAAAGGAACTGGAATCCTATGAAGATAAAATCAATAAGGAAAAACATTTGCTGTTTAATTACAATCTGGCCTACACATTTTTTGGTGCAGGTGATTTCAGAAAAGCGCTGAAGTATATCAACGATGTTTTGAATGATAATGAAAAGCAGTTGCGACAAGACATCTATTCATTCTCCCGGATTTTTAATCTGATCATTCATTTTGAATTAAACAACCATGATTTTATTGAATATGATATTAAATCAGCCGCGCGTTTTCTGAATAAATTTGAAAAAGATTATGAGGTAGAAAATTTGTTTGTGTCCGAAATGAAAATCTGGCAAAGACAAATACACCCGCTGAGCGCCGTAAAATTTTTGAGCGGTTTGACAGTCAGCTTTCAGAACTTTTGAAAATCGAACAGGAAAATGTCATTCTCGAATATTTTGATCTGCGGTGCTGGATAAAATCAAAACTGAACGGAACCAGTTTTTCAGAGGAAATAAAAATACAGCAAAGCAGGGGCAAATGATGATTGCCGCATTCAGCATAATGTTGTACCAAGCAGAGAATCAGATGTTGGTCCCGGGAAATGCCCTGAAATGATTGAATTTTTACTCAATTCCGAAAAAATACATACTTTTGCACCACTTTTGTGCTAAACACAAAGTAAATACTGGTCCCGTAGCTCAGCTGGATAGAGTATCCCGACTTTTACGTCGGGAAGAACTTTGGTTTGAAACGGGAAGGTTGAAAATAGAAACAATTCTGGTCCTGTAGCTCAGCTGGATAGAGCATCCTGACCAACGTCGGAAGTTCTTTGGTTAGAAACGGGAAGGTTGAAAAATAGAAAAGAATTTGGTCCTGTAGCTCAGCTGGATAGGAGCATCCTGACTTTTTACGTCGGGAAGTTCTTTGGTTAGAAACGGGAAGGTTGAAAATAGAAATGAATTTGGTCCTGTAGCTCAGCTGGATAGAGTATCCCGACTTTTACGTCGGGAAGAACTTTTGTTTGAAACGGGAAGGTTGAAAATAGAAATGAATTTGGTCCTGTAGCTCAGCTGGATAGAGCATCCCGACTAAACGTCGGGAAGTTCTTTGGTTAGAAACGGGAAGGTTGAAAATAGAAATGAATTTGGTCCTGTAGCTCAGCTGGATAGAGCATCCCGACTTTTACGTCGGGAAGTTCTTTGGTTAGAAACGGGAAGGTTGAAAATAGAAATGAATTTGGTCCTGTAGCTCAGCTGGATAGAGCATCCCGACTAAACGTCGGGAAGTTCTTTGGTTAGAAACGGGAAGGTTGAAAATAGAAATGAATTTGGTCCTGTAGCTCAGCTGGATAGAGCAACTGCCTTCTAAGCAGTAGGTCTTTGGTTCGAATCCAAACAGGATCACTTATAATCAGAGTGCCACATAGTGGCCGCTATGTGGAAAGCGAGTGCGTAGAGCGCTCGTTTTTTTTTCAACAAAAAAGAGAAGCATCTCGTTCGAACCTTACGCAATCCGGTGTCAAAATCAAAATCAAAACCAGAATTAAAATTTGCCACCGCCAAAGCGAGTGAATAAAAAGTGAATACCGACCTTTCTCAGGCAAGTCCATAAACGCAGAAAACCCTCTTGTATCAACCGATACAAGAGGGTTTTCAAATTTACATTTTGTCGGGGTGGAGTGATTCGAACACTCGACCTCCTGGTCCCAAACCAGGCGCGATAACCGGGCTACGCTACACCCCGAGGTGCTATTTCTGAAGACTTGCCAAAAATCTTTTGTCTACTCTTTTTTTATTCTTTTTTCCAAACCCATTGAATCCGATCTTGTTCATTGCTGACATTTTCATATCATGGTCCAAGGCCATTCACTCTTGGTAAACTTTTCATTTCCTTGATTATGTCTAATCAGGCGCTTTTCTAATTGCTGCGTCTGGCCAACATAATACTTATTCAAAGAACTACTGTATAAAATATATACAAAAAACACATCTCTCTCCCTCCTCAAATTTCACCCCGATTCACTCGACCTTCACGCTTTGGCGTGACGCGATAACCGGGCGGAGTTTATCTCGCAATTTTTGCGTGACTACACCCCGAGGCCTTAAAGGCGGTGCAAAGATAAACAGATATTTATTCTTTGCAACTTCAGATTTTTAAATACAACTAAAAAAATTGATTTAAAAACTTGCGGAGAGAGGGATTATTTCTTGGTTT
This sequence comes from Crocinitomicaceae bacterium, assembly GCA_016719925.1. Taxonomy (GTDB): domain Bacteria; phylum Bacteroidota; class Bacteroidia; order Flavobacteriales_D; family Crocinitomicaceae; genus JADJGJ01. The sequence continues at coordinate 337,402 of JADJYC010000003.1, read as the reverse complement.
ATGATCCTTTAAACGAGGAACCTTGACCAAATTCATTAATCACCAATCTTCTTCGCATCTTGCTTCGCTGCACTTCAAAAATAAATTTGAACGCGTTTAATTTATTTTTTTCGTTCCGCTCAGTGCGTGCTTAATTAATCTGCGGAGAGAGAGGGATTCGAACCCTCGGTACCAATTTCTCAGTACGACAGTTTAGCAAACTGTTCCTTTCGGCCTCTCAGGCACCTCTCCTTAAAAACAGGGTGCAAATATATAAAACTTGCCGTTTCTGACAAAAAAGATAATAGGGAATAATAAAATCGGGATTTAAATTCAGCGCTCAATGAGTACAGTGTCCATTACAATTTGCTGAGGCTGATGTCCTTCAGGATTGTCAAAGCGGTCTATCAGCAGCATAACAGCCTTTTTACCCATTTCTTCAATGGGTTGTGAAATGGATGAAATTTTTGGATGCACAATGTCAAATACTTCAATGTCATCAAAGCTGATGATTTTTATATTTTCAAATCCTTCACCATTAATGGCCAGCGATTTCAAAATTGCTTTAGCGATGTTGTTGTTGACACAAAAGATTCCGTCAAAATCCTGATGCTTTAATTCAGCCAGAGCGGCAGCAACTCCTTCTTCAATGTTGTTGTGAGGAATCTGAAAAAGTTTGGCGTCGTGCTGATTTTTCAGAGCGCCCAGATAACCTTGAATCCGGTCAGAAATAGACGAGATATAAACAGGTGAAATGGTAAAGCAAACCGGCTTTTTAACGCCGCTTCTATAGAGAAATTCCACGGCTTTGGATGCACCCTCTTTATTTGAAACTGTGATTGAATCCACGTTAAAATTTTCAAATGTCCGGTCAACGAGAATTAATGGAAAATCATTCTGACGCAAACCTTCAATTTCATTTTTATCATCAAAAGAAGAGGCAAGAATCAACCCGTCAATATTTCTGTTTATCAGATCACTGATCAGTTTTTTTTCTTTTTGGGCGTCCTCATATGTATTGGAAATGATGAGATTGTATCCCTTCAAATAAGCCTCTTGCTCAATAGCCTTGCAAAGCTTTCCGTAAAAAATATTTGAGATGTCCGGAACAATTACACCAATGGTATTTGTTCTTCCGATTCTTAATCCACGGGCGTATTGATTTGGAATGTAATTCAGCTCTTTGCTTTGAGCTTTACTTTTCCTGTGTCTGACGATTGATACCACGTTCATCGCCTTTGCCATTTAATACAAGTGACACCAAGGCTTTGGATACCCCCAAACTTTCAGCAATATCTTTAAGAGATGCTTTTTTCATCAGACTTTAATTTCACTTTGGGTGTTACTAATATAGCTAAATCTTTCAGAATTGAACCTTTTCTAAAGAAAATATTCAAAACACTGTAAAAGCCCCAGGAGCAGAAACTGATAGGAAACTACCCGCAAAGTCTTGGTTTCCATAGCTGAACCCGTTTGTCCGAAAAAAAAGTATGTCAGTGAAAAAAGAATGACTGAAAGTTTGAAAATGACAGGCTGATCAGTAAAAACCAAAAAAACAGACAAAATCAAAAGAATGGTCAAAACAGAAAACGGAATTTTGTTTTTATCCTTCAATATGAATAGTGTATAAACTGCAAATGCTGTGAGCAAATAAAAAACTGAAAGTGAAATTATTCCAATCAATTTTGAGTTGATCAGGTCAGTTGCTGAGGGCAAATAATGACTGATAAATACGGTAAAAAAAACATCTGAAAATGCCCATGATAATTGAATCCCCACCATTATTATCAGAAGCCAGGCGCGCTGTTCTTTCAGATTCATTAACCAAAAAAGCAGCGAACAAAAAAGCAGCATGAAGGAAGTGAGAAAAACAGGTGTAATAAAAGCCTGTGTTTTAAAAATCTGTGTAAGTCCGAAAATAAATAGAACAGGAAAACGGAAAGAACTACTTTCAATTTTTTCCATCAGCGCGAAGCCAGAGCTTCTTCAATGTAATCAAATGTTGAAAGAATAACCGGTTTACCATCCACCACAGCAACATCATGTTCAAAATGAGCCGAAGGCAAACCGTCTGCAGTGAGAATTGTCCAACCGTCTTTTAACTGATTGATTTTTTCTGTCCCCATGTTAATCATAGGTTCAATGGCAATGGTTAGTCCGTTTTGTATTTTTTTACCCCAGCCTCTTTTTCCGTAATTAGGTACCTGCGGATCTTCATGCATGTCTTTTCCAAGTCCGTGGCCTACTAACTCACGCACTACACCATATCCGTGCTTTTCTGCGTGCTGCTGAATTGCAAATCCGATATCACTGATACGGTTACCCGCTTTAGTTTCTGCAATACCAATATAAAGACATTCTTTTGTGACTTTCAGTAGTTGTTTTACCTCAGGTTTTACATCACCAATCTCAAAAGTATAAGCGTGATCTCCATAATATCCGTTCATCAGAACGCCGCAATCTACAGAAACTATATCACCGTTTTCAAATGGTTTTTTTGAAGGAATTCCGTGTACTACCTGTGCATTTGGAGAGATACATAATGTATTGGGAAAATCATACATGCCTAAAAATCCTGGTTTTCCGCCATGATCACGAATGTATGTTTCAGCCAGTTTATCAATTTCAAGTCCGGTAACACCCGGACCAATAATTTTTGCAATCTCGCCCAAAGTACGTGACACTAACTGAGCGGATTGACGCATCAATTCTATTTGTTCAGCTGTTTTGTAAATAATCATTCAGCACAAAGGTATTACAAAAAAGAAAAACCCTGTCTCATGGAACACAAGACAGGGTTTGGTATTTAGAAATTTTTAAGACTATTTCAAAACTGATTTTACAAGATCAGATGCTTCCTGAAGCAAAACTGCAGAATGAACATTCAGACCTGAAGCATCAATCAATGCCTTTGCTTCTGCAGCATTTGTTCCCTGCAATCTTACAATAATTGGAACAGGAATAGCCCCCATATTTTTGTAAGCATCTACAATTCCCTGAGCAACGCGGTCACAACGAACAATACCTCCAAAAATATTTACAAGAATTGCTTTTACGTTTGGATCTTTCAGGATGATGCGGAATGCTTTTTCAACACGTTCAGCATTTGCAGTTCCACCAACATCTAAGAAATTTGCAGGATTTCCGCCTGAAAGTTTAATGATGTCCATGGTTGCCATTGCAAGTCCTGCACCGTTAACCATACACCCTACATTCCCGTCTAATTTCACATAATTCAGTCCTGCTTCACCTGCTTCTACTTCGGTTGGATCTTCTTCTGTTTTATCGCGCATTGCTGCATAATCAGCATGTCTTCCCAAAGAATTTCCGTCTAAAGAAACTTTTGAGTCAACTGCAATAATGCGGTCATCTGAAGTTTTCAAAACCGGATTGATTTCAAACATAGAAGCATCACAGCCAACATACGCTCTGTAAAGTGCATCAACAAATTTTACCATTTGTTTAAAAGCCTCACCGTTCAGTCCAAGATTAAATGCAATTTTTCTTGCCTGAAATCCCTGTAAACCTACACGCGGATCAATTTCTTCTTTGAAAATTAAATGAGGTGTATGTTCAGCAACTGATTCAATATCCATTCCGCCTTCAGTAGAATAAACAATGATATTTCTTTCTCTTTCACGGTCTAAAAGCACAGACATGTAAAACTCTTTGGTTTCACTTGCCCTTGGATAATAAACATCTTCAGCCAGCAACACTTTATTTACTTTTTTTACCATCTTTTGAAGTTTGTTTGGTAACCAGATGTCCGCCTAAAATTCCTTTTACTTTTTCTTCTACTTTATCCAGACCTTTTGCAAGCACAACACCATTTGAACCGGTTTCAGTGACAATACCTTTTCCGCGACCACCTGCGTGAATCTGTGCTTTAACTACAAACCACTCTGTCCCGGTTTGTTTATTCAGTTCTTTTGCTTTTGCAACTGACTCTTCTACGCTTTCTACTACAATTCCGCGCTGCACTGCTACTCCATAACTTGCAAGAATTGACTTGCCCTGATATTCATGTAAATTCATGTGTCTGCTTTTTAGATGGTGGTAAAATTAATCTTATTCATCAATTATCCGAATCAATTGTTGACATTTTGGTATAACCGGTTTAAAAATTGTATTTTTGTTTTACTAAACGCTTAATTATGAAGATGCTTCTGGTACTTGCTGGTTTATTTATTTGTTCAGGCGGATTATTTGGTCAGTATAATGATACTCTTTATTATAAATCAGGTATGGTAAAGGCTGTTACAGTTCGTCAGCATGATGAAAAATTTCTGGTCTATGAATACAGAAGCAAAAGGGGTAAGCTGGTTGAAAACCGCATTCCGCTCGATTCATTAGACAAATTTGTGATTTATAATGAGTACGGTGAACTCGTGATTGATTCTTCCAAACCAAAAAAGAAAGAAGAATAATTTATGCGGGCTCAACTTGTAAATAGTGTTTTAATATTCTTTACAGGTTTTTCTTTTGCCCAGCATTTTAATGATACACTTTATTTTAAATCAGGGATGGATCGTGCCTGCAACGTCAATCATTTTGATACTAAAAATCTGAACTACACTTACGTTTCATCTAAAAATGACACGTTAATTCATTCTATCAAAATAGACCAGCTGAAGTATTTTGTGATCTATGATTCGCTTCAGATAAAAACATTTTCATCTAAAGAATCATCTGTTGCTGAAACGGTAAAAAGTGATACACTGAAACAGGTTGATGTACCAGATTCAGTTCAGATACGCGTCCATTCGGTTTCAATTAATCCGTTGAGCGTTCCGTTACTGGCCGCAAATATTCATTATACCTGGCGTTTTGGTTCTGACAAACAATTTGGACTTCATATTCCCGTGAGAACTATTTCTCCTATTCTTTATGGTGGAAATTTTGCTTTTTATACCGGCGTGGGTATGTCATTTTATATATCTGATACTGAAAAATTTTCCATGTTTCTGGATGTCACTCCAAGCTTGTATATTATGGCTTTGGACAAAAGTCCGGATGATTTATTTTATTCAGTTTCATTCAGTATGGGATTTGTCAGATACTTCAGTTCACGTATGGGAGTTACCGGAAGTATTGGAGCCGGCCCGGGTTTTTCAAGTCAGGGATTAGCTTCTTTCCCCTTGCCGATTGCACATATTGGCATTACATTGTTTTTAGGAAAACAGGTTTGGATAAAAAGGGATATTCAGAGATAGCCCATCATGGAATAAACCATGTATCCGATGATTTCATGCAATAATCTGCTCCAGTCAGTAAGCACACTTTCGTTGGGAATAATCCATTGATCAAACTGATAATTACGTTCAGATCCTGTAAAATGATCGGTTGTAAAAGTGGTCATTTTTTCAAATCCGGCTTTTTCAAAACACGCTTCAGCGCGTGGCATGTGAAGCGCAGAGGTAACTAATAAAACTGTTTTAATTTCAGGATGCAGGTCAATCAGTTTTTTTGATTCCAATGCATTTTCATAGGTATTTTGTGAAACTGAATCTACCAGAATATCACTTGCCGGAATTCCATTTTCAATCAAAACTTTTCTGAATTGCCTGCCTTCATCAAGACCTTTATCTGTAAGATCTCCGTTTGCACCTGAAATTAAAATTTTATCTGCTTTGCCAAGATGATATAAATTGATTGCCTGCCAGATTCTGTCTCCCCCTCTTCTCAAACTCAGCCGGTCAAGTGTATTGTCATATTCTGCCATTCCCCCCAGTACTACTGCTACATCATAATTTCCAAGCTCTTCAATTTTTTTTCCGTCAGGTTCCCATAAACGCGTAATCTCACAAAACATGACAGTGTTTGTAAAAAAAATACTGCATGAAATTCCACTCCAGAATGTCCACTTTCTGAGTTTTTCCTTTTTGGTGAACCAGGCAATCAGAAAGAGAATGACAATCCAGTAAAAAGGATGCGCAACAAAGTCAAGTAATTTGGATAAGACAAAAAACATGGTTCAAATTTACATTGTTATTTGATTTCATTCATGAAAGGATTCCAAGGATCGAAACAGATTCCAATTTACCCTGATTGACAAGCTCATTCGTTTTTGTATCTTTGTAAAGCATGAAACGGAGTATTTCATTTTTCTTTCTTGTATTGTTCAGTTTCTCACTGACCAGTTACTCCATTGAATTACATTATTGCAAAGGTTCAATCACCGATGTTTCTTTTTTTGGTGATGCAAATTGTACTTGTGAAAATTCAAAGACACCGGTTGAAGACGAAGTAACATGCAAAAAATCATGTCACTCTCATGAATTGTCTGAAAATGATTTACTGAAAACAGAGAAAAACAATAAATGCTGTAAAACTGAAAAACTTACCCTAACCAGTTCAAAACTCAAAGCATTTTCTTCCACTGAAATTAAACTTTTTTCAGTCTGGGTTTCATTCATAGATCCAATCAGTTTTGTTGGACATTCAGATGAAAATGATCTTGTATCATTTAGTTGTCATGCTCCTTTGCTGACAGCAGACATATCCTTGCTCTACAACGTTTTCAGAATTTGATTTTTTTAGAGGTTTCTTTTTGAATCCTTTGACATTCATGTCATAAAAATCTTTCATTAATTTATTAAAATCAAAATCATGAAAAGAGTTTTTTTAATCCTCTTTTTTTTCAATATAATTCATGTTTTGTGGTCACAGGAAAATCATGACCACGAACTTGAAAATGAAATCAGAGGAAAAATAGTCGCCACTGAAAACGGAAAGACTGAACCAATTCCGGGCGCAAAAATAAAATGGAAATCTGACACTCATATGGCTGTCTCAGGGTTGGATGGTTCATTTGAAATTCATGTCGGTAAATTACCTGACACCCTTTTTATTAAGGCAGTAGGATATCAGCTTTTGGCATTTGAGGTCAAAGAAGTAAGAACAGATCTTGTTTTAATCTGCAATCAGGACAAATGTTGGGAGGAGTAGAGGTGATCGGAATCAATCTGGGAAAAACAATCGATTTGCTGGATCCGTTCAACGTGGAAAAAATAGGTCAGGATGAATTGAGAAAAGCAGCTTGCTGTAATTTGTCTGAATCTTTTGAAACCAATGCATCTGTTGATGTGAATATGACGGATGCAATTTCAGGTGCAAAGAAAATTCAGATGCTCGGTCTCGATGGAATTTACACACAGATTCAGTTTGAAAATATTCCCATGGTCAGAGGTTTGTCAACGTCATACGGATTGAATTCTACGCCCGGTACATGGATTGAATCCATTCAGATTACCAAAGGAACGGGTTCAGTTGTCAACGGATATGAATCCATGGCCGGACTTATTAATCTTGAATTCAAACAGCCTGAAAACGGTGAAGCATTCTATTTTAATTTTTACGGAAACAAATTTGGCAGGGCAGAATTCAATTTACACGGTGCAAAAAAAATAAATGACAAATGGAGTACCATGTCATTCGCTCATTATTCAGGATATTTTTTAGAGACAGATGTAAATGATGATGGATTCAGAGATTTTCCGCTGGGTAATATTGGAGCGCTCCTTCACAGGTGGTCCTATCAGGGTAAAAATTATGAAACCAAATTTGGAGTTCGTGCAAATTTTTCAGATCAGGTAGGCGGAGAGCTTGGATTTGATCCTGATAATGATGCCGGAATTTTATATCAGGGAATTTTCAAAACATATCACGCTGAAATTTTTTCCAAACAAGGTTTTTTTCTGAAAAACAGACCGGCCGGAAGTATAGGTCTCATCAATCAGCTGGAGTATCACAACATGTACAGTCAGTTTGGCAATAATATTTATAATGGTCTTGAGCGTAAATATTATTTTAACAGTATTTACAATGATATCATTGGCAACACCAACCACAATTTTAAAACCGGATTGAGTTTTTTGCTGGATGATTATAACCAGACATTTAATGATTCTGCGTTCACCAAAACTGAAATTGTACCGGGTGCTTTTTTTGAATACACGTTGAATGAACGTGATAAATTTATTCTGGTGGCAGGGGTGAGAGGAGATTATCACAATATGTATGGTGAACTGTTTTCACCGCGCATGCATGCCAAATGGAATATCAATCCGAAAAATGCCCTGAGAATAAGTGTTGGAAGAGGATACAGAATTCCAAATCCGTTTGCTGATAATGTCAGCTACATGGCCAGCAGCCGGCAATGGATTGTTTCACCTGATTTCAGGCCAGAAGATGCAATCAGCTCAGGAATTACATTTACACAGAAGTTTATGATCCGTGATGAAGTTTCAACTTTTTCTGTTGATTATTTCTACACGCATTTTAATAACCAGCTGATCATAGATATGGATGAATCGCCAAATCAATTGTACATCTACAGCGTCAGTGCCCGCGGATATTCACATAGTTTTCAGGCAGAAATTTCTGTAAAGCCGGCTAAAGGATTGGAATTACGTGCGGCATATAAATACTACGATGTGCGTTCAACTTATCATGGCATCTTACACAAAATGGCATTTGTACCAGTATTCAGATCTCTTTTTAATGCAGGATATACAACACGAAATAAGAAGTGGAGCTTTGATATCACAGGAAACTGGGTAGGTAAAAAAAGATTACCGTCTACTGCGTCAAATCCGCTGGAGTATCAGCGTGGAATTGAATCTGAGAGATACTGGATTGTTAACAGTCAGATCACTTACCGATACAAAAAATTCAATTTTTATATTGGAGGTGAAAACCTGGCAAACGTAATACAGAAAAATGCTATAATAAGTGCAGATGATCCGTTTGGTGCGTTTTTTGATGCAACTCAGATGTGGGCACCAATCACCGGATACAACATTTACATTGGCTTACATTTTGGAATAAAACAAAAATCAAAAGAATAAAAAAAATAAAAACTGAATTATGAAATATTATCTTTCAATACTCGCCTTGATTATTTTGACATCGTTCAATTCGGCGCATGCGCAAAATGAAAAAACAAAAACAATCACATTTATTACAACTGCAATTTGTGAAGAATGCAAAGAGCGGATAGAAGAAAAACTGAACTATACCAAAGGAGTAATTTTTGCTGAACTGAATCTGGAAAATAAAATGCTCACAGTGAAATATAAAACCGCTCTTATTACTGAACAACAAATTAAAGAGGTTCTTGCAAGTATTGGTTACAGCTCTGATACAGTTGTGCGTGACAAAGATGCATATCTGGCTTTACCTAAGTGCTGCAGGGGCGAATCCAGCTGCGAGCCTGAAAAATAATTTTCTCACAAAATTCCATTGTATCTTTGGTTTTTCTTTGATACAATGGAATTTTTACCGTTTGAAATAGATGAATATGCAAAGTTGATGACTTCGTCTGAGTCAGACCTTTTGCGTGAATTAAACAGAGAAACACATCTGAAAATTCTCACCCCCAGAATGTTGTCCGGACATTTGCAGGGAAGATTATTAAGCATGATTTCAAAAATGCTTTCACCCAATCTTGTTGTTGAAATTGGAACATATACAGGCTATTCAGCAATTTGTCTTTCTGAAGGATTATCTGAAAAGGAAAACTCATTACTATTGATAACAACAAGGAACTTGAACCAATTCTTAAAAAATATTTATTGAACTCTCCTCTGTCTTCACAGATTGACCTGCGTTTTGGTGATGCTTCAAAAATTATTGAAGAAATTCAGGGTCCGGTTGATCTGGTTTTTCTGGATGCTGATAAAGAAAATTATTCGCACTATTTTGATTTGCTGATTGATAAAGTAAGATCAGGTGGAATCATTTTAGCTGATAATGTTTTATGGAGCGGCAAAGTTGTAAAACCGGTAAAAGAAAATGATAAAAGTACAATTGCTCTGATGGCATTTAATGAAAAAATTCAACACGATGTGAGAGTTGAAAACGTGCTTTTACCAGTCCGTGATGGAATAATGATGATTCGAAAAATAAAAAAATATGATTGATCTGAGAAGTGATACAGTGACCAAACCAACAAAAGAAATGCTCGATTTTATGATGAAAGCAGAAGTTGGTGATGATGTTTTTGGTGATGATCCTACGGTGAATGAACTGGAAAAATTTGGTGCCTCTATGTTTGGAAAAGAAGCCGGTTTATATTGTTCTTCCGGTACACAAACCAATCAGATTGCAATCAATGTTCATTGCCAGCCCGGAGATGAAATTATTTGTCATGAAGAATCTCATATTTACAGATATGAAGGTGGCGGTATTATGCGAAATTCAGGTACCTCAGTAAGATTACTCAGAGGTAACAGCGGAAGAATAAATCCCGATGAAATTGCGGTTAATATTAATCCGGATGATCAGCATTATCCGGTGACAAAAATGGTAAGTATTGAGGACACATCCAATCGCGGTGGCGGCGTGGTTTATGATTTTAATGACATTCAGAAAATAAGTTCAATCTGCAAAGAAAAAAATCTGAAATTTCATTTGGATGGTGCCCGTGTTTTTAATGCTTTAACTGTAACCGGTATTGATTTAAAAATATATGGTTCTCAGTTTGACACCATCTCTGTCTGCTTATCAAAAAGTTTGGGTGCACCGGTTGGATCCTTGCTTTTAGGTCCGGCTGATTTTATAAAAAAAGCTAGGCGTGTCAGAAAAGTCTTTGGAGGCGGAATGAGGCAGGCAGGAATTATTGCCGCAGGTGGATTGTATGCATTGAAAAATAATATTGATCGCCTGAAAGAAGATCATCAGCGTGCAAAAGAAATTGAGCAGATTCTTTCTCAGGCTGAGTGGATCAAATCTGTTATCCCTGCTGAAACAAATATTGTAGTTGGAAATCTGACAGACGGTTTAAATGAATTGGAGGTTGTAGAAAAATTAAAAGAACATGGAATTTTGGCCGTAGGTTTTGGCAGAGGAAGAATCAGAATGGTAACTCATTTAGACATTAGAGATACCGATATTATAAGTTTGAAAAATCAACTTCCTATCAAATTTTAATTTTCAGCTGAGCGTTGCCACCTCATCTTGCCAAAAAAGCCCGTAATGTTTGCTTTTCTAAAACGTTGACTGATTGAGTTGACTAATTTTTAACAATACCACCCGAATATTTGCGTAATAATTTACAAAAAGCAGGCAACCCCCACCTGACTAAAACGTTAAATTTGAAACAAGTACCCAATTTTAGAATCATGAAAAAATTAGTCGTATTCCTTTTTGTTCTCACAGGTCTAAATGTGTTTGCACAATTTCCGGGCTGTCCGAATATTATTGCTGATCCGGATATGGTATTGCCTTGTACGCAAAACTGTGTGACATTAAATGCCACTCCTTTTGCCGTGGGAAATACCTCCACTTATTCAGTAAGTTCAATTCCTCATGCGCCTCCAATTGCTTATGGTGCTGCAGGTGGTACTGCAGTGTCGGTTGGTACAGATGATATTTGGAGTCCAAATGTACTTTTGCCGTTTCCGTTTTGTTACTATGGAACAACATACAATGATTGTCAGATTGGATCTAATGGTTCAATTGACTTCGGAGGGCCATCAACGCCCGGTGGATTTTGTCCGTGGTCATTCACTGCCGGATGTCCGTCTGCAGCATTAACTTCTGCCGGAGATATTTTTGGGGTTTATCATGATATTGACCCAACGGTAGCCGGTACTGTGAAATGGTATTTACAGGGTACGGCACCTTGCCGTATTCTTATTGTTGTGTTCAATAACCTTGGGCACTTCAGTTGTACATCCATGAGAAGTACGCACATGATAGTACTTTATGAAACAACAAACGTAATTGACGTTTACATTAACAGAAAAGATTTGTGTACAACATGGAATGGCGGTAATGCTGTTGTAGGTGTTCAAAATCAGGCTGGATCTGCAGGTGTTGCTGCTCCGGGAAGAAACTCACCAACACCAGATTGGACTGTAACAACAGGAGCACCAGAAGGATGGAGATTTACTCCAAACGGAGCACCTATTTACACTGTAAATTGGTATACAGGTGCTGTTGCTGGTGTTGGAGGAACATTAATCGGCACTGGAAACAGCATTAACGTTTGCCCGAATGGTGTTACGACAACCTACACGGCTAAAGTAACTTATACCCGTTGTGATGGTTTGGTAATTACTGATTATGATGATGTAGTTGTCAGCTACGCTGCACTGCCCGCACCTACCGTTACGCCTGTTGCAGAAACCTGCGCAGGTTATAACAATGGTCAGGTGACAATTAATAATGCTGTAGGATCTGGTCCATATACTGTTTCAATTACAGGACCTTCTAATCAAACTGTTGTTGAAGCTAACACAGCAGGTGCATCAGCGGTTTTCACTGGTTTGCCCGATGGTCTTTATAACTATACAGTTGTGGCTGCAAACGGTTGTCAATATGCAGGTACATTTACAATCAACCCCGGACCAACTTGTTGCACTGTAACAGCAACTTCAACGCCAGCTTTATGTTTTGGTCAGGCCAGTGGAACAGCCACTGCTAATCCAGCCAACGGAGTTCCTGCATATACTTATGTTTGGTATAACTCTGGTATGGTTCCGATTGGTCAGACTACTCAAACTGCAGTTAACCTGACTGCCGGTACTTACAATGTTACTATTACTGACAATACAGGTTGTACAGCAACTACAAGTATTGTGGTTGGACAACCAGCTTCAGCATTGTCTGCAACATCAACTCCTACCAACATTACCTGCTTTGGATTATGTAATGGATCTATTGCTGTGACAGGCGCTGCCGGAGGTACTCCAGGATATCAGTACTCAATTAATGGTGGTGCACTGCAGGCAGGAAATACTTTTTCTTCGCTTTGTGCCGGTTCTTATAATATGTTGGTTCAAGACGCAAACGGATGTCAGTTCACAATGACCAATATTCCTATAACCGCACCAACTGATGTTACTTTAACTCAAACAGCTATTACTCCTGCAACGTGCGGTGCTAACAACGGATCTGTAACTGTTGTTGCTGCGGGTGGAACACCAGGTTATACATATACACTTGGCGGAACTTCAAATGCAACAGGTATTTTTAATAGTTTAAGTGCAGGACCAAAAGTGATAACAGTAACAGATGCCAACGGTTGTACCGAAACGTTAAATGTAACTATCGTTTCTGCTGCAGGCCCTGTTCCAACAATCAGTGCTCAAACAAACGTTGCCTGTGCTGGTGCTTTGACTGGTTCGGTTTCAATTGGTGTAACAGGAGGAACCGGTCCTTATCAATATAAACTGGATGCAGGAGCATTTCAGGCAAGTAATACTTTTAATGGTGTTGCAGCTGGTGCACACGTTGTTACTGTTCAGGATGCAAACGGATGTCAGGGAACTGTCAATGTTAATATAACGCAGCCTACAGCTTTAACTTTCTCATCTGTTGCTGTTGCTGCAAATTGTAACGGAGTTTGTGACGGTCAAATAACTGTAAATGCTTCTAATGCTACCCCACCTTACGAATACAGTTCTAATAACGGATTAACATTCCAGGTATCAAATGTACTTACGGGACTTTGCGCAGGAAATATAAATGTGGTTGTTAAAGACGCAAATGGTTGCCTTGCAAATGCAGTTGTTGTTATTACGCAACCTCCAGTTTTAACTTTGGCTAATACCAGCACGGACCCACAATGTTATCAGACTCCAACCGGATCAATTACATTTATTCCTGGCGGTGGAACACCGGGTTATACTTACAGTGTTGACAACGGAGCAACTTTTGGTGCATCTGCAACAGTGAATTCATTGATGGCCGGGACTTATGATGTTGTTGTTGAGGATTCGCACGGCTGTCAGACAGCAAGTACTGTTACTCTAACAGATCCACCTGCATTCAATTTCAACTTTATTGCCAATAACCCGTCAAACTGCGGTGCTAATGATGGTAGTTTTGAAATTGCTGCTACAAATGGTCTTGCCCCATATTTTTATTCAATAGATGGTGGAGTGACTATTCAGGTTAACAATGGATTTTTTGGCGGTTTATTCTCCGGATTATATAATCTTGTAGTTGAAGATGCTAATGGCTGTGTGGACTCTATTTACTCAGCGCTTTCAGATAACGTAATGATTACGCAGGTTGATGCTACAGTAGACGTCACTTGTTTTAATGGTGCTGATGGTTTGGGAATTGTCTCTCAGACTTTTGGAGCACCACCTTTTACTTATTCCATTACCCCTGGAGGCACTTCGAATTTCTCTGGTGTATTTAACGGATTATCTGCAGACACATATTACGTAACTATTGAGGATAACGGTTTGTGTATTGGTATACAACAATTCACCATCAATGAGCCAGATTCAATAACATTTACACCAATTATTACAGATGTTACATGTATTGGTGGTTCAAATGGACAGATCAACGTTGGCGCAGTATTAGGTGGTGACGGTGGACCTTATCAGTATTCGATTAATGGTGGTGGTACTTATCAGGCAAGTCCTTTATTTACAGGTCTTACTGCAGGAACTTATAACGTCACTGTTCAGGATGGAAACTTGTGTCTTGGAGCAATCTCCGTAGATGTGGATGAACCGGTTCCTTTCAACGTTGTTATCAATGCTACAGACTTGACTTGTAATGGAAACAACAGTGGATTTGCGCAAATAGTTGCAGCAGGTTCTAACGGAGGACCATTCACTTATCAGTTTGGTGCTTCCACAAATGGTACAGGAATTTTTGCTGGTCTGGCAGCAAATAACTACAACGTAATTGTAACTGATGCGCTCGGTTGCACCTATACAACCACTCAATTAATAACTCAACCTGCGCCTTTGAATGCTGCATATGTTGTAACAAATGCACTTTGTAATGGTTCATGTGATGGTGAGGTGACAGTAACTGCAGGTGGAGGTACCGCTCCTTATATGTACAGCAGTGATGGCGGTGTTGTTCTACAACCAGGCAATATTCTGACAGGATTGTGTGCTGGAAACCATAATATTTTTGTAAAAGATGTAAACAATTGCAGCGTCACTGCAGTTCAGGCTGTTGCTGAACCAACTGCTGTTACTTATACAACTACAATAACTCCATCAACATGCGGTTTACCGAATGGTGAAATTCAAGTCAATGCAGGTGGAGGAACTCCTACTTATACTTACAGTGCTGATGGTGGAACAACTTTCCAGGCAGGCAGTACTTTTACTGGTTTAGCTTCAAATAACTACACGGTAATTGTTGAAGATTTTAATGGATGTCAAGCTACTTCACTTGAATTTGTGCCTGCTGAAGCTGCTCCAATGATTACCGGAGTTACCGTATCAGATGTAACATGTAATGGAGCATGTGATGGTCAGATAGTTGTAACTGCCAATGGTGGTACAGGCGGATTGAATTTCGATATTGGCGGTGCTCAGCAAGCATCCGGAACATTCAATGGTCTCTGTCCAAATAACTATACAATTACAGTTACAGATGCCAACGGATGCGTGGATACTCAGGCTGAACCAATAACTGAACCTGCTGTTCTGAATCTTGCCACGGTGAATTCAGATCTTTTGTGTTTCAATGACAATACAGGTGAAATTGATGCTAACGCTGTTGGAGGAACTATTCCATACATGTATTCATTTGACGGAGGTACCACCTATATCACTCAGGACATATCACAATTTATGGCTGCCGGTAACTATACTGTCATGGTACAGGACGATAACGGATGTACAGCTACAGTTCCTGTTACATTGAATGAACCGGCAGCATTGTCAATCACTGCACAGAATGCAGTTGATGCGTCATGTTTTGGTTTGTGTGATGGTAGTGTTGATGTGACCATTGCCGGTGGAACAGGTGCTTATACATACAACTGGGCTGGCGGAGTTGCCGGTATTGGTTCGAATACTGCCATTAACCTTTGCGCTGGTGGTTATTCTGTTGATGTTGTTGATGCTAACGGATGTACAATTCCGGCGACATTTACTGTAAGTCAGCCTGCTATGTTAGGATTTACAAGTGTTACCGGTACAGATATTACTTGTAGCGGAGCCTGCGACGGAACAATAACAATCAATGCAATGAATGCAACTGGTTACAGTATTGACAATGGCGCTACGTTTGTGGCCGGCAATACTTTCAATGGTTTATGTGCAGGAACTTATAACCTGATGATTGAGAATGTTGCGGGTTGTACTCAGGCACAACAAGTGACTTTAGCAGAACCTACACCTGTTGTTCAGGATCCGATCCCTCCATTAAACATGTGTTATGATGGTTACGGTGTATTATCTGCAAACGCAACCGGTGGAACACCTGGTTACTATTATGTTTGGGATACAGGTGATACTGCGCAGTTCTATACAGTAAATCTGACAGTACCTACAACATTTACCTGCACAGTTTATGATGCGCAAGGTTGTGCTTCAAACGTACAAAGTGTTGATGTAACTATTATCCCGCCATTCTATGAAACAGTTTCAGCGGATACTATTACTCTTTGTCCGGGTGAAGTTGCCAATATGACTGCAACAGGTTTTGATGGAATCCCGGGATATACGTTTGCGTATCTGAATTCAGCAATGGATTCAATTGGTATTGTCAATCCGTTTACTTATGTACCAACAATGACAGAAACTATCTATGTGGTTGGAACTGATCAGTGCGGAACAACAGATACTTTACCGGTTGTAATTAATTTCAACGGTATTCCTAATCCAACTTTTAATGCCAACAATGTAGGCTGTGCCCCTTTGATGGTAACGTTTGAAAATACAACACCTAACACAATGCCTGGTTCAGAAATCTGGGTATTTGGAAACGGAAGCAGCGGAACTGGATTGATTGACTCTAGTTTATATGTTGAACCGGGATCATATGATGTTACTTTGACTGTTACATCAGTAGATGGATGCGTTGGTACAGCTACAGTTGTAAATGCAGTAACTGTTAATCCTAATCCGGTGCCAGGATTTTACTGGACGCCAAATGATCCTACTACGTTAGACCCAACAATTCAGATTGTGGATATTTCAAGTGGTGGCGTTTTCTATCAGTATAATTTTGGCGGAATGGGTACTTCACTGGATCAGAATCCATCATTCACATTTCCTGATGTAAATGAAGAAACGGTTTATGAAGTGTGTCAGACAATTGTTTCAGATTTGGGTTGTCCTGCTACAATTTGTGCAGATGTGACCATCTATGAAGAAATCATTTTCTATGTACCGAATGTGTTTACACCAGACGGAGATCCGCATAATCAGACGTTCAAACCAGTAATTGCATCAGGTGTTGATATGTACGATTATCACCTGACAATATTCAACCGTTGGGGTGAAGTAGTATTTGAATCATTCAATTATGACTTTGGATGGGATGGTACTTACGGAGACCGAGGATTGGTAGAAGATGGCGTATATGTGTGGCAGATTGAGTTCGGTGAAAAAATTTCCGACAAAAAACAAAAACACAGAGGTCACGTGACCGTATTGAAATAATAGATTTTTTTAATTCCTTGGAAAAGCCGAGTACGTTGTATTCGGCTTTTCTTTTTTGAATAAACCTGTTCTTTATTGAAATGATTTTTATTCATATCAAGGCGCACCAAAATACTCAGTAAGTCATTTTCTTAATTACCTCATGGCTATCCGTTTTTTAGAAAATGACAAGGGTACTTTGTGAAGTGGAGTATTAAATACCACTATTGAGGATTGACCAATTTTGGGTAATGTCTCTATAAATATCAGCTGTTTAATGTAATATGTGTTGCATCACTTTTAGTTGAATGAAACGTATTAAGTTTCAACTAAGCGGTAACAAACCTAATCATGGTCCTTGTGGGTTTCTGGTATTTTGGCTGAGGTTAGGTCAATAATGGGATGCTTGTTGAATACCCTGGATAATTGTATTTTGATTTCAATATACAGCATAAAAAAAGGCTGCCTGAAACAGACAGCCCTTTATAATGAGGATAGTTATTTATAAATACGAATAAAGAATCTGTATAATAGCGTCCAGACCTTCTACATTTCCTTTGTACTCCAGTTCTTCAATTCCAATTGCAACAAGCATCTTATGGGCGTATTCAGGTTGATTCTGATGATTGATAACCATTATACAGTCATAAGCACCGCCTGACCCTTCAGAAACGTTCATTGTAACGCGGTCAGAAAGGGATTGCACCTGTTCCATGATAGTTACAAACTCCTGTCCGGAAGCAACCAATTTAAAATGTAGTGTATAGCCTGTTTCAGACTGAACATAGTTCTCTTTCTTATCTTCCAGCACAATACGCGGCGCAGCTATGGAATTAATCCCGGTCATTACAACTAGTGCGGCAGCAAAAAACAACTTTTTCATAATCAGGTTTTGAGTATTTACTTAAGATTATAACGTTTAAACCAACAAAGGGTTGCTTTGTAAAGTTAAGAAATTCAATGTGATCTGGTTTTCTTTTGATAATTTTTTTCAAAATGCACACTAAACAGGCAATTGATGCGTAAACAAGGTATATCATGCGTAAACTTAAAACAGGCTTAATAGTGATAACAAGTATTAGTTTATCATCTTGCGCAGGTCAGGCATGGTCATCAGAAGAACAGGATCAGTTTATTGCAGAATGCAAAGAAGAAGGCGGAAGTGCTGGTTATTGTGATTGTTATCTGGAAAAAGTAATGGAAAAATATCCCTCAGCGGCTGATTCAAAAAAAATGGATTTTGAAACAGCGGTTGAATTAGCGGCAGAATGCGAATGAAAAAGATATATTTTGGTTTAGTTTTATTTTCATTTCTTGCCTGTGAACAGGAACAAGCACCCCAAGAAGTGATCAGTTTTGAAGAACTTGCCGGACAAACCGGTAATGAGCCTGCTCCTGCAAGTTCAAATAATCCTAACCCTATTTTAAAAATTCAGAAACTGAATGATTTTGTCAATTCCCAGCTTTATCTTTTTGACACAATTTCTAATTTAAAATCACATCCGGTTGACCGGTTTGGTTACAGTTCATTTTCCAAGTTAAACTTCAGCCTTAAATCCATGGTTAACAGTGAAGATAAGGAATCTGCATCCCTCTATTATTATTCCTTTTCTGATTCAATTAAAACCCAAAACGCATTTTATAACTGGCTGGATTGTTTTGGTGAAAATTGTGAATCAGTTCTGCTTGAAAAGGATATGGATAAAATTCAGTCAGGCGCAGCATTTGCACTCGTTTATGACACAACCATTGTAGCTGCTGAATACAATTGCAATGATAAGGTTTTCAGTAAAAAATCTTTCCAGGATTCCCTGCTTTCCAAATTTGGCAAATCCTATAAATATCGTTTTGAGGTAAACTGTTCCGGTAAGCTGGAATGGAAATAACTTGACTTGTGTTGAGTTATTTTGTAAATTATAGGAACATATTGGATTCCGGTACGTATCTTACATATCTTTTACCCACTACAAACTAACCCGGTTTCTGAGCAATAACTTCATCCATGAAGAAGTTTAAAAAAATCAGCCTGATTATTATCCGGTTTTTTCCGGTGCAGTTGCTGTTTTTACAATTCAAAAAAAATCACCTGCTTTTAGTGCTCTGGATTGTTTTGTTTGGTTTTGCCACGCAAAACATCGGCGTTAAAATGGGATTGCCTTACCTTTTTCTTTCACCTGAATATTATGGTAAAGTAGATTGGTTGTCTTTTATTATTCTTGGTTTTTCTGTTGGCGGATTTTTTATGGCATTCCACCTGTACAGCTACATTATATTCGGACCATTATTTCCTTTTATTGCAACATTATCCAGACCGTTCTACAAATTCTGTATCAACAATTCAACTATTCCTACATTGTTTTATCTGGTAATCTGTTATAATATTTATGATGTACAGGCAAATGAAGAGTTAAGAGGCAATTCAGAAATATTTATTGATCTGATTTCATTTACCGGAGGAATTGTATTTTTTATTACGTTATCCGTTTTATATTTCTTCAAAACCAACGTTGATTTTCAAAAATTGAGATTCAACAAGAAAAAAAATCTCAATGCATCAACAGGAACACTGTTCATCAAAAAAAAATATTGGTTTGAGTCCAGAGATTATCATACGTATCAGCCTTCCTATTATTTTTCTTCACTCATTAAATTGCATCTTGCACGTGAAGCAAAACATTATGACAGGCATATTTTAAGAGAAGTATTTAAACAAAATCATATGAACGCTTCATATTTTGAAGTAGCCATGATTATTTCTTTCTTATTGCTTGGTATTTTTCAGGATTTCGGACCAATACAAATTCCTTCAGGTGCAAGCGCGATACTACTCTTTACTGTTTTTCTGATGGTAATTACCATTTTTTATTCCTGGTTTAAAGGCTGGGCAGTAAGTATGATTGTGGTGGTTTTTTTAATCATTAACGTGATATCAGTCAGCACTGATTTTTTTCAGCCCAAAAATTTTGCTTATGGTTTGAGTTATGCAAACAAGCCGGAATACAATCTTGCCCATCTCAAAGAAATACAATATGATTCAGCATCGCTATCATCTGATATTAAACACCAGTATGAGATTCTTGACAACTGGTATAAAAAGGCAAGTGTTGCACAAAATAAAGTAAGACCAAAACTTGTCATTATTAATGCATCCGGTGGTGGTTTGAGCGCTGCCATGTGGACAACATACATTTTGCAACGACTTGATATTAAATCCAATCACCAGTTTTTTCCAAATGTACACATGATGACCGGTGCATCTGGCGGAATGATTGGCGCCGCCTATTACCGCGAAATTTATTATCAGTCTCTCAGCGATTCAACAGTAAATCTAAGTGATTCTCTGTATCTCGAAAAAATTTCTAGAGACCTGCTTAACAGCGTTGCATTCAACCTTGCTAGTCATGACATCTTTCTTCGATTCAAGAAAAAAGAAATTGACGGAAAAACCTATCTCATGGACAGGGGATACGCTTTTGAACAACAAATGAATTTTAATACCGACAGTGTTTTTGACAAGCCGTTTGATGCATATGTATTGCCGGAGTTTCTGGCTGAAATTCCTCAGATGATTTTTACACCTACCATTATTAATGACGGAAGAAGAATGATTATTGCAACACAACCAATGGCATTTCTGAATGGTATGGATTATTCCAAAAAAGGTGTCGGACCAGAAAATATTGAGTACATCAAATTATTTGAAAACAATGAAGCGTTCAGAACAAAATTCACTTCTGTCATCCGAATGAGTTCAACATTTCCCTATGTTTTACCAATGGTTTCTCTGCCTACAAATCCTGAAATACAAGTGATGGATGCTGGAATCAGAGATAACTACGGAACTAAAACAACCGTGCGTTTTATTGACGGAATTAAAGATTGGTTAGCTGAACACACCAGCGGTGTAGTTGTTGTTGAAGTCAGAGATATCAACAAGGATTATGATATGATTAATCAGGGACCAATGTCTCTTTTTGAAAGAATTCTTAAACCGGTTTCAAATTTTTATGGCAATTTTCAGCATGCGCAGGAGTATAATGCTGAAGAACTTTTTGAAGGAGGATATTGTGGTGATGTTCCGGTTG
This sequence comes from Crocinitomicaceae bacterium, assembly GCA_016719925.1. GTDB lineage: Bacteria > Bacteroidota > Bacteroidia > Flavobacteriales_D > Crocinitomicaceae > JADJGJ01. Next base: position 315,981 of record JADJYC010000003.1, on the reverse strand, counting down.
ACCGTGTGACATTTATTCTGCGTAAAGATCCTTCTGATCTGATATCATTAAGCTGGCATCTTACACAACGTGAGAAAAATGATATCATCCGTATTTTCAGAAATGATTATAACAAAGCCCAGACCGAACGATTGTTTGAATTACTTAATCTGAATTAGGTTTTAGAAATGTTCCGTCTGCTGGTTTTTGCCATATTGATATCTTTTTCTGTTTGTGGAAAATCACAATTCAAACCGGGAATAAGTTTACAAACAGGATTCAACCGTATCGGGCTTTATTATGATGCTTCAGTACTGTTTGATTTTGGAAAACATCAGGCCAAATTCGGATTAAAATATTACGGACCGGATTACGTTTTTGAAAATCATACTCCCGGATTAAGTCTGGGCTATAAATTTGTTTTTGGAGAATCAAACTGGAAATTTGGTCAGGGTATTTCTGCAAGTTTTTTTCATGAAAATAAATCAACTGTGTCACTGACACTTTCAGATATTCAGCTGCAGTTTACAACAATCAGATCAATGGGAAAAAAAATGGAAATTTTCAGTGTTTTGGGTTTAGGTGCAGTGATCAATCAGTTTACAAATATTACCGGTTCAAATGACGGAACTACCGGATACATCAATTATGAATTTGCGTTGGGCGTTAACTACATGTTTGGTAATTCTGATCATCCTTAACACAGGATGTGAAAAAGAAGAATTGAAAAATGACATGCTCGTCTACGGGCATGCAGGGACATCGCTTTATCCTGAACGTTGGATTTATCCGGCAAACACAAAAGAGTCTGTTTTATATGCGTTGGATGTACTGGATGCAGATGGTGTTGAATTGGATGTACAGATGACCAGAGACAGTGTGCTTGTTTTGTATCATGACGAATATCTTGATGCAAATTCCAAACTTTCCGGTTGCATTTCAAATTATAATTTGAATGAACTGAATGATCTTAATTTATATCAGACAAGATTTGAACTGATGACTCTGGAAGATGGACTTTCGGTAATTTTTGAAAGGAACCGGAATGTTATTCTGGACTTAAAACCCTATAATTATTGTGATTCTGCAAATGTGGATTATGGAATTTTCAACAGATCTTTAAACAGAATTTTGTTGCCGTACAATCATCTTCAGAAAACAAAAATTGTGGTAAACGCGCTCAATATCTCACTAATGAATAGTCTCACAGACAGCAGTATTGTACGGAGTTTTGAAACGCAGAATGAAGAACTTGCAATTCAGTATTTTCAAACCGGATCCATTGATGAGGTTTGTTTTGATGCCTCTTTTTTTAATGATGAAATCAGAAATCAGTTTGAAATAAATCAGATTCCGTTTTCGCTCTTTGGTGTTAAAACACAAAGTGAGATAAAGCGCGGAATTGAATTTGCTCCAAAAAGAATTATTACAGATAACATTTCATATACCCGTAAATTTGTTTATTGATATGAGCAAGAAAAACATCAACCGCAATCAGATGGTTTATTCAACCAATCCGCATTTTGAATATCAGTCAGACGATCAGGATGATCAGACAACCCTTCCTCCGCAGCAGCAGGATTTGCGCGTTCAGCTGGACAAAAAGCAGCGCAATGGAAAAGAAGCTACTTTGGTTACAGGCTTTATTGGTAGCGCAGATGATCTGGAAACATTGGGAAAACTATTGAAACAAAAATGCGGTGTCGGTGGCTCAGCAAAAGATGGTGAAATTCTTATTCAGGGAAATCAGGTTGTGAAAGTGATGAATTTGCTGACTGAGATGAAGTATCGGGTGAAAAAGATTGGTGGTTAGGACAACAAAAGCCATTTTGCCAAAGGATTTTTTGAATACACTTTTAAGATTTAGACCTTTAGAATTTTTAGGTTTTTTTATTCAAAACATTCATGCTTCAAACTCAATCTCACACTCCGCTCTCACACTGACCTTAACGAGTAACCCCGGTTCTGAACTCTTTTAGTACGCCTTGTACTGTTAACCAATTAAACCCTATGAAAAGAAATGAGGTTCAGAACCGGGACTCATTATGTATAACCCTTGTAGTAAAAGTAAGAATACATTGCATTCAGAAAAGTAACAAATCCTGAACGGTAGTTTTTTTTGAGTGAACTGTCTGAATTTTAATTCTGCGGTAAAAAGAGGATGAATTACTGTTTCGCTTTTAGCATAAGCAACCATTCAAAAGCAGTTTCCCGGCTTTTAAATGCTTTGTGCGGTGAAGACAAACCATAGAACTTAATGAAGAAATTGTAGAGAATTTTTTTTGCCAGATTATCAACTAATATTGCATTAGCCAGCGTAAATTCCTGAGCTGCCAGCGTTCCGGCATATTCTTTGGCATCCTGAGTCAAATCCATAAAAGCATTTGTGTGAACATATACCGGCATGCGTTCACCTTTGCTGATTTTACCCATGGATTCTGTAAGTTTTTTGAGAATAGAAGCGTCAATTACTTCAAGTTTTGGATCCCAGGCCACTTCAACAATCCCATTATTATAAAGTTTCAATGCAAATAAAGCCGGAACAATTATTTCTTTTTCAATGATCAATATTTGTTCCTGCGCTGTCATTTTCAGTGAACTCTTTTTATAGAGTAAAGTTTATGGGTTTGTTTTTCCAGATCAAGGTTATAAATTCCATTTTCATCAAAGCGATCTTTTCTGACACGCCCGGCGGCATGAATTATTTCATGCGGACCAGCAAGTAATCCAACATGATGAACTTTACCATCTGCGTTGATGAAATAAGCGAGATCACCTGCTTTGCGGTCAGAAAATGAAATAGTGTTTCCAATTTTTTCCTGCTCAGAGGCATTTCTTGGTAAATCAACACCGCAAATTTTAAATACAAGTTGAATGAGTCCTGAACAATCTATTCCAAAAATGGATTTACCTCCCCAGAGATACGGAGTGTTAAGGTAAATCTCTGCGGTTTCAAAAAGATCAGGGACAATTTCCATGTCCACCGGTGAAAGCACGGTATAAATTTCTGAACCTAACCGCAGTTTACCGTCTTTATAAAACGGAAGATCAGATCCCATCATTATATTCTGAATTCCTTTTGGGCCCTCCAATTCAAGAATGGGCTCAAATAAAACTTTCTGACGGCTTGCTGTACCGGCTTCATAAGTACCCTGATCAATATAAGACAATTGTTTGAAATCCATCCAGCCTTCATAATTGTCACGGGCAAACCGGATCTTGATCCAGGGTTCACCTTTTTCAAGTATCTGCACAAAATCACCAAACAAAAGCTGGGTGACAATTTCTGATCTGTCAGAAGCCTCAGCCCGAACAGGTACGATAGATAAATTACAGATCCCGTAATCACTTATGCTAATCATAATCAGAATTTAATACTCAAATATCCGCCAAAATAATCATCATTCCAAGTGGGAATAAAACCAATATCCGTTTTTTTATTTTTTTTCTTCCAGGGATTCCAGTTTTTCAGCGGTTCAAAATAATAAACCGTGTTGGTCACAAGCATAGCTATACCTGCACCTAACAATACATCCGGTAACCAGTGTTTGTTATTAATTATTCGAAGTGCGCCGGTTGGCATGGAAAATAAAAAACCACTGTATGCAAGCAGTTTATTTGAATCCTTAAACTCGTTGTATAAAACCTGACTCTGTACAAATGCCTGAGAAGTGTGACCTGACGGATAAGCGGTATAGGCTCCGTTATTTGGCCGCTGAACTTTTAAACTCAGTTTTAATGCGTGTACAATTCCTGCTGTGAATAGCTCAGACATGGCAAAATACTTGGTTTGATTCCAGACTGTGTTTTTTGATTTTGCACCAAACAAATCTGCTGAATATAAAATTATACCCGGCACATATTGTAAGTAATCATCAGCGTGATTTGTATAACCATTAAAAGGTTGCCGTATCAAAGTTTGTAATCCAAATTTGGAAGAATCAGTCATCAGTGCAACACTAAGCAAACTTAATCCAACCGGTCTCCAGGACGCTTCAAAAAATGATCCCCGCTCATTTTTACTCTCTGAGATTTCTGCAAGTGAATCTTTTACTTCAGATCCTTTTGAGTGAAATGAAGTGCAGCAGAAAATTAAAACCAGGGATGTAATTCCTAAACGCATGACTAAAAATAATCAACGATTTTGAATTAGCATGTCAATCCGGATACTCAAAATAGAATTTTTGTTTGTAGGTTTTGGTTTGATATGTTTCCAGAATAATCCGTGAATGCTTGTTATAGGTCGTTGTCCGAACATCAGTCAGTTCATGTTTTGGAAAATAAGTTGTTTCAGAGGTAAAGAGGGAATCATAGCAGTAAGTGACAATTGCGTTTAAAAAATAGTCTGGTTTTTCTGGTTTTATTTCAGGTTCTTCACCCTGCTCAGTCATTAAACCTTCATACCACCAAGCTTTATAATGCTCAACCTGAACGGGTCTGCTTTGTTTATCGTATTTTAATATGTATTTGTTCCATGCACTTCTGCCGCCGGTCTCACAGATATTCTCATCAAAAGTTTCCAGTATTTTTTTCCCGTTTGCTTTTTTAATGACAAAAGGTTCGATATAATAAGCGTTTGGTTGATTGGATATTTGTTTGCCTTCAGTGTAGACAGATGTATCATTTTTATACCAGGTTGTTCCTGAAAAAGTACTGTCTTCAAATAGTTCATCTGAAAAATACATGGAAATTTTCACATCAAATTCTGCAGGAATTTCTGAAACTGAATCTGATGGCAAACAACTTTGTTCTGAATCATTATAGTTCCAGCCATTTGTTTTGTCAGAATTTTCTGTTAACTCAGATGTACAATTAGTAAATAAGAGTGTTAGCAAGATGCTGCATAATAAAGGACTGAGTAACACTTTGCTCATTCGTGTCCGTATTTCTTTTTCAGATGTAATAACGGAGCTTCAATAAATTTGTAACTAACAGCAGAAGCACATACAGTTAATAGAAGTGATGCAGTAAAGTACAAAGGAATCAGGTAATATCCGGTTGGCAGATATATTTCAACCAATCTGCAGATAACAAACATCACAATCAGATGATACATATAAAATCCATAAGATATTTTTCCCAGATAATTCAGCAATGAAATTTTTCCCCATTTAAAAACGGAGTTTTTCCCCATACTTTGTTCCAAAATAATAAAGGCAAAAAACAGGGATAAGACAAATCGTTCGGCAATGATAAACTGACCGGCAAAAAGTTTGTTTTTTGCAAGACAAATGACAAATCCAACCAGATAAACAAGCACTATTTTCCAACGTGAAAGGCTTATGATGAATTCAACCCATTTACTTTTATTGAACACGGCAAATCCCGCCAAAGCTCCGGTTAGAATATCCTGACAAACTGAAAAAGTGTGATAATAAATCACGCGTTCATTGTGCCAGAAAATTTCTCTGAACCAAAAGGACAAAATGAACAATATCAAAATCACAAATTCAAAACGCAGTTTATTCCATTTGAACAATGCAAAAAGTAAAATACTCCAGAAAAGATAAAACTGTTCTTCAACTGCAACTGACCAGGGGGCAGTCAAAAAATTAACGGAATCATGCAGCCCATTTGTGATTTCATCAAAATTGGCCAGAAAGAAAACGTACATGTAAGGGTTATGAATGGTGTGATACCAGTCAAAGATCAAAGGAAACAGGACAAATCCAATCAGGATGATTATAAAATACAAAGGCCATATTCTTAGTGTTCTGCGGATTAAGAAATTTCCAAGACTGAATGTTCCGGTTCTTTGTTTTTCCTGAAAGATCAAATAGGTGATCAGAAATCCTGATAGCACAAAGAAAAAATTCACGCCAAGTCCGCCTTTATCTGCAACAACCAGCATACTTTTAAAAATGCTGTTTTCTTCTATTCCCGGATAAAAGGCTTTAATATCTCTGAAATAGTGAAAAATGAACACACTGAATGCAGCCAAAAACCTTAAAGCATCAAGATTTTCAAAATAAACGGGACTGATTTTTTGCCGGGCCTGATTAGACAAAGTTTAACTTTGATTAGTTTTGTATTCAAATTTAATCAAATTGGAAAATAACCCTCTTTTTGATGTTGCAATAATCGGCGGTGGAATCGTTGGTGCCGCAACACTCTATAAATTACAAATCCGCAACCCGCATCTGAAAATGGTGCTTATAGAAAAAGAAAAAGTGTTGTCAGGTCACCAGACAGGACATAATTCTGGTGTTATTCATTCTGGTTTGTATTATAAACCAGGTTCACTGAAAGCAAAAAACTGTGTAAAAGGAAGACATGAACTGGTTGCTTTTGCAAAAGAACACGGCATTGCGCATGATGTATGCGGTAAAATTGTTGTTGCAACCAAAGAAAGTGAACTTGAATTCATGAATAAAATTTATGAAAACGGAATAGCAAACGGAACAGAAGGGTTGGAGAAAATTGATGGAAAACGGTTAAAGGAAATTGAACCTTTTGTTGAAGGTATAGCAGGACTTTGGGTGCCTTGTACAGGTATTATAGATTTTGTAGGCGCAACAAATAAAATGGCTGAGCTTGCTATAGCAAAGCAGCCGGATTCACAAGTGATTCTGGGTGAAAAAGTAATTGCCGTTAATAATAAATCAGATTATCATGAAGTGGTGACGGAGAATAAAGTATTCAAAGCTAAAAAGATGATTTTTTGCGCCGGGTTGCAGGCTGACAGACTGGCAAAAATGGACGGAGTAAAATTACGTGAACGTGTTGTTGGTTTCAGGGGTGATTATTATGAACTGACAGATCAGGCAAAACACAAAGTGAACAATCTGATTTATCCGGTTCCAAATCCTGCCTTCCCGTTTTTGGGAGTTCACTTCACACGCATGACAGACGGTGAAATTGAATGCGGACCCAATGCTGTGTTCACATTCAAAAGAGAAGGATATGGCAAAACGGATTTCAGCTGGAAAGATACCTGGGATGCATTAACCTACAGAGGAACTTGGAAATTGTTTTTCAGTAACGTTCGTTTCGGAATCAATGAATACCGACGTGCATTTTCAAAAAGATTATTTCTTAAAACATTACAGACAATGATACCGTCACTTACAATGGATGATATCAAACCCGGAAGATCAGGTGTACGTGCCATGCTTTTGAGCGTAGATGGTGATACACGTGATGATTTCAGAATTGAACATCTGGAAGACAGCATCCACGTTTTAAATGCGCCTTCACCGGCAGCTACCGCATCATTAGCAATTGGAGAGTATGTTGCTGAAATGGCTGAAGAAAAGTTTGGGTTGAAGAAGTGATTGAAGTACGAGCGACGAAGTTGGGAGGTCGAAGTTTTAATCCGTTGACGATTGTTTTCCATCCACGCAGGCTGAGGTTCTCGAAGCCTAAGTCCGAATGACGAAGTTTTTTAGATTAGTTCAATTGTTTTTCCATCCACGGAGACTGAGCGGAGTCGAAATACGAGTGACGAAGTTGGAAGTACGAAGTTTTTTAGATTAGTTCAATTATTTTTCCTTCCACGGAGACTGAGCGGAGTCGAAGTCGAAGTAAGAGTTACGAAGTTTGAAGTACGAAGTTTTTTAGATTAGTTCAATTGTTTTTCCATCCACGGAGGCTGAGCGTAGCCGAAGTACGAATTTTTTAATCTGTTGACGATTGTTTTCCATCCACGCAGGCTGAGCGTAGCCGAAGCCGGAGTAAGGTAAAGTATTATTTCCTGTTACAATATAACATCTCAATCCCCCCTATAAAATTACTTTCGCGTATCACTTTGAAACCATTTTTCTGAAGAATAAAAACCATTTCATCACACGAATGTTCTCCGTATGGATGACATTCCATAACAATCTTATTCACACGTGAGAGAACGGATTCACTGCTTTTTATAATTTCAAATTCGGCCCCTTCACAATCTAATTTTAGAAAATCGATCGTATTGATCTGATGCTGATTGCAGAATTCTTCCAGATTCACCGTTTCAATTTCTACTTTTCGGTCTGATTGATTTTTGAGATGGAGAGAATGTCCACCGGTATTTTTATCCGGTGAAAGAAACAATATTTTTTTTCCGGATGTTGAATCAACTCCCTTATTGATTACTTCCAGATTATCACACTGATTGATTTGTTTATGCTGCTGAAGTCTGGCAAAATTTTCTGAAAAAGGCTCAAAGGCAAAAACCTTTCCTGTTTGCGATCTTTTAGCAGCGTAAACACTGAACAAGCCAATGTGTCCGCCAATATCAATAACTGTATCTCCTTTGTCCACAGTGATGCCATGTTTGTTGTAGATTTCTCTCAGCCATACTTCTTTTAATACTGAACGGTCCATCGTTCTTGCCCGAACGATGAATTTCAAACCGTTTTTTAATTTGATAGTAACGTTTGTGTTTTTGGGTAAAAGTTTGGATAAATGATACTTGTATTTTCCTGCAAGGATGCTCATGTCTATTTTTTTGTCTCGGATGGGCTCGCCCCATCCGGTTTGTGTTTTTCCTGTTGTTTGCTCGGATGAGGCAAGCTCATCCGCGTGCAGCTGCGCTGCTCATTTATATTCTTACACCGACAATTAAAACATCATCGATCTGCTCTGAATCGCCTTTCCAGTTCACAAATTCATTTCTTAATAACTGATGTTGTTCGGCTGATGGTTTGCCGGAATTTGCCATTAAAAATTGTTTGAATCGTTTGTAGGTGTATTTTTTCCCTTTTCCTTTTGATCCTTCCAGCTGCGAACCTCCAAACTGATCTGCAAATCCATCAGTGAAAACATACACCATGTCTCCTTTTTGTAACTGAATGGATTTGTTTGTAAACGGTAGTAATTCTTCATCCATAAATGCGCCAATCGGGTGTTTGTCTCCTTTTATTTCAAATAAATGAACGTCTCCGTTTTCCAGTTTCTGTAAAGTTTTTTCATTTCCTGCTTCTCCAAAACACATTGGATCGCCGCTTTGTCTGACAATATAAACCGGATTTTTTGCGCCGGCAAAATGCAGCATTTTTTTATCAATGTCCAGGGCACACAAAGCAATGTCCATTCCGTCGCGCACTGCTGATGTTTTGTCTTTCTGTGTGATATCCTGACGCAATGTTTTAAATACTCCTGATTCAAAAAATTAAGCGCTTCAGCCGGGAGTTCACGGATTGTTCTGTTAAGGTTTGTGTCAGATAATTATTTCCAACAATGCTCATAAATGCACCTGGTACGCCATGACCTGTGCAATCTACTGCAGCAAAAAGTATAAGGGGAGTATGTTCTTCATTAGAGATTCTGGTTTTTTCTATGAAATAAAAATCACCGCTTACAACATCTTTCGGACGGTAAAAAACAAAATAATCATCCAGAAATGATCTCACATAATCTTTTGCCGGTAGAATTGCTTCTTGAATCCGTTTGGCATATTTAATACTGCTCAGAATTTCTGCATTGATTTCTGCAAGTTCTTCTTTCTGATTTTCAATTTTTGCTGTACGCTCTTTTACCTGTTGTTCCAGTTTTATATTGATCTGGTCCATGATGGCATTTTTTTCTTCCAGACTTTTATATGCTTCTGCCTGAGCTGCTTCTTTTTCTTTTTGCAGATCCCTGTATTTGTTAGACATGGAGATGCTAAGAATAATAACCTCAATGGCAGAAGAAATTTTCAGCGCGTTCTGCGCGAGTTCTGCATTACCTAAAATATTAAAGTTTCCAAGGATAAAAACTATAGCACCCAAAATCAAAACAGTAAATGCAACAGCAAAATAGTTACAGATTTTAATTCCATTTGATTTTAAAATATAAATAGAAACCAATGTGAGAATGACACTGAGTAAACTGGTGGCATTAATCAGCGGATAAGAAATAGTATAAGTAACTCCCGGAATCAATGAGAGCAAAAAAGCTAGTAAAACAAATCCTAATGTATAATTATAAAAGCGCAAAAGTTTGGGACTGTTTTCTTTCAGTTTCAAAAATGCACTTGCGTAAAACAGCAGAAATACAATGGTAAGCGAAGCGGAGATGAGTACAATGTGATTGGTCATGTATCCGCCGGACGGAAAAAAATACTGATAGGAATATCCATCCAGTGAAAACTGCATGACCGCCTGACAAAAAACATAAATGATATACCATAGAAATGATTTGTCTTTCAATAAAACATAAAAGAAAAAATAAATGAATACCACCAGCAGCATCATTCCAAAATAGAAACCGTAGGTAAACTGAACCAGATAATCTGACTCAAAAAAACTTATTTTGTCATAGATGTTTACGGGAAGCGTAATGACTTCACCGTCACTTTCAAGTTCTATAATGTAATGACTGGTTGATCCAGGCTCAATATACATCGGGAATAAATGTTTGCGGTGCGGAATAGCTTTAGAACTGAATGCATAATCATCACCGCTTAAAAATGAATTTTCAATTTGTTCACCGCGCATCTGATAAAACGCTGCTTTGTTTGTAATTGGGCGTGCAACTTCCAGAATAAAATTGGGTGAACTGGTTTGATTGGTTACTGAAAATTTAAGCCACCATCTGGCAGTCGTAAAATCAAGATTTGGAATGGCATCTGTTTTTGTTTCAAAAGAGGTTTCGGACATCTGGTTAATATCCTGAACAGAATATTTGCGTTCCTGATCTTTTAGAATTAGTACGTCAGCACCAAATGATGTACCCAGATTTTTTTCTGTAAGAATAACCTGACCGTTCTGTCCGAAATTAACCGAACAAAAAAGAATCAACAGTAAAGACAGCAGTTTACTCACTCTGGTAAATGTACAAAAATTAAATGTTCAGTACGCTTGCAGGTGGTTTAGACGGACAGGAACTTTAAAACTTACATGTTCTATTGAAGAACACTGATTAACCTGAGTTTATTGATGAAATAGAACTTGCTTTACTTTTGCAATCTGTCAATAATTTCATCCGGCAGATAAACAGGCAATTCGCAATCTTTGTAATCTTTTATGTTACGTGTAACAATACATTCCATTTTTTCAATGGAAACTGCACAGAAAATTTGAAGTGAATCTTCAAAATCTTTGTGCTTTGAACGAAGACTTTTTTTGATTTTTTCTGCATCCACCGGAATAATTGTAAGATATTCTGTCAGGCTGTATAATATGTTTCTCAATTCCTTTTCAGAAAGATATTTTTTAAGCAGGTAATGCGTGGTTGCAACAGAATGAGAAGAAGTATAGAGTTTTATTTTTTTGTTTTCGGCTCTTGAAAAGAGATCAATGGCATATTTGCTGTGTGGTTTTCTGTCAGCAATCAAATCAACCAGAATATTGGTGTCAACAAAAATATTTTTCACAGATGTTTCTTTTCCAGATATGAACGCAATTCGGTTTCTTCGTCAAAATTATCCGGCAACTTAACAGCGCCAACAATTTTTTTAAGTTTGGGCGACAGCTTTTCTGATTTGGTTTCCTGAGTTATTGAATCCAGATAATTTTCAATTATTTCTGAAAGACTTCTTCCGGTATTCCGTGCATATAACTTGGCACGCTCAATGACTGACTTTTCGACCGTCAGCGTTAACTTGGTAGTCATATACGTGTGTTTTTTACAAAGATACGTATAATGGTCAGGAAATCCAAAGAACAGGTAAAAATTTTAATACCATTGATTACGCGATTACATCGGTAAACCACCCATCCCTTTCATTCCCTGCATCTGACGCATCATGTTGGCCATGTTCTTTTTATTACTCATCATGTGCATGACTTTTTTGGTTTCTGAGAATTGTTTTATGAGTTTGTTCACTTCAGTCATATTTGTTCCGCTGCCGGTTGCTATTCTCGTTTTTCGTGATACATTCAGAATATCCGGATTTGCTCTCTCTTTGGGTGTCATGGATTGAATGATGGCTTCAATTCCCTTAAACGCGTTCTCATCAATATCCACATTTTTCATTGCTTTTCCCATACCCGGAATCATTCCCATCAGATCTTTGACATTTCCCATTTTTTTGATCTGCTGCAGCTGCGAATAAAAATCATTGAAGTCAAATTTATTCTGGGCAATTTTTTTCTGGAGTTTTTTTGCTTCTGCTTCGTCGTATTGTTCCTGTGCTTTTTCAACGAGTGATACAACGTCACCCATTCCAAGAATACGATCCGCCATACGCGCAGGATAGAATACATCCAGCGCATCCATTTTTTCACCTGTACCTACAAATTTGATTGGTTTATCAACTACCGATTTAATAGACAAGGCTGCTCCGCCCCGGGTATCTCCATCTAATTTGGTTAAGATGACACCGTCAAAATTTATTCTGTCATTAAAAGATTTTGCTGTATTCACTGCATCCTGACCAGTCATTGCGTCAACAACAAACAACGTTTCAGATGGATTGAGTGCATTTTTAATGTTTGCAATTTCCTTCATCATGTCTTCATCCACAGCCAAACGACCGGCAGTATCGACAATTACAACATTGAAACTTTTTGTTTTGGCAAATGCAAGTGCATCTTTGGCAATTTTTACCGGATCTTTTTCTTCTTTATTCGAGTAAACTTCTATTCCAAGTTGTTCACCCAAAACATGAAGCTGATCAATAGCCGCAGGACGATAAACGTCACACGCAACCAGCAATGGATTTTTACCCTTTTTAGATTTAAGATAATTGGCAAGTTTACCTGAATGTGTTGTTTTACCAGAACCCTGCAAACCTGACATCAGAATAACTGCAGGATTTCCTTTCAGATTAATCTCTGCCTGATCACCGCCCATGAGTTCAATCAGCTCTTCATGACAGATTTTAGTCAGCAACTGACCGGGAGAAATCGTAGTTAATACATTTCTTCCAATTGCTTTATCCTTAACGCGTGCAGTAAAATCTTTGGCTGTATTAAAACTAACATCGGCATCAAGCAGCGCACGTCGAACTTCTTTCAGCGTTTCTGCAACGTTGATTTCAGTAATCTGACCTTGTCCTTTTAAAACTTTGAGCGCCCGCTCAAACTTCTCGGTTAAATTTTCAAACATAAAGCATTCTGTTTAGGGAATACAAAGATAGGAAAATTCGGTCGGGTGTAAAGATTCAGGAATGATTGAAAACAGTCCTATTTATTTTTTTGCTCTTTCAGCTCAGCTTCTTTCTTTTCAAGCGCAGGGCCTTTCAGCTGAACGCCTTCCCAGTATAGCTTGTAGCCAACCTGTTTGCCTGCTTCATCATAGAAAATCCAATAGCCATGTTTGACAGCAAATTGCCATCTTTCAATTCGCATAGCTTTGCCGTTGGGATAATAGTGCGTGACGGTTCCGTTTAAATTCCCGTTATCATAAACTCCTTCACTTTCAACCTGCATGTTTGGATGATAGGTTTTGAATTCTCCGTGCAACAGTCCTTCACGGTATTTATAATGTTTTGCAATCAGATATTGTCCGTCAACCGGTTCATAATAAACAATGTAATCACCATCCAGTTTCCCGTTTTTATAACTTTCCTGATAACTGATAATGCCGCGGTCATCAAAATAAACCCAGGTACTGTCTTTGAGCTGGTTCACATATTTTCCGCGGGCCATCATGTAGCCCGACTCATGGTACATTTTGCTGTAACCTATTGAACCGTCATCTGAAAAATTTATGACCGCCTGCACATCTCCTGACTCATAGTAATAGACAAATTTTCCGTAGGGTTTATCGTCTTTGAACTGACCTACATATTTGTATACAGCATTGTTCTCATAGGCTTTTTTCCACACACCTTGCTTGAGTCCGTTTGCATCCACCTGATTGACATCCGGCTGGGCAAATGCAGTTACCGAAATAAAAACGAAAAAGAGAAGTGAACGAGTAATCATGTTTGTAATGCTTTTAAAACCTGTGACAAATTTTCGAAAATATAATCCGCTTTTGACGAAATGTTACGCCCCTTTGTCAACATCACGGTTTTCATTCCCAATTTTATACCAAACTCAATATCTGTTTCTGAATCACCTATTATCACAGACTTTTCGAATTCAATTTCAGGGAAATCTTTTTTGGCGTGAAGGCCCATTCCAACACCGGGTTTGCGGTAATAACCAGATTCTGTTGCAAGCTGCGGTGCAAAATAAATTTTGTCAATTCTGCCACCTGCTGTTTTGACCAGATCCAGAAAATAATCATGGAGCATGTGCAATTGTTCTTCTGTCATAATTCCCCGGTTAATTCCCTGCTGATTAGTAACAATAACAATCCGTCCAAAAACACCTGAGAAATATTTCAGTGCGTCCAGTACGCCGTCAATCAATTTGAATTCTTCTATTTTCTTAACGTAATCATTTGCAATCTGATGATTAATTACGCCGTCACGGTCAAGAAAAAGTGTCCAGGTTTTATCCGGATTCAAATCCTTTATGTTCATTTTGAATGATCTTTTTGAAACTGCTGATAATCTTCAGGTACGCCAATATCCATGAAATAAGAATCAAAAATTTTTCCAAAAATATTTTTTGCCTGAGGTTTGTTTTCCAGATAATTTGTTTCAAAAGAAAAAGGTGTATTCACCGGATAGTGAATCAGAATACCTCTGTTTATGCAATAAATTCCGCCATTGATAACGGCTTCTTCCCTGAATTTTTTTTCAGAGAATGCTTTGATTTTGCCTGCTTCATCAACCTCTACATTTCCATACCGGTCTACGTTTTGCATTTTTTTCAGGGCGAGGGTACAAGTTGACTTATTTTGAAGATGAAAATCTTCCAGCTGTTTTAAATCGACGTCAAAAAATGTATCACCGTTCAGCACAAAAACATTTCCGCCTTATTTTTTTCTAGTGCAAGTTTCATTCCTCCACCCGTTCCAAGCGGTTCTTTTTCCACGGCATAAATCAGTTTCATTCCTTTGTAGTCATCTCCAAATTGCTCATGAATTAATTCAGATTTATATCCCACAGAAAGCACAGCGGTTTCAATGCCGTTTTTGAAGGTAATCAAGTACAAAAGTTAAAAATGGTTTTCCGTTAACCGGTGCCAGTACTTTTGGAAATTCACCAATTTCAGAACGAAGCCTTGTTCCTAATCCACCTGCCAGTATAATGGCGTCTTTTATCGTACGGTCCATGCGTCTAATCCTTTTTGGGTAAATTCATAATTAACTACATTTCCTCCCAGTTTTTTCAATTCACTGATGACATTGTACCGGTGGTTTTTTTCAGCAAAAACATCATAAATCCGCCTCCGCCTGCACCTGAAATTTTTCCTCCCGCTGCACCTGCTGAAATAGCAGAATTATAAATCCTGTCTATTTCAGCGTTGGTAATTCCGTTAGCCATTTCTTTTTTATTGAGCCAGCTTTCATGCAGCAGTTTGCCAATCGCACTGACATCACTTCTGAGAAATGCTTCTTTCATCTGAAATGCCTGAATTTTCAATTGATGCATGGCTTCCACCGGTTTATTATTTTCACCGGCGGACTTTACATTTTCAATTTGTTTTTCAATAATTTTTGCTGACTCCCGGTTTGTATTGGTGTAATAGAGACTCAAATCAAAATTGATTTCATTCAGAAAACTTTTTTTGGTACGCAGCGGATTGACAATTACTTTATCATTGGGAAGGAATTCCATAAAATTCACACCACCAAAAGTAGCGGCGTACTGGTCTTGTTTTCCACCTGCCATTTTTAAATCAACACGTTCAATATCATAAGCCAGATGTGCAATATCGTATTCTCCCAGGGGCAATTCCAGCCATTCAACAAATGCACCTAAAATTGAAACCACCAGCGTAGAGGATGTACCCAAACCACTGCCGGTTGGAACATCCATCGAAGTGGTCATTTCAAACCCTAATGCCTTGCGGGTAAAGTCCCGTGCAATACGATTGTAAACACCAATCTGCAAATCCACTTCACCATTCAGCGTTAATTTTTCAGCGGCATCAAATTCAAATGATTTTTGCTGATCAACGGAATGAATAATAATTTTTGAATCATTCCGGGGTACAATGCTGGTGCGAGCGTATAGATTAACTGTGATATTCAGAATGGCGCCGCCATACATATCCGAATACGGACTGACATCGGTGCCACCTCCGGCCAAACCTAATCTGAAAGGCGCCTTGCTTCTAATGATCATAAAGTAAAGGTAAAAAGTTTGGTGAGGCGTTTATACCAAAAACACCAACAATTTCAACGGGCAATGTTAATAAGATGGTTTGTACGGACTTATTTGCATTTTTCAGCCAGCGCCAGAACTTTGGAAGAGAGTTTATCCCAGCTGTATTTTTCTTTTTCTGTTTTCAGATTTTCTCTGAAAACTTTTTTCTCTTCCGTTGTCATAAAAATCGTGCAGCGCTTTGGCAATTTCTGCCGGATCCGGTTCCACCACATAACCCACTTTTTCATGCGGAACCATTTCGGGTAATCCACCCACGTTGGTAACAAGAATCGGTGTTTCAAAATGGTAAGCGATCTGAGTTACACCGCTTTGTGTTGCATGTTTATAAGGTTGCGCCACAATATCCGCTGCGCTGAAATAACGGGCTACTTCTGAATCTTTGATAAAACTGTTTACAACTTTCACTTTATTATTGAGATGAAGATCTGTAATCATTTTCTGATATTTTTCTTCATTTGAATAATATTCGCCTGCAATCAGGAGTCGTGCATGCGGTAATTTTTCAGTTGATTTTGCAAAGGCTTCCAGCAACAAATCAAGTCCTTTATAATCACGAATAATTCCAAAAAACAAAATGTAATTTTTATCAGAATCTAACCCCAGTATTTTTTTTGCTTCATCTTTATCCAGCGCTTTTCCAAAATTGTCAAACAATGGATGAGGATTGAAATCGCGCGGTTTTAAAGCATCAAATTTTTCAAGATCATCCGCCACACTTTTAGACATGGAAATAAATGCATGCACCGGTTTAAGAAAATACTTTGTGAATATTTTATCTCCGAATCTTGCTTCGTGCGGAATTACATTGTCAAGGATGGTAATAATACGGGTGTGTTTATTTTTTCTTACACGTCTGGCAATTGTTCCAAAACACGGTCCCATAAAGGGAAGCCAGAATTTAAAAATAAGAATGTCTGGTTTTTTTCGTCTGATTTCTCCGCCAATTTTCAGCCAGTTAAACGGGTTAACCGAATTCACCTTTCTGAATATTTTAAGTTTGGCCGGTGCAGGTTCTTCTGAAAATTGTGATTTACCGGGGAATAAAAAATTGGGATACTGAACTGTAAAAGTATAAATCTCCACATCATGGCCTTCTTCCATCAGCTGCAGCGCAAGGCGTTCATTGTAAGATGCAAGTCCGCCCCGGAATGGATGAGCCGTGCCCAGTAAAATGATTTTCTTCTTTTCTTTCAGAACCTCCATAGCAATCCTCAAAGATATTTATAAAAAATCAGCCTGTACTTTCTGATTTGAAACCGCGCTTTGATTTCAGAAGTTTTAACAAATCAGCCGGCTGTTTTTAATCTGATTTTCTGAACTGCCAGTGCAATCAGTGAAAGAATCAGAAGCAGCCAGGGAGCTCCGTGAAAAGCCAGATCCAGCCAGTCCATCATTTGCATGGGCTGTTCGCCGTGAATAGCACCGCCACCTGCAATCCACTGCAATTTGCCAACAATGTGAGGCGGAGTGAAAGGAGCAAGACCTAACGTTAGGCTGGCGATCAAAAACCACTTGATATTTGATGTAAGAATTTTCATGCGTCAAAGGTATATGATCTGAAAAAAGTTACCTGTGAGATTAGTCACACAACAAACCAGGGAATGAAAAAGTTCATGAGGTAGAATATTCTGTACTTTTATTGTCAAAATAGTTTTGATGAAATCGTATCTGGAAACAACCAAAGATGTTTATAAAAATGCTGCTTTGAAGCCGGATGTCGGCTTGTGCTGTACAACAACTCCTGTATGGCAGCTGCCCGGATTAAAGATTCCAAAAATCATGCAGGAAATGAATTATGGCTGCGGAAGTACGGTGCATCCGCGGGATCTTGTGAATTCACCAAGAATTCTATATGTTGGGGTAGGTGGCGGAATGGAGTTGCTGCAGTTTGCTTATTTCAGCCGGCTCAAAAGCGGAGTTATTGGAGTAGATGTTGTGGATGAAATGCTTGACGCATCAGCTGCTAATTTTAAAATTGCAGAAAAAGAAAATGACTGGTTTTCAATCTGATTTTGTAGCGTTAAAAAAAGAGACGCCTTAAATCTTCCGGTTGAAAATGAATCCATCGATGTTGCGGCTCAGAATTGTTTGTTTAATATTTTCAGAAAAGAAGAATTGAAACAGGCACTGACAGAATGTACCGGGTGCTGAAGCCTCATGGAAGATTGGTTTTATCAGATCCTGTTTGTGATCAGATCATGCCTGAAAATCTCAAAAATGATGATAAACTCAGGGCGCTCTGTCTGAGCGGAGCAATGCCGTTGAATGAATACATCAATATGATTACTGATGCAGGATTTGGCACTGTTGAAATCAGAGCCAAACGTCCTTACCGCATTCTTGATTCGTCCCATTTTCAAACAAAAGAAATTATTTATATTGAAAGTGTCGAAGTGTGCGCAATTAAAGATCCAATGCCAACTGACGGACCATGCGTTTTTACCGGTAAGACAGCTATTTATTTTGGCAGTGAAAATTCTTTTGATGATAAAAAAGGTCATGTGCTTTTGCAGAATCAGCCCCTGTCTGTATGTGATAAAACAGCCGGTGCTTTAAAATCATTAAAGAGATCAGATATTTTTATTTCTGATTCCAGTTTCTTTTATGATGGAGGCGGATGCTGCTGATTGCTATAAAATTCAGAAATAATGAAGTGATTAATTTTGTGATCTGTTGAATAGTTTTTTATTTTGAATAAATGAAATATATAATTTTTGTTCTGACAATTCTGATTTTTGCTTCCTGTGGTTCATCGGTTACTGCAGATGATACCAATACAGAAGTAATTGACTCAACTTACTGTGAGTGCAGTGAACTTACTTTTGATCAGCCTTACAATCATTTTTGGAGATTTGAAAGGAGAAAAGGTTTTACGGGAGTTTGTGAAGAATTTTATCCGGACGGAAAACTGAAAATGACTAAACCTTTTCAGGAAGGCAAAATTCACGGCAAACTGATTATGTATTATGACAATGGTCAGATTGAAGATCAAAAAGAATTTGATATGAATTTTCAGGTGGGTGAACAATTTACCTATACCAAAAAAGGCGAGTTGAAATATCACGCCAGATACAAACGCGGAACACTGGATACGATTTTTGTCAATCGTCCTGATCTGTTGAATGAAGAGCCTTTTGGTTCTAACTGATTTTAATTCCCATCAGGCAGATATCATCTGTTTGTTCTCTTCCTTTTGACCAGATTGCATGATGATCACGCAATAATATTTCCTGATCTGCAGCATTAAACTTTGAGATTGATTTTAAAAGTGTGTGAAGTTTCGTGCTCCCGAATTTTTTTCCAAACATTCCTCCAAACTGATCCTGAAAACCATCAGATCCAAGATACACCCAGCTGTTTGGTTCTACATCAATCGTATGTTCAGTAAATTCTCTGTATTCTT
Source organism: Crocinitomicaceae bacterium (assembly GCA_016719925.1). Lineage (GTDB taxonomy): Bacteria > Bacteroidota > Bacteroidia > Flavobacteriales_D > Crocinitomicaceae > JADJGJ01. Next base: position 296,521 of record JADJYC010000003.1, on the reverse strand, counting down.
CCAGCTGCCAGCCTCCAATCGGATATCGGTTGCCTGGAATTACATGACTGTTTTTGTCTGAAACAACCAGTGCTTTTCTGTTCGCTCCGCAGAAGGTTAATTTTTGTGTGGATGGATCGTATGCGCAAAGGGAAATATCAATCCAGTCATTGGTGTTTTGATTATTTCCGAAATCAAATGATTCAATGAATTTATAATCTACTTTTTTTAGAATTTCTGATGGTGAAGCTAGGTCTGAAATATACAGTGCGTAATTAAGCAGGGAATAACCTAAAATTGAAAGCATCGCAGCCGGAACGCCATGTCCGGTGCAGTCAGCGCAGGCAAAATAACGGATGTCATTTTTTTCACCTACCCAGTAAAAATCTCCGCTCACATGATTTTTAGGATTATAAATCACAAAATATTCGTCAAAAACGCGGTCGATATGTCTTTTTTTTAGGGAGTAAAGCCTGTTGTAAAATGCCTGCATACGTAAGTTCATCATGATGTTCTTTCACGGCTATTTCGTTGTCCCTTATTGATCTGAGAAGTTCTTTTACATCTTTCATAATTTGTATGTGTATATGAGCATACAAATTGACGATTTTAATGTGTGTAAGACGTTACACGGATGCAAACGAATGGTTAACTTTTTCAGAAGTTGAAATCAACGGATTATACATCATCACGGCATGATTGGAAGTAATCAGTTCTTCTGCCTGATTTTCAGAATCGGATGGAATGATTTTTCGCCAGATTTCGTTGTGTCTGGTATAACCGCCCCACCACTGGAGTTCAAAGCGGTGTGACTTCTCAAAAACTTCGTATGTCTTTTCAGGTTTTTTATCTGAACAAATAGATCCGCAGAGATTTTTTTCTGTGAGCCAGACGTTTATCTGAAATGTCTGATCAGTTTCATTTTTCAGCTGCAGATCAATATAATTATACGATAAAGTTGCTCCTGATCCAAACGGAATTGTTCTGTTCGTATCCGGGAAAACATCGTAACTGTGTCTCCATCTTTTTGTTATTGTTAATGGTGTGTGTAATGCCATCCAGTAAATGAGATTTCCCATCTGACACATACCGCCGCCGGTTCCCTGCGTGATTTTTCCATTTTGCAAAGTCATTCCGGTCAGATATCCTTTTGCTTTTGTAGGTCTTCCAACTAATTTCCAGAATGAAAAAGTTTCTCCGGGTTTAATAATGATTCCGTTGATTTTTTGTGATGCAAGATGCAGGTTGGTAATTTTGTTGCGCTGTAATTGCATGTCCACATCTTTCAGTTTTCTGAGCAGGGTGGAAGAGTGTGTTTTCAGTTCAAATTCCAGGGGTTGATTTTTAATTTCAGATGCAAAACGGTTAGTTGAAAGATACCAGTTCATTTTTTCTTTCAGGCAAAAATATTCTTTGCCTAAAACACGTCTGATCTGACTGCGGTGAACCGGTTTTTCAACTGAAAACATGCCCGTTTTTTCCGAAAGCTATAAAAAAATCATGTTCAGCCGGCTTTCCCTGAGCCGGATTATATCGGGAATTATTTGACGCATCATTCAAATGATTATTTGCAGGTTATTTTTAACGGCAGATGATTACAGGCCAGCCACTTTCATATGATCCGGAAATTCCGTAAATTTGGAAAATGAAACAAAGAATCTACGTAGATACGTCTGTCTTTGGGGGATTTTTCGATGAAGAGTTTTCTGACCATACAATTCCATTTTTTGACAGAATAAAGAACGGAGATTTTGTTTTATTGTTTTCGGGAATTACAGAAGATGAGCTTGAAAGCGCTCCTGAAAAAGTCAAAGACCTTGTAAAGGGAATTAGTCAGGAATTTACGGAGTATATGGAAACGACTGAGGAGGCAATTGACCTGGCAATGGAGTACATTGCAGAAAAAGTGGTTGGTCAGACGAGTTATGCAGATTGTTTACATATTGCTTTGGCAACAATCAATCGGGCTGATTTTTTGGTGAGCTGGAATTTCAAACACATTGTAAACATTCAACGCATCAGGGGGTATAATTCAATAAATATCAAGAATGGATACCAGCAATTAGAAATACGTTCACCAAGAGAATTTGAGACTTATGAAGAAGAATGAAAAGAAATTTGATGCCGTGGAGTTTATGCGTCAGCAACGGACAAACTGAGGAGAAATTGTCAAAAATGACAAAACAGGAAATCTTGGAGTATTTCAAAATTAGAAAGGCTCAAAGTAAAATAAAACCTTGTGCCTAGCTGAATAAAAAAATCGTCCATTATTTTTATTATTCATTTCCTAATTATAACGGAGACTTCATGATCTCAATTCAATCAGACTTCAGTTTAAAACCCTTCAACACATTTGGAATAGATGTGAAAGCAAAATATTTTGCCCGGTTTTCTAACCTGAAAGAACTGGAGGAAATACTCAACAGTAAAGAAGCTATGCAACATGAACATCTTGTTTTAGGCGGAGGATCCAATTTACTGCTTACAAAAAATTTTGAAGGCCTTGTTCTTAAAAATGAGATGAAAGGAATGGAAGTTATTCCGGCATCCAGTCATGATGCTTTTCTGGTCAAATCTTTTGCCGGTGAATTATGGCATAACCTGGTAATGTTTTCTATTGAACAAAATCTGGCGGGAATTGAAAATATGTCTTTGATTCCGGGTAGTGTGGGTGCCGCACCAATGCAGAATATAGGCGCATATGGGGTTGAGGTTAAAGATGTTTTTGAAAGTTTAGAAGCATTTGAAATTTCAACAGGTAAAATCAAAACTTTCAGTAAAGAGGAATGTCAGTTTGGTTACCGTGAAAGTGTTTTTAAAAGAGCACTGAAAAACAAATACATTATTATCAGCGTTACTTTATTACTTCATAAAAAGGCACCGCTGAATACAACATACGGCGCTATTAATGATGAATTGAAAAAGGCTGGAATCAATACACCAACTATTCGCGATGTGAGTAATGCTGTTATTGCTATCAGAAAAAGTAAACTTCCTGATCCGGCAGAAATTGGAAATGCCGGTTCATTTTTTAAGAATCCGGTAATCAGCAAAGCTGATTTTGAAAAACTTAAAAATGCATATCCGGATATTCCTTCTTATCCTTCTGGTGACAATCATGTAAAGCTGGCAGCGGGCTGGCTGATTGAAAAAGCAGGCTGGAAAGGAAAAACAATTTCCAATTACGGAGTTCATAAAAATCAGGCGTTGGTGCTGGTGAATTATGGCGGTGCACAAGGTTCTGAAATTTATAATTTGTCTGAAGATATATTGCAGTCAGTTAAATCCATGTTTGGAGTAGAGTTGGAGCGTGAAGTGAATATTCTTTGAATTACCTGAACGTGCTCACTGGACCAATGGAGACTTCAAGGATTAATAAAACCGTACGGGCCGCCCAAATCATTTCAATCAAAATAAAGATTGTACTTTTATCATATAGAAACTATTAAGCATGCCACAAATCACACACGAATCAATAGACAAAGCATTGGATAAAATTGATGCACTTTCAGATGAAGCATTGGATCAGTTAATTGAAAAATATACCGCTGAACAGCCTGATCTCATGGACTATATCATGCAGGCAGGAATGGAATATGAGAATGAAGATCTGAATGGATTTGCTATTTATTATTTTACCTTAATCTATGAAGCATTTCAGCAGCAGGGTGTGCAGGTAAGAAAAATTTCAGAGGCGGAGATTGAAGAATTTCAGGAACCTTTTCTGGAAGCGCTGGATGTGATCAATAAAGATGAAAATTACACACCGCTTCAGGAGTTAATTTCACAGATCAATCTGCAGGAATTTATGGTGGAAGAAATGGATGCGCAAGATGAATCAGGTGAGGAATTAGATGATGAAATGAAGACACAGTTATTTATGGTAACTGCAGCGATAATTGGATTACTGAATGAAGCATCTGAATAAAAAATGACCCCTCAGGAAATCATAAATAAAATGATGGCTTCTGACAAAATGAGTCAGTGGATGGGCATTGAAATACTCAATTATATCCCCGGAGCAGTTAGTTTGAAAATGACTGTGCGTGATGAAATGGTGAATGGATTTAATGTAACGCATGGCGGAATTACCTATTCACTTGCTGACAGTGCGCTTGCTTTTTCAGCCAATTCTCACGGCATGCGGGCAATGTCAATTGAAACTTCAGTTTCACATTTGAAAAGTGTACATGCCGGTGATGTGTTAACCGTTACAACAAGAGAATTGACTTTAACCAGAAAAACCGGAGTCTATATTATGGATATTGTCAATCAGAAAAATGAACTGGTTGCGCATTTTAAAGGAACTGTTTACCGGTCAGACAAGGTCTGGGATTAATCATCCTGCCTGAACCGGCGGCGTTCCATTTTACATTCCACACATTTTACACGTCCGTTTTCATTCTGCCAGGTAGTGCCTGAAAATAAATTTTCATCATAGCGGTTTCTGGTGTCTGTATCAAAATCAATGCGGTCAATCCCTTCACCAAGAATTACTTTTTTTCCATACGGAACGGCAATCTCCACTTCAATCTGCTGGCCACGTAACTTGTCTTCTGAAGGCATTGTGAAGTAAGGACTCATGAGAATTTTATTTCCCTGAATCTGCAGATCATAGTCAATGCGTTCAGCTTTTGAAATGGCGTCTTTGGTGGAAACTCCGTTACTCTTTTTAACAAGTATAATTTCAAAATTTCCGCTGTCTTTTTTTTCTGTCAGATGCAATTCAGGAAATCCCAGAAAAATATTTTTGTCACCTGAACGGATCAATTCTGTTTTATTCCATACATCATCATAAATAATATGATTTGAAAAGATATCATCTTCCAGTACATCAATCATCAATACATTAGTTGTATCAGAAAATGGAACCTCCATTTCAACACTTGTTTCTGAACGCATACTCATACCCAGATTAATTCCGGTAACAATTAAAACCGCAATTCCGCAAAACCAGATAATGGAAGTGAAAATGGCTATGGTTTTAAAAGATTGTCTGAAGTTGAAAAGCAATTTAACGCCGCTTACAAAAATGGATAAAACCGGAATTAAAGTGACAATCATTATAGAAATGAAAACAAAACTGCCCTGAATTGATCCGGGATACAGAATTGTAAGAAGACTTGAAAGTGATTCAGCGTGCTCATCACCAAAAATGGGAATCAGGCCGCTGTTTCCAAAAAAAACTGAAAACAAAACAAGCAATCCTAAAATTCCGCCCATGATAAAACCTATTCCGACAAGACGTGTAAAAACTTTGGCAAAACCTGGAACTTGCTTTTACGCCGCGGTCAACTGTTTCTTTGAATGATTTTTTGAATTTTCCGCTTTTTGCTCCTTCTTTGATTTCATTTTTTAAATTCTGAAAATGTTCTTTTATAGTTTCCAGATTCACATGCTGACCCTTCATCTGCATTCTGTCAGAAGTAGAAACAGCCTCCGGTGCAACAAAAAGTAAAACCAGATAAATCAGAATTCCGGAACCACCCAGTACGGCAAGCAAAATAAAGATGATGCGTACAATTGTAACGTCTATATTGAAATAATGTGAGAGTCCTGAACATACTCCGCCAAGCAGTGCATTTTCTGTATCACGGAAAAGTCTTTTCTGTGCGGTTGTATTTTCTGAAGAAGTACTTTCAGATTTTGTATTACCGGAAGTTTCTTTGAACTCATCACTTACATAATCTTCAGGCCGGCCCATAATTTCAATCATGGCGTCCACATCTTTGTCGGTTATGACTTGTTTGGCATCATGCAGTTTTGCCTGAAAAATTTCTGCAATACGTGCTTCCACATCATTCATAATTTCTTCCTGTTCAGAAATTTCAGTGAAATTATTTTTAATGCTTTGCAGGTAGTTGTACAAATTGAGATAGGCGTTTTCTTCAATATTGAAAACGATTCCTCCGATATTTATTGAGATGGTCTTATTCATATACGTTTTATTAAAGTTTTGATACCTGCTGAACTGCATTCTGAAGTTCGTCCCAGGTGGTTTTTAATTCGGTTAAAAATTTTTTTCCGTCGTTTGTCAGCGCATAGTACTTTCTTGGCGGACCGGATGTAGATTCCACCCAGTTGTATTTGAGCAGTCCTTCATTTTTCCATCGGGTAAGCAAAGGGTAGAGGGTACCTTCTACCACAATCAGTTTTGCCTTTTTCAATTCTTCAATGATGTCAGAAGGATAAGCTTCTTTTTAGAAAGTACTGTCAGAATACAATATTCCAATATTCCTTTTCGCATTTGTGCGCGGGTATTTTCTGAATTGATCATAACAGTTTAAATATTCTACGGACAAAGGTATATAATAATTATAGTACTATGCAATACAAGGTACTGTAAAAATATTTTAAAAAAAGGTTAATATCTTGAAAATAAGTAAAATAAGGATGAAATATTTTTTTGATCAGACGATAAATTCTGTGAAGGAAGCCTTATTAATCTTTGAAATGCAGAAATTCATCCGGTAAATTCATCGGGTCAATTTGCGATGTATCGATCTGAAAATATTTAAACCAGTCAATTTTTTCTTTTTCAGTATGCAAAATCAACAGATTTTCATTTTGAAAATAAATCATACAATTATTTTCAATAGAAATTGGTTCTCCAAATTTTCCCTCCATATTATTTTTTGTTTTTCCGACAAAATCAGATTCACCTAATTCTTTCCATTTAATTTTACTTCTGATACCTACAACAATTTCGTTGTCTGTTTCATATTGTTTTGCTTTTGAATTATTCCATGGTTTCCAGGTTGCAAATAGGAGAGAACGATTGTACCCTTCTTTCCTCAGATCAAATTCTACAGCCCAGTAACAATAAAACTTATAGGTTGAATCAGGTGCCTTTTTAAAAAACTCCTCCTTAAAATCCGAAGCATGTCCGGTATGCATATGCATGGTTTTATTTTTCAGAGAATAAAAATCAAACGGATTTGCAAAGAAATTTTTCAGGGAATCATCAAACGGTTTTTTTTCTGCTATAACCACAGCGGCGGTCGAGTCATGCTGTATCACAATTTTTTCATCCGGCTGGATTTCGTTATCCGCAGATTGATTAACGCATGATGTAATTATTGGAAATAGTGATATATAATATAACCGGAGCATATTTTATTCATAATCCCTAAGGATACTTTTAATGAACTGAATATACAAAAAAAAATCAGGCATAAACCTTAATACTGGCGTGGATCGGAACAACAGTGAAAAATTTAACTGTATCAGCCAAATCAAACCTGAAAAAAATCACGTTTCTGAAAGTATGATGTGTATCATAGTTTGCTTATGGATAACGATCTAATTTTATTCTCAGATGACACAATTGTAACTATACCTGACAAAATCTTTCATGCTTGAAGGCAGGTTATAGTTCTATTTTTCTCCAGGCATAAAAGGTAACGTCAGATTTTGAAAAGACCTAAAATGCACTTCAATGAAAAATATTCAAGACATATTGGCTGAATGCCGCGATCTGGCATTTGATATGCAATTTACAAGATCCAGAAAATGGCTGGAAGAAAATCCGAAAGGCGTTGTAGTCGGATATATGCCGATTTATTTTCCAAGAGAAATTATACATGCTGCGGGTGGACTTCCGGTTGGAATTTTTGGCGGAGGAGACAGAAAACAAATTGTAAAGGGAGACGCGTATTATCAGTCTTATATATGCCATATTCCAAGAAGTATAATTGAACTCGCTCTGGATAAACATCTGGATCACATGAGTGGTTTTATTTTTCCTTCTATCTGTGATGTAATCAGAAATCTCTCCGGAATATTCAAGCAGCATAAAATCGGAAAATTTGTGAAGTACATGGATTTTCCACAAAATTTTTTGCCTGAAATTGGCGGAACATTTTATAAGGAAGAAATGGAACATGTTCTTTCTTACATCCATTCAATCAACGGTGAAACAGTTACCGCTGAAAAGCTGAACAATTCAATTGAACTGTATAATAAAAACCGCAGGCTGATTGAACATATTTATGATGTACGTCAGGAATTTCCGTGGCGTTTAAGCATCACTGATGTGTATCATATTGTCAGAGCCGGTACAGTAATTCCGGTTGAAGAACACAATGCCATACTGGAACAGGTTTGTGAGTATATAGACGGAAATGTTGGAGAACCACAGGATAAAATCAAGGTGGTAATTTCCGGTGCATTTGTGAACAGCCTGCCATTGGTTTAATTCGAAGCTATTGAAGATGCCGGATGTTATGTGGTGGATGATGATTACATGCTAGGGTCAAGAATGATTCTTGGTGATATCGATTCCAAAACAACTTCACCGCTTACTGCTATTGCAAACGCATATATAAAACAAAGTCAGTATTCATCTTCAATTTATGATGTTCATGATCCGAAAGAACACCGGCTTGCAAAAATTGTAAAAAGAAGAGGTGCAGACGTAGTCATTTTCGCATCCGCCAGTTTTTGTGATCCCAGCTTGCTTGATGCTCCTATTTTTCAAAACGCATTTAATCAGATGGGTATCCGGTACATCGCTTTTCAGTTCAGTGAAAATATCAATCAGTTTAAAGTGATTAAAGAACAGGTAGGTACATTTTCTGACTCAATTAAATTATGGGAGGGTGAACCTGCCTGATTAAAAAATCAATTACTAACCAACAGAAAAATTTGTATGGAAGCTCAAAAAGAAAAAAGTATGATTCTTCAGAAAGAAATGGTGAATCAGCTTTTTAATGATTTGTCCCGCGCAAAAGAAACAGGGAAAAAAGTATGCTACACATTTATTCCCGGAAATTTGTCTGAGCTGATCCGGACATTTGATATGCTGCCGGTTTATCCTGAAATTAACGCACTGCAGAGTGCAATGAGAAAAAAGTCGGCTTCCTATATTAAAGAAGCTGAAAAAAATGCTCATTCTGAAGATGTGTGCACCTATGTAAAATGTGATGTGGGTATGATGATGAAAGGAAATATCGGTCCAACAGGAGAGAAAATTCCTGAACCGGATATTTTATTACTCAGCTATACCGGCTGTTTCACATTTATGAAATGGTTCGAAACGCTGAAGCGCAGTTATCCGAATGCTGAAGTGATTATGATTCACACTCCGTATCAGGAAAATGCAAAAATGACGACGTCCATGACCCAGTATATGGTCAAACAATTTGAACAGGAAGTAATTCCCAAAATGGAAAAAGTGACCGGAATCAAATTCGATGAAAACAAACTGAAAAAACATCTGGAGCTGGCAAAAGAATCAGAAGACTGGATTGCAAAAATTTTTGAAACCACTAAACACCGTCCGTCTCCAATCGATGCATATTTTGCCGGAGTTTATTATATCGGCCCAATAAATATTGGTTTCAGAGGCACGCAGCAAGCCGTTGATTATTACAAGGAATTGTACAGTGAAATTCAGGAGAGAATCAGACTCGGTCTTGGTCCGATTACTCCGGAAGGTGAAATGAAAGAAGAGAAGTACAGACTCGTAGTGGAGGGCCCGCCTAACTGGACAAGTTTCAGAGAATTCTGGAAAATATTCTATGACATGGGTGCAGTGATTGTTGCATCATCTTATACAAAAGTTGGTGGCGTGTATGATTTGGGTTGGAGACACGATCCTTCAAGACCACTTGAGTCACTTGCTGAGTATTGTATGAACTGTTATACTAATCTGAATATTCCGCAGCGTATTGATTTATTATCAAAATGCATTTCTGAATATGATGCAGACGGATATGTAACCAATTCGATTAAAAGCTGCAATTCATTTTCTGCCGGTCAGCTTGGAATGATGCGTGAGATTGAAGACCGTTTGGAAATTCCGGTTGGATTTATTGAATCAGATCTCGTTGACCCAAGATATTTTTCTTACAGCAATATTAAAAACAGGCTTGAATCATTTTTTCAAATGCTTGAACAGCGTAAAAAAATCAATGAAAATGCTCCTATTAATTAAATAAAACCGGAAAAAATTATGAGTAAATATTATCTGGGAATTGACTTAGGTTCCACTACATCAAAAGCTGTAATCATCAATGAAAAAGATGAAATCATTGGTCGCGGAATTACAAACACAAGAGCCAATTATAAAGTAGCTGCTGATATTGCGCGTGATGAAGCAATTTATGATGCCCGTTTCACTTTACTTTCAAATATTATCAAGGCGGACATGGAGTCAAAGCCGGAGTTTAAAAAGTATATGGAAGATATCCGTACTGTTTTTCAGTACCAGCAGTTCAAAAGAAGAATGGATATTCTTGAGCAGACACTTTTTGAAACGGCAAGTGGATTTCAGCATGCTGAAAAAAATGCAATCATTGAAAATTTGAAAAATATCATTGAAACTATCAATCCGCAAATCAGACAGGAATTTATTCTTGGTGGATTGGGTTCTAAAAATCAGTTTTTCAGAGATATTGTCAGTGAACGATACAATACTGAAGTTGCAAAAAGTCCGCGTGAATTATTTGAACCGCTCATGCTTGCATTTGATAAAAGTATTACACCGGTTGAAAATGAAATGGTGCAGTACAATTTCAAAGAACTGGTTATGGAAGCCATGAGAGTACTGGAAGAAAAATACAAGGGGCTTGCTGATGAACAGGAAGATGGTTCTAAAGAAGACTGGTATTATGCAGAGTTGAATGCCGTAAGAAACAATTATAAAAATGTTGAGATGTCTCTCAGACAGCATATAGAAGAAGTTGCAGACAGAGATATTCACATTGCAAAAATGGTAGGGACAGGATATGGAAGAGCACTTCTTCCTTTTCCGGAAGATTGTATTAAATCTGAAATATTATGTCACGCTTTTGGTGCGCATGCTATTTTTCCAAATACAAGAACAGTACTGGATATTGGTGGCCAGGATACAAAAGCTATTCAGGTTGACAGCCATGGTTTGGTTACCAGTTTTCATATGAATGACCGCTGCGCTGCAGGATGCGGAAGATATCTCGGATATATCGCTGATGAATTTGGTATTTCACTGAATGAACTCGGACCAGAAGCCGTAAGTGCAAAACGCGAAACAACTATCTGTTCAACCTGTACCGTATTTGCAGGTGCAGAAGTTAAAGAACTGCTTCATAACGGTGAAGAACGCGCAAACATTCTGGCTGGTTTACACAAAGCAATTGTTCAAAGAGCCATGTCGCTTATTGCCCGTTCCGGTGGTGTAAAAAATGAATTTACTTTCACCGGAGGGGTTGCAAGAAATCAGGCTGTACTGAAATATGTAAAACAAATGGTAACGGATGCTTATGGTGAGCTTACTATGAATATCCACACTGATTCAATTTTTATGGGTGCACTCGGAGGAGCCATGTTTGCGAGAAGAAATATCTCTGCTGATTTACCTGTTACTGATTCAAAAAAAATTAATTCTGAAATCTGATCGTTATGGAAAATTCAATTTACACAATGGGTATTGACGTTGGAGGAAGTTACGTGAAAGGCGTAATTCTGGAGTACAATTCCCAGTCAGGTAATCATCATGTTTTGGATAAACAGACTGAAAAAATCCGCAAACGGAATCCTAAAGATGTAGTGGTTGAAATGGTTGACACGCTTCTCAAAAGAAATAATCTCAGTTATGAAAAGGATATTAAATATCTCGCATCAACCGGAGAAGGAGAAATGGTCGAAAGAAAAACGGGTCACTTTTATTCAATGACAACTCATGCCAAGGGCGGAATATTTTTTGCCCCGCAGGCAAAAACAGTTGTTGATATGGGTGGCTTATATGTTCGCGCCATTAAAGTTGACAGCAAAGGAAAAGTGATGGATTATAAAATGACCGGACAATGTGCATCCGGATCTGGTCAGTTTATTGAAAATATTTCACGTTATCTCGGTCTTGCTATTGAAGAGGTTGGTGAAATTTCACTGAAAGCTGACAATCCGGAGGTACCTTCCGGAATCTGCGCTGTACTTGCTGAAACAGATGTTATCAATCTTGTTTCAAAAGGACTTTCAACACCAAACATTGTGAAGGGAATTAATTTATCCATCGCACAGCGGGTAGTTAAACTGCTGGTGCCCTCAATGCACAATCTCCTGTTGTGCTGGTTGGAGGAATGGGAATGAATGTAGGAATGATTCAGGCCATTGAAGAACTTTCTGCTGAAAATAAAAAAAGTGTATTTGAATTTATTTCTCATCCGGATGCAATTTATTCAGGAGCTGTGGGTGCTGCAATTTGGGGTGGATTCAGATATTATAAATTGAAAGAAAAACAAGTAAGTGTATTTGCTTAAAAAGTGAATGATGAAAAAAAATATTCTGGTTTTTATGTCTTGTTGCGTATTGAGTTTTTCAATGGCACAGGCAATTACTTTTGATGAAGTTGATTTGCCGGAAGCAGGCTATACATATGTAGTAGCGGCTGATACAACAACCAGTGTAATAATTACCGCACCGTCAGCAAGTGCTCAAAACTGGGATTATAGTTCGTTGCTTTTACATTATTTAAAAGTACCCACCTATGATAGCACAAATAATACTCCTTATCAAGCTGATTTTGCCGCATCAACACATTACACTTACGGACCTGCAGCTTTTTACAGCGGATTTCACGGAGGCGCACCGGTAGGTACGCAGGGAATGAATAACGGGTATATGTTCTGGCGGAGAGATGACACCGGTTTCTGGATTGTTGGATTTCGTGCTGACGAAGGCGATTACGCAAATAAAAATGTTCTTCTCCTTGAACAGGAATTACTAATTGGTGTTCCGGTAACTTACAACGATGTATATAATAATACTGCACGGTGGGAACTTGAATTTAACTTAAACGCATCAAATGCAGATACACTTTATGTGAACAATGTAGAAAAGGTTTTGACCGCAGATGCTTTTGGATCATTGATCACACCTGCCGGTACTTTTCCTGATGTATTGAGAATACATGAATATGTAATTACTTCTGACAGTGCCTATGCTGAATTCATGAGTACACCGGTTTACGCTCTTGAGATCAAACGTGATACACTCAATAATTATTTATTTCTGGACAACAACACGCATTATCCTGTCTGTACTATTCATGCAGACAAAAATAATGATGTTGTATTTGTGGAATATTACCATGCGTATTCTATGGCCGGAGTGGATGATAAAGAGATGGAAATGTCTTTTGTGTATCCGAATCCATCTGCAGGAATTGTAAATTTTACATTGCCCTCCGATCAGCCTGCCAGCTATCAGATTATTATTTCTGATTTAAGCGGCAGATGCGTTCAGCATATCCGGCTCAATCCCGGAAATTCAGTTTGTCAGGTCAACCTGACAGCGGGCATGTATGTTTACACCATTGTGAACGGAACAAAAATAACTGAAAACGGAAAACTAATAATTACTGACTAGTGCACCAGATTTTAAAATCAGATATTGAACTTGGAGCGGTTGTGCCTAATATAGGTACAATGCTTAGAAATAATCATTCGAGATTTTCTTCAAGAATAGTTTATCAGGAAAAAAAATCAGATGGAAATTACCATGGCATTACATGGAGTCAGCTGGTAAAAAATATTGAAAGCATTGCCGGCAATTTGTATGATCGCGGTTTCAGACGCGGAGACAAAATGGTTTTGTTTTCTCGTAATTGTCAGGAGATGCTTGAAATGGAACTTGCTGTGATGGCAAGCGGAGGAATAGCAGTTCCCATTTTTGCAAATTTTAAAGAAGATACTGCTGAACTTTTGATTAATCATTCAGATGCAACATGGTTAGCCGTTGCCGGTCAGCATCAGTTGGATAATCTTGGGAAAATTCCGGCTGTCAGGTCAATCTTTGTTTTTGATACCACAATTGATGACAGATTCTCAAATCTCATTCCTTACTCAGACTTGCTGGTTCAGAATAATTCCGGAGAAAAACTGATTGACACAACCATTGATCCAAAAACAATTTGTCTCAATATGTACACTTCGGGTACGATGGGAATTCCAAAATGCGTGCAGCTAACGCATGAAAATATTCTTTCACAACAGGCTGCGCTCGATATTTTATGGGATATTTCAGAGAATGACAGATTCCTTTCATATCTGCCATGGCATCATAGTTTTGGAGGAATCTTTGAATTGTTTACGGCATTATATAACGGAGCAACATTTTCTTTGGAAAGCAGTTATGGAAAAGATCCGCATTCCATTTTTGAAAACTGGAAACTCATCAAACCAACCGTTTTTTTCAGCGTACCTAAAGTCTATCAGGCTTTGTATGATATCACCCGAAAAAACAAAGAAGCAGAAGAACAATTTTTTAATTCAGGTTTGAAATTTATTTTCACAGCTGCTGCAGCATTACCTGAAAAACTTTCTGTTGAATTTGAAAAACGAAAAATTAATGTAGTGGAGGGATGGGGATTAACTGAAACTTCTCCGTGCTGCACACTTACTGATCACAAACTTAAAAGAGAAACGGGTGTTGTTGGCAAGCCAATTCCCGGCGTGATGCTGCGCATTGCTGAAGAAGATGAAATTCAGGTTAAGGGTCCGAATGTAATGGTTAGTTATTATAATAATGATGAAGCCAACAAAGATATTTTCACGCACGACGGATGGTACCGTACAGGTGATGTGGGTAAATTCACCCCATCCGGCTTGAAGCTGATATCGCGCAAAGACAGAATATTCAAATTGTCCAATGGCGAAAAAGTAATTCCTACTGACCTTGAAAGACAAATTGAACTTAAATGTCATTACGTGCAGTATGCAGTAGTTTCAGGAAGCGGTGAAGAATATCCTGTTGCTCTGATTTTTCCGAATAAAAAATTACTTGAAAATCCCGATTATGAGCTCACTCCGGAACAGGGATGTTTTTGTCCGAGAAGTTTGAATGAGCTTGGCAGATGTCTCACCGGATGTCTTCATATTGCCAACAACCGAATTGGTCAAAAATTTGCAAAAGTAAAATCAGCAGCTATCATCATGGATGAACTTTCTCTGGATCATAAAACGCTTACTCCAAGTATGAAAATGGCTCCTAAAAATGTTCTTGATAAATACCGCGCACATCTTTTAAATCTTTACGGTGACAATGTACCTGTTGATGAAGAAGTGTATGTGATTGAACTGGAAAAAGAATTAAATAAAAAGTCATGTACAAAATAGCTGCCACTGAAAATATGAAAAAGCTGATGGGTGATTATTTTTTATCGCTCGAAAGCGGTTCAAAAAAAATTGCCTGGTGTACGAGCGTCGGACCAGCTGAATTACTGCGAAGCTTTGGGTTTGAAGTTTATTTTCCTGAGAACCACGGTGCGCTGCTGGGGGCTACAAGAACAGCAATGGATTTTATTCCTGAAGCAATTAAGTGTGGCTATTCCGGCCATGTCTGCTCATATACAACTGCTGATATTGGTTCTTTTCTGAAACAAAAAACTCCGCTTCAAAGTCATTATAATCTGAAAGGAATTCCAAAGCCGGATATCATTGCTTACAATACAAATCAATGCAGAGAGGTTGAAGACTGGTTTACGTTTTATGCTGATTATTTCAAATGTCCGATTGTTGGAATTCAGCCTCCAAGACATCTTGATGAAGTAACAAAAGATGAAGTAGAACTGGTAGTTAAACAGTTCAAAAAATGATACCTGTTTGTGAAACAGTGAGCGGAAAAAAGTTTGATTTGGATTCCTTTAAAGAGGTTGTGAAATTGAGCAAAGAAGCAACTCTGTTGTGGCAGAAAGTATTAAAAACATCATGCAATGAAGCTGCTCCGCTCAGTTTTTTGACGGCACAATTCACATGGGACCAATTGTAGTTCTCAGGGGTACACAGTCAGCTAAAGATTATTATCAGTTATTACTTTCTGAACTGGAAGAAAATGTAAAAAACAAAAAAGGATTTTTGCCCGGTGCTTCAGCAAGAATTTTCTGGGAAGGAATGCCCATCTGGGGTAAACTGAGAACACTCAGTGATGTTTTTTCTCAAAATAACGCTGCTGTTGTTGCTTCTACTTATTGCAGCAGCTGGGTGTTTGACAGATTTGATGAAAATAATCCGTTTGAATCTACCGCACTTGCTTATACAGAAATTTTTATCAACCGGAGTGAAAAAGCAAAAATGCAGATGTTGAAAAACTGGTTTGATGAATATCATATTGACGGAATAGTTTACCATGATTCAAAAACATGTTTTAATAATTCAAATGCAAAGTTTGGAATGCCACAGCGATTAAAAGAACAAACCGGAATTCCGGCGTTGATTATTGAAGGAGATTTATGTGATCTCCGTTTTTTCAGCGAAGGACAAAGCATTACAAAAATTGAAACTTTTGTTGAACAGCTGATAGATTTAAAAGTAAATCACTGATATGGAAACACAACAACCAGTTAAAGTTGCAATTATCGGAATTGGTCCGGTGGGAATGATTATGGCAGCTTTGTTGAAGCAGCACGGTTGTGAAATAAGTCTTTGTGTCCGCAATAAAATAAAAATGAATCTCATAAAAAGTGAGGGCATCCGGCTGGAAGGAAAAATGAAAGCGACTGTGATGTTTGATCATGTTTTTGAGACAATTGAAGAGATGGCAGAAGCGAAAATAAAACCTGATTTTATCGTTTTTGCCTTAAAAGCATATCAGGTAAAAGACGCTGCTGCAAGTGCGCTTAAACTGGATATTGATAACACAACGGTAATTTCTGCGCAAAATGGAATTGATGTTGAGTCGCTGCTCATTCCGGTTTTTGGTTCTGATAAAATTTTACGAATGGTGGTGAATTATGCAGGAAATCTTTCTGCACCAAATGTGGTCAATGTCACATTTTTTACACCGCCTAATTACCTGGGTTCAATTGATGACAACAGAACAGAACAGTGTGCTCAGTTCAGTAAGTTGTTGACAGATGCCGGACTGCTGACAAAAGATGTCAATTCTTTTGAAATTCTGAAACGTACCTGGGAAAAAACAATTCTCAACTCATCACTCAGTGCACTGTGTGGTGTAGGCAGACTGACCATGGCAGAGGCAATGGCTGATGCAGATACTGTTGAACTGATAGAGCAAATAATTAACGAAGCGGTGGTGGTAGCAGAGGCTGAAAAGATCCGGTTTCCGGATGACTTCATCCGGAGTTGTATGAGATACCTGAAGAAAGGTGGAAATCACTTTCCTTCTCTGGCGGGTGATGTGATCAATAACAGACAAACTGAAATTGATTATTTCAACGGTAAAATTGTTGAGTACGGAAAAAAACATTACGTACGTACTTCTTTGAATCTTGCTTTTACAAACATGGTAAAAGCAATGACCAATAAAAATATTGCGTCCAGAATTCCGGGTGCAGCAGGAAATTTCAAAAAGAATATCATCAACAAAGGAATTGTCCGGGATAAAAAATCTTCCCTTGTTCATCAGGGTGGCCCGTGTTTTCTTGGTGTTGATCTGGGATCTGCTTACATCAAGTTTACAGTAATTGATGAAAAACAAAATGCCATTTTCCGGTACATCATTCCAACATTGAATAAAGAACGTCTGATGCATCGGCAGATTATGCAGGCAATTCATTCTGATTTTGATATCAGATACAGCTGCGCAACAGGATACGGCAGAAAACACTTCATTGAATCTGACATTATTAAAACCGAAATCAATTGTGCCGCTGCAGGAGTTTCAAGAGATTTTCACGGAGTAAAAAATATTATTGACATAGGAGGTGAAGACATCAAAATTATTCAATGTGATGAACAGGATAATGTTCTCAATTTTTACATGAATGATAAATGCGCTGCAGGTACCGGTTCTTTTCTTGCAGAAATTGCTGAAAGAGCAGAGATCCCTGTTTCAGAAATGAGTCATCTTGCTGCCAGATCCAATTATGATAAAGAGTTAAATTCTTTCTGTACTGTTTTTGCCAAAACAGAAATCATGAACTGGATTTTTGATGGAATTTCAATTGAAGATACCGCACGGGGAGTTTATTTATCCATTGCAAACCGGGTAGCAAAAATGAAACTGATTCCTGGTATTCCAACCATTATGGTAGGTGGCGTTATTGCCAGTCATCCTTATCTGCAATCACTTCTTTCAGAAAGATTAAATCAAACTATACAGGTGCCGGATCAGCCGCAATATATTGTATCACTTGGTGCAGCAATTATCGCTCAAAAAAACTGGCTGCGAAATCAATCAACCGATTCTAAATTAAAAAACAATCACAATGAAAGCATATCACGATAAAGTAAAAGGTATTGGAATTTTATATGACAATATCTATCTCATAAACGGCGCACGCACACCATTTGGAAAATTATGCGGAACACTTGGTTCTGTTTCTCCTACAGATCTTGGAATTTTTGCAACACGGGGTGCTATTGAGAAATCAGGAATAAGTGCTGCAGATATTGATCAGTTGTTTTATGCAAATATCGGTCAGTCTTCTGCTGATTCTTATTTTTTACCAAGACATATCGGGTTGTACTCAAATATTCCGGTTGGTGTTCCGGCGGTTATGCTGCAAAGAATTTGCGGTTCGGGATTTGAAACAATTATTGCCGGAGCAGAACAGATCACTCTTGGTAAAGCATCAACAGCGCTTTGCGGTGGTACTGAAAATATGACGCTTTCTCCGACAGTAAGTTTTGGAAACAGAATGGGCTATGCGCTTGGAAAAATTGATTTCAAAGACATGCTGTGGGAAGCCCTGAATGATACTGCTGCTGTACCGATGGGATGCACCGCAGAAAATGTTGCACAAAAACACAATATCACAAAAGATGATGCTAATCTGTTTGCAAAAGATCTGTTGACAAATATATAGAGGCAAAGGCGTCCGGATTTTATGAGGATGAAATTGTGAAACTTAATTCTACCGTCTTTGAAGGTGAAGGATTAAAGCCACGAAAAGTTTTTTTACAGAACAAAGCAGTCGATTTTACAACAGACGAAAATGTGCGTCCGTCTGATCTTGCAGCTATGTCAAAATTACCTTCTGTATTTGCCAGAGATGGTGTTCAGACTGCCGCAAACTCAAGCGGAATAGTGGATGGTGCTGCTTCAGTAGTAGTTGCCGGAGGAGAATTTATTAAGTCCAGAAATATAAAACCTTTAACACGTATTGTAGGTTCAGCAACAAGCGCACTTGATCCATATGTAATGGGACTTGGTCCTGTTCCGGCTATAAAATTATTACTCGAATTGTCAGGATTGTCTTTAAGTGACATTGGTCTGATAGAAATCAATGAAGCATTTGCCGCACAATTTATCGGATGTGAAAAAGAACTTGGATTGAACCGTGACATCTGTAATGTAAATGGTGGTGCTATTGCACTTGGACATCCGCTTGCTGCTACAGGGGCACGTTTGTCTCTGACAATTTCAAGAAATATGAATCAGCGAAAAGTGAAATACGGAATTGCTTCTGCATGCATAGGTGGAGGACAGGGAACAGCTATATTATTTGAAAACGTCAATTTATAATTCAGTATGAAAACATTAAAACAATGGCAAATGACTGCGCTCAATGAAAAGTTTTCATTGGTTGAAAATGAATTGCCTGTAATTAAAGAAGGTGAAGCACTTGTAAAAGTTGCGGGTTGCGGGGTATGCCACACTGATTTGAGTTTCTGGCATCAGGGTGTCAGAACAAAAAAAGAACTGCCATTGACACTTGGACATGAAATAAGTGGTGTGGTTATTGAAGGTCCGGATAATCTCAAAAATAAAAATGTTATTGTGCCTGCGGTTTTACCTTGTGGTAATTGTGAACTGTGCAATAGCGGAAGAAGTAATATATGTCAGAATCAGCTGATGCCGGGAAATGATTTTCACGGCGGTTTTGCTTCACATATTGTTGTGCCTGCAAAATTTCTTTGTGAAGTTCCTGATTCAATATTGAAAAAATATTCGCTGGAACAACTTGCCGTAATTGCTGATGCAATTTCTACTCCCTACCAGGTAATTGAAAAATCTGAATTGGTAAAAGATGATTTTGCAATTGTTATTGGTGCAGGAGGTGTTGGAATTTACGGCGCCATGATTGCAAAAATAAAGGGTGCGAAAGTACTGGTTATTGATATCAATGAAACAAAACTTCAGATTGCTAAATCTAAAGGTATTGATGCCATATTTAATTCAAAAGATGTTGGTCTGAAAGAAATAAAAGAGGCTGTTAGAAATTTTTCCAAAGAACTGAAGACGTCAAAATACGGCTGGAAAATATTTGAATTTTCCGGTACCAAAGCAGGGCAGGAACTTGCATTCAATCTGATTACCTACGCATCTACATTGAGTATTGTAGGATTTACCATGGATAAGCCGGACGTAAGATTAAGTAACCTCATGGCATTTGATGCTAAACTGATTGGAACCTGGGGATGTAAACCAGAATTATATGCTGATGTTGTCAGACTGATTGATTCCGGAAAATTACAGATTGAAGATTTTGTACAGACTTTTCCAATGTCCAAAATAAATGAAGTTTTTGAAAACACATTACATCATAAATATGACAAGAGATCAGTTCTTGTTCCTGACTTTAATTAGAAACGAAAAAAATCAGTTATGAAAAATCACAATATAGTTGACCATAAATATTCAGAAATCATTTTTGAAAAAAAACCGGTAAAAGACTGGGCAGGCAATGCCGTAGACGGATTATATAATGCGTGGATTGTACTGAATAATCCCAAACAATATAATTCATATACCACAGCGGCAGTTAAAGAAATTATACTTGCGTTTGGTGAAGCATCCAATGACCGCTCAGTAGTTACAGTTGTTTTTTCAGGTGTTGAAGACAAAGCATTTTGCACAGGAGGTAATACAAAAGAGTATGCTGAATATTATGCCGGAAATCCGCAGGAATATTCTCAGTACATGCGTCTGTTTAATGACATGGTCAGTGCAATTCTGAAATGTGAGAAACCGGTAATATGCAGAGTAAACGGAATGCGAATCGGCGGAGGTCAGGAAATTGGAATGGCCTGTGATTACAGTATCTCAAGTGACATGGCAAGATTTGGACAGGCTGGCCCGAAGCATGGAAGTGCTCCGATTGGAGGGGCAACTGATTTTCTTCCTTTATATATAGGTATTGAACGTGCAATGACTTCGCTCACTTTATGTGAACCATGGACTGCGCATCAGGCGTATTATTTTGGAGTAATTACTGATGTTGTTCCGGTTTTAAAAAGCAACGGAAAATTTATTGCAAATCCAATGGTTCAAATTGACCGCTCATTTGATGAGTACGGAAAGATTTGTTTTGGTTCAATGAAATCCGGCGATGATTTGAAAAAAGCGAAAGAACTGATCGCTTCCTGTGAAACAGATTTTGCAATGCTTGATGCCGCCGTTGATAAACTGGCAACCAAACTGCTTTACACATTTCCAAATTGTACCAATAAAACAATCAGTGAGGTGCGCAAATTCAAACTTGAACATTGGGATAAAAATAAAGAAGGCAGCCGTGAGTGGCTTGCACTAAATATGATGACTGAGGCAAAAGCCGGTTTCAGAGCGTTTAATGACGGACCAAAAGAAGACAGAGAAGTGGACTTTATCAAACTCAGAAAATTGCTGGCCGATGGAAAAGAATGGAATGATGAAATGCATCAGCTGATTTCTCCTCAGTTTAAAAATTCGAAAGTGTAACTTATGGAAAAACTGAAATTAAATATGTCCCATTCAGGCAGTGTTGCAAACATCACGCTGGATGACGGAAAAGGAAATTTGCTTGACAATATTATGATGCTTGAGATTCTTGATCTGCTGGAAAAATTCAGATCAGATAAAAATATCAAGCTGATCATTTTTGAAGGACAGGGAAAACATTTTTCGTTTGGGGCAAGTGTACCTGAACACACCAAAGATCTTGCTGAAACAATGATCAGAACTTTTCATAAAATATTTCTGACAATGGCTGAGATCAATATCCCAACAATGGCCAAAGTATCTGGTCAGTGTCTTGGAGGCGGAATGGAACTTGCCTTATCATGTAATTTTATTTTTGCTGATAAAACAGCTGTTTTCGGACAGCCGGAAATTGTACTGGGAGTTTTTGCTCCGCCGGCTTCCATTATGCTTCCTTTGAAAATTGGTAATGCACGGGCTGAAGAAATTTTACTTACCGGAAGATCATTTAAAGCAGATGAAGCTGAAAAAATCGGTTTGGTCAATCAGTTATTTGAAGATAAAGTTTCAATGAATGCCAGTGCGGATGAATGGATTAATAAATATATCATTCCCAAAAGTGCAGCCTCTCTCAGGTTTGCAAACAAAGCGGCAAGAACAACCTTTAATTATATTCTTGGAAACAAGCTTCAGGTGTTGGAATATATCTACCTGATGCAGCTGATGCAAACTAAAGATGCAAATGAAGGAATTAATTCATTTTTGGAAAAACGTGAGCCTGTTTGGGAAAATTGCTGAAAACACAGTGTTGACTATTTGGATTTAAAAATTAATCCTGATAGTTACCCGGAACATAAATAAAAATTATCATGAGTAAAAAAATAAAAACAGTCGGAGTTGTGGGTGCAGGTACAATGGGATCTGCCATAGCACAAAAATTTGCCCAGGAAGGATTCACTGTTATTTTGAATGACAGGGAAGAAAGCTCTCTTAATAAAGGAATCAGTGGTATTAAGGAAATTTTGTGGCAGGGAGTTACCCGGGGAATTTTCACACACGACAAAGCCAATGAAGTCCTCTTAAGAATTATTCCGGTTACTGATCAGAATGAATTAAAAAAATGTGATCTGATTGTTGAAGCAATATTTGAAGATTTCAAAATAAAAAGTGAGTTGTTTTCAAAATTGTCTTCCATTGTTTCCGAAGACGTAATACTTGCTACCAATACATCTTCATTTTCTGTCTCTGAACTTGCAAAATCAGTATCACACCCTGAACGATTTATTGGATTGCATTATTTCTATCATGCGGCCAAAAACAGATTGGTTGAAATTATTCCGGGTGAAAAAACATCTGATGAAACATATCGGGCGATGCAGGTTTTTTCTGTCATGAGCGGAAAAGATGCAATTACAACAAGGGATGTTTATGGGTTTGCAGTCAATCGTTTTTTTGTACCCTGGCTGAATGAAGCAGTAAAAATTCTTGATGAAAAAATTGCATCGATTGAAGAGATTGATACCGTGTGTATGAAAACATTTGGAATCGGCATGGGACCTTTTGCACTTATGAATGCTACAGGTGTGCCAATAGCGCTGCATGCTCAGAAAACTCTTGAGCACTTCGGGCCATCTTATAAAGTATCTGAATTACTGGTAAAACAGGTTGCTTCAAAAAAAGACTGGACTGTAGAAATTCCTGAAAATTTTATTGTCAATGCAGAAAAGGGAAAACAAATTTCTGACAGAATGCTGGGTTGTACTTTTTTTGTCTGCGGACAGATACTTGCTGAAAAAATATGTTCAGCAACTGATTTAAACCGCGGTGCAAAAATTGGTTTGAGATGGAGAAAGGGACCAGTTGATATTATGAATGAATCTGGTCTTGAAACAGTCAATAAACTGATAAATGAATACGCTGAAAGATATGGCGAAAAACCACAAGTAAAGGTTACTTCAGAGGCTTGTGTTATGGAATATGTAACATTATCTGTAACAAAAGATATTGCAACGGTAACTATGTCAAAACCTGAAGACATGAACGCGCTGAATGAAGAGGTAATGAAACAGCTGGATTCAAAATTTCAGGAGGCAGAAAAAAATGACGCTGTCAAAACAATTGTGCTGACCGGTTCAGGCAAAGCATTTGTTGCCGGTGCTGATATCAAATTTTTTGTTCAGAATATTAAATCTTCAAAAATTGACCGCATCATTGAATTCACTTCTTATGGTCAGCGTGTTTTTGATAAAATTGAAAATTCTTCTAAAAAAGTAGTTGCAGTTATTAATGGTTTGGCATTGGGTGGTGGATTGGAACTGGCTCTTTGTGCAGATATTATTTATGCATTGCCAAAATCCAAATTTGCTTTTCCTGAAACAGGAATTGGAATTTATCCCGGACTTGGAGGTACACAACGCTCGGCAAAAAGAATTGGTAAGGGTCTTGCCAAATATCTTATTTTATCAGGCAAAATGATTGGCGCAAAAGAAGCAATTGAAATTGGTCTGGTAGATAAAATAATTGATACCGGTGAATTCTTCGATATTATTCAGGGAACGGCTCAGGTACAAACTTCAGCATCGAAAGTTCAACTGAATGAAAAATGGAAAACACTGGAAAATCTTTTCACAACAACCCGTTATGATAAAATAATTTCAGGTGATTTGAACGGAGCAGGTATTGATAAAGAAACTGCATCAAAGTTGTCGTCAACACTGGGAAGCAAAGCACCGGTAGCCATGAAGTTTGCAGATGTATTAATTGAAGAAGCTAAAGGAAATTCTTCTGAACTGGAAAAACTCCATGATATTTTTTCTACAAAAGATGCCTTGCTTGGCCTTACCTCTATTGGTAAAAAAGTTGAGTACAGCGGAACTTAAAAAACGAATTTATGAGTGAAACAATTTCACTTGAAAAAGTGGTAATAAAATTTGCCGGTGATTCTGGAGACGGAATGCAGCTGGCTGGAACTTTATTTACAGATACAGCTGCAATACTTGGTAATCAGATTGCAACGTTTCCTGATTTTCCTTCTGAAATCAGAGCACCGCAGGGTACAGTTGCCGGCGTTTCAGGATTCCAGATAAATTTTGGAAGTTCTGGTGTTCACAGTCCCGGAGATTCTCCGGATGTACTTGTTGCCATGAATCCTGCAGCGCTTAAAGCAAATATGCACAACCTAAAACCTGCCTGCACAGTTATTTTAGACGGAGATTCTTTTTCAAAAAAGGATTGGGAAAAGGCTGGGTTCAGTGCTAATCCGCTTGAAGATAATTCACTTTCTGATTATACAGTAATTGTAGCGCCTGTTACATCGCTGACCAAAACAAATCTTGCTGATCTTGGACTGGATAACAAAGCGGCTGACCGATGTAAAAATATGTTTGCTCTTGGTCTGATATATTGGTTGTTTAATCTTCCGACAGATCAGACAATTCAGTTCTACGAGCAAAAATTTGCGAACAAGCCGGGAGTAAAAGATGCAAATATACGAGCACTGAGGGCGGGAATAAATTATGGAGAAATTATTCAGGCACATACTTCCACCTATTCCATTCTGCCTGCAGATACAAAACCCGGATTATACAGAAACATTACCGGAAATCAGGCGACAGCCTGGGGTTTGATGGCTGCCGCAAATAAGGTAAATCGTGATTTATTTTTGGGAACTTATCCAATCACACCTGCAACAGATATTTTACATGAACTTTCCAAACATAAATGGAATGGAATAAAAATTTTTCAGGCAGAAGATGAGATAGCAGGAATTTGTTCTGCTATTGGAGCAAGTTTTGGAGGAAATGTTGCTGTAACTACAACATCAGGTCCGGGTATGGCCCTGAAAACAGAAGCGATTGGTCTTGCAGTGATGACGGAACTACCATTGGTTATTGTCAATGTTCAGAGAGGCGGACCTTCAACCGGATTACCAACTAAAACAGAACAGAGTGATTTATCAGAGGCGATATACGGAAGACCCGGAGATTCGCCGCTTGCAGTTATTGCAGCCAGCACACCTGCAGATTGTTTTGACTGGGCCTATGAAGCAGTGAGAATTGCGGTTGAACATGTAACGCCGGTTATTCTTCTTTCTGAAAGTTATATTGCAAACGGAGCTGAGCCATGGAGAATTAAAGACATGAAAGATCTTCCGGAAATTAAAATTGATCAGTCCGGCGCAATTGATTCATGGAAACCTTATTCTAGAGACAACAATAAAAAATCACGCGTTTGGGTGAATGCCGGAATGAAAGGATTTGAGCACCGCATCGGAGGTCTGGAAAAAGAATCAGAATCAGGAAATGTATCGTACTCACCAAAAAATCACGAAGAAATGTGCAAACAGCGTCGTGAAAAAATTGATGCTATTGCTGATTACATTCCTTTGCAGAAATACAAAGGTAAGAACGCAGACAAGTTACTGGTAGTGGGGTGGGGTGGACAGTTCGGAATTTTGCTGGGAGCTGTAATGCACTTGCAGGAAAAAGGTAAAAATATCGCGTTTACAAATTTTAATTATATCAAACCACTTCCCAAAAACACGGCAGAGATTTTTTCAAAATTTGAAACGATTCTTGTTTGTGAATTAAATGATGGTCAGTTTGCTGATTATCTCAGGGCAGAGCTTCCGCAGTTCAGTTATGTTCAGTTTAATAAAATGCAGGGACAGCCTTTTACGATAGAAGAGCTGTGCGATAAGTTTAACCAAATACTGGAGAAATAGAATTATGGAAAGTACACAGTTAAAATGCAGTTTGTCTGCCCGTGATTTTGCAAGTAATCAGCAAGTCAAATGGTGTCCCGGATGCGGAGATTATGCGGTGTTGAGTGCTGTACAGAAAACGCTCGCTGATCTGGGAATTCAAAAAGAAAATGTCGCTTTTGTTTCTGGTATCGGTTGTTCATCCAGATTTCCGTATTACATGTCAACTTACGGATTTCATACCATTCATGGCCGCGCATCAGCGGTTGCATCCGGATTAAAAATAGCAAACCCTGATTTAAGTGTCTGGATTATTTCAGGTGATGGTGATTCCCTTGCAATTGGTGGAAATCATTTTATTCATGTAATCAGAAGAAACATGAACATGAATCTTATCTTATTTAATAATGAGATTTACGGATTAACAAAAGGACAATATTCACCAACAACGAAAAAGGGACATGTCACCAAATCTTCTCCGCACGGAACTATTGAAAATCCATTTATTCCGGGAGAACTTGCTTTAGGTGCAGGTGCAAAATTTTACGCCCGTGTGCCTGATACAAATGTAAAACTCATGACTCAGGTTTTTACTGACGCTGAAAAACACAATGGGTTTTCTCTCGTTGAAGTACTGCAGAACTGCGTTATTTTTAATGATGATGTTCATCTGGCAATAACAGGTAAAGAGTCTAAAGATGAAAATCAGCTCATTCTTGAACATGGAAAACCGATGTTGTTTGGGAAAGAATCAAAGAAAGGAATTCGTCTCAACGGTCTCCGTCTTGAAGTTGTAACGCTGGGTGAGAATGGTATTTCTGAAAAGGATATTCTTGTTCATGATGCACTTAATCCGGATCCAACTTTACATGCAATGCTTGTAAGAATGAAGTTGCCTGATTTTCCGGTTGCAATGGGAATTATCAGAAATGTTGAAGCGGATGTCTATAATGATTTACTCACAGAACAGATTGATCAGGAAAAACAAAAATCAAAATTCAGGAGTCCGGATGATCTTTTCAGGAGTGGAAATACATTCAAAGTGGGATAAATTCATTCCCTGATATTTTTTTACAGACTGCATGTATTCCCTGATTTTATGTGTTATCTGGAAATTTTTAATTCCATTCCAGTTTGGAGCAATCAGCATTTCTCCCGGAGCCTGACTGATAAATCTTTCTACTGCAATATCGGGTCTCAGCCAGGTCAGAAATTCTGACATGAGTTGGATATATTCTTCCGGTGAACGGAAACTAAAATCATTTTTATTTTTCTTGTACTGAAAATCCATGATTGTTTGCCGGATAATCTGAAGGTGATGTATTTTTAAAGTATGAATCGGCAAACAGGATATTTTTTTTGCATGTGATATTATATTTTCTGATGTCTCACCCGGTAAACCAATTATGATGTGCCCCCCTGTATGTACATTGTATTTTTTTATAAGTTCAAATGCATCCAGAGTTTCTTCATACGTGTGGCAGCGGTTTATTTTTTTCAGGGTTCGGTTCAGTGTACTTTCGATACCCAGTTCAATTCCAACGTAATGCTTTTCTGAAATCCGCTGAAGAATTTCCATCAGTTCTGTCGTTACGCAATCCGGTCTGGTGCCAATAATCAGTCCTTTTATTTTAGTATTCGAGAGCGCCTCTTCGAATTGTTTTTTCAGATATTGCAGGCTTCCGTAACTGTTGGAGTAAGATTGGAAGTAAACCAGAAAGGAAGGATTGATT
The DNA here is from genome assembly GCA_016719925.1 of Crocinitomicaceae bacterium. GTDB lineage: Bacteria > Bacteroidota > Bacteroidia > Flavobacteriales_D > Crocinitomicaceae > JADJGJ01. The sequence continues at coordinate 268,549 of JADJYC010000003.1, read as the reverse complement.
TTTTTATGACTAAAAAAAGAGATACCATTTTCCACCTGATCAGAAATACTGCTTTTACTCATGGTGTAAGCCGGACTGAAAGAAGATACATTGCAATATGTACAGCCACCGTATCCTTTGGTTCCGTCTCTGTTTGGACAGGTATTGCCCGCGTTGACAGAAACTTTTTGAACCGGTGAACTGAAATACTGTCCGATATATTCTTTAAATGTATAGAAAGGCTCTTTTTGAAAGGTCACGTTTTCTGATTTCAGTTATTCAGCATGCTTTCGAGTTCTTTGATTTTATTTTCACCCGTTTCGAGATCAATGTCTTTAAAACGGAAGTAAAGTGTTTCAAGTTCTGAAGGGGATAAAAGATTTTCTGCCAGAACAAAAAGTTCTTCATTTTCTGCAGCAATATGGTCTCTGAGATCTAATGAATAGCTCTTGAGTAATTTGTACGCTGACTCCCAGTTTTGTTTGGATACTGCTTCTTCAATATTCTGAAGATAATTCCTGAATTCTTCATGATGATTTTCAAATTCACTGAGCATTTCATGAAGCGTGAACTGGTCATTATCTGTCAGTGCAGGAAATAAATACTGCTCTTCTTTTTTATGATGAATATTGTCTGCGTATTCTCTGAAAAAATGAAGCATTTTTTCAACTTTCATTTTAAATGTTTCCGGATCTGTCATCCAGAGATTATTCATTTCTGTAATCAATTTTTCTGTTTTAGATATGACTGTATGTTCTTTGTACAGTTCATCCATGGGATTATTATTCATGTTTCAGCGATTTATTTTTGTAATTCCTTCGTTAATGTAAACTTTTATCATTTCACGTCTGTATTTACGTGTGTACATATCATTGTCAACTGTTCTGGCTGCTTTAACCGCACGTGTTATCAGTGTCTCCGGGTCATCAGTAATCAAACCTTCTATCAGTACCGGTTTAGGGTCAACACCTGAAAGCACTATCCGGATATTGTTTTTTTCATCAGCAGTTATGCAGCAGGTGAGTGAAGTAAACTCAAGACTTTCTCTTTCTCTGAGTTTCTTAAAATGGCAACGGTACTTTTTGTCAGAAGGAATAAGAATTGCGTGAACAATTGCCTCAGTGGGAAGGTTTTTTGGTTTCACTCCGTCTCCGGTATAAATTGATTCAAGCGGCACAATATGTTTTCCGGATAAATCTTCATATTCAATTTTCGCATTTAACGCAATCAATGCCGGAGCGGTGTCAGAAACCATTTCTGAAAAGCAGGCATTTTTTCCCTGTGTTGCAATACAGATATCACCGTCACATTTCAGACAATAACCTACGGATTGTCTCCACCATTCAGACTGATTATAATAAAGACACCGGTTCTCACACAAAACGTTGCCGCCAAGGGTAGCCGAGTATCTGATCAAGGGAGAACCGACGGATAAAATTGCCTCAATCAGCACCGGAAAATTTTCAATAACAAGTGGATTTTTTGCCAGTGACGAAAGTGTTTCAAGAGCACCAATTCTAAGCATATTATTTTCTGCACTAACACCTCTCAGGTTTTCAATTTTGGAAAGATCAATCAGGCATGAGATTTGGTCATTCCCTTGGAATTTATTAGGCATAATATCTGTTCCACCCGCCAAGTACCGATATGAGTCTGAATTGCTTTTCGCAAAATTTATGGCCTCAGAAACTGATGATGGCATGCGGTATATTTTTTCTTGTATCATACTTCTGATTTTTCTGATAAAATATTTTTGTTCATTTCATTCAATAAATATTCTGCATTGATCGGCAGTGATGTAATTCTCACACCAGTTGCCTGATAAACTGCATTTGCAATTGCCGGTATTACAGGATGTATTGCTCCTTCGCCGCATTCCTTTGCTCCAAAGGGACCTTCAGGATCAATTGTCTCTATAATATTGGTATTGATGTCTGGTGTATCTTTTGAAGTTGGAATTTTATAATCGAGCAGATTGCTGTTTACCAAAAGTCCGTTGTAAAATTTCATCTGCTCTGTAAGAGCTTGTCCCATACCCATGTGCCATGATCCCTCCAGCTGACCTTCAACCGCCAGCGGATTGATTGCTTTACCTGCATCGTGAGCACCCCAGATTCCGGTAACTTTTACCTGCCCTGTTTGCCTGTTCACATCTACTTCTGCTATGACGGCACCAAAACTATAACTCGGACTCAAACCAGCCCCGGCTCCTTTAAAATCACCACCAAGTTTTGGTGAATTGTATGCTCCTGAAGAATTTAAAGCACCTGTTTTTCTTGTCGCAATTTCAACTGCTTCATTCCAGGACAGACTAATTTTTTTATCATGGGTGAAAACCATTCCGTTTTCAAAAATCAATTCTTCTTTCTCGATATTTTTTATGACAGCAATTTTTTCAATCATTTCAGATTTCAGATTTTCAGCTGCATTTTTTGCAGCATTGCCAGCCATAAATGTTACACGACTTGAGTAGCTTCCCAGATCAATTGGAGTTAATGTTGTATCAGCGGCAACAACAAATATTTTGTCCATTTCAATTCCAAGCACTTCGGCAACAATCATTGCCAGCATGGTGTCACTGCCTTGTCCGATATCACTTGCACCGGATAAAACAAGTACACGTCCGTCCAGATCAAGTTTTAAATGAACAACTGATTGAGGATATTCATTCCAGTGAATGGGAAGTGCACTTCCGCTGATAAAAAATCCGCACGCAACACCAATACCTTTTCCTTTTGGAAGTTTTTTAAATTTTTCATTCCACCGTGCCTGATCCATGACACATTTGAGTGATTCTCTGCTTCCGTTTGATGTAATCCGGTATTGACCAACTGTTGTGGTATTGGAATCTAGAAAATTTTTCAAACGAAGATCGCATGGATCAATGCCTGTTTTTTCTGCGGCAATATCCAGCATAGTTTCAACTGCAAACCTTGAGTTTACAGCTCCATGTCCGCGCATTGCGCCGCATTGTGGTTTGTTGGTATAAACTCTTCTGGTTCTGCATCCGAAATTATTTATTTTGTAAGGCGCCTGTAACAATACTCCGTTATAATAGGAAGTGACCACACCAAAACTTCCGTATGCACCTCCGTCTATTAAAATATCTGCATCAAGCACGTCTACTATTCCTTCATTTGACAAACCAATTTCCATTTTCAGTTTTGTTGGATGCCTTCCGTGATTACTTAAAAAAACTTCTTCTCTTGTAAATTTTACTCGTACTGGTCTGCCCGTTATTCTTGCCAGATGAGAGATAATAATTTCATGAGGAAACGGATCTGATTTACCTCCAAATCCGCCGCCGACATAAGGTTTGATAACTCTTACCCTGCTCATTGGTACTTCCAGAACTTTCGATAAATACCGATGAAGATAATGGGGTACCTGGGTAGCTGTAATGATGGTTAATCCGTTTTCATCCCAAAATGCTGTAGCTGCGTGTGGCTCAGTAAATCCATGATTGATTCCCATGAATTCATATTCTGCTGTGAGTTTTATATCTGAATTCTGAAGACCGGTTTGCTGATCACCAAATCTTAACTCAGCTTTTTTCTGAATGTTATTATTGAATTTGCAATGACTGTGAATTTTTTCATTTGGTCCAATATCTGAAGCTGATTCCTCCATTTCAAAAAAAGCTTTCAGCGGTTCATATTTCACTTTAATAAGTGAACATGCATAATTTGCAATTTCAGCAGTGTCAGCCGCAACTGCCACAACAATTTCTCCAATGTATCTTGTTTTTTCAATTGCCATGGCGGTTTCATCCTGGGAAATAGGAAGTACACCAAATGAAATCGTCAATTCTTTTCCGCTGATGATAGCTCTCACTCCCTGAATTTTTTTTGCTTCATCTGTATCAATTGAAAGTATTTTTGCATGGGCATGCGTACTTCTTAAAAATCTGCAGTGCAGGGCATTTTTTATCTGGATATCATCTGCATAATCGGCAGCACCTCTTACTTTTTTTTCTGCTTCGATATAAGGTCTGGAAGTACCTATTACATTGAGTTTTTTATCTGATTTTGTTTTGTTCAATGCCTGATCAGTCTTTACATTATTTGATTCTGAAACATAACTTTCTATGGCATCAACAATTTTTTTATAACCCGTACACCGGCATAAATTTCCGGATATGGCTTCAGTAATTTCTTCTCTTGATGGTTTTGAATTTTCTTTTAAAAGCTGGAGGGAAGACATGATCATTCCGGGTGTACAATATCCGCATTGAACAGCTCCGTGTTTCACAAATTGTTCTTGTAATCCATGGAGTTTATTCTGATCAGCAATTCCTTCAATAGTGGTGATGGAAGCATTGGCTGCTTTCATCACAAGAGTGATACAACTTTGAACAACAAGTCCGTTTAAAAAAACCGTACAAGCACCGCAACTGCCCTGTTCACAACCGGATTTTGTTCCAATGAGCTGAATTTTTCTCTGAGTGCATGCGCAAGTGTTTCATGCGGTTCAACCAGTATTGTATATGCTTTGTCATTTACGGTCAGTGTAATTATTTCCATACAGTATCTTTTTTAAATTCCGGCTCCAATACTTTTCCCGCCGTCAACATAGATTGTTTGTCCGGTGATGAATTGTGTTTTTTCATCACACAGAAAAGCGACAGCCTGAGCAATATCTTCAGGTTTTCCCATTTTTTTTGTTGGTTGTGCTTCAATTAATTTTGCCTGCACATCCTGAGGTAGTTTTTGTGTCAGTGGTGTATCAATCAGACCCGGTGCAATCGCGTTTACAAAAACTCCGCTGCCTCCCAATTCCAGTGCCAGTACTCTGGTGAGCCCTATGATTCCTGCTTTAGAAGCGGCATAATTAGATTGTCCTTTATTACCGAGCCAGGCACGTGAGGATATATTAACGATTCTTCCGCTGCCTGATTCCCGCATTATAACAGCTGCATTTTTGCACATGAGCCAGGTTCCCTTTAAATTTATTTCAACTACTTTGTCAAAATCTTCTACAGGCATTTTCCATATGACATTGTCCCGGATTATACCAGCGTTATTAACCAGTACATCTAATTTTCCGTATTGCTCTTTTATGTATGTGAAAAGATTTTTTACTGATTTTTCACTGCAGATATCGCATTCATAAAATTGCGAGCTGACACCAATTTCAGCAGCAAGAGCTTCACCATTTTTTTTATCAATGTCAGCGATTATTATCCGGAAATTTTCCTGTGCGAGACGAATAGCGATTGCTTTGCCGATGCCATTCGACGCGCCTGTAATAATTGCGGTTTTAGTTGTTTTCATTTTTCTTTTTTATTAATGCTGCCATAATGCTTATTGCAATTTCAAACGGACTTTCTGCATGAATATCCAATCCAATCGGTGTGTCAATTTCTCCAAATTTTTTTTCATCAGAAAGACCTGATTCAAGAAACATTTTTTTTGTCATCAGAATTTTTCTCTGACTTCCTATCATTCCGATATATGCGCATGATTGCTTTATACAGTGAGACAGAATATTCCGGTCAGTCTGATGATCGTACGTTGCAATGACTACATAAGTCTTTTTATTAAAAGGTAGTTCTGATATGGCTGATCCGTTTGCAAGCAATAATTTATTTACGCCGGCAAGTGTGCAGTTATTTAAGTATTCAATCCGGTCATCAAACAGAAAAGTTTCAAACTCTGTATCAGCGGCAAGTTTTGCAAGTGCCTGACCAGTGTGACCAGCACCAAAAATATACAGCCTGTCTAGAGGCATAACCGGTTCAATAAATATTTCAACTTGTCCGCCGCAGCACATATTATGGTGATGAACAAGATCATGTTTGAATAATTTTGATTTGCCTTCTGCAATTTGTCTGATCGCATTTTCTATTACTTTTTTTTCCAGATTGCCGCCTCCGATTGTACCGCTGATTTTTCCGTTTTCAAAGACAAGCATTTTTGTTCCTGCGTGTCTGGGAACAGAACCCGAAGTATTTACTACCGTGCATACGGCAATCTTTTCTCCGCTTTCCAAAGAATTTTGTATGTCATGCCATATATTCATGCATCACTTTATCATATTCATTTGGTGTATTTACATTTATCAGAATTCCGTTATCGTCAGTTTCAACAATTTTTCTTTTGCATCCTGAAATCAGTTGTTTAAGTGATGATGATTCATCTGCATTTTTCAATAAGTTTCTTAGCATTTCTGCGTCTGCCAAAACCGGATGACCGTTGCTTGTTTTAAATCGTGGAAGTATTGTTGTTTCCGGCTCTGCACTTTTTATCATTTCAAGCAAAGTAGATGTCTGTAAAAAAGGTGCGTCAACGTTTTGAATAAAAACATATTTAGCTTGTCTGATATGTCTCAGACCCATCGCCAGTGAAAATAATCTTCCGCGCCTCAGGTTCCAGGATATAAGCAAAATTCACCTTGTCTTTTATCCTGTTGATCTGATTGATGTACACAGACGAACAGAAATCCGCATTGATGACCAGAACTTTTTCTTCTATTCCGGCGTTATTATATTTGTCTATAATTGCCTCGGTGAAATTCTCTGAATCATTATATTTCAGCCATGGTTTCGGATAATTCATTCTGGATGATCGTCCTCCTGCAAGAATGATCACAGCAAATTCTGATTTACCGGGCTGATTATTTTCCTTATCCTGCATGAAGCATTTTTTGTTTTGCCAACAGCTGATCTTCCGTTTCTGAGTTATTCTGATCTGGAACACAACAGTCTACCGGGCAAACACTGGCGCATTGCGGCTGTTCATGAAAGCCTTTGCATTCTGTACATTTTTCAGGAACAATAAAATAAAAGTCGTTTGATATTGGCTGCTGTTCTGCATAAATATCCATGCTGTTTCCGTTTGGGAGTTTGAAATCACCGCTGATGTTTGTGCCTTCTGAAATGTTCCAGTTTGCTCCTCCCTGATAGATTGCATGATTCGGACATTCTGGTTCACATGCTCCGCAATTGATGCATTCGTCTGTAATGATTATTGACATTGTAGTTAATTAGATTGGTTACTGAATTTAAAGTTCTGACTATTTGTAACCATGTACTATGATATGGATCATAGTTTTGCGCATAGCAAAAATGTCCCGGCGGGTTGTAAAATATTAAAGAAAATATCCGGAGAAATGAAACCAGTTCAGCACACGCTCCAGTGTCAGTGATTTTTTGCAAGTCTCATCCCATTCTTTTTCAGCAAGGGATTGAAGCGTTATTCCTCCGCCGACATAAATCAATGCACTTTTTTTCTTCAATTCCATGCATCTCAGATTTACAAAAAAGGTGGATGAATTTTTATTCAGAATACCTATAAATCCGGTATAGAATTTTCGGTCATGATTTTCTGTGGCAAGAATAATGTCTCTCGCAATTTGTTTCGGAAGTCCGCAAGTGGCAGGAGTGGGGTGTAAATCTTCCAGCAAATTCAGAATTATTTTCGGTTCATTTGTCAGGGCATGAATATCTGTACATACATGTTCAACAGGACCAGCATTTTTAGTGTATGTGTCTGAAACAAAAATTTGATCCACATGATGTTTTCTGAAAACAGATTCAATGAAGTCAGTTACAAACTGTTGTTCTTCTTTTTCTTTGTCGAGCCATTTTTGACTGGTACCAGCGGGTCGCGTACCGGCTAATGAAACGGTAGAAATTTTATTACCGGTTTGCTGAAGCAGGAGCTCAGGACTGGCACCCATCCAGGTTCCGGTTTCTTCAGATGATATTAAATAGTTGAATGTGTTTTTGTAGTGCCGGTTTAATTCAGTAAATATTTCCATCGGTTTTTTTGAGCAGCTCACAGAATTAATTCTTGACAGCACAATTTTTTTTACAGCGCCGGATTGTATATGCTGATGTATCTGTTTAAAATTTTGTAAATAGTCTTTTTTTTCAGCAATAAATTCGCCTCCGTCATTTTGAAGATGTAGTTTGAAATCATCCGGCTGACAAGGCTCCGGATTTTCTATCAGATAGATATTGTCACCAGAAAAATCATGGATCAGAATAGCCGTTTTGCCGGGTAATTCAGAAACAGCGGTTTTAATAATTTGTCCTTTGAGGTAAAGAATTTGATCTGAATCAGGAAGGCGATATGCAAAATAACAATAACCCATTAAACAGGTTTTTCAATGACAAGAACGGTTAGCCTGCCTGAACAAACAAGTTTTTGATCACCGTTATAGATATAGCCCTGCCAGATATGGGTACTTTTTCCGCAATGAATGATTTCTACTTTCGCAGTCACAAAACCATCCTGTACCCCGCGGATGTGATTGGCATTTATTTCAATACCTACAATGCCAAATTTTGACATGTCAACAATCAGTGATGAACCAAGTGAACCAAGACTTTCAATCATGGCTGCACTGGCACCTCCGTGAAGTAAACCTGCGGGCTGATGTGTGCGTTTGTCAACCGGCATTTTGCCTGAAATGTAGTTCTTACCTATTTCTGTAACTTCAATTCCCAGCAGTTCGATCATGGTATTTTCACGCATTGCATTGACCTGAGCGACGGTGACATTCTGATTAATCATAAAAAATTATTTTGGTGCAATTTTATAAAGGAAAAGAGCAATGAATGCAAAAATAATATTGGGCAGCCAAACAGCTAACATGGGCGTAAATCCAACATTGAGTGCTGCAACAGTTGTAATCTGCATGGCAAAAATATAAAGCACGCATATTCCCAATCCAATGGCCAGATTAATACCCAGTCCGCCCCGGCTTTTTTTACTGGAAACGGAAACACCAATGATGGTGAGAATTATTATTGCAAATGGTGATGCCCAGCGTTTGTATTTTTCTACTTCGTACAACGGAATACTTTCTGACCCTTTTAATTGCTGTTCTTTAATAAATTCATTGAGCTCAGCATTATCCATTGCCTCAATAACACTGCTTCTGAAAACAAGATCATTAATACCAAAACTCAGCATGGTATCTTTTTTAATACCGTAATAAACTTCATCATTGAAATAACCAAAACTGCGTACCTGATAATTGTACAGTTCCCAGTTTTTTGTCAGACTGTCGCCTTTTGCCTGTCTTGCAAAAATCATATAGTTCAGCGAGTCATTGTTCCAGTTTTCATACGTGAGATTGGTGACCCGGTGAGTAGCGCCGTTATAATGTGAATAGTAAACAATTTCATTTTCACTCAGAATAATATGTTCATCTGTTTTACCAATTTTATCACGGTAATAAAGTTCTTCAAACTCAAGTCTCAGTTTATTTGAATCAGGCAATACATAATTGTACATGAGTAAAGCCCATATTACCAGAATCACCGATGAAATTATATAAGGACGAAGCAACCGGTTGAAGCCAACACCTGCGCTCAGAATAGGAACAATTTCAGTATTGCCTGCCATTTTGGAAGTAAACCAGATAACCGAAATGAAATTGAGAAGATAACTGAACTGAACACCGTAATTAATGAAAAAGTTTACATAATAAATTCCAATAATTTCAGTCCAGGGTGCACCGTGATCAATCAGTTCATTTAGTTTTTCTGATGCGTCAAAAACAATACTGATAGACATTAACAGCACAAGCATAAACACAAAAGTTCCAAGAAACTTTTTTATAATATACCGGTCTAATTTTGTAAGTATCACCTCAGATTTTCTGACTAATTTGTAAAATCATTTTTTGCTTCCACGGAGTAAACGTATTATTCAGTATTTGATTGCGTGCTTCACCAACCAGCCAGAGATAAAATGCAAGATTGTGGATACTTGCAATCTGCATGGCAAGAATTTCCTGTGTGTGAAAAAGATGTCTGACATAGGCTTTGCTGTATGCTTTATCAACGTATGAAGTGCCGGATTCATCCAGCGGTGAAAAATCATCTTTCCACTTGGCATTTTTCATGTTCATGATACCGTTGCGCGTAAAAAGCATACCGTGTCTGGCGTTGCGCGTTGGCATTACACAATCAAACATATCAATACCCAATGAAATACATTCAAGAATATTTGCAGGTGTTCCCACACCCATTAAATACCGGGGTTTGTCTTTTGGTAAAATACCACAGACAAGATCCGTCATCGCATACAGTTCTTCATCCGGTTCGCCAACAGATAATCCGCCGATTGCATTTCCCGGCATATTAAAGGAGGCTATTTTTTCAGCACTTTCTGTTCTCAGATCTTTATAAACACTGCCCTGTACAATTGGAAAAAGTGCCTGCGAATAATTGTATTTGTTTTCTGTTTGATTAAAACGGTCAACGCATCGCTGCAGCCAGCGGTGCGTCATCTTCATCGAATTTTTTGCGTAATTATATTCACACGGAAACGGCGTACATTCATCAAACGCCATAATAATATCTCCGCCAATCACACGCTGAATATCCATTGCGTATTCTGGAGTAAAGACATGATAACTTCCATCTACATGCGATTGAAATTTTACTCCTTCTTCTTTTATTTTGCGTGTACCGGCAAGAGAATAGACCTGATAACCACCGCTGTCCGTTAAAATGGGTTTATCCCATCCGTTGAATTTGTGCAATCCTCCTGCCTTTTCAAGTACCTCTAAACCGGGTCTCAAATAAAGATGATAGGTGTTTCCCAGAATTATCTGTGCTTTGATATCTTCTTTCAGCTCATGCTGATGTACGGCCTTTACAGTGCCTGCCGTTCCAACCGGCATAAAAATAGGGGTTTGTATTTCCCCGTGATCGGTAACTATTGTTCCCGTGCGCGCTTTGGAGTGAGGATCAGCATGTCCTGCTATAAAATTCATTTTGTTGAAAAGTACTGTGGAAACAAATATACGCTATAATAAATATGTGAACATTTGTAAGATTGACAAAGATGGACTTCTGGCCTGAAATACGCGTTGATTTTACAAGCATTCTGTTCTTGTTTTTTTGCCTGATGGTTCTCATTCAGCTATGGTATGTACTGCTGTATCCGCTTCGTCTGGCTATACATAAGAAGAAACAGACTTCAGCAGAAACGCCGTCGGTCAGTGTGATTGTCTGCGCAAGAAATGAAGAGGATAATCTTTTTAAAAACCTGCCTGCTGTTTTAACGCAGGATTATCCGAAGTTTGAAGTGATTGTCGTCAATGATATGAGTGTGGATGAATCCAAACACATCATCCGTGCCTATCAGGAAAAATATCCGCATCTGCGAATCATCGAACTGGAAAAAAACAGACACCGGAAATTCGGTAAAAAAATGCCGCTCACCATTGGTATTAAAGGTGCACAGTATGAACATCTGGTGATGATTGACGCAGATTGTTATCCTGCGGGAAATCAATGGCTCAAAACTATAGTGCGGAATTATACCGAAGGAAAAGAAATTGTGATTGGAGTAGGGCCGTATGAAACAGAAAAGAGTTTTCTGAATAAATTAATTCGTTTTGATACAACCACTATTGCCAGTACTTATCTGAGTTTTGCCTGTGCCGGCAAGCCGTATATGGCCGTGGGCAGAAATATGAGTTATACGCGCAAACGTTTTTTTGAAGTAGACGGATTTAAAAGTCACTATCACATTCAGTCAGGCGATGATGATTTGTTTATGCGTGATGCGGCAACTAAAAAAAATGTAGCCGTTGAAATCAGTCCTGAAAGTTTTGTGTTTTCTCATCCCAAACAGACATGGGCTGAGTGGATTAAACAAAAGCAGCGTCATTTTACAACCGCTCCGAGATACCGACTTATTAACAAATTGCTTTTAGGAATATTCCCCGCAAGCATGATTATGATGCTTCTTTCTTCTGTTATTTTACTCTTTAATTTTAAATGGTGGTGGATCATCGCCGGTTTGCTTTTTATCCGGTATCTGGTATACTGGATTGTAAACAGGGCGGTTTTCAGAAAACTGGCAGCGCGTGATTTAGTGGTGTGGTATCCGGTTCTGGAACTGATTCATCTGGTAGTAATGCCCTTTATTTATTATTCTACTGATCGCAGAGAACCTGACAAATGGTAAAAGGAGATAATTTATCTGACAAAGGAAAAAGAGATTTGGTGCTGGTTGAACAGGCACTCAACGGTGATCAGGCTGCTTACGGAGATTTAATGGAAAGATACCGTGAGTCCATTTATTTTATGATGCTGAAAATGGTGCGCACTGAAGATGATGCTGAAGATTTAACCATTGAAGCATTTGGCAAAGCGTTCAACAGATTACATCAATATTCGCCAAGCTTTGCATTTTCAACCTGGCTTTCAAAATTGCTTCCAACAACGCCATTGATCATATCCGGTAAAAAAAGAATTCAGGTAACTTCAATTGACAGCGGTTATACCAATGATGACGGAGACAGCATTTCCATAGATGTGCGCAGTGAAGAGAAAGATCCGGAAGAAGTAAAGATGCACGATGAAAAAGTGAAACTGATGCGTGGTCTGGTTAAAAAACTGAAACCGCGCTACCGTGATCTGATTGAAAAAAGATATTTTGAAGAATTGTCTTACGAAGAAATTGCCGAGCAAATGAATTTACCGCTTGGTACAGTAAAAGCACAATTGTTCAGAGCCCGCACATTTCTGGCTGAAATGATGGGTACTTCCAAAGATACCATTTGATTTTCTGTGAAAAAGTTGATCTCATATTCAACTATTTTCCAAATCTGACTTCCGTTCAAAAAGATCAGTTTGCCGCCTTATTTGATTTGTATAAATTTTGGAATGATCAGATCAATGTGGTCAGCAGAAAAGATTTTGATGAATTTTATGAACGACATGTGCTGCACTCGCTGGCTATTTCCAAAGTGATTCAGTTTACTCCCGGTTCAGACATTCTGGATATTGGCACCGGCGGTGGATTTCCCGGTGTGCCTTTGGCTATTTTATTTCCGGAATCGAATTTTTTATTAGCTGATTCCATCGGTAAAAAAATAAAAGTAGTCAACGAAGTTTCTGCAGCTTTGGGTTTGAAAAATGTAAAAGGAGTTCACATACGCGCTGAGCAGATTGACAAAAAATTTGACTTTATCATCAGTCGCGCAGTTACGCAGATGAACGAATTTTTACCCTGGGTCAAAGGCAAATTCAAAACCAAACAGCAGAACGGATATCCAAACGGAATTTTCTATCTCAAAGGCGGTGATCTGACCGAAGAATTAAAAGATGTCAGACAGTATATGGAAATTATTAACCTCTCTGATTTTTTCAAAGAAGAGTTTTTTGAGACTAAGAAGGTGGTTTATTTGCAGATGGTTTGATAATCTTTTTTTTTTACAGAAAAGGCTGTAAAAATAACGTTGTGGATTCAAATAATTTTTGGCCGGAATCAACGTCTATTTTCTATTCCTGAAGTTTGTAGTTTCCTACAAGGATAGAAGCCGATAATTGCAGATGTTTTTCGAGTACCCGAATCATGTCAACGGTGAGTTTCTTTTTCCGGTTTAAAATTTCCGAGACACGACTTTTTCCTCCGAGTATTCCGACTAAGTCTTTTTGCTTCATGTTCATTTCTTCCATACGGATTTTGATTGCAACTATCGGATCCGGAGCATCAATTTTGTAATGCTCATTTTCGTAGTTTTCGATCAATAAAGAAAGAATCTCGGCTTCATCACCGAGTTTTGAATTAGCGGGAGCATCAAAAATAACTTCAAGTCGGTTGAGCGCATTTTGATAGTCCTTTTTTGTTTTTATTGGTTTAATATTCATAGTTTTTTTCTTAAATAGTTTCGGCATCAATCCGGTCATAAGAAGCATGCGTCCCGATGAAGCGAATAAATGCCCATTGTCTTTCATAATTGAATTTTACTATGAGTCGGTAGTGATTTCCTTGAATATTAAAAACCACTCGATTGTCGTTTAAAAAACTTGCACTTGCATAAGACTTTTTGATGTCCTTGGGAGATTTCCAATTAGCGGTCTTGGCGGTCTGATACCAGGTCTTCAAATAGTCCTCAGCGTCTTCATGCTTTTCCCAAAATTCTCTTAAAGTACTTTTGGCAATAATGCGCTTCATGGTACAAAGATAATAAAAGTTCTCTAATTGAGAACTATTTTTAGGGAAATATATTTGGCTTACGACTGCAAATAGAAGTATTAGTACCAACTTGATTAAAAGTATGGGGTTGCTACCAAGAAATCCTGAAATTGTATATCGAAGCGCTATTGCATTTTATAAAGAGTTAACGGAATCCTTTAAACATTTTCAAAGAATTGAATAGCAAAATTACAGAAGTCAATAATAACTTCTTTGTCGAGATCAAATTCCTTTCTATTTCCCAAATAATTGTGAGTAGTTGGTGTTATTTCTTTACCTTCTTGAAGTTCTGAAACAGTTATACATTTTATATGTTTCTTTGAAAACCAAGATTATATATGCGTTTTCGTAGGGATAATTTTTAGGAAGGTCCTTTAGTTTGAATTCTCCACTTGCTCTGAATTTAACTTCAACAAAGTATACATCTTTTTGATTTTGGATTTTGCATTACGAAATCTGGCATTCTTCTGATTTCCTGCGCCACGTCAGAACGAACTCCTTTTAACAATTCCATTATACCCGGAATTGTGTTTTCCATTCCGTAACGAAACACATTGTATCCTAAACTTAGGAAAAGTTCTTGGATTAATGTTTCAGCAATACGACCTTTAATCATCCCGAAGCGATAGTTCTTTTCTTTGTCGGTAAGTCCCGATTGATCATCATCAAACAATTCTTCGTCGATGGAGTTCACCTCAACCTTGTCTGTGATTTTTAAGTTCTTTTTACTATAACATTTCGTGCAAAGTCCACCGTTGAATTTGGTGTATTGTCCACATTCGATACAGTCCGCCATGTCTATTCTTTTTTTGAGTTTTAATTGGTTGACACAAATATTGCATCAAATAAATTCAACCAATCTTCCTTTATCTCCATCACTTCTTAATAGAAAGTGCCCCGCTCGGGCATTTCAAAACCTGTTGTACTATTTCATCTTTACTCGCATTATCCGTTTGTATCCAGGGTCTTTCTTTGGGTTTGAATACTACGGATAGTCCTCTTGCGCAAACACCTGAGTGAGTACATTTTTCAGCATTCCAGAGAATAGTGACATCTTCTTTTTTATATTCTTTCATGATCATTTTATTTTTTAGTGAATGAAATGGTTTGTTTGTTTTCTTCAGTAATCAGCGTGACAAAATAATGTCCTGCTTCCAGATTTTTTATGTCGATATTAAAATTGTTTGTTTCAGAAACTGCAGTTTGAAAAACTACCTTTCCCGTGAGATCTGATAAAATAATTTCACCATTCTGAATGCCCTCTGAAAAATTCATATAAATAAAATCTGCCGCCGGATTTGGAAAAAGAGTAAATGAACCTGTTGAATTTTCTTCCCATCCGATACTTGAAAACGTGTAACAGGAGCTGGTGTCGACACAGCCGTTTTCTGAAATTTTTAAAGCATAAGATCCATTTGATGTTGGAGTGAAACTCTGCGAATTTTCTCCGGTGATTATAGAATAACCTGTTCCGCAATTGAGCCATTGATACGTGGTTGCAGTTGATGAAACTGCTGTCATGGTTCCGCCTGAAACTGTTACTGAAGAATCAATGGGAGTAACTGAAACAGAAATTGACGCGCAGCTTGTTGGTGTTACGCAATAAGGTTCCCCTCTTACATAATACGTTGTATTTCCCTGTGGTAAAAGAATGGCTGAACTTCCGGCAAAACTTCCAATGAGCGTTCCGCCGCAGCTTCCGGAATAAACACTCCAGAAATCAGCGCTATTCAGATTTCCCGAAGTGACAGAAAGTGTCAGCGGCATATTCTGACAAATAGTTGTTGCGCTTAAAGAAAGGCCCGGAACATCTGCATCAAAACAAGGTTCATATTTCATCACAGATGCTTTGTATGTTCCTCCGTCATAATCCTGAAATGCCACCACAGGATATCCGCCTTCAAATGCAAGTGAGGTAAATAAAGCCTGTGAAGGTGAGAATCCCGGAACTCCAATTTCCAGCCAGTCTGTTCCGTCAAACCACATGACGTTTGCCCTGAAACCATACGAAGCATCCTGATATGCAACATAAGGATCAGCACCCAGAAATTCAAGGTCAATATAATCTGCAGCACCCGATGTAAATCCTGCTGAACCTACCAATTGCCATCCGCCTGAATAATTCATGACGGTTATTTTGTCTCCGTTGGAAACATCTTCATAGGCAACATAAATTTCAGAACCGTTGTTTGAAACGGAAGTTTTACCAACACCACCGGAAGTGATTCCCTGTGATCCCATATACTGCCAGTTTGTACCATCAAAATACATGACAGAAAGTTCATTAGAAACATCAGCATCTTTAAAAGAAACATAAGGTGTTCCAGCAAGAAATGTGAGAGAAATTTCAGAAGCAACATCTGCAGAAAAACCTGCCGTGCCAAC
Source organism: Crocinitomicaceae bacterium (assembly GCA_016719925.1). Classification (GTDB taxonomy): domain Bacteria; phylum Bacteroidota; class Bacteroidia; order Flavobacteriales_D; family Crocinitomicaceae; genus JADJGJ01. Next base: position 252,233 of record JADJYC010000003.1, on the reverse strand, counting down.
CTGTTCCCAGCTTGTTCCATTGAATTTCATCACAGAAACTTTATTTCCGCTGGAGCCATCCTGATAGGCAACATACGGAACAGAACTTTCAATTTTCAGATTGACATAACTTGTATTGTCACCTGAAAAACCGGTTGATCCTATAGTCACCCAACTGGTTCCGTTAAATGCTTTGACGGTTACTCTGTTTACTGCAGATCCGTCAACATAAGCAACAAAGGAAATCCATTATCAACAGCAAGTGAAGTATAAAGTGCACCTCCGCCTGAAATTCCGGCTGATCCAACCTGTACCCAGTTTGTACCGTTGTGTTTCATGACACTGCATTTATTCATGTTTGCAAGATCACGGTACGCAACATAAGGTGTACTTCCGTCAACAGCAATACTGGTGTACTGAACTTGTCCCGGAGAAAAAGCAGGCGATCCAAAAAACGTCCACTGACCGAATGTGCTAATGGAAATGAATGCGGTGAAAATGAAGAATAATTTGTTCATGAATTTCAGTTGTAAGTAGTTCAGAACAAATTTAATACATTTAGCCAAGATGATTTTGTTTCCCTTGAATCATCTTACTTTTTTTTAAACGGGTTTTCAAATTCAGGATTTGTAATAAATGTTGAGTCCGTTAATGTATTCAGAAATGCTTCCAGACATTTTTTATCATATTCCGTGAGCTGAACGCCACCAGTTTTGATGCGCGTCATTTTAGGATCAATGGTTGGACTGGAATGCAAACCACTGCTGTAAAAAATCAATCACTTCTCTCAGTGTTTTGAATCTTCCGTCATGCATATAAGGTGCAGTTAATGCAATATTTCTCAAAGAAGGAATTTTAAATTTTCCATAATCTGATTTGTTTCCTGTTGTTGTTCCAAAACCGAAATCGGTAAATAACAATTCATCATTTATTTCATCTAATCCGTTGTTAGAAAACTTAAGAGAAGTCCCTAATGCATTTGCATCTGTTGAATGACAGTGCAGACAATCTGCCATGGATTGATCATTCATTATTTCATATCCTCTGAATTCTTCAGGCGTCAGTTTATCTTCTTTTCTAAGTACGCGGTCAAATTTAGAATTGCAGGAAATTAAGGTGCGTTCAAATTGTGCAATGGCCTTAGCAATAAGGACACTGTCAATTTCAATGTCTCCAAAAACAAGTCTGAATTGCTCCCTGTAAAATGAACTTTTGTTGATTCTTTTTGTGGCTGATTTCCAGTCAAGATTCATTTCTGTATGATCACGCACCGGAAAAAAAATCTGTTCTTCAATTGTTTTTGCTCTTCCGTCCCAGAAAAAAAATTATACCAGGCCAGGTTAAACAGGGGAGGCGTATTTCTTTTTTGAAGCTGGTCATCAATTCCTTTACTGAATTGCTGCGGAGAATCACTAAAAGCAAATTCCTGTTTGTGACAGCTTGCACATGAAATAGTTTTGTCTTTACTTAAAATGGTATCATAAAATAAATATCTGCCCAGCAAAGCACCTTCCTCTGTGACAGGATTGTCAGCTGAAACCGGCATTTTTGGAAATGCAACAGGTTGTTTAAAAGGATAGGGAGTGAGTTGTCCTTTTTCTGAACCTGAAATAAAAAAGAATGCAGAAGAAAGAATGAATAATACAATGATAGAAAACCGGATCATTTGGTTATAATAATTTCATGCATTTCAGATTTCATTCCGTTTTCAATGGAAATTAAATATCTGCCTGCCGCCTGACCGGATAAATCAATAGTTGTTCCTTCAGTAATTTCTCCAAGATTTAAAATGAGCTGCCCGGTCATTGTCAGGAGTTTTAATCTGGCATTTCCTGAATTATTTTCAGTGTTGACTCTGGTTATTGAAATTGGTCCTTGTGAAACAGATGGATAAATTTTGTAATCGGATACTTTTGATTGTTCAGCCACAGGATGAAACCAGGTTGCAGCAACCATCAGGTTATCTAACATCCAGCCTTCCTGATTGGTTTGAATTGTATCTGAAGATAAACGATAACGAACAGAAAGATTATCAATTGTTCCTAAATAGTCATATAAAAAACAAAGCCAGACATTTTTCCAAAGTGTGTCCGTTCCTGTAAAACAAGGTTCACCGGTATGGTCTGTTCCTTCGTTTGCAAAATCCCAACCATAATATTGATAAACATCCGGATGATACATTGCATTCTGCCAGGTATCTCCTGAGTCAGATGAAAATTCTACAAAAGCGCCGTCTTTATTTGTATCCAGATCGATTGTCTGAACCCATTGAATTGCAAGTCCACCAGCCCACAGTGCATCCTGCGGAACTTGAAACCAGGCATAGGTTGAAACGGAATCCGGATAATAATTGACAGTATCTGTAATTAATACATCCGGAATAGTGGAAGCACTTTCAAAATACGTTTTTTGAGGTGGACCAAATTGCCAGACATCTGCATCGCTGGTGTCCGGATAAACAAAAATGGCTTCAAACTGATTCGAATCCAAACCGTCAAAATATTGAGTATAGTATTGACTGAATGAAGTTGAGAACTGTAAGTATAAAACAAACGCAATAGGTAGATTTTTTTTCATAAGCGAAGCACATCAGTACAAAACACTTACGGAAAGATATCCTTAACCGTTGGAAATCAATCTATTTTTTTAGCATTTGCCACTTTCTGATTCAGCAATGCGATATCCAGCACTTCTTTCATCGTTTTTACATAATGAAAAGTCAGTCCCTTTAAATAGGATTGTTCAATATCAACTATGTCTTTTTTATTTTTTTCGCAGAGAATTATTTCTTTTATGTTTGCTCTCTTAGCTGCAAGAATTTTTTCTTTGATTCCGCCTACAGGCAGAACAGATCCACGCAAAGTTATTTCACCGGTCATTGCCAGAAATTTTTTCACTTTGCGCTGCGTAAATGCAGATGCAATGGAAGTTAGCATGGTAATTCCGGCTGATGGACCGTCTTTTGGTGTTGCACCTTCTGGCACGTGAATATGCACATCGTATTTGTCAAAAACTTCTGCGTTCAATCCAAATTCTTCTGCATGTGATTTTAAAAACTGATGCGCAAGTACGGCTGATTCTTTCATCACATCACCCAGATTTCCGGTAAGTGTTAGTTTACCTTTTCCTTTGGAAAGACTTGTTTCAATATAAAGAATATCTCCGCCAACCTGTGTCCAGGCAAGTCCTGTAACTACACCGGCAAACTCATTTCCTATGTATTTGTCTTTGCTGTGTGAAGGACCAAGAATAGCGAGCAGCTGCTGTGCATTAATTGCCGGCGTATATTTTTCATTCATTGCAATTTGCTTTGCACGGTAACGAACCAGTTTTGCAATTCTCTTTTCGAGTGTTCTTACTCCGGATTCTGAAGTGTATTCTTCAACAATTCTTTCCAGAACGGAATCAGAAATTGAAATTGACTTTTTGGTTCTTCCATGTGCCTCCAATTGTTTTGGAATTAAATGGCGTTTGGCAATTTCAATTTTTTCTTCAACGGTATATCCGCTCACTTCAATAATTTCCATCCGGTCACGTAATGGTCCCTGAATGGTTGAGAGATTGTTTGCAGTGGCAATAAAAAGAACTTTGGAAAGATCATAATCGAGTTCTACAAAATTATCATTGAAAGCAAAATTCTGTTCCGGATCTAAAACTTCAAGCAATGCGGATGATGGATCACCGTGATGATCTCTTCCTATTTTATCAATTTCATCCAGAACAAAAACCGGATTGGATGTTCCTGCTTTTTTGATATTTTGTAATATTCTGCCGGGCATAGCTCCTATATAGGTTCTTCTGTGTCCTCTGATTTCTGCTTCATCATGCAACCCGCCTAAAGACATGCGCACATATTTTCTGCCGATAGATTCTGCAACGGATTTTCCGAGTGAAGTTTTTCCAACTCCCGGAGGTCCGTACAAACAAAGTATCGGAGATTTCATATCTCCCTTCAGTTTTAAAACAGCCAGGTATTCAAGAATACGTTCTTTTACTTTTTCAAGTCCGAAATGGTCCCGTTCTAAAATTTCAGATGCTTTTTTAAGATCAAATTTGTCGGTAGAACATTCATCCCAGGGCAATTCCAGCAACATATCAATATAATTCAGCTGCACTGAAAATTCTGCTCCCTGCGGATTCATTCTGCTCAGTTTTGAAAGTTCTTTTCTGAAAGCTTTCTCAACTTTTTCATTCCATTTTTTGGATTTTGCCCGGCGCTCAAATTCGTTGATCTCATTCTGAACCGGATTATCCCCAAGTTCATCCTGAATAGTACGCATCTGCTGATTCAAAAAATATTCACGCTGCTGACGGTCAATATCCATCTTCACTTTCGACTGAATTTCACTTTTCATCGTGAGCATTTTCAGTTCGTAGGAAAGTTGTTCAATAACTGCTTCAATGCGTTTGGTAATGCTGTTTATTTCCAGCAATTGTTGTTTTTTTTCAATCTCAGTACTAAGGTTTGACGCAATAAAATTCACCAGAAAAGAAGGGCTCTCAATATTTTTGATAGCAAAAGTTGCTTCTGTTGGAATGTTTGGAGATTCTTTGATAATGCGGGTTGCCATGTCTTTCATTGAAGACACCAGCGCTTTGTTTTTGTCAACAGTTAAATCCAGTTTTTCATCCACCAGACCAACAATCTGTGCTTTGAAGTAAGGAACTTCCTGAACAAAACTCTGAATCTGAAATCTTTTTTTACCCTGGATGATAATGGTTGTTGACCCGTCAGGCATTTTTAATTTGCGGATAATCTGAGCTACCGTACCAACTCGATTGAAATCATTAATTCCTGGATCTTCAATGGCAGATTTTACCTGCGTAAGTACGCCAATAATTTTGGTGGTTGAAAATGCATCTTCAATCAGCTTGATTGATTTGTCTCTTCCAATTGTAATCGGAATCACCACACCGGGAAAAAGTACGTTATTTCTTAACGGAAGAATTGGAATTATTTCAGGAACATCTTCACTGTTCATGTGATTTTCTTCTTCCTCTGAAATCAGCGGAATAAACTCCGGTTCATGATCGATCATGTTGTTTAATCCAAGTATATCGTTGTCAAAAAGTCAGACATAAGTTCAGTTTTACAGTCAGTTTGTCATTTTAATACAGGAAGTTTCTCTGGTCAATCAAGGATTTCAGCGTGTTTTTTCAAATCTTCCCTTATAGTCAATCAATGTGCCAGTTTGTGCAGATAGGTCAGAATTTTTTTATCTGCCGGTGACAAAACAATTTTTCTGCGTTCCATCATATTGGATGCAACTTCAAAAGCTTTTTCTAATTTGAATTTTTCAGATTTTTCAGCTCCGCCCCAGGTGAATGAAGGAATATATTTGGCCGGAAATCCTGCACCAAAAATATTGGCGCTGACGCCAACTACCGTTCCGGTATTCAGCATGGTATTGATTCCTGTTTTGGAATGGTCACCCATCAGCAAACCGCAAAAAGTGACATTGGTTTGCACCATTTTATTTTCCCGGTATGAATATATTTTCAATTTACCATACGTGTTCATGAGGTTGGACGAATTGGTATCTGCTCCAAAATTGCACCACTCCCCAACTACACTGATTTCCTAAAAAACCGTCATGGCCTTTGTTTGAATAAGCCTGAAAAATTACGTTTGAAATTTCACCTCCAACTTTGCAGTGAGGTCCAATGGTAGCGGGTCCGTATATTTTTGCACTCATCTTTACGGTGGCATGTTCACATAACGCGAATGGTCCGCGAATGACAGAACCCTCCATGATCTCAGCATCTTTCCAATGTAAACAGGCCCGTCTTCAGTATTAAATATGGCGCAATTTATTTTGGCACCTCTTTCAATGAAGATTTTGTTTTTGCCAATTACCTTATTTGTTTTATTGAGTGATTGTGATTTTTTTCCTCGGGTCAATAATGCAAAATCTGATTTGATTGCTTCTCCGTTTTTTTGAAACAGATCCCATCCGTGCTGAACCAGCAATAAATCTTTTTTTGATTTTCTGATCAGTTTTTTTCCTGATCCCTTTTGAGCAACCAGCATTTCATTTACAATCAGACTTTCATTTTCTTTTAATGCTTTAATCCATCTTGCAAGTTCTGAATCTCCTTTTACATTGCCTGAAACGGTAACAGTATTTTTGGAATGTATTGCCGGATATTTTTCTGAAAGATATTTTTCCGTTAGGTATCCGGATGATTTTGGTTTCAGCAGCATTTCCCAGGTTTCTCTGAATGTCAGAATTCCAAACCGGAGTTCAGCCACTGGTCTTGTCAAGGTAAGTGGTGCTAATTGCAGGTGAAGTTGATTATCTGAAAAATTTACAATCATAAGCTATAGACAAAAAAAAAGCCTCATAACTGAGGCTTTACGAAGTTAGAATAAATTCTTATTTCTTTTTCATGTTTGCACCGTAACGGGTTTTGAACTTGTCAATACGTCCTGCAGTGTCCACATATTGCATTTTACCAGTGAAAAACGGGTGAGATAAAGAACTGATATCAAGTTTTACCAGCGGATATTCCTGACCATCTTCCCAAACAATAGTTTCTTTTGTGCTGGAAGCAGAACGTCCAATCCATCCTGTCTCACTTACCATGTCCTTAAATACAACTGTTTTGTATTCTTCCGGGTGAATTCCTTTTTTCATTAGTTCTAATTTTTTAAAAGTTCCTGTTATTTCTGAGGTTTTCAATACTTTTCCCAGAAATTGGGAGTGCAAATTTAATAGATTTTTCAAAAATTCATCAAAAAAAAGTCTTTAAAAATAAAAAATCCCTTTTTGCGTATATATACCTTTGATGACCGCTAAAGTATGAAATATCCTTTATTTATATTGATTCTGACGGGTTTGGTACTTTCGTTCCAGGCTTGTAAAAAGGATACTATTTTTTCTAAAGACCATCTTGATTTTTCTACGGATACAGTTTTGTTTGATACCATTTTTACCACAGTCGGATCAACAACAAAAAGATTTAAAATCTATAATAATAACAATGCAAAAATTCTGGTAGAAGAGATTGAACTGATGGGCGGGACTAACTCTCCTTTCCGTATCAATGTTGACGGGGTTTCAGGAGTGTTTCATGAAGATGTTGTTGTTCCAAAAAACGATTCACTTTTTATTTTTGTTGAGGTCACACTGGAAGTAAATAATGTTACAAATCCACTAATTATTTCTGATTCAATCCGGTTTCAGACAAACGGAGTTGACCAGTATATCATGCTGGATGTATGGGGACAGGATGCCTATTTTCACGTAAATGAAATTGTAAGCGGCACCTGGGCCAATGATAAACCACATGTTATTTACGGTCTTGCCGCAGTCGGTTATCCGGGAATTGATTCAAATCTGAATCTGACCATTCCGCAAGGGACAGAAGTCTATTGTCATAAAGATGCTATGCTATTGGTTTATAAAAGCAGTTTGGACATTCAGGGAGTATATAATAATGAAGTCACTTTTCAGGGAGACCGTTTAGAAAGTTTTTATGATGACAAGCCCGGTCAATGGTGGGGAATCCGATTTATTGAAGCACAACAGTCTTCTATCAATTATGCAAATATTAAAAACGCATCAGTTGCTTTACAGCTGGATTCAACCAATGCACCATTGACACTGACGTTAACAACTTCTAAAATTCAAAATTCAGATCTCTTCAATTTATACTCCGTTGCCGGACCGCATGTTGTTGCTGAAAATTGTCTTTTTGGTGATGCGGGTTTATATGGTGTTTATCTTTTTGCCGGAGGAGAATTTCAATTTAAGCATTGCAATTTTACCAACTATTGGAATGGCGCCAGAGGCGGACCTGCTCTGGCAATCAAAAACAATTATGAATATGAGGGCACAGATATAATCCGTGATTTTGTGAATACCCGGTTTGATAACTGTGTGATTTATGGAACAGCATTGGATGAACATATTGTTGATACACTCCCCGGCGGAATTTTTGATTGTGTATTCAATGCATGTCACATGAAACGTGAAGAAGCCTATACCTATTCAAACTACATAAATGTTTCGTGGAATACTGATCCGTTATTTGAATTACCATCTGAAGGTGATTTTCATTTGCCGGATGGATCTGTCTTGAATAATACCGGTGATCCGCTATTCAGTAATGCGGCAGACATTGAAGGTACAGCAAGAAATGCTTCCACTCCGGATATTGGCTGTTACGAAAAACCGTAGAAAAATTTTACTGAACAGTAACTGATTGAGTTGCCTCACTCATATCTCCCATAAATGAGAACTTGCTGTAAGCCCTTAAAGTGACAACGTATGTTCCGGGAATTGTAAAGGTATGTGAGAACTGCGCATCAGACCATCCCATGGTATTTTCAGGCGCGCCAACAGGACCGCTCATAAACCACTCCTGACTCATGGTGTGTTTTGAACATGAAGTAAAGTTAACCGGAGTTCCAGTGGTCACAGTTGTCTGACCATTATCAATGCAGGCTTCAGGCGCCTTGTTACAGGCTGCCAAAGAGACAATTAATCCGGCTATGAGTATAAGTCTTTTCAAAAGTAATTTTCAACGAAATTAGTCAAGCATTTGTTTAAACACAAAATGTGCCTATAAAAATTTAGGCTGGCGGTTTAAAACAAAAGATCAAGAACTGCGCCAAACTTTGCAGCAAATTCCCGTATGTGTGTCAGGTTGGATTTCGATGAAACATCCCGTGCATTATAGCCTGCAGCATCAATACCATAATGTCTTGCAATAAAAACAGCACGCTGATTATGAAATTTCTGACTAACGATTATCAACGAATTACAATGGAAAACTTTTTGAGCTCTTACCACTGAATCCAGAGTTCTGAAACCTGCATAATCCCTGATAATACAAGAGTCAGGAACACCTTTTTCAATCAGGCTCAAAGCCATGTCTGTTGTCTCATCATAACCCACACAATGATTATCGCCGCTAACAATAATTTTTTTGACCTTGCCTGCAAAATATAATTCTGCAGCAGCATCGATACGATATAGGAAATAGGGATTAATGCCCGTTATTCCATTTTTTCGTGCCCCCAGAACCAGAGCGGTTTCTTTTTCAGGAACATCTTCCAGATCATCAAATAAATATTTTTCAGTGGAATATTCAACCATAAAATTTGCCGGGAATGTCCAGTAAATACAACCAAAAGCAGCGTACAGAGATGAATCAGTCTGGTCATTTTCATGGTTCAAAGGTTGGAATTTATTTGGAGGCAAAAGAGAAAATCAGTAACTTGTTGATTCGGCATTTATCAATTGCGGTGGATGAATGATTATTTGTTTGAATGTATACCAGACCTCAGAAAATATACGTTTTAGAGAAAATGGCAAACAAATTGTAATTACATCCGTAACCAAGATTATGTTGGTCGTTATACAAGTGCAAAGAAATAAAAACCAAACAAAGAATTATGCCAGTAAACCCTATTTATCACCATACTGAAGCCCGGCTGATGCAGGAGCTTGAGTGGATAAAGCGCGCCAAGGATGACCCGAGGAGTTTCGAGCCGCTTTACAATAAATACTATGAGCAGATTTTCAGATACATCTATCAGCGAATGGATGATAAAGAAATGGCTCACGACATCACCAGCCAGGTTTTTCTGAAAGCATTGAATAATCTCAGCAAATATGAGTACCGCGGAGTACCGTTTGCAAGCTGGTTATACCGCATTGCAAAAAGTGAACTTTACCAGTCATTCAGAGATGAAAAAGCAACGCGCACTGTCAATGTTGAAACAGAAAGTCTGTCTGATATGATAGATGAAATTGAAGAAGATCTTTCTGAAGAAACAAGAGAAGTTTTACTTAAAGCGATTGCAGAGCTGAGTGAAGAAGACGTGCAGATGATTGAGATGAGGTATTTTGAAAAACGTTCCTTCAAAGAAATTGGTGACATTCTTGAAATTACTGAGAATAACGCCAAGGTAAAAGCACATCGCATAATTCAAAAAATGAAAAAACTATTTAATGAAATAGGTTATGAAAAATAGAAAAATGAATATTGACAGACCGCCGCTGGAATCCAAAGAAATTCAGGCAGGAATGAATTTCGGCCAGCTGATGATCGGCTATCAGGCGATGTCAAAACCTTTTTATAAAACCAAATGGTTTTTCGGAACTGCAGGAATGGCTTCCATCGGCTTGATTGTCGGTGGAACCATTGCTTTAAGCGGGGCTGACAATCCTGACCAGGCAATGAATCAGAACACGCTGAGTGAAGCACCACCGCTTACCATTGTTCAGGATGATCATAAAGAGGATTTGCTTGCAATGAATATTCCTGATCAAACGGAATCAATAACAGAAGAAAAAGTTGAAACGATAACCAAAAAAGTACAACATGATAAAAACACTACACCTGTAATCAACTCAGATCAATCTAAAGTAACAGAGCCAATCATACTTATTTCTGATAAGGCGGCCAATCAATCGGATGAAAACACTGAAGCCGGCAATGAGACCAAGAAAAGTTTTGATCCAATGGACCTGACTCCGCGCATCAATGGAAAAATGAACGGTGAAATTACTCGCGAAGATCTGATGGACAATAAAGGTCTGACAACAAATACAGATGTAAGTATTATCCATTTTGAACTGCACCTGATTGACGGGCTGGGAGGTAAAGTGTTTGAAGAAGAAAGTAATCAGCTTAATCAGCAAATGAAAACTGCACTTGGAAAAGTAGAGCAGGGTGAAACCATTTACTTTGAAAATATCCGGGGTAAAACCTCAGACGGATTCATTGTTAGGCTCAATCCATTGCGGTACGTGCTTTTGAACTAGTAAATTTTCCCAATCCGTGAATCCCCGGTTGTTATTTTATTAACAATTTGCGGTTAATTTTTCATCAAAATTTGCACTGTGTGCGTGATTTGGCGTAAATTTGACCATTGAATATTCACGTGACCTTTAACCTTAAAATAGCGGCAATTTTTGTTGTATTTGTTACGTTGGGAAATACTATAGTATATGCTCAACCTACAAACTTTACAACTTCAGATTACTGGAAACACCAGCGAAAAGAAATTCTTTTTGGTGTAGGCGCTACCAATTTTCTGGGTGATCTTGGCGGGTTAAACAGAATTGGAACTGACTATTCTCCGGCAGATCTTGAATGGGTAGTGACAAGACCTTCCGGCCATATCGGTTACAGATATCGTTTCCGTCCGTGGTTTCTGACCAAATCTCTTTTGTCTTACGGTATTCTTAAAGGTGATGATGCGCTAACCAATGAGCCCGCCCGCCACTACCGAAATCTTAAGGTACGAACACACATTTTTGAATTTTCACAGCAGCTGGAGATGATCATTTTTAATAATGAACATTTTGGAAAACGCTATAAAATTTATGGATTAAAAGGTCACCGGAATAAAAACACACTGGTGTATTTAATTACCGGATTTTCTGTTTTCGGATATATTCCTCAGGGACCCGGTGACGGCGGCTGGACAAATCTGCGACCACTTCATACAGAAGGTCAGGGATTACCCGGCGGACCAAATCCATACAAATTTATCAACTGCGGAATTCCGCTTGGAGTTGGTACCAAAATAGGAATTGATGCACTCTGGAGATTGACATTTGAATTAACTTATACCAAAACATTTACAGATTATCTGGATGATGTAAGTTCTGTCTATTATGATAACGCGGCAATAGAGGCAAATTATGGTTCAACTGCTGCTTATTTTGCTGATCCTTCTTCCGGTGAGTTTTCGAACTGGACCAATCCGGGCGAAATGCGCGGTGACTCAAAACAAAAAGATGCCTATTTCTTTTTCAATGTTTCAATGGTGCGAAACGTTACGTATAAACGCTCTAAAAAACTGAAGTTTCAATACCGTGCAAGATATTAGTTCATACTCACCGGTACAGTTCATAACTTTCAGACATTTCATTTTTTTTATTTCGTTCATCTCTTCAGTCCTTTTTAAATTTGCGGCTGTAAAATCTGCACAGAGTTTCAATTTGATTTTAAACAGATGTATAAACTTTTGATTCGTCCTTTATTGTTTTTGTTTGATCCTGAAAAAGTTCATCACTTTACTTTCAGAATGATCAGAATAACTGCTGCAATACCAGGGGTTCGTTATTTCAGAAAAAAAGCCTGGCAGATTGAAAATCCAGCTTTGAAAAGAAATTTGTTCGGACTGGAATTTAAAAATCCGGTTGGTCTTGCAGCCGGCTTTGACAAAAATGCAATACTCTTAAATCATCTGGAAGATTTTGGATTTGGATTTATTGAAATTGGAACAGTTACTCCTAAACCTCAATCCGGAAACCCAAAACCACGCTTGTTCCGGCTGAAAAAAGATCAGGCCATTATTAACCGCATGGGATTTAATAATGATGGTGTAGATGTGATTTCTGAAAGACTCAGAAACCGCAAATCAACTATTATGGTTGGTGGGAATATTGGAAAAAACACCGCAACCGGAGATGACGGAGCAAAAGAAGATTATCTGAAAAACTTCAAAAAACTTCACCCTTACGTGGATTATTTTGTGGTGAATGTAAGTTGCCCGAATGTTGGCAGTCTTGCAAAATTGCAGAACAAAGATTTTCTGGTGGATCTGCTCAGTACCATGAAAAAAATAAATCAGGAGCTGGGTAAACCAAAACCTATTCTTTTGAAAATTGCTCCGGATTTGAATCAGATTCAGTTGGACGAAGTAGTGGAGATTGTACTTGAAACAAAAATTGAAGGCGTTGTTGCTGCAAATACTTCTACCACACGTGATAATCTTAAAACAGATAAATCAACCATTGAAAAAATTGCCAATGGCGGATTAAGCGGAAAACCAATCAAAAATAAAAGTACCGAAGTGATCCGATATCTTTCTGAAAAATCTGGTAAAGCATTTCCGATAATCGGGGTTGGCGGAATTCATTCAGCAGAAGATGCTCTGGAAAAAATTGAGGCAGGCGCATCACTTGTTCAGGTTTATACAGGATTTATTTATGAAGGTCCGGTACTCGTGAAAAAAATTAATAAAGCAATCATCCAACATGGAAAATAATAATGTAAAAATTATTGAGTGTCCCAGAGATGCCATGCAGGGATTGCATGATTTTATTCCTACGGATATAAAAGTTAAATACATCAATCAGCTGCTGAAAGTTGGATTTGATACAATTGATTTTGGTTCATTCGTATCTCCAAAAGCAATTCCGCAAATGCGTGATACCGCTGATGTATTGAAAAAACTTGAGCTGGATAAAACTCAATCCAAACTGCTTGCTATTGTTGCTAATCCCAGAGGAGCTGAGGATGCCATTCAGTTTCCTGAAATTCAGTATCTCGGATTTCCTTTTTCCATTTCTGAAACTTTTCAGCAGCGCAATACCAATTCATCGATTGAAGAATCATTATTGCGTGTAGAAGAAATTCAAAATCGCTGCATTCAAAGTAAAAGAAAACTTGTTGTTTATATTTCCATGGCATTTGGAAATCCTTACGGCGACAACTGGAGTACAGATATTGCCATTGAATGGTCACGCAGGCTGCATGAAAATCTTGGTATAGAAATTCTTGCCTTATCAGATACGATTGGTGTTTCAAATCCGGATAATATTTCATCTCTTTTTACTGGATTGATTCCTGAATTACCTAAAGTGGAATTTGGCGCTCATTTGCATTCAACGCCTGAAACGGTGATTGAAAAAGTTGAAGCGGCCTATAGATCTGGCTGCCGGAGATTTGACGGAGCCATTAAAGGATTTGGCGGATGCCCCATGGCAAAGGATGATTTAACCGGCAATATGCCAACTGAAGAAATGGTTGTATATTTCAAACAAAATAAAATTGGTACAACAATTGATGAATCAGAATTCGAAAAATCAATAAAGCTTGCATTAAACACATTTCCAAAATAGACTTATGAAAAAAATAATTGTACTTGCCTCACTTTTAATTTCAACTTTTACAGCATCTTTTGCAGGAGAAATTGACAAAGCACTTGATCCGTTTACAACTGTTGTTATTACGGGTAATTACCGTATCACCATGGTAGAATCTACCGAAGAAAAAATTCATGTGGTGAACAATGATGTCAATATAACGGATGACAAAATTATAATTGAAGTGAATGGCGGTGTGCTGGATATTAAAATCAAAGGAGATACTTATAAAGAGCGTGACATGGACTTCACAATTTACTACAAAAGTGTAAGTCACATTGAAGCAAAACGCGGGGCACGCGTAACTCTTCAGAACACTTTAAAAGGTGAAGTAATTATTTTTAATTGTTCGATGGGCGGTCATGTGAAAGGAAATATTGAAGCCGGAACGGCAAAACTCAAAATTTCCAACGACGGACTTATAAATGTTACCGGTACTGCAAAATTTGCTGAGATGGAAGTAAGCACCGGCGGTACGCTTCACGCTGTTGAACTGATTACAGAAACTTGTGTTGCTAAAGTTACTGCGGGTGGTTCAATCAAATTAAATGCAACGGTAAAGCTGGATGCAAGTGTAACTTCCGGTGGTAATATCAGTTACAAAGGAAATCCGGCAACGTTTGAAGAATCAGTAAAAATTGGCGGAACTATTTCTAAAATGAAAGAATAACGTTTATGGTTAACCGGTATTCGGTTTTAATTTTGCCAATCTGTTTTTTAGTCTCCTGCTCTGGTAACACAGAAGCTGAAGCGGAGGTTTTTAAATCAGATACAACGGTTATTTACGATACTTATCCGGTTCTTGAACAAGAGGTCATTCCAATTATGGAGCAACTTCAAATGTGCACGACATCTGATACGGTAGATTATTTGCCTCCCTGTGACAACCAATATTTTCAGGTTTTTAAATACCGGCCGGAAAGACCCTGGACCGATGGATTTATTGTAGAAATGATTCCGGGATTGTTCAATGCTCCGGTTCATCAGGTTGTGATTGTTGAAGGATATTACGGAAAATACAAAATCATCAATCAGTATTTTGGTCATCTGCTTGAAATGAGAACCTCACCCGGCGGTTACAATGAACTTTTAATTGGTTATGATGATCCGGATATCGGAATAGTTGCCATCAAACATGAATGGAAGGAAGTACACTATGATGTAACAGATGTGGAAGATATTGACGGACATCTGGTTTTGCCTGAATTCAAGGATTCCATTAATAATTTACTACTTCCGGCATTTGCTGCAGGACATTGATCCGGCATTTTATTGCTGTCAAATCCCTTCTCTTTCCTGATACTTTTTATTTTTGTTCTCATGATG
The DNA here is from genome assembly GCA_016719925.1 of Crocinitomicaceae bacterium. Lineage (GTDB taxonomy): Bacteria > Bacteroidota > Bacteroidia > Flavobacteriales_D > Crocinitomicaceae > JADJGJ01. Next base: position 237,033 of record JADJYC010000003.1, on the reverse strand, counting down.
AACCAAATCAGGATTTTATTTGCTGCAATTTTTCTGTTCAGCGTTTCTGCTTTTACTCAAAATAGTATTGAACTTCAGTTTCCGGATGCTATATTATCTGGCATCGAAACAGAGATTGATATTCTAAATGCCAATGATTCTTTTCCCGCTCAGTTAATTATTCATGACAAAGCGGTAGAAGTTTTCAGGCAAGAGGGACGTGCTTATTTTGTCCATTCCTTTACGTCCGGCGAAAAGCTCACTATCTCAGGCATAGAAATAAAAGGACATCAGCCAAATGTTATTCCACTGTGGATGTCTGTTTTGCCTCCGTTAATTGCAATTCTGCTGGCGCTGATTTTTAAAGAAGTTATTTTCTCCATGGTGTCCGGTGTATTTATCGGAGGGGCAATCATGGGATTTTACGCTGAAGGTTTTGTTGGAATTTTCACCGGATTTTTAAAAGTAATAGACACCTACATTTTGCACTCACTGAATGATGCCAGTCACATCAGCGTAATAGTCTTTTCCATTATAATTGGTGGGGTTGTGGCCATCATTTCACGCAACGGTGGTATGCATGGTATTGTAAACATCATTGTAAAATATGCCAACAATGCGCGCAACGGACAACTTGCTGCTTATTTTTTAGGGATTGCAATTTTCTTTGATGATTATGCAAACACACTGGTTGTAGGAAATACCATGCGTCCTATTACTGACCGGTTAAAAATTTCTAGAGAAAAATTATCTTACATAGTGGATGCAACAGCTGCACCGGTTTCTGCCATTGCTTTTGTTACCACCTGGATTGGTGCTGAACTTGGATATATTTCAAGGGGTATTGAGGGGATTAACTCACAAGGCGGAGAGCAGATTAATGAAGGAGTGTATTCCATTTTTCTGAATAGTTTGCCTTTTGCTTTTTATCCAATTCTTACCATCTTTTTTATGGGATATATCATCTGGCGCCAGCGTGATTTTGGTTCGATGTTAAAAGCTGAGAGACGCGCCCGAAAAGGGGATGTGGTTAATCCGGAAATTAACGATGCAGATTTATCTGAGTTAAAAGATCTGGATCCGGTTGCCGGAATTAAATACCGAGCATTTAATGCAGTGATTCCTGTAGCGGTGATTGTTTTTGGAACCATGGTTGGTTTGGTTTATACCGGCTTTAGTTCGCTTGAAGCACAGTTGATCGAAATTGATCCAACAATTGCAGTCAATTCTTGGGGAGATGTTTGGTCAAACATGCATGTGATTGATAATACGGTTGACAGTTTTACAAGAAGATTGGGAACGTTGATTGGTGCATCTGATTCTTATTCCGCTTTGTTATGGTCGTCACTTTGCGCATTACTTTCTGCCATGGCATTAACAATTGGTCAGCGTATTATGACTCTTCAGAAAACCATGGAAACAGCAATTGCCGGATTTAAAACAATGATTCCTGCTTTGTTGATTTTAATTCTTGCCTGGTCTCTTGCACTGGTTACTGATGATATGCATACGGCAGATTATCTGACCGGGTTAATGAGCGGAAATATTTCTCCGATGCTGATACCGGCATTTACATTTTTATTAGCTGCTGTTGTAGCTTTCTCAACAGGCTCATCCTGGTCAACTATGGCTCTTGTTTATCCGTTGATTATTCCGGCAACGTGGGCTATATGTATGGATCCTGCAAGTGGATTTACGCTGGCAGATACAATGCCGGTGTTCTATTCAACGGTGAGCGCTGTACTTGCTGGTGCGGTGCTGGGTGACCATTGTTCACCAATTTCAGATACAACCATTCTTTCTTCTCTGGCTTCTGGATGTAATCACATTGATCACGTAAGGACACAGATGCCCTATGCGCTGACAGTAGGGATAATTTCAATTACCTTTGGTTCACTGCTTACCGGTTTTGGTCTGAATCCCTGGCTGGGAATGTTGCTTGGAGCAGGAGCCTGCATATTGGTTGTTGAGTTTATTGGAAAAAAAATAGATGCCTAAAATAATTGCCATTGATTATGGTTTAAAACGTTGCGGAATTGCTGAAACTGACAATTCACAGATCATTGCATCTGCACTGACAACAGTTGAAACAAAAGAAATTTTTCGTTTTCTTGATACGTATTTTTCAAAAAACACCGCCAATGAAATTGTATTGGGTGAACCAAAAAAATTAGATACATCAGATACTCATACCTCTCAGCCGGTAAGAGATTTCAGAAAAAAGCTGGAAGAAAAATATCCTGACAAAAAAATTCACATGATGGATGAACGGTTCACTTCCAAAATGGCTTTTCAGACGATGATAGACGGCGGATTATCAAAAAAACAAAGACAAAACAAAGCCATGGTTGATCAAATCAGTGCAACCATTATCCTACAGTCCTTCCTGCAAAGCCGCTGATTTCTGATTCCTTGTTAACGGCATTCCGTGTACAATGAAATTTCATCCGGCATAAATCTTGTTCAGGACTTTGTATCTTAGAGTATTCAAAAGAAAACATGAAGAAGATCCTTTTAGTTGTTTTTTCAATTTTTCCGGTATTGTTATCTGCCCAGTTTTTCAAAAAAACAGATAACCAGTTTGAAATGTATATTGATTCTGCACTTACAAAAAAAGCAGGAACCGATTTCTATGATCAGTGCTGGTGTGAAATAATTCATAAAGCAGACAGCTCTGTTTTGTTTTATGAAGGAAAGAAAACACAAAAGGGAACTTATCCGGTTTTGAAGAACGGAAAATGGGGAGGTATTGATGCAGCGGGTAATGTAGTTCAGCCTTTCACTTTTGACGGTCCGTTTGATGCAAGAAAATCAGGTCATTATTTGGTCATCACTGATCTGAAAGACACATTAAATCAACTGACTTATAAAATCGGAACAATGATTACCCGCTATGATTCGACTATGACGGTTGATACAAGTTTTTATGTGATAGATGATTACAAGGGAAGTTATCTGGTTTCTCCAAATAAATTAAAATTTGGTATTGTCAATTCTGATTTCAAGGTTTTACTTCCAATGAAATATGAAAGTGTGACATACAAGATGCTGAATTTCCGGTTTAATCCCAATGGATTTTTACCGCTCGAAAATGAACTGGACAAATGTGGTGTTGTCAATTACCTTGGAAAAATTGTGGTGTCTTTTAATTATGAATGGATGAATGATTACGTGTGGAATGAACAATTCATTTTTGTGCAAAACGGCAAGAAAAAAGGATTTATCAATAGTTCAAATGTACTCACTGTTCCAATGAGGTATGAAACACTTCCCATGATATTGGGTCCAAAAAATCTGGTGGCGGATGAAAATTATACCTGGTTTGTGAATGAAAAATTTGAAGCGATATCACAAAAATATCAGGCGCTTGAAAAAGAAGGGGATGTTTGGTTTTTCAAACAGAATTATAAATGGGGTGTGATGGATCTGGATATGAAAGTGATAATTCCTAATTCATACACGTCTATTGAATATGGCCCCAGATTAAAAACAGATGCAACGTTTAAATGTTATTATGCCGTAAAAAACGGTAAGTATGGTTTGATTTCTCTAAAAAATGAAATCATTGTTCCCTTTGAATATGAATGCCTCTGCGGCTTGTCTTACTACGCACCGGATAATTATTACATAGAATTTAAAAAATCCGGAACCTTATACCGTTTTGACCAAACCGGAAAACTGATTGAAAAAATAGTTGGTGAAGGGAAAGCGTGTTTGTGTGAAATGGTGCCTTTGGAGTAGTGGTTTTTATTTTCCAATATTGTAATGAATCTCTCTACTCAAATCCTCAAAGAAAACTCAAGAAAAAACTGGGAGGCAGTTGGTAATTTTATAATCAGCAACCCTGAAAAATTTGAAGAGCTGATGCATCTGGTCATTCATGAAAAAGGCAGACTGGCAAGACTTGCAAGTCAGGTAATGACAAATCTGGCTGATGAACACCCGGAATTTTTTTCATCAAAACATTTGAATGATATAATTGCTCTTTTACAAAATACAAAAGACTCTTCTATAGTCAGGAATTCGATTCGGTTGTTTCAGTTTATTGATGTGCCGGAAGAAAATGAAGGACTATTTTTTGAACTTGGTTTAAAATCTATGAAACTCGCCGAATCTCCTATAGCTGTTAAGGCGTTTTCAATGACGGCGTTAAGAAGGATATGTGAAAAATATCCTGAGCTGTCAGCAGAGTTAATACCCCAGATAGAAATTCTCATTGAAGAAAAAGTTTCACCTGCAATTGTGCATCGCGGAAAAGAGGAATTGAAAATTCTTCACAAGTTGGCTAAGAAATCTTAAGAAAAAAAAATGGATACCCTTTTAAAGAATATCCATTTTGATAAAATTAACCACTTAAGCAACTTTAATGATTCTGAATTGTGTCAGTACGTGATCACTGGTTATACTCCCTATTTTAGTTCTTCCGTTATAATTTAAAGACATGCTTTCTGCATAGGCTCCGCAGCTTCTGATGGATAAAATATCACCGCGCTGTAATTCGGGCAGCGGAACATTTTTTCCAAAAAAATCACTCGATTCACAAAGTGGTCCTACCACATCATACGTTGATCCGTTTGACAAAGCCAGTGCGTTATTGAATTTTTCGATTTTGTGATAAGCGTTGTACATGGCTGGTCTCAATAGCTCTGTCATCCCGGCATCACATACAGCAAATGTTTTTGCACCTGATCTTTTAATGTAAAGCACTTTTGTTCTTAAAGAACCGCATTGTGCAACTATCGATCTTCCCAATTCAAAATGAACGGGTACATTGACATTTAAGTATTGTCTGAACGCCGCAAAATAATTTCTGAAATCTGCAATCGGATTTTCATCCGGATTCTGATAATCAATTCCTAATCCTCCACCAACATTCAGATATTTCAGTGTTCCAAAATATTTTTCATAGACCGGAACAAGTACATTGATTCTTTCAGCCAGTTGTCTGAAAACATGCATGTCTGTAATTTGCGATCCAACGTGAAAATGCAATCCGACAATTTCAATATTCGAAAGTGTATTTCCGATTTGAGTTAAATCAGCAAATTCTTCCGGTGAAAAACCAAATTTGTTTTCATACAAACCGGTAGAAATTTTTTCATGCGTTTTGGCATCCACATCCGGATTCAGGCGCAAGGCAACTTTTGGCCTTCTGTTCAGTCTGCCTGCAATTTCATTGATCACCTGAATTTCTTCAAGCCCTTCACAATGAATCATGCCGATATTATTCAAAAGTGCATATTCAATTTCTTCATCTGTTTTTCCAACTCCGGCAAAAACAATATCAGATGCATTAAAACCGCATTCAAGTGCAAGCATTATTTCTCCTGCGCTTACACAGTCTGCACCAAAATTTCTTTTAGCAATAAATGAAACAACCTTCTTGTTATTATTAGCCTTAATTGCATAGTGTACACGGAAAGAAGTGTTGCGGATATTCAGTTCAACTTCATTGATTGTGCGATTCAGCAGATCGAGGTCGTAAAAATAATAAGGCGTGTTTTGCATATAATTCAACATTTTTTACCAAATTTAGCCTATAACCTCTTTGCTTGGTTAAAGAAATTATATTTGTAATCGAATTTTAACTGTTTGTTATTTATTTAACATGGATAGATTAAGTAAAATAATTGATAAGCTGGTGAATCAGTCACCGTTTATACAAGAGGCAATTGCTGAAGGACTCATTAATATCAGTTCATTGGCGCGAAAACTGAATCCGGATATTCAGCGCATTTTGGGAAAAGAAGTATCTGACAGTGCTATCATCATGGCAATTAAAAGGATGCCTCCGGGTGCAAATCAGAAAATTGAACTGAAGATTAAAAACTTCATGCGTGAATTGGGTGATTTGATTGTGAGAAGCAATCTCATTAAATACACCTTTAAAAACTACGTTGGAATTTCACAGGATCAGGCAAAATTTTTATCTCAGATTAAAGACATCAGTGATAATTTTTACACCGTATCCAGAGGTGTTTCAGAAACGACAATCATTACCAACGCTCAGTTTGCAGAAAAAATTGACAAGATGTTTCAAAAAGACAGCCTGATTTCAGAACTGGGAAATCTTTCTGCAATCACCATGAAATTACCAGCAATCAACACTGAAATTTCAGGTGTCTATTATTACCTGCTGAAAAAAATTGCCTGGGAAGGAATCAATCTTGCTGAGGTAATCTCTACAACTAATGAGTTTACGGTTGTTGTTGACACAAAAATTGTCAGTCATACGTTTACCGTTCTGATGGATTTGAAAAGTGAAACGGGTAGTGTGGGGTAGAAGTACGAAGTTGGAAGTACGAAGTTTGATGTTTTGCACGGAGACTGAGCGCAGCCAAAGTCGAAGTTTGAATTACGAAGTTTGATGTTTTGAACAGAGACTGAGCGCAGCCAAAGTCGAAGTTTGAAGTTTGTGATGTTGATTAGAATTATGAAGATGGAAGTGAAGAGTGAAATAAGTGATGTTAGGTGTGCAGATGGATTGATGAAAACAGATCAAATACGGGTTAAATCTACCTCATCAAATCTGAAGGACCGGACCAAAAATTTTGGAATTACCGTGCTCAGGTATATTTCCGGATTGCCTTACCGACAACCTTATGCTGCAATCATAAATCAACTTTCACGGTGTTCAACTTCTGTAGGAGCAAATTACCGTGCATCACAAAGGGCCAAATCCACGGCAGATTTTGTCTATAAGTTAAAAATAGTAGAAGAGGAATGTGATGAAACCATTTACTTTCTGGAAATATTGATGGAATTGAAACCTGATGAGGTAAAACACATCAGCCCAATCAAAAAGGAAGGAGAAGAAATTCTGGCTATTATTGTGAAATCCATAAAAACCGCAAAATCAAAAATAAGTTAGGATAACCAACTTCGTACTTTCCCCCATCTAACCTCGCGTATTCCCATTTAACTTTGTACTACAAGCTTCGTACTTCCTTTTCTAACATCGCACTTCCAACTTCGCACTTCCAACTTCGTCCCTCCAACTTCGTCCCTCCAACTTCGCACTTCCAACTTCGTACTTCCAACTTCGTCCTTCCAACTTCGTCCTTCGAACCTCGTACTTTTTTCGTTTTAACTTTTCTTAAATCCCATCGTATAATGTTTGCCTATATTTGACCTATTAAATAAACAATGAGCCAAAACCCACAAATAAGCATAGTAGTACCTTTATTCAATGAAGATGAATCATTGGGTGAGCTGCATGAGTGGATTGTTAAAGTAATGCGTGAAAATAATTTTACGTGTGAAGTACTTTATGTGGATGACGGAAGTACAGACGCTTCCTGGGCGGTGATTGAGAAACTTCAGAAAATTGATTCAAATATCCGCGGAATAAAATTTCAGAGAAATTATGGAAAATCTGCTGCTCTGCATGTCGGTTTTCAGGCAACCCGGGGCAATGTGATTATCACCATGGATGCTGATTTGCAGGATAGTCCGGATGAAATTCCTGAGTTATATAAAATGATCACTGAACAGAAATTTGATCTGGTTTCAGGCTGGAAGAAAAAAAGATACGATCCGATTTCAAAAACAATTCCTACCAAAATATACAACGGTGTAAACCGCATGATCAGCGGAATAAAACTGCATGACATGAACTGCGGTTTAAAAGCATACCGCAAAGAGGTAGTAAAATCAATCGAAATTTTGGTGAAATGCACCGCTATATTCCGGTAATTGCAAAGGCTGCCGGATTCCCAAAAATTGGTGAAAAAGTTGTGCAGCATCAGGAAAGAAAATACGGTACAACCAAATTTGGACTGAACAGATTTGTGAATGGATTTTTGGATTTGTTTACCATTACGTTCATTACGCGGTTTGGAAAAAAACCCATGCACTTTTTTGGATTACTCGGAACATTGTCTTTTATCATCGGGTTTGGACTGACTTTTTGGATGATAATTGATAAACTGTTCATTGATACACAAGCAAGATTAATAGCAGACCGCGCTGAATTTTATATCTCACTCGTTGCAATGATTATTGGTGTTCAGCTTTTCTGGCAGGATTTATTGCCGAGCTGATCTCAAGAAATTCTTCCATCAGAAACAGTTATCTGGTAGAAAAAGAAATCTGATTTAAGAAGTAATTACACCTGAACCAATCAGTTCATCTTGTTCATACCAGGCTGCAAACTGGCCCGGACTGATACCACGCATCAGATTTTCAAACAGGATATAAATCCCATCTTCTTCTTTAAACAATGTCGCGTTTTCAAGTGCCTGCCGGTATCTGATTCTTACTTTGTAATTTTTTGATTCGCCGTTTTTTAATTCCAGATCGGGTCTGATCCAATGAATGTCTTTTGCCGGAATAAAAAGTGCTTTTCTGTTTAGTCCCGGATGATTTTCACCCTGACCGGTATAAATAATATTTTCAGTAGTATCTGTACCAATCACAAAAGCGGAAGCGGTGAGCCTCCAACCTGTAATCCTTTACGCTGTCCAATGGTGAAATAATGTGCGCCCTGATGTTCTCCCTTTACTTTGCCGTCTTTGGCAGTATATATAAATGGTTTGGAAAGAAAACGATAATCACCCGAATCAATTTTACTTTGGTATTCTTTATACACAGGAAGATCATCTGATATTTCAATAATTTTTCCGGTTTTAGGCTTCAGCTGCTGCTGTAAAAAACAGGAAGTTTTACTTTTCCGATAAAACACAATCCCTGGGAATCTTTTTTTTCTGCGGTGACAAGATCCTGTTCTGCAGCAATTTTTCTCACTTCACTTTTTTCCAGATGTCCGATTGGAAATAATGCAGGAGCAAGTTGTTCCTGCGTGAGCTGACAGAGAAAATAACTCTGGTCTTTGTTTTTATCTTTCCCTGCAATCAACTGAAACATGCCGTTTTCATCTTGTCTTTTCTGACAGTAATGCCCCGTTGCAACATAATCTGCACCCAGACTTTTTGCTGCCTTCAGAAAAACATCAAATTTTATTTCCCTGTTGCAAAGCACATCCGGATTTGGTGTTCGCCCGTTTTCATATTCTGAAAACATGTAATCCACAATTCTCTTTTTGTACTCTTCACTCAGGTCAATGGTCTGAAAAGGAATATTCAGTTTCTGGGCAACCAGCAGTGCATCATTGCTGTCATCAATCCATGGGCATTCATCTGAAATGGTAACGGATTCATCATGCCAGTTTTTCATAAACATGCCAATCACATGATATCCTTCTTCTTTCAGAAGATATGCCGCAACACTTGAATCAACTCCGCCGGATAATCCGACAACAACAGTTTTCAGATCAGACTTTTTTGCAAAGTTAGGGAATTTAATAAACCACGGTGGTATCCTTCGCCAAGTATAGGACAGGCGGTGAACAAAGAGAATCATAGTGAACTTATATAAAAATTATTCACCTGATTTGAAGGTCGTTCATAGTATTGAAAAAAAACTATTTATAATTTGAAATTTCTCTGTGTTACTCCATGATCTCCATGTCTCTGTGGTAAAAAAGTCTAACACATTTATTAAGCCTGGAAAACAAACTGGTAAAATGAAGAAATCATGATTTTTACCACGGAGACACAGAGGGCAAAGAGATTCACAGAGATCTTATATTAAAGATCTATTTACTAAATTTAGGGAAATACAATCTTTCACAACTTCTTCAAAGACTCTTTTTGTTTTTGACTTTTCGAAATAAGTCATGGCAACAAAATAAACAAACAGCGCTGCAATAAATTCAACCGGATAATCTCTTGGAAATTTCTGCCGGTCCATCAGCAGCTCAACACAAATTCCGGCAAAAGACACAACTAGCATCCACCTGGCCCAAAAGTCATTCACCACATTATATTTGAGAAGCTGATCAGCAAAGGATGCTTTTACATCTGCCCTTGGAATCAGCAATCTGAATACGCCCCGGTTGCCGAATTTTTTAACTGACTTGAAAATCAACTGATCTTTTTTTAAGTCATGCTGAAATTTGCCGGAAGCAGTGATTTTATTTATCAGTGAAACCTGATTGATTTTTGAAGGAATATAGATTTCGTTTGCTTTCATATTATGCCAAACTTTCAAACTGAATTAGCGCACCGGCTAAAGTCACAACCCCTATAATAAGAATCAGAAAAAGCACAATCAGTCTGAAATAATCAGCCGGAATTTTTTCCAGAATTTTTTTTCCGGTCCAGGTTCCGGCAACGGCAATGATGATTAAAATAAGGATGTACGGGATGTGTTCTTTTTTCAGATAACCGTTTCCAAAATATATGGCTGAGCGGCTTAAATCTATCCCCAGATCTATGAAGGCAGAAGTAGCCACAAAAATTTCTTTTCGCATATTAAATGCTGTAAGCGTGAGTCCGCGAATGGGACCGCCGCTTCCTAAAAAACCGGCAAGAAAACCGGAAACTGCCCCGCCTGAAACGGCATTAACTCCGTTGGCTTTTAGTGCAAGAGATTTGAATAATAAGAAGAAAATTGCAGTGACAGTTAAAAAAAATCCCAATCCGATTTGTAATGGTTTTGAATCCACATAACTGGTCAGAAATGCTCCGGCAGAACAAAAAATAATTGCCGGAATACCAATTAAAAAAACAAGTTTCCAGTCAATGCCTTTTCTGAATAATCCGATTTTGACCAGATTACTGCTCAGATGAAAAACAGCGGTAATACCTAAAACAGCATGGAAATCAAAAAAATATCCGGCAACGGGAACAAAAAAAACAGATGATCCGAATGCTCCAACTGTTCCAAGAACTTCAGCAATAAAAGCCAATAAAATGAATAACCACAAAAACGGTATCATTCGTTCAGTGCTTCCAGTTTTTCATTTTTGATTTCCAGTTTTCCGGAACTCAGTTTATTTTCTTTTGAAGTGCGGACACTGATTGTTTTTTGCGTGACTACCGAATTTGGAATTGTTATTATTTCCCCTTCAGGAGTTTCAATGTGCATAAAAAACATGGAGATATCTTTTAACGTACCCTCAACCGGAGCCTCTTTCTCCAAAATTTTAATGTAATCACCAATGTGCAGCGGGTGATTAAAATAAAGCAACAGACCGGATGTGATATTGCTCAGAATAGACCACGATGCAAAAAATCCGATTCCAAGAACTGTTAGCGTAGAAGTCAGAAATACAAACAGTTCTTTTTGGTCCAATCCCCAGATACCCATGATTGAAATGGTGCCAATAAGCACCAAAATGAGATTGACAATTTTGGTCGTGATTTTTCTGCGCTCAATTCCCAGATGAAATTTTTGTGCAATCCGGTAACTCCATTTACGGATTGCAAAATTGATCAGAACCAATAATGCCAAAACAATTACAGTTTCCAGAATCTGCAGATTGTATTTTTCAATGATTTCCATAATTCAGCTGAGTTTTTGGTGATGCAAAGATATATAACATGGATGAATTGGAGTAAGTGCCATTTGGCGTTGCTTTAGCTCCTGAACAATGCTCAGGGAATAAGGACATGCGTGGATCGGATGTATTTCCGCTTAATTTCTTTTTAACTAAAGGACACTATTGTGAGTGGTTATATTTTTTCAGTTGATGCCTTTGTATAGTATTGTTTCAAGCTGTTTTCAGTTTTCTGAAACTGCAAAAAACAAAGTTCTGAATGGTATCAAAAGGTGTTTTGTGGTCAACCGTTATACACTTGATTTTCTCAAAAAACATTTTTAGCCGATCGGTCATTGTTGATTCTGAGTATTGCTTGATTTCTATTCCGCTGCACTTTTTGGTCCTCGTTCAGAAAAAGTTCCGATTATTAAAACACCTGTCGGACTAATATTTTCATGTGCAGTTTGTAAATAATTTGAAATTTCTTGTTCATCAGTCAGGAAGTGAAATGCAGCCCGGTCGTGCCAAAAATCATATTTCGCTGTTGGCTTAAAATTCGCTGCATCTGCAACTATCCATTTTATACTTTTTGCTTTGTCTCCATGTCGTTTTTTTGCTCTGTTAATGGCAGCCTCTGAAATGTCGAGAACTGAAATATCCATATAACCTGAGTCTAGTAAATGGTCAACCAGAAAACTGTCGCCACCGCCAATGTCAATTATTTTTGCTGTTGTCGGCACGCTGAATTGTTTAAAGAATTCCAAAGAAGTTTCTGGTGTTGGTTGAAACCAGCTTACGTCTTTCAGTTCTTTTGTCTGATAGATGTTTTCCCAGTGTTTTTTGCGGTCGAAATTTTCCATTTTTCTATTTCTTTTTTATGTTACTGTTTCGTCTTTTAGGGTGAGGCATAACGGAACTCAAATAAACGCAGAGTGTCTGAATCGTGGGCGTTTTCTAGCTGTGTTTAAGTGATGTTAATTGTTGGGTTTTAGCTTGTATGTTTGAATTAGCACTTCAGTCGGAATTTTCAAATTATCATGAATCAGTCGAATCATATCAAGCGTTAATTTTCTTTTTTTGCTTAAAATTTCACTGGCCCGACTTTTAAGTCCAACTACCTTAGCGAGGTCAGTTTGATTATAACCGAGTTGTTCCATTCTAAATTTGATTGCTTCAATTGGGTCAGGAAATCCGACTGGAAAATGTTCGTCTTCGTATTTCTCCATGAGAATTGATAACACCTCGAGCTCATCACCTGCGGATGAACCCTTTTTCGCATCAAATATTTTTTCAAGTCTTTCCAGAGCGTTCTGGTAGTCCTTCTTTGTTTTTATTGGCTTAATTGTCATAATGTCTAAATTTTGACTGCATCTATTTTGTCATATTCAGCGTGAGTTCCTACAAAGCGAATCCAAATATCGCTAATTGCGCAAAAAAATAGTATGTCGAAATTTTGAAATTTCATGCAGGTATATTTTTGATTTATCAAAGGACTAAACTTTGACGTCAATATTCCTTATTTAATATTTATATTTTGAATCCACCAGCCGAATGAGTTTTTGAAATAATAAATATCCAATAAGAAATCAGGAATTTAAAAGTTATTTCAGTTAAACAAAATGAACGACAAAAACTTTGTCATTTTACATTCCTTATTCAATATTTATTATTTGAGTCGCTCAGCTCGAAGATTCAATGAAATGTAACTTTGATTTTTGGCTGGGTATTTGAGGCTGGGAGAAGCATGGCACTCGTGCCTGCTGGGATTTTTCCTCCCCCTTGATCCCCCTCGGTGAGGGGGAAAGTTACATTGGTGTTTAAAGCTTGGTTGATTAAATCCTATTCACAGAAAGATTCTGATTCCGGAGTTAAAGGGATACAATTTGTACAATGATCCATCTTCTGCTCACGCTCAGGATAAGAAATCAATGTTACATCAGAAGAATGTGAAAATGCGGTTCCCTGAATTTTTACATTGACTGTATATTTATAAACTCCATCTTTTAATAGTTTTCCGTTACATGTTCCATCCCAACCAAACACTGGTGTTGTCCCGGTATAAATTTTTCGGTAATTATTCATGATAACAAGTTCAAAGTCTGAAACTGTTCCGTGTATTTCCGGAACAAATAAATCATTTACTCCGTCACCGTTGGGAGTAAATACATTTGGAAATCTAACGTAAGAAGTATCATGTGACAGATAAACCTGACCACTGCTGCAACCACTTCCGTTGAGGTTCATTTTGGTGCAGGAGAAAACAATGAATGCTAAAAATCCAGTCAATATAACAGAACTGAATCTGCTCACTGGTTGTTTGTGGTAGTCAAATTACTTGTCCAGGGATACCGGTAATTGCATTTTGAAATAAAATTATCATCAAAAATGCGGATGAAATTTCCGGTGATTTTATCTTTTACCCATTGATCAATCACTTCTTGTTTCTTTTGATTCAGTGCGGCCATTTGAATTAACTGGTAATCGTCTTTCAGATTAGCTACGTGTGGTTTGGTACGGTCAAGCAGTTTTACCATTCTGATTCCCTGTTTTTGTTCCATCATGTTGTCATACAAGCCGGGTTTTGAATAATCACCAATATTTAGCCGCTGAACAATCTGATACATGGACGGATCTATTTCATTGATGTTTTGTACATCCCAGAAATAATCTCCGGTGTAAGGGTTTACAATTTTTCCGCCGCTCAGTTTTGAATTTTCATCGTCACTGAATCGGATGGCTGCATCTTCAAAGGTGATGGTTCCTTTTTTAATTTCTTTGTATAAACTGTCAATCGTATTGGCGGCTTTCATCAGGGCTTTATCACTCACTTCAGGCATAAACAAAATGTGGCGGCAGTGATAGTTATCTCCTTTTCTTTCCAATAATTGAACAATGTGGTAACCGTATTGTGTTTCAAAAACAGGACTGATTCCATTAGGTTCCAGTTTAAAAAGTTCTGCTTCAAATTCAGGCACCATGGTTCCGCGTGAATTCCAGCCTAAATCTCCACCCTGTAGACGGCTTCCCGGATCTTTAGATTCTAATCCCGCAACTCCTTCAAAACTTCTTTTGCCTGAAAGAATTTCTTCTCTTCTCAGCTCAAGAGCTTTTTTAGATTTGGCTTTGTCATCTTCTGTAATTTTTGGATAAAGCACAATTTGAGAAACTGAAATTTTAGAGTTGATGTAAGGCAAACTGTCTTTTGGCAGACTGTTATAAAATTCTTTTACTTCATTGGGTGTGATGGTCACATTTTCAGTAATGATTTCACGCATGCGTTCTGCCATCATTCCTTTTTTAATGACGTTGAAAAATTCTCCCTTGATCTGAGCAATGGATTTTCCGTAGAATTTTCCAGTTCTTCCATACTGCCAATCTGCGTGGCAATATATCTGAGTCTGTTTTCCATTTCTGAATTAACCATGTCATCAGAAATTTCAACGCTGTCAATCATTGCCTGATTAACGAGCAGTTTTTCAAATAACATTTCTTCCAGCAGATTGCAATCAGTGCTTTCTTCCAGTGTTCCGCCGTTTTGCAGAATTTCAAGTCTGCGGTTCTGAATGTCTGACAAAAGAATAATTTCTTCACCAATCTGCGCAACAATTCGGTCAATTACTTTGGTTCCGTCATTCTGCGCGGTAACAGTATTTGCTGCCGTCAAAAAAAGAACGGTAACTATAAATGCATTAATATGTTTTAACCATGTCTTCATTATACGCCTTATTTACAATTTCATTTTAATTTCTTCCCGCAATGTCCTAACCCGCATATTCAATATTCTGTCTTTGATATTTTCCTTTTCAAAACTCAGCGGTGAGATGCTGTTTTTTAATTTGTAATCAATGATGTTGAGAAAATAATAATATCCGCTTTCTTCAAAACGTGTTTTTGAACGCTTAAGTATAAAGTTATCTTTATTTATGTCCTGCAGCGGAACTTCTTTCAGCAAATCATCAAAGTAGATCCAGTTTTCAGCGTCATAATAAAAGTTGGTGGCATAAATTTTAGCATACGTTTGAATTTCTTCCAGATCTGCCGGTTTGTTCAGCTTATATGTTTGTGCAATTTTTTCAATATCCGGAGCATCAAGCGGAATTTTCAGATACAATACTTTAACCAGATAGTCATTTAGTTGAAATTCTTTTTGATTTTCCAGATAGTACTTTTGAATTTCATCATCCGAAATATTCGTATCTAATCTTTCATTCAGCATTGAATTTTCCAGTTCATGAATGAGCAGATCGTTTTTGAAATTCTCTACCCTTACATCTATAATTTCACGGTCAATGTTTTCAGATTTTTCAGCTTCCTGAACCAATATCTGTTCTTCAATCCATTGATGTACATAATCATTGACCAGAGCAATGCTGTCATCATAAGTGTATCGGTTATGAGCAAAAAGAAAATTGAGATCAGACTGATACAATTCTTTTCACCTACGCTGGCAAGCAGTTTTCCTTTATCTCCGTTACCTGAACAACCGGAAAATAAAACAGCAAGAAGAAATGTTACAACGTAGTACCGCATGATTGCTCTATCAGACAAATTTAAAAATAAAAAGGGGCTGAGTCATTTTCACCCAGTCCCTTTTAACATTTCTTAGCTACACTTAGTTGCCTGATAATCCGTATAAAACATCGGTATTAATAACAACATTGTAACGCTTTCTCAAGTCTTCAAGCCATTTGGTTTCCAGTTCTGTCTGATAAGCAGCAGTAACAAAACCTTTTGCTTCGCTGAAATCACGGCCTCTCGGAGCCATTACTTCTTCCACATTGAACACGTAATATTCATCATTATAGACAAACATTTTATTTATTCCTGCAGTGAATTTGCGGTACTTAGGTGCTTTAGCCGGTTTTTCTTTTTTGCACGGATCACCGGCAGGTTTTTCTTTTTTCTTTTTCTCTATTCTGAATGCTTCCGTAGTTTCAGAGTTGAAAGTATTTCTTTTAATCATGAGCGTTAACTCAGAAGTGGTATTAATAGCCTGTTGAATTTTTGTGTAATCCATAGTATCTGATTCCAGATAGGCAATGACTTTTTCAGCTGTTGGTTTATCAATGCATTTGTAAAGCTCACCTTTGTATCTTACCGGAAAAGTAAAGTCTGATTTATGTGCTTCATAGTAAGCTTTAATACCTGTTGTATCTTTTGATGCTTTATTCCAGATTTCATTCTGCATAACATCAAAAACCAGAATTCCGTCACGGTATTCCTGCATCAGTGATTTAAATTCAGGATATTTTGATTCCAGCTTTGAATCTTCATACTTCAGCAATTCAGCTTTTACATATTCATCGTATTTCCGTTTTACATAAAGTTCAATGTTTTCTGTTTTACCAGGAGTTTGTTTTCCATGAGGTATTTTTCAAACTGAGCAACGGTAATTACCTGATCAGCGAATGAGCAAAGAATTTCGCTGTCATGGGAGTCATCTGTTAAACCTTTCCAGCCTGCAGTAAAAATTTCATCTCCCATTGTATTGTAAAACATCGGCAGCAATTTGTGACTGTTGTCGCTGAAATTATATTGCGTTTTTAAATTACTGATAAAAGATTCACGTGTTGTT
Organism: Crocinitomicaceae bacterium; assembly: GCA_016719925.1. Classification (GTDB taxonomy): domain Bacteria; phylum Bacteroidota; class Bacteroidia; order Flavobacteriales_D; family Crocinitomicaceae; genus JADJGJ01. The sequence goes on along the minus strand of JADJYC010000003.1, from coordinate 220,156 downwards.
TCGGCACGCGGATCTCTTTCCACTTTCAGCTTCAGTTCACGGTACATTTCTTCATAAGTCCCGAGTGGAGTTAATGAGATGCGTTTTACAATGTGCCATCCGTAAGGTGATTTGAAAGGTTTGGAATATTGTCCGTCTTCTGTCAGGGCATAAGCTGCTTCTTCAAATTCAGGAACCATTCTTTGTTTTGTTCCGGGACCAAAGTCAGGCAGTTTTCCGCCTTTTGCTTTAGACGACTGATCATCCGAATATTTCGCGGCAAGTTCTTCAAAAGGACCTCCGGTTTCAAGCAGGTTATAAATCTCATTTATTTTTTGTTCTGCTTTTTGTTTTTGTTCTTCGGTATAACTTTTGTCGAGCATAATCATAATATGTGCGGCACTCATTTTTCCTTTTGCAGGTCTTTTGTCAGTTACCTTGATTAGGTGATATCCAAAGGATGTTCTAACCGGCATTGAAATGTCTCCGACATTCATTTTAAACGCAGCATCTTCAAACGGATAAACCATTTGCAAGGCGCCAAAATATCCCAGGTCACCGCCATTCATATTTGCCGAAGGATCTTCAGAATAGGTTCTTGCAATTTTATCAAAGCTTTCTCCTTTAAGCAATTCACTGCGATACCCCATAATTTTTTCATACGCCTTTAATGTATCCGCAGGATTTGCATCTGGTTTTAACCGCACCATAATATGACTTGCGCGCACTTCATTTACTGTGCGGTCATAAGCTTCTTTAATGAGCGCTTCATTTTTTTCCTTATCAATCATATAAGGCAATGAAAGCTGTTCACGGTATTGTTTCAATTCGCTTACCAGTTTTGGAATGGTATCATAACCCAATCTTTCAGCTTCTTTTACTTTCAGTTTATAATTGATGAAAAGCTGCATGTAAGCATCCAGATCTTCTTTTTTGTAAGACACACAAGGATTGTTTTTTGTGTAGATGTAAATAAATTCAGACTGATAAACCGGTGCGCCGTCTATGGTCATGATCACCGGATCTTTTGCATTGTCTTGTCCAAAAGCTGATACGGACAGTGCAATTAAAGCAAGGGCCAGTTTTATTTTCATTTTCATGGTAATCTGTTTTTATTTATTGTGTACGAATTTACGGTTGATTTATTTAATACTGTAATTAGGTGCTTCACGGGTAATTGTCACATCATGTGGATGACTTTCCTGAACCCCGGCAGCAGATATTCTGACGAATGGCGCACCCTTGAGGTTGGATATTTCTTTTGCACCGCAATATCCCATTCCTGCACGTAATCCACCTGTTATTTGGTGAACTACTTCAGATAAACTTCCTTTAAACGGAACTCTTCCTGAAATACCTTCAGGCACCAGTTTTTTTACATCATCTTCACCAGACTGGAAATAACGGTCTTTTGAACCTTGCTGCATGGCTTCCACAGAACCCATACCGCGGTATGATTTAAATTTTCTTCCCTGATAAATAATTGTTTCACCCGGTGATTCTTCAGTACCGGCAAACATAGATCCAACCATTATTGAGTCAGCGCCGGCTGCAATTGCTTTTACAAAATCTCCGGTATATCTGATACCACCATCTGCAATAACCGGAACACCTGTGCCATCAATTGCAATTGCAACTTCATTCACGGCTGACAACTGGGGAACACCCACTCCTGCAATTATACGCGTGGTACAAATTGAACCGGGACCAATTCCAACTTTTACAGCATCTGCTCCTGCTTCTACTAAAAATTTGGCAGCATCACCGGTTGCTATATTTCCAACTACCACATCGAGATTTGGATATTTTTTCTTTACTTCTTTCAGTTTATTTACTACACCCATCGTATGTCCGTGAGCCGTATCGATAACAATCGCATCAACTCCGGCATCATAAAGTGCATCCACACGCTGCAGGGTATCATCTGTTACTCCTACTGCTGCTGCAACACGCAAGCGTCCAAAACTGTCCTTGCAGGATGTTGGATGTTCTTTCACTTTAATAATATCTCTGAAAGTGATCAGTCCAATCAGTTTATTGTTTTTATCAACGACCGGAAGTTTTTCAATTTTATGTGTCTGCAGTGTTTTTTCTGCTTCTATCAAAGTAGTTCCTTCAGTTGTAGTGACGATATTTTTTGAAGTCATTACTTCACTTACCTTTTTAGTGGTATCAGTTTCAAACCGTAAATCACTGTTTGTCACTATTCCCTTCAATAAATGATCTTTATCCACTACCGGAATACCGCCAATTTTATATTCTGCCATCAATTGCAGCGCATCATTTAATGTTGCAGTTTCAGGCAATGTGATTGGATCGATAATCATTCCGCTTTCTGACCTTTTCACTTTTCTCACTTCAAGTGCCTGCGCTTCAATGGTCATATTTTTGTGAATCACACCAATTCCGCCTTCTTGGGCCAGAGAAATTGCCAGCTGCGATTCTGTTACCGTGTCCATGGCTGCAGATACAATGGGTGCATTCAGCCAGATGTTTCGCGTGAATTTTGTTTTCAAAACGACTTCCCGCGGCAAAACTTCAGAGTATCGGGGAAGGAGCAGAACGTCATCGTAGGTAAGTCCTTCTTTTACGCTGTTCAGGGAAGGTATGCTCATAGATTTGAATTTATTTCGTTAATAAATTCCCGCAAAGTTAATAAAAACCCCGATGAATCGTTGTATACAATTGAGACGGCGTATAAATTTTGTTAAATCGTATTGCTGTATCAGCATGAATGGGGATATTTGTTAGAAATCAGATGCGTTTAATTATTGTCATAGCAGCTTTTTTTGCCGGACTGAATTCTTTCGGTCAGGTTAGAAATGTGGCCGCATCCTACAAAGATTCACTTCATTATATTCAGCTTACAGGAATTGTCATCAGTGACAGTATGTACCGGATTCCATTCACCCGAATTTATGACGTGAATACTAAAAGAGGAGCAATAGCTGATTATTACGGGTTTTTTGCATTGGTTGTGCATCCCGGTGACACACTTTTGTTCAGCAGTCTTGGTTATAAAAAGAAAATGTATGTAGTTTCTGATACCACTACGCTGGATAATTTTTCGCTGGTTCAGGTGCTGAAGTCTGATACGCTGAGTTCAGATCCGGTTGAGGTTTATCCGTGGCCATCCCGTGAACAGTTTGCTGATTATTTTGTGAATATGGATATTCCGGATGATGATCTCAGACGCGCTAAACAACGTTTAACTCCTCAGGAAATGGCTTTTGTTGGTTCTCTGATGACAGGTGATGCGCTGATGGCTTACAATTCCAGCATGAGTACGTATTATCAATCACAGTATACGCGTGGACAGGGAGCACAGAATAATTTATTGAATCCTTCAGCCTGGGCTGATTTCTTAAATGGAATTGGTACGGGTGAATATCGGATCAGTCCTTAACTTTTAGTGTAAGCAGGAATTTCCTGATGGAATTTAAGCTGTCCGTCTTTCTGATTTATTTCTGCGCAGAAGTGATCATTGCCGTTTGAAAGAACAATCCATTTTATTTTAAGCGATGATGCGTATCTGGCTGCTTGATAAAAAGTGTCTTCATTGATTTTTATTTCCGGAGCTTTGCATTCAACTACTAAAAATGGAATTCCGTTCTCATCAAAAATCAGAATATCACACCGCTTTTTCATGTTGTTGTATTCAACGGTAAATTCTGAAACAGTTCTGCCTGCCGGATATTTGAGATGTTCAATCAGATAATTAATAAGATGTTGTCTGACCCATTCTTCAGGAGTATGACGGACAAATTTTTTTCTCAGCCGGTCCCAGATCAGGTTGTCTTTGATTTTTATTTCAAAAGGAGGAAGATTGAGCGGCTGAAATTTCATTCTGATTTTTTGTACTGATCAAAGCTAAAGAGAAATCAGAAAACCTGTAAACAGAAATTGCATGAATCAGATAAACTCAAAATCGACCCTTCGGTTGAGTCGTTTACCATCGGTTGTTTCATTGCTCGTCGCAGGATCCGTTTCACCTCTGTACTCAATAATTATTTTATCCGGAGCAACTCCCTGAAGTATAAGAAATGCTTTCACTTTTTCTGCTCTTCTTTCAGACAAACCAACATTGTATTCATTGGTTCCGTTTGAATCAGTATGACCAATTATTTTAATGCGGAGATCAGTGTGTGAGTTGACAATTCGTGCCATGTTTTTCAAATAGTCATAATAATCTGTTTTCAGGCTGTCTTTGTCATGATCAAAATAGACTGGTACAAACTGAAAATTTTTCATTTCAGAATCGCGCACATAATAAGCGTTCCATCCTCTTTCAAGATCAGCGGCCAGATTATTGAACCACGAGTGATATAAACTGGTAGTATCTGTTTTGGATAATTTATATTTTGATCTGTAGAGAATTATTTTTCCCGTTGCTCTTTTACAATCTTCAGAATTCCATTTTCCGGTAAGATATCCGGTTGAATCATTGTAAGTAAGAGTTCCCTGATTGGTACACCAGTATTTTCCGCTTTCATTTTCCTGCAAACCAATAATGACATCCTGAAAGTGAATGATGTTTCTGTCTTCAGCTCTTCCTTTGATATTTTTATAGGCGTAATATTGGGTGAAAGGAGTTTCCAGTCTGGAATCACCGGTCATATTTCCGGTTGTTTTGTCAATCTTAAAATCAAACCAGATAGCGGTTCCTTTTTTATACGTTTCGTTGCCGGTAGTGATAATACCCTGCCAGGTTCCCTCCAGAAAATTGATCTGGGCAGATAATTTCAGTCCGCAAAAAAAGAGTGATATGAGTATTAGATTCCGCATCTAAAATGTATCTGCAAAATTCATTCCTTTATATGAATAAAGACGCATTTTTGTTACAATATACAACAGAATTGACTTCTGTAAAGCGCTAAACATTAAATTTGGGTATGATTTTAAGAAAAGTACTTTCAGAAAATTTCCCGATGCTTTCTGAGCCTGAATTGATAGAAGAGATCATGAAAGTGGGATATATCCATGAAGTAGAAGAAGGTGAAATACTGATTGATATTGGAGAAATCATTAAGTCAATGCCATTACTGGTTGAGGGATCGCTGAAAATTTTAAGGGAAGATGAAGATGGCAATGAACTGTTTCTTTATTATGTCAACGCCGGAAATACCTGTGCGGCATCCCTGACTACCGGATTTGGCAATCAGCACAGCACAATCCGTGCAATAGTGGAGGAGAAAGCTACGTTTCTTGCTATTCCGGTGGAGTATCTTGACAACTGGATGGTAAAATATCCTTCCTGGCGAAAATTTATTCTGAATACTTACAATGCAAAATTTGAAGAGGTTTTGAAAGTTGTAGATATGCTTGCATTCAGAAATATGGAAGAGCGCATCACAAATTATCTTACAGAAAAATCAGATTTGCATCATTCAAAAATTTTGAAATTATCTCATCACGATATTGCAAATGATTTGAATACATCCCGTGAGGTGGTGTCAAGAATTTTGAAACAAATGGAAAAATCCAACCGCATTAAAATAGGCAGAGGTCAGCTGGAGATGCTGGGGTAGGCGTTGTGAGTTTTTACTTTTTTAAGTACGAAATTAGAAGTACGAAGTTAGAAGTATGAAGTTAGAAGTACGAAATTAGAAGTACAAAGTTAGAAGTACGATTGATTTAGTTTGACCATCCACGGAGGCTGAGCGTAGTCGAAGCTGAAGTTAGTACGTTTGATTAAGTTTATCCATCCACGGAAGCTGAGTGCAGCCAAAGCTGAAGTATTAATTACTCTTTCCGTTTCCACTCATTGATATTGGTAGTAATGCTAAACACGTTTGACATACCTGCGGCCGAATAAATTCCTAAGCCGTAGTTGAAAGCAAACTTTTTGATTTTAAATCCAACGCCAAAAGAAAATCCTGATAAACCCATTCGGTCAATTACGCCTAATGAATTTCTTCGCTGATAATTAAATCCAACGCGAATGAAAAAATTATCGGTAGGTAAAATTTCAAGACCAAAGTTGGTATGATAAGCAGCTTTCTGAATGAATGATGCTCTTGGAACCGGAATAGTGTCTCCGGTGAGCTGATCAATAGTTGGTTTAAGAGATGGATCATTGTATGTCAGATCCCATTTTGTCAGATTGGTTCCAACCATACTTAACCGGAAAGGTGCGTGATGAAATTTGTAGGATATTCCTGCAATTACTTCCGTTGGCAAAGGCTCATGATTTTTGGATGTAAAACTTTTCAGCTGGTAGCCGATATTTCTTGCCAGCAAACTGACTGAAATATTTGATTTTTCATCGTAAAACATGGCCGCAATATCTGCCCCTATTCCAAATGAGGAATAAGATTCATAATGTGAAAAGAGTAAATTGAAATTACCGCCAATTGAAAAATATTTATTGAGTTGTTTTCCGTATCCGGTTCCTAAAGCATAATCACCTGCAGTAAAAGTTCCCTGCTCAATTCCGCTTGCATCTGTGCGTACAAATTTGCCGTAAGACACATAGCGCAAGTGCCCGACAAATGTTCCGGCTTTTTCAAAGTTTTTACCAAAAGCAAGTTGTCCGTAGTTAATTCCGGCCGGATAAATAAAGTGATTCATGGAAAGCGAATTGTCCATGTCTTTGGTGATGGATGCAGGATTTGAAACAGCCAGATTGATGTCACCGTCTTTGAGCGGAATGAAATCAGAGCCGAGTGACATGGATCTGGCACTGAAGTCTAAATCCAGAAATTGCCACACATGATTACCACCTGTCTGAGCAAAGCTTTTGAAAAAAATTGTCAGTAAAATAAAACTCCAGCTGAATTTCATACCGGTTAATAACGCATTCAAAGTTAATTTATTTTAATTACCGGCATAGAGCTCATTTCCTGAGAGTCTTGGCCCCAATTCAATGGCTTCCATATTTTTGATTTCTTTGCCGTGAATTTCAAAACGCAGCAGTGTTTTTACTTTATGAAATCCCTTGTATCCGCATGCTCCGGGGTTCAGCCAAAGGCAGTTCAGGTTTTTATCAAACTGCACAAGCAGAATGTGGGAATGTCCGCAAACAAAAATATTGGCCGTTTTTTTATTCAGTTCTTCAAAGACTTCCTGACTGTATTTATAGGGTTTGCCGGCAATGTGTGAGATCAGAATTTCCACTTCTTCGCATTTGAAGCGGTTATGTTTTGGCCAGATATTGCGTATAGTGCTGTCATCAATATTTCCATAAACACCTCTTACCGGTTTGAATTTTTCGAGTTTTTCAATTACTTCTGCTGAACCGACATCACCGCCATGCCATATTTCATCCACATCTTTAAAGTAGGTGAAAATTTTTTCATCCAGATGTCCGTGCGTGTCTGATAAAACTCCAATGCGTTTCATTTTCCGAAGTTAACTTCATCCAATTCAATTTCAAAATCATTAACCAGGAATTATCGCAAATCTTCAAATCGCACTTTCATTCATCAAATTCAGTTAATTTTGAATCACATCATGAAGCGGTATTTTATACATCTGTCTTACAAAGGGACAAATTATTGCGGCTGGCAGATTCAGGCCGGACAGAATTCCGTGCAGGAGGAAATTGAAAACGCACTTACCAAACTGAACAGCAATAAAAAAATAGAAATTACTGGTTGCGGCAGAACGGATACCGGAGTACACGCCCATGATTTTTACGCGCATTTTGATTCTGATGCAGATTGGGAAACAGCACATCTTGTTTACAAGCTCAACCTCATTCTGCCGGCTGATATTGCTGTATTTGACGTGTTTGAAACAAATCCTGAACTTCACGCACGCTTTTCTGCAATTTCAAGAAGTTATGAATATCGAATTCATGTAAAAAAAGATGCTTTTATAAGTGAAATATCCTGGTATCAAAAATTGAATTTAGACATCGAAAAAATTAATAAGGCATGTCAGATGATTTTAGCTCATACTAATTTTGAATGTTTCTCCAAAGTACACACAGATGTGACAAATTTTAATTGTACAATTCATGCTTGTGAATGGATTAAAACAGAAAATGGTTTTGTTTTCAGAATTTCAGCAAATCGTTTTTTGAGAAATATGGTTAGGGCAATCACCGGAACATTAATTGAAGTTGGAACGGGAAAAATTTCTCTGGAAGAGTTCAAAAAAATTCTGGATTCAAACAACCGAAGTATGGCCGGAGTTTCTGTTCCTGCTCATGGTTTGTCACTTGTTAAAGTAACATATCCTGAAGGGTCTTTCGGCAATTAAGAAATCGCGGCAGTAATAATTTTTACCGGACAAACTTTTACCGCCTGCTGAATCTGATCTTCAAAAATGTGATTGACTTTGATAAAATGAAATCCTTTTTTATCTGCACTGTTCAGCAAAACAGATTTTCCGTCTTTTTTTGACATTCTGAAAAACTGCGGGCAAACTTCAGCACAGTAATTACAGCCAATGCACTTATCACGTTGAAGTGTTATGGATATCATTCAGCAAATTCTGTTTTGACCACCTTATAAAGTTTGTCTGATTTTCTGATTCTTTCCGGAACAGGAAATGTAATTTCATCACCTCTCACCGCTTTTTCAACCTCTTTATCATTAACCATTAAAGAAGTGATTTCATGTTCGAGCACACCTGTTGTCGGACCGGTAATCAGAATTTTGTCACCCACTTCAATTTGCTGTGCTTCCATTTTAAATTGTGCAATTCCTGATTTGGGAAAATAATGGATTCCGCTAGCCACGTATATTTTTTTCTGAGTGGCTTTTGATCCGCTCACATCGTTGAATTCACCCAGCAATTGCCCCAGATAATAACCTGACCAGAAATCGCGGTTGTAAACTGTGCGCAGATTTTCAATGAGACTTTTTCCAAATTCTGTTGTGTATTTTCCTTCAGTATAAGCGTCAATTGCCTGCCGGTAATTTTCAGTAACTGTTTTAACATATTCCGGAGCACGTCCGCGTCCTTCAATTTTTAATACAGAAACACCTGATTCTATCACCTGATCTAAAAAATCAATGGTACACAAATCTTTTGGTGACATGATGTATTCATTATCCACTTCAAGTTCAATACCGGTTTCTTTGTCAATAACTGTGTAAGCTTTTCTGCAGTTCTGCAGACAGGCTCCTCTGTTTGCTGATGCGTTGTAGGTATGTAAACTCATATAACATTTGCCTGAAACGGCAACACAAAGCGCACCGTGCGCAAATATTTCAATTTCAATTAATTTTCCTGAAGGGCCGCAGATATTTTCTTTCCGGATCTGCTCGGTGATTTTTTTTACCTGAGATAGACTTAATTCTCTGGACAAAACCATTACATCAGCAAAATGCGCGTAAAATTTTACCGTTTCAATATTGGTGATATTCAATTGGGTTGAAATGTGAACAGATACACCTTGTGTAAAAGCATAGTTAATAACTGCCTGATCTGAAGCAATGACTGCAGTGATATTATTTTTTTTGCAGGCGTCTATCAGTGTTTTAATGACTGAGAGATCATGATCATAAATAATGGTGTTGAGTGTCAGGTAGGTTTTGACATTATTTTCACTGCATACTTTGCTTATTTCAGCCAGATCATCCAGTGTAAAATTGATAGAGGCACGGGCGCGCATATTCAGCTGCTCAACGCCAAAATATATTGAGTTTGCTCCGGCTTTTATGGCTGCTCTGAGTGCTTCCCAGCTGCCGGCAGGCGCCATTAATTCAACAGGACTCTTCATGTTAATCGGTAAAAAGTTTGCAAAATCGGGTGTTTTTGTCAAAAATTAAATGACAAACCTCAGTTCATTACGGATTTGCATCATAATATGTTTCTTACAAAAGCGTTATATTTGGGAAAAATCAAACTATCCTTTTTTACATGGACAAATTTGAACAAGCATTTAACGAACTCATCGAGAAAGAATTAAAAATTGAACCGCGTGACTGGATGCCGGAAAAATACCGTGAACATCTTATCCGTCAGGTTTCCCAGCATGCTCATTCTGAAGTAATCGGAATGCAGCCAGAGGGGAATTGGTTATTACGTGCACCATCCCTGCGTGCAAAACAGGTTTTGCTTGCTAAAATTCAGGATGAAGGTGGTCATGGACTTTATCTTTATTCTGTTGCTGAAACGCTTGGTATTTCCAGACAGGAAATGATTGAACAGCTGCATACAGGAAAAGCAAAATATTCCAGCATCTTTAATTATCCTACACTTAACTGGGCAGATATTGGAGCAGTAGGCTGGCTGGTTGACGGTGCGGCAATTACCAATCAGGTTTCTCTTCAGAAAACTTCGTACGGTCCTTATTCAAGAGGAATGGTCCGTATTTGTAAAGAAGAAAGTTTTCATCAGCGTCAGGGATATGAAATCATGATGCAGATGGCTTTTGGAACACCTGAGCAAAAGGAAATGGCACAGGATGCACTTAACCGTTTTTGGTTTCCTGCACTGATGATGTTTGGCCCGCATGATAAAGATTCAGCGCATTCAAGTCAGGCTATGAAGTGGAAAATTAAAATTGAATCCAATGATCAGCTGAGACAAAAATTTATTGATCATACTATTAAGCAGATTGAATATCTGGGGCTGACATGTCCTGATCCGAATTGTAAATGGAATGAAGAAACCGGACATTATGATCACAGCCCTTTTAACTGGGATGAATTCTGGAATGTGGTGAACGGAAACGGACCCTGCAATCAGGAACGTCTGGATCATCATAAAAAAGCACACAATGACAATAAATGGGTAAGAGAAGCAGCAGCAGCCTATGCCCTTAAAACGGAAGCACAAGTAGCGTAAGGTCAGAGTGAGAATGAGTGTGATGATTGAGCACATTAATTAAAGAAAAAATTAAATAAGTAAAAGATCAGACATTATGGAATCTGGAGATAAAGTTTGGGAAGTATTCATTCAGAAAAAAGCAGGTCTGCCATTTAAAACATGCGGGCAGCGTTCTTGGATACGATAAAAAATGGCTTGCAGAATGCGCGTGATTTATATACTCGCCGTGGTGAAGGAAGAGAGTTGTGGGTGGTAGAAGCAAGCAATATTGTTACGGTTCCGTTAGATGAAGCATCTGCTTTTTTTGATCCGGCTGATGACAAAATTTATCGTCACCCTACATTTTATGATATTCCTGACAGCGTAGGTCACATGTAATATTATTTGCAGACATGAAGATTACAATAGAAAATAAAGATGCCATGTCAGTAATTCGTCTGGCAGATACTTCAGTTATTCTTGCACAGCGACTTGCAGAAATGTGCAGCAATGGTCTTACACTTGAAGAGGATATTGCACTTTCAAATATCAGTCTTGATTTGTTTGGAAGAGCAGATGAATTGTATAAAATTGCTGCAAGAATTGAAGGCAATAAATTTACTCCGGATGAATATGTTTTTCACCGCAACGAACGTGAATATTATAATATCAAATTAGTTGAACAACCCAATCATGATTTTGCCTGGGTAATTGCAAGACAACTGCTTCATGATATTTATGCGAAAGAATTATTCACTCAATTAAGTACTTCGTCAAATCATGAAGTTGCTGGTTTGTCTCAGAAAGTATTGAAAGAAATCAAATACAGCTACATGCATTCACACGACTGGACAAACCGACTGGGTTTAGGTACCGCTGAGAGTAATGAACGTATGCAAAGGGCACTTGATCATCTGATGAAATATGTAGATGAATTGTTCAATTTTGATGAACTGGATAAAAAATTTATTCCTGACCCTGAGAAATTAAAAGCTGTCTGGTTCAGTGAAGTGGACAAAATTTTAGGAGAATCCAACTTAAAAAGAAATGCAGTAGCTCCTCCGTCTATGCGTGATTTCAGAGAAGGATTTCATTCTGAACACATGGGACACTTACTCAGTATCATGCAATTTTTACCGCGCGCCTATCCGGATGCAAAATGGTAACTCAAAAAGAGTTTGGACATTTGTGGGAACTTCTGTCTGAAATTCCTGACCCCGAAATACCAGTAATTAATCTGGTAGAACTGGGAGTTATCAGACACATTGAAGAAAAACCGGATCAGGATAAAATAATCGTTACCATAACGCCAACTTACACGGGTTGTCCGGCAAAAAAATTATTTCAGGATCTGATTCTTGAAAAACTAGCTTCAAAGGGATATCACAACGTTGAAATTATTTCACAATTATTTCCGGTTTGGTCTACTGATTGGCTGACAGATGAAACAAAAGAAAAACTTTTGAAAGAAGGAATTTCTCCTCCAACAATCGGCGATAAAATTGTACAATGTCCCAAATGCAAGTCGACTGATACAAAAATGGTCAGTGCCTTTGGATCAACTCCATGTCAATCACTTTATACCTGTAACATTTGCAGTGAGCCGTTTAATTATTTTAAGTGTTATTGACATTTTCAACCTCTTCTTTTATCCTTTTGAAATAACAGGTTTATGATTAACTTGGTATAAATACCGGTAATTATGAACGATGTGATCTGGAATTCTATCCAAATGAACGGGAGTTATTATTCTGCGGAGCCAATCCAAATGGATATTCCTGGTACTAATCTGATTGCGGAATGTAAATTTCACAGCACCTTCAGAATGCAGCTGACCATTACAGGTGACGGAAAGAAAATGTTTGAGAATTTCTATTCTCCTTTTCAAACTGATATTAGTTTTCATGGTGATATTGCAGTCAGAATAGGAGCAGGTAAAATGGCGCTGTTAGTTTGTTTTGATTTGATTCATGACCGGGTTGGAACTGTGTCTTCCACAATGTTTATTTATGATCTTAAAAATTTCCAGTTGAAGTGGACAGGCTCAGTTTATGCTGGAAGTATTTATGAATCTGATGAATTAATTGCATTTGTTCTTGATCAGCAAAATCAAAAGAAATATGTTGTATTGGATATTAATCAACCGGAGAAAATTTCTGAACTGGTTAGTCATCCGTTAAAGCAGGTCACTGAAAAAAAAGATGTTGAAGCGGGCATTAAGGATACAAATTTATCTGCGACAGAATTGAAAAAAAATCATGAATATGCGCAGAAGCAGAAAGAAAATCAGAAGGAAATTAAAAATACAATTGCAAGTCCTGAATCTCACCAGCTGATCAATGAGCAGGCATGTACTGAACTTGAAAATAGCAGAAAAGTATTTGCGTTCAGGATAACCAGAAACAAGAAATTGAGATTCGTTTTTTTAATCATTGCATTTACAGGCATGGCTTTGCTGCATCCGTTTTTTGGAGAAAAACTTGGATTCGATTCAAGTTTTATGATGATAATTGCATTGGTACTAATAATAACCGGATCAATTGTTTTCATCATTTTGAATTATCAATTGAGAAATAAACTTACTATACCCGTGGCTGAAAATATTAAACTGAACCGAGAAGTCATTGCCCCGGTTTTAAATCGACAGTTTGATTCGGCTCAGCTGATTGAAAAAATTTTCCGTTTGAATATATACCTCAGGATTCTGTTTTCGAACCTTTTGACGTTCCTATTTACAGAACTGTGAACAAAAGTCCTTACTACTATCAATGCAAAATCAAAGATCTAAATTTTTTATTTTCTTATGTAAAACTGGATTATAAATGTAAATCAGACAGCGATGAATTATTAAAACGCTTTCATGGAATTCTGCTTTTGAGTCCATTGCATCAGAGAATTTCCTTCACGGTTCATGTTCGGGATTTATCATTAAAAAGTATGCTGAGCAGATCAATTACTCCTGATAAAATACAGTCCTTGACAAAAATTGATCTGGTTGACCCGGTTTTTACTAAGTTATTTGAAGTCTGGACAGACAATCCTGCAATGGCGCGTTTTATTGTGAACCCAAAAGAAATGGAGGAATTGATGAGACTTAGAGAAATAGCAGAAAAACCGGTTGAGTTTTTTGTGAATGGATATAACCAGTTTCTTCTGATTCATGAAAATGAGAATCCTCTGGAAATTTCAATTAAGAGAAAAATTGATGTACAGTTTGTAAACAAACTTCATAGTGAACTTGAAAAAATGGCAACGATCATTAAACTTGCGCAAGTGGAAACTCCTAAACACAGTTGAAAGAATTATTTGCCCTTCCAGTCATCAAAATGAAGCGCTAATACACAGGTGCTTTGTATACCCACTGCCCATTTTCCTGATGATAGTACATGGATAAACCTGAAAACGCACTGAGAATGGTACGTTGTTTTACTTCATCGGTCAGATCTACATGCATTAAACTATCGGTATTCATCTGATAACCCAAACCTGCACTGCCGGCAATACTTCCTGCTGCGCTGCCAAGTCCGCTAACTCCGGTTAAACTGCCGAGTGCATTTGCACCTGCATTTATGCCATTTCCTGATGCCCACTTTTTTGCTGCTTCAGCCATTGCTCTTTTTAATTTCTTCCTGAGTTGGCATTGCAATTCCCATGGTTTCAATCGGGTCATTCTGATTGGAAGCTTTGAATTTTACTTTTACCTGATTACCTTCCCAAACCTCACTTACAATGAGTGATTTAATATTTTCAAATGTTGTTTCCATAATAGAATGATGTTTAATATTGTCAGGTGAATATACAAAATTCTGTCAACAAAAAGTTGTTCTGAAAAGTCAGATTCATGTTGTTCTGTTCAATTCCTTTTTAGTTTGCCGCCGGAACATTATTTTTCCGTTCCAGATAATCAATAAAAATATCAAAAATCAGTTTGATTATAAAGTAGGGTATCAGTACATAAACCGAATCACTTTTTATCTGAGACAAAATCAAAATTCTTTGGAGGTTTGCATTTCTTCTGTACCAAACAAAGCCACAATCAATACAAGTTGAAACAAACTGAAAATTGATATGATAAAAACAGAAATTACAATTAAGAAAAGTTTGATGAATATGGAGAACACATTGATCGCTCCTGCAATTTTTGCTTCAGCAGAATTTGCTTCAAAACTCATTTTTTGGGATGGATCTTTATAAAACTGAACAATCACCATTTTTAAAAAAGTAAAAAAACCAATGACCACCGTTTCACTCCAGTAAATCAATAGAATATCAAAAAGCGGTAGTTTATAATAAAGACCAATTGCCATTAAAACAAGATTTGAAATGACCAGGGCAATCATTGATCCGCGTGATAAAAAAGAAGTGAGCATAACAATTGTTTGATGGGTGAATGTAGTTAATTTCAGTTTAAATAAGAGAAAGATTCAGTTGTGAAAAAACCGGATTGTGCTAAAATTTCAGCCGTGCATCTGCAGCAATATCCTGCCCGGCAAATTCTCCTTTCAAAAATTTATAATGTCCGGCAATGGCAATCATTCCGGCATTGTCTGTGCAATATTGAAATTCAGGAATGAAGGTATTCCATCCCTGTTCTTTTCCTATTCTGAATAATTCTGACCGAAGCAGTGAATTGGCAGAAACTCCTCCTGCAATGGCAACATCTTTTATGTGATATTGCTGTGCGGCTTTGATCAGTTTTTTGAAGAGTGTTTTAATAATGGTGTGCTGATACGATGCACAAACATCAGCTATGTTTTTTTCAATGAAGGTAGCATCTTTGGCTGATTCTTTTTTCAGAAAATAAAGCAAACTGGTTTTTAATCCGCTGAAACTGAAATCAAATTCACCGATATTGGAAACCGGAAAGACATATTTTTCAGGATTTCCCTCCTTAGCATATTTATCAATCAATGGTCCGCCGGGGTAAGGTAAACCAAGAACTTTGGCCGCTTTATCAAATGCTTCTCCGGCAGCGTCATCAATGGTTTGCCCAATAATTTTCATATCAAAATAATCTTTGACCAGCACTAATTGGGTATGTCCGCCGGAAACGGTCATGCAGATAAACGGAAATTGCGGATATTTTTCTTCTTTATTTTTTATAAAATGTGCCAGAATATGGCCTTGCATGTGATTCACTTCAACCAGAGGAATATCCAGCCCCATGGCAAAACTTTTTGCAAAGCCTGTTCCAACAATTAGTGAACCTAAAAGTCCCGGGCCCTGTGTAAAGCTACTGCTGAAAGTGGTTTTTTGAAATTCCGGCCTCTTTGATGGCGGTATCCACGGTTGGTATGATGTTCTGCTGATGCGCTCTGGAAGCCAGTTCAGGAACAACACCCCAAATTTTCATGAACTTTCTGACCGGCAACAATATTGGACGAAATTTCGCCGTTTTTAAGAATAGCGGCCGAGGTATCATCACACGATGATTCAATTCCTAATATGATGATGTCTGAACCGTTCAAATGATTAATTTTGAGAAAAAATACAACGCATCGCAAAAGTAAAGAAAATACTGAGAGCTTTTGGCAACGGAATTCATCTGTTGGCGGAGTTAATTATTATCGTTGTTTTTTTTCTGGCATTTGCAATCCGTACAAGCTGGTTCCAAACCTGGGCTGCGCAACAGGTAGCATCTTATCTGAGTGAAGAATGGGGAACAGATGTTTCTATTGAAAAAGTAGATATTGTCTTTTTCGATCAAGTTGATATTGAAGGAATTTATGTCGCTGATAAATTGAATGACACGCTTCTCTATTCATCTCTCGTTCATGCAGATATTGCAGACTGGAGTTTGAGCGAATCGTTTGTGACTGTTGAGCGCGCTGAACTGACAGATGCATTTTGCTATATCCGAAAATACAAAGGTGATACAACCTTTAACTTTCAGCATATTATTGATTATTTTGCAAGCGATGAACCTGAAGATACAAGCAAATCATCTTTTGAAGTAAATGTCAATACTATTGCTCTTAATAATATCAATTTTATTTATCAGGATCAGAATGCCGAACCCGTAAAATACGGAATGGATTTTTCGAATCTGCATTTTCAGAATTTGTCCGGAGAGTTCAGTCAGTTTGGATTAATGGGTGATTCCATTTCTGTAAAAATTTCCGGTTTACAATTGAAAGAGCATAGTGGATTTACATTAGCGGAGCTGAGTACGGATATTCTTTATTGTCCGGAATTGGCATCTCTTAAAAATCTGAAACTGGCCTTTAACAATTCGCTTTTACTTGCAGATTATTTTGAATTGCAAACTCCAAAAGGCGGTGTAGAATTTTCCAATTTTGTTTCTGAAGTGCGGTTCAATGCGCACATTTCCAACTCACGTGTTTCGCTGGCTGATGTTGCTTATTTTGTTCCGGATATCTGGGGAATGGATGATATAGTCAGACTTGAAAATGTGGAAATAAAAGGTCCGGTTTATGGAATGCGACTTAATAACACGCGCATCTCTCTTTTGAAAAACACGTTGATTGCCGGAAATTTTCAGATACCTGATCTCGCTGATTTTAATTCCGCATTTTTCAGTGAACAGATAGATACCTTCAGAACCAGCGTAAGTGATATTGAGGCATTGAATCTTTCACCTTTTCTGGAAGACGGAGAAAAACATATCGAGCTTCCTTCAAGTTATGAACGTGCCCATATTGTACTGCTGACTGACGGACATTTTGACGGAGGAATTGAAGATTTTGTTGTGGACGGAGATTTGCGTTCAGGATTAGGAAATCTGCATTCACAAAACGGAATCCGTTTTCACAAAATGGAGGATGGGTTGTATTATTATGACGGACCGGAAGGAAATCCGCACGGGCAGGATCTGATTGTGGAAAATGTAAATCTTCGTGCTATTTCAGGCAACCCGGCACTGGGTGAAATCAGCGGTTACCTGGATATCAGCGGAAGAGGTTTTTCTGAAAAAGATCTCAATATTGACTTTACCGGAAATCTTAGTAAAATTGGTTTGGACGGATATAATTATCATGGCATCAAAGTCAAAAAAGGAAATTTTACTGATAATGTTTTCACAGGTGTAATTGATATTGAAGATGATAATCTTGCATTAAATTATGATGGAAAAGTGGATTTGAAAGGATCCATGTATTTTGATTTTACCGTAAAAATTGACAGTGCGCATCTGGCTGATCTGAACTTTTATGGTGACACAACCAATCGTTTTGAATCTACAGTGAAAGTCAAAGTCAGAGGAACCTCTATGGAGACGATCAGCGGTGATGTAACCATTACTGATTTGAAATTCAAAGAAAGAAATATTGATTTTGAAATGGACACTATGGCACTTTATATAAGCCGTTCCAAATTATCTGATACCATTCATCTTTATAGCCCATATCTGACCATTGACCTGAGCGGCAAATTTGATTTTACAGATATTTATCCGGTATTGCAAACGCAACTTTCATACGTAGTGGATAATCTGGTTCCACCTAAAGAAGTAGCCAAAACAAAAAACAAATATTTTGATCTGGATATCAAACTGACCAATGTAAATCCACTGCTGCAGTTTGTGGATGATCAAATGTATATTTCAGAAGACTCAAGAATACAGGCTTATTACAACGTCCAGCAAAACGTTTTGCCATGGATGTAAACGTTGAAACAGTTTTATATCATGGGATGGCGCTTAATTCCATTAAACTTGAAAACAGATTCGACAGCACCAAGGCAAGTATTTTCTATCAGGCTGACCGGGGTAAAATGAATGACAGCGTTCAGATCAGAAATATTTACATTGATTCATACGTGAAAAATAATTCATTCATTACCAATTTGGGGTGGGATGGTGACAAGTTGATTGAGCCGGCGCTTTTTGCATTCAAAACAATTGTAGATGGTGACAAAAATGTCATGACTGAATTTGAACCGTCTTTTTTCTTTCTGAAAGGAAACAAATGGGAAATAAATCCTAACTCAAAAATTCTGTACAATTCAGAATTGATTCAGCTGACCAAATTCAAAATTTTCCATGAAGATCACATAGTCAGTCTGGACGGAAAAATTTCTAAAAATCCAAAGGACTGGTTTAACTTTTATGTGCAGGATTTTGATCTGGCTGATATCAACGGTTTATTGGGCGGTGATATAACGCTGGGCGGAATTTTAAATATTGACGGAGGAGTTGCAGACGTTTATAACAACATCCGTTTCCAGTCAATTTCTGATATCAAAAATTTTGTGGTAAATGGTGAGCTTGTGGGTGATTTAATGGTAGGAACTGAATGGGATAAAACCAACAACAGTATTGGTTTGCTTGGAAATCTGAAAAGAGATAAAAAAGAAACGTTCCGCTTTGACGGAAATTACTGGTTAGAAAAAGAAACCGACAATATCAACCTGAATCTTTCATTTGATTACACAGATATTTCTTTCTTAAATGCATTTGAAGATCCTGAATTGTACACACAGATTGAAGGAATTCTGGACGGTGATCTGCATGTGACAGGAGAGCTGACCAATCCGGTTGTAGATGGAAAACTGGATATTCTGATGGCTGGTGTGATGGTACCAATGTTCAATGTCGGATTTGGATTTTCAGGCGGCGTTGATTTTGGTGATGATGAAATAATTGTGAACCACATGGATCTTTTTGATCAGGAAGGAAACCGGGCCTTTGCAAACATGCAAATTTATCATGAAGACTGGAGCAACTTCAACTATGATGTCACTTTAGATATGGAAGATCCGCGCATGTCTGACAAATTTCTGGTGATGAATACCGTTTATGAAGAAGGAAGTTATTACTACGGTAAAGCTTACATATCAGGAATTGTAAACATTTTTGGTTATGATGAATTAGTGCAGATTACAGTGGATGCTACTACTGAAAAGGGAACCGAATTGGTATTGCCGCTTTACGGAACATCTGAACTGGAAGAAACATCATTCATTCAATTTGTTGAACCGGAAGACACAAGCAAAACTGAAATTCAAAAAGAAATTGAACGGATGGGAATGACACTGGACATGAAATTTCATGTCACCAAAGATGCAAAAGTGACCATTGTTTTTGAACCGGTTTATGAAGATCAGATTGTTTCAAGAGGAGAAGGAGATATTGAAATTGCCATGGATGATTATGGTGAAATGACCATGTATGGAAAATACCACATTCTGGACGGAATGTACAACATGAGAATGAAAACACTGGTGCGTGAAGATTTTGTGATTGATCCAACCAGTAACATCAGCTGGTCACGTTCACCGTATGATGCAAACATAGATATCAAAGCTGAATTTTTACGTAATCTTGATTTGCAGGATATTACTCCTCCGCCGGGCGACAGAGGCGGAAGAAAAGATGAGATTACGGGAATTCTCATCATGTCAAATACACTGATGTCACCAAAGCTGAAATTTAATATTGAAGCACGTAAAGCAGATCAGGAAGGGAAGGATGCGATTGCAGCATTAAAAGTAAAAGACGACATGTTAACCAAACAGTTTTTTGCTATTCTGGTTTTACAACGGTTTATTCCTATTTACGGTTCAGGACAATCAGGAAGCGGTGCCATGGCTCTGATTGAAGATCAGATGAATGCCTTGTTTGATGCTATCAGCGGGGATTTAAAAATTTCAGCAAATCTTTCAGGTACCAAAGGATTCAAAGTTCAGAAACAGGTCAGTGATAATATTTCCGTTTCAGTTAGTGGCGGAGTAGTTGAAGGAAGCAGTGAATCTGCCAGTTCAATTGTGGGAGATGTAAGAGTGGAATACAAACTGAATGATGATGGTTCATTTACATTAAACTTTTTTAATGAATCCAACACCGGTGCTGATGCCAATCAGGGAGGATTCACACAAGGTGTCAGTATGCACTATCAGGAAACATTTGATGATGCACGTGAATTTAAATTGCTGCAGGGATTTTTAAATATTTTCAGAACAAAAGAAAATGATGTGGAGTACCGTGATGAAGACAAAGCAAACAAAAGAAAAACCCCGATACCTGTTGAGAGCTGATCAAATAGCTGTTCTCAGCGTAAATTAAAAACCTATGAAAAAAGTTCTGGTTGCCAACCGCGGTGAAATTGCATTGAGAATCATGCGCACGCTAAAACAAATGCAAATCACAAGTGTCGCTGTATATTCAACTGCTGATGCTGATGCGCCGTTTGTAAAATTTGCTGATGAAGCATATTGTATTGGTGATGCTAAACCATCTGAAAGTTATCTGAACATGGATAAAATTCTTGCAGTTGCCAAAGCTACCCGCGCTGACGGAATTCATCCCGGTTACGGATTTTTATCTGAAAATGCAGTTTTTGCTGAACGGGTTGCAGCGGCCGGAATCAAATTTATTGGACCTACATTGAAAGCAATTCGTGTAATGGGTGATAAACTGGATGCCAAACAGGCAGTAAAAAATTTCAATGTACCCATGGTTCCCGGAACAGATGAAGCAATTGCGGACATCGAACTTGGAAAAAAAGTAGCACGTGAAGTTGGATATCCTATTCTGATTAAAGCATCAGCAGGTGGTGGTGGAAAAGGAATGAGAACAGTTGAGAAAGAAGAAGATTTTAAAGATCAATTTGACAGAGCAACTTCTGAAGCAATTTCATCTTTTGGAAACGGTTCTGTATTCATTGAAAAATTTGTTCAGCAGCCCAAGCACATCGAAATTCAGATTATTGCTGATCAGCACGGAAATGTCATTTATCTGAATGAAAGAGAATGTTCAATTCAGCGTCGTCACCAAAAACTGGTTGAAGAAGCTCCGTCTCCGGTTGTGGATGCAAACCTCCGTAAAAAAATTGGTGAAGCAGCTGTGAATGTTGCCCGCTCTTGTGATTATGAAGGAGTAGGAACTGTAGAATTTTTGTTAGATAAAGACAAGAATTTTTATTTTCTTGAAATGAATACCCGTCTTCAGGTAGAGCATCCGGTGACTGAAATGATCACAGGTTTGGATTTGGTTGAAGAACAAATTAAAGTTGCGCGTGGTGAAAAACTTTCTTATACACAGGAACAGGTAAAACTGGAAGGACATTCTATTGAAATAAGAATCTGTGCTGAAGATCCTGAAAATAATTTTTTACCGGATCTTGGAAAAATTATACGTTATAAAAGACCGGTTGGAATAGGAGTGAGAATAGATGACGGATATGAAGAGGGAATGACTATTCCTTTGATGTATGACCCGATGATTGCAAAACTGATTGTTCATGGAAAGGACAGAAAAGAAGCAATTGATAAAATGCTGAAGGCTATTGATGAATTTGAAATCTGTGGTTTTTCAACTACCCTCGGTTTCTGCCGGTTTGCTTTGAAACACGATGAATTTGTCAGCGGAAAATTTACCATCAATTTTGTGGGTGATCATTTCAAACCTGAATATCTGAAAGAAACAATTTCCGGTGAACTTGCATCTGCATCTTACGCTGTTTTCAAAAAATAAAGAATGATGCTGAACCCGTTTATCTGGATCAGAAATATTCAGCGTGGAAAACTAACCGGTAATTTAAGGTTGGTTTGAGTTTTGCTTTACCACAGAGACACAGAGAGCAAAGAGATTCACTGAGAAATTTACAAATTACTATTAATCGGTTTGCAGTTTGAATATTGTATAGTAAAAATCTATTTATGATTTGAATTTGCTCTGTGCAGCTTCATGTTCTCCATGTCTCCGTGGTAAAAAAAATTAACACGTTTATTCTGCACAGAGAACCTATCGATCATTTGAGATTTATTAATCCTTTTTTAAACACGGAGAAGCAGAGATAACAAAGATTAATCGGAGAAACCCTTGACTGATTTTTTGTCTGAGCTTATTCACCACTTTCATAAGTTTAATGTTCAGTGACAAAAGTCCCGCTCACTTCAATTTTGCCATTAATAACAAATATTAAAATCCACTTTAAAATATTCTGGACTAATTTTTGTTACTTTACTTAATAATGAGGCATTTTTTAACTCTTTTTCTGGTCTGTTATTCTTTAAATCCGCTGTTTTCGCAGGAGAATAATGATTCTTTAATCACCATCAGAGGAACAGTCATTGATACAACCACCTCTGTTGGATTTTACAACATGATGGTTGTCAATAAAACCGCAGGCAAGGGAATTTTTGGTGATTATCATGGAACATTTGAAATTACGGTGAATAAAAATGATCTGGTTGCGGTCTCAGTTGTTGGTTATCAAACAGTCAATCTGAGTTTTAAAAATAAACCCTATCAGCCTGTTTATGAAGTAACCATTTATTTGAAAATGCTTGCTTATTCGAGTGATGAAGTTATCGTGACACCTTATAAGACCCTGGAAGAATTGCAGGAGGAACGCGCCAATATTGCAAAAAGAGAAGTACCAACAGTTACACTTGAAAATGCTTTCACCAGTCCAATCACTGCATTGTACATGGCTTTCAGCAAACGTGAGCAAACAAAGCGTCTGGTGGCTGAAATGGGTATGCTGATCAGCAGCATGATGTCATACGTGAAATTCTCAGATTATATGTGCATCATGAAATCATCAGTCTGAGTGATGAAGATCTGGAGGAGTTTATTGTTTTTCTGAATCTCAATCCTGAATTTTTAAAATCTGCAACAGATTACGATCTAATCGTTTACATCAAAGATAAATACGCACATTTCGAGCGAATAAAGGAAGGCTATTAATTCGTATTTATTTGTGAACGTTTTTACAGTCTGATTGTATTAAAGTCTGTTCATCTGAATAATTAAATCATGAAAAACTGGTTTCTGTTAAGTTCAATTTTTGGTTTTGGATTAAGTGCCTCTGCTGAAGACCGATCATCTGGTTTGACTCAAAATTATACTGTGGTATCTGATTTAAAAGATGAGACCATTGCACCCGGTAATTTTGTAGTTGAAGGAATTGTAAAGATGTTTTCTTCCGGTTTTCCGCTGGAAGATGTGCTGGTTGGATTTATTGAAAAACCGGTTAGCTACAGTACAGATTCATTAGGAAGATTCAGATTGGTATGTGAATTGAACAAAGACAAACAGCTTTACTTTTATAAAACCGGCTGGGCAGAAATCAATATAGATAATTATCCATTTAAAGATCAGCACCGGATTACGCTTTCAGTGTACATGCATCAGGATAATCATGAAAACATGATCAAAAGAAAACCGGTCATTTATTTGTATGCTGACCAAGAAAAAGATGCGGAGATCAGAATCAATCCAAAAGGAGAATTTACGTTTACTTATCCTGAATATAAAAACGGATGGAATTTTAAAGTAAATTCAGAAGTAACAATTTCAGAAATCAAAACGGGAAAAAAATATCCCTATTTATTCTGGGAAGCATCTTCAGAAAATATGTTTTACAGGCAGGAGAATGGCGCTGTTCCCGGATTTATTATTTCATCCTCTGATGTGATTCCGTTTCTGGAAGAAAAACTGACTTTACTTGGATTAAATCAAAAAGAACAAACTGATTTCATCACTTACTGGGGACCACTTATGCAAACCAAAGAAAATTGTCTGATTCAATTTATGATTGATGATGAATATGAAAATTACGTGGCTGAAATGTCTGTTCATCCAAAACCAGATGCAATCAGAAGAGTCTATATGTTCATTTCACCGCTGGATCAGAATAGTATTGGAATGCCTGTTATTCCTCAGGACTTAAAATCATTTGAACGTTCCGGCTTCACAGTTGTAGAATGGGGAGGAAGTATTATACAATTAACGCCTCAAAAAATCTGATGACATGAAACTAGTATTTTCACTTGTTCTCGTTTTTGGTTTAGCCAGCAGTTTTGCTGAAGAAAGAAAATCTCTGCCTCAGGGTAACTATGTTGTTATTTCTGATGAGTATTCTTCTATTCTGAAACCAGGTGAGTGTATTGTCAGAGGAAAAATTCACAACCCCAATTATTATGCAGATGATCAGAAAGCTCCTGAAATTTCAGGCGGATATATTGGCACCTGGATAAAAGCATTTTACCTACAGTGACGAAAAGGTGAATATACATTAGTTTTAAAAGAAGGAGATACTTCCATATACATGTTTGCCAAAGGTTATGATGAGGTGATAATATGGAATTATAAATTCAAAAGTCAGCACGTGGTGAATATTGATTTTTATGCTTATGACAACTATAACATGATTGAAGTGGATAAGCCGGTTATCTATTGTTATTCAGAGAAAGAAATTAATGCTGAAATTAGAATTCAACCTGAAGGTGAAATGACGTTTACATATCCTGAATATAATGATGGCTGGTTTGTAAAGGTTGATGAAAATGGAATTTCAGACCATGTTACCGGTAAAAATTATCCGTAGTTGTTTTGGGAAGCCCAGACAAGTGAACTGGATTTTGTTTTCACTGAAAATAAATTGCAGGCTGAGATTATTCATACTGATTCAGTGGTATACTATCTTGAAAATTCACTTGAGGTAATGGGATTAAATGAAACTGAAAAAACAGATTTTATCACTTTCTGGGCGCCGCGTATGATTGAAAATGAATTTGTATTGGTTCAGTTTATTTTTTAATGAAAATTATCAGTCAGCAATATCTGAAATGCAAATTATACCTGAACCTGATTCAATGTTCAGGTTGTTTATGTTGTATGCGCCGCTTGAATCAGAACATTCACCTTTTATTCTTGATCAGGTAAAACATGAATCATTTAAAAGAATTGGTTTTACTGTTGTGGAGTGGGGAGGAAGTGAATTACCGCCAGTACATTTAAATCCATAGTTATGAAATTTTTTCTTCAGTTATTTATTGCATCATTTATCACCGTTTCATATGCTTATGGTGAATACATCCCGTATAATTATTATCAGGTAAAAAAGGATGTTTTTAATTCAGATGTTGCTGCCGGAACGGCGGTAATGAAAGGAAAAATTCTGGATGTAAATGAAAACCCTGTTGCCGGCGGATTGGTTTCAAATTTTGACCGCAGCCGTTTTTGTTATTCAGACGCAAAGGGAAACTACTCCATGGTGTTAAGTATACTTGATACGTCTGTTTTTTTCTATCATCAGAATTACGGTGAGATTGTCATCTGGAAATATGATTTTCAGTCACAGCACATGGTAGAAATTAACTTTATTACTATGGAACATACGGAGGTTCCTGTTACAGTGGAAAAACCGGTTATTTATTTTTATTCAGGCAAAGAATTGACGGCAAGTGTTTCTGTGAATCATCCTGATTTGATTTTTACTTATCCGGTTTCTGATGGAAACTGGAACGTGGCTGTACAACCTGATGGGAACATTCAGAATAGAACAGATGGCAAAGTTTATCCTTATATCTTTTGGGAAGGCGAATCAGAGAATATTTCTTATGTAAAAAAGAATAATCAGGTTGAAGGAAATCTCATTGAATCAAAAAACGTAATTGCGTATTTAGAAAATTCACTTGCTGCACTAGGTTTGAATCAGAAAGAACAAACTGATTTTATTACCTACTGGGGACCAAGAATGATTTTATCGGATTATGTTTTTGTTCAGTTTATTCTGGATGAAAATGTGACTGAAGCTGTTTGTGACCTGTCCGTTACTCCCAAACCTGAGAGCTTCAGAAGAGTGTATATGTTGTTTACACCACTGGAATCACCTGCATTGCCTTTCGAATTTAATCAGCAGAATTTTTCCTCTTTTGACCGAACTGGTTTTACAGTTTTAGAATGGGGAGGAAGTGAATTACCTTTCAGAAAAATAATCAGTGAAATATGAAATCAGCGTTATTAATAGTGTCAATTGTTTTTTGGGTTAACGGATATTCCGGTGAATCTCATACCAGCAGTTTAGATTATGAAAAGAGACCTTATGGTCCGGTGTATGAAATCGTGTCAGATCAATACGATTCAACAATTGCAAAAGGAGTTTGTATCATTGAAGGACTGGTGAAAGATCAGTCTGGGAATGTATTGGTGGGTGCAATGATTTCTACTTCTGACAAAAAGAAAAAAACGTACACTGACGCTGATGGTGTTTATATGCTGAAAGTTTCACATAAAGATTCTTCCATTTTTATGTTTCATAAAAATTACGGTGAAATAATTATTCGCAGTTACGATTTTAGATCCAGACACCGCGTGGTGATAAATTTCAGTCCGGTGAGCCGGTCAGAAGGAGAAATGAATGTGAAAAAACCGGTCATTTATTTGTATTCAGAAACGGAACAGGAAGTTGAATTGAAAATTTCTCATCCGGGAATGGCTTTCATGTATCCTGCACAATGAAAGCTGGAAAGTAACAGCAGATAGCAAAGGCAATTTAGAAAACAATGCGGACGGAAAAACTTACCCATATTTATTCTGGGAAGCAAAAACGACGGATTTAAATTATCAGAAAAATGGAAATAATGTTGCAGGTTTTTTAGTGAGTACAGATACACTGGTGTCTTTTTTTGAAAGCTCATTGACAAGTCTTGGATTAAATTCAAAAGAGCAAACAGACTTCATTACTTTTTGGGCACCGCAAATGACAGAATCCAATTATGTTTTTATTCAGTATCTGGAAACGGAGCAATACAATTCAGAAATTGCACCTGTGCATGTTTCACCGGCACCAGACGTTCAAAAAAGAATTTTTATGTTTTACACTCCGGTCAGTGATCTTGAAGAAATTCCTTTTCAGATCCAGAAACAAAATCTGACTTCATTTGAAAGAAAAGGACTTGTGCTGGTAGAATGGGGTGGTGCTGAAATTTATTTCCCAACGGAATTCAATTAGTAACTTTTACATTTAATATTCGATATTTCTAAGAATTAAAGAATATTAAATATCCAATAAGAAATAGTGAATAATGACGTTGAAAAAATACAAGCTATAGATTTACTTTGTTCCGGTGTAAATAAATGCCGGAGGAAGATTGATAGTAGTAAATGAAATTTTCATTTTAGGAAAACACATTTTAATCAGTCTTTTGGAAGCAAGGGAGTACTGATATTGTACGTAAACGCCTCCGCATTTTAGTGCTTCGTATGATTTTACCAGAATTTTCTTTTTGGTCTGATCAGGAATCACAGCCAGTGGCAGCGAAGAAAGAATTGCGTCCACATGTTTAATGTTCTGATCCTTGAAAATAATATCAATCTGATCAGCGCTTAAATTGAAAAGTGAAACACGGGGATCTGTAATTTTTTCCTGCAGCAATTTGTAAAATTCTTCATTGAGTTCAAATACAAATATTTTTGCATCAGGCAGAGCCCGTTTAAGAATTTCATACGTGAAAACGCCGGTTCCGGGTCCTAACTCCACAATTATTTTAGCGGTTTTGAAATCTATTTTATTGCACATTTTTTTTACCAGAAAACGTGAACTTGGCGCAACCGCTCCAACTTGTTTTCTTTCTTTGAAAAATGTACTTAAGAATTTTCTGTTATGTGATTTTTCTTTACTCACCTTGTTCTGTTATTGAAAGGATTCCTTGATTGATTGTACCTAATGCACAACCTGATAATTCAGTATTGAGTAAAGGGCTGTTATTTGATTTTGAAAGATTGTTTTCTCTGGTAAATTTCCATTTCAGATCAGGATCAAAAAGAGTCAGATTCGCTGTTTTACCAACTTCAATTTTTGCTTCTTCCACACCAAGCACATTTCTTGGTTGTGAACTGATGAGATTAATTTTCTGATCAAGAGAAAGAGCTTTTATCTTATTCAGTGCTGCAAATAAAATTTGTGTTCCTATTGCGCCAAACGCCGCATGATCAAATTCCACTTCTTTGTTTTCGATGTCTTCCGGATTGTGATCTGAGCAGACAAAATCAATAGTGCCGTCAATTAATCCTGCTATCAGTGCATTCTGATCTTCACCTGAGCGCAGCGGAGGAAGAAACTTGAAATTGGAATCAAATCCAAGTACTTCTTCTTCAGTAAAAATCAGGTTATACATATAACAATCTGCAGTGACATTCAATCCTTTTTTCTTGGCCTGACGAATCATCTCAACTGATTCTTTGGTCGAAATTCCGGTAAAATGCAAACGCGATTCTGTATATTCCAGAATACTCAAATCACGCTGAACAACTGTATATTCAGCCAGTGCCGGAATGGATTTTAGTCCGGTGAGCACACTTGCTTTCCTTCATGCACCATGCCTTTTCCAAAAATGGAAGAGTCATAAGGAAATGATATCACCAGTCCGTTGAAATTTTTTGCGTACAAAAGTGCGCGGTACATAATTCCTGCACTCACTTGTTTTTCTGCATCTGAAAATGCGATGGCACCTGCCTGTGTCATGTCATACATTTCTGATAAGACAGAACCGGCAAGCTGATCCGTCAGAGATCCAACCGGGTGAATAGAAACAGATCCAAGTGAAGCTTTATTGATTACATATTCTACCTGTGATTTGTTTGAGATTTTAGGAAGCGTATCCGGGTAAATTGCTACGGCAGTCATTCCGCCTGCTGCTGCCAAAGCAGTACCGCTGAGTATATCTTCTTTATGTTCCAGTCCCGGATCACAAAAATTGACTTTGGCATCAAACCAGCCGGATGAAACATGAAGATTTGGGAATGAAATTTCTTTGTCTGCAGAAACCTTTAGGCCGGTTCCCACCTGGGTGATGATACCATCTTCAATAAAAATGTCGCACACTTTCTGATGGAACTGATTTCCCTGAGAAATTATTTTTGCCGACTTGATGAGTATTTTCATTAAACCGATTGAATTGATGACAAAAGTACTAAGACTTCCACAATTTCAGCAATAAGATTTCAACAGCTATAAACAGAAGGCTTAAAATTATGCACAATCTCCAGTATTCTCTGGCTTTGATGGCGCTTAATTCAATGGTTCCTGTTTCAGCAACTGAGAGGGCGGACACACTGGTCCAGCCAGATTTTGAAAAATTTTCAAGTAATTCTTCCTGTGTAAGGCAGGTTATATCTGATTCAAAACAGTTGTAGTTCAGGGCAAGAACATCGTTGTATTTGCTGTTGTCTGTCAGTTTATAAAACCCGGATGATCTTAATTTGTCCTGAATCTGGGCAAATGACAGTACGCGTGAGTTACCGGTATTTATAAGCTGCGGAATAATATCTGTAGTCATTTCTGTATTGATCAGGTGGATCGGATTTTTTTCATCAATGATTTTGTTTACCGGCAGATTTTCCATTTCACCAATGATCATGGCCAGTGGTTTCTGAAAGGAAGCGGTTTCGGCAAATCTCAGGAAAGTTGCAGCAAATAAGGCGTGATTCTGAAAATCTGAAACCGAAAGATCAAACGATGAGCCGGCTAATACTACTCTTCCGTTTGCATGATTACTGTAAATCATATACGGCCGGGTTGGATGAAAACCGAATAGGGTAATAAAATTCTGTTTGTTCTGAACATTAAGTGTGTAAGCCTGGCTAATCTGAGGATATTTATAATTGGAAGGAATAGTTTCAAATACGCCGTGATATAATGGATCTTCCCCGTTGAAATAACTCAGTTCACCGGAAGATGATTTTGATCCAAGTGTTGGCATATTTAAATTGGTCAGTAATGTATTCCAGTCAGACGTTTCTGCATTTAATCCCGGAATCAAAACAACGGTAGCACCATCTTTCAGCGCATTTTGTAATTGTTCACTCACCTGCCCGGAATGGCATCAATATTTTGCATAATGATGAGTTCTTTGTTTTTGAAATGATCCTGATTGAGTGAACCAATGGTAGTACTTTCATAATGATAATAAGAATCAAGTGCATAAAGTTGTTCCAGATTTTTTGGTGTTTTGTTATCGTTCAAAACCAAAAGAATTTCAACTTTATCTTTTATCTCATAGGTGAAAAAATAGGTATCATCAAAATAGAGCTGTGAAGTTGAAACAGATAGTGTTCCTGATTTAATGCCCGGTGTCTGATCAGTAAAATTGAATGAACCGGTAACGCTTGAATTAGCTTCTGCTGAAATACGTTTTGGAGCAGTTTGATTATCATCTATTTTTAATGTTACGGTCAGATCCTGTTGGGCCATTTCACTGTGATTCTGAAGTCTGAAATAAACATCTGACGGTGTGTTAATTCGGTGTACGGGTGATTCAAACCAGACACTGTCTATGAAGATATTTTCTTTTTGCTGTGCCTTTGGCTGATAGAAATAACAAGGTAGTTCTGCGCGTTTGAAATCAGACAGACTGGTTGTTGTTTTTTGAAAATCACTGAAAAGAAAAAGGCGGTTGTTGGTTTTTTCTTCTGTTTCAGACACCAGATCAATCATAGAATTTAAAACAGTTGTCAGATTGGTTGAACGGGGTGAAAAATTTATTTTCTTAATGGATTCTGTGACATCATCCGGGCTGTAAAAACGGAACTGATCAGAAGATAAATCGGATGTAAACAAAACAACTTTTTCGTTTTTTTCAAATGATTTAACCAGTTCAATGGCTTTGTTTTTTGATTCATTGAGAAGATTTCCATCCATACCTGCAGCTTCCATGCTGTATGAGTTGTCAATATAAATCAGGCTGGTATTTTCAAGATTATTCTGATTAGAAGACGGGATAAATGGCTGGGCAAATGCAAAAACAAGAAATAAAATTGCAAGTATTCTGCTGATAAGTACAAGCAGATGTTTCAGTTTAAAACCAGATTTGGAATCTTCCGTTACTTCTTTTAAAAATTTTACACGAGAAAAATAAACGACTTTGTATCTTCTGAAATTGAAGAGATGGACAATGATTGGAATTGCAATCAAAAATGAAGCCCACAAAAATTCAGGTGAAACAAACCGCATAGTACAAATATCGTAAATCGTACTGAATTAGTTATGATTTGCGGTTCGGATAGAAAATCATCAGCAATACCGGCAGTAAAAACAAATCAGCCATCAATGCAAAAAGAAACTTTGAGATCAACTCCTGCAAAGCCTAGTACAGCTCCAATCATAACAAGAGGAAGAACATTTACTATTAAAGCAATGACAACCATTTTGATTGATCTGTATAAAAGGCCCATGATCAAACCAATAAGTCCGACACTGATTAATAAACCATACAAAAGATTTTTGGCCAGACTGCTCATATTCATATCAAGCAGGTGACCGGTGCCTGTTAATTTAAATTCTACCAAATCAGAATTAATTTCATCTTCAATGAACGTTTGAAGTTTTTTGTTTTTTACCTTGATTTTTTCAAGACCAATGTCACCCATGGTGCTTGAAATCCGCGCATAAGTTTCAGTGGAATCTACCAGAAAGGATAATCCAATGCGTTCTTTTGTGTTGAGCGAATCGTTCAAAGAATTATTCTTGTTATCTGCTTTTTTGTCAAATGCTTTTATCTGATTTATCAGTGACATGGTTTCTGCACTGTCAGGCATGACGTAATATTCAGGCTGACCGCCGTGTTGAATTCTGTTTGCGAATTTTACAACGCCTACCAATGAAAAACATCTTTTCAAACCATATTCATCAATTAGAAAGTTCTCCACTTTATTCATTTCACAGAGTACCTCATAATCATAAACAGTTTTGCCGGGATCTTTTATAATAACAGCCATTTCAAACGGACGCAGTCCCATAAATTCCTTGTCAAAATATTCGTAATCCTGTCTGACAGAACTTTTTTTACTGATGTCTTCCAGTAAAAAATAATTTGTTTTGATAAGCAATGTTCCTGTGATACTGACGGCAGTCACAATAAGCGCACTGACAAAAACAAATTTTCTTTTCTGATGAGTTGTCTGAATAAACGGTGTAGAATTTTATACCACACTGTATCTGTTAAAGATGTGTCTGCGATTTTTGGGGTTTTGGTATAAATAAGCAATCCCGGCAATACGGTATATGCAAGTGCAAAAGCAAGCATAACACCAATTGCTGTGTAAATTCCAAAATCTTTTACGGGCTGCATATTTACAGTCAGCAGCGTAATAAATCCAATTGCTGTGGTAAGAGATGTCATCAGGGTAGCTAATCCAACTTGTTTGTAAGCAGTTTTAACAGCATCTAATTTTGATTTTCCGGTGCGCAGCTCATCCAGATATTTTGATACAAGATGAATCACATCAGACATGGCAACCACAAAAACGATAGAAGGAAGTACAGTTAAAATCAGGTTGATGGGCTGACCTACCAGCACCATAAAACCAACCACCCAAACCATTGAAAGGGCAACAATGGTAAGAGGCACCCATACACCCCAGAAAGATTTGAAAGTGAGCCAGAGAAATCCGATAACAAGTATGAAAGAAAGACCAATAAACAATCCGGTTTCATACTGCATTTTGTGGATATAATAATTCATTCCGATTGCACGGCCGGCATATTTGGTATCTGCAAATTCAAAGTGAGCAATCAGATTATCCAGATTTGATTTTAGTAAATCACATTTTTTCTTGGACATGAACTGCTGATGTCTGATAGAAATCAAAACAGCATTTGCTTTGGCATTTATATAAAAACCTGCTATATCCGGTTTGTTAAAAATGCGTGAAGAATCTTTGGTGAAGTCATTGTCATCCAAATTCAGTAATGGTCTTTCAACTGGCGGTGAAAAGGGAGTTTTTATATACTCGTTCATGTTGGTCAGACATTGAACATCTCTAACCAATGTATCTTTTGCAATGCTGTCTGCAAAGGCATCAACTCTCAGTAAAAACTCCCTGTTGAAAACAGACGGTTCATTTGGTATAGCAACAAAAACGAAGTCGTTATCGGATTCAAATTTCTTGCGGTGTTCTTAAAAGACCGTTTCAGGGTCGTCAACCGGAAAAAAGCTTCAAAATCATAATCAAATTTAAATCTTTCAGTAAATACCCGAATAACAGGGATAGCAATAATGCTCCTATTAATGAAACCTTTGATAATTTTTTATGCCTTCCAACCTATCCCTTGTTTTTAATCGTTAGCAAAGTTGTACATTTAGTCACTAATTCAAAACATTAACAAAGAAATTATGAAAAAAGTTTTACTATTTTCTGCTGTATCAATGAGTCTTGGCGTTACTGCCCAGTCCATTACTGCTGCAGATACCTTGTCTGACGGCATGTCTACCGTTTATTTTGTAATGGATAGCAGTGCTGCCACACTTGACGCAGTAACAGGTACTGGTGTTACCTGGAATTATACGTCTTTATATGGAGAATTGGGAGTTCCTTCAAATTCATCTGTCATCGACAATTCTGTTCCCGGACAATTTTCTCCAGCTGAGTATCATGAGGATTTGGCAACTTTTGCCAGTATTTATTATCTGTGTTCAGCTGATTCTACCACAATTTATGGTTATGAATTTACGGTAGATGCTTACGCGGTGGAAATAGCTTATTATCTTGACCCGTTAAAGTTCATGACTTATCCAGCATCGGTAGGAACTACTATTAATGACGTGATGAGCGGTCAGGTGGATGTAAATGGTGGAACAGGAACTGGCCCTGCCGATGGAACAGCTGTTATCACTGTTGATGGCTCTGGTACACTGAATGTTGGTGGTCAGTCTCACAGCAATATTATCCGTGTAAAATTGGTGGAAAATATTTCAACAAGTATTACAATTGTTCCTTTTCCTGCAGACAATGGAACAGTAGTAAGAACAATTTATTATTACTATGATCTTGCTAATGATAAACAACCAATTTTCATGCATGCTACTGTTGATATTTCATCAACACTGATTAATCAATCTTTTAATTCTGTTTATTATTCTGGAATTCCTGCTTATGTATCTGTAGCTGAATTGAACGATGGTGACTTTACTGTTTATCCTAACCCGGCAAATGATGTTGTAACCATTACAACAGATGGAACTGCTGATCAATTAACTGTTTTTAATTTAAACGGACAGGTAATAACTTCTTTCATCAATCCGCAGGCAATTGAAACTGTAAATGTTTCTGAATTACCTGCCGGTACATACCTGATTCAGGTAACTAATGAAGGTGTTGTTACTGAAGAAAAATTAGTTGTTGACTAATCAATAAACTTGAACATGCAGAAACTGCGCTGTGAATTCAGCGCAGTTTTTTTTTGTCTTAACTTTGCGCCGTGAAAGAAGAAATTCAAAAAGCACTCGATTGTATCAGAAAAGGCGGAGTTTTACTTTATCCTACTGACACCATATGGGGATTAGGTTGTGATCCGGCAAATGAAAGTGCGATTCAGAAAATTTGTTCGATAAAACAGCGCGACGAATCAAAACATTTTATCATTCTGGTTAATTCAGATTCCATGCTTGAACGCTACGTAGAAAAGGTACCGGAGATCTGCTATGATTTACTGGATATGGCTGAAAATCCGCTCACAATTGTTTATCCGGGAGGAAAAAATGTTTCAAAAAAAATTCTTGCTGATGACGGAAGTATAGCAATCCGAAAAACGACAAATGCTTTTTGTTCGAATCTGATTCAGCAGTTGAAACATGGTTTGGTATCAACATCTGCAAACATTTCAGGTCAGCCTTTCAGCGGAAAATTTTCAGATATAGATTCTTCCATTTTGGAAAAGGCAGATTACGTTGTAAATTTGAATCAGAATGATCAGTCCGGAAAACCATCCCAGATTATAAAAATTGGTTTGAAGGGAGAGCTGCAAATAATCCGCAAATAAATTGAATCTTAAAGAAAAATTAAGTCATCCTATTTTTAACGCTGTTTCTGAAGTAGCAGGAGCAGAAGGAAAATCTGTGTTTGCTATTGGCGGTTTTGTAAGGGATCTTATTCTGAAGAGAAATTCAAAAGATGTGGACTTTGTTGTTCTTGGAGATGGACTTGAATTTGCAGAAAAGGTGGCTTCAAAATTAGACGTTAAAAAAGTTGCGTATTATAAAAATTTTGGAACAGCTGCTTTTGTTTATCAGGATCTTGCTGTAGAATTTGTTGGAGCAAGAAAAGAGTCGTATTCGCATGATTCACGCAAACCCGTTGTTGAGAGCGGATCATTGAGTGATGATCAAAAGAGAAGAGACTTTACCATTAATGCCCTTGCGATTAGTATGGCCAAAAGCAGTTTTGGAGAATTGCTTGATCCGTTTGATGGCCTTGAAGATCTCAAAAATAAAATAATCCGCACACCGCTTGAACCTGATCAGACCTATTCTGATGATCCGCTGAGAATGCTGCGTGCTATCCGTTTTTCTTCACAGCTTGGTTTTAAAATTGAAGAAGAATCACTTAACGCTATCAGCAGAAATGCTTCACGTCTGAAAATTATTTCAATTGAACGCATCATGGATGAGTTTAATAAAATTGTGATGTCTGAAAAACCGTCAAGGGGCATTTCACTGCTATATGATACAAAACTGCTGCATGAATTTTTTCCGGAAATGGTTGCTTTGCAGGGAGTAGATACAATAGATGGCAAGGCGCATAAAGATAATTTTTATCACACGCTTGAAGTTTTGGATAATATTTGTCGGGATACAAATGATCTCTGGTTAAGATGGTCAGCTATTTTACATGATATTGCAAAACCACGCACCAAAAAATTTCATCCGGGAATTGGCTGGACATTTCATGGTCATGAAGATCTTGGAGCAAGAATGGTAAAAGGAATTTTTACACGGTTGCGTTTGCCGCTTGATACTAAAATGAAGTATTGTGAAAAGTTGGTGCGCTTGCATTTAAGACCAATTGCACTTGTGAGCGGAACTGTTACTGATTCTGCCATCAGGAGATTACTTTTTGAAGCGGGTGATGATATTGATGATCTCATGACTTTGTGCAATGCTGACATCACAACCAAGAATGAATTCAAGATGGTAAAATACCGTCAGAATTTTCAGAAAGTGCGCGACAAATTAAAATCTGTTGAGGAAAAGATCATGTCCGTAATTTTCAGCCACCGGTTACCGGAGAAGAAATTATGGAGATTTTCGGACTTGAACCATGTAAAATTATTGGTGATCTCAAACAGAAATCAAAGAAGCTATTCTGGAAGGTCAGATCAGAAATGACTATAACTCAGCCTATGAATATTTGCTGGAAAGAGCAAAATTGAAAGGTCTGGCAGTAAAGAAAAAGTCATTCTGAAATTTTAGTTTTTGATATTCTGATTTTGGCCTGTCTCAACTTTTGCATGTGAATAACTACATGCCATGTAGTTCTAAATCATTTAACCTTCACTTTATCTTAGCCTAATATTCTGCCAAAGGTTCTGGTTATGTTTGGACTATTAGTAAAGAAAAAACTGGATTGCAATCAGCTTGCAAATGTATTTGTGAATTCACTGAATGAAGCAGTTGAAAGCGGGTTTCAGGATATTGCAGATATGATCAATGATGATCCTGCGTTTATACACGCACCAGGCATCAACAAGGAATTTGCTGATAGTTTTCTGATGATTGTACTTGTGGGAAATCTGAGATATCTGGATGATCATTTTGATGCAGATGACGCAAAAGAAATCCGACATAAAATACTTGAAAAACTTGCTGCGGTTTATGATATGAGTTTTGCAGATTTTGAAAAAATAGTGCACGATCACGATTCATTTATTTCAAGGGTAAATCATCCGTCAAAAAATACACTTTATGGAATGTCCAAAGCATTGTTCCATAAATTTAACCTCAATCAGTACCAGGAAGTTTATTTCAAAAGTATGAAAGCGCCAAATCCATTGTTTCTGAAGCGCATGGATGAAGTCATGATGAACTTTCTCTGGGACTGGGATGCTTTTTTCAAAAAACACAGACTTCAAAGCATTTAGATACCCTTAAAAGGGTATTTTTATCACCAACTTCCTAACAATGTGAAGGTAAGGCTGATTTTTTCATACATTAGCCTCTTATAATTCAAAATCCTATCACATGAAAAAAATTTACCTTCTGACGGCATCGCTTTCGCTTTGCTGTCAACGGCTCAGGCTCAGGTAAAAGTTCAGCAGCCTATTAATGGAAGTATCAGTTCGCATCAGATCAATTTACCCGCTGATATGGTTCCTGCTGCCCCTGCACTAACAGGTTCAGGTACTTTTACTCACAATTGTAAAACACATGATTTCGAAGAAGCGCATTACTCCCAAATGGGGTATGATTACAACCAGCTTCTCATCCAGAACGAACAGGAAATTCTGGAGTCACAGAATATGAGCATTGGCGGAATGAAAACACCGGGAACCAATACTATTTCTGTGATTTTTCACGTAGTTCACAATCCTGCAAATCCTGCTGAGAACGTTTCAAATGCATTGATCATGCAGGTTTACAATGATTTGGTAGAGGATTTTCAATTGCTGAATGCGGATGCGGCTAATGCCAGAACTGGATTTGGATTTATACCTGCAGATCCAAACATCAACTTTTGTCTTGCCACTCAAACTCCAACTGGTACTCCGCTTACGGAAACTGGTGTTGTTCGTGTTTCCACCACAGAAGACTGGTATGATTCTGACAATGGTGAGGAAAATAAAATGAAATCAGCCGTAACCGGCGGATCCACAATCTGGAATCGTAACAATTATCTGAACGTTTGGATTTGCGACATTTCAAATGGCGCAGGTTCAGGAACAGCAGGTTATGCTTATCGGCCAGTGGGTGGAGTTTTACCAGGCTCAACCATTGACGGAATTGTCTTAGACTATAACCTTGGTATGAATAATGAAAATGTTCTAACTCATGAGGTTGGTCACTATCTGGGATTAGATCACACCTGGGGTGGTTCAGGAGGATGTACACTCGATGATGGTTTTGCAGATACTCCTCAAAATGCTGGACCTTCTTTCAATTATTCTGGTTCTTGTTCAGGAAATCAGCAAACATGTCCGGGTATCCAAACTCAGTATGAAAACTACATGGATTATGCAAACTGTACGTGTATGTTCACATCCCAACAAGCTGCTTTTATGTTGTCTATTCTGACAGGAATCAGAAGTTCATTGCTTCTTTCTCCTGGTTGTGATCCGACCAATACACCTCCAAACTCTGCTTTCACTGCAGACATAGCTTCCCCTATTATTATTCCGGTTGGAGCAACAGTAAATCTCATTGATGAATCAACAAATGTTCCAACGGCTTGGTCTTGGGTTATTTCGGGAACTGCTGGGGTGAACTGGACCTATGTTGGCGGAACCAGTGCATCTTCGCAAGATCCTTCAGTTACTTTTTTGACTGTTGGAACATACAATGTAACATTGACAGCTTCAAACGGATTTGGAGCTGACCCGACTCCTGCTGTTCAAACAGCATACATTCAGGTAGTAGCTCCGGCAGCAGGTACAGGTTGTGATACTTTAAGAAACTGGGATCCGGCAGACGCTGATGCAAATGGTTATTATTATTATAACGCACCGGTTGGTGGATGGGGTGCATATCCCGGACATGCTGATCTTGACGGATCAAATTGGTATTCGTATCAATATGCTGAACGATTTATTTATGGCGGAACTGCTGAAGTAAGAAGAGTACGAATGCCATTCTTCATTGCTTACGGAACAGGGCCGGCAACTATTGAACTGCACGTTTATGCAAATGCAGCAGGTGAACCTGGTGCAGTTTTAGCTACTGAAGTTATTGACATTGCTGACATCAACGAAGGATTTTGGAACGAGTTTGATTTTACCACACCAGCATCGGTTACAGGTACTTTTTGGGTTGGCTGGGAAATGTTTTATGGGGGAGGCCAGGATACAGTTCTTGTCGGAATGACAAATACTATTTCCGGAGGAATTGACTCATATTACATAGATCTTGACGGAAATGGATGGACTGATGGTTCATTATTGGGAATAACAGGTTCAATTGCGATGGATGTATTGCTGTCAAACGGTCCGGCACCTGTTGCCGATATGATCTTCTCTGAATCGGAAGTTTGTCCGGGTGGTGAAATTCTTGTAAACGGATCAGGATCAACCAATACAACAAACTATTATTGGTATTTAACTGACGAACCTGTAACAACTGTCATAGATGATAGTAATGATGGAGCTGTTACATTCACCATGGGTGCAGCAAATGATTATAATATTTTCCTTTTTGCAGATGGTTCTTGTATGACTGACGGATTAGTATTGCCAGTTACAGTTAATCCGCAAATTGCATTTACTGCAGCACTTACTCATACGACATGCGGTTACAATAACGGTGTTATTACTGTAAACGGCGTGACTGGTGGTGACGGTGCATATGAATACAGTTTAAATGGATCTAGTTGGCAGTCGTCAAATGTTTTCTCAAATCTGCCATCAGGAAACTATACGGTTTATGTTCGTTCCGGAGGTGATAATTGTGATAATACAGCTAACGTAACAATTAATGCTTCAACTGCATTTACTGCAACAATTTCAGCTAATCAGGATATCTGTCCGGGAGGAAATGCGAATATTACTGCTGGCGGAGGAACAAGTTATTTATGGTCAACTGGTCAGACAACCGGAACTATCAATGTGACTCCTTCTGTTACCACATCGTATACATGTACAGTAACCAATGCATCTTCTTGTCAATCTCTCGTATCAGTTACCGTTACTGTTGATCCTTTGGATGATGCAACATTTGATTTCTTTGATTTCTGTGATGGTGCTCCAAACAGTGCTGTGAATATTGCTACCCCGGGTGGTGTATTCTCTTTTAATCCTGCTCCTGGTGATGGTGCTACTATTAATGCATCTACCGGTGAGATTTCAAATGAAATTGTTGGAACAACGTACACCGTTCAATATGCGTCAAACGTTGTTTGTGCAAATACAAGCACGCAGACAGTATTTGTAAATACGTCAGATGATCCGCAGTTTACCACCGGAAATTATTGCTCTGGAGGTACCAACACGGTCACTGGAATTGCTACTCCGGGAGGAACATTTACGTTCAATGGAACATTACCAGCAACTATTAATGCTTCAACTGGTGTGATAAGTAACGGCGTTTCCGGATCAACATATCAGATAACTTATACAACTCCTGCGGGGGTATGTCAGGCAGTTTCTGCTCCAGTTTCTGTTACGGTTAATCCAACACCGACAATGACATCTGCAAGCAATCAAACTATATGTCAGGGAGCTAATTTTACAGCAATCAATTTCTCAGGTACCGGCGGATCTACATTTAACTGGACCAATACCAATACTGCAACCGGATTGGCTGCAAGTGGTTCAGGAAATATATCTGCTTTCGCCGGAACAGGTACAACACCTGGAGGTTCAGCTGTGGTTTCAACAATTACAGTTACACCTGTCATTGGATCATGTTCAGGAACAGCAACAAACTTTACTTTAACAGTAAATGCACTACCAGATGTTGATGCAGGTATCGATCAAACAGTTTGTGTAGGTACTTCTGTTACTTTGAGCGGATCTGGTGCTGCAAGTTATGCATGGGATAATGGTGTAACTGATGGCATAGCATTTACTCCTGGTCTTGGTTCTGTGACTTACACTGTCACCGGTACCGGTTCGAATTCTTGTCAGAATACAGATCAGGTTGTTGTTGACGTTACAGCCGCAGATGATGCATCTTTTACTTCAACAAATATTTGTGAAGGTGACATCAACATTATTAGTGGAATGGTTACAACCGGAGGTACTTTTACCTACGACGGAACAGATGGTTCTTCTATCAATGCATCAACAGGAATTATTACAGGTGGTGTGGCTGGTACTACTTACAATATCACTTATACAACTCCTGCCGGGCCATGTCAGATGGTTTCTTCACCAGTTGCTGTAACTGTATTTGCTAATCCAACTTCCACTGGCGTTGTGACAAATGATAATGGTTCTTCCAATGGAGCTATCGATGTTACAGCTGCAGGTGGTGTTGCGCCATATTCTTATGACTGGGATCATGGTCCAACTTCAGAAGATCTTACAGGCCTTGCTGCCGGAACTTACGGAGTTACAATCACTGATGATAACGGATGTACAACGTATGAATCCTTTACAGTAATTTCTACTGTTGGTGTCGAGGAAAATCCGTTAAATTCAGCGCTTACTATTTATCCAAACCCGACAAACGGTGTGATGAATATTTTGCTTGCGGGTGAATTTAATGTGATTGTGAAAGATGCAAGAGGCAGAATTGTGGAAGAAAAATCAGGTGTGAATAATCTGATCATTGATATGTCTTCATATGAATCTGCATTGTATTTTGTAACTGTGCAGCAGGATGAAAATATCATCGTTAAGAAAATAGTGAAACATTAATCTGATTTAATTTAATGGAGAGCCCCGCCAATGTGCGGGGCTTTTTTTTGCTCACTTCGGCTCCGCTCAGTGAGCAAAAAAATTCGACCTGTATTTTTTTTCTTTTCCAGGCTAAACAATATAACCAATATTATTTTTTTTTCTGAATTCTTTGTTACTTTTGTTTCATGGTTGCATTCCAGAGTTAACCGCATAATTTTTCATGCAAGGAAAACCAGGGGACGGCCGTCTGATTATTCAGGCGGCTGTCTTTTTTTATCACGGTATTCACTCAAAAAATGTGATGAAAGGAAGCCCGTTTTCCGATTTCTATTCATAAACTTGATCAACTAAAACTCTTTTATATGGACTTTTCATCAATCAACTGGCTGGCTGTTATTGTGGCAACACTTGCCAGTTTTGCGCTTGGAGCATTATGGTATAGTGTTCTTTTTAAAAATACCTGGAATAAAGAAGTTGGCATACCTGAAGAAAAAATGAAAGAAGCTAACCTGGCTAAAATTTTTGGTACATGTCTTTTGTTAACTGCTGTGATGGCAACCGGAATGGCAATTCTTATTCAAAGACATGGCAAAGGAATGATTGACTGGTACGGCGGTGCATGGCACGGTGTATTTATTGGTCTTTGTTTTGTTGCTCCAACAATCGGAATTAATTACCTGTATCAAAGAAAATCGCTGAAATTATTTTTGGTTGATGCCGGATATCAGGTCACTTTTCTTAAGATAATGGGAATTATTCTGGGAGCCTGGCAATAATCACAAAGAGATACCCAAAACGCAAACGTCATCCAGCTGTTCAAGATCTCCTTTCCAGGTTTCAAATTCGCAGTCAATAAGTTTGCGCTGTTCTTTCAAGTTCATGGATGCAACTGAAATCAGTTTATCCTTGAAGGTTTTGTATTTGTATTTTTTTCCTTTGGGTCCGCCAAACTGATCTGCGTATCCGTCAGAAAACAAATAGATTCGGTCATCTTTTTCAAGTGTCAGATGAGATGTTTCAAAAGGTCTTTCAGGTGACGGCTGAAACCCGACAGGTTGTTTGTCTCCTTTGACTTCAATCAGTTCTGTTTTGCGCAAAATGTACAATGGTAAATTGGCTCCGGCATACTCCAGCTTGTTTCCGTCAATGCAGCAAAATGCCATGTCCATTCCGTCACGTCCGCCTTTTTTTCCCATGGCTGATTTGACATGCTCACGTAACCGGTCTAAAATTTTTCCGGGATTTCTTTCTTTTCCTTCGATGACAATTTCATTTAGAAAAGCTGTACCCAGCATGCTCATCATTGCGCCTGGAACACCATGCCCTGTGCAGTCGCCAACAGCGATTAGTTTTTTTCCGTCTTCCGAATGATATGCCCAGTAAAAATCACCTGAAACAATATCACGCGGTTTATAATAGATAAAAAATCTTTAAACATGGAGGCCAGTGTATCTTCAGACGTTATGATTGCCTGTTGAATAGAACTGGCATAAATCATCGAATCTGTAATGTCTTTGTTTTTTTCTTCAATCAGTTCTTTCTGCAATTCAACTTGCATTTTCTGAGCAGAAATAATAGCCTGTTGTTTTTTTGATTCACGCCATTTATAAAGTGCAAATACCAATAAGCCTAAAACAAGAAATCCGCCTGTCAGATAAATTTTATTATTGAATGATTGTCTCGCTGCCTCTGCTTCAGCCATTTCTTTTTCGTACTGCTCCTGCTTGTTGGATAATTCCAGTTTTGCAATTTCTGCTTCTTTTTTTTCTGTTTCGTAAGCGAGTTCCATTTCATGAATTGCATCCTGATGATCCTGATCCATGGCAGAATCTCTGTAAGCATATTTTAATTGCAAAAAGTCATAAGCGTCTTCAAAATTCCGCTGCAGATATTTCAGTCTGGAAAATTCTTCATACACTCTTTCCAACTGCAGGTATTTTTTTGATTCAGATTGCAAACCGATTTCTTCAGCTTCCAGCAGTAATTTTTCTGCATCAGCATATTTTTTCATACCAATGAGAAG
The DNA here is from genome assembly GCA_016719925.1 of Crocinitomicaceae bacterium. Classification (GTDB taxonomy): domain Bacteria; phylum Bacteroidota; class Bacteroidia; order Flavobacteriales_D; family Crocinitomicaceae; genus JADJGJ01. The sequence continues at coordinate 176,437 of JADJYC010000003.1, read as the reverse complement.
ATTTGCCATGTTGGAAAGACCAAGAGTCAGACTGCTTTTGCTTCCTGTTTTTCGGTCATAGTCAATACTTTTTTGCAAATAAAAAAGTGAACTGTCAGGCATGCCGCATTCCTGAAAAGAAAGAGACACATTGTGATACATCATGGCCACCATGCGTTCGTCACCAAGCGCTTCAAACATGTGCAGTGCTTTCAAATCCTCTCTGAGCCGGGCAGTGTCTTCATCAAAACAAAGTACCTGCAGATAGGTACCTTCAGCAATAATCTGTGGTAAATTGTATTTTGTTCCAAACTCAATTTCCATCTGATAATATTCACAGGCTTTGTCCATTTTATTCTGCCTTTTGAAAACTGAACCGATATAATGAAACATCACTCCGTGTTCATGGCTGTTAATGTTGTTTTTCTCATAAATCTCTTTGGCCTGCATATAATACGTCATAGCTGTATCATACTGCGCCATTTCATAATAGGCTCTGCCAAGATCTTTATACAGCCCTGCTTGTTTTTCAGGTTTGACTTGTGACTGAGAATAAAGTCGTTTTACCAGTTGATAGTAATAAATGCACTCTTCCAGCTCTTCCATATAATTGTAAGTGCGTGCAATTTTTAGTGTGATATCTCCTTTTTTTTCTTTGTCAGAATTAGGAACCAGTTTTAATGCAGATGAATAATAAACCAGTGCAGAGTCAAATTCACTTTCATAATAAAATTCAGTTCCAAGTTCAGTGAGCAGTTCACATTTTTTTTCGGGTAAATTTTTATCCTTCAATACAGTGCGCAGTGAATCTATTCTGCTTTGTGAAAAAGAGGAAACGGATAGGAATAAAAGAAATATTACTGAAAAATATTTCAGGGCACTTGAATTTTGGTGGTCTAAAGATAAAGAAAGGGATTGAATTTAAAACCTATAATGTCTTATCCATCAGATAAATTATAGTTGCCATGGCAGCTGATCCCAGTTCCAGTTCGCGTTTGTTTACACTTTCAAAAACATCGGTTTCTGCGTGATGATAATCAAAATACTCCTGTGAATTAATTACCATTCCAAGTTGAACCATTTCAGGATAATGCTGAAGCAAGGACGAATATCGACACCGCTGTATCCGGGCTCAAATCGATACAATTCAAAATCATAAAGCAGATCTTTGAATTGCTGAACCATTGCTACTTGTTCTGATGTTCCCTGTATGTCAAAACCAATCGGTAAAAAACCACCGCGGTCACTTTCAATTGCGCAGATGTGTTCTTCTTTATTTTCACTGGCCAGCTCAGCATAATATTTGCCGCCGAAATTTCCGTTTTCTTCATTCATAAATAAAACGCAGCGCAGTGTGTGATTGTTGTTGTAATTCAGTTTGTGAAGTAAACGTATTGCTTCAATGCTGTGAACAATTCCGGCACCGTCATCATGTGCACCTTCGCCAACATCCCATGAATCAAGATGTCCGCCAAACGTAATTATTTTGTCATCTTCATTTCCTGTTTTTTCTGCTATCACATTGTAAGAAATTTCATCCGGATAATATCTGCAGTCCATTTCCATTTTGACATAAACTTTTCCTTTTTTCAGCCACTCAACTAATTTGTCTGCATCGGTTGTACTGATTGCCGCAGCCGGAATTTGCATAACACCTTCTTCATAATGCATAGAACCTGTGTGAGCATGTTCATCCGTAGATTGAGAAAGTGAACGGATGATAACTGCCTTAGCTTCATAAAGGGCTGCTTTTGCCGCACCGTCCCAGCGCTGATCAACACAGGCGCCATAGGCTTTAAAAGTAATTATCTGTGATTGATCAAATGGTTTATTAAAAAAAACAATTTTTCCTTTCAACTGAGCAGGATCCATTTTTGCCAGCTGAGGTACTGAGTCTACCAGAATAATTTCTCCTTCCAGCAATCCCTCTGTTCCAACTGAACCGCCCAAAGCAAGTATATTTAGTTTGTGAAGCTTTCCACTTTCATTCATCAGCCAACCTGCTTCTGTAGTCCCGCGCTCCCATTGTGGTACTTTTATTTCCTGAAGATAGACATTGTCGAAACCGTATGTATTAAGTAAATCAAATCCCCATTTAATGGCCATTTTTGCTTCTGCAGAACCTGTTACTCGTGCGCCCACGTCTTTACAAAGTGACCTCAGGTTTTCATAACAGTGACCTTTCAGCAACGATTCATTATAAATCTGACGGATAAAAACAGAATCAGAATTTGCAAATGATTGCAATGTTACTATGCTAAAAAAAAGCAGACCAAGTTTTTTCATGCGTGTTTTCTTTGAATAACAAATTTAACTAAAATCAGTCTGAATAGCAGATTTATTCAGAACAGGCTATAATTGAAAAAATTCCAGCCATTTTTACGGATGATTTCCTGCCCAAATTTTTCTTCCATTTCTGCTGCAATTTTATCCGCATCATAGTTTCTTAAATTTGCTGTCATTTGAAGAATAGATTCACTCAGATTTTCATTATTTCCGGGTTCAGTAAGAAGAGAATTGTGTTCATGTAAAAATTCTTCCGGACCACCGCATCGTGTTGATATAACTGGTTTGCCTGCACGCAAAGCTTCGGCTACTGTCATACCAAAAGTTTCATTATTTGAATTGCAGATATAAAAATGACATAGATGCATTTGCTTTAAAACAAATTCATGGTTTTGTCTTCCTAAAAACTGAATGTTGTTTTTCAGATTCAGCTTTTCAATCAGATGGAGAATTTTATTTTCATCCGGTCCGCCGCCAATAATTGTAAGATTAAGCCGGGAATTAATTTTCAGTGCCTCACTGAATGCTTCGATCAGACCTGAAAAATTCTTCACACCGTCATTCATATCACCCACACTCAGAATTTCAGTTTTATCAGATTGAAAATGTACAGGAGAATTATATTTCTCAATAAAATTTGGAATTACAACCGTTTGAAATCCGGTGTTTTCTTTGAATTTTTCAGCGAGCAGTTTACTCACGCAGGATATTCCTGAAGCTTTTGAAAGTATTCTTTTATACAGTGCGATATCCGCTTTATTTTTTTTCTGAAAATCACCTGTTAAATGACCTGACCAATGTTCTGTAATGAAGTAAGGAATTTTTTTGCGCTGTGCATATGCACTGCCGGAAAGGCTGACCGGTAAGGAACATGAACATGACAGAGATCTATTTTGCCGTTGATATTTCGTATAGCCGTTTCCTGCGCTTTTCCATAACGATGTGCATTCAGAAGTTTTGCAAAAATTCCTTTTCCCGGCCTGAAGTAAACTATTTGTTCATGAATGCCATCTGAATTATTTGAGTTAAGCTCATATTTTGAATTGAGATTTTCATCTGCCTGAGCATAGACTACAAAAATGTCAAAGTCATTTTTTAACAAAAGAGCCTGCTGCCGGATAAATATACCTAGTTGTATATCCTTTCTGTTAGGATACCAGCGTGGTAAAATCAGCATTTTTTTCCTGGCTCCTGTTGTTGGCTTCATAGTTCAATAACGTCCTGAATTCAAACTTATGCTTTATTTTCTGAAATGAAAGACTCTGAATTATTCAAAAAAGATGTTGGCCTGATAAAAATCATTCCGCCGGCTGACCGAATATCAGGACGGCTCAGCAATACTTGCTTAATTTTGGGGTCATGGATACGCTAGCACAGTTTGATCAGGGGTTGCATTATGATGATTTGCATAAAGATCATAAAGACTGGATATCGGAACTGGAATTCAGTTTGAGAGAACTTGACTTTTTTGAAACATTGTTGGGTAAACATGTGATGGAGAAAGGAGCAACAGCCTGGGTTGAACAAATTCAGAATAAAATTATTCTGCACCGTGAGAACATTGAGATATATGTACATGATTTGCGGGCTGAATCCAAAAAATTAACCCGGTTTGTGAAAGAACACCCAATATCGGTAGAATTTGCTACCTTTCAGAAACATAATAAATGGCGTGAAAAAATGGAAGATCAGCGCCGTTCATTTGCTGAAATGAAATCAGAATTCTATAAAATTGTAACTGAAAAAAAATAGTTTATGCAAACACTCAAAATTCATGACGGATTAAAACTGAAAGAAATTAAAGACGCATTCAATGCAAAATTCCCGCATCTTAAAATTGAGTTTTTTGCAGATGAACATAGAGTAGGAGAGGCCAATGCAAGAAAATCAATGTATGATGATTCCTTGACCTTAGCCAGCATCCGTAAAAAACACAGTGAGGGCGAGCTGAGCATTGACGGGCATCAGAAAACAAGTACGTTTGAACAGCATTTTCATGATCATTTTGGTGTAACGGTTCAGGTTTTCAGAAGAAGCGGAAATCTCTGGCTGCAAACTACAACAACGGATGACTGGTCATTAGCGCATCAGGAAAAAACAGGGCAGGAATTTGATAATTGATTTTAATCTTTCTGATTAGCGTTTCATTGCGCGGTCAATGTCCCGTTTGGTATCTTTTTTCTTTAAGTGATTCTCTTTTATCGTGAAGTTTTTTACCCTGCGCTAAATGTATTTTTACTTTCACCAGGTTTTTTTCATTCAGAAATGCAACGGTAGGAACAATCGTCAGACCTTTGTCTTTTAATTTGCGTTCCAGTTTATTCAGTTCTGTTTTATTCAATAAAAGTTTGCGGTCTCTTTTAGGCTCATGATTATTATAGGTGCCCTGCTCATATTCGGCAATAAACATGTTGCGAATAAATAATTCGCCGTTTTGTATAATACAATAAGATTCAGCAATACTGCCTTTGCCTGTGCGCAATGATTTGATTTCTGTTCCGGTCAAAACAATACCTGCCAGATAATCGTCCAGCAGTTCAAATTCAAATTTTGCGCGTTTATTTTTTAGGTCTATTCCTGACATGAATACTTGCAAATTTCAGAAAATTTATCTGTTATTGCCTATACTGATGACTATTCTGTGAATTATGCACCTGAATATTTCCTATATTTGTTAGGCATGTTTGATCTGAATGTCTATAATACACTGGAACCAATGAAAGGAAGGCTGTTGATAACAGAGCCTTTTATGGACAATGATTATTTTCATCGTTCAGTTATTCTTTTATGTGAACACAATGAAGACAGGTCGTTTGGTTTTGTATTGAATAATTATACCGATATCAAATTATCTGAGTTTGATAACATGAATGATATGGAACCATTTTGTGATGATTTCAGAATCAGTATTGGTGGTCCGGTGAGTTCAAAAAATCTCTATTATATACATACTTTGGGTGATGAACTGCCAGACAGCATTCACGTTACGGGTAATATTTACGCAGGTGGTGATTTTGAAATTCTGAAAGACAAAATCAGAAAAGGAGAAATTGCTTCTGATCAGGTACGTTTCTTTTTAGGTTATTCAGGATGGGTTGAAAAACAGCTTAACGGTGAATTAAAACAAAACAGCTGGCTGGTATCAGAGATAGATCATGAAGATGATATCATGGATGTCAATTATGAAACAATCTGGAAAGATTATATGGAACGTCAGGGAGGCAAGTACAAAGTCTTTGCAAATTTTCCAAAAGACCCGGCGCTGAATTAATCAAATATCCGTTTAATCAATCTTTCGCCCGCCATTTTTCATTCAGCTTTTCAATCAGCTGACGAGACATATTATTTACATATTGTTTGGTACGGTAACTGCTAACCCAAATAATTCCTTCAATAGCATTGGTCAGAAATACTTCATCAGCAACCAAAAGATTCTGCGGAGAAATATTGCACTCATAAACTTTAATATTATGCGCCAGCGCAATATTGATAATTTGCATACGCATGGTACCGCCAAGGCAGCCTGAATCCAGCCCCGGCGTATAAAGCACACCGTTTGAAACAATAAACAGATTTGCACTTCCGCCTTCTATAATTCCCATGCGGTCATTTTGTATCAGCAAATCATCCAGCCCCAATTCGCGTGCACGTAATTTTGCCATGATATAAAGAAGACCGTTTTTGGTTTTGAAAGAAGACAGAAGATTGATTTGTTTTTTCATGTCTTCAAACTGATCTATTTTATATCCGGCTTCATTCAGCATGAATTTGTTATTTGGAAGAGAATTGGCTTCTATAAAATATTCTGCCTCGTTGTTGTGAGGCATAAAAAATCCTCCTTGTTTCCGGTCTATAGATAATCTGACCCGTCCGCCTTTTTCTATTTTATTCTGTTCACAGAGTGATACAATTTCATTGGAGAAAAAAGCCGGACTGAATTCTGCAGACATTGAAATTCTCAGGGTTTTCATTCCTTCTGCAAGCCGTTTGTAATGATTTTCCATGTTAATCGGGTGTCCGTTAACAACCCGTATAGATTCAAAAAGACCATCACCGTAAATATAAGCTCTGTTTCCGGCCTTGATAGAGTAAGATTCCGTGGGCACAAGAACCCCGTTATTATTTACATAAGCGCTCACAACCTAAAGTTATCAAAAAAGTTGAGAATCAGATCGAAATCCACTACGGCCATAAAGGCAATACCAAATATAGCTCCGGCAATATGGGCTTCATGCGCAATACCGGTTCCGCCTCTTTTGGCCAGAAAATATTCTGAAATCAATAATAGCGGCCCAAAAATAAACGCCGGAATAATTGGAGGAAAAGGAAAAACTCCCATTTCAGTCATCGGATTTAATAGAATATACGCAAATATTACCGCCGAAACTGCTCCTGAAGCCCCAAGGGCATTGTATCCCGGATTGTTTTGTATTTGGCAATTGTCCAGAAAGTGGAGCATAATATTCCCCCCAGATAAAGCATTCCAAAATACAGATAACCCTTATTTCCGTATCTTCTAATTAATTCAGGTTCAAGGCTGTATGATTCAAAATTTCCCATATCCGGTGTAACCGAAACAGCAAAAATGTAAAAGGGCAAACATATTGAACGCCAGGTGCATAAAATCACCGTGCAAAAAGGCATGTGTAAATGAGCGGTACCAGGCATTTTCATGTGTGATCAGATACGGGTTAAGCATAAACCGGTCACGGAATGAATAATCATTAAATCCCTTGACAGAAATCAGGATGGTTGCAGCTAATAATAAATAGGTGATATACATTTGTATTCCTGATTTTTAGAGATGAGTTAGTTTTAACTATCTTGCATTATATTTTGGTGAATGAACTACCTGAGACTTATACTTATTTTTTCACTTTTCGTTACAATTACTGCCTGTAATTCAGGTAAAACAGAAATTGAAAAAGAGCAGATTGAGCTGAGTGAAGAACTGAAAGATAAATTCAGTGATAAGACTTCGTTGATTTATGGCACTGATACACTGCTTGCAGGTGCTGCTGTTCTGGACTATTATAAAGGCAAAGATTTTGTTCCTCTTTGGATAAGAAAAGATTCGCTTACTTCTGCCGGAATTGAAATGTATAATCTGGTAGAAAACTCAAGAGATTATGGTTTGCTGCCGGAGATGTATCATTTTTCTAAACTGAAAAGAATGAAGGATTCATCACTGCTGGATGCAGAGATGATACTGACCAATGCCTTTTTTCTTTTTACTACACATGTCAGTGTGGGTTGTCTGGATGAGACAAATTTGAAGTATGTCTGGAAAAAAGATTCTCTTGATTTCAGTTTGGAAACAGAATTGGATAAAATCAGAGACGGAAAAAAAATAACTGAGCTGATTGATTCAATACAACCAGATTTTTGGGAATATAAACAACTCCAAAAAGGACTGACTGCATTTCTGGATACCTATCCGTTAGACACCAATCATTATCACATACCGGCATTTAAAGAAGATTCAGTTTTGTGTTATACTGAAGCGCGTAAAGCATTGTTAGGGCATGCTTTTTTGGATAGTACTGAGTCTGCCAACGATTCAGTTTTTCTCGAAAAACTCAAAGTATTTCAGCAGTTCAATAATCTGAATTCAGATGCAGTTGTAGGAAAATGGACAGGAAAAGCTCTTGAAAAAAGTAATCTGGATCGTTTTTACCAGGCTGCTTTGAGTCTTGAAAAATGGAGATGGCATGATGCGTTTCCGGATAAATATATCCGTGTAAATATTCCTGAATTTGCTTTGTATTTTATTGTGGATGGTCAAACAAAAAGAAAACATAAAGTAGTTGTAGGAGCTATGGATACACCAACTCCTGAGTTTCATGCAGAGATGAAACAGATGATTACAAATCCTTTCTGGAGTGTTCCTTTTTCTATTTCTTCTACAGAAATTTTATATGGTGCCAGAAAAGATTCTGCCTATTTCAGTAAACGCGGATACAAGGTTTTTAAAGATGGTCAGCAGGTGGAACCGTCAACTGTTAACTGGAATGCAGTTAAGCAAGGTACCTTTGGTGGCTATAAAGTAAGACAGGATGCCGGCGGCGGAAATAGTTTGGGAAGATTGAAATTTATGTTCCCAAATGAACACATGGTTTTTATTCATGACACACCTTCAAAAAGTTTGTTTGCAAATGATGTGAGAGCATATTCTCATGGTTGTATTCGTCTGCATCAGCCGTTTGAATTAGGCAAAGAATTATTGCGGGTGGATGAAAGTAAAGTTCCGGCTGATTCATTAGACAGTATTATTGGAAGAGGTATTCAGCGCAGTATTGGTGCAGGATCCGTTTGAAGTGTATATTGAATATTTCACCGCAAGTGCAGACAGCGCTGCCAATATCCGGTTCCATCCTGACAGTCTACGGGAGAGATGTAAAATACCTGAAAAATTCTTTTAAAAGGTTAATCCCCATCTGATCAGCATATGAAAATACCTGTTGCCGCAAAAAAGCCAAAAATTCTGATCAAACATGGCGATAAGCGGATTGACAATTATTTCTGGATGAATGACCGCAGCAATCCGGAAGTGATTGATTATCTTAAAAAAGAAAATTCATACTGTAAATCTGTACTCAAACCAACGGCAAAACTTCAGGATAAAATTTACCGTGAAATGAAATCCAGAATGCGTGAAGAGGAAGCAACAGCTCCTTATTTCAAAAACGGATACTGGTATTATGAACGCTATGAAAAGAAAAAGGAACATCCGATTTTCTGCCGCAAAAAAGAAACAGTAAAAGCAAAAGAAGAAATTCTGATTGACGCAAATATCCGCGCAAAAAAAATGGACTATTATGAACTGGTTTCTTTTTCAATCAGTCAGGATAATGAGTGGCTGGCTTTTGCAGAAGATCTGACCGGACGGAGATTGTATCGTATCAGCTTTAAAAATCTCAAATCAGGAAAAATTCTTTCAGAAACTATTGAAAATGCCGGTAGCGATATGGCCTGGCTGAATAAAACAAATACGTTCTTTTATACAAAAAAAGATCTTACTACGCTCAGACCATTTGAAGTAAAAAAATGGACACTGGGTGATAAAAAACATCACACGGTTTATACAGAGAAAGATGAAACATTTATCTGTGGTGTTTCAAAATCAAAAGATGATAACATCATTTTTTCAGGATCCTATTCATCAACAACAACTGAATTCAGATTTAAATCTGCCAATGATGATAAACCGTTCCGGATTTTTCTGAAAAAACAAAAAGGACATGAATATTATCCTGAATCATCGGGTGATATTTTTGTAATTAAGACAAATCACAAAGCGTCCAACTTTAAACTTGTTTCTTGTCCACTTTCAAAACGTGAAATCAAAGACTGGAAAATCATTCAGAAACATGATCCAAAAGTGCTGATTGAAGATTTTGAAGTGTATGAAAAGTATCTGGCAGTGCAGGAAAAAAAGGATGGTCTTACACGTCTGAGAATATATAATACCAAAAGTTACCGTCATCGTTTTATTCCGCCGTTTGAACAAACCTACACACTTTATCTTGGAACAAATCCTGAATGGAAATCAACCACACTTAGGGTTGGTTACAGCAGTTTAACTACACCGCATACAACGTATGATATTGATCTGAAAAATCTGGAAAAGGTAATTGCAGGTCAGACAAAAGTGCTGGGAGGATTTAAAGCAAAAGATTATAAATCAGAACGCGTTTGGATTAAATCACATGATGGTGTTAAGGTTCCTGTTTCATTGGTTTATCACAAAGATCATTTTACAAAACGTGGAAAAAATCCGTTGTTGTTATATGCTTACGGATCTTATGGTTCAAATATAGATCCGTATTTCAGTTCAGCCCGGTTGAGTTTGCTTAACCGCGGATTTGTTTTTGCAATCGCACATATCCGGGGTGGTGAAGATTTGGGAAGACAATGGTATGACAACGGCAAGCTGCTGAAAAAGAAAAATACATTTCACGATTTTATTGCCTGTGCTGAAAGTCTTGTTAAAATGAAATATGCAGATAAATCAAAAGTATTTGCAATGTGTGGCAGCGCGGGAGGATTACTGATGGGTGCTGTTTCAAATATGCGTCCTGATTTATGGCGCGGCATTATTTCAAATGTTCCTTTTGTAGATGTGGTAACAACCATGCTGGATGATACTATTCCGCTGACAACCGGTGAATATGATGAGTGGGGAAATCCAAATGAACTGAAGTTTTACAAATACATGAAATCCTATTCACCGTATGATAACATTGCGGCAAAAAATTATCCTGCCATGATGGTCACAAGCGGATTACATGACTCACAGGTTCAATACTGGGAGCCAACAAAATATGTTGCCAAACTGAGAGAATTAAAAACGGATACCAATATTTTATTACTTGAAACTAATATGAAAGCCGGTCATGGAGGAGCTTCAGGAAGATTTGAACAGCTCCGTGAAATAGCTATGGAATATACTTTTTTATTGTTTGTACTGGCGCAAACCTCAATTTCAAAGAATATTAATTATATTTGAAATGTTACGGTATTTACCGTATAAATAATGCGCCTTAAAGGATTTAATTTAGCGCTGTTAGTTAAAAATTTTAATTTAGATTGTTATGAAAAAATCGATGTTATCATTGGCCATGTTTGGATTGGCATTTATCGGTTCAAATTCTTTTGCCGGTGAAACGTATGAAAGTGAAGAAGCCCGTCTGAAAATTACTTTTCCGGGTGAATATGAAGTAGAGCGTGAAGAGGATGAAGAGACTGGTACTATTACTTTTCTCTTTCCTGTTCTTATGGAGATATGTTGTTAATCGGAAACGTATTTATTTATACAGAAGGTGTTTCTGAAGATGATAATTTGTATCAGGAAGGTTCAGAAGTACTGAGAATCTGTGAAGCATTCGGATCAAAATTCAATGCCAAATACATTACCAACTGGAGTGTAGGTGAAGACACCGGACTTATCAGCACATTAAAATGCAGCGGTGATTTCAAAGGATATATTGGAAATTACTATGTATTGATTCAGGATACTTTTGAATGGCAATTTTTGATTCTTGGCTTTAAAAAATCATATGACCATGGTGCTGAAGCAAGATTCATCAACTCATTTGAAATTCTTGATTAATATTCTCAAGGATAATATTAAAAGAGGCTGTCAGATATGACAGCCTCTTTTTTAAAATCTTTTTCAGAACAATAAAATCTATGCTTCCAGCTTACATGCAAATACTTTCAGATTATTCACCTTGCTGAGAAATTCATTATCGGATTTACTTTAATCTGACGGGAAGGCATTTTTAAAACCGTATTTGATTTGTGATCTTTCACATGAAACTTCAGCTGCACATTGCCGTGATGTTCAAGAATAACATTGTACAAATCATCAATTCCCTGATCGGTGATGTCAGAATATTCTGCTGAAAGCACAATTGATCTGGCGCGTCTTTCACGTACTTCACCCAATAAATCCATGGAATGAATTTTGAACTCAAAACCATCGTTGTATTTTTTAGGCTGAATTTTACCTGTCATAAAAACAAATGTTCCAACACTTAACATGTGTTTGAATTTCATGTATGATTCACTGAACAAAAATTGTTTGCTCGTATCAGAATAATCTTCAATATCAAATACACCAAACGGAGCTCCGTGTTTTGTTGTGCGGTGCTGAACATCTGTAATTACACCTGCTATGCGGAGTTCCTGATTAATTAATTCATCTACTTTATTTAAATCTGAAACAGTTCCTTTACAGAAACTTTCCATCTCCAGTTTATAATCATCCAGCGGATGTCCTGAAATATAAATCCCAACTACTTCTTTTTCTTTACTGAGTTTTGTCAATGCCGGCCATTCAGGTACACGCGGAGGTTCCGGTGCCGGAGTATCAACCGCAGATGATCCGCCAAACAATGAAACCTGAGAAGGATCTTCACCCTCTTGTGTTTTTGAACCAAACTTCAGAATGTTTTCCAGAAAAATTTTACCGCTTGCATCTTCTGCAAAATATTGTGCTCTGTGAATATTGGTAAAAGAATCAAATGCACCTGACAAGGCAAGACTTTCAAAAACACGTTTATTGCAGGTTCTCAGATTTACACGTGATGCAAAATCAAAAACAGATTTGAATTCACCTTTTTTTCTTGCTTCAATAATATCATCAACCGGTTTACTTCCAACTCCTTTAATTGCACCCAATCCAAAACGAATTGCGCCCTGTTTGTTTACGGTGAATTTGTATTCTGATTCGTTTACATCCGGTCCAAGAACCGGTATCTGTGCCCGTCTGCACTCTTCCATAAAAAAGGAAACGGTTTTAATATCTCCCATGTTATTACTGAGCACCGACGCCATGTATTCAGCCGGATAATGAGCTTTGAGATAAGCAGTCTGATAAGCTACCCAGGCATAACAGGTTGAATGTGATTTGTTGAATGCATAGGATGCAAATGCCTCCCAGTCAGTCCACATTTTTTCCAGAATTTTTTTGTCGTGACCCCGTGATGAACCTTGTTCCAGAAATTTGGGTTTCATTTTAGCCAGCGTCTCAAAACTCTTTTTCCCCATCGCTTTTCGCAGCGTATCTGCTTCACCTTTTGAAAAACCGGCAATACTTTGTGATAGCAACATTACCTGCTCCTGATAAACAGTAATTCCGTAAGTTTCTTCCAGATATTCTTTGTTCGCTTCCAGATCATAAACGATGGGTTCAACACCATGTTTACGTTTGATAAAAGACGGAATGTACTCCAGAGGTCCTGGTCGGTAAAGGGCATTCATCGCAATCAAATCTGCAAAAACAGTTGGTTTTAATTCCCGCAGATATTTTTGCATCCCCGGCGACTCATACTGAAATATTCCAACTGTTTCACCACGCTGAAATAATTCATAAGTTTTCACATCATCTACCGGAAAATTATCCGGATCCAGTTCAACTCTATGTCTGTCTCTGATAATTTTTACTGCATCTTTAATCAGAGTTAATGTTTTCAAACCAAGAAAGTCCATCTTCAGCAAACCTGCATCTTCAGCAACTGAGTTGTCAAACTGGGTACAGAACATGTCTGAATCTTTGGCCAGTGCAACAGGTACAAAATTGGTTATGTCATCCGGCGTAATAATTACACCGCAGGCATGAATACCGGTGTTACGCATTGAGCCTTCAAGTAAAACAGCTTGTTTTACAACTTCACTTCGTAAATCTCTTCCGCCGGCAATTTCTTTTAATTCAAGCGTTTTATTGAGTTCATCCTGATTGTTTTTTAATTCTTCAGCCAGCTGAACCTGATCCAGATTCATGATCTGATTGAGTGATAAATTAGGAACCAGTTTTGCCAGTTTATCCGCTTCATGCAAGGGTAAATCAAGTACGCGTGCTGTATCACGGATAGATGATTTTGCTGCCATGGTTCCGTAGGTAATGATTTGCGCTACCTGATTTGAACCGTATTTATTAATTACCCAGTCAATTACTTTTTGTCGTCCTTCATCATCAAAATCAATATCAATATCGGGCATCGAAATACGCTCCGGATTTAGAAAACGCTCAAAGAGGAGATCATACTTAATCGGATCCACATTGGTAATTCCTGTGCAATATGCTACAACAGAACCCGCTGCTGAACCTCTGCCCGGACCAACTGAAACGCCCATATCGCGGGCTGCCTGACAAAAATCCTGAACAATCAGAAAATATCCGGGATAACCGGTATTGGCAATGGTCGTCAATTCAAAATCAATCCGCTCGCGCAATTCATCGCTGATAGCTCCATATCTTTTTTCTGCACCTTTATAGGTTAGATAACGCAGATAATTATTTTCTCCGCGTTTACCTCTGTCAGCTTCATCTGCTGGATCTCTGAATTCTTCCGGAATGTCAAAAGCCGGCAAAAGAATCTCACGTGAAAGGGAATACGGTTCACATTTTGCAACAACTTCTGAAATATTTTCAATAGCCTCAGGTAGATCTGAAAAAAGTTTTTTCATTTCTTCTGCTGACTTAAAATAATATTCATTGTTTTTTAAACCGTATCTGAATCCTCTTCCGCTGCCTACTGGAGTTGATTTTAATTCACCGTCTTTGATACAAAGAAGAATATCATGTGCGTTGGAATCTTTTTTTTCGAGATAAAAATTTTGATTGGCGGCAATAATTTTTACACCGTGTTTCTGATGAAATTGCAGAAGAGTTTGATTGATTCTGTTTTCTTCTTCTGATCCGTGACGATTTATTTCAAGATAGATATCTTCTCCAAATTGTTCTTTCCACCACAGCAAAGATTCTTCTGCCTGATTTTCTCCAACATTGAGAATCAAAGATGGAATCTCTCCATAAATTCCGCCGGTAAGAATTATAATATCTGATTTATATTTCTGAATGACTTCTCTGTCAATTCTGGGAACATAATAAAATCCTTCTGTATAGGCAATGGATGCAAGCTTTGCCAGATTGTGATAACCGTTTTTATTTTTTGCAAGAAAGACAACCTGATAACCGTTATCCTTATTTGTTTTTTCTAACCGGTTTCTGCAGACAAAAAATTCACAACCAACGATGGGTGTAATTTTTTTCCCATCAAAAATTTCTCCTTTTGCCTCAGCTTGTTTACGTTTATCTTCCAGTGAACTGTTGTACTTGAAAGCTTCTTTTACAAACTGAAACGCAGCCATCATATTACCTGTATCAGTGAGGGCAACGGCAGAACAACCTGCATCAGCAGCTTTTTTTATGAGGCTTTTACCTGTGTTGTAGATTGCAGAATTGAAAACTGAGTATGATTATGAAGATGAGCAAACGGAGCAGCTGCAAGCCTTTCTTTGTTTGCAGAAATGTCAATGACTTTTACTTCTTCTTTTACTGCGGCGAGTTTGATTTTTTCACTTTCCGCTTTCAGATTCTGATGTGTCAACCCAAATGATCGGATTGGCTGAGGATTTTTCTGATGGTATTCAGTTAAATAATTTATATCCGCTTTTAATTCCTGCGAATCAAAATTTGCGTTGCGCAGCAATTCGAAAAAACAACGTGCGGTTGCTTCAACATCGGCGGTAGCATTATGTGCTTCAACAAACGGAACATTAAATAATTTATAATGAAGCTCAGTTAACGTTGGAAGTATAAATTTTCCGCCACGGCCACCGGGCAGCTGACAAAGTTCTGCTGTTTTTTCAGTACAGGTATCTAAAACCGGCAAAGAATGGAGAACGGTTTCAATACCGCATCTGACAAATTCACAACCGGTAATATTTAAATCAAAGTTGAGATTCTGACCAACTAAAAATTTTGTTTTAGCAAGTACAGTATTAAATTCAGCCAGCACATCTGCAAGCTTGTGACCATTCTGAATAGCAAGTTCAGTTGATATTCCGTGAACTTTTTCAGCATCAAAAGGGATATTGTATCCCTCTGGTTTTATTAAAAAATCTTTGTGCTCAATTAAATTTCCCCATTGGTCATGCAGCTGCCAGGCAATCTGAACACAACGCGGCCAGTTAGAGGTATCAGAATAAGGAGCATTCCAGTTTTTTGGAAGTCCTGTGGTTTCGGTGTCAAAAATCAGGTACATTGAAAAGGGGTAGTAGCCTACTAATGTACTTAAGATTGAGCTTATGTTAGAAAGGACTTTTCAACAATAAAAAAGGCTGCCCGAAACAGACAGCCTTTTCTAAAATTTTAAGAAAAAATTATTTTTTCTCGAAGTTATATGTACCTACGCTGCTGTAGTAATCAGCATCCGGATATGTAGTCATGTTGTCAAATTTTACAACCATTTCTTTTCCTGTTAAACGGTCAATCATCATGGTATTGTCAGCTGTAAGGGCAGAACCAGTGTAAGTGGTTTTATCACCATTATCAACAGATTCTGTTAAACTGATCACAACAGCTTCTTTCTTTTTCAACTCCTGAGCTTTGCTTTTTCCAGAAAAATACCAATAACCTTTTTCAGTTGAAACTTCACCGTCTTCAGTAACAGAAGAGCTATAGTTACCATCTTTTTCAAAAGAGATAGTGATGCTAAATGCAAGAGAAACTTCAGGATCTGCAACTGCTCCTGATCCATCAGATACAGAACTAATCCATTTCAGACTTGTTCCATCATAGGTATCAACATCTGTAGATGTATAATCAGTTCCACCCCAGTTGTATTTGTCTACATCTGTCCAAGATGCTTCAGTCATTGTCCATTCGCGAGAAATTCTTCCTGTACGTGATGAAAGACTTAAAAGCAGGATCATTTTCTCCTTTTTACATGATGGTGTAGCCAGCAAAAGAGCACCAGCAGCAAGCATTAAAATCGATTTTTTCATATTTAAAGTTTAATTAGTACTGAAATTAGATACGCAAAGCTATATAAAAGGTTTGGTAGTAGCGTTAGATTAGTGTTAAAAAAAAAGCCATTGATCGTTTAAATCAATGGCTTTGTAACAAATTTTAAGAGATTAATGGGATGCCAGATAAGCAGCAACTCCGTCATGAGATGCTTTCATTCCTTCAGATCCCTTTACCCAGTTAGCCGGACACACTTCTCCGTTTTCTTCATTGAACTGAAGTGCATCAACCATTCTGATGGCTTCATCCACGTTTCTTCCAAGCGGTAAATCATTAACCAGCTGATGTCTCACAACACCTTTTTTGTCAATCAGAAATAGACCACGGTAAGCAATCATGGTGTCGGTAGCAACCAATGCTCCCTCTTCATCATACTGATATTCTCCCAGCAACACATCATAAGCATCAGAAATGGTTTTGTTGGTGTCAGCAATAATCGGATAGGTGATGCCTTTTATGCCTCCATTTTTTTTGTCCATTTGTAACCATCCCCAGTGTGATTCTTCTGTGTCAGTTGAACACGCAATTACTTTCGTTCCTCTTTTTTCAAATTCACCCAGTTTCTCTTGAAAAGCATGCAGTTCACTTGGACAAACAAATGTAAAGTCCTTTGGATAGAAGAACAGAACCACATAATTTTTACCAAGAAACTGTTCCAGAGAATAATCTTTTACTACTTCACCACCATTTACAACTGCCGGAGCTTTAAATACGGGTGCTTTTTTTCCTACTAATACTGCCATTATTTTTTGTTTTTAATGAATAATTCTTGTTTGATTATGGTACAAATTTAGTGCGATTTTTCACGCCGGAAAATTGAATTTTTTTATGGTAAGATAAATTTGACTTATTCTTAACTGATCAGTACACCAACACCAAAACCAAAAAGTATGGCAATCAGCTTCATCACATTGATTTTATGACCTTCACTGGATTCAAAGATGATGGTAGTTGATATATGAAGAAACATTCCAAGTGCAATACCTAATATCCATGAAGGATCGAGGTGTAGGGTATGCAATAAATACTCGCCGGATAACAACCCAAGTGGTGCCATCATACTAAAGATACCAACAAAAAGCCATGATTTTTTGGGCATAACACCGGATGCGTTCAAAATAGTTTTGAGCGCAATGGCTTCTGGAATTTTATGAAGGATTACTCCATAATACAAGCTGCCAACGTGAGCGTGTTCATGAACATTTACCGGAACAACTTCAATGAACGCATGTACTGAAAGACTTGCAAAAATAGCAACCGGAAAAAAGGAATGCTCACTATGGTGAACATGCGTATGACCGTGTTCTGCACCTTTGGAAAAATATTCCAGCGTTAACTGAAGTAAAAACCCGATCAGAATAAAATATCCAATAGTATTACCAGCATTATGATAGGTTTCAGGTAATATGTGTGTGAAAATGATAGTAAGTAAAAAACCACCGCTAAATGAAAGAAGTAATTTAAAATTGGCTCTTTTATTGAAGATGTCTACAAGCAGTCCTCCTGCAAAAACAGAACCAATTAAAAGAGCAATTTGAAGAGAAAGATTCAAGATTTATTTTTTACGTGCAATTAAAATCAAACGATCTGATTTTTCGGATGCAAATTTACCAAGATTATAATCACCAAATACTTCTGATAATTCAAAATTACTTGCAATTAGCATTTTTTTGAAGTCTTCAAGTCCAATCAACTGAACTTTTTCTGTGTAGTTGAAAGAATTGCCCTGATCAGAAAACGAAATGTTTTTATAAATGGAATCATTCTCAACTTTGCGTGAAATACTGAAATCAATGCCGTTACATTGTTTTGATTCAGCACAAACCAGATTCAGTTTGATTTTTTCAGCGTTCAGATAATCAATTACCAGAATTCCGTGTGGTTTCAGCGCCTGATAAACAGCATGCAGTACTTTCAGATTATCAGCCGTATTGTCAAAATAACCAAAACTGGTGAACAGGTTCAGTATAGCGTCATAGGAATGGTTATCCGGGAGTGGATTACGCATGTCATGTACAAAAAAGCGCAAAGCATCGTTGCTCATGGAAAGGGCAGATGCAATGGAGTTTTCAGATAAATCTGCCCCGTCAACCTGATAGCCCATCTCACTTAATATTTTTGCGTGTCTGCCTTTACCACAAGCCAGATCGAGAATTTTGGAGTTTGCCGGAAGATTCAGATGATCCTTCAGAGCACTTAAAAACAGGTTTGCCTCATTCTCATCCCTGTTCTGATAAAGAATGTGATAATATTTACTGTCAAACCATGATTCAAACCATTCTGCCATTGCTGTTCAATTTAGTGCAAAAATAATGCAGAAATGCGCTGAATCTGAAAAAAACCAAGCAAGTTGAAGCAGGATATATTAATTTTATATATTTGTCTTGCACAAAAACAAGGTGAACCAGGTTTACGATATATATAAAAAACTGGAGGAGCGAAATGTACTCTTGTCGTTTAAAGGCATGATTACATCTGAACTGCTTACTACGATTCTTTCTATCATGGAGTCTAAAATGGATCACATTGATGAGAATCCGAAAGTAAAAAAGAAGGTTTTCAATATTCTGGTTGAATGTCTGCAAAACCTTTATCACCACATTGATCAGGACGATGTTGTGTATATTCCTGCTGAAGAACGTTCAGCATTACTTATGATTGCTAAAACGGGTGACAGTTATAATATCACTACCGGAAATTACATGAAAGCTCAGGATGTTCCGGTTCTGAAAGAAAAACTGGATCTTGTTAACAGCATGGACAAAGAAGAGCTGAAGGCTTATTATAAACAGGTATTAAGTGAAGGGAATATGTCTTCCAAAGGAACAGCAGGTCTTGGAATGATAGATATAGCACGTAAATCAGGTGAGAAATTAGAATATGATTTTCTTACCATTAATGATAAAACAAGTTTTTTTAGTTTAACAGTTAAAATAGTAGAATAACACAGCGTAATAATATGGAAAATCTAATTCTTGAAGGATCAGCTAAAACGCCAACAGTAAAATTCGACGCCGGAAACGGTGTACTCGAGTTGAAAGGAAGATCAATTCCTGAAAACTCAATTGAGTTTTACAAACCGTTGAATGATTGGATTGAGGCTTATGGCGCCAGCCCTAAACCAAATACAATCGTTGAGGTAAAGCTGGAGTATTTCAATACTTCTTCGTCAAAATGTATTCTCGATCTTTTTAAACAGTTGGAGAAACTAAACAGTGGAAACACTGAAGTAAAAGTCAACTGGTATTTTGAAGAAGATGATGAGGACATGGAAGAAGCCGGAGAAGATTATCGGGCTATTATCGATCTTCCGTTCAAGATGATCGAAGTAGAAGAGATCTGATCCATTGGATTCAATTATAACAGTCGGGATAACCGGTGGTATCGGTACGGGTAAATCTATAATTTGCCGTGCCTTAAGTATCATGGGTTATCCCGTTTTTTATTCTGATGATGAAGCAAAAAAATTCTTCAGAGTGATCCTGAAACAATTCAAAAGGTGAAGGAGTTATTTGGTGAATCTGCCTATCATAATTCCAAACCGGACAGAGCATATATTGCTGCTAAAACCTTTAGTAAACCTGATCTTCGAACTTCTTTAAATTCAATTATCCATCCAAAAGTTCGCGCTGAATTCAACAGGTGGGCAAACCTGCAGAACACCACTTTGGTATTCAATGAAGCAGCGATACTTTTTGAAACGGGTGCATACAAAAATTTCAATTATACCATCCTGATTACTGCACCAGAGGAAATCCGGATTAACCGGATTCTCAAAAGAGATCAATCTACAGCCCGGGAAATCAAAAAACGAATAGATGCGCAGTGGACGGATGAAAAGAAAATTCCGCTGGCAGATTTTGTGATTGAAAATGATGATCAGAAATCTGTTTTACCTCAGTTATCAGAGATCCTGAAAAAAATAAAATCATGAGTTTATCAATTTACACCGCTGATCAGATAAGAAAATGGGATGAGTTCACCATAAAAAATGAACCTGTTTCTTCTGTTGATCTGATGGAGCGTGCAGCAACACAGGCAACAAAACATATTTTGTCATCCAGGGTTTTTAAATCTGTTTCTATAGTTTGTGGTGTTGGAAATAATGGAGGTGACGGACTTGTAATTGCACGTTTGCTTTTTGACAGAGGCTTTGATGTTTCTGTTTATTTGGTTGAATTTTCTGACAAACCGAAGCTCTGATTTTAGTATTAATCTGAAAAGACTTCCAAAAAAATGTAAGGTAAAAAAACTGAATTCATCATCGTTAAAATTGGAGATTAATTCAGATATTTTGATTGATGCACTATTTAGAACCGATTTGACAAAACCGGTCAGCGGATGGATAGGAAATGTAATTGATGCAATAAATTCATCTGGTATTCCGGTTATTTCCATTGATATTCCAAGCGGATTATTTTGTGATGACAACCGCGGAAATGATTTTTCACACGTAATTAAAGCAACTGAAACGCTGACTTTTCAATCTCCCAAACTATCTTTTTTATTTTCAAAATATGTTGAATTCACTGGTGATTTCAGAGTAATTAATATTGGGTTGTCAGACAATTTTACAGGAAAATCGCTGGCCAAATTTGTTACCCGCGCAGATATTAAATTAAAACATCGCGATATATTTTCACACAAAGGAACCAATGGATATCTGTTGCTGGCTGCCGGTTTTCAGAATTATGCCGGTGCGGCAATTCTTTCAGCTAAAGCTGCCTTGAGAAGTGGCTGCGGATACGCCGGTGTATTCTGCTCTGATCTCAACAAAATAAGTCTGATCAGCGCTGTTCCGGAAGCATTGTATATTTCTGAAATTCATCATGGATTTCCGGAAAAAACAAATGCAGTTGCAGTTGGTCCCGGACTTGGAACCGATGAACACTCATTGAATATTCTGAGTAAAATACTTGAAACAAAACTTCCGCTGGTCATTGATGCAGATGCAATTACTTTACTTGCGTCACACCGGCTATTACTGGATCAATTACCTAAAGACGCGATACTTACACCACATCCTGCTGAGCTGGCAAGACTTATTGGAAAAACAGATTCTCCGGAAGATTTTTTGGAAAAGCAAATTGAGTTTTCTAAAAAATATCAGGTCTTTATACTTCAGAAAGGAGCATATTCAAAACTGACAACCCCGCAGGGAGAAATTTTCATCAACTCAAGCGGAAATCCCGGTATGGGCACAGCTGGAAGCGGAGATGTGCTGACTGGTATTATTGGATCACTTCTTGCACAAAAATATTCACCCGCTGATGCGGTTATCACCGGAATGTTTATTCACGGTTATTCGGCAGATCTTGTTAAAAGGGAAAAAGGAATGATTGGAATGATTGCTTCAGATCTGGTAGAATATTTACCAAAAGCATTCAGCGCATTTTAAAACCGGAGTACAATTCCGGCATTAATGCCAACGCCCCACATTTTATGATTGAGAGCAATAATTTTATCTGCATAGGTATTGGCAAGATAATTTCTGTATTCAGCATTAACAGTAAAACCAACATGTTTAATATTATACTGGATACCCAAACCTGCTGTAATCATTGCATTAAACGTTGAAAATCCTTCACCGCTTATGACATCTTCAGGTGTCTGTTCAACTCCGTTTGAAAATGTATAGGAACTTGTATATTTTGTTTTCAGAATATTCAATGGTGCAATTCCTGCAAATGCAAATCCCTGAATTTTTTCACCATATACCAGTCTGAAATGAATGGGAATAGCCACTTGTCTGTAGGTTCTTTGATATTGGTAAGTTGAATCAGACAAAGAGTCGTCGTAAAAATAATTTTCTCCATGACCAAAATAGGATATTCCTAAATCAAGATGGACAAATTTATTCAGCGCCATAATAAATCCCATATTGATTC
Organism: Crocinitomicaceae bacterium; assembly: GCA_016719925.1. Lineage (GTDB taxonomy): Bacteria > Bacteroidota > Bacteroidia > Flavobacteriales_D > Crocinitomicaceae > JADJGJ01. Next base: position 153,967 of record JADJYC010000003.1, on the reverse strand, counting down.
CGCCTTTAAAGGCCGGGGTTTGATCTTCCCAGGTTTTGTAGTAGTTATTGGAAGACTCATCTTCCAGTTTTCTGTATGAATATAAAGCGAGACCGGTTATGTAAAAATTAGTTCCGTTCAATGAATCTTCAGAAAATGATGAAGTTGTTTTTTCTGTTTTTTCTTTTTTTGTTTTTGGCTCTTTATCCGGTTTCACATTTCCATCGGTTATCTGTCCGAATGAAAACTGAAATTGAGCAAGAATTATGAAAAGCGAAAGTAGAATGGGGATTCGCATGCAAAAAAAATTAACTTTGAATCAAAGGTAATTATTCTCTGACAGAAAAGGCAGTGACTGATCAGCCAGTCAGATTCATTTATTAAAAAGGATATTTATGAGAGTTACGTTTAATGCGCCTGTTGTACTGACATTTTCTATCATCTGTGCTGTGGTTTATGTGTTAACAGGGATGATGGGCATCATGCAGGATTTATTTGTATTGCAGCCCGGTTGGGAATTTTCCAGTGCCGGCTGGTACTTCAGACTTTTTTCTCATACCATGGGGCATGCAAGTACAGAACATTTAATGGGGAATCTTGCGTTTGTTTTGTTGCTCGGTCCAATTGTAGAAGAAAAATATGGTGCAAAAAATCTCATTATTATGATGCTGAGCACGGCTTTGATTACTTCACTTCTTCATCTTTTGTTCTTTGATCACGGCCTGTTGGGCGCAAGCGGCATCGTATTTATGCTGATTCTGATTGTATCGCTGGTTAATTTTAAAAACAAGGAAATTCCGCTGACTTTTATACTGGTGGTAATCATTTTTATCGGGAAAGAAATTTTGAGCAGTGCTGAAAATGATGGTGTGTCTCATTTTGCACATATCATTGGAGGAATTGTAGGCGCTGTTTTTGGTTTTGCATTAGGGGGTAAAAAGGCTTAATTTCTGTTAAGTTCAGAGCATTGTGTTGCCGGCTGGTCTGATACCGGTCTTTTTTAGTATTTTTGGGACAGTACAGATTTATTTATGGAAAAAATTTCAGATAAAGAAGGTGTTGACCTGCTCGGTAAAAAATTTGCAGAGCTGAAAAATGAAATTCACAAAGTGATTGTTGGGCAGGATGAGGTAGTTGATCAGGTTTTAAAATCCATTTTCAGTAATGGACACAGTTTACTTGTTGGTGTTCCCGGATTGGCAAAAACACTTTTAATTCAGACAATCTCCGATTCTCTTGGATTGAGTTTCAAGCGGATTCAGTTTACTCCCGATTTGATGCCGTCAGATATTATTGGTTCTGAAATTCTGGATGAATCAAGAAATTTTAAATTTATCAAAGGACCAATTTTTGCCAATATTATTCTTGCTGATGAGATTAACCGTACTCCTCCAAAAACACAAGCTGCTTTGCTTGAAGCCATGCAGGAAAAAACAGTAACCGCAGCCGGACATAAATACACATTGGATAAGCCTTTCTTTGTTCTTGCAACTCAAAACCCGATAGAACAAGAAGGAACATATCCTTTACCAGAGGCACAGCTTGACCGTTTTATGTTTAATATCTGGGTAGATTATCCAACTTTTGAAGAAGAAATTTCAATTGTAAAAAATACCACAACTGATCGTCAGGTTACATTAAACCCCATGCTGAACGCTGAAGAAATTTTATATTTTCAGGGACTGGTCAGAAGAATTCCGGTGCCAGATGCTGTGTATGATTACGCTGTAAAATTGGTAGCCAAAACCAGATTAAATTCTGAAATGACGCATGACCTGACAAAAAAATATTTAGAGTGGGGAGCCGGACCGCGTGCATCACAATATCTGATTATCGGTGCAAAATGTCATGCGGCAATCAAAGGAAAATACTCTCCGGATATTGAGGATGTTAAAGCAATTGCAAAACCAATTCTCCGTCACCGTATTGTACGGAATTACCGTGCAGAAGCCGAAGGGTATTCTGTTGAGCGAATCATTGAAGAACTGATGAAATAATGTTTATTCCCACTCCTGAAGAGCGGATCTATTTTTGCAGAGTCTGTAAAAATTATAAAACCGATGACTGGAAAAGGGAATTATGTGCATTAACTGAAAAATCTCCGGCATTTGAAAAAAGATGTGCATCATTTGATTTGAATCCGGATGCATCCAAAAAAGATTTTCAACGATACACTTCTTTTGAAACAACAGGTAATGCAGCAAAATCGGGCAATAACCGTACAGCCGGAATTCTGATTTTGATTTTTGGTGTTTTGAAATTTCTTGCCTCATTATTTTTGATGGCATTATCGGCCGGACACGGAGGAATGGGAATCACACCGGTTGTATTTTGTTTTACCGGTATCATTATGATTATTGCCGGAATTGTCAAAATAAAACAAGGCTAAGTTGCAGATCAGTCATATTTAGCTAAACACAAAGGAAATACCTATCTTTACGGCTTCTAATTTTTAGGGCATTATAAGATTCATTGATGGCAATTTCACCTGTTGATGGCAGGTATCGTGACAAAGTTGAAAATCTGACAGAATATTTTTCTGAATTTGCACTGATCAGATATCGTGTGATGGTGGAGGTGGAGTATTTCATTGCTTTAACCCAAACCGGAATTCCGGCCCTGAAAGGATTTCCAAAAACAAAAGCGGATGCGCTCAGAAAGATCTATGAAAAATTTACTGAGAAAGATGCTCAGAAAATAAAAGACACAGAAAAAATTACCAATCACGATGTAAAAGCGGTTGAATATTTTTTAAAAGATAAAATGAATTCTCTTGGTCTTAAAAAGTATGAGGAGTTTATTCATTTCGGACTGACATCTCAGGACATCAACAATACAGCAATTCCCATTTCAATTAAAGACGCGGTTTATGAAGTGTATCTGCCTTTGCTGGATACACTGATACATTCGCTGAATGATTTTGCAACGCAGTGGAAAAGTGTTCCGATGCTTGCCAGAACTCATGGTCAGCCAGCTTCACCTACGCGTTTGGGAAAAGAGATTTATGTTTTTGTTGAACGTCTGGATATTCAGAAACAACAATTGCTGGCCATTCCTTTTTCTGCAAAGTTTGGAGGAGCAACCGGAAATTTTAACGCACATTTTGTAGCCTATCCGGAGATTGACTGGGTAAAATTTGCCAATAATTTTGTGAACAATACGCTGCAGGTTGAGCGTTCACAAACTACAACTCAGATTGAGCACTATGATAATGCGGCGGCACTTTTTGATGTTATGAAACGGATCAACAATATTGTGCTTGATCTTGACAGAGATATGTGGACCTATATTTCTATGAATTATTTCAATCAGAAAATTAAAAAGGAGAAATTGGTTCATCGGCAATGCCGCATAAAGTGAATCCGATTGATTTTGAAAATTCAGAAGGAAATATTGGGTTGGCGAATGCCTTGTTTGAGCATCTTGCGGCTAAGCTTCCGGTTTCCAGATTGCAAAGAGATCTTACTGATTCAACGGTTCTCAGAAATGTGGGCGTACCGGTTGCGCATACTGTAATTGCTTTTCTGTCGACGTTAAAAGGGTTGAATAAATTACTGCTGAATGAGAAAAAACTCAATGATGATCTGGAAGATAACTGGGCAGTTGTAGCTGAAGCAATTCAAACAGTTTTAAGACGTGAAGGATTTCCGAAACCGTATGAAGCACTGAAAGAACTTACCCGCACCAATCATGCAATCACCAAAGAAAGCATTGCCATTTTTATTGAAGGCCTGAAAGTTTCTGATAAGGTGAAAAAAGAATTGCGAAAAATCAAACCACAGAATTTTACGGGGATTAATCTGGTTAAATAGTTAGGTCCAAACTTATTTCGATTTCACCACGGAGACATGGAGAGCATGGAGTTACATAGATAACTTCAAGATAGTTCATTGATCTGATGGCGGATCGAAAAGTTTTGTTTTGAAAAGTAAATAATCGCACTCTTGTTTTGTTATTCTCTGTGAATCTCTGTGCTCTCCGTTTCTCTGTGGTAAAAAAAAATATAAATAATAAGCCACGAATGCACGAATTTTTGCGGTCAGAGAGCTTCTTTGTTTTGAAATGAAAAGAATCACATTCCTTTTTTTGTAAACAAATCCTCTGTAACTCTCCATGCTCTCCATGTCTCCGTGGTAAAATAATCTAATATTGTTAGCCACGAATTCACGAATTTTTTGCAGTCAGAGAGCTTCTTTGTTTTGAAATTAAAAGAATCACATTCCTTTTTTTGTAAACAAATCCTCTGTGACACTCCATGCTCTCCATGTCTCCGTGGTAAAATAATCTAATATTGTTAGCCACGAATTCACGAATTTTTGCAGTCAGAGAGCTTCTTTGTTTTGAAATTAAAAGAATCACATTCCTTTTTTTGTAAACAAATCCTCTGTGACACTCCATGCTCTCCATGTCTCCGTGGTAAAATAATCTAATATTGTTAGCCACGAATTCACGAATTTTTTGCAGTCAGAGAGCTTCTTTGTTTTGAATTGAGATAATACGTTGAAATCTGAATTATGAGTGAATCACTCAGAAATTTTAAGAGCATCTTTTAATGCATCCTTATCCGTTTTGCTTAGATGAGATGAATGCTCATGTTTGTTTAGTGATTTGAGAATTTTGCCCAGAATTTTAGAATCAGATTCATATTTTCGGCAGAGATTGCAAATCATGAGATGAAATTTGAGACTGAGTTTTTCCCACAAGGAGATTTTACTCACCCAGCGTTTTTCAATGATATAAGATGCTTTTCTACAGCTCATGCATTAAACCATTTTTTTTCAAGACATTCTCTTAATTGAAGTTTAGCGCGGTGTACAATTACCCATAGATTTGACGGGGTGATTTCATGTTCCTTACAAACTTCGTCTGAATCTTTTTCATCTACCAGTTTATCAAAGACAACGCCTTTCCATTTACCAGGCAATAACTCCAGACAGCTTTGAAGCGTCATTTTTAATTCTTCATTTTCAATTTCAGATTCATCTTCAGCAAAATTACCCTTTGGCGCCATATCCTGAACCCAGTGACCTTTTCTTCCGTTTTCCCTGAAAAAGTGCGAGAGTGGTGTTGTTTTTCTTGCTTCACGCTGACGGTAATAATCAATGATTTTTCTTTTGAGAATAGAAATCAGCCAGGTTTTTACTGAACTCTTACCTTCAAATTTGTCGTATGATTTTATTCCGGCAAGAAATGTGTCCTGAACAAAGTCTTTGGCCTGATCCGGATCATCTACGCGGGAAATTGCATATGCATATAATGCATCAGCATATTGGTCTACCCAGTCTGATATATTTATTGATTGTGACAAACTAATGTGAAATTACTTTTTTGTTTTTATTAAATCTTCCCCTGCAAAATAATTTCCACAATGCCGGGATCAAGCAAGGTCGAAACATCTCCAAAATCACTGGTTGAACCTTCTGCTATTTTTCTAAGAATGCGGCGCATGATTTTTCCGGAACGGGTTTTTGGCAGTCCCGGTACAAATTGAATTTTATCAGGCCGGGCAATTTTTCCAATAATGGACTCAACAATGTAGTTGATTTCTTTTCTGGCTACCTCTTCATCATCGGGAAGTTTATCACAAATGACAAAAGCATAAATACCCTGTCCTTTGATGTCATGAGGAAAAGCAACCACAGCTGATTCTATTATCAAACCGTGTTCATTAATTGCATTTTCAATTTCAGCGGTGCCAAGGCGGTGACCTGAAACATTTATCACATCATCCACTCTGCCTATAATCCGTTACATTCCGTTTTCATCTCTCTTTGCGCCATCTCCGGTAAAAAAATATCCTTTGTATGATGAAAAATAAGTTCGCCGGCAACGTTCATGATCACCATATGTGGTGCGTATAATTGAGGGCCACGGGAATTTTATAGCCAGTAAACCTTCAGCGCTTTTTTCTGTAATTTCTTTTCCTTCTGGCGTCAATAAAACTGGTTGGATTCCGGGTAAAGGTTTGCCGGCAAATGTTGGAATGTGTTTGCCTATGTTTCCAAGATTAGAAATCATAATTCCACCGGTTTCAGTTTGCCACCACGTATCTACCACCGGGCAATTTCCTTTTCCGACATAATCAGAATACCATTGCCATGCTTCGAGATTAATTGGCTCACCAACTGAACCAATAATTTTCAACGACGGCATTTTGAATTTTTTTGGTATGTCAGATCCGTTTACCATCAACGCACGAATCGCAGTTGGAGCAGTGTAAAATTGTGTGACCTGATGTTTTTCTATTACTTGCCAGAATCTGGATGCATCCGGATAATTGGGAACTCCTTCAAACATCACACAGGTTGCTCCGGCCAATAAAGGTCCGTATGTTATATAGGAATGACCAGTTACCCAACCAACATCAGCGGTGCACCAGAAAATGTCATTTTCTTCATGCTGAAAAACATTTCTGAAGGTGTAATCAGCATACACCATATATCCTCCGCAGGAATGTAAAACGCCTTTTGGTTTCCCTGTTGAACCGGATGTGTACAGGATGAATAACGGATCTTCACTGTCCATTTCCTGTGGTTGAAACTGATCACTGACGGTTTTTATTTCATCATGATACCATCGGTCGAGTGGAGTTGTATTTACCTTATCACCGGTATATTTTATGGTGATAATTCTGTTCACAGTTGAACAAGATTTTAATGCTTCATCCACAATATTTCTCAGAAGAATTTTTTTATCACCACGTAATAATCCATCCGAAGTGATAACCATTTTTGCCTGAGCATCTTCAATACGGTCAGAAAGTGCCTTGGCTGAAAAACCAGCAAAAACTACAGAGTGTATGGCTCCAACACGTGCACAGGCAAGCATGGCAAATACAGCTTCCGGAATCATTGGCAGATAAATGCAAACACGATCACCTTTATGAACATCATTTCTTACCAGCACATTGGCAAACCGGTTGACTTCTTTCTGGAGTTGTGAGTAAGTGAATTTTCGAACAGCTGTGTTTGGGTCATTGGGTTCCCAGATCAATGCAATTTTATCTCCGTGATTTTTGACATGTCTGTCAATACAGTTTTCAGTAATATTTAATTTTCCATTCAGAAACCAGTGCACTGATGGTTCTTCAAAATTCCAGTTCAACACCTGGTTCCATTTTTTTCTCCATGTAAAAGTATCCGCAATGGACGCCCAGAATTCTTCAGGTTCCTGCAATGACGACTGGTAGAATTTTCATATTCAGACTCAGTATTGATTTGATAAAATGGTTTGGACATATTGGAATCTTATTCGAGTAAATCTACAAAATTCCCGTTAAATCGATGAAATGAATATGTCCAATTACTGAACAGGTTTATGGTATATGTTCAGAAAAGATTAAAAAAATGGACCTGTTGAAAGGAATCAAATCTGTTGCGTTTTTTTCATTTCAAAGACAACCGACGATGTTGAATTTTCAGTGATTTTAAAATCTTCTGAAATGACCAAACCCGGAATACAAATGATTTCACCTGAATAATCCTGCAAAACCAACTGCATTGTTCGATCAACGGTGCTGATTTTTTTGTCTGTCAGAATATCCGATATTGTTTTGATCCGGTCATTCCCAAAGGTTTTATGCGGTCACCGGTTTGCCAGGTTCTGAGCGTAAGGGTAATTTAATTTTGAAAGATCAAATTTCTGAACAGCCGGATTACTTTTATCAACGGAGGTATTATTTGATTCAGTCAGCGATATTACAGAAGAGTTTAATGTCGTGTTAAAGGGTAATCTTTCTATATTACAAGACAAATTACGATCACTATTTCCATTTTTTAAAATGCAAAGAAATTCGCGGTCGATGATGAATTTAAAGTCCGCCGAATAAAATTCTGATCCCGTTTGAGAATTCAGAAATTTTTCAAATTCCGATGCGTTTTTTCGGTGGATTCCGTAGGTGTAAAGAACATGTTCCAGCAAAAACGGATTACACTCTTTAAGCGCTTGAATTGAATAATGAACCTGATCAGATTTTTCAATCAGATACTTCTGATTAAATTTTTCTTTTTCTGAATTCATGTATTTTTTAAGATCGTTCAATTCGTCAAACAGAACCGCCATTTTGGGCCGCATGTCCGGATGAAGTTCCAGCAACTCCGGAATCAAGTCGTGGCGAATTTTATTTCGCAGATAATCTTTTTTGGCATTGCTGGAATCAACACGGTATTCAATTTTATGTGCGTCAATATAACGGTAAATTTCATCTGCGGTAAAATCACTTAACGGACGTACAATTTTTCCGTTAATGGGCGGAATACCTGCTAAACCCCTGTATCCGGTTCCGCGGAAAAGATTGATAAAAAATGTTTCAATTGAATCATCCAGATGATGTGCTGTAAGTAGAAAACTGTTATCATCCTGCTGCAAAAAAGAATTGAACCAGTTGTATCGTAAATTTCTGGCGCACTCCTGAATGGTTTGTTTTTTTTCAGTGGCAATTTGAGCGGTATCAAATTGGATAGTATGAATTTCAAGATTATTCTGTTGGGCATATTGAATAAGAAACAGCTCATCAGCATCTGATTCTTTGCCTCTCAGTTTGAAATTACAATGAAGCAGCGTGTGTTTATTTCCAGAGGAGATCAACAGGTGCGACAAGGTCATGGAGTCTTTGCCTCCGCTGATGGCCAGATAGATTTTTCCGTTTTTCAAAAAACGAAAAATTTTCGTTGATTGTATTTTTGAATTTATCCAGCATCAGGCTAATCGGTTGTTACGCAAAGTTGCACAAAGATTTAAAAGGTTCACAAAGAAAAAAAAATCTCATTCCAGGGCTCTTTTCAGTGCATTGAGTTTAAGCAAACATTCTTCGTATTCTTTTTCAGGGTCAGAGTTAATCGTTATTGCACTTCCGACACTGCAAGATATGGTTTTACTCTTTTTGTTATGTAAAATGGATCTTATCACAACGTTAAAATCAAAATCGCCGTTTGGTCGGATATAACCAATGGAGCCGCTGTAAAGTCCACGTTTGAATTTTTCCGTTTCTTCAGCTATTTTCATGGCAGCTATTTTGGGCGCGCCAGTCATGGATCCCATTGGAAATAAAGCTTTAATAACGGAAGAAAAATTTATTTTCGGATCTGTTTCGCAACTGATTGTTGAAATCAACTGATGCACCGTTTTGAATGTATAAACACCGCAAAGTTCTTCAGTCTGAACTGAATTTTTTACAGCAATTTTAGAAAGATCATTTCTGACAAGATCGGTGATCATGATATTTTCAGACCGTTCTTTCGGATTTATTCTTAATTCTTCTTTTATCTGAATATCTTCTTCTTTGTTTTGACTTCTTCGTGCCGTTCCTTTTATCGGCTGAGAAATTATTTTATTGTTTTCTTTTTTTATAAACCGTTCCGGTGACGCACAAAGTACCGCATGCTCTTCGGTATTTAAATAAACTGAAAAGGGAGCATTGGTCAGCGATTGCAGCTTTTGAAAAACTGCTGAAGAATTTAATTCCGTTTGCTCTGCTTCAAAATTCACACAATAATTCAGTTCGTAGATATTTCCATACTGAATTTCAGATTTTATTTTATTTACATGCTGAATGTATTCTTCTTTAGTTGTTTTTTCAGTTAATAAAACCGGATTTGTAACTTTTCCCTGCTGAAGTTCAGGAAGGGCGGTTAATTTTTCAAATGCATTTTTTGTCTCATCACCATAAAACTCCCAGACATTATTCTTGAATTCCACCAAATGTTCAGGCACAAAAAAATGAATCAGCGGAAATTGAATCAAATCGTTATTTGAACTTTTAAGGGTTGGTTCAATGGTGTTTTTCAAATCGTATGTCAGGCAGCCAAAAATAAATTCTCCTTTATACTTTTCTAAAAAGGAATCCAGCAGATCAAAATCAAATTTGTTTTCCTTTACCTTTATTTCGTCTTTATAGCTCCAGCCAAGAATAAAATCACTGTTTTCACCAGTCAGCAGTATGCAGTTTTCACCGGCAATTCTGCTTAACAGATACTGCCAGGAATTTTCATTTTGAAAGGGATCAGGCTGCTGCATAAGAGCAAAGTTAATTCAGAGATTGAATACAGAAACCTGATAATCGTAATTAATAGCACGTTTTTGTTAACTTCATATTGTAAAACGCCCGCTCACATGAGGTTTATATTGACATTACTGCTCCTTTTTCAGGTATTAAATTCCATTTCACAAAAAGAAGGATTTACCAAAATTTACCCTGAACAGTCTGGTGTGAATTTCAGAAATGACATCACAGAATCAGATTCAGTCAATATTACCATGTATGATTATTTATACAATGGAGGCGGTGTTGGTATAGGTGATTTTAATAATGACGGTTTGCAGGATATTTTTTTCACAGGAAATTTTGCGGATGACAAACTCTATTTCAATAAAGGAAATTTTGCATTTGAAGATGTCACAGAAAAAGCTGGAATAACTAAAAATGGCTGGAGTACCGGGGTCTGTATTTTTGATATTAACGGTGATGGCTGGGATGATATTTATGTCTGCCGTTCAGGTTGGTTTGAAGATTCAGAAAATCTCCGCAATGTTTTATACATCAATCAGAAAAACGGAAAATTCAAAGAAGATGCTGCTGCATATGGTCTTGATCTTGCAGGTCATCATACACAAGCCGCTCCGCTTGATTTTGATCTGGACGGAGATCTGGATTTGTATGTCATGGGGCATCCGGGAAAATTCATGCACAAATCGGATTTTGCAACATACATTACCAACATTCTTAAAGGTGAAGTAGAAAGTGATGTATTACTTGAAAATGTCAATGGGAAATATATTGATGTAACTAAAAAAGCGGGCATTTTTGAATTTGGTTACGGACTCGGTCTTGCAATCACAGATATAAACAATGACTGGTATCCGGATATCATTGTATGCAACGATTTTGATGAACCGGATCATGTTTTTGTCAATCAGAAAAATGGAACATTCAAAGATGAAAATCTTTCTTATTTCAAACACACCTCTAATTATTCCATGGGAAATGATGTGGGTGATTTTAATAATGATGGTTTGCTTGATTACATTTCAGTTGATATGGCCTTCGATTCGCATGAGCGGTCAAAAATGAATATGGCATCCATGACGCCTGCAAAATTCTGGGCACGTGTAAAATTAGGCTGGGGATATCAGTACATGCACAACATGCTGCACATGAATACCGGCAAAGGCGTTTATCAGAAATTGCACAGTTCAGCGGAATTGCAAAAACTGACTGGAGCTGGGCGCCGTTGTTTATGGATATTGATATGGATGGCTGGCTGGATTTGTTTATTACAAACGGATATAAACGTGATACCAAAAACAATGACATTCAGTTTATGATTAATGAACAACTGGAAAAAAAGTAAAATAACTACCATGGAATTGCTGAAAATGATTCCATCCGTTCAGATTGAAAATTTCTTTTTCAGAAACACAAAAGATTTAAAATTTGCTGATAAAAGGGCAGACTGGGGTGTGGATGAAAATTTGAATTCAAACGGTGCGGCTTATGCTGATCTGGACAATGACGGTGATCTTGATCTTGTGCTGAACAATGTAGATGCACCGGCATCTGTTTATAAAAACACCACCAGCAATGGAAATAATTTTTTGAAAATTGATCTTTCTGAAGTTCCGGATAATGAACTTCAGGGAACTAAATTTATTCTTGAAACTAAAAAAGGAATTCAGGTTGCGCAGGCAAATTTTGTCAGGGGGTTTCAATCAACAATAGAAAAGAGTATTTTCTTTTACTGGAGTGCAGGAGATACTGCTGAAATACTACATGTTCATATGCCCGACAAAAATAAATATCAGGGAAATAATGAATACAAACTGGAAAAATTTACACCAAACTCTGTTCTGAAACTTAGAAAAAAAGATTTGGAAGAAGAATGGATGTGGAGAGGCCCAATTGGACAAGGTGCATTTGCAGATCTGACTGATTCCCTTTTACCAAAAGCATTCTATGCAGACAATGATTTTGATGATTTCAAAACAGAAACTTTGTTGCCGCACCGTATGTCAGATTCCGGACCACAGATCGCAGTTTCTGATTTAAATAATGACGGACTGGATGATTTTATCATGACGTCATCTGCCGGTAAAATTCCGCAGGTGTATATTCAAAAATCAGACGGAACATTTGGTCAGATTTTTTCACCTGCTTTTACCATGCATCAGGGAAGTGAAGACGGCGGATTGTTTTTTCTGAAAGCAAACAAGGATGAATTTATGGATGTCATTATTTCTTCAGGTGGTTATCAATTTTCAGATGGGGACAGCAATTACATCAACAGATTATACATTGGAAACGGTCAGGGCGCTTTTGGATATGTAAAAAATGCGCTGCCAAAAGATGCATTTAATTCCGGCAAAATAATTGGTGAAGACATTGATAAAGACGGTGATCAGGATTTGCTTATTTGTGGCAAAGCCGCACCGGGGAAATATCCTTATCCGGGAACAACAGCTTTATTGCTGAATGAAAAAGGTTTTTTTATTGACATCACAGAAAAAATTGCGCCGGGTTTGAGAAATATTGGGATGGTGAATGATGCCGAGTTTGTAGATGTGGACGGAGATCTGGATAAAGATCTGGTAGTTGTTGGTGAATGGATGGATATCGAAATATTTATCCGTGACGGAGGAAAATTCAATCAGCGGACTGAAAAATTGAACATGCCCGGATGGTGGTCGTGCATTACAGCAAATGATATTGACGGAGACGGTGATCAGGATTTGCTTTTGGGTAATGCAGGAATGAATAATAAATTCAAAGCCTCCAAAGAAAAGCCGCTGGATGCTTATGCCAATGATTTTGACAATAACGGATCATTGGATATTGTTCTTGCATTTACCAAAGATCAGCATCAGCTTCCCGTAAGAGGGCGTGAATGTTCATCTGGTCAGATGCCTTTTTTACTGGAAAAATTTCCAACTTATTTATCTTTTGCAACTTCAGATCTGGAACAGATTTATTCAAAAGAAAAACTCGATGCAGCTTTACATTATAAGGTAACAGAATTTAACAGCGGTGTTTTATTCAATGACGGAAAAGGAAATTTTGCATTTAAAAAATTCCCGAATAAGGCACAGTTATCTTACATCAATGATTTTTTGGTTATTGATGCTTATAATGATGGAGATAAAGAAATTGTTGCAGTAGGAAACCGCTATGGAACAGAAGTGGAAACTACCCGTTCTGATGCGGGTTGTGGTGTGGTTATTAATCTGAGCTCACAAGGTGAATTTTATATCTGGAACACAGATTTTTTTGCACCGGGTGATGCCAAATGTCTGGCAGAAATAAAATTAGGTAAAGAAGGAAGAGGAATTCTGGTTGGAAATAATAACGGAAGGGTGCAGCTGTTTGGAGTAAATTAAGAATACTTGTATGAGAGTTCAACAGGAAATAATTTCTTCATTTATTTTAATTACAGAGATTAAGAAGAATTTGGTTTGATTTTTAAATAAAGAAGAGAACTCATGGAAAACAATTCAGAGAAAAAACAAAGTGACTTTTCAGGAGCAAAACCATTTGCTCAAACTTATTTTCATGGAACAAAAGCTGATCTCAAAACGGGTGACTCTATTAAACCGGGGTATAATTCAAATTTTGGTCAGAAAAAAAATGCCAGATATATTTTTCTGACTTCTACGATTGATGCTGCAATTTGGGGTGCAGAGCTTGCTGCCGGGGAGGGACGTGAAAGAATTTATCTGGTAGAACCAACCGGAGCAATAGAAGATGATCCTGATCTGACGGATAAAAAATTTCCGGGGAATCCGACTAAATCGTTTCGATCTGAATTTCCATTTGTTGTTGTTGGTGAAGTTAGTGTTTGGCAGTCACATCCTGAAGAACAGGTCAAAGCCATGAAAGCTGCTTTGGAAAAACTCAGGGAGCGGGGAATTAATTCGCTGAATGAATAATTTTCTTAACCCCGACGAATTAAAATTTATATTTAAGCTGAATTTATTCTTCAACTATTAATCAACTGACTTAAACACTTAATTTTTTACCCAAGTTATTTTTTTATGTCATCCGGTTTAAAATTCATGCTAACTCAATTGTGACTCTTTCTTGTTCTGAAGAAGAATATCGCAAACCACCTGAGAGTTGTGCAGAAGCACAATATTGCAAAGAAAGTTTGAATTTTTTCCACCCGATTTTTAATGTAATTGCTGGTTCTGCAAAACAATTAAATGGTTGGTTGTTAATGGCAGTTAACGTTTCCAGCTCATTGTCAACATAAGTTTGATAAACACCAGTATAGTTTGATACATCCGTATGGTTGACATCAGTAAAATAGAAACCATTTAATTTAAGAGAAAGAGCCAATGTTAACCAATTTAACTTAATTCCAAAAGCCGGTTGAATATAGCTTGAGAAGGCGGTCTGAGATGAATTTGCTTTAATATCTCCAAAATAAGTATGTTTTTGCTGACAGAATCCTAATCCACCATATGCTTCAAAAATTATTTTATTAAATAGTGGTTTTGAATCTCCCCAATTATAAAAACTCCCCAGCGTTTTATAGTAACCCGCCCCCGGTTCGATTATTATAGCTTTGCCTGTTCCTTCAGCGGTACCATATTCACCGTTTCCACTGTCGCTTAACCCAACATAAAATAAATTTAATGTAAGTCCCAAACTATTTTTGGGAGAATAAGCGCCCGTAAAATAACCACCTCTGGTATTTTTTTCATTACAGAAATAATCATTTTCACTTTCATTTAGATCGATGCCAGCGACATGATATCCTCCCTCCAGATTAAATTCTCCTTTTTCACTTATCATCGGAACATTTTGTGTTACCGGTGAATAGTAAATGTGTTGCTGATTGCAGGTACAGGCCATCAGTATTAAAGCTATTAGTCCAAACAAAAGCTGCACTACAGATTTTTTAACCATGAGATTGATTTATGGACCAGATCAAATGTAAGATAAAAATCAGATAAACAGGTTATTAACTTTTATCAGTCAATATGCGTTCAATTTGGGTCCAGATTTTTTCAGCAGTAAAATTCCAGGAAAAAAGTTTGGAACGCTCAAGCCCTTTTTTAATTAAATCAGATCTCAAAATTTCATTTGAATCCAGTTCATTTAGACCTTCAGCAATAGAATTTATATCAAACGGATCACAATAAAGGGCTGCATCACCCCCAACTTCGGGTAATGAAGTTTTATCACCGCAAAGAACCGGACAACCGGCCTGCATGGCTTCTGCAATCGGAATTCCGAATCCTTCAAAATAAGAAACAAAAGCCATGAATTTTGCCGCGCTGACAATTTTTGCAAGTTTTTCGATGGGCTGATGTCCTGTAAAAACAACATCATTTTTATGTTTTAATTCCGGAATCTGAATTTTTTTGACCGCCAGAGATTTTCACCAACGATCAAAAGCCGGGTTTCAGATTTTGTTCCTGATTTAAATTGATCATACGCCTGTAATAAGCGTACAACATTTTTTCTTGGATGCAATGCTCCGACAAAAACAATAAATGGAAACCCATCAGTAAATTCTTTACGGATAGCTTGCTGTTCTTCTGGATTCAAAGGCTTGAAGTGATGACTGGCACCATTGTAAGCTGCTGTTATTTTCTGCGGATTGATTCCGTATCTTCTGACAATATCCTGTTTTGAAAATTCAGAAACCGTTAAAATGTGTACGGCCTTTTTTGCAAAAAGCGGAAAGTTTTTTTTCAGATATTTTCTTGGCCACACGGGTAAATCTTCAGGGTAATGTTCAAAATTTAAATCATGAATCACTCCAATTTGAGGTACATCAGTTTTTAATGAAAGATAACCGTCCGGTGAGAAAAATAAATCTGCTTTATATTTTTTCAAAGCTCTGGTTACTGAGATATTGAACCATATTTTAAACAAAACCGGATGTCTTGCAGGTGGTCTCAAAATCACTGGTTCTATATTATCTGCAAAAATAAATTTAGGATCAAACGGTCTGTCAAAAAAGAAAATGAACTGATGCTCAGGGTGATTCTGTGTAATGCGTTTGAGGGTTTCATAAGAATACCATCCAAAACCTTCCATTTTGTGTTTGAGCAGAAACCGGGCATTGACAGCTATTCTCATAAGTACGAAAGTAAAGGATTCTTGCTACTTTTGCAAAGGTGAAGAATCGGATCAAATTAATATTGCAAAAAATTCTGGGTTACCGCAACTATTTATTTCAGTTTGCGAAATACAAAATCCGTACACTTAAAACGGATAAAAAGGAAAAAGATTTTTTTGTTTTCCTGAATGAAATTAATAAAGAGGGCGATATATTGGACATTGGTGCAAACATTGGTATCATGACCTATCATCTTTCCAAGGCATTTCCTGAAAGAACGGTTTTGGCAGTTGAACCCATGCCATCCAACATTATTGTTCTGAAAAAAATTATTGAAACATATAAACTTGAAAATGCAGAGCTGATTCCGTTAGCTGTCGGCGAGTCGAAAAAAGATGTGGAGATGGTGCTGCCGGTTGATCATAAAGTTAAAATGCAGGGACTTGCACACGTTGTTCACGATTCAATCAAAGAATGGAATTCGGGTGAAATTGTGACCGTTTCATGTGATACCATTGATCACATTGTTGGTCAGCGCAGAATCGCAGCAGTAAAAATGGATATTGAAAATTTTGAATATTTCGCCTTAAAGGGCGCAACACGAGTATTGCTGCGTGATAAACCGGTAATTTATATGGAGCTTTGGGCCAATGAGAACCGTGACAATTGTTTCAAACTTTTAGAGGAGATTAATTATAAAATATATGTTTCAGTAAATGAAAAACTGGTGGAGTATAATCCGTCAGTACATCAGAAACAGAATTTTATTTTTAAGGTAAATTAATCCTGTCCTTCAATTGATTCTGAAATTTTGTATTCCTGTGTAATTGTTCCGGTGATACGCATCAGATCATAATGTGTTCTAAGCAAATCCAGCAGCCGGTCATAATAAGAAAGTACTGCAGACTCATATCTCACTTTCACATCATTGAGTTCAAACAGACGCATATTGCCTCCCATATTGTATTCTTCTACAGCCATCTCCCAGAAAATTTTACCGTTTTTTACACGCTCCAGCGCCATGTCTTCAACTTTTGATTGTGTCTGATACAATTCAAAAATGGTTCTCAGATTATGAGTGAGAGTTAACAGCAGATCATCCTTTTGCATGCCCGCTATTTCTTCCTGCAGTTTTGCAATCTCTACATTTCTTTGTCTGGCATAACCGTTAAATAAAGTATATCTGACAGAAATATTTGCGTAGTAATTCAGTGAACTGGTGTTGAATCCAATAATAGAATCATTAAATACAGAAATTCTACCGAAAGAAGGCGTTAATCCCATGTTCAGATTAACAACCGGATAATACGCTGCCTGTTTCTGTTCAGTATTCAGGCGCTGCAATTCCATGTTGATGTATTGGTTTTTAATGTTTTGATTGTTTGCAATCATGTATTCGTACAGTTCCTGCCAGGTTGCTTTTGGCACATCAAACTCAATTTTGTCTGTGAGATTATAGTTTGCATCATACGTTTCTCCCATTTCCAGATTCAAATTTCTTTTTGCATTGCTCAATGATAATTGCTGCAACAGATAATTGCTCGAATCTGTCAAAACCTGATTTCTGAATTCCAGTACTTCAATGGAAGGTTGCAACCCCATTTCACTTTTCATTTTAAAATAGTCATATTTTGATTTTGAAAAGGCAAGCATTTCTTCCAGAATTTCAAGTTTACGTTCTTGTGTTACCGCGGTGTAATATGCAATGATGATATCATAAATGGTTTGCTCAATAGTGATAATAGCATTTCCTTTGGTTTGTTCTTCCAGCTGATCAAAACGTTCTTTGTTGATGCGGATTCCAAAACCAGAAAAAATAGTCCACGTCATATCCAGTTGTGTACTTACATTATCAGATAAAACTACCCCGGGAAAAAACGTTGCGGGGTTATTTGTATTATCATTTAAACTGTTTGAGTTATTAATATTCAGGTTCACTGTTGGCACTGCACCTGCCATTCCCCAGGTATTTTGGGTCTCTGAAACTTCCAGATTTGTTTTGATCAGTTTGATCTGGAAATTATTGGCAAGCGCTTTTTCTATAGCCTCAGATAAAGAAAGGTCTGTTTGTGAAACGGACAAAAACGAAACAAACAGAAATGATATCAAAAGAATTTTTTTCATAGATCAGATGGTTCGTTCTTCTTCTTTTTTATGATTGACAATTGCCGGCTCAATGGAAACTCCCGGTCTGACATTTTCTTTTTTCCAAAGTGAAGTAAGAATTTTGTTAAAGAGTTTTACCGGGAATATGATATACACTGCCAAACATGCTGCTGCAAGAATCCAGAACACAATATTTTTTATCGTGCTGTCTCCTTTTGTCATGTACATAATTAATGTTGCAACCGGAATAATATACATGTAGAGACTGGCCGTTAACTTCAGCATAACTCTTGCATAAAAACCAAAAGCTGAACCTTGTGGTTTTAACTCAGACATTTCCTCTCCGTTTTCAGTTAATTCAGTTTCTTCAGAACGTCCGTTGAAAATGTGATTCCATGCGCGTCTGAAATCCACACTGGCGAGAATGATTGTTGGAAAAAATAACAGGATAAAAATAGTACCAAACAAAATACCGAATGAAATAGAAGCAGCCATCGGAATCAGAAACTGAGCCTGAAAACTGGTTTCCATAATCAATGGCATCATACCTGCAACAGTGGTTACAGATGTCAGCATGATTGGTCTGAAACGTGATTTTGCAGCTTCACTTACTGCTTCTTCTACGGTTAATCCGTCCAGAATATTTCTGTTATACTGATCTAGAAATACAATGGCATCATTCACCAGAATTCCAATTAATGCAATCATACCAAATGCACTCAGAATTGAAACCGGAATTCCAATGAGACTGTGACCGAGAATTCCACCTGCAACACCGGCAGGTATCACCAGCATGATCAATAACGCCTGATAAACTGAACGGAATGAAAGAGCGATAATCAGAATCATGATTACAAAAAGTATAAGCAGATTGAGCTGCATGGATGCAAGTGCTTTTGAACTTCTTTCACCTTGTCCGCGCTGAATTATTTCAACGTTTGGATATTGTGCTTTTACTTTTGGAATAATTTCATTTACAATTGTTGTATTCACTGTTCCAACCTTGGTAGGGTCGTCCACGCCGGCATCTACTACTATTTCTCTTCTTCCGTCACGGCGTTTCAAACTGATTGGTCCGCGCATTACGTCGTAATCAGCAAGGTCACTTAAAAGAATCTGTTTTCCATCCAAAGATTTAATGCGCATATTTTTCAGGTCAGACTGATCTTGTCTTCCTTCTTTATCATAACGCACCCAAATTTTTACTTCATCTGTTCCTATAATGACACGCTGTACTTCCTGTCCAAAAACGCCCTGACGAATTTGTTTGGTGACTTCAAAAACTCCTAAACCATAAAAATCTGCTTCTGGTTTCATTTCCAGATCCAGTTCTTTTCTTCCAAGCGGCTCATTGTCTTTTAGGTTATTTACCATTGGAACGGCTGCGAGTAATTCTTTGAAAAGATTTTTTGCATTTCGCACTTCTTCATCATTATTACCTGTGAGCGAATATTCGATTGGTTTTCCGAATTGCATTTGCATCCCGCCCACATAAATGGACTCTGAAAGTTTGGTTGATTCAAACTGATTTATTTTTTCCATGATGCGTTGCTGCAGCGTATCTACCGGAGTGGTTTTTCCTTCACCTTCTATTGTGAGTGAAAACATGCCGGTGTGAAAACCCGCTTCGCCTAAATTTTGCGACATACCAACAGACATGGAATATCTGGTCATCAGCGTGTCACCGGTTTCATCAATAATTTCCTGATTGGATTCCAGAATTGCTTTTTCAGCTTCACGCAGCCAGGCTGTTGTAATTTCTTTTGATGTACCAGGAACAAAAGCTACTTCCACATTAATTATTTCAGGTTTGATTTCAGGAAAGAAAGTGTATGTTATACTTTTATTAACGCTGAAAATGATGATGAACAGAGTAAAAAATAACGGAAGTAAAACATAAGACCGGTATCTTTTTACAATGAATTGCTGGATATCATAGAATAAATTGTCACGTACAAAATCTACAATTTTGTTCAGGAAAGATCTGTATTTATGTCTTTTTGATCCGGGAACAGGTTTTGAGAGTACTTTTGAACTTGCCATGTGTACCGGCAATGTGACAAAAGCTTCAATAACAGAAAATCCAAGCGCAAGAATTACCACAACCGGCATCTCCCACATCATTTCCATTTTGTCTACATAGAGAGCATACAAAATGCCGCAATGGTGGTAAGTACAGAACTGATAATACTTGGTAATACTTCCATTGTTCCATCCAGTGCAGCCATGTGCGGAGATTTGCCACGCTCAAAATGAACCACAATATTTTCAGCAATCACAATACCATCATCTACTAAAATTCCTACCACCAGAATCATTCCAAAAGAGTGATCATGTTAATGGTTAGGCCTATCATTACTGCAATAATGAACATGCCTAAAAAGGCAAACGGAATTCCAAAAGCCACCCAGATTGAAACCCGTGTACTCAAAAATAAACCCAGCATCAGGAGTACAAGTGCAAGCCCCATCATTCCGTTTGATGTAAGCAAATCAATACGGTCCTGCAGATTAACTTCAGCTTCATATTGAATATCCAGTTTAGCCGGATGAATTTCACTGTTGTATTTTTTGTATAGTTCTGACAAATTGGGTTATACCACCCAAATCCTGATCCGGTGTTTTTTTCACTTCAATGGTGATGGATCTTTTACCCATGTAATATACTTCGGCTGATGTTTCTGAAAAGCCTAGTGACACATCTGCCACATCATCAATTTTTATCTGCTGCCCGTTAGGCAGTGTTCTTAAAATGATGTTTTTAATTTCATTTGGGTCAGTAGTTCTTTTTCGTGAACGGACAATTAATCCTTCTCTGTCATTTCTTAAAATACCACCTGTAAGATCCTGATTGTTTTTCTGAATAGCCATTGAAATTTCATCAATGAGAATTCCGTACTTGAGCATGTCTTCTTCTTTCACTGAAACAACCAGTTCCAGCTCAGGGAAACCACGCATTTCGATAGTAGAAATCAAACCGGAGTTAAAAAGATCATTTTCAATCTGATCAGCTTCATTTTTTAAAGTCATCAGATCACAGTCACCACTCAGTGAAAGTGTGGTTACCATCTCTGACAGTGGGTTTGCTTTTAATCTTCGTACAATGGGTTTTTCAGCACCCTGAGGAAACGAGTTGATGCTGTTAACGCCGTTCTCAACGTCTTTATATACTTCATCCATATCGGCATTTTCATATGCCTGTACTGAAATAGTTGCAAAATTTTCTGAAGATGTGGAGTTGATTTGTTCAATTCCGTTTATTCCTCTGAGTGCCTGTTCAATTTTAATGGTAACGCCTTCTTCCATTTCTTCAGGTGAAGCCCCCGGATACATGACGCTGACAATAATTCTTCTTGGGTCCAGCTCAGGAAAAAATGATTTATTCATGCTGAACATGGAATAAATTCCAAAAAGTGAAATAACAAAGATGAACGCGTTGGCGTAAATCGGATACTTTATAAAATAGCGGATGATGTTTCTCATGACGGCTTATTTTTTAAAGTAATTCCGTATTTAAGTGTATCAGAAAAATTAATGACTTCCTGAATCACCACTGTTTCTCCGTCATTGAGTCCTGACACAAATGCACCGTGCTCATTTTCATTCAGAATCTGAACTGGTTTTTTGGTTAGGATAGAATCGGTTATTGAGTAAACAAATACCTGATTGTCTTTAATTGCAGAAAGCGGAATTCTCATTCCTGACTGAGAAATCTGAGCATCAATTTTTACAAGTAAATATTCACCTTCTATAAAATGATTTTTATTTTCATTTCCTGGTTTTACATAAACCGTGACACTTTGTGTGCTCTTATTGATTACTTCAGAGACTCTGACCACTACACCACCTCCTCTTTCTGTTCCATCCGTTGAGTAAATCGTGCATTTAGTTCCCTTTTCTACCAGATGAAGCTGGCTCACCGGAACCGCTACGGGAATTTCATAATTCCCTGTCTCAACCGCTTTAATGACTTTTGCACCAGGATTTACAAAAGAAAATTCCGGCATGTAAACTTCTGTAATTGTTCCGCTGAATGGTGCAGTAACTGCATATTTTCTGAGCTGTTCTTCCTGACTTTTAATTGAGAAGTATTCACTCAAAATATTTCTGGTGGAAAGAAAAACTTTTTCTTTTTCTGAACTCCAGGAAGGAAGTTGCGGAAGCGTTTCATTCAGTTTAATACTTTCCAGATAATCATTCCATTTTTTATATTCTGAATTGTAATCTACTTTGATATCCGGCAATGAATTGGCAAGCAGATTAATGAATGCACTCTTTTTAGCCCGGTTAGCATAACGCAGTTCAGTATCATCAATTCTGAAAAGCATTTGTCCTTTTTTAAACTGAATTCCGGGTTTAAGTGAAACTCCTGCATACAATTTCCCCTGAACTTCTGAAGCAATATCTAATGTATTATAGGATGAAAGCGTACCATAACCGCTTACCATCAGATCTTCTTTGTCATTAATAACTGTCATGGCTTCAACATAAGGGACAAAAACTTTTTCCTTTTTTTCTGCCGGAGGAGCAAAACCACCACCAAGCAAAACCATTAGAATAAGAACATTTACAAGAACAAAGAGGGCGATAATTACAATGTGTCTGATTTTCATAACCGGTTTTGAATGGTACAAATTTAGTCAGTTTGCCAATCTATGTTTGATCATCCCTGCAGAATCAGGTGATATTTCAATTAAGAATCTTTTGCATTCTACCAAACACGGGTTTATATCAATCAAGATTTTTTGCGCATTGCACCGGAGATTTTTACGATAAAGGTTCTTTTTGCGATATGCGCAAGTTTATAATTTGTCTTGGCGTAATTCAATTTAAGTAACGGAAGATACGCTGATACATTTGACTCATAAATACAAAAACAGGAATCAGATTTCCTGAATGAAAAAAATAAAACCTATGAAAACAAAACATTATTTATTGACCCTGTTGTTTATGATGATGACAATAACAGGAATGACAGAAACCATTGCGGTTTCAAATTTCAGTACATCCGGTTTGGATATTAAACCAGAGTTTGCGGCAAAATTTGCCCGACTTGAACTTATTAAAATGGATAAATATAAGGTGCTGGATGAATTTGATATGGCTGAAGTGATGGAAGGAAATACAGATTTTTATACCTGTTATGGAAAATCATGTCTGATTGAATTAGGAAAAGCTTTGAAGGTAGATTATGTACTTTCAGGGAGCGTAGATGGATTCAGTAATAAAATTGTTATCACCATAAAACTGATTGACGTTGCTGGTTCTAATCTGAAAGCAACGCGCACAATGGAATTTGATAATCAGAATTCTGAACTTCAGCGTATGATCGGAATCATTATCCAGGAAATGCATGGAGTTACTCCGGATCCGTTTACAAAATCACAATTAGAATATAAAAATGAAGTGATTACTTCCAACAATGTTGGCCGCATGAATAATTCTGGTCCGCGTGTTGGTATTGCTTATGTTGCCACCGGAGATCTGACTAAATTTTATACCAGAAAAGAAGCACAGGGAGGATTGGGAATTTTGCCGCTGATGACAACAATCGGATATCAGTTTGAAGCGCAATATATAGGTACAGAAAATTTTTCAGCATTGGGAGAATTGGTTTTCAATATCGGTGGAATGGAACAGGGACAATTTATTCCAACAATGACTTTAATGAACGGTTTCAGATTTGGAAAAGCGGGTTGGGAATTTGCATTCGGGCCAAGTTTTGGAGTGAGAAAATATTCAACTGGTATTGAAGTGGATGGTGTTTATTACAGAAAAGCAGATTATGAACAAATGAAATATGAACAGTGGAGAAATGATCCAACCCAATTTAATCAAACCACCGGTGAAGTTTATGTTGATTATGTCGCTCCTGACCAGTCATTGTATTCAAAGTTTCTGGACAAGAGAGGATCAACAGAACTTAATGCAAACTGGGTAATGGCATTTGGCCGCACATTCCGTTCAGGTGCTTTAAATATTCCGGTAAATCTTTACTATTCTTCAAATAAATACGGAGGAATTATTGGAGCAAGTGTTGGTTTTAATGTCAATAAGCGAATAAAATTAATTAACGAATAATAAGCAGTATTTAAAAATTCGAAATCATGAAAACAAAAATGAAATTTATTCTGATGATAATCTGTTTGATGACTGCATCAGAAATCTTTGCGCAATCTATTGCTGTTGCACCGATAAAAACGTTTGGTTTGTTCACAAATTCTGCAACAGCAACACGCCTTACTCAGCTTGAGCTTGTAAAGCTGAACAAATATGCGGTGCTGGATAAATTTGATATCAGTGAGCTGGCAGATCCTGAAAAATATGATAGTTGTTTTGGAAAAACTTGTCTTATTGAATATGGAAAAACACTTGGAACTGATTTTATTGTTTCAGGAAATATTGATGGATTGGGAAATAAGATTGTTGTCAGCCTGAAAATTATTGATATTAAAAATGGAGAAGTTGCAAAAAATAATTCTGTTGAATTTGACAATCAGGAGCACGAATTGCAGCGAATGATCGGCATCGTTATTGAATTAATGCATGGACTTACTCCGGAGCCTGAAACCATGAAGCGACTGGCATTTAAAAATGAAGTTATCGTTTCCAATAATGTGGATCGCATAAATAATTCAGGACCACGAATGGGGGTTGCTTATACTGTTGGTGATCTGAATGAATTTATGGTGCGTGATGAGAAACAGGAGGATTAGGAATTGCTCCGGTAGTTTCAAATCTTGGATATCAATGGGAAGGACAATATGTTGGTACAGAAAATTTTTCTGCCCTGGTTGAATGTCTGGTAATGTTTACAGGACTTGAACAGGGAAAATTTATTCCAGTATTTCATTGCTGAACGGATATCGTTTTGGAAAAGGTGGCTGGGAGTTTGCATTTGGTCCAAGTTTCAGTCTGGCAAAATACGGCAGAGGTTTTTTTGATAATAATGGAAATTTTGGTGATCCAGGAAAGTATTGGGATTCAAATGAATTTTATGCCGATGGATTTTCTGATGCTTCTTTCTCTGAAAACGGCTATGAATGGGGAAAACATCTTGATACACGAGGTGAGCTTACACTTGCTACCAGATGGATTATTGGCTTTGGAAGAACATTTCAGTCAGGCGCGTTGAATGTTCCGGTGAATCTTTTCTACTCTTCTCAAAAAGGCGGAGGAATGATTGGATTAAGTGTTGGATTTAATATTGTAAGAACTAAAAAGAACATCAATTCAAAATAGATTTGCTTTTCATTTAACCCATACTGAAAAGTTACTGGGAGAATCGAGCTGTTTTCTCGGGTCAGCTGAAGGGAGTTTTCGAAAGAAGGCTCCCTTCAGCATTTTTTGCAAAATATTTTTCGCTGTTAAATGTATTTGTGCTAATCAAAAAAGAAAAAAAATCATGTGCGGAATTCAATTTTAAATCGGCAAATAACGGAGTGAAATTTGATCCGAAATTAAAACAAATAAAAAATGAAAAATATGATTTTACCAGCCTTGATTTTTACCCTTTTTATGAGTTGCGGAAAAGAATCCGTCACTGAAAATTATCTGCCCGGAAAATGGAATCTCATTCAAACCAGTCTCTATCAGAATGACACATTGCAGGCAACAAGCTTTGCTGACGATGTTAATACGGTTTATTATTTCTCTGCCTGCGAAACATCTGCAGGAAACAGTTGTGATATGTATATTGAAGAAGATGGTGAAAAACTGATTTATTCCTACATCTATGATTCAGACGGGAATGCTATAATAATTGATGAAAACAGCGTTTTTGAAATCTGCACCATGAATGAATCTGAATTATGTCTGGTGAGAAATTATGAAAACTACCGTTCTGAATATAAGTTTGTAAAGGATGAGTAAACCGGATTTCTTCCTCTTATAAAACAAGCACCTCGTTACAGGTGCTTTTTTTGTATCTTGTGACTTCAAAATAGTTTGCATGCGAATCATTTTTATTCTTCTTCTTTTTAGTACAGGTAAATTTTGTTTTTCACAGGAGGAACCCTATTTGTCAAATCAGACATATACTTACGAAAGTGCAATCGAACAATATAAAAATCTGGCTGAAAAATTTCCAAAGTTGTGCGCTTATCAGGAATTTGGAATGAGTGATTAGGGATTGCCTGTTTCACTTTTTCTGATCAATAAATGAGGCAAATTTGACCCAATATAATTTGAATCAAAAACAGTTTTTCTGATTAACAACGCAATTCATCCGGGTGAACCAGAGGGAGTGGATGCGTCAATTAAGTTGAGTAAAGATCTTTTGAAAGACACTTCATTGATTCCTGATAATGTAATTATTGCCATCATTCCAATTTACAACATTGGTGGTGCGCATAACAGGAATTGCTGCAGCAGGGCAAATCAGAACGGACCATTAGAATATGGTTTCAGAGGGAATTCAAAGAACCTGGATCTGAACCGTGATTTTATTAAATCAGACAGTAAAAACACCTATGCTTTCTGGCAGATTTTTCACACATTAAAACCTGCTGTTTTTATTGATACACATACTTCAGACGGAGCAGATTATCAATATACCATGACCCTCATTACAAGTCAGCGTGATAAAATGAATCCGGTGATTGCTGATTATGTCGGAAAAAAAATGGATCCATGGTTATATGAATCTATGGAGAAAAAAGGATTTCCAATGTCTCCTTATGTCACAACACTGACTGAAATTCCGGATGACGGAATAGTTGAGTTTATGGAGACACCACGTTATTCTACAGGATATGTGAACCTGTTTAATACCATAGGATACGTAGCCGAAACACACATGTTAAAACCCTTTGACAAAAGGGTAGAGGCAACCTATGATTTGCTGATGTCAATCATTCAGTTCATGGATGAAAATCACAGAGAGTTGAAAGAGTTAAAAAAAGCGGCAGACAAAAGTCTTTTGGAAACTGAAAAATTTGCATTGAACTGGGAACTGGATACCACCCGTTTTGACAGTATTGATTTTGCCGGATATGAGGCAGAATATAAAATGAGCGAGGTGACCGGATCTAAAAGGTTATATTATAATCAGCTAAAACCATACAACAGAAAAATCAGATTTACAACCGGTACTTTTCGCGAGATATTGTGACCAGACCAAATTATTATATCATTCCTCAGGCGTGGGATATTATAATTGAAAAACTGAAACGGAATCAGGTTAAGATTTTCAGATTGAAGCAAGATATCGATGTAAAAGCAGAAATATACGACATCGTCCATTTTGAAACGGTAAATGGTCCGTATGAAGGGCATTATTTGCATCACTCTGTTGAAATTGATAAGGAAGAAAAAATGATGCATTACAGAAAAGGTGATTACGTCATTCCAACAGATAATACCGCGGTTCGGTTTATCATAGAAACGCTTGAACCGCATGCCGTAGACAGTTATCTGGCCTGGAATTATTTTGACGCGGTTCTCCAGCAAAAGGAATGGTTTTCTGCTTACGTTTTTGAAGACGAAGCACCAAAAGTATTGGCTGAAAATCCGGAACTGAAAAAACAATTTGAAGAGAAGAAAAAAAATGATGCGGATTTTGCTGCAAACACATTTGCACAATTGTATTTCATATATAAAGGATCATCTCATTACGAACCATCACATAATGAATATCCGGTTGCAAGAATAATGGAGAAAATTGATCCGGCTAAACTGGAAGAAAGCTTAACGCGGTAAACTTTTATCTTTCATTTCATAAGCGCCAATTCCAAAAAGTGCGAAATCATATTTGACCGGATCATTCTTGTCAAATTTTCTGAGCACCTGCATCAATTCTTCCAGTGCGGTCCAGTCGTTTTGAGTCCGTTGAAGTATTCCTAATTCACGTGCTACTCTTCCGGTGTGTACATCCAGCGGTAACATTAATTCAAATGGTTTAATGGATTTCCAGATTCCAAAATCTACGTTTCTTTTATCTGAACGAACCATCCATCTCAGAAACATATTAATGCGTTTACAGGCTGAATTGGATAATGGAGAAGAAATATGTTTTTCTGATCTTTTTTCATGTTTGATTTGCAGCATGTTTTCCCTGAAACAGATAATTCTTTCTTTCAGATCACCTTTAAATTTTAACCCTCCGAAAGCTGATTCCAATCCGCCTTTTTCTGTATACATTTTTTTAAAAGCCCTCATGAAAAATTGCAAATCATCAGCATTGAATGTGCGGTGGACAAATTGGAGTGATTTTAAATCTTTTGCACTGGCATTCAAGGTAAAATCAAGAGGCTGGTACCCCATTATATCCAATAATTTTTCGCCGTTTTTGATGATTGATTTTCTGTTTCCCCAGGAAATGGTTGCAACAATGAAAGCAATGATTTCAATATCTTCTTTTTTTGTTAACTGATGCGGAATTGAAATTGGATCTTCAATGATAAAATCAGCAGTGTTGTACTGGTCAGATTTTTCTTCCAGCAGATTTTTTATTTCAGTTAAAAATTTTGAATCAGATAATCCGTCCATCTTTCATTTCAAGACAACGATCAGCAAGTTTGGCCAGTTCAGGATTGTGAGTAACAATAATAAATGTCTGACCTAACTCTTCTTTTGAGTTTAAAAAACAGAGCATGCAGATCTTTTGCATTTGCTGAGTCAAGATTACCAGAAGGCTCATCAGCCATGATGATTGCAGGCTTGTTCATGAGTGCTCTTGCAACGGCAACACGCTGCTGCTCTCCGCCCGAAAGCTCTGCCGGTTTGTGTTCTAGCCGTTCACCCAATCCAAGAAATTTTAATAGCTCAGTTGCGCGTTGTTCTGATTCTGCCTTGTTTTTTTTGCCGATAAGTGCTGGAATCATTACATTTTCCAATGCAGTAAATTCAGGCAATAACTGATGAAACTGAAAAATAAATCCGAGTTTTTCATTTCTGAATTTTGCCAGTTTTTCTCCGTTTAATTCAGAAAGATTATCTCCGTCAATGATAATTTCACCTGTGTCAGCCTGATCCAGAGTGCCTAAAATCTGAAGCAAAGTTGTTTTCCCTGCTCCTGACGAACCTACAATGCAAACGATTTCGCCTGTTTTTACTTCCAGATCAATTCCTTTGAGAATTGACAGGTTACCGTAATTTTTGTAAATTCCTTCGCCTTTAACATAGATGGATAAAATTAGGTAGTTTTGTCTTTATCCCATTCAATTTTGGCTGAAAAGTTCCAGGAGAACGAAAATTTATATCCCGCTAAACCTGATTTTGTTCAGCCTGAACAAGGTTCCAGATACATGCGCCTGTTCATTTCCATGTTCCTTTTCTTCCTTGTTTTTTTATTGTGGATACCTGAGAATTACATTTTGGGAATTGAAATAATAGCAATTCTTCTGTTACATGAGTTAGGACATCTATCAATGATGAAGTTGTTTGGATACAAAGCGCTGAACATGTTTTTCATTCCATTTTTGGGGGCTATGGTTACAGGCAACAAAACGGATGTCAGTCAGAAACAGAAACTGATCATCAGTCTGATGGGACCACTGCCTGGTATTATTATAGGATGTGGTTTATTTTTGTATGCGATTTATGTTCAGCCTGGAATTTATCTGGTTGAAATATCATTACTGCTGATTCTGATTAATGTTTTGAATCTTATTCCGCTTGATCCGCTCGACGGTGGAAATTATATTGAGGCACTTTTTTTTCCGTCAAATGATAAATTCAAAATGTATTTCACACTTTTTTCTTCTATTGCCATTATTGTAATTGGTGTTCTTTTTGAGTTTTATCCGATTCTGATTTTTGGATTTTTAATGGCTTTTAAGGTCAGGGCTTTTCAAAAGAGCAAAGTGATTCATGATGATCTGGATTCGATCGATTTTAATTATAGAAAAAAGTATAAAGATTTATCTGACAGGGAATACTGGACAATGCGCCGGGTTTTTTTAGAGAATAATCCGAAAATAAAAGAAATCATTCCGGATGATGAAGTAATCTGGGAAAATGAAAATTTAATTATTGAGCAGATAAACCAATTGCTGAGGGTGGATATTAAACGCGACCTTTCTGTTTTGCAGCGGAGTATTTTCTTTTCATTGTTGCTGGCAGCACTTCTTTTTCCGGTTTATCTGATCGTGAAAAATTATCACATTGTAACGTGGTACCTTGAAAACGCATTCATTTAATATTGGTGATTTTGTTTCTGTTCTCAATGAGCCAATCTATGGAACAGTAATTTCTTGCTGGTCTGAAAAAAACAAAAATTTCTGACACAGATGGTTTTGAAAGAGAGTATCTGAATGAAAAACTTGTACTGGCAAAACCTCTTGAACACTATAATCTCAATGATGCACCGGTTGAAAAAGAATCAGTCAGAAAAATAAACCGCACTTTAAAAATAACTGAGTCAAAAGAAAGGGTTTTTCAGTCATTTGAAATTGACCTTCATTTTGATACGCTCTCAGAAAAATACAATCTGGAAGAAAATTATCAGATTTTGCAAAAACAACTTTCTGCCTGCCGCTCATTTTGTCAGAAGGCCATAAGAAATAAAACCAAACGTATTGTCATTATTCACGGAAAAGGTGAAGGAGTGCTGAAATCAGAAGTACATTTGTATCTGAACAGATTAAAAAAAGATCAGGGAATTAAACTGGATTTTCATGATGCACCTTACAGTGAATATGGAATGGGCGGCGCAACAGAAGTTATTTTTCATTAAGCATGAAATTATTACTTATTAGCATTTTTTTCTTGCAGGGATTGAAAATTTATTCAGCGGATACTACGCTCATAAATCTCCATTTTGATAATATCATTAATACAGACAAACCCAGAAATTTTGAAAATACAGATGTGCTGGATAAAGTGGCGGCGTATATTTTTTCTGTTTTTGAAAAGTATGGAGATTCAACTGTTTATCAGAACTACAAAGCAGAAGGTAAAATTTATAAAATGTAATTACTTCATTCGGACCTGAAAATGCTCCAAGAATTATTGTAGGCGCCCATTATGATGTTTGCGGAGATCAGGATGGTGCAGATGATAATGCCAGTGGTGTTGTGGGAATTCTGGAATTGGCAAGAATGTTGAAAAATCAGGAGTTAAATTACAGAATTGATCTGGTTGCTTATTCCCTGGAAGAACCTCCTTTTTCAGATCAGAAGACATGGGCTCGTACAAACATGCAGAATATCTCTACAACAATGACATTGAGGTTTACGGTATGATTGCGCTGGATATGATAGGTTATTTTTCGGATGAAAAAAACTCGCAAAAATATCCGCTTGGAATTTTAAAAATGTTTTATGGAAATAAAGGTGATTTCATAACTGTAGTCAGAAAATTCAAAGACGGAAAATTTGCCTCGAGAACAAAAAGAAAATTCTGCAGGACGGATTATCTCAAAGTAAAATCTTTTCAGGCCCCGGCGCATCTCACCGGAATTGATTTTTCAGATCACATCAATTACTGGCATTTTGGTTATAGCGCTGTATTTATTACGGATTCAGGTTTTTTTAGAAATCCAAATTATCACAAGTCAGGAGACAGACTTGAAACACTTGATATGAAGAGACTTAGTGCCGTCATTGATGCGCTTTTTGAGTTATTAATCAAGACTCAGGATTCCGGTAAAAATAATATTTAGAAAACCTTACCGTTAAAGGGTTGTATTAACTTTGGCATGTTTCAGCTATTCAAAAAGCCAACGTTTTTGAATTTCAACCGTATAAATTCATACTAACCCACAGCATGCAATTCAGAATGAAACACATTTTTGTTTTAATTACCTTTTTCATTTGCTCTCTTCTTATGCTTAGGTTATACGCGTTACTTCAGTAGGAGACAACGGCGCTGGTACTTTGCGAGATGCTGTTGAAAATCTTGCATTATCTGGTGATACCATCTTGATTGATGTTAAGGGTGAAATTTTATTGCAGACCCCGATTACTTTTCTAAACATGACAAACATTACTGTCATGGGACCTGCTCCAAAACATTGCAGCATCAGACCTGGCGGCGGATTTTCCGGTACAACACTTTTTCAGATTAACAACTGTACCAATCTTAAATTCTATCATTTTGGATTTGTTGGTAATAACGTTGCTGATATCCGGGCAGTAACTCTTCTCACTAATCCGGGGCCAATTCATTTTGAGCGACTTTTATTCAAAGATTTTGTTTCTCTTGCTAACGGAGGGGAAATTAAAGCTACAAGTTCTAGTGTCCGTATAGGTGCATGTTCATTTATTAATAACGACGCCTTAAAAGGTGGCGGAGCAAGTTTTACCTCGTGTACAACTGTTATCGAAAACTCCACTTTCTCCGGCAATTCTGCAACAAGTCAGGGAGGTGGAGTTTACATCGAATCTACAACAGACATGCAGCTGATCCATAATACGTTTGTGCAGAATACTTCACCTACCCAGCCCGAAGCTTATCTTGCGGGAAGTCCTACTGACGTAACTTTTTTACAGGGAAATGCCATTGGAAACAATGGTACTCAAAGTCAGTTTGGCGGAGGAGGTACATTCAATTCAGGCGGTGGAAATGCATACAGACAAAACTCTGGTCTTGATCCTATGTTTTGGATTGCCGGTCCAGGAGATATTTCAGGTGTAGCTTTGAATTTTTATCTGAAATCACCAATTCTTGAAGACGGTTACGGATTGATGTATTACACCATTGTGAATCCGTCAAGTGCTTTATTAAATATTGCTCCTGCAACTACCACCCTTACCCAGGATGCCCGCATGGCTCCAAGAATTTTAAAAAGTTCAAACGTTGCACCTTTGGCACCCGATGCAGGCGCTTGTGAATACACACCGCTCAGAGTAACGCTTGCTGTTGGCGGGTCCGGTACTTCAGGTACATTACCATGGGCAGTTGATGCAGCTCAAAATTATAACACAGTGAATTATGTAGAATTTGATTTCAATACTCCACCTGTAAATATTGCACCGCCAAGTGAAATAAATTTAAATGACAATTATATAATCGATGGATTTTCTCAAAGTACAAGTGCTGTTCCTGGTCCGGCATTAGAAGGTGGCACTGCACTTACGCTGGCGGTATTGCCAATTGTATTGAATGATGGGATCGGAATTTTTAATGGTATTGTAATTAATGGTGCTGGATTTTCAAGTCGCATTTCCGGATTAAGAATTATCAATTTTGATCAGTATGGTATTGTAGATTATTCAAGTGGCTCTGTAATTGAAGGTTGTGAAATAGGAATTACAAATACGAACGTGGCCAATCAGAATCTGATGCGGCATTTATTTATTTGGAAGCAATGCCATGGTTGGAGGTCCGTTTGATTATCAGAGAAATGTTGTTTCAGGAAATGCTCAGTCAATTGGAACCGTATCACAGATTTTTATTGATGGAGGGGTATCAAACAATAAAATTCTTGGAAATATTGTCGGGCTAAATAATACGGGTACAGATTTTATTTCCGGTTCAAATGGAAATTTTGGAATCAGAGATTATGGAATAGGAACAAAAGTTGGAGATATCGGAGCAGGAAATATTATTTCAGGTCATATAGAAGGATTGGTTTGTGAAGGTTGTGATGATTTATCTGTTATTGGCAATACAATTGGACTGGCTTATGATCAGATTACAGCAAAAGCAAACGGAACCGGTATTTATGTCAGAGACGGAGCGGTTGATGTGCAGATTGGAAATTCATTGCCAGGCGGCGGAAACATTATTTCTGGTAATACTTCCCTTCAAATGAGAATTGATCAGGTGGATGCTGTTACTATTCATAACAATTTTATCGGACCAGATAAAAGTGGAGATGTGACACCTTTTAATACCACACACGGAATCTATGTAGCACATAGTCAGGCAGACTTTGTCAGAATTGGTGGTTTTCTGCCTGAAGAAGGAAATTTGATTTCTGGAAATCATTATGGAATTTTCTTTTTTGAATGTGGTGATGGTGCTTTGGTTTTACACAACAGAATTGGAACCAATGCAGATGGAGATGCTTCATTGACAAATGAAGGTGGTGGTGTTACAATTGGAGCAAACGTCGTTTCTTCTGTTCAGATTGGTAACGCTGGAGCGGGTAATCTTATCTCTGGGAATTCTTTTGCTGGCACCTATGGAATAAACGTCTTGGGCGGAAATGCAAACGTAATTCACGGTAATAAAATCGGTTTGGATGTTACTGGTGCTGTTGCACTCCCCAATTATGGGGGTATTAATGTAAGTGGTCCTTCAAATACTCAGATAGGTGGAATGGTTTCTATGAATGAAGGAAATGTTATTGCCGGAAATACTATGCATGGAATCCAGGTACAAGGCGCTTCAGATTTTACCTCGATCAAAGGAAACAGAATTGGAATGGATGAAACCGGAACTTTTGCAATTGCAAATGGTAATTCAGGTATTTATATTGCTGATGCGACTAATACTTCAATAGGAGGAGGATTCGATTACGGCAATGTAGTATCCGGAATGAGCGGTGCAAGCCAAACAGGTATTCTCCTTGGATCAAATGGCTCAGGAACTTCCATACAAACAAATATTATTGGTTCTGATCCTGCAGGAAATATTGCGATACCGAACAGAGTGGGTATTTCTATTCAGGACAATCACCAGGTTTATATCGGAGGTAATGCGGGCAAAGAAAATTTTATTGTTGCCTCAACGGAAGCGGGCGTTGAATTTAATTCTCCTGTCAGTTCAACCATGGAAGGTAATTCAGTTGGTAAATCCAATGCCGGAATTACCGCTGGAATGAGTAATCAATACGGTGTTCTTGTTCAGAATAAAAATGCCGTGATTGGTAATACCATTCCAAATTTTATTGTGAATTCAACCGTGCATGGAATTTTTATTTCAGGTGATCAGGCTGATTCTGTATTTATTGCTGCAAACTATATTGGAACTGATGCTTCAAACACATTGGGAATAGGTAACACAGGTGATGGAATTCATATTGAAGAGGCAGATGCAACTGAAATTGGAAGCTTCTCTTATCCCAATACAATTATTGGAAATGTTGAAAGCGGAATCAGAATAGAAGGTAACTCTCAATCAACATTGATTCAGCACAATATTATTGCAGATCAGGCAAACGCTGGGCTTACTAATAGTAATGGAATATATCTTCTTAACGGTGTTACCAATACAACTATTGGAGGTACGTATGGTGCAAACGGAAATAATTTTATCGGAGACGCAATTAATTCAGGAATTCTGATTGAAGAATCAAATAATAATTCTGTTTTCGGAAATAAAATTGGAACTGACGGAAACAGCACAACAAATGGTAATAAAGACGGAATTAAAGTAGATCATTCAAACACAATTTACATTGGAGAATCTGGTGGATATTTTAATCTGATATCAAGAAACAGTGATGTTGGAATTTTGCTTGACAGTTCATCCACAACAACAATATATTCAAATCTTATAGGTGTAAATGTTACAGGAAACGGTCCTGCTCCAAACAATATCGGAATTCATTTTACCGGTGGATCACAGGATAATTTTGTTGGTGAGAGTAATGATGCATCACACGCAAATACAATTTCCTCAAATGACAGTATTGGAATTTTGATTAATTCGCCATCTAATATTGTGAGGAGAAATTATATCGGAACCACTTCCGGTGGATTAGGATTAATGACAATGCAGAATTATGGAATTGTTATTGGTTCTTTGGCAACGTCAACTGTAATTGGAGGTGATCTTTCAACAGAAGGGAATTTAATTACCAGCAATGAAACAGCAGGTGTTTTGCTGGAGGCAGAGGGTTGTCAGATTTCTGGTAATACCATTGGAGTTTCTCCAACTTTTGTAAATATGGGTACTCAGCCGGTTGGTATAAGGGTAACCGGTGTCAGCGCAGCAAATAATACAATTGGTGGTGTCAGCGGCAGTGCATTGGAGTATGGTAATGTTATCATGAATCACCCAACAGCCGGAATTGAAATCACAGATGCTGCAAACAACAATATTATTTCTGCAAATTTTATCGGAATTGATCCGTCAGGAAATGCAACTTATACGCAGACTGCCGGTGTTCTTGTTTCTTCTACTTCAGGTATTGATAATGTGATCGGACAGGACATAACAGACGGAGAAAATATAATTTCAGGAAATTCCATGGGAATTCATTTGGATGGTGCGGTTCATACCTTTATCTACAACAATAAAATCGGTACCAATAACACTGGTACATTCCCGGTTCCTAATGTGAACGGAATTCAGTTAACCAACGCCGGGTTTAATACAATCGGAGGAAATGGACTGAAACAAAATTTAATTTCCGGAAATTCGCAAAACGGAATTCTGATGAGTGGAATTTCTTCCACACAAAATGAAATAACCGGAAATTTAATCGGATGTAATCAGCCTGTTTCAGCTGCATTGCCAAATCTTATTGGTATCAGAATTGAAAACGGAGCAAACAATAATACCATTGGTCAGCCCGGATTAAACAACGGAAATAAAATTGCAGGTAATGATGAAGCAGGAATTCTGATTGACAACTCATCGTCTAATTTATTTTATAATAACCGGATTGGTTTGCCTTTTTCAAATGTTTATGGAGTAGTCATGCAAAATGGTGCTGCATTAAATGAATTTGGAGGATTACCTGCTTACCGCAATTACATTTCGAATAATGACAGTATCGGCGTTGTCATTAATGGATCAGACAACAACATTGTTGCTGGAAATTTTATTGGTACAACTGAAATCGGAAATGCGCCTGCACCAAACCTGATCGGTATTTATATGAACAGTGCTGTTGGCAATGAAATCGGAACAGAAGATTACAGAAATATTATCAGTTCAAATTCTATTTCCGGAATTACCATTGAAAACAGTGCTTCTAATTTTATCAAGAATAATTACATAGGAACCGATACATCAGGAAATGTCATTTTTGCAGGCAGTGGAAACGGTGTAGGTATTCATCTTAAAAATTCAAACTCAAATCTGATTGGAGGAAACTCATCCATAGATCATGAAAATGTGATTTGCAATAATCTTAATCAGGGAATATTTATGGAAGGAGCAGTTCTGAATGAGCTGTATGGAAATAAAATCGGAATCAGCAAAAACGGAACCTTGTATTTGGGAAATGTCAAACAGGGAATTTATCTTGAAAATGGATCGGATAATAATTCCATAGGAAGCACAATCGTCGGATTATCAAATTCAATTGCTGCAAATTCAGTTGGTATTTATGCCAAGTATTCTGCTGCAAATACTATTGTGTCAAACAAAATCGGAAACAATACAGATGGAACCGGAACATTGTCCGGTACAAATAATCAGGCAATTGGAATTCACCTTGACACGGCTTCTGTTGGAAATAATATTGAAGAACTCAACATCATTGCAGGCAACACCTCTTCAGGTGTAAAAAATTTCAGGAATATATACTGAAGATAATTTAGTAGCCGGAAATTATTTCGGTCTTGAATCAGATGGATTAACCGCTTTGTCTAATGGTACATCTAATCTTGTAATTGCTGACAGTGCACAGTTGAATTTAATTGGTGGACAAACTGCTGCTGACAGAAATTATTTTGGCGGTGATGTACAGCAACATATTCTTCTTGCTGCGGCGGCAGATTCAAATCAAATTGCAGGCAATTATATCAATCTTGGTGCAGATGCTTCTACTACTTACAATGCGGTTGAAGGAATTCACCTGACTGTTGATTCCAAACAAAACATAATTGGCGGAGGATTGCCCGGAGAAGGAAATACAATTGTTGGATTGTCAGGAAACGGAATCAGAATTCATGCATCACACAACACCAAAATTTTAGGAAACCGGATTGGTCTTAAACCAGACAGTTCTCCGGGACCAATTGGCGATT
This sequence comes from Crocinitomicaceae bacterium, assembly GCA_016719925.1. Taxonomy (GTDB): domain Bacteria; phylum Bacteroidota; class Bacteroidia; order Flavobacteriales_D; family Crocinitomicaceae; genus JADJGJ01. The sequence goes on along the minus strand of JADJYC010000003.1, from coordinate 116,011 downwards.
CAGGGATATTACTTGAAGGTGCTGATTATAACTGGATGGGTGCGTATCTGCCCGGGTCTGATTCGATGAATATCATTACAAACTGTAACACAGGTGTGAATGTGACAACAATATTTCTGATCAACAGTTCGTACGGTAACGTAATTGGCGGTAATGAAATTTTCAATAACACGGAGCAGGGAATTGATTTGCTTGGAGATGATTTGGTTATGCCGATTGACACCAATAATTCGAATGTTCTTATTGACAACGGAGGCATTGACCGCCCTGAAATTATTTCAGCTTTTGATTGCAGCACGAACGGAAATACATGGGTTGGATTTAAATTTTATGCTTCAAATAATCTTGCAGGGTATCATGTTGAATTTTATCATAATCCAAATCCGGATGGTTCAGGTTATGGTGAAGGTGAAATTTATCTGGGTGATTATATTTTCAATCCTGTTACAAACTATGACACAATTTCAATAGACCTTGGTCAGATTTTACCGGTTGGTACAGTCTTAACTGCGACTATAACAGGAGTACTTGGAAACACATCTGAGTTCTCACAGCAATTTGTGGTAACACTTCCGCCACCATTGACCACTCCTGTTGTGACAGATGAAACATGTCTTGGAGCTGATAACGGATTTGTTTCAGCTACTGCAGCTGATGCGTATGCATTTACATTTGACGGAGGAACAACCTGGCTTTATGGAAATGGTTCAGTGACTGATTCACTTCCAACTGGTTCATATACAATGGAGGCGCTTTATCTGAATGGATGTATCCAGTCACAGCCTGTAGTTCTGAATAGCGGTTTACCTCTTCCTTTTAGTTACAATATTATTCCTGATACATGCGGTTTGGGATTAGGAGAAATTCTGATTGACACCATCTCTACAAATCTTGCAGGTGGATCCAGCGGATATAATTATACATTTAATAATGGTGCAGCATTTCTGAATACTATCGACACAGTTTCTTTATCTTCTGGTGTGTACAATATCGGTTTATTGGATACTGTGCTTGGTTGCTATTCTGATATTACTCCTGTAACTGTTGGAGAAATAACTGAAGTGGCAGATGAAAGTTTTGTTTATCCTGATTTTTGTTCGAGTCAAACACCAATGCCAGCTTCTGTCACAACTTCTGGTGGTAGTTTCACTTTTGAAAATACTCCGGGTGATGGTGCATTGATTGATAACGGAACCGGTTTGATGACAGGAACAACAATTGGAACTTCATACAGCATTATTTATACTGTCGGAATATGTTTTGAAAAAGATACCATTCTTGTAACCGCTTTGGATAATGATGATCCTTCATTTACAATTCCTGACTTTTGTGACGGATCAACACAGACAGTTAATATTACAGGTCTTTCAGGCGGTAGTTTTAGTTTTGATCCGGTACCGGGTGACGGAGCAACCATTGATCCTTCAACGGGTATAATTGATGGAAACGGAGGAACATCTTACGGAGTAAAATATGTAACAAACGGTACATGTCCTGATTCAATCACCAATACAGTCAATGTACTATTCAAACCGGCTGCGCCTCAAATCACAGCCATTGATTCAGTATATTGTCCGGGAGATGTTATTCAGGATCTGAGTGTCAATCCGGGAACATCATCTGTTCAATGGACAGAAGGTTCTGTAAGCGGAACAGTAGTAGCTACAAATCCAACCTTTAATCCTTCAGTAATTAATACCGGAGACAATTATTATTATGCAATTCTGATTGATGGTACGTGTCTAAGCGAAGCAGACAGTATTAATTATTACCTGTCAGATTTAAGTACCATGTCAGCATCAGCTGACCAGACAATTTGTTTATCTTCTGTTGTGCAGCTTGATGCATCAGGGGGTGTATCATACATCTGGCAATCTAATGATGATTTGTCAGATCTTGATATTGCAAATCCTGAAGCAATCATTGACGGAGTGGATGAGTACATAGTTACTATTACAGATGCATTTGGTTGTTCAGTTCAGGATACAGTGAGAATAAGTTTGTTGCCTGCAGACAGCTGTGAAGTTGAAATATATACAGCTTTCTCACCAAACAATGATGGTACCAATGATTTCTGGCACATTGACGGAATAGAGGGGTACTCAGTAAATACGGTTACTTTATTTTCAAGATGGGGAGATGTCCTGATAAAATTTGAGAATTACAACAACTCAACAGTTATATGGGATGGAACTTTGCAGAATGGAAACCCGGTTGGTCCCGGAACCTTTTATTATGTGATAGACGTGGAAGGTACACAAAGTCAGGCCGGATGGGTTCAGGTAGTGTATTAGCAGATTAAGTGAAATTGGAAAAATATGATAACTTTGAATAGATTTTTTTCAACTAAACTGGTGACAACACAATTGGTTAGTAAAATACATACCGCAAAAAATGCGCTCAGAAGTCTGGGTGTGGTTTTTCTTTTTGTGTTCACTGCTCTTGATTCTTCTGCTCAGCAGGATGCTATTTACAGCCAGTACATGTTTAATACATTTGCTATCAATCCTGCATATGCCGGTACAAGAAACTCTATGAGTGCCGTAATTCTGCACCGCAGTCAATGGGTTGGAATTGATGGCGCTCCCACAACTCAGACAGCTACCGTGCATGCACCAATTAATAAATACAATATTGCCTGGGGAGTAAATCTTGCACATGACAGATTAGGTCCAACCAGAAATATTCTTGCTGCCGGAACCGCAGCTTATCACGTTAAATTAAGAAATTCAAAAATTTCTTTTGCACTCAGAGCCGGAATTTTTAACAGTATCCTGAATAAAGGCATGCTGAGTTTCAAAGAAGACGGGGATGTGTTTGATCAGGGTGGAGTTGTAAGTGCGGTGATACCAACCTTTGATGCAGGTATGTATTATTACAAAAACGAAATTTTTTATCGGGTTGTCTGCAACGCACATTGCAAGTCCAAAATTTAAATATGAGGGTTTTCCGTCCAATACCAATATGTATCTGAGAACACATGTTATGCTGCATTCAGGTTATGTGTTTGAATTCAACCAGAAGTTTGTTTTAAAACCGTCTGTTCTGATCAAATCAACTGATGACTCACCGTTTAATGTAGACCTCAATGTTAGTGCCTTGCTTTATAAAAAAGTATGGTTGGGCTTGTCTCTCAGACATGCTTCCAGTTTGAATTTTCTCATTGATGTCAACGTGACAGATTATCTCAGAATGGGTTACGCTTATGACTTTTTGGTAAATCAGCTTTCTCAGTATTCAAGAGGATCTCACGAGGTGTTTATCGGATTTGATTTTGATATTAAAAAATCACAAACTATTTCACCAAGATTTCTATAGTCCATGAAATTTTATTCAGTCATATCAGCTTTGTTTTTTGCAGCTTCTGCTTTAGCTCAAACCTATGAAGTTGTTGAAGTGAGCATGAGTGGTTCAATGAGTGATATAAGAGAAATAAATTCAGAAGGAACAGATTTTGCACCATTTGTATCAAACAATAAAATCTATTTTACTTCAAGCCGTGAATATGACTTGTTTAATCTTGGAGAAAATAACTGGAAAAGCGGCGGATACCTCAATGTTTACAGCGCAGAATTCAAAGGAGAAATTTCCGCTGAAAGCAAATTCAAAGATGTTGAACTTGTTTCTGAAAAACTAAAAACAGACAGTCACACCGGACCGGTTTGTTTTTCTGTTACCGGTGATACTTTGTTTTATACGCAGGTTATTACAACTAAAAAGAAAAGTAAAAAAAATAAATTCCGTCCGCAGCTTTTTATGGCCGTCAGAGATGGAAATCAATGGTCAGCACTTCAACCTTTGCCATTCAATAATCAGGAGTTTTCATTTGGTCATCCATCGTATGATTCCAAAAAGAAAAGATTGTATTTTTCATCAGACATGACTGGTGGCGCAGGCGGTAAAGACATATGGTATTCTGATTTGTCAAATGGTTCCTGGTCAGTGCCGGTGAATATGAAGGATATCAATTCTGCCTCCAATGAACTTTTTCCGTTTATAATTGAAGATCATTTATTTTTTGCTTCTGACCGTGAAGGCGGACAAGGCGGATTGGATATCTATTGGAAATTTCTTGCTCAGCCAAATGATGCGGTGCAGACCGTATCTAACCTGAATACTGCTTCTGATGAATTTGGAATCTTTATTTTACCGGGAATGAAGAACGGATATCTTTCTTCAAACAAATCCGGTAACGATGATATTTTCTTTTTGACTATTGAGAAAAAAGTCACTGTCAAAAATGAACTGGCAGGAAAATTTACATACCGGAATCTGAATGGTGAAGCGTCAAACCTGAAAGTACAAATTGTAGGTGAAGATGATTTGGTTTTATATGAGTCTTCAACAGATGCAAAAGGAGAATTTGTTTTTAGAAATCTGAATCTGGATGGTTCTTATACAATACGTGCAATAAGTGAAGATGATCTGAATCTTGTGATTTATGATAAGAACGGTGATCCGGTTATTGATTTAGTGAGTGATGAACAAGGTAATTTTACCTATAAAAAACTGCAATATGCAAGTTCTGGTATTCCGGGTTTGATTTCAGATAATATGATTGAAGATGGCGGGCAGTACGGACATCTTACCGGACAGCTTATTTATGAAAACATTCCTGGTAAATATCCATCCAATCTGGCTGTAATGCTTTATGATGAAAAAGGAAATCTTGCATTTAAAGAGATGACAGATAATTCAGGGAATTTTGATTTCAGAAAACTCTCCCTGAGTGATAATTATTTATTGACAGTTGAAGAAACAGAAGATGAGCTGGTATTGCTGATTTTTGATAAATATGGTAACGTTGTTGCACAATTAAAAGCCAATGAGAAAGGTCAGTTTACATACAGAAAACTGAATCCGGATTATCAGAACAGTCTTGCAATTCTGGAAGAAAAAGAAGAGATTTTCGAATTGAACACCCAAACAATTTCAGGTTATTTTGAATACAATAAACTGAATGGAATTTCTCCTGAAGGTTTAACTATTTATGCTTATGATGATGATGGTTTTATGTTGTCATCCACACAAACAGATGATAAAGGTCAATTCCGTTTCAGAAGTTTACCGCTTCATACCAACATCCTTTTTAAAATAGATGAAAATGATCCCAATCTGAAATTAGATGATTTCACACTTTACATCTATGACCGTTATGGTAAAAAAGTTGCCGGATTGTCCCGTGGACAAAATGGTTTCTTCATTTACAAACCTCTTGGATTCCAAAATACATCACTTGCACAGATGGAAGAAGATTCATTAAATATGGATCTTGCTTTAACCACCAGTTACGATATCATCAAGGTTTATTTTGATTCCAATCAGAGTAATGTGAAATCTGATGATCTGGATGAATTGAATAAATTATATGCTCTTCTTAAAGCAAATCCGGCGTTGAGAATGGAGATTAATGCTTACGCTGATGCACGTGCTTCTGATGATTATAATTTAGTTCTTTCGAAAAAACGTGGTGATTGGATTGTTGCTTATATGATCAAAAAAGGAATTCCTGAGTCCCGTTTGATTGTGAATGCTTACGGTGAAACAAAACTGATTGACTCAGCCAATGATGCCGTAAACAGACGTGCTGAAATTCGTCTTTATTAAAATTACCCAAAAGATTCCTGCACTAAAATTTGTAACGTGATTATGTTATGCCGGCATTGATGTAAGATAAATTGCCATGACAATAATGGTAAAAACCAGCGTTTCAAAAACCAGCACTATATTGAGACATCCGGCAAATGAAGCAGGATTCAGATTTTCAGTAAATTTTGATTGTTTTGGATTTTGTGGAAGATAAATGATTTCCTTTTCTTTCATGGTTGGCAGTAACCCGATTTCCAGTTTACCTATTACTTTGCTTTCTTCACTGTGATGAATCTGTCCGTTTCTGTCAGTAAATGAATAATGAAATTTGACTTTTGGATTATCATTTACACTTACGCCGGTATCTTCATATTTCAGAATAGTTGCCATGGTTTTTTCACCATAATATTTAAGCTCTTTGTCATCTGTTTTCTTTCCTGATCCCGTTAATCTGCCCAGAGATTTGAACAATCCATATTGAAACAAAAGGGTGACCAGAAAAACAACACCCATCACAGGCATGGATTCATTATTTTCAAATAACGGATTCAGATTGCTCCAGTCAGATTGAAGGGCTTTGTCCGATGCAGTGAATAAATAGTAAATACTGTATGACAAGGAACCAATTAATATCAGTGAAATCAGAACAAAACTTTTTCCAATTACTTTTTCTCTCCTGCAAGTCTGACAACTGGTCCGCGCGGAGCGTCATAGTCAATCAGAAGCATCACCCGGTTTCCTTTTTCATAACGCATTTCTTCAGGCCTGCTGTCAAAAAAACGGAATTCTTCAGTAACCAGAGTATTTGAAAAATTTGGGAATTCCACTTTAAGTTTTACGGCCTGAAATTTTCCCCTTCCGGTTTTTATGGCTTCCAGAATGGTTCCGGTAACAGGTTTTCCTTTTTCTGCATCATTCTGATTTTGTCTTAACCTGAAATAGCGCAGAACGGTGATTTTAAAAATGAGAAAAACCCAGATTAAAATGAATACCAGAATAACCGTAAAAGAAACGAGTGCTGAAGACATAAATTTATATTACAAGGGGTTAGAAGTACCTAAAATAGACAATATCCGGCAGTAACTGAAAATTTCTTACCTTTAGCACCTTATTGCAACCTATTAAAACACACGGCTATGCCAAGAATTCTGATCATTGATGATGAACGCAGTATACGCAAAACCCTACAGGAAATTCTGGAGTTTGAAAAATATGAAGTAGAAGCTGTAGAAGACGGAATTGCCGGAGTCAATGAAGCAAAAAACGGAAATTATGATGTAATCTTCTGCGATATTAAGATGCCGCAGATGGATGGAATGGAAGTTCTGACCAAATTAAAAAACGATGGTCTTGAAACACCAATTATCATGATTTCAGGACATGGAAATATTGAAACAGCGGTGGATGCAATTAAACACGGTGCGTATGATTTTATTGAGAAACCACTTGATCTGAACAGAATTCTTGTTACCATTAAAAATGCGCTTGAAAAAACTAATCTGATCGAAGAAACTGTTGTCTTAAAATCTCAGATTAAAAAGCAGATTGCAAACTCAAATATCATTGGAAATTCAAAACCTGTGGAAGCAATCCGTGAAATGATTACTAAGGTTGCGCCATCAGATGCCCGTGTCATGATTACCGGTCCAAACGGTTCAGGAAAAGAGTTGGTTGCGCGTCAGCTTCATGAACAGAGCAACCGTAAAAAGGCACCATTTATTGAAGTGAACTGCGCGGCAATTCCATCTGAACTGATCGAATCAGAATTATTTGGTCATGAAAAAGGTGCATTTACATCAGCTGTGAAAACCAAACAGGGAAAATTTGAACTTGCTGACGGCGGAACTTTGTTTCTGGATGAGATAGGGGATATGAGTGTCTCTGCTCAGGCCAAAGTTTTACGTGCTTTGCAGGAAAACAGAATTACTCGTGTGGGTGGTGAAAAAGATATTAAAGTAAATCCAAGAGTGGTTGCTGCAACCAATAAAGATTTGCGTCAGATGATTGCAGAAGGGAAATTCAGAGAAGATTTGTATCACCGTTTAAGTGTTATTGTGATTGAAGTACCCTCTTTGAATGACAGAAAAGATGATATTCCGCTGCTTGCCAATCACTTCATTGATATGTTGTGTAAAGAACATGGCATGCCCGCCAAAAAATTTACGGATGCTGCTTTGAAAGAGCTGCAAAATGTAAACTGGACGGGAAACATTCGTGAGCTAAGAAACATTGTTGAGCGTCTAATTATTCTTTGCGGAAATTCGATTTCTGATAAAGATGTAAAGACTTTTGTGTCTTCCAAATAGTCATTCCAAGCAAAGCGAGGAACCGTTCAGAACTAGTCTAACAGCCATGCTAGAATTCCAAAATAATCAACTCTCTGATTCCACAAAAAAGACAATTCTTGAAATAATTGATTTTTCAATTCGTGAAGATATTGGAGAAGGTGATCATACTTCTTTGGCTACCATTCCGGCAGACGCAAAAGGGAAAGCTAAATTGCTGGTAAAAGATACTGGTATTTTGGCTGGAATTGAATTGGCACACCTGATTTTTCACCGCATTGATCCAACATTAAAAATAACCGTATTTATTCAGGATGGAACTCAGGTAAATCCCGGAGAGATTGCTTTTGAAGTTGAGGGTTCTTCCAGATCTATTTTAAGTTCAGAAAGATTGGTGCTCAATTTTATGCAGCGTATGAGCGGAATTGCAACAAAAACATTTCAGCTTTCATCCATTATAAAAGAGTATAAAACAAAACTTCTGGATACCAGAAAAACAACACCCGGAATTCGTCTGATGGAAAAGTGGGCAGTGAAAATTGGAGGTGGAAATAATCATCGTTTTGCATTGTATGATATGGTAATGATAAAAGATAATCATGTTGATTATGCGGGCGGAATCAAACAGGCAATTGACCGAACTAACCGTTATCTGAAAGAAAAAAACAAAGATCTGAAAATTGAAATTGAGGTGCGTAATCTGGATGAGCTAAATCAGGTTATTGCTGTTGGAAAAGTAAATCGAATAATGCTGGATAATTTTTCTCCCTTTGAAATTTCTGATGCTTTGAAACTGATTGATCGTTCAAAATTTGAAACAGAAGCATCAGGTAAAATAACGGAGGAGAATATCCTTGACTATGCAAAAACCGGCGTAGATTTTATTTCATCCGGATCAATCACCCATTCATATAAAAGTCTTGATCTCAGTTTGAAGGCCGAGTTTTGATGAAAAATTCAAAAATATTTTGTGATTTTGAATTTTGGAACATTTGAATTTTATCTTCCGGCCTACCCGTAAATCTTCTTGAACAAATCAGCATGTTTCTCCATAATCACTTTGCGTTTTAATTTAAGTGTTGGAGTCATTTCACCAGTAGGAATTCCCCACTGGATTGGAGTTAATTCAAATCGTTTAATTTTCTCCCAGTCTCCAAAGTTGGTATTTAATTGATCAATTTCCTGCTGAAATAATTCAATCACTTTTCCATGTTTGATTATTTCCTCCTGGGTATTTCCACAATCAATTCCATTGTGTTTTGCCCAGTCTTGTACTGCGTCAATTGCAGGAACAATAAATGCTCCCGGCATTTTCTGATTCTCACCAATCACCATAATCTGCTCAATGAAACGAGATTCTTTAAACTTGTTTTCCATCAGCTGAGGTGCAATGTATTTTCCGCCTGACGTTTTGAAAATTTCTTTTTTACGGTCTGTGATTTTTAAGAATTTCCCTTCCACAAAAGTTCCTATGTCACCGGTGTGAAACCAGCCGTCAGCGTCAATTACTTCAGCAGTTTCTTTTGGCATTTTATAATAGCCCAGCATTACGTTTGGTCCCTTCACTAAAATTTCTCCGTCTTCTGCAATTTTCACTGTGACTTTATCGATTACTGTTCCGGTTGTACCAATTCGTACCAGATTATCATGCTGCCAGTTCACACTGATAACAGGAGATGTTTCTGTCAATCCGTATCCTTCCATAACGGGAACTCCGGCCGCCATAAAAATTCTCGCAAGTCTTGGATTTAACGCAGCACTTCCGCTGGCAACTACTTCCACACGTCCACCTAATGCCGCCTGCCATTTGCTGAAAATTAGTTTGCGCGCAATTCCCAGTTTGAATTTATACATGGCTGATTTACCAATTACATCATATTCTTCACCAAGAGATATGGCCCAGAAAAAAAGTTTTCTCTTAACCCCTGTAAGTTCTTCTCCTTTTGCCATGATTTTGTCATATACTTTTTCCAGTAATCTTGGAACGGCAGTAAAGACATTTGGCTTTACTTCACGCAAATTATCACCAATGGTGTCCATGCTTTCAGCAAAATAAACGGACACGCCAGTGTACTGATAGAGATAAAGCAACATTCGCTCATAGATGTGACACACAGGTAAAAAACTTAGTGCAATTGCATCTTTTCCAACGGGTAAACGGGGTTCACAAGCTAAAACATTACTGAGAATATTGTTGTGACAAAGCATTACACCTTTTGGATTTCCGGTTGTACCTGAAGTATAAATAAGTGTAACAAGATCTTCTCCTTTGATAGCTGATTTTCTTTTTTCAATTTCTGAATCAATTGATGTATCCGCTTCAGCAAATAATTCTGTCCAGATTTTTGCGCCGCTGACAGAAGTATAAGAATAGACTTCATTCAGTGTAGAAACCTTATCAATGATCCGGTTTACTTTATCACACAATTCCTGATCGCTTACAAAACAAAGTTTTACTTCAGCATCATTAAATATATAGGCATAAATATCTTCATGAATAGTGGGGTAAACCGGAACTAAAATGGCTCCCACCTGTTGAACTGCAATATCCGTGATATTCCATTCAGACCGGTTATTGGAAATTACGGCAACTTTATCACCCGGTTTGATACCTTTTTTTATCAGACCACGGCTTAGTGAATTTGCCTTATCAATATATTCTTTTGTACTGGTTTTTAGCCATTTACCATCTCTTTTATCACAAAAAGCATCTTCCTGAGGAAAGTTTTTAAGCTGATAATAGGCTACATCAAAGAGTCTTGTTACATCCATAACGTTTAGATTGCGGGTTTACCGGACACTAAAATAAAACAAAAACCCTGTTTAAACGTACTAATTCTGAATATTTTAGTAACTTGACCTCAAATTACCGTTAAAAAAACATGAACCAGGTGTAACTTTTAAAGTAGTTAGATTGTTTTAGCTGTTTGAAAGGCCGTAGTTTGGATTTTTAAAAACAAAGAATTTTGGATAGATCAGAGTACAATATTGCAGTTAAAGAATTCTCCGGAAGGCTTTATGGCTATTGCCTGAAGTATCTTCAGAACAGAGAAGATGCAGGTGATATTGTGCAGGATGTATTTGAAAAACTTTGGGAAAACCGTGGTAAAGTTGATTTTGAAAAAGCTAAACCCTGGCTGTTTACCTGTGCTCACAATGCACTTTTGAATCTGATTAAGAAAAACAGTAAAATTTCTTATACAGATAAAATTGTTTCGCAGGAGAGTACTGAACAGTCCAGAAATTTTGAAATCAATGAAGTGGTGGAGCGTTGCCTGGCAACCTTGCCTCCGGTACAAAAATCCGTTATTCTTCTGCGTGATTTGGAAGGATACAACTACAATGAGATTGGTGAAATCCTTGGCTTGTCTGAGCCACAGGTGAAAGTCTATCTCTTCAGGGCCCGCAATAAAATGAAAAAACAGTTAAAAGATCTTGCCCTGGTTATATGAGTATATCAGAGAATTTTGATCGGTGGATGTTTGATTACAAAGAAGGAAACCTTTCAGCAGCCGATGCTGAAAAGTTTGAAAACTTTCTTTTAGAACATCCTGAATTTGAGATAGACGCTGACGCGTGGGACATGGCTTATGTTCCTGCTGAAAACTTTGTTTATCCGGATGCCCACAAATTGGAGAAAAAACGCCGTGTTGCCGGCTGGTACTACTGGAGTGCAGCAGCAACTCTTGTTTTACTTCTAACTTCAACAGCCATTTATATTTTTAACGGAGATTCTCAATCAGAAACGGTTGCTGTTCTTGAAGCCAACGATCTGAATGGAAATACAAATCATCTCATTGATCAGGATCAAACAAATTTTGCTTCTGTTAAGTCAAATAATCTTTTCGCTTCTCTCACTGAAAATCACAATTTCTCTGAGCAATTACCAAATAATTCAGAAAATCAGAATTCAATAAATTCTCAGCTGAATCCGAATGGAGTGAATAGTTTATATTCTGGTTTTAACGGTTCAGCCAATACTGTTTCAAGTGCTGATGATAAATACATTTCAGGAAACGTGCAGAACAATTTACTGAACATGGAAAACGGAAAAATCAATGGATCAAATAACATTGGTACTTATTTTGGAAACCCGGATTCTAAAGCACTTTCATTTGATATTAATAAAAAATCCACATTGAAAACCGGCGCTTCTGTTAGTGTTTTCAGAAAATTGTATCACCGTGTTGAGCGAATGTTAGGTTATCCGGTTGGTTTGACCAACCTGCGTGATCAGGAACTATTGTTGTCTCAGATAGGTTTACTGGCTTTCAATTCTGCATTCACCGGTGGTATGCTGAAACCAAGATTTGAAATGAATTACCGTAATCAATGGCTGGGAAGTGACCAGAATTCTTCAGAAATGAATATTTCTTTTGATAAATATTCTTACGCATTGCGGGGAGGGGTTGGATTGATGATCAATGCTCAGGATTACGGCTATGGCAAGTTTGGAGATTACAATGTTAGTTTACTTTATTCACCAAAATTAGTGGTAAACCGAAACGTTGTGATCGAACCTTCCGTAAAACTGACCCTCGGAACCATGGTTGCCAATGGAAATATACTTACTCCTGAAAGTTCATTTGAAATGGACCGTGGAAGAATTTTGAATACAATCAATGCAGATCAGATGAATGGCTTGTCAAATCAGTGGTATAAAGATTACGGACTGGGCCTGATGGTGAATACCAAATGGTTCTATGCCGGATTCAATTCTGACAATTTAGGCCGTCATTATGAGAATGTTTACGGAAATGAATTATCTTCACCGGCCAAAACACCGGTAAGACTATCAGGAATTGCCGGATTTGATTACGAATCCAATACCAAAACAATGACATACAGTCCGTTTGTAGCTTATCAGCAATATGGCAATAATCCTGAATTCTGGGGAGGCATGAACTTCCGCCTGGGGTGGATGACATTGGGCGGTTCCATCTCAACAAACAAAGAATTTACAGCGTCAGCCGGTTTGAAATTTGATACGTTCAAATTGGTTTACCATTACGATTATACCGAGTCAGCTTTAACAGAAACACGTTTCGGATCACACAATATCGGTATTAGATTCAATGCAAAAAGTAAAAATCAGAGATTAACACATTAGAACGATGAAAAAGTTAATATACCTATTCGCGATTTTGATTTCATTCCAAAGCCATGGGCAGGACCCTGAATTCACACAATTCTATGCTAATCCGATTTATCTGAATCCGGCATTGGCAGGGACACACGGATGTCCCCGTTTGAATATGAATCACCGGAATCAGTGGCCTTCACTGACGGGTGCTTTCATTACAAACAGCATCTCTTATGATCAGTACGTGAATGCCATGCAAGGTGGAGTAGCAATTATGCTCACCAATGACATGGCTGGTAAAACACGTTAAACTGGACAACAGTTAATCTGGCTTATTCTTATCACCTGAAAGTTACCCGTGAATTTTCTTTCTTGTTTGGGGCTCAGGCAGGCTGGAATCAGAAATTTCTGGACTGGAGTAAACTGAGTTTTGGTGATATGATCGATCCGCACAGAGGATTTATTTATCAGACTGGTGACCAGCCAAGAGGTAACCTGAAAGGTACCTGGGGAACAAAAGGTTTCTTTGATGCTCAGGCTGGAATTGTTGGTTACAATAAAAATTTCTATTTCGGATTTTGTGCAAAACACCTGAACAAACCGGAAGAAAGTTTGATTCTGAATCCTCAGGGAGACAGCCGTTTGCCTATGCGTTTTACAGGACATATGGGAGCAAACATTGTCTTTGGTAAAGGATCACAATACCAAAACGTAACTGCAATTTCTCCAAACATTATTTATTCTTATCAGGATGGATTTATGCAATTAAACATTGGTACGTATATTAAATATGGTGCGTTCACTGCAGGTGCCTGGTTAAGAGCGAGAGATGCGTTTATCCTTCTTATTGGTATTGATTCAGGTTCATTCAAATTCGGGTACAGTTATGATGTGACTGTTTCCAAATTGACAAATGCTTCAGGCGGATCACATGAATTGTCTATGGGATTTCTGTTTAGCTGTAAAGAACCGGTAAGAAATTTCAGAACGATTTCTTGTCCGTCATTCTAAGAAAAATTGATTCTCACAACGGTGAGATGTTTGAATAATATTTTTAAAAAACTGGCAATTACAAAAAACTACTGCTCTGTAAATTGCTAAGTAAATCAGGGGTGGTTCCCTGGTCCCGCACTTTGCGCGGGAAGGTTTTCTTTGTTTTGGTTTATGAAAAGCGATGTATGATTAGTCAATACATCGCTTTTCTTTTGAATGAGACTCTGATTTTGAGAAACAAAATCAGTTAGTCGAATTCATCCCGACGGAATGAAATGCAGGCGGGATTTTTCGAATTCAAGGTAAAACGTTCTATTCAGATTTTGAGAATCAAAATCTGTTAGTCGAATTCCTGACTTGTATTAAGTCAGACAAGAATCCCGACGGAATGAAATGCAGGCGGGATCTTTTGAATTCAAGATAAACTGTTTTACTCAAAATTATCTTCGCTCAAAAAAAAAGACCGTCTCAGTGGACGGTCTTGAATCAATCACAAATTTGCAGTTATTCAATTACGAGTTGCTTTACATTTGAATTATCTGCTTTCACAAAATAGATACCAGCGTTTAATTCATTCAAATCAGCTGTTTCATCTGACGTAATCTGAAAATTCATAACTTGTCGTCCACTAACATCACAAATTGTAATTTGATGAGTTTCGTTATCACTGAATTGAATTTTCAAATTTCCGGTTGTGGGATTTGGGAACATGATAAATTCTGAATCAGCGTATTGATTTTCATTAAATCCTAAGTCCTGAGGTGGTGCAATGGATTGATCAACTGTTGTGTCACAAAGTGAAATAAAATAATCCGCGTCAGATGGGTGCAATGTCTGCCATTCTGAATAAATATCCAAAATACCTTTGTATTCCATTCTTCCGGCCTGAACATATGGATCAATGATCGATAAAACTGTTCCTATTTTGTCGATGTATCCAGATTCAGGCAGGTATCTGAAATTGAACATGATTTTCAAATTAAAAAATGCATCCGGATTTCCGTCATACTTTGCATGCAGACTATCAACAAAATTAATAACACGATAAGCCATTTGTTCAGCGGTGGTAGTATCATCAATTACAAATTCCTGTCCGCATCCGTTACCAAAATTCACCAATGATGCAAATTCATCATGGACACCAAACCCCATTGTGGTTGGAGCTGAAGGCCGCCAGATTCCGTAAGCTTCATAATCATTAACATGCAACGGAGATCCACCTCCCCATAAAAGAGTTGGCATCCAGTCTGGTGCGTTAGCAAAAACATAACCTGGTTGTGGTGTTTGCCATTGTGTCCAATCTTCAGTTACTGAGCCAAAATCTTTCCAGATGTATCCGCCTAAAACTTCTGCAGTATCTACACCACAGCTGTCTAATAAATAAACAAGGTCTGTTGAGTTATATGCGTTTGGTGGCATTCCGCTTGGATCCCAGTGGTTATGACTTTGAACTTCAATGTTTGGTTGATTATCAGCCCATTCAATAATATCAGCAGATGATACATAAGCGTTGTCATGATTTAATGCTCCCAAAATAAAATTACTTTCCAGCATCATTTCATAAGAGGCGTTATAAAAAGAAATGGTATCACATACCTGCTCGACAAATGTTTTCATATTGCCAAAATCTGACGAATTATTATAACTCAATCCGTGATAAGTCACATCATCCGTTTCATTATGACTTGCAAAATAGATGTAGACAGGCACGGTTTGGGCATTCAGGTGAAGATTAATAATCACACTGAAAAGAACGAGTAGTTTTTTCATAATAAGGGGCTATAGTTTAAAGATTAGACTTTTTTACTAATTAAAGGTTTAATCCACTGAAAAAACTTCCACCCCGTTAACAAAAGTTTTCTCCACAAACGTTTTCAGAATTTCATTTGCAGGAATTTGCATTATGTCTTTGTCGAGTATCACAAAATCAGCTGCTTTACCTGGTTCCAGAGATCCTTTTGTGTTTTCTTCAAAGGATGCATAAGCAGCCCAGCGTGTCATACCATACAATGCTTCTTCGCGGGTCAAAACCTGATCTGCGTAAAATCCGCCTGAAGGATTTCCTTCTTTATCCTGTCTTGTAATGGCAGCATAAAAAGTTTCTAATGCAGAAATGTTTTCAATAGGAAAATCAGTTCCTAAAGCGAGCATGCCTCTTTGCAGTAAAAGTTTTTTCCAGGCGTACGCATTCACAATTCTCTCCGGTCCAACGCGCTCTTCAGCCCAACGCATATCTGAAGTACAATGTGTTGGTTGTACTGACGGAATAATCTGAATGGATTTAAAAAAATGAAAATCTTCCGGAGAAATTAATTGGGCATGTTCTATTCTCCAGCGGTGATCCGGAATATTCTGTACATTGTCTGCATATAATTTCAGCATCACTCTGTTTGCAGAATCTCCAATTGCATGCGTGTTTACCTGATATCCGGCTTCAACGGCAAAAGATAAAATGTCTTCCAGTTCTTCAAATGGAACAAGCATTAATCCATGATTATGCGGATCATCTGAATAGGGTTCAATCAGGCATGCACCGCGTGAACCCATCGCTCCGTCTGAAACAATTTTAAAAGAACGGATTAACAGATTACCGGATTTGAAAACACCATTTTCTGATGCAAATTTCAGATTGTCCTGTGACGGAACCAGCATGCAATAATTTTTAATGGTCAGTTCTCCTTTTTCATACCAGTCGATAAATAAATCACGATCTGAGCTGATCACGCCTGCATCATGAATAGAAGTTAAGCCTTGTTCAAACAATTTATATTCTGCATCTTTCAGATAATGTAGACGTGTTTCAGGATCCAGTTCAGGAACAAATTTTGCAACGGCATCGAATGCATTGTCTAATAAAACTCCTGTTAAATTTCCGAGTGAATCTTTTTTTATTTCACCGCCTGCAATAAAGGTGTCTGAATTAATACCTGCTATTTCCAGTGCTTTGGTGTTGGCAAGTGCCGCATGGCCATCAACCCTTCTGATTAAAACAGGCACATCCGGAAATAAAATATCCAGTGTATCTTTTGTTGGGAATTGCTCACCCGGCCACAAGGTCTGATCCCACCCTCTGCCTGTTATCCAGGTAGTTTTTCTGGATTTGTCAAATTCAACTAATCTGGAAATTACTTCATCAAATGATTTTGAATGCGTAAGATCTGCTTCACAAAATGTTTCAGCGTACGCCCAGAAGTGACAATGCGCGTCATGAAATCCCGGATAAACCGGTTTCATCTGAGCATCAATTATATTATCACAATCATAGCCGTTGAGAATTTCCCGCTCTGGTCCCAGTTCAAGTATTTTTCCGTCTTTAATGGCCATTGCTTCATATGTTGTAAAATTCTCATCGCAAGAATAAATAGTAGCATTGTGTACAATCAAATCAGCATCTTTTCCCTGGTAACAGGAATTAAGAATCAATACGGATGCAAGAAGTTTAAAATTATTTTTCATTGATTTTACCGGATTAAACAACATAAACAAACAGGTGATCAGAAAAATATCTGCAGGTATTTTATAACGGGCAATTGCTCCAAATACCGGCGTAGTCCAGCCAATTAAAAGCAGAATCAGAACAGCAGAAATCAACAGGAAATAAAACCAGAAAAAATAATCCGCTTCTATTTTTCTCCGTTTAAAAAAGACAAAAACGGCGAACAGAATAATACACCAGTTTTGTACAGTGGAGAAATATTTAAGTACGCTTCCTGAGTCCCAGGGATGCGGTCTTATCAGTGTATTAACAAGTACCTCTGGAATTGTTTTTATCAGATTGATTCCTTCATAATTGATTGGTGTACTTTCAAAATAACTGGTTGAAGGAGCTACAATAAAATAAACATCATAAAGTGAGTCTGATGAAGGAATAGTGAACGGGTGAAATTCTTCCTGACCAAATAATTTGTATTCACCTTCGGTTGATTTCAGCACTTTTATTTTTGCAGGTCCTATAGTATCAAAATTTTCAAAATACCTGTAATTGAATTGACAAAAAGAAGAATCGGTTACAAAGAACACGCCGCCTTTTGCAAGATTGATCATATCCTTTTGCCGGGATGAAATTTTTTGTACCAGATTTATTTTTTCAGGAGCGTAAGAAAGCAGCAAAAAAAAAAAGACGATTCCGCCGGATATGATACTTAAAATCAGATAGCGATTCAGTTTAATATACGACAGCAACAGAACCGGAGAGAGTCCAATAATGATAAGTCCGGCGTAAGGTTTATTGAAGAGCAGAATCAGCATTGAAATTGCAAGCATCAGAAAAACCACCGTTTTTTTTTTGCGTATATTTTTCAGGGAATAAAGAAACATGCCAATACCAAAAATTAACAAAGCTTCTTTGGTCAGTGCACTTCCGAAAAATCCAACAGATGGTAAAAGACATAATGAGTAGAAAAATATTTTATCGGCTTTGATGTAATTTCTGAAAGCTGCAAAAATCCAGATCAGACCAATCAGACTTAAGAATGAAAAAAACAGCGCACTGACGAAGGTGTTTTCAAAGGCAATAAAGTGAATCACAGAATTGATGCGGATGATCAGCCGGTTGTCATTCATCCAGTCACCATTGTCACCATAATCCCAGATTTGAGTTTGTGAGAGCGGACTGGCAGAATCAAAAACATTTTCTTCATGAACTCCGGTTAAAACAGAAAAATATCCTGCCAGGAATCACCAATGAGTGAATGTGTCTGGCCATAAAAATGAGAATAGATATAGACGTACGAAATGGTGTAAACTAATTTAAAACACCAGACAATCCACAACCAGGATTTTTGAATTTCCAGCTTACGGGCAATCCGCTGCAGAATAAAAAATCCGGAGAGAAAAAGTAATATGCAAACTATAATGCCAGCCATTTCAAGCAGTACAAGTTACAAAGTTAATTTCTAACTGATTTAAAAATTCGTTTTTGCTGATTTCTAAGTGTTTTCAAGTGTGATAAGATTGTTGAAAAATAGAAATAACCTGATGTTGGCTGAATGCTTTGTCCTTGGGAGAATCATTAACTTTGCACTTCACTTAAACAAGCCATTATGAGTTCAAAAGTTTCTGCTCTTGCTACTGTAGAACAAGCCATTGAATTAGGATTACGTGCAGATGAATTTGATAAAATCAAAGAAATTTTAGGGCGTACTCCCAACTTTACTGAACTCTCTGTTTATTCTGTGATGTGGTCAGAACATTGTTCTTACAAGAACTCAATCAAATGGTTAAAAACATTGCCAAAAGACGGACCGCATATGCTGGTAAAAGCCGGTGAAGAAAATGCAGGATTGGTGGATGTGGGTGACGGAATTGGTTGTGCGTTTAAAATAGAATCGCATAATCACCCTAGTGCTCTGGAACCGTATCAGGGTGCGGCAACAGGTGTGGGCGGAATCAACCGAGATATTTTTACCATGGGAGCAAGACCGGTGGCGCAGTTGAATTCTTTGCGCTTTGGTGAACTCGATAAAGCCAGAACAAAATGGCTGATGAAAGGTGTAGTGAAAGGAATTGGTGATTATGGAAATGCTTTTGGAATTCCTACCGTTGGTGGTGAAGTTTTCTTCGATAAATGTTATAATACAAATCCTTTAGTAAATGCTTTTTCTGCCGGAATTCTGGAAGGAAAAATGATTTCTGCAAAAGCAAAAGGACCCGGAAATCCGGTTTATATAGTTGGTTCATCGACCGGTAAAGACGGTATTGCCGGTGCAGCATTTGCAAGTAAAGATCTGACTGCAGAATCTGCTGCAGATTTACCTGCAGTTCAGGTGGGAGATCCGTTTCAGGAAAAACTATTACTGGAAGCAACATTAGAGCTTGCTAAAACGGATGCTATTGTTGGTATGCAGGATATGGGCGCTGCCGGAATCACTTGTTCAACTACTGAAATGAGTGCAGGGGGTGGAGTAGGTATGGACATTG
The DNA here is from genome assembly GCA_016719925.1 of Crocinitomicaceae bacterium. Lineage (GTDB taxonomy): Bacteria > Bacteroidota > Bacteroidia > Flavobacteriales_D > Crocinitomicaceae > JADJGJ01. The sequence goes on along the minus strand of JADJYC010000003.1, from coordinate 96,142 downwards.
ACCTGAGCAAAGTTCCAACTCGTCAGGAAAACATGAAAGACTGGGAAATTCTTTTGTCAGAGTCACAAGAGAGAATGCTGGTTGTTATTCATAAAGGAAAAGAAAAAATTGTAGAGGATATTTTTAAAAAATGGGATTTGCATGCTGTTCAGATTGGTGTTGTGACTGAAGGAGGAACAATCAATTATTACATGCATGGTGAAAAAGTTGCAACTGTTCCTGCGCACTCTCTTGTGCTTGGTGGTGGTGCTCCGGTTTATGAAAGAGAATATAAAGAACCAGCGTATTTCAACGAATACAAAAAATTTAAAATTGATTCTGTAAAACAACCGGATGATTTGAAAGCAGTTGCTTTGAAGCTGATGAAAAATCCAAACATCGCGTCAAAAAGATGGGTTTATGAACAGTATGATTCCATGGTTGGAACAAATACCATGACTACCAATCGTCCGAGTGATGCAGGAATTGTAAACTTAAAAGGATCCAACAGAGCATTGGCCATGACAGTGGATTGTAATTCAAGATATGTAAATGCAGATCCTGAAATCGGGACTCAGATTGCCGTTTCAGAAGCAGCCAGAAATTTAGTTTGCTCCGGTGCAGTTCCGAGTGCAGTGACTAATTGTTTGAATTTTGGAAATCCATACAATCCTGAATGTTACTGGCAATTTGTCGGAGCAATTAAAGGAATGGGCAAAGCATGTCTTAAATTTCAGACACCGGTTACAGGCGGAAATGTTTCTTTTTATAACCAGACAAAAATTGACGGGAAAGAGGAGCCGGTTTTTCCAACACCTACGATTGGTATGATTGGAGTAATTAAAGACAAATCAAAAATCATGTCACTGGATTTTAAATCTAAAGGGGATTTGATTTTTCTGGTGGGTGAATCTAAAGATGATATTTCTTCTTCAGAATATTTAGTTTCATATCATGGAATTACGGCATCACCTGCTCCATATTTTGATCTTGAAAAGAATTCGCAATGCAGGAAACCGTCAAAGGTTTGATTGACAAAAAAATGATCAACGCTGCGCATGATTGTGCTGATGGTGGTCTTTTTACAACCTTGATTGAAATGTCTATTCCAAATAAATTGGGTTTTGATATTGTAACAGATTCTGAAGTACGTGAAGATGCTTTTCTTTTTGGTGAAGCACAAAGCAGAGTAGTGGTAGGTGTAAGTGAAGCACAGGAAGATGAGTTCATCGAATTTATGATGAAACAGAAAACTCCATATACATTACTTGGTCATGTTACCAAAGGAAAAATCTGTGTGGATGATAATCAGTATGGTTTTCTGGATGATTTCAGAACGGTATATGATAATGCACTGGCTGATGCTTTAGCGTAATTCAGGGCTAAGTACAGAGGACTAAGGACAAAGGGTTTTTACTTTATAAAAGGGTGTGAAATGTGCTCTCAACATAAATTTACCAAAACTTATTTTTGTGCATCTTGAAATTATAAATAGTCATGTACTAAATTCCATTATTCAAGTCGCAGCCAGGCGCGTTAACTCCTATGTGTCCTCTCCAATTCCCTTAGTCCTTTGTCCTTAGCCCTTTGCCCTGAAAAATTATGATTCGCCCGGCTACAGATAACGATGCGCAACAACTTGCTGACTTGTACAATTATTATGTGAGTAATACACTGATCACATTTGAAGAAGAAGAGTTAAGTGCAGCACAGTTTGCTGAACGTATTCAAAAAATTTCTGAAAATTATCCCTTTATTGTATTTGAAGAAAACGGAGAAATTTTGGGATTTGCATACGGAAATAAGTGGCGTGAGCGTTCTGCTTACCGCTTTGCTTTAGAGAGCAGTGTATATGTAAAGCAGGGTCATTTTGGAAAACAAATCGGAACAAAACTTTATAATGAACTTTTTCATTACTGAAAACTCAGGGATGCAAACAGCTGATTGGTGTAATTACATTGCCAAATGATACCAGTGTTAAAATGCATGAACGGATGGGTTTTGAAAAGGCGGCACACTTCAAGCAGGTTGGGTTTAAGTTTGGTCAGTGGTGTGATGTAGGGTATTGGCAGAAGTCACTTTAAAAAAAATCTCAAAAAAAATTTGGTTTTATAATTAGATATTTAGATATTTGTCTAAATAATTAAATAAATGAACCGATTATTCAAAGCACTCAATGATGATACCCGCCGTAAAATTCTTGAACTTTTGCGCAAGCAGGATTTAACCGCAGGTGAGATTGCTGATCATTTTGATATGACCAAACCAAGTATCTCACATCATCTTGATTTATTGAAACAGGCTGATCTTGTAACAATAGAAAAAAAGGGACAGTTTGTTGTATACAGTATCAATACCACAGCAATTGATGATTTGGTGAAATGGGTTTTAAAAATGAAAAAATAGACGTATGAAAAATTTTAAATTATTGAATGAGATTGCATTTGTAATGGCGCACTTAACGCCTTTTGTTTATTTGTTTATGATGTATGATTCTATGCCTGAAACGGTACCTACACATTTTAATATTGACGGAGAGGCAGATGGATTCAGTTCTAAATCAAATCTGGTGTGGATGCTGCTAGCACTGAACGGAATCGGGTATTTATTGTTTTTGCTTATTCCGCTGATTGATCCAAAAAAACTTGCAGAAAAACAACCAAAAATTTATAACCGGATCAGAATCGGAATGACATTGCTTTTGGCTGGATTAAGTGTTCTGATGATTTATATGACAACCGGCAGTGCGTTAAAAGGGATTTTTGCTTTGGGAATTTTCTTTTGTATGATTTGTATTTTTCTGGGGAACTACATTCAGGCTGTCAAACCAAATTATTTTATTGGGTTCAGAACCCCATGGACATTAAACAGTGAAGATAACTGGAAAAGAACTCATTTACTCAGCGGCAGAATTTTGTTTTACGGCGGATTATTAAGTGTACCGGTTTTGTTTTTAATGCCTGAAAATCTGGCACCTTTTCCTCCGGTTATAGTGTTGGTGGTAGGATCATTAATTGGAGTTGTGTACTCGTATACAATTTTCAGAAAACAAAAAAAGGAGATCATCTGATCTCCTTTTCCTTTTTGAATTGAATTTTATATTTCTGCTAATTCCATTCCGTATTGTTCATGAAGCAAATGATCGTAATGATCAGCTTTACTGAAAAGGTCATCCAGAATTGTTTTGCCGGTTGATTCATTCAAATCTTCACTATAGATAATTGTACCCAAAACTATATTCTGTCTGTCAACCGAAAAAGTGAGAGACTCCAGCGTATAATTTTCACGCAGCATAAATTCATACAGTTTACCGATATTTTCTTTTGGCAATGATCCAAGCGTAGCATCACAATAAACAAAACGGTTGTTGGTATTGTAGGAAACTTTGATCAGTGCACTTCCGCTTTCTACATCCCAGCCAACTTTTCCTACTCTTGAAAGTTCTACATTTTTGCCAATTCCTTTGAGAATATTTTCAATGGTCGCAGAAACTCCTTCCGGCTGATACGGAACAGATTCGAATTCTTTCACATCAAACTGATTTCCGCAATGCGGGCAATAACCATCCTGTAAGCTCGATTTAGTCAACAAGTTTGTACAGGAAGGACATTTTGATGCACGTTCATTATTCGCTTTTTCTGAATACTCTCTCAGAATTTCATTAAGTGTAACAGATGGTAATGCAAAGCCCAGACTTTCACCGTCACGAAAAATAAAGGTGTTTACACCAACTACTTCTCCTGCTTCATTGATTAATGGCCCGCCGCTGTTTCCCGGATTAATTGCTGCATCCACCTGAATGTAATCTACGTTATTGAACTTGCGCTCAGCTTTTGAAACAATTCCCTGCGTTGCGGTAAATCTTAATCCTAGCGGATGCCCGATTGCAATTATTTTTTCTCCCGCGGCAACTTTCTGATCTGAAATCCGGACATGTCCGGATTGCTCATATCCATCCGGAATTCTCAGAAAAGCGATGTCATTCAGCGGATCAGTATAAATAACTTCAGCCATTGTTTTGGTAAATTTTTCACCGCGAATAACAACGCGCTCATTTCCAAAAATGACATGTCGGTTTGTTACAATCAGGTTTTTGTCTTTTACTATAAATCCGCTTCCGGATCCGCCAGGTGTATGAATCTGTACAATGATGTCCTGGTAATTATTAATAATATCTTTCATGGTTTAATTTTTTGTCAGGTTAATTTTATCCAGTTCTACAATCAATGAGTCAATAAAGTTTGTGATAGATGTATAGTTGAGAACATTCGGATCCAGTTTCACATGCGGATATTCTGCATTACATCTTTTCACAATACGGTTAATTTCACTTTTAATATTATTTACGTTCATTACTCTGCCTGCATCAACCAGTTTTGGCGCTGCACCAAATTTTTCATAGTATTCATTATTCAATACGTGCATGGCAATATTCAGAATATCTGATGCTGGATAAACCATTCCGTAATTAAAAAACGCGTATGAAATCATGTAACTGTAAATCGATTCAACAATTACCGGGTAATTGTTATTTCTGTACCATTCAACTTTGGTCCGCTCATTAAACATCATATCCATCACTGTTTTGTGAGCAGCAGGATTTGCAATTGCGAACGTGCATTTAACATTATACAATCCGGCTATCACTTTTTCTTTCGGCCATCCTGCAATTTTGTCAAATTCATTCATGATATTTTTATTTTTTTCAACGGGTGATAAACCGTCATTTGCAAAAAACATCTGCTGAATTTTCTCCAGTGAATCTGTCAATTGACCCTGAGGGGAAATCAGATAATCAATTTTATAAGAAAGATTAAGAAGCATAAAGGCAATACCTCCGTGCATAAAATTTGCATCCAGTTTTACAATCTCCGCTTTGGTATCATTAATCAGCTTAAGCAGTTCATTGTATTTGATTTCTTTTTCCTGTTCTGAAAGTTGAATGGTCTGGTCTGTATCAATGGATTTTAATGAAGCAAATTCTGCGGCAAGAAGATCATCTTGCTGATCAGCTTTTTTAGCAAGCTCCTTTAATGCTGCATAAAGTTTATTTGGTGATGCATCAATGGCGTTTGAACTGAATTTCATCACCAGCACATTGTCTTTCAAAGCAAATTTTGAGTATAATAAACTGTAATTGATAGACATCAGTTTTCTCATTACCGGAATGCTTGGACTGTCCATTTGTATGATCGGAGATTCAGCCCAGAATTTTTCTGCAGTAGCTTTTCCGCGAACAACTTTTGATCCCTGTATTAATTCAAAATCAATTCCGTCAGAACCTTTTTTAATTTTTACATTGTCAGCAGATTCATCACGGATATAATTCAGAAAAGCTTCAAAAGATTCCAGATAATTTTTTTCCTTGAATTTTGCTACGGAACTGTTCCAGTAGTCAATTTGTTTTTTGTTTTTGTTGCAGTCGGTGTATCTGCCGAATTTTACTTCTTTCACGCCGTGGTTAGTTGAAGTATTGGCAGAAGGGGCTGTAGCAGAACCACCCTCATTTCCACCAAAAATTTTCTTTAAAAAAGACATATCTCCAGTTATTTAATTGAAGCCCCAAATTAGTGAAATGTTCTATAAATGTCTTGATTTGAACGATAAATTATTGAATTCTTTCGTTTAAAACGGTTTGAACCAATCCGGTTAACTAACTTAGCACGTTATTTGTTTACCTATATTTGTATATGCTGAAATTCAAATCCATACTGCTGCTTTTTGCCATACAGGCATGGTCGTTTGGACAGCAATTCAATTTTAAAAAATACGGTCTTGAAGAAGGTTTGCCGCGCGTAGGTGTTTATGATATTTTTCAGGATGATTATGGATTTTTATGGATAGGCACAGAGGGTGGGGGCGTTTGCAAGTTTGATGGTAAAACATTTCATTCGTATACACGCAAAAGTGGTTTGGCGTCTGATAACATCCGTTTACTTTATCAGTCAAAAGACAAAACGCTCTGTGTGCAACGGATGAAGGTGTTTGTTATTTTAACGGAATATCATTTACTGAAATTGAACTCATTGATTCAAATGCGTCTGACAGAATTCGTTCTATATCTGAAGATGAGTCAGGAAGAATATGGATTGGTACAGATCACGGCGTGAATTTTATCAATTCTGTTTCAAAAACTGCTGACAGTGCATTTAATCTTGTTCAGGAAATTCCCGACAGTACTGTACGCGCGCTGATGTGGATAGAGAACAAAATGTGGGTTGGAACAGACAGCGGACTTTATATTGCGCAAAATAACAAACTGGAATTATCTCCGTTTCAGCAAAAATTAAATTCATTTCAGATACTCGCACTATTTGTTGATTCAGATAAAATATCTGGATCGGAACGAATAAAGGTGTCTGTAAAATTGAAGATTCGCTCATAACTTCATTTGGGACCTCAGATGGTTTGATCAATTCAAGAGTGAGATCCATAGAACAGGATGATAAAGGAAATATGTGGTTTGGAACGTCACGTGGCATTAGTATTTATGACGGCGAATTAATTACTAACATCACGCAGGCAAACGGACTCACCAATGAGCGGATCAGATGTATTAAAAAAGATTCATTCGGTAATATTTGGGTCGGAACTTTTTACGGAGGAATTTTAAGTTTTAATTACCGTGACTTTATTGGATTCACTATGGCTGAAGGTTTGGGGGGTAACCAGATTCAAAGTATTTGTGAAGATGAATACGGTGACATTCTGGTTGGTACAAGTTCTGGTTTTACAACGCTTGAAGTTGTAGGAAACAGACTTTATAATTATTCTACGGTGAAATTGTCGGATAATTATCTGACCAATTCTATAAAAGCAATTCATTATGACAAGAACGGTTATGTGTGGCTGGGAAATCTTCATGGAATGACAATTGTCAAAGGTGATTTTAAAAAAGAAATAGTTTTTCAGTCAACTGATCCGGATGCTGCAAATGTTGGTGTAACTGTGATAAAAGAGTATGGAAATAAAATTTACGCAGGTACCAGCCAGGGTTTATTTCAGATAAAAGTGGTTGGCAATTATGAGAGTTTTGAAATTATAAATTTGTCTGAAGGAAACAGAATGGCGGGTGAAGAAATTTCGTCTGTATTTCAGGATAAGGAAAAGAGAATCTGGATTGGATTTTCTGACGGTCAGATAAGTGTTTTTGATAAAACCAGAATGGTTACTCCGGTGGTTTCTGAAGATTTTGATCAGGTAATCAGTATTACAGCAGATTCTTCCGGTACGCTTTATTTTGGTACTGACGGAAACGGACTTTTTACAGGAACCTACGACAGTGAAAATAAAAATCTGCAGATTAAAAATTTCTCCACAGTTGAAGGATTGACATCAAATTATATCTACTCCATTATTCTGACACCAGGTAAAATATGGCTGGGACATGAAAGAGGCGTGGATATACTCGTTACTGAAAATGACTCAGTAAGTAACATTATTAAAATTGGATCAGCTTCCGGTTTTAAAGGTTTACAGAACCATCCGAATGCAGGGCTGAAGGACAGCAATGGAAATATCTGGTTTGGAACCATTGATGGCCTTTACCGGCTGAGTGCTGATCAGATTGATAATTTTCTTATAGGTACTCCATCAAAAATTTATCTGAATGATTTAAAACTGAACGGTCAAAATGTGAACTGGGCATCATCAAAATGGTGTGACACAACATGGGGTATTTATAACCTGCCGGTAAATTTAAACCTGCCTTACAACAAAAACAATCTGGAATTTAGTTTTATCGGACTCAATTTTGTAGCACCTGATGCTATAAAATACAGCTGGAAACTGGAAGGTCTGGATGAAGAATGGTCAGTTCCCGCAAGTGAAAATCATGTGCTTTACAATCACCTTGCTCCTGGAATTTATACCTTTAAAGTAAGAGCTTCAAATGAACTTGGAATCATCCAGGAAAACGAAGAGTCAATCACCTTCATCATTCACAAACCATTTTGGGAAACCTGGTGGTTCAGAATTTTTGCCGGCATTTTTATTTTTATCTGTGTAGTGATATTTCTCAGATGGAGAACAAGACAACTCAGAGAAAATCAGAAAAAATTAGAAGCGATTATAACACAAAGAACAACTGAAATAAAAAGTCAGAATGAAATGCTTGAAGAAAAAAATAAAGAGATTACAGATTCTATTTTTTATTCAAGAAGAATTCAAAGATCTGTTTTGCCTGCCAAAGAAAAAGTTGCAAAATTACTGAGTAAATATTTTATTTTCTTCAGACCGAAAGACATTGTTTCTGGAGATTTTTACTGGGCTGAAAAATCACTTGACCGAACAAAAACTTTTTTTGCTGTGGCAGATTGTACCGGACATGGTGTACCCGGAGCAATGGTTTCTTTGATTGGTTCAAAAGCATTAACCAGTGCTGTGCGTGAATCAGGACTAACAAGAGCAAGTGAAATTCTGGACGCCGTTAATGAATCAATGATAGAATCTTTTACTGAAGTTGAAACGGGGAATGTAATCAAAGACGGAATGGATATTGCACTTTGTTCTTTGGATTATTCAGACACTGTTAATGTCGGGTTTCAGTTTTCCGGTGCACAGAATTCGGTGTGGATTGTACGAAAAGAGGATGATGATGATCTTGTGGTAAATTCTCAGAAAACAGAAGCTAATATTTCAGCGCATGGTTATAAATTATTTGAGATAAAGGCAGACAAACAACCAATTGGTTATTTTGAAACACGTGTGCTTTTCAGAAACAATGAGGCCGTTTTAAAACCTGGTGACAGAATTTATCTTTACAGTGATGGTTTTGCTGATCAGTTTGGCGGCGATAAAGGAAAAAAATTCAAATACAAAACGCTCAAAGAGCTTGTGCTTTCTATTCAGCAACAACCCGTTGAAGAACATTATCAGTTTATCCGCAACGCTTTCTACGACTGGAAACGCGAGTTTGAACAAATTGATGATGTGTGTATAATGGGAGTGGAGGTTTAATTCAGCAAACGGATCAGATCATCCAGTTTTGATTTTTTTCGCTCCAGATAATTTTCTGTATCTTTTTTCAAAGCAAAAATATTTTTTAAACGGGCGTCCTGCATATTATCTGCAGCTTCTTCCAGTGTCGGATTGAATCTGAAATAATGAAATCCGTTTTTTGCTGCAAGCTCTTCACATTGTTTGTGCGTGGCTCTTACCTGAATTTCGGTTTCATCTATTTCTCTTAAAATTCCCGTACCCAGACTCAGCAAAATCAGATTCTCATTCTGGATTTCATTTTCAAGTGCAATCAGCGCAGGATTTTTTGCTTTGATAAATCCATCAATATAATAGTCACCTTTTATTTTTACAGGATCAAAAATTCCGGGAACAGCGCAGCTTGCTTTCAGAGATTCAGCCACGCTGACATTATTTTTCAAAGAGAAAACTTCAACAGAAAAATCTGATTTTTTACAAGAAACCACATGCAGTTTTGGTAAACGCTCAAAGGTGTTTTCTTCAAAATTTTCATCTAATATTTTATGCAAAGCTCTTTCAGGTTTGGATGATCCCAAGGGATTCACTGACGAGCCTGAACGGAATTCATAGATGTCCAGAACATTTTGAACAGCATTGGAAAAAGTATCCTGATCCTGAATTAAAATTCCGGCAGATATAAGTGCACCGGTAGAAGTGCCGTACCATTTATCTGAAATATCAAAAAGTGATTTGTCAAGTTGATTTTGAATCTGACGGAGAACAACCAGCGGAATAATTCCTCTTATTCCTCCTCCGTCAATAGTGATAATGAGTTTACGTTTGGTCAAAATCAACGCACTTTAATTACCTGACCAATATGAATGATGTCGGTAGCTTTCATTCCGTTTAACTGACACAATTTGGTGACTGTTGTACCATATTGAACAGCAATTTTTGAAAGTGTGTCGCCGCTTCTGACTTTATGTGTTTTGGCCGAAGAGTTTGAGCCTCCTGAGCTGCCTACGGTATTTGAACCGCCTGTTCCGGGTGTGCCCGGTGCATCATCCACTCTTGCAGTTGAACGGTATCCGCCGTCAACAAAAACTCCTTTATGAACCAAAAGATTATCGTGTACTTCTTTGTGTTTGAAATTAAATATCAGTTCAGGATCAATCGGAACATCATAAAATCGAACCTCAAAATGTAAATGTGCACCGTATGAATGTCCGGTATTCCCTCCAAGTCCTATCGGATCACCGGCTTTTACTATAGTATCTCCTTCTTCCAGATCAATGTCAACCCCGTTGATTTCTCTTCCGTGTCTGTATCCAAATCCTGAAGTCATTCTTCCGTCAAACGGAATACAAAAATCCTGATGAGCTGAATCAAGTACACACATCCAGATAGTGTCTTTCATTATTCCGATATTGTTTTGTGTACACGTAATTACAATATCATTTTTCCAATGCTGGCGGTAACCATAACTGGTATCATTCTGAATAAAATCATGCAGTGATGTATTCATGATTCCGTCAAAGAACATATCTTCCATATAGGTCCATGAGCGGTCGGGATAAATCAGAATGGTTCCGTGATCTGTAAAAAACGTATCAATCGGATCATACAGTTTCTGAGCCTGAGTTTCTGATAAGCCAATAATCAGTACAAACAAGAACAAACATTTTTTCATGAGCTGGTTAATCTTGATTTTTTTAAGATTGCCTAATTTACTGTCTTCGGATGGAAAATCCGGTCAAAACAGAATAATCCATCCTGTTAAAAAATGTTATCTTCCATGTTTACAGAATGTTAGGGGGATTATTTGTGAAAAAGTATCGGGTATTGTAAAAAAGAGCGTACCTTTGCACCGCAATTCTCCGTAGAATGGGAGGATTTACTTTAGTCCTGAATAATTCATGTCGTCTAAAACAGTGTATTTAGTTATCGAATTAGGATCAGGAGAGGGGATTAATAACTAAATAAAACAAAATGACATTTCAGGAACTTGGTCTGAAGAACGAAATTCTTTCAGCCATAACAAAAATCGGATTCGTAAATCCTACACCAATTCAACAGCAAGCCATACCGCATTTATTGGAAAACGGAGGTGATCTTGTTGGACTGGCTTCAACAGGTACAGGAAAAACAGCAGCGTTTGGTCTGCCAATGCTGAGTCAGATAAATGCTGATTCAAAACTCACACAAGGTTTGGTTTTGTGTCCGACACGTGAATTGTGTATTCAGATTACAAATGACCTGTTGAATTTTTCATCCAACATGGATGGAATTAATATTGTTCCGGTTTACGGAGGAACAGATATCGTAAAACAAATCAGACAGATTGAACGCGGCGCGCAAATTATTGTGCAACCCAGGAAGACTGATTGATTTGATTGAACGTAAAAAAGTAAAACTTCAGCCCATTGAATATGTTGTGCTTGATGAAGCAGATGAAATGCTCAATATGGGTTTCAAAGAAGATATTGATCAGATTCTGGAACAAACTCCGGCTGAAAAAAATGTCTGGTTATTTTCTGCTACCATGCCGCGTGAGGTTGCAAATATTGCACGCAACTATATGGAAGATCCTTTTGAAATTACCGTTGGAGGTAAAAATGAAGGAAACAAAAATATCGAACATGATTATTATTCAGTGAAAGAAAGAGACAGATACGAAGCGTTGAAACGTATCATTGATTTTAATCCGGATATCTATGGTTTGATTTTCTGCAGAACTCGAATGGAAACCGGAAAAGTGGCTGATAAATTAATCGTTGCCGCACGTGGAATTGATGTAACAGATATTACGCACGTAATACATTATAATTTACCGGAGGATGTTGAGAATTATACGCACCGTAGTGGTCGTACTGCAAGAGCCGGTAAAAAAGGAGTTTCGATTGCACTGGTGAACTCAAAGGAAATTTATAAAATAAGATCGATTGAAAAAATCATCAAATCTTCTTTTACGTTAAAATCAATTCCGACACCTGATCAGATTTGTGAGATCAGACTGATGCACATGGTATCAAAAATTGCTGATGCTCCAATTGATAAAAACAGAATGGATAAATTCATGCCTGCCGTAATGACAAAGCTTGAATCATTTTCCAAAGAAGAATTGGTTCAGCGTTTTGTATCCGGTGAATTTAATCGTCTGCTGAATTATTACAGCGGTTCAGCCAGTGATCTGAATGCGGATAAAAATGACCGCGGAGACAGAGACAGAAGAAGTGACGACAGAAGAAGTGATGACAGAAGAAGCGATGACAGAAGAAGAAATGATTCGGGTGGTTTTCAGAAAGGAAGAAGAGGAGATACGTCAAGAAGTGATGCAAACTTTCAGCGCTTTTTTGTCAATCTTGGAAAAAAAGACGGCTTTAATCAGGGAGCTTTATTAAGATTGGTTTGTGATACAACAGGAATGGAGAAAGGTGGTGTTGGCAAAATTGATATCATGAATAATTTTTCATTTTTTGATGCTGATAAATCTCAAACTGAATTAATTCTTTCCAAATTAAAAGGTGCAGATTTTGAAGGAAAAGAGATGAAGGTAGAGCAAACTTCCAAAGGAGATACCAGAGGAAATGAGTCTGAAGGCGGAAGAGATTTTGGTTCAAAGGGTAGAGAACGTTTTGGTGACAGAAACCGCAAAAAAGAAGGTGGATTCAGAGGAGAACGCTCTTATGAAAAAAAAGGAAGCAGAGAGGGTGGAGAAAGAAGTTATTCCGGCGAAAAAAAGAGTTCCCGTTTTCTGATTCCAAAGAGAAAAAGAATCTGGATTCCGTTCTGAGCGATTCAGTGACAGAGGTTCTAAAAAAGAATTCAGCTCAGACAAAAAAGAAAAATCAAATAAAAGTGAATTTGAATCAACAGGTTTTGAAAGAAGAAAAACTTCAGACCGTCCGAAATCAAGAAGAAAATAAGTTTAACAACAGTACAGAAGAAATAAAATGGAAATCAGAAACATCGCAATTATTGCACACGTTGACCATGGTAAAACGACATTGGTTGACCGTATGATTGAAGCAGGTAAAAACCCGATCAAAAGTTCAGGAGAACTGATTATGGACAGCAATGACCTGGAACGTGAAAGAGGAATTACCATTACAGCCAAAAACGTTTCAGTTTTTTACAAAGACACAAAAATTAATATCATTGACACTCCGGGTCACTCCGATTTTGGCGGTGAGGTTGAAAGAGTACTTAACATGGCTGATGGCGTTTGTCTTTTGGTGGATGCTTTTGAAGGTCCGATGCCGCAAACACGATTTGTATTGCAGAAAGCATTACAATTGGGTTTGAAAGCACTGGTAGTTATTAATAAAGTTGATAAAGAAAATTGCTCACCGGAAGAAGTGCATGAGAAAGTTTTTGATCTCATGTTTGAACTGGACGGTAATGACGAACAGTTGAATTTTGAAACTGTTTATGGTTCGGCAAAACAGGGCTGGATGAGTAAAGATTATAAAAAACCTACAACATCCATTGATACTATTTTAGATACCATTATTGACTATTTTCCACCGCGTAAATTTGCTGAAGGGAATACTCAGATGCTGATCACTTCACTCGATTATTCTTCTTTTGTTGGACGAATTGCAATCGGACGTTTAACCCGTGGAGACATAAAACCAAACATGCCGGTTATACTTTCTAAAAGAGATGGTTCACAGGTAAAATCCCGTATCAAAGAAGTTTTTGTTTTTGAAGGATTGGAGAAAAGAAAAGTGGAATCAGTTCAGCTGGGAGATATATGCGCAATTACCGGAATTGATGGTTTTGAAATTGGAGATTCAATTTGTGATTTCGAAAATCCTGAACCTCTTCAGACAATTGATATTGATGAGCCTACTATGAGTATGCTTTTTACAATCAATGATTCACCGTTTTTTGGAAAAGAAGGAAAATTTGTAACGTCAAGACATATTCATGATCGACTGATTAAAGAGTTGGAAAAAAATCTTGCATTGCGCGTACAAACAACAAACTCTGCTGATAAGTGGAATGTTTTTGGCCGTGGTGTTATGCATTTATCTGTATTGCTTGAGACAATGAGACGTGAGGGATATGAAGTTCAGGTAGGACAACCTCAGGTAATTTTCAAAGAAATTAACGGTGAAAAATGTGAACCTATTGAAGATCTTACCATTGATGTACCGGAAGAATTTTCAGGAACAGCTATTGATGCAGTGACACGCCGTAAAGGAGAAATGCTCAGCATGGAACCAAAAGGTGGTCGTATGATCTGTAAATTTTTAATTCCTTCCAGAGGTTTGATTGGTTTACGTTCTTATATGCTTACACAAACAGCGGGTGAAGCTGTAATGGCACATCGTTTTAAAGAATATCAGCCGTTCAAGGGTGAGATTCCCGGAAGAATCAATGGCTCTCTGATTTCAATGGAGCAGGGACAAAGTATCCCATATTCATTGCACAATCTTCAGGAGCGTGGAAAATTTTTCATTGATCCTAACGTTAACATTTATGAAGGACAGGTTATTGGTGAAAACTCACGCGCCGGTGATCTGGTTGTGAATGTGACTAAAACTAAAAAACTTACAAATATTCGTGCCAGCGGAACAGATGAAAAAATGAGAATTGCTCCTGCAAAATCATTTTCTCTGGAAGAAGCACTGGAATATATTCAGGAAGATGAATACGTGGAGTTAACACCACAAAGTATTCGCCTCAGGAAAGTTTTTCTTACTGAAAACGAGCGCAAACGCAACGGCAAATAGATACTGAATTGTTCATAATCGTGTTGATAATATTGACAGCGCGGATTCATTGTACAGCTGTATCCTTCTATTTTTGTTAGAGCAAAAAGGTAGTTTATGTTTGATGACGAAGACGAAGACGACGAACTTTTTGACGCTCATTTTCACGCAGAACTTGAGCGGTATGAAAAGATGATCAGGAATAAGGAATCGTATTACTTCGACCCCGAAATTCTGGAACAGATCATTGATCATTTCATTGTTAAAAATCAGATTAAAAATGCGCTCAATGCTATTGACTTTGCAAAGGAACAATATCCAACGCATCTGGTTTTTGATTTGAGAAAAGCACAAGTTTTTTCTACAACCGGACAGCTGAGAGAAAGTCTGCTTATTCTTCAGGCTCTGGAGAAAACAGATTCACTCAATCCTGAAATTTATATTACAAAAGCATCTGTTTTTTCTCAGCTGCGCGATCATGAAAAAGCCATCAAATATTTTGAAAAGGCTTTGGAAGCATCAGCGGAATTTGACGGAGATGAAATGGATGACATCCGTTTTGATCTGGCACTTGAATATGAAAACGTTCAGGATTATGCAAGTGCCATCCGTGAATTAACACGTATTCTTGAAAATTCTCCCGGCAACGAAGCGGCAATTTATGAAATTGCTTATTGCTATGAACGTACCGGAAATTTTGATCAGTGTATTGAATTTTATAATAAATACATTGATAATAATCCCTATTCTTTTACCGCCTGGTATAACCTCGGAAATATTTATTTTCTGAAAAACAACATTGAAAAAGCAATCTGGGCATATGATTATGCGATTGTCATCAATGAAGAATTTTCATCTGCACATTTCAATTTAGGGAATACGTATATGCAGACCGGTGCCTATGAAAAGGCAATTGAAAGTTATCGCAGGTGTATTGAAATTGACGGAGAAGAAGCATTAACGCTTAGTTATATGGCTGAGGCATATGAGCGTTTGGAAAGATATGATGAAGCTTTGTTCTATTATGAAAAAAGTAAAGAGCTGAATGCTGAACTTGCTGAGCCATGGATTGGCATTGGAATAATCAAAGATGTAAGAGGATTTCACGCAGAAGCACTGGCATTCATCAGTCATGCTGTAAATATTCAGCCTGAAAATGCAAATTACCGGTTGGTATATGCAGAATGTCTTTATAAAAACAATAAAATTGAAGAAGCTGAGCATCAGCTGGAAACCGCTATAGAACTTGATCCGGATTATTCGGATGCGTTAGTATTGCTGGCTGCCATCTATGAAGAAACAGATGTAGAAAAAGCAATTCTTCTGCTGGAAAGTTTACCGGATATTAATAAACTTGAATCTAAAGTCAGACTGAGTCTGGTAGGGCTTTATTATAAAGCCGGCAGAGTATCAGATTCCCTTTTGTTATTCAGTGACGAAATGAAAAAAAGACAAGTCTGCCGCTAAAACAGTACTTTTGTATCTGCCGGAAGCGGAATCAATTCCGGAATTTGTTCATATAATTGAATCATACAATGACTAGAAATTTTGATCTTCCTTATATTCCTGAAAGAGCTGCCAAAGCAAGAAAATCAGGTGTTACCATGATGATGGACAAGGGAATGAGTGTCACTGAAACAGCGGCCTTCATTGAAGGTAACCATGAATATACAGATCTTGCCAAGTTTGGATTTGGTACATCCATGATTACCCCTAATCTTAAAGAAAAAATTAAATTGTACAAAGAGGCAGGTATCCGCCCTTATTTCGGTGGTACGATGTTTGAAATATTTCTTGCAAGAAATAAATTCAATGAATACCGTAAACTGCTTGATAAATATGATCTGGATTTGTGTGAAGTTTCTGATGGTTCTATTATTATTCCCCACGACAAAAAACTGGAGTACATCAGTAAACTTGCGAAGGACAGAACGGTGTTGTCTGAAGTTGGATCTAAAGATGCCGGGATTATAATCAGTCCGGCAAAATGGATTAAAATGATGAGTACTGAATTGCAGGCTGGTTCATGGAAAGTTATTGCTGAAGGCAGAGAAAGCGGAAATGTTGGGGTGTTCAGACCAAATGGAAATGCACATACGTATCTCATTAATAAAATAATTGCCAAGGTAGATCCGGCTTCCATCTTATGGGAAGCACCTAAAAAAACACAGCAGGTTTGGTTTATCCGTTTATTTGGAGCTAATGTGAATCTTGGAAATATTGCACCCAATGAAGTTATTTCTCTGGAGACATTGAGACTTGGCCTGAGAGGAGATACGTTTTTTGAATTTTTACCGGAAGAAATTGGAGCTGAACTGAAACAAAATCAAAGCGACGAAACGGAAGAATAGTTTTTATTTCGTTTACAAGTCCAATCGTAATTCAACTCATGGTAGAACTTTTCTCGCACATCATACATCTTGATTTTGAATGGCTATTTGCCAATTACAATGATGCAATTTATGTCATTCTTTTTCTGGTGATTTTATTGAAACCGGTTTGGTAATTATGCCTTTTCTGCCTGGTGATTCTCTGCTTTTCACGGCAGGATTATTTGCCAATCAGGTAAATGAGACAACCGGTGAACCCTTTTTGAATATTTTCCTTTTACTGGGTTTACTTTTTTTTGCTGCAGTTCTGGGTGATAATACTAATTATTGGGTTGGAAGAAAAATTGGTTTGAAAGCAGTGCAAATCAAATTCAGGAAGAAACGAATTGTCAAACAGGAATATCTGGATAAGACCCATGCATTTTTTGAAAAGTATGGTACCAAAACAATTATCATGGCTCGTTTTGTGCCAATAGTTAGAACTTTCACTCCGTTTGTTGCCGGAATTGCAGAAATGAAATACCGCCGGTTTCTTCTGTTTGATGTACTTGGCGGTGCAATCTGGATTGGAAGTCTTACCATTGCCGGTTATTTTCTGGGCCAGTTTGAGTGGATCAGAAATAACATCGAGTTGGTTGCGCTGGGAATCATTTTTATTTCTGTTTTGCCTATACTCATTGAGATCATCAAAGCAAAGAGATCTAAAAAAGGCCAAGAAAATCAATAGGTTAACACGCTGGCAACCCTTTGGATGAATTTTGCGTTATAACATGTAATATGCACTTGACGCAAACTTTAAAATCTATTTTGTTTATACTGATCTCAGTTCTTATGATGTCTTTTGTAAATTCATCTGATCAGGGATCCAATTCATTTGTTCAATTCAGAATTTTATCACCTCTGAATGCTGAATCAGCTCAGAAAATTGATGAGAAGATCGGGTCAAAATCCGGAATTATTGAATCACGTTCAGATTATGTGACTTCAACTTATTTTTGTTTATTGTCTCCTGAATCAGAATATACCAAAGATGATTTTGTAAGCTGGTTTGCCAAAATGGGATATGAAATTGCCTGCTATTCAAGAGGTATACAAAATGTTGACCCCATGGTTTCACCGCATGTGTTGAAAGATTGTGAAGATGTGAAAGGTGAATGATGTGGTAAGTTTTATTTAACTTTAGCCGTAACAAAAAACACTCAGAATTAAAATGACATTGATCATGAAAAAAATTAACGGAATTGTATCACTGCTGATCGCTACCTTCAGTATCAGCGCAACCGCTCAATTTTCAAATTGTGTTTATCTGGCAAGCGATGTGTATCCCGGATCGTACGGTTCACTTCCTACTAATATGACTTTGTTCAATGGTGTAGTTTATTTTGGATGCACCGGAAGTATGGCGGGTAATGAATTGTGGAAATATGAAAATGGTGTTGCTTCTATCGTCTCTGATTTGAATCCTGGTTTTGCAGGATCTCAGCCAAATAATTTAACAGTGATGGGATCTTATTTATACTTCACAGCTTCTAATGGTACTTCAGGAAATGAATTGTTTCGTTTTGACGGAACTACTATTTCTCTTGCAGCTGATATTAATCCCGGACCCAATAGTTCGTTCCCAACTACATTAACAGTAATTGGATCTGAAATATTTTTCTTTGCTGACAATGGTTCAACCGGTATGGAACCATTCAAATATAATGGAACTACAGCTTCATTGGTTCATGATATCAATCCGGGATCAAGCAGTTCGGTTCCTTATGAAATTTGTGGATTTAATGGCGATGCATTTTTCATTGCAACCAGTGCAGCAACTGGTCAGGAAGTATGGCATTATGACGGCAGTACAACAACAGTTTTTGATATCTATCCTGGAACTACCGGATCAAACGCGGGTGAGCTAACCAATATTGGAACTCATTTATGTTTCAGGGCAAATGACGGAACTCATGGTTATGAGGTATTGGCTTATGATGGAACTACATTGACAAACCTGGATGGAAATCCGGGCATAGCAGATCTTACTCCCTGGGAATTAACAGCCGTTGGTAATGAATTGTTGTTCCGGGGATTCAACACAACAAATGGATATGAATTATGGAAGTTTGACGGAACCACAATTGGAATGGTTATGAATATTAATCCCGGAAGTGCGAACTCGCATCCAAATAATCTTACAGCAAGTGGCAGTGATATGTATTTTGCTGCAAACAATGGTACAACGGGAAATGAGTTGTGGCATTATTCAGGAGGAACAGCAACATTGATTTCAGATATTAAAGTGGGCTCAACCGGATCAATGCCTGCTCCTTCATCTGAACCAATGGTTATTGCTAATGGTTATGTGTTTGTTGTGGCTGATAACGGTTTTACCGGTAATGAAGTTTTTGTTTATGATGGTACATCCACTTTTGTTGGTAAAAATATTGCCTTTGGTGGAATGTCATCAACACCAACAATGCTTCGTTTTATTGATGGTAAACTTTATTTTCAGGCAGATAATCTTTCAACCGGTGGAGAGTTGTGGATATGGGATCCTGAAGCTGACCTGACTTCTGATCTGATTGTGCAAACTTGTTCTGATTATACATCCCCGGCCGGTAATTATTATAACGCAATGGGTACGTACAATTTTATTGACACCATTCCAAGTGTGACTTGTCCGGGATGTGACAGTATTATTACCATTGAATTGACAATTACAGATCAACCTGGTGATTCAGTTACCATTGTTACGTGTGATACGTATACATCACCGCTTGGTAATTTCTACATGGCTGAAGGAAATTATGTTTTTACTGAAATAATTCCAAGTATAGCTTGTCCTGGTTTGGACAGTATCATCAATATTGATCTCACAATTATTGATAATGTCAATATTTCAACTGTTGTATTTGATGGTGTTATATTGTCTCTTCAGTCCGGTGCAACTTATCAGTGGCTGGATTGTGATAACGGCATGGCTCCTATTCCCGGTGCTACTGATCAGGATTTTATTCCCACGGTTGATGGAAATTACGCTTGTGAAGTATCTGCTGGTTCTTGCATAGATACTACGGTTTGTAAGTTTGTAGATTCTAACTTTGGTGTTGGCATTTCAACTGTTGATTTTGCAGATTTAATTTCAATTTACCCAAATCCTGCAACAGAAATTCTGAATGTAAAACATCCTTCCGGAATGGCAGTGAATATTGAAATTTATGATGGCATCGGTAATTTAATTTCTTCACAGGTTTCTAGCTCTGGATTGGCCTCTCTGAACATAGATACACTTGCCAATGGAATCTATTTCCTTAAGGTGAGCAGTGAATCAGGAATGACTTTGCAGAAGTTCATACGCCAATAATTATTTTACTTTCCGGAAGTGCCCAACATTACCTTGAAAAGGGTTAATAATTTATTAGCTTATACCGCGTTTGTGAATTTCTTATTCAATTCGTGATTTTTAGTAAAAAAGGTAATCCCTCAAAGCAACCTTTGAAGGCTAATGTCGTTTTCTCTTTAGATTTGGGTAATCCTATCTGAATCAAAATTATACGAAAGAAAAAATTAAACTATGAAATTAACGTATCTGCTAACGTTGACTCTTGGATTTGGAAGTGTTCTGACCACTTCTGCTTCTGTTACCGGTGACAAACCGGTGAACCCTAAAAATGAACTGGTAACTCAGGAAAGACCGTACTCTTATGATTATGCGATGTCTGAATTAGCAAGAGTTCATAAAATGGTTTTCAATCTGGACCCAAGTTATGATTATGTGAAAGGCATTATTATGCCTGAGATTGAAGCAAAGCGTGCTGAAATTGCGCCACACTTTCCTTCACGCACTGTAACCGGAGATGATCAGGAATTGGCTAAACAACAGTTTGAACTTTGGTTAACTAATCATCCTGCTGAATTCAGAGCCTATATTGACTATGTAGATAACTACGTGGCTACCTATATTAAATAACACTACTCTAAAAAAACTAAAATGAAAAAATTTATTCTGTTATTCCTTCTGTTTATCGGAGGGTTTTCTAGTCAGAATGCAATGAGCCAGTGCAATGGTATCTGCGGTGGTTTCGGAGGATTTTGTTTCTGCGATGACGCTTGCTGGATTTTTGGTGATTGTTGCGCAGATATGTGTACGTATTGTCCTACTCAAGGACCAAATTCAATTGCTAACTGCGGACCACCACCGCCACCGCCACCGCCACCATGTGTTGCGGCTCCGGTGCCAAATGATGCGTGTTATGCTTTAGTAATTGCATTGGATCCAACCTGCTGTAATACTGTATAATGCACCCCAATCTCAGGACAGGATAAGTCAAAAATAATATGTTTTTATTGTTATTATAATTTTTTCTTTTTTTGCTTCTTTTTTTCTTTTTGTTGAAGCTGTTAATTTGTTCATAACTCAGGCCGCATTGAGATAAATTGATGCGGGTGTTTTGTACTTGAGTGATTGATGCATTCGTTCGTTGTTGTAAAAGTTAAAGTAGTTACTCAGACCTTCATAAAGCTTTACACCATCTTCAAAAGCTCTCAGATAAACGCATTCGTATTTAACCGACTTCCATAAGCGCTCAATAAAAATATTGTCTATCGCTCTTCCTTTTGAGTCCATGCTAATGGCTATTGGTTTTTCTCTTTCCAAAAGTAGGCTCGTGTATTCATAACTTGTGAATTGACTTCCCTGATCGGAGTTTATGATTTCTGGTTGACCATAAAGTTCTATTGCTTCTTCAACAACCATTCTGCACCACTCTGCAGTCATTGTATTACTCAAACTCCAGTTAATCACGTAGCGTGTATGCACATCAATGATTGCAACCAAATACATAAAACCTCTGCGCATTGGAACGTATGTTATATCAATTGCCCAGACTTGATTTGCACGATTGATATCAAGTCCTTTTAGTAAATACGGATATACAGGATGCAATTTATTTCTCTTACTTGTGTTTTTCTTGCGATAAACAGTTTGCCAACTTATGAGTTCCATTAGCCGTTTGGTGCGTTTTGGATTTATTTCATATCCTTGATTTCTGAGCCACTGAGTCATTCTTCGCACTCCGTAAAACGGTGTGTGAAAATATTGTTCGTCCATCAGGCGCATGATTTTCAAGTTCTCTTCACTCTCTGGAACCGGTTGATAATACAAGCCACTCCGATGAATAGATATCAGCTCACATTGACGATTCATACTTATTACCAAACCTCTTTCAATCATGTTTCTTCTTTCAAAAAGTGGCTTTAAAGTAATTTTTTTTTCATCCATTCGATCTCGATTTTCTGTCTGCCGATCTGTTCAAAAAGTTTGCTCATCTCCGCTTCCTGGTCTTGTTTTACCTCTTCATTCGCTGTTGAAAAAACACTGGATGCTTTTGCCAAAAATTCCTTTTTCCAAGTTGAAATTTGATTTGGATGGAGTTCATGTTTGCGAGCGAGATCTTCGATTGTATCTCTCTCCTTCAAAGCTTCAATAACCACTTTGGTCTTAAACTCTGCGCTGAAATTGCGTCTTGGTCGTCTACTCATAATACAGGTAATTATTAGGGTTTTTACTGTGTTTTCCTAACTTAGTTACCTGACTTAATTTTGGGGTGCATTATACTGCATGGACAGCTGCTTGTCAGAATACTTATGACAACTGTACTCAGGTGGATATTACTTTTTCAGGAGCTCCAACAACATGGACGGTTCCTAACTGTGTAACAAGTATTACTATTACAGCTAACGGTGCGCAGGGCGGAAATGCTTTGGATGGGACCGGCTCTACCGGCTCTACAGGGACTCCTGTGCCGGGAGGTTTAGGTGCATCAGTTACCGCAACTATTCCTGTCAGTCCGGGTGATGTTGTGGATATTAACGTTGGTGGTCAGGGTGGCCTTGGAAACGTTGCCGGATACAATGGCGGCGGACCAGGAAACTTTTCCACTGATGGACAATTGGTAAATGCTTCTGCCGGTGGTGGAGGGTCAACAAATGTCGGAGTTAATGGAACAACCTTAATAATTGCTGCTGGTGGTGGTGGTTCGGGTGGAGGATCATGGGTTGCCTGGGGAGGCGGTGGAGAAAATAATGTTGGTGGTGATGGTGGATGTACGAATGGAGAAGCACAAAGTCCCGGTTCACCATGGATTGGAGTAGGCGGTGGTGGCGGAACACAAACCGGACCAGGTGCAGGAGGAGCTCCGTGGGCTGGTGTACCAACAGGCGGATTTGCAGGAGTAGGTGGAACCGGTGGTCAAGGCGGAATCTGGCAGACAGCTCCCGGTGGTGGAGGTGGTGGCGGCTACTTTGGTGGCGGCGGTGGTGGTAACGATGGTTGCTGTACCGGAGCTAACGGTGGTGCCGGAGGTGGAGGAGGATCAAGTCTTATTCCTCCGGGAGCGGGATGTACTCAAGGAGCTAATACAGGAAACGGAAGCGTTACTATCGCTTATATTGGTGGTGGCGTTACCGCAACAATTTCACCTGCTTTGATTTGTGAATGTTCAACTACGACAGTTGATTTGATTGGAGCTACGGGTACAATTCAGTGGGTAGAATCAACAGACGGCGGAACAACATTTACACCAATTCCGGGAGCAACTACCGCTACTTACACTACAGGAGCGTTGACGCAAGACATGTGCTACAGAGCAGAAGAAACAGGCGGATCATGTTCATTGACTCCTTATTCAAACGTGGTTTGTGTAACCGTTTCTCCAATGCCAGCACCAGATGCCGGACTGGATGATTCAATTTGTTTCCCTACACCTTATGTATTACAGGGAACATCATCAGGCGGAACAACTAACTGGTCACAAACAGCAGGAACAGGAACATCATCCTTTGCACCAAACAGTGCTGACTTAAATGCAGCTGTAACTCCAACTGCAAATGGAATGCATACTTATACATTAACAGAAGTTGATCCGACAGGCGTTTGTCCTTCAGCAACAGATGATGTAAATATTTTCTTCTCAGAAGAATTTCATACAACAACATTTACTGATCCAACCTGTAACGGATATTCAGATGGTTCAATTACCATTACATCTACCGGATTAATTGGAGCAGTAGATTATAGTTTTGACGGAGGCACAACGTATCAGGCATCCAATACAAGCGGACTTACTTTACCATCGGGAACGTATACTGTAATTTCAAGAGATATGCTTGGATGTACTTTCCAAAGCACGGTGACATTGACTGATCCACCGCTGGTGGTGGTGAGTGTTTCAAATGACACAACCGTTTGTCAGAATGGAACAGCAACTGTTTCAGCCAGTGCAACCGGCGGAACAACTTATTTATTCCATTGGTCACAAACAGCAAGTACAGCAGCAGTTCAGACCGTAATGCCAACTGCACCTACAACAGTAACCGTGTTTGCAGAGAATGAATTTGGCTGCGTGTCAACTCCGTTGGATATTGATATCACACTTTACACACCAATCACTTTGACTATTACACCAAATGATACAGTGTGTCCGGGATATGCATCATCACATACAGTGACAGCAACAGGTGGACATAATGGATACAACTATGCATGGACTGCAAACGGAACAGCGATAGCCGGCGGATCAAACGTACAAAATGTTAATCCTGCTTCACAAACGATGTATTGTGTAACAGTTTCTGACGCGTGTGAAACTACACCGGTGAACATTTGTACCAATACACTCATGCGTGAAGTTCCTAATCCAATTTTCACTTCTGATACAACAGGCGGATGTGCACCAACAACCATTGAGTTTGAAAATCTGACTTCACTGATTGCACCGGCGTATGTTGATTCAGTAACATGGATTATTGAAGGAGTGGTTTATCATGACCTGGCACCGTTCTCACATACGTTTGTAAATATCGGAACCTATGATATTTATCTGGAAGTGTACACCAACTTTGGATGTCATAATTCAATCACAGTAGATGATTATATCACCGTGCATCCGTATCCGGAAGCGATGTTCTACTCACAACCAAATCCAACAACCATTTTTGATACAGAAGTTGAATTCAATAACCTTTCAACCCCTGGAAACAATTCATACTTCTGGACATTTGGCGGTGGTAATCCATCCAACTCAACCAGCGAATCACCAACGGTAACTTACCCTGAGGGAATTGCAGCACAGTATCCGGTACAATTAATAACTATCAATGAATTTAATTGTGCAGATACCATTCAGGGAATTGTGGATGTACAAAGTGACATTCTGATCTTTGCTCCAAATGCATTTACACCGGATGGAGATGAGTTCAATGAATACTGGAGAGTGTATATTGACGGAATTGATATTTATGATTTCCATTTGACAATCTACAACCGCTGGGGAGAAATAGTATGGGAGTCATACAACCCTGAAGGAATGTGGGACGGATCATATGGAAGCACCATGGCTAAAAACGGAACCTATGTGTGGGTAATTGAAGCCAAGGATAAATTCTCAGATAAGAAATTAGAATGGAGAGGACATGTAACTGTTCTCAAATAAAAACAGAATACTAAGAGAATAAAAAAAAGGAGCGATAGAAAATGTCGCTCCTTTTTTGTTTTTGGAAAGACTATGATTTATTCAACCGAATACCTCTCTCTTCAATCACAATATTTTTGTTTTTGTAAAGAGTACCGATTGCTTTTTTGAATGCTTTTTTGGAAACGCCAAACATGTGTTTGATGGATTCAGGAGAAGTATTGTCATTTGCTTCAATAAATCCGCCGGATAACTTTAATTTGTCAAGAATTTTAGATGCAACTTCATCTACATGAATCATACCGCTCCGCTGAAGGGTGACATCAATTTTTTCATCGGGTCGGATCAATTTGATAAATCCTTTCAGTTTCATTCCCGGATGAACCGGCTGAAAAATTTCATTCTCATATAATAAACCGGTGTAAGTATTATTGATGATCACTTTGTACCCGAGGTTTGTTTTCTCCCAAATGATAATGTCAACTTCATCATTTGTTTCCAGTTCAAGTGGTAAATTGTCCAAAAATCGGTCAAGCTTTGTTGTGGCAACAATGCGGTTACTGGTTTTATCCAGAAAAACTCTCACAAGAACAGATTGATTCGGACGCAATTCAAATTTCTGCTCACGGAAAGGCAGCAAAAGATCTTTCATCAGTCCCCATTCCAGAAAAGCACCCACCTGAGTAAGTTGTTTTACTTTCAGCAGCGCAAACTGATCAACTTCAGCCAACGGAGTTTCTGAAGTTGCAATTATTCTGTCTTCAGAATCCAGATAAACAAAAACATCTAAGTAATCATCTATTTTAAAGTTAGCCGGAACATATCTCTTAGGCATGAGAATTTCACCTTCTGATCCGCCGTCCAGATACAATCCAAAGTCAACCTCTTTTACAATTCTGAGTGTATTTATTTTTCCTAATTCAATCATTTTGCTAACCAATGTTTTGGTAAAGATAAAGAAAGGGATGGCCTGAAATTAAAAAAGAGCCTGCTAAGGGCAGACTCTTTTTTACCAACTATGACTTAAAGGTTAGAGTAATTGCGCTTTTGGATAAAGTGCCATCCATTTCTGCATTTGTTCTTTTGTCTTCAACGTAATAGTTGTCTTTGCATCAAGCTGAAGCTTGAATTTTGGTGTAGATGCTTTAATCTCATTGATTATTTTATCTACTTTGTCTGCTGACTTTTTACGTGCCATAACAACTAAATTTTAACTAAAGGTAACAGGATAACTGAATTAGCAACGTGATTTAGGTCACCTATTTATACAATTTTAGATTAACTTAAGAATTTACCGGACGAATCATCATTTTTACCTGTATAAAAAATACCAATCGGTATAATTTAAATTGATTTTAAATACAAAACACAGTAACTCAGCTTTTTAATTGTTTTTAAGGAGATACCCAATTCAACAAAAATCCAGTAAAATTACCTGTTTAAACAAGTATTCTACTTGCTTTTACTCACTAAAAACCTTCATTATTTTTCAAACCTGAATGTTAGAATTTTAAAATTTCCGCACAATGAAGAATTAAATTCACATCTCGAAAATTTAATTTCTGATCCATTTTGTGGTAGTGATTATTCCAGTTTTATTAACCGTTGCAAAAACATAAACTCCTTTTTCAAGATGAGATAAATTAAGTTTTGTTTGCTGGTTTGTCAAATAACTTGAAACAACTTTTTCTCCCTGCATGTTATAAATTATCAGCAGCACAGGTTCATCTGAATTGATATTCACCAAACCGTCTGATGACGGATTTGGATAGGGCATTAAATTTTCCACAGTCATTTCATTTGCTCCGGCGGTCTGTTGCAATTTCAGATCCCAGATTCCTCGGCCCCAGGTTGAAAATCTTACCAGATGTTCAGCTTCCACAAATTCACAAGACATGTATTCCTGCACCGGAGCTGATAACCCAAGCAGTGAGTACCACTCATCATCTGCAACAACATATACATAAGGGCCGGCATCTGTAGCGGCAAAAAGAAATTTTTCAGCCGGATCCATACACAATTCATGTACAGCAGTTTCAGGTAATGAAGATGGCCAGATTCCGTTAAATGTTGCTCCGCCATCAGTTGAAACAAAAACAGCATCGTTTGAGTAACCAGATCCACCAAAATAAACCAGATCTGGAGTTTGACGTGATGCATAAATGGTTGCACCAAATAACCAGTCACCTTCTGGTCCGTCAAATGAACTTGTCATGTTCCAGTTTGAACCTGCATCATTTGAATAGAAAAATTTTCCGTTTTCAGTAGCAACATAAAATCTGTTTTCATCTAAAGGTGTTACCCCAATTGCTGAAATTGTTCCGCCTGCAGCATTCAGGAAGTCAAAATCATATTGTGAAGCATTTCCGCCAAATCCGTCATTTTCAAGTTTGATCAAATAAGATCCGCTACCTCCGGTTACTTCACCGCCTCCAACAAGAATAAAATCATCTGAAGGATTAGGTGCTTTTTCTGTCGGAACAATCCAGTCATAATTTGCCATATCTGTTCCATCAATATTAAACCAGAACGCATCAAATGGGTCTGTCATTGCATTTTCATAATAGGCAAAATCGGCTCCAGGGTATTGAATCCAAAGTGCGTTTCCGTTATTAGAAAATTGCATCTGACCATAATCACCTGAAATTACCTGTTCAAAATTGGAAGTGTTCATCAGATTTCCCGTTGTACTTCTTTGAAATCCCTGATCTTGCGTACCCCCAAAAACATAATTGGAATTGATTGGACTTGTCAGCGCATCGTAAAATTGCCCGACATTCAGATTGAGCATTCCGATATTTTCAGTTGTTGCAAGCTGATCATAAGAAGCACTTAATCCACCGTGATTTGGTATCAATGTAAATTCTTCTCCGTTTGATTTCTTGAAAGAAGAAATACTCATAATGTCTGCGTGAATTTTATTTGGAACATCACCATAATATTCCCACAACTCATTCAGTTTATTAAAATTCAAACCACCATCTGTTGAGCGCCACAATTCCATTTCACCCATGTATAAAATATCCGGATCATCAATAGAAACTTCAATTCCTGCCTCCCACGATGAAACCGGCAAAGAAGAAATGAATGTATAATTCAAACCTTGATCAGTGGATTTATACAACTCTGTATTATCCATTAAAACATATAACGTTGTATCAGTTGAGGTAATTGTTGTTGTCAGATAACAGGCATCCAAACCTGAAAGGCCAAGCGAAGTTGAAACAGGGGTGAGCGTAGTTCCTTCAAAATAATATGCATCATCACTGCCGTCCATTAAGTAAGCTCTTGAAGCTCCATATGGCAAATCCAAAGAAGTAAACTGGTTATTTGTAGTTGTAAAATTATGTTCAATTGTCCAGGATGCTCCATCGTTTGTTGAGTATGCCAATCTGTTCTGCCAGTCTGATGTTCCAAAATTATATGCATTATAAAGATAAACCAGCGTGTGCTGCGCATCATTCAATCTCACCAGATCAATTGCTGAACCGTAATCCCAGTCTGAGGTGAAACCGGTTGACTGATTCCAGGTTAAACCTTCATCATCAGAATAAAAAACGCCATGACCTCTGGCTGCAATAATTCTCAGATCACCGCCTGGCAAATAAAATACGTTGAGCACTTTTGATCCAAACTGAATATCTTCATTCAAAGGAGTCCAGGCGCCATCATTCAAATCTCCTTTCCATAAAACTCCACCATCTGAAATGGCATAAATACTTTCTGTCAGTGTATCAAAATCTGTGACCTGAACATTGCCGGCCTGATTGTTACTTCCGCGTTCTATCCACTCAGCTTCAAAGGCACCGTTGGCAAAGGACTCAACTGTTTTTGTGTGACGCATTTGTGCGCGCCATTCATAAATGGCATTGAAATTTTGTTCATTCACTTTTCTCCAATCCGGGAAATTTCCGTGAATCAAATCAAAGTAATTGCGTTTTTTCTGACCAAACCCTTCTTCATCCTGCATATGGGTATAAACCTGAGTTGGAATAGGAATTCCGCCCGAATTTCGGGGAGTATAAACCGGAGCTTTTGAATGGTCAATTAAAAAAGAAAAACCGGCAACTGCCAAAATCGCAGTAAACAAAAGGAAAGCGCGTTTCATGAAAGATAATTTTCCACCAAAATACGAAATACCTTTTAGCTTCGTTTTTCAAAAACATAAATACCCTTGAAATCTCAGTTAACTTTTATTGGGCAAATCCGTAAAAGACCAGATAAATTTGAAGGTTTAAGTTTAAATCATGAGTCAGTCACAAAATTTTCAGTCAGATCAGCTGGTTGCTTTTCTTTGGAAAAAACGCAAACCACTTATTATTATCACTACTGCTGCGTTTGTTATTTCCATTGGTATATCCCTGATGATGACACCATACTACATGGCACGTGCAGTAGTATTTCCTACAAAATCAAACTCGGTTGATTACAATACCAACAGCCGGAATTCAGTAGTGGAATTTGGAGATGAAGCGGATGCAGAAAGATTGCTGCAAGTATTAATATCGCCTGAAATCCGTGATAGTCTGACCATAAAATATGATCTATACAATCATTATGAAATAGATTCAGCTGAATCACATGCAAGGTATGAGTTTCAGCAGATTTATGAAGGTAATATCAAGTTTGAAAGAACACGGTATAATTCCATCAACATTGATGTGTATGATACAGATCCGGAAATTGCGGCAAATATTGCAAACGATATTGTGAGATTGGTAGATACTGTGATGAACAGAATGATCAGAGAACGTTCTGTAGGTCCGATGTACGCTGTGCAGCATGAAGTTGGTCTGATCAAAGAAGAAATGAGCGATTACAGTGACCGGTTAAAAAGTTTGAGCGACTCAGGGGTTGTGAGCAAAGATGAAAGACAAAATTTGAGTGTTGCTTATCTGGAAGCGAAACGATCAGGAGATAAAGAATTTGCTCAAGAGACAAAAAGAAAGCTGGATGCAACGCAGAAATATGCAACTGATTATGATATCTACACTAATCTCAGTGAATTTTTTGCACTGAGATATTCAAACATTCTGGATGTGAATGATCAGGCAACGCAATATGCCAATACTTCTATTCAGCAGACAATTCGCCAGAGTGAAGCTGAAGTGCCGGATAAAAAAGCCAAACCAAAAAGAGCAATTATTGTTTTGTTTGCAACCTTCAGTGCATTTTTGTTTGGCGTATTTCTTTTGCTTGGCATTGAGAAATTCAAAGAACTGAAACAGACCAGCTAAATTCTTTTTCCCACATGCAGGAGATTCTTAAAATGCGGTGGTTTTATTTCTTCGGATTTATTTTCGTTGGAATTAACTGCTACTTTTTGAGTAAAGATGAAATTCTTCTTGCTGCTGTTCCGGTTGCTCTGCTGCTGATTTATGCGGCAATTTATCACACTACTTTTCTTTTTTTGCTGATTGTATTTTTTACGCCACTGAGTATAAATATTGAAGAATATACCGGAGGAAGTATTGGTTTGTTTGTTCCTACTGAACCTCTTTTGTTCGGTCTGATGATTCTCATAGTTGTCGTTCAGTTTTCTCACCGGATTTTTGAAAAGGAATTTTTGCGGCATCCAATAACAATCATTTTCATTATCCAGTTCTGCTGGATATTTCTGACATCTATCACAAGTGAACTTCCTCTTGTGTCATTTAAATTTTTACTGACTAAATTCTGGTTTATTATTCCAATTTATTTTTTCGGATATCTGGTTTTTAAAGAGGAAAAAAATATTTTTCGTTTTATCTGGCTGTATATTGCCGCACTTTCAATAGCAGTTGTATACACACTCGTAAATCATGCCTCTTATGGTTTTGATGAAGAGACAGGACATTGGGTGATGTTTCCATTTTTCAAAGATCACACTTCATACGGTGCAATTTTAGCATTGGTTTATCCAATAATTGTTGGGTTTTTTATTGGCAGAAAAAATAGTCCGTTGGTCAGATTTACTTTACTTTTTCTCATCGTTTTAATTGGCTTCGCCATCATCATGTCATACACGCGTGCCGCCTGGTTAAGTCTTGTTGCAGCAACTGCGGTTTATTTGCTGATCCGATTTAAAATCAGATTCAGATATTTATTAATGGTTGGTTTTGCAGGACTCATTTATATAGCAATATCGTGGACGCAAATCATGCATTCTCTTGAAAAAAATAATGCTGAACACGCCACTGAAAATATGGATGAGCGACTTGAGTCTATGGCTAATATCACCACCGATGGTTCTAATCTTGAAAGATTAAACCGTTGGTATTGTGCTGTCAGATTATGGGAAGAAAGACCATTTTTAGGCTGGGGACCAGGAACCTATGCTATGGTATATGCTCCTTTTCAGCTGGATGCTTTCAAAACAATTATTTCAACTAATTCCGGAAACAGGGGTAACGCGCACTCTGAGTATCTGGGACCACTTTCAGAACAAGGGTTACCGGGTTTGATCATTATGCTGGTGCTGGTTGGTTATATTTTCTACACGGCTATCACTTTATATATCCGCATGCCGGAAGGTGACATGAAATTAATTTTGCTTTTAATCACCTTAGGTCTTGTGACCTATTTTGTTCATGGAATCCTGAATAATTATCTTGACACAGATAAAGCCACCGTACCGGTATGGGGATTTACGGCAATGATTGTTATGCTTGATCTACGTTATAAAAAAAGATTGAACGCTGAAAAAAATTCTGTCTGAAAAAGTAAGTTTTGTTTTCAGATTATTCTGTTACTTTCTCACATACCTGAATTAATAAGTTGAAACAAACTTAAATTGTCATTCATCAATTATTCCCATTTTTGCAGGGTACAAATTTTATGGCAGATAAACCACTCATATTAATTACCAATGATGACAGCATCTCGGCAAAGGGAATAGCATCACTGGTTAAGGCGATGTCTTCTTTGGGTGAAATACTTGTTGTTGCACCTGATAAACCACAAAGCGGCATGGGGCACGCAATTACAATTCACTCACCGCTCAGGTTAATGAAGTCAAATCAGTTTGAAAATATTCAGTCTTATACCTGTTCCGGAACTCCCGTAGATTGTGTGAAACTGGCCATTTATGAAATATTGAAAAGAAGACCTGATCTACTTGTTTCAGGAATTAATCATGGTTCCAATGCATCAACCAATGTACTTTATTCCGGTACCATGTCCGCGGCTATTGAAGGTGCCATTGAAGGAATTCCGTCTATTGGATTTTCTTTACTGGATCATGATGCAGATGCAGATTTTGATGCTTCATCTGAATATGCACAAATCATTGCAAAGGCAGTTCTGACAAATAAACTTCAATCAGGTGTTTGTCTGAATGTGAATATTCCAAGAGGAAAAAATCAGATCTGAAGGGAATGAAAATCTGCAGACAGGGAAGAGCTTTCTGGGAAGATTCATTTGATAAAAGAAAAGATCCGTCAGGAGGAGATTATTACTGGCTGACCGGAAAATTTGAAGCAACGGACAAAGGCGAAGACACTGACATGTGGGCGCTTGAACACAAATATGTTTCTGTTGTTCCGACACAGTTTGACATGACAGCGCATCATTTGATTTCACAACTTAATGAATGGAAATTCTGATTATGGAAAAATTTGACAAAACAATTTACGGAGTAATTGCAGGTTTAATTCTGCCAATAATTGGATTTTTTATTTCTTATCCGATTAAAAAATTACCCACTACATCATTTGCTGAATATGTGGATTATGCCATGTCGGGTGATAATCAGCAGGATATTCTGATATTCTGTCTGATCCCAAACATGTTTTTGTTTTATTTCACCAATTTCAGATGGAATACCTATAACCTGACCAAAGGTTTGGTAGGAGTAACGCTGGTACTTGGAGTATTACTGTTTATAATTACAATGTGATTTAATCACCATCAGCAATTTTTCCGGCAACTGAAGGACATTTTTCTTCCAGAGCAAGGCCCCAACCGTCATCTGCAAAAGTTTCCGGTTTGTATTTGGTCATGATTTCCATATCACAATCATAGAACAGCAAATCAAAGTCACCCTCTTTGTCCATGCATGCGCAAAATTCATCAGCTGCTTTGCTTTGATCTTCAGTATAACTTGCGCAAGATGCCATCAACAGCAGCGCGCTAACGGAATAAATTAACTTATTCATAGTTTGGATTTTGACTAAAGATAAGAGACAAATTTGAAAGTGCAAAAAAAAATGGGGCTGAGGACAGAGGGCAAATTTAGTTGATAGTTGATGAGTTGATAAGTTGAATGTTGAGAGTTGAAAGTTGAAGCGTTTCACCGGAGACTGAGCGAAGCCGAAGTCGAAGGTTGATAAGTTGAATGATGAGGGTTTAGAGGTGATGAGTTGAGGTTTGAATGTTTTTAGGATTTTAGACCTTTAGGATTTTTAGAGTTGATAAGTTGATAGTTGATAAGTTGAATGTTGAAAGTTGAGGGTTTAGAGGTGATGAGTTGAGGTTTGAATGTTTTTAGGATTTTAGGTATTTAGACCTTTAGGATTTTTAAGAATTTAGAGTTGATAAGTTGAATGTTGAGGGTTTAGAGGTGATGAGTTGAGGATTGAATATTTTTTTTAGGATTTTAGACCTTTAGGATTTTTAGAGTTGATAAGTTGATAGTTGATAAGTTGATAAGTTGAATGTTGAGGGTTGAAAGTTTAAAGGTGATCAGTTGTGGGTTGAATGTTTTTTTAGGATTTTAGGTATTTAGACCTTTAGGATTTTTAGGAATTTCGAGTTGATTTCTGACCAAAGACTCCAGCGTCAAACCCTCCGCCAACTGCCTCCTGTCCAAACTTATTCCCTTTCAACAGCCATTAACTCCCAACTCCTGACTATCTTTGCACCACAAAATGGCACACAAGGCAGGTTTCGTAAATATTATTGGTAACCCCAATGTTGGAAAATCGACACTGATGAATCAGCTTGTTGGTGAGCGTCTTTCAATTATTACCAGCAAGGCTCAAACTACGCGTCATCGTATAATGGGAATTGTCAATGACCCTGACTACCAGGTTGTTTTTTCTGATACACCCGGTGTGTTAAATCCGCATTATAAATTGCATGAAAACATGATGCAGTTTGTGAATGAAGCCTTGAAAGACGCCGATGTTTTTTTGTTTGTGACGGATATTTTTGAAGATACCCTGAATCATCCTGAAACATTGGAGCGGCTGAAAAAAACAAAAACACCGATTCTGCTCCTCATCAATAAAATTGATCTGGGTGATCAAAAGCGCGCTGAGGACAAAGCAAATTACTGGCATGAACAATTGCCTAATGCTGAAATTCTTCCCATTTCTGCCCTTGAAAAATTTAATCTGGAACCTATCTGGAAAAGAATTCTTGAATTGCTGCCAGAGTCTCCTCCTTATTTTGATAAAGAAGAAATTACGGACAGACCTTTGCGTTTTTTTGTGAGCGAAATAATCCGCGAAAAAATATTCCAGCAATACAGCAAAGAAATTCCCTATTCAACGCAGGTTGAAATTGAAACCTATGAAGAAGGACCAAAGTTTGACATAATCAGAGCCGTGATTTATGTTGAACGTGATTCTCAGAAAGGAATTATTATCGGTCACAAAGGAATCAAACTGAAACACATCGGAATAGAAGCCAGAAAGGATATTGAAAAATTTATCTCCAAACAAATCCACCTTGAATTGTACGTAAAGGTAGATGATAACTGGCGCCAGAGTGATAAAAAACTCAGAAGTTTCGGGTATTAAAAGAATTTATTAATTTCAACAGCAATCTCAATTTACATGTCAAACATTCTTGCAATAGTTGGTAGACCCAATGTCGGAAAATCCACTTTATTTAACCGCCTTATTGGTTCCCGTACTGCTATTGTTGAAGAAGTGGCAGGAGTAACACGTGACAGAATTTATGGTGTTTCTGAATGGAACGGCATTGATTTCAGTGTTATTGATACCGGCGGATATGTGAAAGGTTCAGATGATATTTTTGAAGAAGAAATCAGAAAACAGGTTGAAATTGCCGTTGAAGAAGCTACTGTTATCTGGTTTGTGGTTGATGTAACAACCGGCGTTACTGATTTGGATATTGCGGTAGCAAATCTGCTCAGAAGATCTAAAAAACCAATTTATCTCATTGCAAATAAAGTGGACACACATGCCCGCGCAAATGATGCAGCTGAGTTTTATTCACTGGGTGTTGGAGAACTGTATAATATTTCAGCAGTAAATGGTGCAGGAACAGGAGAACTGTTAGATGACGTAATCAAAAATTTTTCAGCAGAAGGCGCACCTGAAGATGATTCAGGAGTTCCAAAAATTGCCGTTGTCGGAAAACCAAATGTCGGAAAATCTTCTTTCATCAATGCCATTACCGGAGAAGACAGGAACATTGTAACGCCTATCAGCGGAACAACAAGAGATGCAGTTGATACCCGGTATAAATTATTCGGATTTGATTTTCGTTTAATTGATACGGCCGGAATCAGAAAAAGAGCAAAGGTTCATGAAGATCTTGAATTTTATTCCGTGATGCGTTCTATCCGCAGTATAGAATATTCAGATGTATGCATTTTTATGATTGATGCAACAGAAGGAATTCAAAGACAGGACCTGAGTATTTTTTATGTGATTGAAAAAAATTCCAAAGGTGTTGTCGTGGTTGTCAATAAATGGGATCTGGTTGAAAAATCAACCAATTCAGTAAAAGATTATGAAGATAAAATCAGAGAACAATTAGCACCGTTTAATGATGTTCCAATCATATTTACTTCTACAATTACAAAACAGCGAATTCACAAAGTGCTTGAAAAAGCCATGGAAGTTTATGAGAACCGGACTAAAAAAATTGCCACACATAAACTGAATGATTTTGTTCAGGATATGATGCAGCGGAATCCGCCTCCGGCAATAAAAGGAAAATACATCAAAGTAAAATTTGCTACGCAGTTGCCTACGCATGCTCCTTCATTTGCGTTTTTCTGCAATCTGCCCCAGTATGTGAAAGATCCGTACAAACGGTTTGTTGAAAATAAAATGCGGGCAGAATTTAATTTTGAAGGAGTTCCCATCAAGTTGTTTTTCAGAGCAAAATAATCCATGACCTTTGAAGAAGTCATACAGCAGTTTGACCAGCGCAAATTCAAGCCGGTATATTTTCTTAACGGCGTTGAAGCTTATTTCATTGATAAAATTGTTGATCATGCCGCTGCCACAATTTTGAGTGAAGGTGAGCGTGATTTTAATCAAACCATTCTTTACGCAAAAGATACTCAACCACTCACTGTTGTTGATACCGCCGTACGTTTGCCAATGATGTCAGAATATCAGGTGGTGATTGTCAAAGAAGCCCAGGAGTACAACAAGGCATCTCAATGGGAACAACTGGAGAAATATGTTGAAAATCCAAATAATTCTACCATTCTCATTTTTGCCCACAAGTATAAAACACTCGACAAAAGATCACGTTTTTATAAAGTAGTCAGCAAAAAGGGAGTTGTTTTTGAATCACCTGAAATAAAAGAGTATCAGGTTGGAGCATGGGTAAAAGAATTTCTGAAACAGAAAAAATATCCGATAACAGATAAAGCAGTCTCATTGATTACAGAATCTGTCGGCAGTGATCTTTCACGCATTGTCAATGAACTTGAAAAACTGTTTATTTTGATTCCGCAAGGCACTCAAATCAATGAAAAACATGTTGAGCAGCATATTGGTATCAGTAAAGATTACAATGTGTTTGAACTGGTTAATGCCATTGCTGAAAGGGATATTATTAAAGCAAATAAAATAGTTAATTATTTTTCTCAGAATCCAAAAGCAGGACCTTTGGTTCTGGTATTGTCTCAGCTTCATGGTTTGTATCAGAAATTATTCAAAGTACATTTTGCACAAACCGAAGATCCTTCCAAAATTGCCAGCCTGCTGAAAGTGCATCCGTTTGTGGCAAAAAGTATGGTGCAGAATAAGAAAAAACATCCGGCTAAAATGATCTCCAGAAATTTTTCTGTGCTGCGTGAATATGATCTGCTGAGCAAAGGTGTGGGAACTACCGGAATCCCTGACGCTGAGCTGATGAAAGAACTCATCTACAAACTTTTACATTGATTCCGTTGAATTGGAATTCACTACCGTTCCCTCAGTAGGGCTTTTGAGTTAGTGCTAATCAGCCTAAATGCCTTATATTTGACCCATTAAATTTTCGGCATGCGATTAATACTAAGTCTTGTTTTAATTTTTTCAGCAACAGTTATTGCTTATTCTCAGTCTTCAGGTACTGTCAGAGGTATTGTTAAAAACGGGGATGACGGAAACGGAATACCGTTTGCAAAAGTACTGATTGTGGGTACTGAAAAATTTGACCAGACAGATGTGGATGGTTTGTTTTCTATTCCGGATGTACCTGCTGGTAAATACACTATCAGAATTACATCATCTGCCTATACAACGTTCACTCAGGAAATAGAAGTTATCGGCGGTGGTATTCTGGATGTGGCAGCAGAAATGAAAACCGGAAAAGAACTCACTCAGGTTGATGTCATTTTTCATGATAAAGATAAAGTAGTTGATCCAAGAACATCTGTAATCAAAATTACCAATACAGATATCAAACGTGTGCCGGTTACCGGTGGTACAGCTGATATCGCCGGATATTTTCAAACTGTTCCGGGTGTTGTTACCACAGGTGACCAGGGCGGGCAGGTTTATGTGCGCGGTGGTACACCAATTCAGAATAAAGTATTGCTTGACGGAATGACCATTTATAATCCGTTTCACTCCATTGGGTTTTATTCTGTATTTGAAACTGAACTTATACGTTCTGCAGATATTTATACCGGTGGATTCAATGCAAAATACGGCGGAAGAATTTCATCCGTGATGGATATTTCATACCGTGACGGAAATTTTAAAAGATTTGGAGGAGCACTCAGCTTGTCTCCCTTTACTTCTCAGTTATTATTAGAAGGACCAATCACCAAAGCAAAAAATATTTCTTTTGTATTCTCCGGTAAAGTTTCCGTATTGGAACAAACTTCAAAAGCATTATATCCTTACATCAATGACGGACAGGGATTGCCGTTTAACTTCATGGACTTTTATGGTAAGGTTACGGTACAGGGTGATCAGGCAAACAAATTTTCTGTATTTGGTTTTTCATTTAATGACCAGGTAACCTATCAGGCTGTTTCTAATTTGAAATGGAACAGTTACGGCGGCGGAAGTAATTTCATTTTTGTGCCTAGTAATTCAGAGCTTTTCATGAAAGGGAGATTTAATTTTTCTACTTATGATATTTTGCTTCAGGAAAAAAATCTGGCGGACAGAAGCAGCGGAATTTTAGGGGGTGAACTTGCCTTTGATTTCACGTATCACCTGCCTGGAAAAAGTAAGTTGGATTACGGTTTGGTTTCAATTATTTTCAGACAGACTTTGAAACATTCAATGAGATCAACAGAAAAATTGAAGAGCATAACAGTTCCATTGAAGCCGGAGCTTATTTAAATTACAGACACGTTACAGCAAACCGCAGATTGGTTATTGAACCTGGAATTCGTTTTCAGGGATATGCATCAGTTGGTGTCATTACTGCTGAACCGCGTTTAAGTGCAAAATACAATATCACTGAATTTCTCAGATTCAAAATGGCAGGCGGATATTTTACCCAAAACTTTACATCCACAACTTCTGACAAAGACGTAGTGAATTTGTTTTACGGATTTATTACTGCACCGCAAGATTTGCCTTCTACATTTGTTCAGCCTGACGGAGATGAAATTGATGTGAGAAATGGTTTGCAAAAAGCCTGGCATGCAATAGGTGGTTTTGAAGTTGATTTGACTAAAAAACTTTCGTTGAACATTGAAGGTTATTACAAATGGTTTAACCAGATGACCAACGTAAATGCCAATAAACTTTTTGAAGATGATGAAACAACTTCGCAGATTGCTGATGTACTGAAAAAGGATTTTATTGTTGAAAGTGGTGTTGCTTTTGGAGGGGATATTGTTTTCACTTACACAACAAAAAAATTCTACCTGTGGGCCGTTTATGCAATAGGTAAAGTTGACCGCTGGGACGGATTTCAATCTTATCCGCCGGTATTTGACCGCAGACATAACGTGAATTTAATTTCTACTTACAGCTGGGGCAAAAATGAATCTTGGGAAGTTACTGCAAGATGGAATCTTGGTTCTGGTTTTCCGTTCAAACAAACAAACGGTGTGTATGAAAAACCGGATGTTTCAAATCCAGATGACGACTATTGGACAGGAAATCCAAACAGTCTGACTTTCCTTTATGATGATGCAAACAATGGTCGTCTTCCAACCTATCACCGTTTGGATGTGAACATCAAAAAATCAATCATTTCTGAAAAATACAAGAACCTGAAATTTGAATTTATTGCCGGAGTAACCAACGTGTACAGCAGAAATAATATTTTCTACGTGAACCGCATTACCAATGAAAAGGTATATCAGCTGCCAATCATGCCTAGTATTGCTTTCACCATGAAATTCTGATTGGTTCGGTTATTGCATTCGTAGTTTGAAAAACAAAGTATGCGAAGCGCCCAATTCATTGTAACCACTTTTCTGTTGCTTGCAATTTCTTCTCAGAGTTTTGCAGATACTCCTTTTGAAACAGAAAAAATCAAACTGAACAGGAGATCAACACGTCCTTTTGGTTTCAATCTTTATGCATTTGGTCCTATTGGAGGAATAGGGGCAACAGCCGATATTTTTATCTCGCCTAAATTTGCTTTTGAAGCGGGTGCAGGTTACAGAGACTGGGATCTGAATCACGCTTTTACAGCCGGAATCCGTTATCACTTTTTTGGAAAAACATTTTTGAATTTCACACCCTATACGGGAGTTTATGTTGCGTTTCATTATAACGGAAATGATTTGCAGAACAACAGTGTCTATATTCCTCTTGGTTTGCATAAAATTAAAAAGAATGGTTTCTGCTGGTCGGCTGAAATTGCCTGGCAGCGCAATACTTTTTTTTCCAATGATCTCACCGGCGGATTCCGGATTGGTTATCGTTTCAAAACTAAAAAAGAAGAGAAACTGATTAACTGATATTCTTATTTACAGCTTGTTAACTGCTGTGGATATCTGTTTTGACAAATGTCCTGTTGGGATATCAATCAAATTTCTATATTTGCTATTATTTAAAATAATTCTAAATAAGTGAAATTAATTCTGGCAGATAGTAATGAGCTTGCCCGCCTTGGGTTGAGAACCATTCTGAAAGAAGAAAACGTTCAGATTGTATCTGAAGCTGAATCTTCTGAAGAACTTATCAGCCAGATTAAAACTTTTTCGCCGGATCTTGTACTCATTGATTATACCAGCAAAGGATTTACGATTGATGTTGTACCTAAGGCTATTCAATTAAAAGATTCACTCAAAATAGTTGCAATCACTCCTGAACAGTCCGGTCAAACTTTGACACACGCCATTAAAAGCGGAGTGATGTCCTATGTAAAAAAAGATTGCGGGCTTAGTGAGATTGTAGATTCAGTGAAAGAAACTTACAAGGGCAATAAATTTTTCTGCGGACAGATTTTAGAAACCATTCACAAAGAAGGCATTGATGTAGAAACGATTTCTGATTTTGAATTTTCCTGTGAACCAATTGTTCTTTCAGAAAGAGAAATTGAAGTGATTACTTTGATCGCTGAAGGATTAACCAATGTGGAAATTTCTGAAAAATTATTTCTGAGCAAACATACTGTGAATACACACAGAAAAACATCATGGCAAAACTGGGAGTAAAAAATACAGCAGGAATTGTGATGTTTGCAATCAAACAGAACTATACCACGCCCAACAAATTTCTTTTTGCGGCTGAGGTATAATTATTTTAAGCTTCCGGCTTGTGATTCCAGCGTTGCTTTGCTTTCATTCATAAAAACGCCGCTTATTTTAGATCCTTTGCCCCGGTCAACCAGGAATATTCTTTCATAAACGGTGTAGCCTTCAAATTCCACCACATAATCTAACTGTACTGTCGTAACACCATTATTCATATTTGATTTGAATCCAAAATCCTGTTTGCGCTCTTTGGCTTTTCCCCACAGTGCTTCTATCTGATCAAACATCGTGTACCAAACCTCAGCACCGGTTTCATTCATAATTTCTTCATCAATCAAATTCTCCACGATATAATCATATTCACCGGCATCTAATTTTTTGTGAAATTCATCTGCCGTTTCTTCAGCAGGGCCAACGCCGCAGGAGGTGATTAAAAAAGAGAGAGAGGTAAGAATAAATAATAAGTTTCTTTTCATAACAGAAGATTTCTTCGAATATAATCTGAAAATCTAATAGTGAAATCTATTGATGAATAAATTATTACTGATCAAAATTCAGTAAAAGTATTTTGCAAATAAAAATCCCGTTTCTAAAAAGTTAGAAACGGGATTGAATGTTCAGATAATAATCTATTATTTGGTTTTCACCATTTTTTTAGTTGAAACAATGATTCCATCTGCAACAAGCGTGTATGTATAGATACCGGTGCTGAGATCTGAACCAAAAACATTCAGCTGGCCAAGTCCCCTTTCACTGATATCAACTGCCTGAATAAGTTTGCCGCTTTGATCATAAAAAAGTATCTGTGCTTGTTTTACGGATTCAGGAATTGAATAAGAAATTATTGTTTGCTCAGCAAATGGATTCGGTACGTTTTGATTTAAAACAATGCTGTTTCCGTCCTGTAAATGTACATCAATTGTGTTTTTCAGTTGTTGCTGG
This sequence comes from Crocinitomicaceae bacterium, assembly GCA_016719925.1. Taxonomy (GTDB): domain Bacteria; phylum Bacteroidota; class Bacteroidia; order Flavobacteriales_D; family Crocinitomicaceae; genus JADJGJ01. The sequence continues at coordinate 54,006 of JADJYC010000003.1, read as the reverse complement.
GTTTCTTCACTGTTTTCCATGACCATACTGCTGTTCATGTCACATAAATAAGGCAAGAGATTGCTCAGACAGTTTTCAAGATTTGTTAAACGCTCGTTGAGGTCAGCAATAAGTGAATCCTGTTCTTCAACTGTTTCTTCCAAACTGTCAATTTGCTGATTTTTGTTTTGAGCGTCAGCGATTAAGATAGGTATGAACTGTTCGTAATCCAAACCTTTGAATGTCATAGCCGGAGAAATTTCATTCCCTAAACTATCGTATTGGGCAGGATGGCTTATCTCTTTAACACAAGTAGGCAAAATATCCTCTACCTCCTGAGCGATGAGACCGTACTGATGGCCTTCGCTAAGTCCAAGAGTTGGATAAGTCGAAGTCTGAAATTCAAATGTTTTTGGATTCAAAGCATCAATATAAAATGAAGCACTGTCAATAGAAAATGAATCAATATTTTGTTTCAAGTTTTCGTCTGACGGGCCATAAGTTCCGGATATGTAAACATCTCCGACAAAATAACCCGCATAATTGGTAGTTCCACCACCTGCTAATCCGTATACACCAATTGATGTTCCACCTGGCGTAGAAGAGCCAAATCCATAAACGCCAATTCCAAGTGTTGTACCATTACCACCAAAGTTGCCTCCATATCCAATTTTTCCACAGAACCGTTTCCTTGTACACCATAATTAAAATCAGTGGCGTCCCAGGCTCTGAAGACACCGGCTACATTATTGAAGTTGTCAGGTGCACTAATTTGGCTGTAAACACCAAAGTTAGTTCCGTTGCTATCAACTTTTACGCTAAGTTTGCCTGGTAAAAAATCGCCACATTCATACCCAACACCAACACGATCTCCTCCTGTTTGATCCTGTCCTTCATAATAGAATCGGTGTGTATTCAAATCAAAGTGAGAATCAAAGGGTAATTTTCCAGAAACTGTATCAGTGCAGGGAATAAAAATTGGAACTGTTGAAGTCCATCTTAACACTCCCATTGAATCTACCATAACGTATTGAGTTACGGTTGTATCAGCGTAGTATAAAGAATCAGGTAACACTCTGAATCTTCCGTTACCAATGACATCCAATTTGTGTGTTGGTTCTTCGTTTACACCAGACGCTGTAAAATCACCAATACAGACAGCAAACCAGTATTGTACCCCAGGTGCAGTAGAGAAAGAGGTCGTGTGACAGGATTCCCTGGATTATGGCTTATACTCATTCTCGTAAAATTCCCATTGATTCCGGCAGGATTGTATGTACCTAATCCACCTCCAGGTAAAACGGTTGGTGTATTGACATTCATTATCCTCACCCTTTCATTGGTATTAGTAGAAGAAGATGCATCAGTAGTGTTATTGGTAGAAATAAGTACTGCTCTATTTTCCTGATTATAAAGAAGTGCGGTGCCATTACCCTGCAAGCCAAATGTTGATTCACTGATTATACCTATACGCAGTCCATCAGTTGAATTTTCACCAGTACCTGACCCAGGTACACTGGTGGTCCGATTGGTGTATTGTGTCCAAACATCACGGTTATCACTTAAACTTAAATGAGCTAAAGATTGTGGCTGAACATAAAGCGCATTTCCAACTCCAAAAGTATTGCCTAAACCCATCAAACCAGTCTCCGTGAATCTGACAACATGTAATCCATCCAGATCATTAACCGCAACAAGACTATTGGAAATTGTATTTGCAACAGCACCACTAATTGCGACGTTGCCTGAAGTAAAACGAAAGACAAGTTGATCTGGACCAGATGCACCGGTTCCATTATCACTCCAAGCAATAGTTGTTTCTGTAACATCAACGCTGACACTTCTAATACCCATGTATGACAAATCCTGATTATCGGTAAATGTAATACCTGTTTGCATCCACGGGCGGTAACCACCGTTTTGAACAAAACCACCGTTAGGACCATTCAGATGCATTAATGAATACGCCCCAGGAGTATTTACACCAAAAAAAGGGGCGGCAAAAGTACCGCTGAAACCTAATAACATATAACCGTTTTTCTGTGTTGGAGCATAACCGCCAACACCATAATTGATTGTCCCATTATATTTGCTTCGGACAATATTGTCAGTTCTCGTTTGTAATGAGAAATTATTACTATAACCAAGGAATTTAGCAGCAGTTCCAATATTATTTGGAGTGGTTGTCTGTGAGTTTACGTTTATTATCGAAATAACCGCAAAGAACGAAAGCAAAATTTTTATTTTCATAATTGATAAGATGTTATCTTATCAGATGAATTGAACCTGTTTTTGAAAAAAATGTTGATTCTATAATATAATAGTAAACTCCATTGTTTAAATCATGACCAAGGTAGTCTTTGCCAAACCATAAAAAATTTTGATTGTGAATCCATAACGTGTACGATGCTCCCCCAACGATTTACAATGCTTACTCGACAATTTTGAAATTCTGAAAAATCAATGAATTCATTTATCCCATCACCATTCGGAGTAAAAACATTTGGAATTATAAAACCATTATTGATCTCAAACAAGAAAACGTTATCAACGTAATAATAAGCCTCAACGCTATTATATTCATTTGGGCCAAATAGTGTTAAATTGTCTAACTTAAAATTGCCTATTACCAAGTAGTTCTCATTTCCATGAGCTACATAATTTCCTGAAATTTTTAACCAACCAGAGGTGTCACCAAGAATTTCATTTTGAACAATTGTTTGATCATCGTTGATGATTGCATTAAACCCGCCCCAAGAATTTGTATCAACTAGCAAATTACTCGTGTCGTCGATTAGAAGTATTCCTAAATTATTAGATGAAAGGTTCGAGTTATCACCGACTGATACATAAAATTCATAATAGTAAGTGTGATTTGGTATTAATGCTTCAGTTAATTTGATCGCTATATATTCCCGACCTCCTCCGCCTATTGTACTTAAAACTATACCTACATAAGCGCTCGAATCAAACGCGTTTTGAAACCCGAAGCCATTTGAAGGGATACCGGACTCGCCAGAAAGACCGCAAACATTAAAGTAATCAGGTGTAGATTCCATAGGAGAAATTGGACTAAACCAATTATTTACAGAGAAATCAGCCAAAGTAGCGGGACATGTTTTAAAAGATTCGAAACTACCATTCGGAACCAAGTTTATTTGACAATTTAATCTTGTCGTTATTATAAATATTAATATGAAAATTGTTGATTTCAAAATAAGTACATTCAAATGATAAGTTTAATAAAAAAATGTATCTCGTTTTCACCGAAAAAACAAACGAGTAAAAGGCATAAAAAGTTTGTGGAAAAATGGAATTAATTTATCCAGCCCTCCTTTCTTTTTTTAAAAGATAGGTTTGGATGGATTGGACACCCGTGAAGGGAGAATTGTTTTTGCCCGCTAAATGAGTTGCTCTCTCTCTCTCTCTCTCTCTCTCTCTTCTCTACAGCGGCGCGGATTTGAATTGGGTTGTGGGTGTCAAAAATTGGTTTCATAAGTATTGGATAAGCCAATTTATGAAAAAAAATTGAAAATCAGTAAGAAAGCTGTTTTGCTTATTCCAAAAGCGGGTATTACTTAAGGAAACAGAATGCCATCTTCAATCCACAATCATCACCACAGCACCATTTTTAGATTTGGCTTTGTGCGCTTTGGCGTTGTCACCAACCGTGTAAGTCATGCCCTGATGAAGTGAATGAATGGTACCCCCTTTGTGCTCAATGATCAGCTGGCCTTCCAGCACAAAAATGACATGTCCTTTTTCACACCATTGATCCGCAATATAATCTGCTGAAAATTCAACTTTGCGTATAGTGACATTGCCAATCACTTTTTTCTTGGTAACAGAAAATCCGCGCATGCCTGATTCCTTTTCATTGGGAACAGTATTCCAGTCAAACGATACCGGTAAAAAAGGATCGAGATTCATTTTGTTAAGTCAATTGACACAGCAAATGTCGGAAAAATAGCTGAAACCTGAAAAGCTGAATCACATCCATTCAACAGAAAGGATTTTGAAAGAATCTGTGATTTACGCTGTTTAAATCACATGCGGATAATTTTTCCGTCTTCCATTTCAATAATCCGGTTGGTAGCTTTGGCAAATTCACCATCGTGAGTAACAATAAGTAAAGACTGATTGTAAACTTCAGACAGTTCTTTGAAAATAGTAAAAACAATTTCACTGTTTTTTTTATCCAGATTACCGGTAGGCTCATCTGCCATTATAATTAACGGATCGTTTATAAGAGCTCTGGCAATAGCAACACGTTGTTTTTGTCCGCCAGATAATTGATTCGGTTTTTTTAATGCTTCACCGTCAATGCCAAGAATTTTGAGTTTTTCCATGGCTCGGTGTTCAATTTCTTTTTCAGAATATTTTCCCAGTTTAATACCGGGTAACATGACATTTCGCAACACTGAAAATTCATTCAGCAAGTAATGAAACTGGAAAACAAATCCAATTTTTTCATTTCTGACAAGGGCCAGGTCTGCTTCTTTTTTCTGCCGCATCAAGACATTGTCAATATAAAGCTCTCCTTCATAATCAGTATCCATGGTGGACAAAATATAAAGCAGGGTTGATTTGCCGCATCCTGATTTACCGATAATGGAAACAAACTCTCCCTGTTCAATGGAAAATGAAACTTCTTTCAATACTTGAATAGTAATGGGGTCATGAAAGTACTTGGTGATATTTTTTGCTTCAAGAATTTTCATGCAATTATTTTCCGCGGATAATGATTACCGGATCAATTTTACTTGCTTTCTGTGAAGGAAAATATCCTGCAAAATAAGTAGTGACGAGTGAAAAAATGCCACCGATGATATAGAATTTCGGGTTATAACTAACGGGGTAAGTTTTGATATGTGGCAATGCAGCTGTGTCAAACGGAATCTGGTCAATCAGCGCTGACACGCCAAATCCAAACATAAGTCCAAGCAGTCCTCCAAAAATTCCAATAGTCAGCGCAATGAAGATAAATACACGGTTCACATCTTTACCTGAAAATCCGGTTGCTTTGAGAATAGCAATCGAATCCATTTTTTCATAAATCATCATGTTCAGAATATTATAAATTCCAAATCCGGCAACAATTAAAAGTGTAATCCCAACAGCGTAAGAAATCAAAGTACGAATCGAACTTCCGGTATCGAATTGTGCATTTGCGGCTTGTATATCGATTGCTTCTGTATTATAAAGTTCACTGTATTCTTGAGCCATTGCAGGAGCAAGTGTCATGTCATGAAGTTTAATCTGAAGATCTGTAATATAACCGGAACTTTCTCCAAGTAATTTCTGACATGTTTTGATAGAAGCGTAACTCTGTACTTTATCCAGTTCCTGAATGCCGGATTCAAACAAACCCACTACTTTCAAAGGCACACGGTCTCCCCGCGGATTGGTAACAGTAATCATATCACCTGTTTCAACCATCATTTTTTCAGCTCCGGCCTTACCTAAAATGATGCTGTTGGGAATGTTTTTCAAATCCATAAAATTGCCTGAAGTAACATATTCACTGAAGGCGAATAACCGGTTTTCTGCATCAATATCAATTCCGTTGATAAGACCAGTTAAATTTACAAGTCCGATATTGTAAAAAACCTGCGCAGTTACTTTTGGAGCAACTCCCAGCACTCTTTCATCCTGTCTGATTGAGTTTATAACTGCAAAACTGTTTTGAATTTCAGGCCGTTCTTTTTTGGGTCTGACTGAATGCACAAAATTATAATGACCGGAATAATTTTCAGAAAGATCAACCGGCTGGTTTTCTGAAGGCAATACTTCATTATACAGTCTTATGTGTGGTGTACGGTTGATTATGAGATTGTCAAGAAGTTCGTTTAGACCTGCCATGAAACTTAGCAATGAGATGAACATTGTGATGCCAAATGTCACTCCGATAGCAGCTACCAGTGTTTGTTTCCATCTGGCAAACATCAATGCTCTGGATACGCTGACTATTAATTTGAAATTCATTTTGCAGGTTTAATGATTTCATCAGCCGCAGAAATTCCGGAAAGTATTTCAACTTTTTTGTAATCTTTCAGTCCGGTTTTTACAACCACAGTATCACCATTTGATTTAATTACCAATGAATCATGGATCAGGTAATTTCTTGGTATCAATAATGCATCCGGTTTTGTCTGAATAATAATATTCGCTTCAAAGTTCATGTTGGGAAACAACCGTTCAGGCTGGTCTTTGAATACGGCAATAACAGTGAATGTACTTGTGCTCTGACTCATCATCGGATCAATTTCAGTGACTACTCCTTCATATGTTTTATCTGCGTAACTGTCCAGCGTAATAAATACCTGCTGACCAGTTTTTATTTTCAGAATATCTTCTTCATCCACCTGCATTTCCAGTTCAAATTCATTTTCGTCACCAATTACTGCAAGTGCGGTTTGTGTATTCACCATTTCTCCCACCTCTTTATTAATGGAATAAACTACTCCGTCAATTTTAGAAATGACAGTTAAATCATTGGCAAGTGTAGATGAAATCTGAACATTTTTTTTAGACTGAGCTTCATTAAAATCAATTTGTTTCTTCAAATCATCATAACGGACCTTGGAAGAGTAGTATGCATTTTTTGAATTGTGATAATTGAGAATACTCTGTTCATATTCAATTTCAACTCCAACTCCTTCATTTTTCAGCGCAAGTTGTCTTTCATAAAGCATCGAATCATTTTTCATTTTATCATAAGCAAGTCCGATAGCCATTAGCGCATCGTCGAGTTTGCCCTGATTTGAATTGAGTGATGAGTAGTACGCAGTCAGTTCAGCATTTTCTTTATTGAGTTCCTGCACCTGATTGTAAATTTTCAAAATTGGCTGACCGGCTTTGACGGTGTCTCCTTCAGATACAAAAAAGCGGTCAATGATTCCTGAGGTGTTTGGAAAAACCTGATATTGATTTTTACTCTTTATGATTCCGGATGCATAAACGGACTCTGTTATTGGCAACACCTCTGGCTTAATTGTTTCCGTTTTAGAACCGCAGGAAATCAGTGTCAGGAAGATTGTCAGATAATAAAATTGATTTCTTGCCATATGCCAAAGGTAATTAAGCATTTAGAAGTGCTGACAGAAAATGATCAGGAATGAAACTGATTAAAATCTTATTCCGCCGTTTATTCGATAATTATTTCATCTGCAAACAACCAGGACTGATTGCCCGCACCTGGATGCCACGCCGGAATATTACCGGCATTTTTGCAAACAATTCTCAGATACTGTGTGGTAAATTCTTTTTTGAGTGAAATTTTCTGAGTGAATGCGCCGTACTTGTCAGCTGCAAATTCATTTTTGACAACTTGTACCGTAAACCAGTCTTTACCGTTCTTTGAAACCATAAAATGAATTTCTGCCGGATACCAGATCCATGATTTGATATCCTGCAAAACAGAAACTGAAATTTTATGAATATCTGTTTTTTTACGGAAGTCAATTTTAATATCGAGATCTGTTCCGTAATAACCCTGCCACGCACCGGTTCTGAAATCTGAACTGCCGGTAATTCCATCTATCAGCGCACGTTCACCACCTCCTGAATATTGATTGTCATAATCGGTAAGCTGTTCAATTTTCCAGCTTGAATTCATTTTGCTGAAGTGTGATACTACCAAATAACTTGGATTGAATTTACCGAATGCTTTTGCATGAATGGTAGTGGTATTTTTTATTTTGATGGGTTTGGTATATACTTCTGAATTTTCAGTTGGAATACTTCCGTCAGTGGTATAATAAATAGAAGAATAGGCAGCAGCATTTTTCAGTACTACTTTTTTCTTTCCGTAAAAAGACATGGTGGCATCTTCCACAAAAGGTGAGGTAGTCAGCAAATTCTCTTTTACTTTCAGAAATGGTGATTTCCCGAAATAAGGTTCCTGCAGGCTGGTCATTTCAAATGTGAGCGTTCCGCCGTTCATTATTTCATGATGATGAATGTAGTTCCGGTCAAGTAATTCACCATTGAGATAAACGCGTTTGGTGTAAATATTTCCTTCACCGTAATTGGTAGTTTCAATTTTGAATTTTTTTCCGTTTTCAAGATGTAAAACAGATTGCTGATGAAGTGGTGTTCCCAGAAGATAAATATCTGAACCCGGAGCAAAAGAATAAATTCCCATCGAACTTAAAACATACCAGGATGACATTTGACCGCAATCTTCATTACCTATTAATCCTTCCGGATCATCAAAATAAAATTCAGTCAGAATCTGATGAATATACTTCTGACCTTTCCATGGATTATCGGTAAAATTATAGATGTATGCCATGTGATGACTCGGTTCATTTCCATGCGCATACTGACCAATTAATCCTGTTATATCTGCCTGCTCTCTGCCGGTAGTTTCAGAGGATGCGCTGAAAAGATCATCCAGCCAGTTTTCCATTTGCTGTTTTCCACCGTGTAATTCCATTAATCCGTGTATATCATGCGGCGCAAACATGGAATATTGCCAGGAATTTGCTTCAGTATAATCAAAGGTTACTTCATCGGGTCTGAAATTATTTTTCCATCCGCCGTTAAAACGTGGCTGCATAAAAGTAGAAGTGGGGTTGTAAAGATTTTTATAGAATTGTGATCTTCCGTAAAAAACAGTTGAAATGGAATCGTATCCCAGCGAATCTGCAAATACAGCTATGCACCAGTCGTCATAAGAATATTCCAAAGTTTTTGAAACAGATTCTGATTCATTTTCTGAAGAGATATATCCTTGTTTGCGGTAATCAGCCAGACCCAGATTATTTTGCATGGCACTGTGCACCATGGCTTGCAGTGCCAGTTTATGATTGAACCCGCGAATTCCTTTCACATACGCATCTGCAATAACAGAAACAGAATGGTAGCCAATCATACAATTTGTTTCATTCCCTGCCAGTTCCCACACGGGTAATTTCCCGCTTTGTAAAAACTGATTGAGAAATGTGGTTATAAAATCTTCAGTTCTCTTTTGTTCGATCAAAGTAAAAAGCGGATGAGTAGAACGGAATGTATCCCACAAAGAAAAAACAGTGTACTGAATATGCCTTTCATTGGCATGTATCTGATTGTCCATGCCCCGGTATCTTCCGTCACAATCTGAAAATGTATTCGGACTTAAAAGTGAATGATAAAGAGCAGTATAGAAAATCTTTTTTTGTTTTTCAGATTGCGTTGTGATTTCAATTTTTTCAATTCATTTTCCCAAAGATCATTTGCTTCACTTTTGTATCGTTCAAAATTCCAGTCAGGCATTTCAGTGGCCAGATTTTTTTGCTCCGTTTATATCCACAAAAGAGATTCCAACTTTGATAAACAAAAACGGAGATGTGTTTCCAAAATCAAGAATCAGTTTGGTGGCTTTTCCCTGTTTGTTTTTTTTGAAAGATCTGGAAACCGGTGCTTCAGAAAGTTTGATGGTAAAATAGAAATGCTGATTGGTAGCCCATGCTTCAGAGACTCTTTTTCCAACAAGGGTTGAATCATTTAAAAACATGAGATCTGAATCAAGTAATTTATCTCTGTGCTCCAGATCAATAATCAGTTTTCTGTTTTTTCCCTGCGGATAAGCATACTTGTGAAACCCACACCGGTTAGTTGAGGTGAGTTCAGCACCAATATTATGTTTGGATAAATGAACAGAGTAATATCCCGGATAAGCAGATTCAATAAAATGACTGAATTCTGATCCGTAACCGGTTTGATTTTTTTCTGCAGATCCGTTTTCCCATTGATCTTCTCCTGTGAACGGCATGATCAGTAAATCACCATAATCTGAAACTCCGGTACCGCTTAAATGCGTATGTGAAAATCCGTAAATAACAGAATCTGAATAATGATATCCGCCGCAGCCATCCCAGCCATCCAACCTTGTATCCGGAGATAACTGAATCATTCCAAACGGTACTGATGCTCCCGGGTAGGTATGGCCGTGACCGCCGGTACCAATAAATGGATTGACATAATCAGTCAGTTCCTGATTAAAGCCAACTGAACTTGCACAAATAAAAACCAGGAATAAAAAAGACCTGAACATGAAATAATCAAATTAAATCTGGCTGCGGTTTTCTTTAATTGCAGCAATTGCTCCCAGCACAGCGCCATGAGAATCATTGATTTCTGAAATTTTCAGTTTTACTTTATCACGGATGTTTGGAAGTGTATAAAGTTTCATGTATTTCTCAGTGCGCTTGCGCAGTATATTACCGCTTTTTGCAACTCCGCCTGCAAGATACACATTTTGAAAATCAAACAGATTTACCAGCAATGCAATTGCATAACCAAGGTCTTTGGCAACAGCGTCAACAACTTCTAAAGAAACCGGATCTTCTTTTTTAGCTGCTTTAAAAACTTCTAACGGTGTAATTGCGCTTGGTGAAATTTCATGCAATAATGAACCGCCGCTGCTGAATTCAAGTTTCTCTTTTGCTGTACGTATAATTCCTTTTTTGCCAATGTATGTTTCCAGACAACCTGAATTTCCGCATTTACATTCTCTTCCGTCAGCTCGCATTACAACATGGCCTATTTCTCCGGCCATACCATTGTCTCCGGTATAGAGATGTCCTTTGATAAAAATACCAAGACCCACTCCTGTGCCTAACGTAATAACCGCAAAATTTTCAAGTTCCTTTGCATCACCAAAATATTTTTCACCAATTGCGGCTGCATTGGCATCATTGACAAGTACCACTTCCGTTTTAAAACGGTCTTCAAATATCTGTTTAAGTGGAATAATATCTCCCCATTTCTGAAGATTAGGTGCAAATTCAATCTGCTGCGTCTGGCAATTTACACTGGGTGCACCAATGCCAATTCCACTAATTGTGCCTTTGTATTTTTCTTTCAGTTCTTTGAAAATAGAATCTGCTAATTCCTGAGCTGATTCTATATTTTTTGTTTTGATTGAACTCTGAAATTTAAATTCTGACTGGTCATTGACAACACCAAAAACTACATTGGTTCCTCCGATATCTATGCCAAGGTATGATTTCATGTGCTTTGCTTTTCAGTTTGACCAACAAGAGGGATTCAGAATTTTCCGTGACGGAATTCAGTTAAAAAACTGAAACACCGTTTTTTGCAAATTGGATGAACCTTTATCCTGATGCTTGGTTATTTTAAACGATTTATGATTCTTTGGCAAGATACATTAATATTTTTGAAAAACCGACCAACCTTTGCCAAAAAAACCTTTATAAACGGTTTCTGACATAAAATGGTATCATTCTGCTTAGCTTTACGTATGCTTACTCAGGGTTTGAACCCGCTGATCAATTAACAATATGAGAAAAATACTGGTAACTGGTGGTGCTGGAAATATTGGAAGTGCACTGGTGGCAAAATTGCTGAATGAAAAAGATACGTTTGTAACGGTAGTGGATAATCTGACTACGGGCAGCATTTCAAAACTGGATTTGACTAAACCCAATTTTCAGTTTATCAAAGCAGATTCCAATAACCGGCAGGAAATGTCTGAAATAATGATTTCAAACAGATTTGATTTTGTTTTTCATTATGCCGCAGTAGTGGGTGTTAAAAGAACACAGGATAATCCAATCAAAGTACTGGATGATATTGAAGGAATCAGAAACATGCTGGCACTGGCAAAAAATACAGGCGTAAATCGATTTTTCTTTTCCAGTTCCAGTGAAGTTTATGGAGAACCGGTAAGTATTCCGCAGAATGAAGATACCACTCCGTTGAATTCAAGAGTGCCGTACGCGGTTGTAAAAAATGTAGGTGAAGCTTTTTGCCGTTCTTATTTTCAGGAGTATGGTTTGAATTATACGGTTTTTCGTTTTTTCAATACATACGGTCCTAATCAGACAACTGATTTTGTAATGAGTAAATTCCTTTATTCTGCCTTGAGAAATGAAGACCTCACGATTTTTGGTGATGGATCCCAGTCAAGAACATTTTGTTATGTGGATGATAATATTGATGCAACGGTTGCTGCATTAAACAAAAATCTTTTTGTCAATGACGTGGTGAATATTGGGGGAGATGTAATTGTTTCAATTCTGGAACTGGCAAATATTATTCTGCGTCTGACGGATAGTAAATCAAAAATTGTTTTTTTACCTCCGCTGAAAGATGGTGATATGACCAGAAGACAGCCTGACAATTCAAAAATGAGAAGCATACTTAACCGTGAACTGGTGACCATTGAAGAGGGAATTAAAAAACTGATTGCGCACCCTGATTTCAGAAAACAAATGGGACTTGACTAATGTGCGGAATTAACGGAATATTTCATTTTGAAAAATCAAAACCCCGCGACAGTGAAATTCAGAAAATGAATGAAACACTGCGTCACCGCGGACCTGATGCTTCTGGTATTTTTTCTGAAAAAGAAATTGAACTTGGACATCAGCGATTATCAATTATTGATGTTTCAGAATCTGCAAATCAGCCCATGAAAAGTGCTGACGGAAATCTGATTCTTGTTTTCAATGGTGAAATTTATAATTACAAAGAAGTCAGAAGTCAATTGACGGAATACAGTTTCAAAACGGAATCAGATACAGAAGTGGTGCTGGCAGCTTTTCAGAAATGGGGAGAAAATGCGCTTCGAATTTTTAACGGAATTTTTGCATTTGCTGTCTGGAACAAAACAAAAAAAGAATTGTTTATTGCCCGTGACAGAATGGGAGTAAAACCACTTTATTATTTTGCTGATAACGATGTTTTTGTTTTTTCTTCTTCACTAAAATCGATTCTTTCAACAGGCAGATCATCTGCTAAAATTTCAAAAGCAGGGTTAATTGATTATCTGAGATATCAGACGGTGCATGCTCCGCAAACTATTGTTGAAGATATTCATGTGCTGATGCCGGGACATTTTATCCGGATCAGTGAAGAAGAGGGAGCTCAGTTTAAATCTTACTGGTCTGTTACAAAAAATATTCAGCCGGCAAAATACAAGTCAGCTGAGGAAGTGCAAAAAATGATTCGCACACAATTATACAAATCTGTTGAAATGCAGTTAGTGGCAGATGTTCCGTTTGGCGCTTTTCTATCAGGTGGAATTGACAGCTCGTTAATGGTTGCAATTATGAGTCAGGTGCGTAATCAAAAGACAGATACTTTTTCAGTGACCTTTAAAGAAGATCAGTTTTCAGAAAAAAAATACGCTGAAATTATTGCAAAAAAATACGGAACACTGCACCATGAAATTGAACTGAGTGTTGATAAATTCAGAGACATGATCCCTGAAGCATTATCATACATGGATCATCCAAGCGGTGACGGCCCAAACACCTATGCGGTTTCAAAATTGACACGTGAAGAAGGAGTAAAAATGGCCATTTCCGGTTTGGGCGGAGATGAACTTTTTGCAGGATATCCTGTGTTCAGACAATTGCCTGAGTTGCACCGTAAAAAATGGCTGAGAAGTTTTCCTGCCTATGCAAGAAGACCATTTGCGCGCATGTATAAAAACATCAGAGGCAGTGTCAGTGCTGCAAAAAAAGCAGCGTTGCTGAGCCTGGAAGAATTTGACACAGAAAATATATATCCGTATTTCAGAAAAGTTTACATGGATGAACAGATAATTAAATTAGTTAATTATCCAAATCTTACTCCCGATGCAGTTTATGAAATCACACATGAACTTGTAGGGTATAAAACAGATGGTTGGAATCTGCCTTTGCTTGGAAAAATTTCTGTTGCTGAGGTCTCAACCTACATGCAGAATGTTCTCTTACGTGACGCTGATCAGATGTCCATGGCACACGCACTGGAAGTAAGGGTTCCATTTTTGGATCACGAACTGGTGGAGAAAATTATTCCGCTGGCTGATACTTACAAAAATACCGCATCGCCTAAAAAACTACTGACCGATACTTTTTCAGATTTATTGCCTGAAGAAATTTATAACCGTGAAAAAATGGGATTTGTTCTTCCATATGATGTATGGATGAAAAATGAACTGAAAACATTTTGTGAAAATCATCTGAACTGGTTGAAAGATTCCGGTTATTTCAACGCAGATGAATTAGAAAGAAACTGGAATTTATTTATAAAAGGAAGTCCTGCCATAACCTGGTCCAGAATATGGATACTGGTGGTACTTTCAAATTGGATGCAGCAGAACAATGTCAAATAAAAAAAGAGTGTTGATTTGTATTGACTGGTATGAACCGGGCTTCAAAGCGGGCGGACCAATTCGTTCTGTTGCCAATATGGTTGGTGCTTTGAAAGAGGATTATGAGTTTTATATTCTGACCAGTGCCTATGATCTGGGAGAGACAACTCCTTATCCCGGTATTGAATTAAATCAATGGCATGATCAGCACGGTGTATTTATTAAATACATGAGTGACAAAGCACTCACCATGTCATCTGTCAAAGGAAATGTTGCAGAAATTAATCCCGATGTTTTATACCTCAATTCATTATTCTCAAAACTTTTTACCCTTGCTCCGCTTATGTGGGCAAACAGAAATAAAGCAAAAGTAGTTTTAGCCCCCAGAGGTATGCTGGGCCAGGGAGCACTCGATATCAAAAAGTCGAAGAAAAAATTGTTTTTGTTTCTTGCACGCCTGAGTTTTTTCTACCGTAAAGTTTTATGGCATGCTTCTACATCAGAAGAAGAAAATGAGATTAAAAAAGTATTTGGAAAAAGAGCAAAAATTTTTATCGCACAAAATATTCCAATCACTCAAACCAATAAATTAGATGATATTTTAAAAGCAAAACAGACCGGGAAATGTAAATTTATTTTCCTGTCAAGAATTGCAACTAAGAAAAATCTTCATCTGGCGATTCAATGTGTCAAACAATTGAAAAATACGATGCCGCTGGAGTTTGATATTTATGGAAATATTGAGGACAAAGAATATTTTGATTCATTCAAAGAAGATATAAGAGATCACGGCAATGTGAAAATTGAATATAAAGGAGTTTTGAATCCGGCATCAATTGCAAATGTTTATATGCATGCTGATTTTATGGTACTGCCAACCCGTCATGAAAATTACGGTCATGCCATTGTAGAGGCATGGGCAAACGGATGTCCGGTGATCATCAGTAAAAATACGCCGTGGAAAAATCTGCGTGTACAGGATTTGGGCTGGGATGTAGATATCAATGATCCTAAGCATCTGATTGATGCCATGCAGGAATCTATTGACATGGATTTTACGTCTTACCTCACAATGGTGCGAGCCAGTTATAAATACTTTGCTGAAAAAATATGTGATGAATCTGTTTTAAATGCAAACAGAAAATTATTTGAACAATGAAAACGGATCTTTCAAAATACAACAACGCCTGGTACAAGCCGGGGAATCCTGTTAAGCGGATTTTGTGGTATTTTTTTAACGTATTCTTTTTAATGAATCCCTGGAATCCTTTCAGTGGTTTGAAAAAAGCTGTTTTGAAAATGTTTGGGGCAAAAATCGGAAAAGGGGTAGTGATCAAACCCGGAATCAATGTCAAATATCCATGGAAACTTGAAATTGGAAATTATGTCTGGATTGGTGAAAATGTGTGGATTGATAATCTGGCAAAAGTAACCATTGGTTCTAATTCATGCATTTCGCAAGGAGCACTTTTGTTGTGCGGAAATCACAATTATAAAAAAGAAACATTTGATTTGATTGTGGGTGATATCAGACTGGAAGAGGGTGTGTGGATAGGAGCAAAGGCAATTGTAACTGCACGGGTAACGTGTTATTCACATTCCATTTTAACGGCAGGTTCAGTTGCAACATTCAATCTCGAAGCATACGGAATTTATCAGGGAAATCCTGCAGCGCTGATTAGAAAAAGAGAAGTTACCAAAGTCTGAAAAGATGAAAATATCGGTCATCACGGTTTCTTTTAATTCGGCACGCACTATTCGTGATACGATTGAATCTGTTTTGAATCAGACCTATTCAGATATTGAATATATTATTGTTGATGGCGCATCAAAAGATGATACGCTTTCAATTATTAAATCCTATGGCAACCGCATTTCAAAACTGATTTCAGAAAAAGACAACGGGATCTATGATGCCATGAATAAAGGGATCAAGGCTGCCACCGGAGACGTAATAGGAATTTTAAATTCAGATGATTTTTACAGTCATCCGGATGTCATTAAAAATATTTCTCAGTCCTTTAATCCGAATACGGATGCAGTTTATGCAGATCTGGTTTATGTTTCAGCGGCAGAAAAAAATAAAATTGTACGCACCTGGAAAGCGGGAAAATATGAAACCGGATCTTTCAGAAAAGGATGGATGCCGCCTCATCCTACTTTTTTTGTGAAAAGAATGGTATATGAAAATTTTGGATTGTTTACTGATGAGCTTAAATCTGCTGCTGACTATGAAATTATGCTGCGGTTTATTCACCTGCATAATATAAATCTGAATTATTTACCTGAAATTATTGTTCACATGCGAACCGGAGGAGCTAGCAATATTTCTTTAAAGAACAGAATCAAAGCAAACCGTGAGGATAAAAAAGCATGGAAAATGAATGGCCTAAAACCTTCTCCGCTTACGTTTATAAGAAAGCCACTCTCCAAGCTTTCTCAGTTCTTTAAACGGTAGGAATTCAACAATGATAAAAATCATTTGGCAGGTTGACTGGGTTTTTTGTACATTCGGGTTGGCTTAAAATTATTTCCATGAAAAAAATTTACCTTTTAGCTGTTGCAGGAATTTTGACTTCCGTTGCGTCGGCACAATCAATGAATGAAAATTTTGATTCCTACACTGCCGGCAGTTATATGGGCATTAATTCTGCAGGTTGGTCAACCTGGAGCGGTGCTGTTGGCGGTGCTGAAGATGTTCAGGTTTCAACAGCGCAGGCATCAAGCGGTGCAAATTCTATTTATTTTGTAAGCAGTTCGTCCACCGGTGGTCCGCAGGATGTGATTGTTGATTTTGGCGGACCGCATAACACAGGTCAGTTTGATTATTCAATGGATCTTTTTGTTGTTTCAAACAAAGGAGCTTATTTTAATTTTCAGGCAACCAATACTCCCGGACAAATATGGGCACTGAACTGTCAAATGGTGCAAACCGGCGATTTATATATGGATGATGGTGCCGGAAATTTTATTCAGACAACCTATCCAACAGGTCAGTGGTTTACACTTTCTCTGGACATCAATCTGAATACAAATGTCTGGGAATTATTTATTGACGGAGTTTCTCAGGGATCAATTCAAAATGACGTGAATCAGCTTGCTTCGGTCGATTTATTTCCTGTGAATGCATCTTACGGCGGAAATAATCAAAGCGGATTTTATGTAGATGATTTTATGTTCAATCATACACCGTATGTGTTACCTGCTGTTAACGGCGGTGTCATTTCAATTGATGATGTGGACAATCTTGCCGGAATTAATGTTTATCCGACTGTTACAATCAGAAATCTTGGAACAGCAAATATTACTTCATTTGATCTGACTGTTGATTATGACGGTAATCAGATTATAGAAAATGTTACCGGAGTTAATATTGCCTCGCTTGCAACATATGATGTGACTTTTACTGATTTTCTTACTCTGGTTGCAGGATCAAATACTGTTACCGCAACAATTTCAAATGTGAACGGAGCCGGTGCAGATGGTGATGCTGCAGATGATGTTAAAACAATTACAATTGATCCGGTTGTTCCTGCTGCAGGTAAAGTAGTTGTTGCTGAAGAAGGAACAGGAACATGGTGTCAGTGGTGTCCGAGAGGTGCCGTGTATATGGACATGATGACAAACAAATATCCTTTACATTTTGCTCCGATAGCTGTTCACAATGGAGATCCGATGACCAACGCTCCGTATGATGCTGCAATCGGTACTTTGATCGGAGGTTATCCAAGCGCACTGGTAGATCGTATGCCTGAAATTGATCCGTCTGGTCTTGAAGCAGATTTTCTGGACAGAGTAATTGTTGCGCCTAAAGCTGTTCTAAGTATTGGTGCACAATATAATTCTACAACCGGTAAACTGGAAGTGGAAGTAAGTGCTGATTTTATTTCTGCTATCAGCGGAAATTACAGACTAGCTTGTGTTGTAACAGAAGATGCTGTTACTGGCACCGGATCTGGCTATGCTCAGTCAAATGCTTATTCAGGAGGTTCAAGTGGAGAAATGGGTGGATTTGAATTATTGGGGAATCCGGTTCCTGCTTCACAAATGGTTTATGATCACGTTGCAAGAATTATTCTTCCTGGTTTTGACGGACTACCTAATTCATTTCCTACTACCGTAGCTGCAGGTGAAACACACACCATGAATTTCAATATTGATGTGCCTTCAGGATGGGATTTGAACGAATTAAACATTATCGCATTATTGATTAATCCTTCAGGTGATATTGACAATGCAGGTTTTGAAACGTATGCTGATGCAATCGCTAATGGATTTAATGATGCTGAAATAGAAGTTGGAGTAGAAGAGCAAAACAATGCTCAGGCAATTTCTGTTTATCCAAATCCTGCAAATGATTATGCTCAGATTCATTTAACAAACATTGAAAATGAAACAGTAATTGTAAAAGTAATTGATCTGAATGGCCAGATTGTTTCTGAAAAAAATTACGGCGAATTAAACGGTGAGGTATTTTTACCGGTTAACACGCAAATGCTGGCTTCAGGTGTTTATATGATTCAGATGAATATTGGTGAATCAGTCAGAACTGCTAAGCTGACAGTGCAATAAACTAATCAAAGAACTGAATTTAAAGGGGCGGTAATTTTACTGCCCCTTTTTTTTGCTTTTGTTCAGACGAAAAGTTCTATTAACATTTTTTGGCTCAAAAACAGAGCTGGTGGTATTTGATCTGATTAAGAGAATTTGTAACTTTAGTCCTGATCAACGTTTAAAAATAAAATTACCGTGCAAAAACTGATTTTATTCTCAACGCTGTTATTGGCAGTTTCAGGTTATTCGCAGGATGATTATGAGGATCATCTGATTGAAGTAACTATGAATGATACCAACGTGTTGAAATTTGTAAAAACCCCCGAACTTTTTGTTGAAAAATGGGATACGCTGGCGCAGCCCAATTTCTGGAAAGAGATTATGCATCTTTCGCCGGACTCTTGTCTGTTGAATGTTGCAACTACCCGGCAAATTCTGGAGCGTCTTTCTTTGGCGCAATGGGAAAGAAAATCAGATGAAGAAAAAGAAGCTTACAAGGCAGGTCTGAGAGAAAAATATCACCTTGCTGCTGATACAAGAATTTTTATGACCACGGGTAAAAGTGATTTCTATCGCTTTGATCTGGTTCTTCCAAATATCTCAAGAGGAATTGATGAATTTGCAAAAAACAATACTGACCCCTGGTATGCTCAGGCTATTCTGATGATAGAAAGTCCGGGAAGTTTGCATGGAAAATCAGGTGCAGGTGCTGTTGGCCCTTTCCAGCTAATGAAGACTGTAGCAATAAACAGAGGTTTGCGCGTAGACAAATATGTCGATGAAAGAAAAGATTTCGGCCGTGCAGCCTATGCGTCCTCTCATTTAATACGCACTGGTTGTGTACCGGAAGCAAAAAGAATTCTTGGAAAATTCGGAATCATCGTGGATGAAGAAGATGAATTCAGTCTATGGTTCAGATTGACGGTACTTCACATTTATCATGCTGGTGCTGGAAATGTGGAAGGCGTAATGACCAACGTTGTTAAACCAACTCAGGCCGGACAATCTTTAATCACCACAATCTGGAAATCGGAATACGGAAATTTCAAAAACTCTTCTCAGAATTATTCCCAGCTTGCCCTGGCATCTTTGCTGGTACTGGATAATTTGATTCTGACAAGTTGTGATGATATCAAAGATTGTAAAGAGAAGTAATACCTTCATTTGTTTCACATTGAATTCAGCCGTTTGATCGTAAAAAATCTTCTTTCATCCTTATTTCTGTAAAAACCAATTCATTCTTCTTATTTTAGGGTCAAATTTATAGCCCTTATGAAATTATTTCTGGTTGTTTCCGGAGCATTGTTATTTGCTTCTGCATCTGTACTCGCTCAAAAAAAAACTGATCAGCCCGCAGGAAATTCTTCCAATATTAATTCCGGTTTGGTTTCTGGTTTATCATTTAGAAATATTGGACCAGCTATGGCATCTGGCCGTATTGCTGATATTGCTGTGAATCCTGAAAATACAAGTGAATATTATCTGGCAGTTGCTTCAGGAGGAGTTTGGAAAACAACCAATCATGGAAATACGTTTTATCCAATTTTTGATAGTTACGGATCTTACTCAACAGGTTGTATAACCATTGATCCAAATAATACCAGCACTATCTGGCTGGGAACAGGTGAGAATAATAACCAGCGTTCTGTTGCTTACGGTGATGGAGTTTATAAATCCACAGATGGCGGAGCTTCCTGGACAAATATGGGATTGAAAAATTCTGAGCACATTTCAAAAATTATTGTTGATCCAAGAAATTCAGATGTTGTTTATGTGGCATCATACGGTCCGCTTTGGGCACCGGGTGGAGACAGAGGTGTGTATAAAACAACTGACGGTGGTAAAACATGGAAACAAATTCACTTTATTTCTGAAAACAGCGGAACATGTGATTTGATTATGGATCCTTCAAATCCGGATGTACTTTACGAAGCAGTGCATCAGCGCAGACGTCATGTCTATACGTACATTGGTGGTGGTGCTGAAAGCGGTGTTTTTAAATCAACTGATGGCGGTACTACCTGGATACAATTAAAAAGTGGTTTGCCTTCTTCCAATTTGGGTCGTGTTGGTCTTGCCGTTTCACCTGCTGATCCAAATTATATTTATGCAATTATTGAAGCAGAAAATGGTCAGAGCGGAACGTATCGTTCAACTAATAAAGGAGCAAGTTTTGAAAAACGCTCATCGTATTCTACAAGCGGAAATTATTATCAGGAATTGATTTGTGATCCGGTTGATGTCAATAAAGTTTTCAGTATGGATACCTGGCTGCATCATACTGAAGATGGCGGCAAAACTTTTCAGATGACCGGTGAAAATGACAAACACGTAGACAATCATTGTATTTGGATTGATCCGCAGGATACGCGTCACTGGCTGGTTGGTTGTGATGGCGGATTATATGAAACATGGGATCATGCTTCAAGCTGGGAGTTCAAACAAAATTTACCAATCACTCAGTTTTATAAAGTAGCGTTGGATAATGATTATCCTTTTTATAATGTGTACGGAGGAACTCAGGATAATAATTCCATGGGTGGTCCGTCAAGATCAATCAACAATGCAGGAATTTTGAATTCAGATTGGTTTATTACAAACGGTGGTGATGGTTTTGAATCTCAGATTGATCCTACAAATCCAAACATCGTTTATGCGCAGGCGCAATATGGATGGATTGTGAGATACGACAAACAAAGCGGTGAAGCTATCGGAATTCAGCCAATGCCTGGTAAAGGTGAAGACGCATACCGCTGGAACTGGGATGCGCCTTTGGTAATTTCTAATCATGATAACAAGCGTTTGTATTTTGCCGCAAATAAATTATTCAGAAGTGATGATCAGGGAAATACCTGGAAAACTATTTCGCCGGATTTAACCAGACAGCTGGACAGAAATAAATTTGAAGTAATGGGTGAAGTACAATCACCGGATGTGGTAATGAAAAATCAATCAACTTCCATCTTTGGAAATATCACTGCGCTGGATGAATCACCAAAAAATGAAAATTTACTTTACGTTGGAACAGATGACGGATTAATTCAGATTACAAAAGATGGCGGATCAACGTGGAGTAAAAAAGATAATTTTCCGGGTATACCGGCAATGACTTATGTGAATCAGATTGTAGCATCAAAGCACGATGAAAATGTTGTATTCGCAATTTTCAACAATCACAAAAACGGAGATTTCAAACCGTATATTTTTAAGAGTACAAACAAAGGAGACAGCTGGGTTTCAATTACAGGTGATTTGCCGCAGCGCGGAACAGTTTATTGCCTTGCTCAGGATCACGTGAACGCTGATCTGATGTTTGCAGGAACAGAGTTTGGATGTTATTTTACATTGAACGGAGGAATAAACTGGATTCAGCTGAAATCTGGATTGCCAACAATTGCAATTAAAGATATGGTCATTCAGACAAGAGAGAATGATTTGGTACTCGCTTCTTTTGGAAGAGGATTTTATGTGCTGGATGATTATTCTCCGTTAAGAAATCTGAATTCAGAAAATCTGAATAAAACAGGTTTTGTATTTCCTGTAAGAACAGCTCTTGAATATATTGAGTCAAGTCCGCTTGGGTTAACAGGCAGATCATCTCAGGGGGTCAGGATTTTATCTGGCGGATAATCCACCTTTTGGAGCAACATTTACTTATTACATTAAAGATGTTCCGCAATCACCAAAATCAATCAGACAGGCTGAAGAAAAGAAAAAGAAAGAGGCAGGAGAAAATATTGAATATCCGACTGAAGCAGAATTTTTAGCTGAAGATTTATGGGAAGATCCATTTTTACTTTTTATTATCCGTGATGCATCAGGAAATGAAGTAAACAGAATTAAAACCGGTGCTTCTTCCGGAATTAACCGGGTAACATGGAATCTCAGATATCCAACAACAACACCAACAGAATTATATAAAGGAGCACCCGGCAGATACAGTTATCCGGATGAAGGTCCGCTTGTTTTGCCTGGAAAATATGCGGTAGAAATACACATGAGTTCAAATGGTGTGCTTGCTAAAGTGGCTGATCCGGTTTCGTTTGATGTTAAGGCTTTGGAAAATTCTTCGCTTGCACGTCAGTCTGATGAAGTACTGGCTTTCAAAAAAGAATTATCTGAACTGCGCCGTTCATTCAGAGGAACAGCTGCTGAATTTGAAGAACTAAAAAACAGTTTGAATTATATTAAAACAGCCATACAGAATTATCCGGGAGCAGATTTGAGTTTGCTCAATGAAGTAAATGCATTGGAAGATCTGATTGAAAAAACACATATTCAGATGTGGGGAAATTATCATAAATCAGGTCGTGAAATGGAAACGGGGCCAAGCACCGGTGATCGTATTGAGGGGATAGTGGGGCAGTGCTGGTATTCAACAAGCAACGTTACTAATACTCAAAAAGAGCAGTATGTAATTGCTAAAGAAGAGTACGCAGGACTGAGAAAAAATGTAGATGATTTAAAAGCACGCATTGAAGCTTTGGAAATCAAACTTAATGCAGCCGGAGTTCCTTATACGCCTGCGCGCAGTGATTGGAAGACGGAATAATTTTAGTTAACATGGAGAAGCGGAGAGAACAGAGTAAGAGCAGAGAATTTCTCTGTTATTCTTTGTTTCCTCCGCTTCTCTGTGTAAAAAAAAAATCACACAAACTCCTGCACCAAATAAAAGCTGCCGAAAATAATAATCAGATCATTTTCATTTGTTGACTGATAAGCTGCGGCTATAGCGTCTCCTGAGTACGAAAAAAAATCCGCATCCAAATTAAATTCACCTGCCAATTCAATAAAGTCATCTGTATGAACAGACCTTTTGGAATCAAATTCTGAAAAATAATAAGTTGCATCTTTCGGAAAAAGTTTGAAAATGCTTTTCAAATCTTTGTCATTGGCTGCACCGTAAATCAAATGCAGTTTTTCAAAATTCATTTGTGCTATTTCAGCAAACAGAGTTCTGACTCCATCTACATTGTGTGCAGCATCTACAATAACTGTAGGCTTGTCCTGTAATTTTTGAAAACGTGCTTTGAATTTTGTGTTCTGAGAAACATGCATCAGTCCGTCACTCACTTTCTGCGGAATAAAATTCCAGCCGGCTGCACGCAAAACTTCAATTACTTTAAAAACGGTGGCAATATTTTTTTGCTGAAATCTGCCCTGTAAATCTGATTCGATTCCTGAAACAGGAGTTGCATGATGTAAAGGTGCATTAATGAAAGATGCTGCTCTTTCAAAAACCGGTTTGGTTTCATTATCCCATTCACCAATAACAACCGGAACATTTGGCTTTATAATTCCTGCCTTTTCGTAAGCAATTTTTTCAAGAGAGTCTCCTAAAAACTGCGTATGCTCCAAACCGATATTGGTGACAATTGAAACTTCAGGCGTTATAATGTTTGTTGAATCAAGTCTTCCACCCAGTCCTGTTTCTATGATACATATTTCACAACCGTTTTCTTTGAAGGCAGAAAATGCCATAGCAGTTGTTATTTCAAAAAAGGATGGCTGAATTTCTTTCCATGTATCTTTAAAACGGGCTACAAAATCAATCACAAATTTTTCAGATATCATTTCTCCGTTGATCCGAATCCGTTCTCTGAAATCATGCAAATGCGGACTGGTGAATAAACCTGTTTTGTATTCGTGTTCCTGCATGATGCTTGCCAGCATGTTTGAGACAGATCCTTTTCCGTTAGTGCCTGCAACATGAAAAAACCGGAGATCCTTTTCAGGATGTCCGGTTAAATCTAAAAGTTTTTCTATGTTTTGCAGTCCGGGTTTGTAAGCTGATGTTCCCTGCAATTGATAATTTGGAAGCTGATCAAACAACCATGACACTGTTTCCTGATAATTCATGGCTCAAATTGAAATTTTCACCACAGAGACACAGAGGACACAGAGAATCACGGAGAATTTAAGCTTTTTTGAATTCGAAAATCTGATATCCCACATGTTCAACTCCTGCTCCCGGTTTTTTATCGTATTTCATTGTTTTGCAGCTTTGGTTGCAAGTGAAATAAGATAAGCATCACCACTGGTTGATTTTGATTCTTTATAACGCACTTTGGTTACGTTTCCGTTTTCATCTACCCAAATATCCAATGCAATTTTTCCAACTTCCTGAGCATAGGCATTAAATGTCGGAGGGGTTACAACTTTTCTGGAAGGATTATAAACTCCATCTCCGTTTGGTCCTGATCCGTTTCCAACATTGGTTCCGTCACCGTCACCGAATCCGTCTCCTTCTCCCTGGCCGTTATCACTGCCATTGCCTCCGTTAAATCCTAAAGACTGATCAGGCTGAGGTTCGTTATTAACTCCATTCTCAGTTTGATTTTGATTCCCAGCATTTACTTCAACACTATGTTCTTGTTGTGTGGGTTGTTCTTCTGCCGAATTTTCAACTTGCTGATCAACCGGACTGGGACCACCCTCAGAACCACCACCTCCTGCTTCTTCCATAAATTCTTCAGGAATGACAATGTTCTCCATTTCAATTGGCACAATCACTTCCTGCAGAGGAGGATCTGGTTCTTCCAGACTTACCAGTAAGAAAAACAAAATCATGAGCATGATAAAAACCATCGAAGCATATAATGCCCTGCGGTGATCTTCTTCTTTCAGTGCTCTTATTCCTTTTACAATTGCGTTCATAATCCCCTCCTCTTTTTTTGTTTAACAATTACATCTGATATGATAATACGGGTTTCCAGCCTCTTTGTTTCGCCAGCGCGATAATTGAAAAGATTGCTTCGTAATTTGCCGTTTTATCTCCTGAAATTTTTAAACCATCCTGACCACTTTCAGACATCTTGCCTTCCAGAATCGGAACAACTTCTTCAAACGTATAATTTTCCGGTGCTTCTGAATTGAAAAAATATTTGTTGTCTGCAGTGATTCCAATTTCAACTCCGTCTTTCGATGAAGGTGATGAATTTTGGTTTGACGGCAGATCAACCGGTAAAGTCTGACGGCTCATCGTACTCATAATGATAAAGAAAATGAGCATGAGAAAAATGAGGTCAGTCATGGATGCCATGCTGGCTTCAAGTTTCACTTTATTTCTTCTTCCCAGATTCATATAACTGAATACAACTATTTACCAGGTTCGTTCAATAAATCCAAAAATTCAATGGATGCACCTTCCATGTGGTGAATGACTTTGTCAACTTTAGACACCATAAAGTTGTATGCCATAAACGCAATAATGCCGATAATCAATCCTGCAACGGTTGTTACCATTGCTTCCATGATACCTCCCGAAATATTGGCCAGCTCAATTGTTTTTTCAAATTTCAGCGCGTGAAATGTTTTGATCATACCTAAGGTTGTACCAAGGAAACCAATCATTGGCGCAGCACCCGCAACGGTAGCTAAAAATCCCATTCTTTTTTCAAGCTGATAGATTTCAAGTTTACCGACATTTTCAATTGAACTGACAATGTCTTTCATTGGTTTTCCGATTCGTGAAATTCCTTTTTCAACCATGCGTGCCGCTGGATTATTTGTTTGAGAGCAAAGTGCACGTGCGGCATCAATTTTTCCTTCAATCAGATACGCTTTTACCTGAGTCATGAAATTGCGTTCATCTTTGAGCGCTTTTTGAATCATCAGAAAACGTTCTACAAAAATGTAAATGGTCATGACAGATAAAATGGCAAGTGGAATCATTGTCCAGCCACCCATCAGCACTAAATCCCAAACCGGAATTTCGCGTGTCAGCTCATCTACACCTTCAGCCATCTGCTGATTATCTGTACCAGCAAGATCACCTGTTTGAAGCAATACCGTGTAAAAACTCATAACTTATCGAATATAATTTAAGAACGTCTTAGAAATCATTTTGTTACATTATGCCATGAAATAGAAAACCGCAGCCCCTCCAAGATATCCAACCAACGCATAAAGACTTATTTTTTTGATATACCAGCCAAACGGAATATGCTCTAATCCCATAACTGCAACACCGGCAGCTGATCCAATGATCAAAATTGATCCACCTGTTCCGGCACAGTATGCAAGAAATTGCCAGAAGGATCCGTTGACAGCAAAGTGAGATCCTTCAATCAAAGGATACATTCCTTGTGCCGCAGCTACCAATGGTACGTTATCCACTATGGCTGAAAGCAAACCAATAGAAACATTAATCGTGTACATATTTCCGTTCAGTGCGTTATCCAAAAAATGTGCTGCAGCGGTCAAATGCCCAACCTCTTGTAAAGCGGCAACTGCCATCAGAATTCCCAAGAAAAATAAAACACTGGATGTATCAATTTTTTGTAAAACGGCAATAACGGATAAACCTCTTTTATTTTCATTTGATTTTTTCTTGTGCATCAGTTCACTTACTACCCAAATCACTCCCAAACTGAACATCATTCCTGTGTATGGAGGCAAGTGCGTAACTGTTTTCCAGATAGGAACAAAAAGTAAACCTCCCAAACCGAGTGCAAAAATTAAATTCCGCTCAGAATTACTTACAGAACTATTTCCATGCCCCGTTCCGTGATCCACTTTACCTGGCCGTTCTACACTTCCTTTCATCATAACAGATGCTAATAAAAGCGGAATCATCAGAGATGCAATAGAAGGTAAAAATACATGGGTAATCAATGCCATAGAATCAGGTAATTGACCATTGTTCCATAACATAGTTGTAGTAACGTCACCAATAGGAGACCAGGCACCACCTGAGTTTGCCGCCATAATAATGAAACCTCCGAAAATCCATTTTGTTTCTTTATCATCAATCAGCTTACGTATTACAGAAATCATTACAATGGCTGTTGTCAGGTTGTCGAGTGCGGCAGACAAAAAGAAAGTTACAATACTTACAATCCACAAAAGTTTTACTTTGTTCAGTGATGAAATTCTGCTGGTAATTACTTCAAATGCAGAGTGTGCATCCATCAATTCAACAATAGTCATTGCGCCTAAAAGGAACAATAAGATCCCAGCGATATCAAAAAGGTGGTGAGACAAACCATGTTCAACATAATGCTGCACATGATGTGGAGTTTCTTCTGCAGGGATATTTAATTTATCTGCCATTCCAACCGGATCACGGTAAACTTCTTCCATATGATCCTGCTGAATTTTGTAAAAGTAACTTGACAAGGCAGGATTGCGTTCAGTCATTTCCGCATCCCTGCTTAACTCAAGAACAGTTTTAGAAGTATCAACTTTTAAATGTTGTGCCGGCCAAACTGCGTAAATCCCCCAACATAACATACCAATAAGAATGGCACTTGCTGCTTTGTTGATGTGTATAGAATGTTCTGTTGCAATGGCAATATATCCCAAAATGAATATAATTACCATGATGTATTCAATTCCCATAAATTCAATTTTTTAGGTTAGTTATTTATTAGTTTATGTAGGGCGATTTCAAAAGCCGTTTGGGCTATTTTGGTTTTGGCACTGTTCTTTTTATGCGCGTCAACCAGGGCATTTTTAATAGTTGCTGATGTGTCTTCAAATATTCCCTGATCAGTCAGTTTTGGAATATCTGAACTCATCAGATAGGCAAATACACGTGCCATTCCGCAGTTGGAAATAAAATCAGGAATAACAGCAATTTTATTATCTGTTTCAACGGCAATTGGTCCGAAGAAAATTTCTTTATCAGCAAAAGGAACATTGGCACCGGATGAAATAACTTCAACACCTGCCTTGATCATTCTGTCTGCCTGATCTTTGGTAATCATTCTTGAGCCGGCACAAGGAATAAAAATTTCTGCGTTTACATCCCAGATTTTTGAATTTACCTCGTCATAAGACAACATGCCGGGAGCTACCAGTTCATTTCCATTTTTATTTAAGAACAACTGTCTGATTTCTTCAAAAGAAAATCCTTCAGGTTTAATTAAGCCACCAACCCGGTCAATGATTCCCACAATTTTTGCTCCCTGTTGTGCCAGGTAATATGCACCGGCAGAACCAACATTTCCCCAACCCTGAACAATGACTCTTTTTCCTTTTACATCACCGCCCCAAATGGAATAATAATGTTTGATTGATTCCGCAACACCATATCCGGTGATCATATCTGCAACAACATATTTTCTGGATACATCCGGAGAAAAAGATTTGTCTTCAATCACTTTAAGAACACCTTGTCTGAGTTGTCCTATACGATTAATTTTCTGTGATTCACGCGGCTGAAAATGTCCGTTGAATACACCTTCCTGCGGATGCCATACACCACAATCTTCTGTAATCGGAATCACTTCATGAATTTCATCCACGTTCAGATCTCCGCCCGTACCATAATAATGTTTCAGTAACGGAGTAACGGCAGCGTACCATCTTCGCAGCACACCTTCTTTACGCGGATCTTTCGGATCAAAATTAATTCCTGATTTTGCACCACCGATTTGCGGACCCGCAACGGTGAATTTTACTTCCATTGTTTTTGCGAGGGATTCAACTTCACGTTTATCCAAACCTACGCGCATTCTGGTCCCGCCTCCGGCAGCACCTCCGCGCAATGAATTGATGACCACCCATCCTTCCGCTTCTGTTTCGGAATCTTTCCACTCAAATACAATCTCTGGTCTTTTATTCTCGAATTTTTCGAGGAGTTTGAGCATTTGTTCTTTGATTTAAACGTCCAAAATTAAAAAAGATTTCCGCTTTGGATTGGCTGATTTACCGCCTTTACCAAAAAGTTTTAACCATTCATTGTTGATGACCAAAATGCCGGATGCCACCCGTCGAATCTTCTCTGGCTCCCGTCACTGATTTAAAGGTGTTGATCGAATTGTTTAAATTCAGATATCCGAGAAAGGCAAAGATCAGAGCTTCTTTAAATTCAACTATTTCAGGCGACGGAATGATGATTTGGATATTGGATTTTTTTAAATAGTTGATAAGATTATCATTATAGGCTCCGCCACCTGTGATTAAAATGCTTTTCAGATGATAGTTTTCAGTCACTTTGATAATCTGATCAGCAACCTGCTGCGTAACAGTTGTAATAAGATCTGCCGGATTCTCATGGATATATTTTTCTATCACTGTCAAATATTCCTCTTTCAACCACTCAAAACCCAGGGATTTTGGTGGTTGTATTTTGAAAAAGTTTAAATCATTCAGCTCTGAGCGCAAATCCTCAAGGAGGTTTCCACTTTTTGAAATTTCACCATTCCTGTCAAAATCGCAATTAAAAAAACGCTGACATAATATATTTAAAGGGAGATTAGCCGGTCCAATATCAAAAGCAATCCTTTCATTGTTATGAATAAAGCTGATGTTCGAAAATCCTCCCAGATTCAGGCATGCATCGAAATCTGAAAAAAGGAAATGATCACCAACCGGAACCAGCGGTGCTCCCTGACCACCCAGCTGAACATCTTTAATTCTGAAATCATTAATTACCCGGATGCCGGTTTTTTTATTGAGTATTTCACCGTCACCAATTTGAACGGTGATGCCTTTGGCTGGTTGATGAAAAACTGTATGTCCGTGTGATGCAATTAAATCAATTCCATTTTCCAGTTTAAACTCTTTCTGAAATTGATTGACGCATTCAGACAGAAACAAACCATATTCTGCTGAAAGTTCTGCAAGTTTTTCTGGAGGGAGATAAAATGCCTGCTGAAGTTTGTTTTTCCAAAAGACGGAATACGTAAATGTCTTAGCGGCAATTATTTTAAACTGATATCCGGTATTGTCCTGATAAAAATCAGCACAGCAGCAATCTAATCCGTCCAGAGAAGTTCCGGACATAAGTCCAATGACACGTGTGGTTTTGAAGTCGGGCATTTTGAAAATATCAGGTTGAAGGTAAAAGAACTTTTTTGAAAGCGTGAATAAAATATATGACTAAATTTGACCATCGAAAAATTACACTTCCTTATTTAAAAAGAACTATGGATTTTAAATTTACAGAAGAACAATTGGCAGTGCAGGCAGCAGCCAGAGATTTTGCTCAGAATGTTTTGAAAAGGGCGTTATTCAGCGCGACAAAGAAGCTAAAGTGGCGATAGATGAGTTGAAGCAACTGGGTCAGCTGGGATTTTTAGGAATGATGGTAGATCCGAAATACGGCGGAGGCGGAATGGATACAGTTTCATACGTACTTGCTATGGAAGAAATTTCTAAAGTAGATGCATCAGTAGCTGTTTGTATGTCTGTTTGTAATTCATTGGTAAACTGGGGACTGGAACAATTCGGATCTGAAGAACAAAAACACAAATTTCTGACCCCCCTTGCAACAGGAGAAAAAATAGGTGCATTCTGTTTGTCAGAACCAGAAGCAGGTTCTGATGCAACATCACAAAGAACAACAGCTATAGACATGGGAGATCACTACCTGGTGAACGGAACTAAAAACTGGATTACCAACGGAGGCTCTGCATCAATTTATATTGTCATTTGTCAGACTGATAAAGAAAAAGGACATCATGGAATCAATGCGCTTATTCTTGAAAGAGGTATGCCAGGATTTATAGTTGGTGAAAAAGAAGATAAAATGGGAATCCGCGGATCAGATACGCACACATTAATTTTTAATGACGTAAAAGTTCCGAAAGAAAACAGAATTGGAGAAGAAGGATTCGGTTTCAAATTTGCTATGCAAACTTTAGGCGGCGGAAGAATAGGTATAGCATCTCAGGCAATGGGTATTGCGTCAGGTGCATTAGAACTGGCCATTGCGTATGCTAAACAACGAAAAACATTTGGAAAAGAAATTTATCAGCATCAGGCAATTGCTTTCAAACTGGCTGACATGGCCACACAGGTAGAGGCAGCCCGGTTAATGTGTCTCAACGCAGCAGGAATGAAAGACCGTGGAGTTGATTATACAGAAGCTGCATCGATGGCAAAATTATTTTCTTCAGAGATTGCTCAGTTTGTTACAACTGAAGCAGTGCAGATTCATGGCGGTTACGGCTACGTGCGTGAATATCATGTTGAGCGTCTGATGCGTGATGCAAAAATCACACAGATTTACGAAGGAACGTCAGAGATACAGAAGATTGTTATTTCTCGGGGGATATTGAAGGATTAAGGTGATCTCGGCTGCGCTCGATCACCTTTTGCCGATTGCTGCGCTCGTCCCCCTTTGCTGATTGCTGCGCTCGATCACCTTACGTTGATTATTTCGCTCCATCACCAGCGGAAATTGCAGCGCTCGAATACCCAGCGTATATTGTTTCAAGCGATCATCTTTGTTAAGTACCACTTTTAATGATCTGCAATCATCAAGGAAATTGAGTTAAGGAAAGAGAAGAGAAGTTAAAATGTTGTTTAGCGGACTCCTAATGTGAAGTGTTTGTAATTTAATATTGAAGAGATTGGATGAAGGGATGGATGTACATTTTAAAATGTTCTGACGGGACATTTTACACCGGTAGTACCAAATACTTAGTTAAGAGAATAGAGCAGCATCAGAATGGTGAAGGCTCAAATTATACCTCGCTGCGACTCCCAGTTGAATTAATTTATTGTGAAGAGTTTGAAAGAATTGATCACGCTTTTTATCGCGAGAAGCAGGTCCAAAAATGGAGCCACGGCAAAAAGGTTGCTCTCATCAAAAGACAGTATGAACTATTGCATAAGCTTGCAGATTGCAAAAATGAAACTCATTTTAAATTACAACCAGTAAGAAAGAACTTAAAAAAATGAGGCTTAGGGTTTCCGAGCGCAGCCGAGGAAACCTGCCGGAAGATCTCATAAACTAGTAATAACACTCTCCAGTTTTATCCCTCTGGAACCTTTAATCAAAATGAGATGATTATTCACTGAATTCAGTTGTCCTGATTTCAAAAGTTCATCCGATGTTTTGAATTTTTGAAAAGCGGTATTGGTATTTTCAAACTCCTGCCCCACAAGAATTACTTCTGTTTTTTTGTCTGAAAGATAATCCACAATTTTCTGATGTTCTACTTTTGAGATTGGTCCCAGTTCAAGCATGTCTCCCAAAACAGCAAGTTTGTTTTCATGGGGTATAGCAATAAAATTTTCCAGCGCAGCTTTCATGCTGGTTGCATTGGCGTTGTAACAATCAACAATCAATGTATTGCGTTCCGTTTTTTCAACCTGTGAACGTTTGTTGGCTGGAGTATAGGCAGACAATGCTTCATTGATATTTTCAGCAGATACATTGAAAAATCTTCCGATACAAATTGCTGCAAGAAAATTATCAAAATTGTATGCTCCAACGAGTTTTGAAGATATTTCAGGATGCGTCAGATCATTTTCACTCCACAAAAAATTTACAAAAGGAGTGAGCGATGTGATTTTGCCTGTTACTGATCCTGAATTTTTACCGTAATAAATTACGCTTGTTCCGTCAGGTAAATTTGAATTTAAAGTTTCATCTTCTGAATTGCAGAATAGAATTCCACCCGCAGACTGAATGAACCGGTACAGTTCTGTTTTTGTTTTGACAACACCCAGCAGTGAACCAAAACCTTCAATATGTGCAGCCCCGATATTTGTAATAATACCGTGAGATGGTTCGGCAATTTCTGCAAGTTCTTTAATGTCTCCGGGTTTATTTGCACCCATTTCAATGATGGCAATTTCATGATCTATATTCAGACGCAATAATGTCAGCGGAACCCCAAGGTGATTATTCAGGTTTCCTTCTGTAATAAGCGTGTTGTAAGTGGTTGAAAGCACAGCGCCAATCAACTCTTTGGTCGTTGTTTTACCATTACTGCCGGTAATTCCGATAACAGGAATTTTAAATTGTTTGCGGTGATGATTTGCAAGTGACTGAAGTGATTTTAATAC
The DNA here is from genome assembly GCA_016719925.1 of Crocinitomicaceae bacterium. Classification (GTDB taxonomy): domain Bacteria; phylum Bacteroidota; class Bacteroidia; order Flavobacteriales_D; family Crocinitomicaceae; genus JADJGJ01. Next base: position 20,633 of record JADJYC010000003.1, on the reverse strand, counting down.
ATCTTCAACCAGAATAAATTTATCTGAAACCACATATTCTTTCTCATCAACTACTGCATAAGAACAACCTCCTTTAAGCGCATCTGCTGCAAATTTATTTCCGTTGAAATTATCGCCTTTCAATGCAAAGAAAATTGAACCCGGAATTACTTTTCTGGTATCTGTTGAAATTCCTTCCGAAGTCAAAAACAATCTATGAAGTTGTTCTGTATTCATTTTTCAGTCATTAATAATTGCTGCAATTCCAGGCAATTGAATTCCTTCCAGATATTCCAGCATTGCACCACCACCGGTCGAAACGTGACTAACATGTTTGTCCAATCCAAATTTATTAACCGCTGCAACACTATCTCCTCCTCCCACTAATGAAAAGGCACCTTGTTTAGTTGCCTCAGCAACAGCTTTGGCAATTTCCAGTGTTCCTTTCTGGAATTTTTCCATTTCAAAAACACCCATTGGTCCGTTCCACAAAATCAGTTTTGAGTTTAGTATAACCTGATTGAACAATTTGATGGAGTCGGTTGCAATATCAAGTCCCATCCAGCCATCCGGAATTTCACCAATTTTACCTTCACCGGTTTTGGCAGCTTCAGAAAATTCATCTGCCCAGATAGTATCAACCGGCAAAACCAGATTGACATTTTTCTTTTTTGCCTGATCAATTATTTCCAGAGCCGTTTTAATATGATCATCTTCCACTAATGACTTTCCAACTTTACCTCCCTGTGCTTTTACAAAAGTATAAGCCATACCGCCGCCAATAATCAGGTTATCCACTTTGTCAAGCAGCTTATTGATAATGGTAATTTTTGATGAAACTTTTGCGCCACCAACAATTGCTGTTAGTGGTTTTTTATCTGATTCCAGTACCTGATTAACACTGTCAATTTCTTTTTCAATCAGGTATCCAAACATTTTATCATTTGGAAAAAATCGTGCGATAATTGTTGTTGAGGCGTGTGCACGATGCGCAGTTCCAAAAGCATCATTAATATAACAATCACCATGTTTTGACAACAATTCGGCGTAACCCACATCTCCTTTTTCTTCTCTTTGATGAAATCTCAGGTTTTCAAGAAGTAAAACTTCGCCTTGCTTGAGTGAAGCAGATTGTTCAAAGGCTCTGTCTCCTATACAATCTGTAGCAAACTGAATTTTTAATCCCAGATACTTTTCAATGATTGCAATACAATTTTTCATCGAATACCTATCTTCCGGTATATTTTTTGGTCTGCCAAGATGAGACATCAGCACTACACTTCCTCCGCCTTCCAAAACTTTTTTAATGGTTGGTATTGCTGCTCTGATTCGGGTGTCATCAGTCACCTGAAGAGTGGCTTTATCAATAGGAACGTTAAAGTCAACGCGAATCAAAGCGCGTTTACCTTTAAAATCATAGGTTGAGATAGATTTCATTCGAAATAAAATTGCTGAACAAATTTATAATTTATGAAGGGATTGTTCATTCTAAAATGCAGATGAACGGCGGAATTTATGAACGGTATGTTAACAATTTCTTTGTTACTCTGAATGATTAACAAACATGCAATTGTATAAATATTTAAATGCTCATGGATGTTATGTAATTTAATTTCTGAATTTTTGTATTCGATGAATGATTTGCTCTCCACACCCATTGAATATCTGAAAGGCGTTGGTCCTCAGCGTGGAGCTATTTTGAGAAAAGAAGCAGGCATTTATACTTTTGGTGATCTGCTGCATTATTTTCCGTTCAGATATGTGGATAAAACATCCTTTCAGAAAATTGCAGATATTCCAAAAACGGATGGATTTGTACAGCTGAAGGGAAAAGTAGTTTCACTGCGTGAAGTGGCAACTGGCCGGATAAAAAGACTGGAAGCAAAATTTGAAGATGGGTCAGGATCCATTGATCTGGTGTGGTTCAAAGGAGCAAAATGGATCAAATCCAAATTGCAAAATTTACCTGAATTAATTGTTTACGGAAAACCGAAACAATTTGGTCCCAAATGGAATATCGCACATCCTGAAATGGAGGCAGTCAGTTCAATGCAGGAACAAGCGGGAGGTTTACAGGCAGTCTATCATTCGGGTGAAAAACTGCAGGCACTTGGATTTACGTCAAGAGGTTTTGAAAATATTGTTTCACAATTACTGCCTCAGCTTAAAAATCAGATTGAAGAAACACTGCCGCCTGATATTCTCGGTGATTTGAATTTACTGAGCAAAGAAAAGGCACTGCTTGAAATACATGCACCACAAAATAATGAACTGGCAAAAAGAGCACAATTCAGATTAAAATTTGAAGAATTATTTTTTCTGCAGCTTGAATTGCTGATGCGAAAACAGATTACGCAGAAAAAACTGAAAGGAGTTAAACTAACCAGAGTGGGGGAGTACTTCAATGATTTTTATAACAATCATCTTCCTTATGAACTAACCGGTGCACAAAAAAAAGTGATTAAAGAAATCCGGGTTGACATTGCAAGCGGTATGCATATGAACCGGTTATTGCAGGGAGATGTTGGAAGCGGTAAAACGCTGGTCGCTCTGATGGTCATGCTCATTGCTGTTGATAACGGATATCAGGCTTGCATCATGGCACCAACAGAAATTCTTGCAACACAACATTACAATACCATCTGTGAGTTTTTAAAAAACATGGATATTAAAGTTGAATTGCTGACCGGTTCAACCAAACAATCGAAACGCAAAATTCTGCATGAACAATTAAAATCCGGTGAAATAAATATACTTTGCGGAACGCATGCCCTGCTTGAAAAAGTTGTGGAGTATAAAGATCTTGGAATTGCAATTATTGATGAACAGCATCGGTTTGGAGTTGCACAAAGATCAAGGCTCTGGACAAAAAATGATTTGCCGCCGCATGTTCTGGTGATGACAGCAACACCTATTCCAAGAACGCTTGCATTAACCTTTTATGGTGATCTCGATATTTCAGTAATTGATGAAATGCCACCCGGAAGAAAAGCAATTCAAACCTGGCATAAAACTGAATCATCCAGATTGAAAATTTTTCAGTTTCTGGAAAATGAAATAGCGAAAGGAAGACAGGTTTATATTGTTTATCCGCTCATTCAGGAATCAGAAAAAATGGATTATCAGAATCTGATGGATGGATATGATTCGATTACCAGAAGATTCCCTTTGCCAAAATACAGAGTAAGTATTGTTCATGGTCAATTAAAACCGGAAGTAAAGGAATATGAAATGCAGCAATTTGTGAAAGGTATTACCAATATCATGGTGGCAACAACAGTAATTGAGGTGGGTGTAAATGTTCCCAACGCCAGTGTAATGGTAATTGAGAGCGCTGAGCGTTTTGGTTTGTCACAATTGCATCAGCTGAGAGGAAGAGTTGGAAGAGGTGCCGATCAGTCGTATTGTATTTTAATGACCGGATACAAATTAGGTCAGGATGCCAAAGCAAGATTGGAAACCATGTGTGAAACCAATGATGGATTTAAAATTGCTGAGGTGGATTTGCGGTTAAGAGGTCCGGGTGATATTATGGGAACCCAGCAAAGCGGTTTGCTGAACCTGAGATTGTCTGATCTTTCAAGAGATGCGCAAATTGTTCAGCTGGCAAGGGATAAAGCACGTGATTTAATTGACCGTGATCCGAAATTTGAAATGAAAGAACATCAGAATATTGCCAATGAACTGCGTAAAATTCTCAAATCAAAACCAAACTGGTCCAGAATCAGTTAATCCCTTTTATCTTTTTTATTAAATTTAAATTGTAATTCAACATTCTATGAAACAGATTTTATTTTTGATCAGTCTATTATTAATTTCTGCAGAATCATTTTCTCAGGAAAAATTTTACACCTGCATCAATGAAAACGGCGAACGTGTTTTCAGTATAAAAGCAACACACGCTTATTCTTTTTCAGATGGAATGGCTGAAATTGCTCAGTCAGTTCTGGAAGGAACCAAATCATACACCCGCTGGGGATTTATTGATAAAACTGGTAAAACAGTTATCCCCTGTCAGTATGAAAAAGTATATTCATTCAGTTCAGGAGTTGCTTGGGTGAAAAAACCGGGAGAAGAAGAATATTTTCTGATTAATAAAAAAGGAGAGCAAGTGAGTTCAAGGGGATGGAAAAATATCGGATATTTTATTGAAGGATTTTGTGCGGTTTATGATGATGAAGGTAAGATGGGTTTTGTCAACCGAAAAGGGGAATTGATTATTCCTTGTCAATATACGGGTGACAGTTTTTCTGAAGGACTTGCCTGCGTAATGCCGTATGATGGGGTTAAAGCAAATTATGGCTTCATTGATACAACTGGAAAAGTTGTTATTCCGTTTCAGTTTAATCAGGCAGGAACATCCTCTTTTAAAGATGGAGAATGCAGAGTTCAGATCAACGGAGTGACCTGCTTAATTAATCCAAAAGGAGAAGTAATTTTTAAACCAACGCTTACTAAAAATTGTATGGGATTTTCAAACGGACTTTCTGCATCTTATACTAAATATGAAACGCGCTCGGGCTGGGGATATTATAACCGGAATAATGAATGGGTTATTACACCTCAATATGATGGTGCTGATGATTTTCAGGGCGGACTTGCAGTAGTGGAAAAGGGAGGAAAGTTTGGTGTGATTGATACAACCGGAAAAGTAATTATACCTATTCAATATGCGTCTGTTTTTGGTCACGCGGCTGAAGACGGATGGTTTGGAGTAGAGATGGAATCGAACGGAGATAAATCTTATGTGAATGCAGAAGGAAAACCGTTTGCACAGGTTCCGGTAAAATATATTACCGGTGGCGGAGACACAAAAAATATCATGCCTTACACATCTCCGGATAATAAATGCGGTTATCTGAATGGAAAAGGAGAAGTGGTTATTGAAGCACAGTATGACCGCACATTTGCTTTTTCTGAAGGCCTGTCATGGATTTGGGGAAATGCAACTAATCTTCCTATTGCAAAAGGATCTACGCTGGAAAATTTTGCAAAAGATTTTAAAATCGGTGATAATGCAACCTGTCAGAAAAATAAAACCGGAGCCTATCTTCCAGTAACCATCGATCAGACAACAGAATATTATTATCTTGTTACATTCTCTGACGGAACACAGATTTGGGTGGTTTATAATCAGCTGAAGTAGGAAGTGGAAGTTTGAAGTGCGAAGGTAGAAGTACGAAGTTTGAAGTACGAAGGTAGAAGTACGAAGTTTGAAGTAAGAGTGTTGAAGTACGAAGTTTGAAGTAAGAGGTACGAAGGTTGAAGTAAAAAGTGTGATGTACGAAGTTTGAAGTACGAGTGCTGAAGTACGGGTGACAAAGTTAAAGCGGGAAGTATCAATTAAAGTATAACGTTTAAAATTATAGAAAACAAATTATTACCTCCTGCCACATGGCTGATGGCTCAAAAAAACTAACTCCTGAATCTTAAATCCTAACTCCTCAAAAAAAATGGCTTTACCAAATATTTTTACCAAAGAAGTTACTGAACAATTGATCAGCCGTATTAATAAGTTAACTCCGGAATCGCAGCCTCAATGGGGCAAAATGAATGTTGCTCAGATGTTTGCTCATTGTTGTGTAAGTTATGAAATGGCGTTTGAGAACAAGCATCCCAAACCAGGTGGCTTTGTCAGATTGATGCTGAAACTGTTTGTGAAAAATGCGGTAGTGAGCGAAAAACCGTATCCAAAAAGTATTCGCACAGCACCGGCATTTTTAATTTCAGATGGACGTATTTTTGAAACGGAGAAAAAAAGGTTGATAGACTATTTGAATATGACGTTTGAAAAAGGTGAAAAATATTTTGACGGAAAAGAATCTCTTTCTTTTGGAGTTTTGAATCTGACAGAATGGAACAATCTTTTTTACAAACACATGGATCATCACCTCAAACAATTTGGAGTTTAGAAAAATATGGAAGAAGAAAATTTTGAATTACCACAGCTCACTTTAGAAGAGGTTAGAGTGCTTGGTTCGCTTATGGAAAAAAGCAAAACAACACCGGATTATTATCCCATGACATTAAATGGACTTACTGCGGCATGCAACCAAAAGTCATCCAGAAACCCGGTGGTAGAATACGATGAAGAAACTGTGATTCTTGCACTCGACGGTTTAAAAAGAAAAGGATTTGTCTCTCCGGTCATTGGCGGCGGAAGCAGAACTGCCAAATACAAACATAACTTTAACAACATGTTTGACATTTCTAACGGAGGTGTTGCGGCCATGTGTTTGCTTTTTTTGAGAGGCCCGCTGACTGCAGGAGAAATTAATTCTAATTCGGGCAGATTACATGAATTTGCTTCTATAGGTTCAGTTCAGGAAACATTGCAGCAACTGGCATCTTATGAAATGGCGCTGGTAAAAGAATTACCCAGAAGACCCGGACAAAAAGAAAACCGGTTTGCGCATACATTTTTCCCGTATGATGAATCAGCGGAAAATTTTTCAGCAGCAGAAGAACCCGCAAGAAAATCTGTCAGCTCTTTAGAAGCAAGAATTGAAAATCTGGAAAAGGAATTGACAGAAACAAAATTGAAACTGGAAGAGTTGATTAAGGAATTAAAAGGATAAAAAAAAAGGAGGCCAACAGCCTCCAATTTTATTAATCTTATAACTTATATCTTAAGTCTTACAACTTATTTGACTAAACCAACATCTTCACCGGATTCTCCAAAATCTCTTTCAGTGTTTTCAAAAATGCTGATCCTATTGCTCCGTCAACCACACGGTGATCACATGATAAACTTAGTTTCATCACGTTGCCCGGAACAATCTGTCCGTTTTTTACAACCGGTGTTGATTTAATCTGGCCTACTGAAAGAATGCATCCGTTTGGCGGATTAATGATCGATGTAAAATCTTCAATTCCAAACATACCTAAATTGGATACGGCAAAAGTTCCGCCTTCCATTTCCTGTGGCTGTAATTTTTTTGTTTTTGCTCTGGTTGCAAGATCCTTTATCTCTGCACTGATTTGAGCAAATCCTTTTGAATCTGTAAAACGAACAACAGGTACAACTAATCCTTCATCAACTGCTACAGCAACTCCAACGTGAATGTGACTGTTATAACGGATAAAATCTCCCATCCAGTCAGCATTTACTTTTGGATGTCTTCTCAATGCTGAAGCAACCGCTTTGATCACCATGTCATTGAATGAAATTTTATATTCACCGCCGGCATTGATTGCTTCACGCGCTGCAATGGCATTATCCATATCCACTTCCATTTTAAGATAGAAATGCGGTGCAGAAAATTTAGAGGCAGAAAGTGTACGTGCAATTGCTTTACGCATTTGTGAATTTGGAACATCATTGTAAGATTCAGTTCCGGTTGCGGCAGCATAAATAACTCCTCCGCTTTTTGCAGCCGAAGGAGAATAATTTTCAATATCCTTTTTAACGATGCGGTGATTTTCACCACTTCCGTTTACGGTTGAAAGATCAATTCCTTTTTCTTCAGCCATTTTTTTAGCGAGCGGAGAAACAAATATTCTTCCGTTTCCATTTGATGAAGCAGTATGCGAGGCAGCAACTGGTTGAGCAACAGCAACTGGTTGAGCAACAGCAACAGGCTGAGATTCTTTTACAGGTGCAGGATCTGGTTTTTTTCAACAACACCTTCTACCATGGTGTCTGACAATTTGGGCATGCGAACAATTTCTGCCATAATTTTTTTCTTGTTGGTTTGTTAAGCTAAAAATTCTTTGATGTACGGATAATCTTCCTGCATATAAACATCTTTATATAATTCTTCAGCAGGTGGGAGCGGAGAATCTTCAGCAAATTTTATTGATTCGTCCACTTCATTTTTACCCAGTTGTCAATCTCTTCAATTTCTTTTTCTGTCAGAAATTTATTTTCTTTTATGACTCTCAAAACATGTTCAATCGGATCTTGTTCCTGCCATTCAGCCACTTCTTCTTTTGTTCTGTATTTCTGAGGATCAGACATGGAGTGACCTTTGTAACGGTAAGTACGGATATCCAGCAATGTTGGACCGTCACCGCGCCGCGCACGTGCAAGTGCTTCTTCAAAAGCCTCATGTACTGACTCAGGTCTCATTCCGTCAACTGCAAAAGAAGGCATTTCATAAGACAGACCTATTTTTGTAAGATCATGCACATTGGTTGTTCTTTCAACAGATGTTCCCATTGCATAATTATTGTTCTCAATAATGAAGATGACAGGAAGTTTCCACATCATGGCCATATTGAAAGTTTCATGCAAAGCACCTTGTCTGGCTGCGCCATCACCAAAAGAACAAAGCACTGCGTTATCAGTGCCGTTATATTTTTCTGCAAAGGCCATTCCGGCACCCATTGGTATCTGAGCACCTACAATTCCGTGTCCTCCGTAAAATCCATTTTCAACATCAAAAAAGTGCATGGATCCGCCTTTACCTTTTGAGCATCCGGTAATTTTTCCGTACAACTCAGCCGCCAGAATACGCGGATTTGTTCCCAATGCAATCGGGTGACCGTGATCACGGTAAGCAGTAATATGTTTGTCTCCTTTTTTACAAGCTGAAGCTGCAGCTACTGCAAGCGCTTCCTGACCTATATAAAGATGCAGAAATCCACCAAATTTTTGTTGAATGTAGAGTTGAGAACAACGCTCTTCAAACTTGCGGATGAGAAGCATGTCTTTATACCATTTTACATAGGTGTCTTTTCCAAATTTATCAGATCCCGATTTACGGGTAGACTTGTTGGGTTTATCAGCTGTTTTTGTTGCCATACACACTTAGATTCCAATGAACCTGCAAATATAGTTCATTATTTTAAAACTTAATTGTCTGAAACCCATTGTACGTTGAATTCCCAAGGTTGTTTCAACCGTGTTTAATAATCAACGGTTTCAAATGATCTGTATATAAAAAAAGCCGGACAACCCTCAGGCTATCCGGCTTTTTAAATTAAAATTATCTTATTCTTTTACAAAACGGATGGTTTCAACACCTGTACTGTGGCTTATATTCACAGCATAAACTCCTGAAGCCAGATAATCAATATTGAACTGACCAGTCACTTTATCTGTTGAATAAACAATCTGCCCTGAAACAGAAGTGATTGTGATCAATGAAATTTCAGATAACTGGTTGATTCCGGCAATAAATAATGTTTCAGAAGCAGGATTCGGATAAGCTGAAATCAGAGCGTTATTATTTTCATTAAGACCAGAGTAGTCAATCAAAAAACAAGCAGAAGTATCTACACATCCGCCTGACGTTACTTCAACTGCAAAACTTCCGTTGGTTGGAAACGTAAATGTCTGATTGGTTTCACCGGACATAATTGCATAACTGTCATTGCAATCCAGCCATTGGTAAGTTGCTGTGGCATCATCTGCTTCAAGTGTTACTCCTGTTTGAGTTACTCCGTTATCCGGTGCGGGCAGAATGGTTAAATCAAGATTTACAATAGAATCACAACCTGTAAGAACTGAGGTTAATGTTTCAGAAACCACAACAGAAGTAGTATAAGTAGTAGCTCCTACAGTAATTGAAAATCCTTCACATTCAGTCAAAGTAATATCATTGATTTCACCGTAATTAATAGTAAAAACAAAGTTATCTGCTCCATATGATGTCCATGGACCTGAAGTATTTGGTGCTGCCAGCGCATTACTACCGTAGGTTGGTAATGTAGTGAATTCCCAGTAATAGGTAGCCCCGCTTACATTATCGGCCTGAGCTGAAATCCAATAAGTTGTACCTCCTGGTCCTCCGCAAAGTTCAACGGGTGTGCTCATGTTGATATCAAATGAATATACAGTTAATCCATAAGCGGTACCAATGTTTGTGGTGGTAAAATCAGACGGGGTTGCTGTAAAACTCCCAGCAACTGTTCCGGGAGCTCCGGTTCCATTTGCATAGAAAGTAATTATAATATTATCTGTGCCGGTAAATCCACTTGTCATAAATGGAGTCAAAACATTATTAATGCTCCAGCATTCTCCGTCTGGTACAATAAAATCATCTGCGCAAACCAAAGGCCAGCTGGTTTGACTGATACGGCCATTTTCAAGTGCATTACCTTCCTGCAGGTAACCGCATGAAGTGTATGTTTTCGTCTGGTCTGACAGTTGAGCATTGTTTGGCTGTCCGGTGATTTCAGAAGCTGTAGATTGTGCCACACTGGTTGATGTGATCAAAAAAGCTGAATAGAATAAAATTTTTTTCATAATAGGTTATTTACATTTTGACAAAGTTACGTCATTAGAAAAGAACTGAACCCTGTGAAAGAATGGATGTTCATTTGTTTTTGAGATGACTTTTGTTAGTAAAAGGCAGAGAGAATCATATCTATCACCATTTCAATTCAATATTTTCAGTCTGCGTAAAAGTCTGTTTTGTAACATTTGGTTCAGATTTTGGTTATATTTATTCAATGACCCGGCTGAACTTTGTAATTCTTTTGTCCTTTTTTATTATTTCATCTGCGCCTGTTGTTGGGCAGAATATCGGGCGTATTGATTTTTCAGAAATCAAAAAGGAAATTGAAAATCCGGAATCAAACTATTATTACCCTTCACTTTTAGAAAGAATTCATTCAGATGATACTACGCTGAATTATTCTGACTACAAGTATTTATATTACGGAAATGTATTTCAGGAAAATTATCATCCTTATGGAATCACTGATCTGAAAAAGGAGTTCAATACTATTTACAAAAACCGCGATTATAAAAATGCGCTGTTAAAAGGTAAAGATGTTCTTGCAGAAAATCCTGTGGATATTGAAGTCACTCTTAAAATGATTATTGCGTGTCTGGAAACCGGTGATACGCTTTTAGCAAAAATCTATGGAAAAAAGTATTTTGGATTTCTAGACGTCATCTATGCTTCAGGAGACGGAAAATCTCTTGAGACTGCTTATGTGGTTATTTCTGTAGATGATGAATATCGTATTGTGGGGGATTTGGGTTTGTATGTCAAACAACAGGTTCTGATCAATGATTGTGATCTGCTGATTTTTGAAAAAAAAAGTCAAAGGAAAGTCCGCAAGAAAAAAATCAAGGAATTATATTTTAATGTGCAGATGCCGCTGCTTAGTTTTTCTGATTCATTCAAAGATGCAGATTTGCCAGATCCTGATCCGGAGGATGAGGAAGATGAAGATCCGGATGAATAATCAAAGAAATTCTGATCCAAAACTCAGCGGAAGCAGATCACTGCATTTGTCAAATTGTATGATGGTTCCGTTTTTGGCAATCAGTAAAATCTGAATAGATTTTTTCTGTCTGTTTTCAACTTCAACCAATGTTTGACGGCACAGTCCACATGGCGGAACAGGAGTAGCCAGATCTTTATCTACATAAATTGCTATTACCTCAATTTTTGTTTGCGGATAATTGGAAACAGCATGTGATACCAGCGTTCTTTCTGCACAAATACAAACCGGGTATGAAGCATTTTCAACGTTGGTTCCTTTCAGAATTTTTCCATCTTCAAGCAATAAACAAGCACTCACTTTAAAATCGGAGTAAGGTGCATACGCATTTGCAGAAAATGAAATTGTTTCATCAATCAGATGCTGAACGGCCGAACTAAAGTCCGTTTTTTGATTGGTGCTTTTGTAAGTAATATGGATTTTTCTTTCTTCCATGGACAGGGTTCTACGCAATGAAAAGGGATTTGGTTATGGATTTATATAAATCAAAAGACAGTAATTAAAATAACCGCAAAACAGCAGGAATAAAAACTATTAATCCAACAGCCACTGCAAACAGCGCACTGATGAGAACGGCGCCTGCTGAAATATCTTTCAGTTTACCAATCTCCGGATTTTTTTCAAGTGTTACTTCATCGGCTAATTTTTCAATAGAAGTATTCAGCATTTCAGTTATAAATACAAGCGAAATAGAAAGCAGTATCCAGCCCCAGTCTGATGGATGAATCCGGAGTGCAATTCCGGTAACTACGGCAATAAAGGCCATAAATAAATGAATCTTTGCATTCCGGCATTCTTTGAAAAATGTGCGTATTCCGTTTAATGCAAATCCTAAACCAATTCCTTTTTTCTCATTCTTAAATTCTGCCATAGAACTAAGTTATAGAAATTAATCAATTGGTTGTTAACCTGAATTTTGATAAAATAAATGGTGCAACTATTAGTCCGATTAATGTCCCTGCTATTGCTGTTGCAACAAATTCATTCAGGTTTTCTATTCCGCGCAGCATCATTACAATAAAGCACACAACCATCACAACCAGTAAATAATTCAGAGTCTTTTGCCAGCTTTTTAATTTAAGAATGGAATAGTTTTTCCACGCCGGATAATACCAGGCAATAACAACCAAAATAATCAATGCACCAAAAACTGAACTTATAAATTGTAAAAAGTAATAGGCTTTTATAGAATGCCCCAAAAATGAAACATCGTTTTGTAAAAAAGGAATCAGGTTAGCAAAATAACCTGGTGCATGAGTGAATGAATCCCAGAAAAGATGTGACATGATTCCGATAACAGAGGAGTAAAGTACAACAATCCATTTTTTTTTGAAGTACAATAGCCAGTTCATACCCTTCAAATGATTGTACTTTTTTTGCAAAGGATGCGGCAGATGATCAACGAGAGAATCTCTTACCATCAAATGAAAAATCAGCAGACAGATCAGTGTAACGGGAAGATCATAATAAAATGCTCCGGCCATGGTGTGCCCATGAACTCGGCCCAGTTCCATATTGATGAAATATTCAAAATCAGGTGCCATAGATCCCATTATTAGCGCAGAGGAAGACACATATTTTGGATTGATTTTAATCAATGGCAAAACAATGGCAGGATGTGAAAAAGTAAATGGCATATCAGTCGAGTATAAAATAGTCAAGCGTAAAAAGTTTGATCAGTTCCCAGTTATTTTCTGAGTATAAATTCATTATCACCTGTATCAAAAACAACAATGACATTCCGATGAGAAATGACCGGAAAAATTTCATTCTGAACTGCACCGGATTTGAATTCCAAATTTCATACAGGCATATTAATGTGATGATATAGGGAACAAAAATCATGGCTCCAAGAATTGGAAAAAGTACGAATGGAAGTATGATAATGAATTTGTAACAGGTCAGCAGCGAAAGAATGAAGAGAACTCCTCTTAGGCTGTCAGCAATAAATTCAGCTATTCTGGAATATTGAAATACCGGAAAATGACTGAACCAGATTGAAATAACAGATGTGAGAACAAGGATCATGTATTCCTGAAAACCATCATTTGGAAAAATCAGTACATCGTCTGATTGTCCTGCAAATGCAAAACAGAAAAATGTTCCGGTTGTTGCAGTCAGTTTGAAAAAAATTCTGATTTCCGGATTGAAAAAATCTTTTTTTAATCCCGGTATAAACATGCATAAAAGCAAAACATAAACTCCCAGTTGAAACATTGCAATTAGAATTCCTGCGCCAGACCCCATAATGATTGAAATTGTTTAAGATTTTCTGTAATGTGTTTTTCAAGATGAATTTTCCGCAGACAGATTGATTTTCGTCCGCGAACAAAATCTTTTTTTAATGCTGGAATTATTTCCGGGACAATAGAAATGCACAATAACAGATAGATCACAGCCATTGGATTATAGCAACGGTTACCAATGAGAAAGGCATGAATTCTCAGTTCATCCGGCATGTTCATTTTATATCCCAGAACAATGTGTTTCAAATCATGTCTGACCAGGTTGGGTTTGAAAGGAATGTTGTTTTCATCCATATAAGTAATGAGTTCTTTTCCGATTGTACCTTCTTGCAGATTCCGGTAATCAGCTGCTTTCCAGTTCCATTTTCTTTTTCTCAGAAGCCAGTCAGACATGTTTGTTGCCTGAATGGTGAGCCATGTGACTATTTTCCATCTCATAGTATTGTAATTTAAAAGTACTTTGAAATACAAAGTGAATAAGTAAAAAAAACTACATTCCTTTAATCAGTTTTTCCAGTGCATTAATGTGATCCTGAAAAGCTTTTTTGCCTTTGCGTGTAATTTTATAACTGGTATTTGTTTTCTTTCCGATAAACTGTTTTTTTATTTCAATGTATTCCAGTTTTTCCAAACCATTTATATGTGATGCCAGATTGCCGTCTGTGAGATCCAGTTGTTCTTTAATCTCATTATAATCCATGCGGTCATTCACCATGAGCATGGACATAATTCCAAGCCGTACGCGGCTTTCAAAAGCTTTATTCAGATGATCAATTGAACTCACTGATTTTTATTTTTATAGTCGTAGCGAAAGTAAATAATAGCACCGTACAAAATATGTAATACCCCAAAACCTAATCCCCAATATATCAACAGGCGAATCAAACCTTCATAGGTATATTCGAGCGTTGCAAAAGCCATTAACCCTAAAATCATTTCACTGACGGCCAGATATTTTATATCCACGTGAACATATTTGGAGGCGTTGAGCAAAGCCATTCCGTAAAAAATAAGTGTAGCGGGAATAACAATATCAAACATGTGATGGTAAACTGCAATCAAAACAAAACAACCACCGAAAAAAAGTGGAACCATCAGACTTCTGAGCAAACGGAAGGCGAGGGGAGTAACCAGTTTTAAACCGTCTTTGCGTGCTTTCAGCCAGGTGAAAAATATTCCAAAACCAAGAGCAAGAATTAATACAAAAAGCGCCATGATTTCTATTTTGAAAAGCAGATTGTTCTCTGCTCTCTTTAATGTTCCGGCCATTGAGTTGGTCAGATACATTTTTTCAAAATGATCAATTTCCAGATAGGCAAGATACGTTCCGGCTAATCCCGTTAATCCTGCAAATACTCCGGAAAGGCCACTCAGAGAAAGGAACCGGGAAGAGCCTTCCATCATTTTTCTGATTTCTTTCAGATCTTCAATCGGGTTGGTTGTATTCATAAAAAGCACTTTGTAATTCAAAGCTAAAATAATTTTGTACAACTACAAACATTATTTTTCACTTTAACATTTTTAAATAGTATGCGCTTGAGTTTGGAAATTATCCGCCGCTATTTAAAAAAAGTAGGAAGGTTGAAGTAGGAAGGTTGAAGTAGGAAGGTTGAAGTAGGAAGGTTGAAGTACGATTTAGAAGGTAAAAAGTATTATTGCTAATCCGTACACGGAGACTGAGCGGCCTGCACTGAGCTTGTCGAAGTGAGCCGAAGTCGAAGTTTGAAGTACGATGTACAAAGTAAAAAGTATTGTTGCTAGACCGTTCACGGAGACTGAGCGGCCTGCACTGAGCTTGTCGAAGTGAGCCGAAGTCGAAGTACGGTTTGCAAAGTAAAAAGTATTGTTGCTAATCCGTTCACGGAGACTGAGCGTCTTGCACTGAGTTTTATCGAAGTGAGCCCAAGTACGAAGTTTGAAGTACGATGTACAAAGTAAAAAGTATTGTTGCTAGACCGTTCACGGAGACTGAGCGGCCTGCACTGAGCTTGTCGAAGTTTGAAGTACGATGTACAAAGTAAAAAGTATTGTTGCTAGACCGTTCACGGAGACTGAGCGGCCTGCACTGAGCTTGTCGAAGTGAGCCCAAGTACGAAGTTTGAAGTACGATGTACAAAGTAAAAAGTAAAAAGTTTTGCTAATAGACCGTTGACGGAGGCTGAGGTTCTCGAAGCCGGAGTTATTTACTCTCCTCCGCGCGTTCATTAAAAAATACCGCAGATCAACAGTCAGATAACTGCCCCGGATATTTGCAATGGATACCACATCTCCGCCGTCAAATTCATAAGACATCGCCATGGTCATTATTGGAGTAAAAGGCAGGTGATAAGAAGAACCGATGTAAAAATACCCGCTTGGGCGTGAACGAAATTCAAAACCAACATTTGCATTTACGGCGCCAAGCACCTTACTCTTGTAGGCTCCTTCAAAACGAAAAAATTCAGAACCTGAAATCGGAACCTGTTTGGCAATATTTGAAGTGAAAAGTGTGAGTGATGGTCCCAGTGAAGTATTAATATACCAACGGTCACTCAATTGAATATAAACCAGACAAGACAAGGGTATTTCATAACTTACCATGCCGGTTTTTCCGGTTTCATTGTAAGCTGAGTCGGGAACAGAAAAGTCTAATTTGAAATTCCGCTGCGTCAGATTGAGACCAGTTTCCATGCTGATGTTTTTTGTCAGTCCGTATCTGACAACACCACCAAATGAATGACCAAATTTTTGTTTGACAGAAGAAATCAGCTGATCCTGATTAAAATCCTGTTTATACATTCCAATCATTGTATTTGGAATAATAGGCCGGTACTGAAGACCAAACGTTGCAACCCCCTTTTGAGCAAAAGTAAGATTTGCACAAACCAATAGTAAAAAAAGAATACCGTTTTTAATAATCATGGAGTGAAGTTAGTAGTGTCAGTTGTGCCTTCAATATTTTTTTCAGATTGTTTTTCTGAATTTTTTACATATCCGATCAGTGCAAGTATAGATAATAGTACTATAAAAATAATCAACGAATAACGGATAAGAATATTTTTAAACATTGGTTCACGTGTGTGGCGTTTAACCATGCCGTTTGCAAGATTCGCTTCATTCATACTGCTTTCAGAAACGGCAAAAAGATATACCAGTCCTTCATCAGTTGGCTCTGTATCTTTCTCAAACCAGGTTTTTGTTTTGTTCAGTTCTGTTTCAAAAATTTCTGCTTCCTGTTCACTGTTAAATCCAAATACAATGTAATTGGGATTTTCAGGATGCCTGCGGTAATTGATTAAACCAAATGAACCTATTTTTCTACCCATGTTGTAAAATATTCAATTGGACGACGGTGTGATTTTGGCCATTCGATATCGGGTTTTACATAACCAATGTAAAATAGTCCCAGGCATTTATCTTCCGGATTTAAATTTAAGAATTCATTCATTTCAGCTGAGTAAATTAATCCGGGGGTTGACCAGAAAGATCCAAGTCCCCATGCAGTACAAGTAAGATACATGTTTTGGATGGCACAAGCCACTGCTTCAATTTCTTCCAGTTCACTGATTTTTCCTGTCTGATCTCTTTTCATTGACACCGCAATTACAGCGCCGGCAAGCAACGGACGTGATTTGAGTTTATTTAATTTAAGTTCGCTGAATTTATCTGCAGGTGTTTTTTTTGTGTAAGTATCTGAAAGAAATGCTGAAAGTTTTTTTAATCCTTCTTCTGCAAAAACAGTAAATGTCCAGGGTTGCGTCAGTCCATGTGTAGGTGCCCAGATAGCATTATTTAATATCACCTCAATTTGTTCACGGTGTATCTTTCGGTCTGAATACATTTCAGGAACAATGGTTCGTCTGTTTTTAATGACGTCAGTTATTTCGCTCAGGTTAAATTTCATGCCGGAGGTTTTGGTTGATACAAAGATACAGGTTTTAGGTTTCGGGATTTGAGTTTCAGTTTTAGTCAAATCAGGATTCTTTTTTGCTGAGGACTACACACCAAATCCTAACTCCTCAAAAAAAACTACTCGACAATCTGATACTTCTCTCTGCACACATCTCTTGAATACCGGTTAAAATGCCACCATTCTGTTTGTATTCCGTGAAATCCGCCTGCTTTCATAGTTTCTCTTAAAAGTTTACGGTTTTCAATTTGTTCCATACTGATCATTCCTGAATCCAGATAAGCCTGTTCGTGTTTTGGATATGCAATCAGACGGATATCATCATATTCTGCCCCCATATCTAAAGGAGTTCCATCTGATTTACACAGTGTGATATCTAATGCCGCTCCGTAATT
This sequence comes from Crocinitomicaceae bacterium, assembly GCA_016719925.1. Classification (GTDB taxonomy): domain Bacteria; phylum Bacteroidota; class Bacteroidia; order Flavobacteriales_D; family Crocinitomicaceae; genus JADJGJ01. The sequence continues at coordinate 2,943 of JADJYC010000003.1, read as the reverse complement.
ATGCACAGATCCGTTTTTGGGATTGGAGACAAATTTTGTTTTTTCATAGATGGGCATTTCCAGAACATCCCACATAATTTGCTGCACACTTCGTGGACGTACGGCGTCAAAAATCAATAATGAAAGTGAAGAATCTTTCTCTTTTAAAAAGTTCAGACATTTTTTAAATCAGGAATCAGATCAGGCTGAATGTAGGCTCTGTTTAAATGTCCGTAAACATCTTTATGCATAAAATTATTGGTGTCAGAATAACGCAGATCAATGAATATTTCCGGAATGCTGTCCTGCACATTTACTAAACCTGCAGCAATTAATGATTGTTCAAGCGTGTCAATAATATAGACTTGTTCAACCAGTGATGAATCAAGGGCCGGTAACGTATCTTTTGTTGTATCTGAAAGTATTACAGTTGATTCATTTGCTGTTGTATCTTTGCACGACACAATCAGAAAAATCAGGAATAAGCTGAATAGAAATGAAAAGCGCATCTGTATCAAATATACCAAATTTAGCCGTAATGATCAGACCCGCTGCATTTGGATTTAATTCGCAGACAGCTTCATCCAACAGTTTTCAAAAAAATATTTCAACCGAAAATACGCAGTTAAAAGCACAGCAGGAATTTGATGCCATGGTTGAAAAAATGAAAAATCATGGAATAGAGGTTCAGGTTTTTGAAGATGTAAAAGATGATTTACCAGATTCAGTTTTCTGCAATAACTGGATGATTCATCTCCCCGAAAAAAAAGTGGCCGTTTTTCCAATGTGCACAGTTAACCGCAGGGCAGAGGTACGATTGGATATTACAGATTGGATCATGGAGCAAACGCAGACAGAAGAGTTTTTTGATCTTCGTTCTGAGCTTGAAAAAAATCATTTTCTGGAAGGAACCGGTTCAATTGTTTTTGATTACCGGAATAAAATTGCTTTTGCTGCAGAATCTCCCAGAACCAATATCACGTTGTTTGAAAAATTTTGTTCTGAAATTGACTATACTCCTGTTTCATTTCAAAGCACAGATATAAAAGGAGATCTGATTTATCATACCAATGTAATGCTCACAGCAGCAGATAAGTTTGCTTTGGTTTGTCTGGAATCAATTCCTGATTTACTCGAAAGAAATATGCTGGTTCAGCGACTGGAAAACAGCGGACATTTGGTGATACCCATTTCTTTTGTTCAGATGAATCAGTTTGCCGGAAACTGTATTGAAATACTTGATAAAAATAATCAACGGGTTTTACTGATGAGTTCAACTGCATTTAACGCATTGAATCAGGAGCAGAAAAGTCAGATAAATCAGTTTGATGAAATTTTACATTTTGATATTCCGACTATTGAAAATATTGGCGGCGGAAGTGTGAGGTGTATGATTACCGGAATTTTTAATTACCCCAGATAAAAAGTAAATCCGTATCGCAGGTAAAGCGGTACACTGTTCCAGATTTTAGGAATGGTCATGTTTGGATTATCAATAAAATCATACATGAGTGTAATATTATAATAGGCCCGCTGACCCAGTGATCCGCAATAACCGGCACCCAGCATAAAAACCGGAAAATTAATTCTTTTACCGGGTGCTGATGTATAATTTTCTGTGTTCAGAATATCAAATTCAGATTGAAGCATTATAAAATCGAACGGACGGTATCTGAGAAAAAGACCACCTCCAAAAGTATGTTCACTGATTATTGATCCTCCCAGATTCAAACGGACAAACTGATAAATTCCGGTTACACCGCCAGATAGGTCTTTGTAGATATCATACCTAAAATGGGTGCAACATAGACGTAATTAATATTTCCAAAGCGCATGGAAAGATCACCACCGGTATAAGTATGTTGTTTTATTTCAAACCAGTTAAATCTGGGTTCTTTCTTAACACTGTCTTTTTTTACATTCTCAAGATCATACTGACCAAAGCAGAATCCGCTTGAAAGAAAAATGAATATGTATAAATTAAATTTCATTTAAAATAGTTTCCAGTGTTTCAGATTCTACAGTGTGTTTTCCCTTGAATTTAATCAGATCAAATTTAATGCCTGCTTTTGAGAGTTTTTCCTGTTCATTAACGAAATCTTCTCCTGTATAGTATGGATCTTCATTTCCAATGACCAGAAAATTTTTCTGTGCCGGTTTTTTTTGAAAATTTTCTGGTTCAAGGTCGGGCGGAAAAACAGCAGCCCATAAAACGGCTGCGTCAAAATTTTCTTTGCTTGCAGCAATGAAACGTGACGCAGTTGCACCGCCCTGAGAAAATCCAAGAATAATTTTTTTTCTGAATTTACCGGTGGATAAAATGTCATTCAAAACAGTTTCCAGATAATGTAAGTAATTGGCAATATCTGATTCACGGTTTTCTTTGGTCATCCAGCTGGCACCAACCCTGCCGCTTGTCCCGGTCAGATAAAACCGGTGCAATCCTTCCGGTACTACTACAAAATATTTTTCAGGATCAAGTGATTCAAATTTCTGAATAAAATAAGAACCTAACTGACCATAACCGTGCAGCGCCATGATAAGAATTTCAGCATGCGGATTTCCGTGCGTGAAATAACGTGCCTCAAAATTGATATGTATTTTTTTCTCCATATAAAAAACACCCAAAAGCTATGCTGATGAGTGTTTTTGAAAAGACAATTTAATTTATTATTTAATCCGTTCTGAGTAAACTCCTGTTCTGGTATCTACTCTGATTTTATCTCCGGTATTAATAAAAAGCGGAACTCTGATTTCAGCACCTGTATCAATAGTTGCAGGTTTCATGGTGTTTGTTGCAGTATCACCTTTAATTCCGGGCTCAGTATATGTTACTTCAGCATCAATATAATTTGGCAGCTCTACGGTTAGCGGCGTTTCTTCCTCAGCGTGAAACTGGATGATACATATAATTCCTTCTTTGAGAAACTGAGGATTTTCAATCATTTTACCTTCAATGAAAAC
>JADJYC010000002.1 GCA_016719925.1 Crocinitomicaceae bacterium | reverse complement strand
CATGGTATCAACCACACGACCAACAATTCCTTCACCTACTTTTAAAGATGCAATCAAACCAAGACGTTTAACTGTGTCCTCCTTCTTTAATGGTATCAGATTTACCCATAATACCACCCCAACGTTGTCTTCTTCCAGGTTAAGTGCAATTGCCCTAAGTCCGGTTTTGAACTCAACCATCTCTCCATATTGTACACTTGAAAGACCGTAAACACGCGCAATACCATCTCCCACCTGAAGAACTGTACCTACTTCTTCCAGTTCAGCCTCCGATTTAAATCCGGATAATTGCTCTCTTAAAATTGCAGAAACTTCTGCCGGTTTAATACTTGCCATTTTATATTAGGTATTTAATTCAATAATAAATTTTTCAAATTAGTCAGTTGATTTGCAATGGAAGCATCCAACTGGGCATCATCCATTCTTACTACAAACCCACCAATCAAGGTAGTATCGATTTTTTCAATAAGATTTACCTGACCAGTATGTTTGGCTTTTACTTTAATCAACACTTTTTCCTTGACTGAATTATCAAGTGCAACAGCAGAAGTAAGATAGACATCAAGAATATTATTGTGCTTTTTATAATGACTGATAAAACTATCAGCAATTTCAGTTAAAATTCCTGCTCTTGTTTTTTTCACAATCAATCTCAGAAATCCAATTGACATGGGTGAAATATTTTTTTCAAAAACAGCATCAAGAATTGTTGCTTTTTTATCCGGAGAAATAACCGGGCTTCCAAGTACGGCAGAGAGATCTTTTGATTCATCAAGGACTTGCGCAACATGCAACATATCATTATTTACCTGATCGAGCGAGTTCTTTTCAACTGCCAGATCAAGCAAAGCTTTTGCGTATCGTGATGCTACTTTGTTACCTTTCATCTTATTAATTTAAACTTATTTCGCCGGCTAGTTTATCAGCCAGTGCCTTTTGTTTATCATTTGATGACAATTCTCCTTTAATTACCTGCTCAGCTATTTGAATTGAAAGCACAGCAACCTGAGATTTCAGTTCAGAAATTGCAGCTGCCTTTTCAGATTTAATTACTTCCTGCGCATCTGCAATAATTTTATCATATTGCACTTTTGCCGCTTCTTTTGATTCCTGAATAATTTTTTTGCCAGTTTCGCTCGCTTCTTTAATCATGTTATCACGCTCAATGCGCGCATCACGAAGTAAAGTTTCATTTTGAGCTGAAGCTGTTTCATTTCAGCTTTAGTGCTTTCAGCCATTGATATAGACTCTGCTATACTTTTTTCACGCTCTTCAACAGCTTTCAGAATAGGTTTCCAGGCAAACTTTGCCAGCAAAACAAGGAGAATGAGAAACACAACGCTTGCCCAAACCATTTGTCCTATTGCAGGAGATATTAAATCCATACTTAGAGTTTTTTTTGTTCAATAATTAATAAGCAAAAGCAGATATCAGGCAATCCCTGACATCTGCTTTTTTAAAATTTTACCCTTGCATCATTGCAACTACCACTGCAAAAAGGGCTGCCCCTTCTATAAGTGCTGCTGCGATGATCATAGCGGTTTGAATTTTACCGGCCAACTCAGGCTGTCTTGCCATAGATTCTACGGCAGAGCCACCGATTCTACCAATACCTATTCCGGCACCGATTACGGCTAAACCTGCTCCGATTGCTGCTATTCCTGTCATACTTATTATATATTAATTAAACAATTACACTATTAATGATGCGCTTCTTCGGCTGCAGTACCGATAAACAAAGCTGATAACATCGTAAAAATATATGCCTGCAAAAAAGCCACAAGTAATTCCAGCACTGAAATAAATAGCGTCATCGGAACAGATAATCCAGCCCAAGCTGCGTTTTCATTCACAAAAATGATTGCTATTAAAGAAACTACAATAATATGCCCGGCTGTAATATTGGCAAACAAACGGATTATTAATGCTGCGGGTTTGATGAAAATACCTGCGAATTCAATGGGAACTAAAATAGGATAGAGTGCAACAGGAACTCCAGGAGGAAGGAATATGTGACTCCAGAATCCTTTTTTCGAATAAATCATTTGTACAACAAACGTAAAAGCGGCCAGCACAATAGTCACTGAAATGCTTCCTGTCATGTTTGGATTTGCCAGAAAAGGAATTAATCCTAAAATATTTCCAAACAGAATGAAAAAGAAAACAGTTAGAAGATACGGCATAAACTTTTTGTATTTGTCATGGCCATGTATGTTTTCCTGAGCGATTGATCTGACAAATAAGATTAGCGGTTCAGTAAAGGCCGCAATACCTTTTGGAGCAGCTGGTTTATCAGATTTGTAATGTTTTGCTGAAGCAATAAACAACCATAACATGAGTGCACCAACAAGCAGCATTGTAACAACATTCTTTGTTAATGAGATGTCCAAAGGTTTAAAGGCATTCAGCGGATGATGCTGTCCATCAAAAATAACTCCCTTTTCTCCCTCATTGAGCTGATATATTTTTTCATGGAATTTAACAAATTTCATCCCGTCTTTTTCAACAATGTGCTTACCAGCATCATCATGATGAAACTCTGAAGACATAAACGTTACCAGCCCTTTATCGGTCCATAAAATTACTGGCAGCGGAATTACAAAATTGTCAGTAAAGTGAAATTCATGCGCATCCATTGCGTGATGAATGGCATGGGCTGCGGCATTGAATTTTGTGTTTTCAGTATGACCCCCCTGATTCGTCGTTTCGGTCAGATGTTCGTCTGCTCCGTGCTGAGAAATCGCAAATTGATTAGCACAAATTAAAAAAGTTAAAATCAAAAAAATTGTATTTCACGGAGTTAAGCATACCTAGCAGATGTCTTTTTTAAACCGGTTTTTTAAAATTCGGCACAAAGTTATGGATAAAACCTTAACCCAAAAGAAATATGCTATTGATTTTGATCATTTTTTCATTTTTCGTCCAATGGAAGATTCAGAAGTCTGACCAACAGCAAAGTTTCGACAAACAAAAAAATGAAAAAGACTGGCATAAAGTGATAAACCATTTCTTTCATCTCAGCCTTGTCAAATATTAAACCCGGAATTAGAAAAATAGCTGAACCAAATATTTTGAAGAATACAACAATAAAAAAACTATTCCCCGCTGAGGATTTATCCCTTACAAATCTGAAATAAGTAAAAAGGATGCCACCCAGACTCAATGGAAAAATCAAAACATAAGACAGAAGATAAGGCACATCTAAAGTGAATAACATGCTAAAAACATCCGACTCAACAATCAAAGTATGCACGGACATTAACAGCAAACCTGCAATGCCAAGAAGTATACTGGCATATTTTCCAAAATTATTTATCGTCATTTCCTAATCTGATTGCTTCTTTGATAATGAGATAAAGAGAAATTGCAATAGCCAGCAATGAAAAAATAACGGCGTAAACCGGTTTTTGATTATGCGCTGCTTTATCCAGTTCACTGCCTCCCCATGCACCAAATGCAATTAAAATTCCCATTTGAAATGCAATACCTGAGAACCGAAGAAATGGATTTGAAATTTTCTTTTTTGATTTAACGGGTTTATCCGGCATGATTAATACACCAACTCGTTTTCAGCAACAGGCTGAGCAGTGTTTTCAAATTTTGGCTGACCATTACCCATGTGGCAATTGCCATTGAATTCTGCACCATTTTCAATGCCCAATTTCTGCGCGATGATATTACCTCTGAATTTTGCAGTCGATTTAAGAATCAGTACTCCATCAACTTTTATATTACCAACAACTTCTCCTTCTATATCAGCGTTACCACAAATTATTTCACCCTGAATTTTACCTGAAGGACCAATAACCAGTTTACCCAATGTATTAATGGTACCGGTTAATTCCCCGTCCAGTCTGAAATTACTGTCTGTTTTAATGTCTCCTTTAACAACAGTGCCTTCTACCAGACGGTTTAATTTATCTGGTGAATTGACATTTTCCGCTTTATTGCTCGCTCCTTTAAACATAACGCTCCGTTTTGGGTGAAAGTCAAATATACGGAATTTTTTCCGGTGTTTTCAGCGTATATGACGGCATTTGAATTTTTTAGGAATCTTGAAAATCAATTTTGACCTCCATAAATCCAGAAGTCAAACGTAATTTTTAGCCATAAAACCAGATGATTAATTCGTGTTTTACACGTTTTGAAGTTTTTTCTGTTGGTAGTTCAGAACCCAGACTACTACTTCACTCTAACCTGAACAAGTTCAATTTTAGCTTCTGAAACTTCTTTGATTGTAAAAATAAGATGATCTGTTTCATAGGAAGTGTCCTCTTCAGGTATATCTTCCAGTTTATGCAAGATGTATCCGGCAAGGGTTTCATACTGATCTCCAATTTCAATATCCAGATTGTAATTTTTATTCAGATAATCAATTTCTTTCCTTCCTGAAAAAAGCCAGGTACGCTCATCAATCTTTTTTTCTGTTTCCTCTTCCGTATCATGCTCATCTTTAATTTCACCAAAAATCTCTTCAATAATGTCTTCTATTGTAAGCATTCCTGAGGTGCCTCCAAACTCATCCACCACAACCGCTATGCTCCTCTTGTTTTTTGTAAACTGAGGGAGTAATTCTTTCACCAGTACTGACTCCGGCACAATAAACACCGGCAATAATATTTCTTTTATACTTGCGGGGCGATGAAATAATTCAAACGCATGTACATAGCCAATAATATTGTCAATTGAATCTTTATAAATGACAATTTTGGAATATCCGGTATCAATAAATCTTTTTCTCAAAGACTCAATATCTTCTTCCACGTCTACAGCTTCAATTTCTGTTCTTGGAATAAGACAATCACGCGCTTTTACTTTTGAAAATTCCAGAGCATTTTTTAAAATTTCAATTTCATTATCCAATTCACTTTTTGAAGACATCCGCTCATTGATATCTCTTACATAATGATCAAGATCTACCCGGGTAAATGCTTGCTGGGTGAGGGTTGTATTTACTCCAAAAATTCTCAGAAAAAGCTGAGACAATCCAATCGTCAGAATAGTAGGGACATAAAGAACAATATAAATCAGCAGGAGCGGAATTGCTGCCAATTTGAGATTCCTGTTTGGATTAATTCTGAAAAAAGCTTTAGGCAAAAACTCGCCGGTAATTAGTACAATGATTGTTGAAACCACCGTCTGAGAAATCAGAACCAAAGCCGGCTCATCTGTCACTTTCTGAAAACCGGATCAAGCATCCGGGCCATAAAAATACCATAGATTACCAGTGCCACATTATTTCCCAGCAATAAGGAAGAGATGACGGAAGAAGTGTTTTTTACAAAAAAGGTTAGCAGTTTGCCGTAAAAAAAGCCTTGTTTTCTGTCCAGTTCGATTTTTAATTTATTGGAGGAAACAAATGCAATTTCAGCACCTGAGAAGAACGCAGAAAATAAAAGGCAAACTATAATTATGAAAATGGTCTGGGGGCCGTCGTCCATGGATGACTAAATATCAGGTCAAATATACGAAAAAACTAAAAATGTTATTCAACCTCTTCCAGATCAAAACCGATGTCTTTGCGGTAATATGCTTTATCAAATGAAATTTTTGCCACGTTGTCATAGGTTTTTTCAAGTGAACGGAACTGGTTTTTACCTAAAGAAGTAACACATAAAACCCGCCCTCCATCAGTAAGAATAGCTGGTCCGTCCTGTTTAGTACCAGCATGGAATACCATCGAATCAAAAATATTATTTAACCCTGTCACACTTTTTTCTTTTTCAAATTTTTCAGGATATCCTCCAGAAACCATTGGCAACTGTTGATGCAACACGTTCATCAAATTCAACATCCCTTTCAGGAAAGTGCTTGCGATGCAACGCTTCAAACAACTCTGTTAAATCAGATTTTAATCTCGGAATCACCCACTTCTGTTTCCGGATCACCCAACCGGCAATTATATTCTATCACAAACGGATCATTTTTGACATTTATCAAACCAAAAAAGATAAACCCTCTGTAATCAATGCCTTCACTTTTTAATCCTTTAATTGTAGGTATGATGATCTGATTTTCTACTTTATCCATAAATCCGCCCGCTGCAAACGGCACTGGAGAAACGGCTCCCATTCCGCCAGTATTCAAACCTGTATCACCTTCGCCCACTCTTTTATAATCTTTTGCTTCCGGAAGAATTTTATAGGAAACACCATCTGTAATTACAAAAACAGAAAGCTCAATTCCTTTGAGAAATTCTTCAATCACCACCTTAGCGGAAGCTTCACCAAATTTCCCCTCAAGCATATTTTTCAATTCTGTTTTAGCTTCCTTCACTGCTTTCAAAATCAACACTCCTTTTCCGGAAGCTAATCCATCTGCTTTCAAAACATACGGCCCTTTAAGTGTGTCAAGAAATGCATACCCCTCTTCCAGATTTTCTTGGTAACAGAAAATATTTTGCAGTTGGTATATTGTATTTTTTCATGAAGCGTTTTGCAAAATCTTTACTGCCTTCAAGCTGGGCTGCTTCTTTATTCGGACCAATTACTGCAATATGCGCGATGTCATTGTTTGCTTTGAAAAAATCAACAATTCCGTTTACTAGCGGACCTTCAGGCCCAACAAAAACCACATCGATTTTCTGCTCAGCACAAAACTCACGGATGCCTTCAAAATCATCCGTTTGTATATCGATATTGATTCCAACCTGATTGGTACCGGCATTTCCCGGCGCAATAAAAAGCTTGTCAATCTGCGAGCTTTGCGCAATTTTCCAACTCACAGCATGCTCTCTTCCACCGGAACCTAAAACTAGTACATTCATTGTTTAATTTTTGTAGCTTCAAAATTAGAAATAGGAAGCCCTTGAGAGCGAATATCTTTTCAACAATTACCTGCTTTTTTCAAGATGATGCAATCAGAAAAATTATCCCTCAAGATAATCCCAGTCTTTAACCGGTTCGAACAGCTTCCATGATTCTTTCACAGAAGGGTGTTTTAAAACAGATTCAACTGAAACTTCAGGAAGTTCAATATCTGCAAGTCCATTCCTGACAAAGATGAAATTGAATCCAAGTTCATTTGCACCAACCAGCCGATAACCCTTTTTCTTTGCAAGATTTACCATTGCAACCGGTGATGCGCCATGATAGACAGGATGTTTACCAGGATAAAAGTAGTTTGGATCATAAGGCACTACAATATTTCGCATTCCAAATTCAACATGCGTTTCTATGATTACCACATTTGCCTGAACTGCTTCCAAAGCATTCCAGATCCAATAATCATTTCCGTCAATGTCTATTGAAAGCACATCTATTTCACCACTCAAACCGGCTTCACTGACAAGCTAATTGATGTTTTCAGCTGTCACTTTTGCGCATCTGAATTTTGGCTGATACATGTAAGGGTGAGGATATTTTTTGTAAAACGCCTCTCCTCTTTTAACAGCACGTTCATTCCCATCCAGAAACAATCCGTGATATCCGAAATTGAAAACCAGATTGGCGCAGTTACTGTTTATTCCGTCATCTGAACCAATCTCAAGAAATGTCTTATTTTTCATTCCTGTCATAGCCAGAATAAAAAGCAGTTTCCCATCTTCTTCAAATTGAGAAAAAACCCTGAAACCAGTATCGTTGAAATCGGGCAGCTGATTATTTTTTTTTGCATTCTGATATTGAAGAAATAATTGACGCTGGCCTATCTGCACAGTTGCAGCAAAGCGGTTGCGCACCTTCAGAATGTAAAACTTACGTTTGAGAAAATCTTTGATCCAACCCATTTCTGCCTATAAATCTTCCTTGTTTAAAATCCAATCCACCTCACGCTCCCATTTCGATTTTACGTTAATAAGTTCATTAAAGTAAACAACTTTTTCCGGAACGCGGGAATATAGAATAGATCCGGTGGTCCATTTTCCATCTTTATTTTCATCCACTACAAGCATTATCTGATAATGACCCGGTGGTAGTTGCTCAAAAATCATTTGTTTGGAGAACTCAACCGTATCAACAATTTCTGATTTCTGATTTAATAAATAAACCAGCAGATTATGTTCAGAATTAAAATCTGTATTGATAACCAATGAGCCATAAAAAGATACATCATGCCTATCAATATTGAATACCTGCTTTTGATAATTTGGATTTCCATAAATTGACTTTACTGCTGCAGAATCCAGTTCAAGCGAATATTTTCCCTTCATGTCAAATTCGAATTCAATTGTTTTCAGATTTACAATTTTAAATGTATAAGGTATAAATGATGAGTCCTCATCAAATATTCTGATACCTGAAGTATCAATTAAGTCAGTCTTCAATGGTTGTGAGAATGTTAAGGCAAATAGCTGCATTGGCATTAGTTTACCTCCTGTTAAATTATCAGTGCACTTTAACTGATTTGAAATGTCTATGTTTTTGTAAAGTGGTTTTAAAGTGTCAGACAAACCTTCCAGAGTACATATAAATTTCATTTTGGGTACCGGGGGCTCAGCAAGCCAGTACACAAGTGAATCTTTTTTTCCGGTTTGTTCCTGTAATAGGTCACAGGAGGTATATATCGAAAAATCGACAGGCTCATTGCTAAGCGTTAATGATAATTTTCCGGGTGAAGTAAATGAAATTTCTTCGATTTTGCAGACAGAAGATTCAGGCAAGAATGATTTGAGATCAGCATGCGTATTTTTAGCGTTTACCAAAATTGTTCGTGAGGGTAAAAAAGCGAAAGCTTCTCCTTCATCCAGCAAAAGATTTTTGTTTTTATCTGCAATTGCAAATAAATAATATACGCCATACTTCAGATAATTCAGCTGAAAATTCCCTGATTTATCTGTTTGACATATATAGGTAGGTTTCAGTTTATAGGGAACAGAATCAAATTGAATTTCATTGGAAAACGGATACAGCGCAACCAGCATATCCGATGAAGGATTATTAGTAAAACCATCTGTGACTTTCCCTTTAAGCGAAAGAGAATCAATATAATTTCCCGTTGAAAAAACGTATTGAAAAACAGAGTCATTCTTTTCTGTCAGGTCAGCAACCGCACCATTAAAATTAATTGTGTAAGTGGTGTTTTCAAGCAACGGTTCATTGAAAATAATTTCAAGTGTTTTGTTGTGAGACTCAATTGTTGGGTTGATTGCAGGACGCGGAGTTATCAGGATGTTCTCAGTTGGTTTTACCAGAACAATATACTCGTCAAATTTTAGATGAATCAGGTCACCGCCGTAATTTAGCTCACCATTCAACGGAAAAGATTTGATTGTATCTACTGCAGGTGCAAACTCGTCATCTGGTCCGCCGGTCAGCATATTTATCTGAGCGCATCCCGCTGTAAAAAAAATCAATATTATGACTGCAATTCTTACCAAGATAAATCAGAAATACGTTCAACCCAGAGTAACGCAATTTGTTCCAGATATATTTTATCTGTTTCACTGAAATCATTTAATTTATCACTGTCAACATCAATGACAGCAATCACTTCATTTTTATAGAACACCGGTACAACAATTTCTGATTTACTCAAAGAACTACATGCAATGTGACTAGGAAACAGCTCCACATCTTCAACAATTACGGTTTCCTTTTTCCCAGGCTGTTCCGCATACACCTCTTCCCTTTTGAATTCTGGTGCAGGCAATATCGCCCTGAAAGGGCCCAAGGACCAACTCGTTATTTTTCACAAAATAAAATCCAACCCAAAAAAATCCAAAGGCTTGTCTAAGTGCAGCTGAAATATTGGCCGCATTTGCAACCGCATCATCTTCTCCTGCCAAAAGTGATTTCAACTGAGGTAAAAGTGACTTATACTTTTGCTCACGTGTATTACCGGAAATGCTTAACTCTTCAGCCATAAAGCAATACAAAAGTACATCAATTTTATCAGCAGAAAGAAGTTGAATACATCATATAAACAAATCGGCTGCAATGCCATCAGCCTGATATTTGCCGATATCTGAGAGTACCAGCGCAGTTCCTGAATTGATAAGCAACCCTTCTCTGCAGTAATTTTCAGTTTTTCTTTTGAGAATATTTTGACGTTTCTCTTCAATGAAATTCAGATCATCCAGATCAATTCCCCATTTTGTGCGCAATCTGGTCAGCAAGTAATCATTGCATTTATTTTCTGTTGTGAGTTTTTCTCTGGTATGAAATTCAGAATGCTCTTTGATAGAACGGATATAAACCGCATTATTAGAAACGTTCCAGCCCCGATCACTTCCGTTATACGAATGCGCTGAAGGGCCAATGCCCAGATAATGTTTCCCAAGCCAGTAGGATGAATTATGTCTGGAAATATATCCCGGTTTTGCAAAGTTTGAAATTTCATATTGCTCAAATCCGTTGTCCCTAGAAGAATCCATAAGGAATTGAAATTCTTTCAAAACCAGCTCGTCAGCTTTTGAAAAAAGTTTTCCTGTTTTTTGTTGTGCACCAAAAAATGTTTTAGGTTCAATGGTCAGTGAATACGATGAAAGATGAGGAAGTTCAAGATTGTAAAATTCATTCAGCTGCCTTTTCCAATAGTTGAGATCTTTTTCCGGAATTCCATAAATTAAATCAAGTGTGATATTTTGAAAATCAGCCTTCTTTGCTATTTCAACTGCATGATAAATCTGATCTGCATCATGCGCCCTGTTCATGAATTTGAGTACATCATTATCAAAAGACTGAACCCCAAGACTGAAGCGGTTTACACCCATTTCAGCAAAAGCCTTTACACGGTCTTCAGTTATATCATCCGGATTGCATTCCACAGTTATTTCAGCATCAGCGTCTACTGCAAAAGAATTATAAATTTTATCCAGAATTTCTTTCAGAAATTTTTCGGGAATAAAACCGGGGGTTCCTCCCCCAAAATAAATTGTTTCAATCTTTTGACTTTGGAGATATGATTTTCTGATTTCAATTTCAGAACAAATTGCCCGGATCATTTCAGAAACAGAATCCGTCTGTGTTGAAAAATGAAAATCACAATAATGGCATTTCACTTTACAGTAAGGAATATGAATGTAGATACCAGCCATAAAAAAAACGTCCGCGCTGAGGCGGACGCTGAAATTAATTTTCTTTCTTTTCTGAATATTCTTCAGCGGTTGGCTCTTTGAAGTAAACACTTCTCAGATCCAGGTATCTCATTCCGTTGGTTTCAAGATCACGTACATTTGATTGTACAAGCATCATATCTTCACCATACCACAAAACGATAAACGGAGCTTCATCCATCAATACTTTTTCAGCCGCAGCAAATGCCTTATAAGATTCTTCCACGCTTGACGCATGCACACCTTCTTCAAATAACTTGTCAAATTCAGCATTCTGAAATCTTGCACTGTTTACGTAAGATGGTAAACTGCGGTCAGACGGAACAATTTTTCCATACGCATTGAGTAACCATGTTTCCGGACTTGGATAATCCCCGAACCAGGTTGTACGGAAAATATCTGCACGTCCATGTCCCTGATTTTCGATCAGATCATTGAATTCAATCGCTTCAATTTCAATGTTTATATTTAGAACACTGCGCAGCTGATTCTGAATTTCAGACGCAACCAGATAATGATCATTTCCTAACCGGAACTGGAAAGAAAGTGTTGGAAATCCTTTTCCGTCAGGATATCCGGCTTCAGCTAAAAGTTGTTTTGCCAGTTCAGGATTATACTGATAAGAAACATCTTCAATTCCTTCGAAATCATAATCCTTGAAAATTTTAGGCAATGGCGGTGTCATTCCAAACTTACCAATTTCATACGCCTGATTTTTCATTATTTTTTCGACCAATTTCTGGCGGTTGATGGCATGATTAATTGCTTTACGTACTTTTTTATTTTTCAACGTTTTGTTAGTCATGTTAAACTCAAGGTACGTAGTTGATAGCTGTGGCTCAGAAATCAAAATGTATTTTGGCGGTTTACTTTCAAAATCACCGATTTTTTCTTCAAGAACTTCAGATATTTTGGTCACCGGAACGTTTGGAATATAACTCATATCTCCGGCCCAGAAAAGCTCCATCGGATCTTCACCGTGTTCATAATATTTAAATACAACACTGTCAAGGTATGGCAGTGGATTTCCATTTACATCTTTCCCATGATAATTTGGATTTTTTGCAAGACGCACAACTTCAGATGTCGAATTCTTTTTGTCATAAATGAACGGACCAGTTCCAACCGGCGTAAAATCAGCCGCTTCAACCGCTTCTTTAGGAACAATTACACCAAAAACAGCTGCCATTTTCTGCAGAAATATTGTGCTTGGTTCAACCAGTTGAAACACTACCGTATTGCCTTCAGCTTTTATTCCGCTAATCTCTGTTGCCTTTCCACTATAGAAATCATCACCACCGGCAATTGTATTTTTGAAAGTATAATATGCCCGGTTTTCAGGGCCCGGAGTGTAGATTGTTTTGAATGTATAAACTACATCTTCAGGAGTCATCTTTCTTCCTTTGCCTCCGTCAAAACATTCGTTATCGTGGAAATAAACTTCCTCTTCCAGCGTGAATGTATAGGTTAGTCCATCAGGAGACACGCTCCATTCTTTGGCCAGAGCCGGTTCAATTTCTAGTGACTTGGGATTGTATTTGACGAGCCCTTCAAAAACCTGATCGTAAACCTGAGCAGTTTCAAGTTTTTGCACCTCAACTACACGAATGGGTGTGAAGTAACTTCCCAATGGGCATTTTAAATACGCCACCATACAGGTCTTGATCTTCAACCTGATTGTCCGCATCATCGCCAGAACCACTGCAGCCAATCAATAAGGCCAGAGGAACAGCAGCGATAAATAGATCCAATTTTTACGCATAGGCTTTTCGGATAAACCGAATGGGTTTCGATAATACGCCAAATATAAATCAATTTTTTTACACTGTCATCGAAGTACCTTTTTTAAACAGCTATGAATTATGAGGATTCGTAGAAAAAAATGTTGGTTTGTCTTGTTTTTGTTGAAAGTTAGTTTTAATATTGCACTAACTTTTGAGCTTACAAGGTTTTTAAATAAAGCTATGATGTTGAAAAACAGTTATTTACTCTTACTTTTTCTAGGGGCTTCCTATTCATCATTTGCAGATTTGTCAATTGAAGGTCATTATCAGGGGAAGAATTTGTTCATCCAGAATCCTGAAGATGAAGATGGATTTGGTTTTTGTGTTACGAATGCAACTGTAAACGGTGACCCAATTTCAGATGGAATTCAATCAAGTGCGTTTGAAATAAACTTCGCTGAATTTAATCTGAAAATCGGTGACGCGGTGTTTATTGTACTGGAACATGGAATCGGATGCAAACCGAAAATTTTAAATCCGGAAGTACTTCTTCCAAAAAGTACATTTGTTGTAGCAGACGGAGGAATCTCCTGTACACCTGATGGAACGCTTACCTGGACAACTACCGGAGAATCTGGAAAACTTACCTTTACCATAGAACAATACCGCTGGAATAAATGGGTGGCCATTGGTGAAGTAGACGGACTTGGAACTGAGGGACCGAATAAATACAGTTTTATGTATCTCCTCACTCAGGCGAGAATAAAGTACGCGTAGTACAGACAGACCACACCGGAAAAAACGTCCATCACCGGAAACCACTTTTACTCCATCAGGTGTAAAGGAGCCAACAATTACTCCGTTAAAAGTGAAAGACGTTATTAAGTTTATTGCTGACGGTTCATCTGTAGAGACTAAATATGAGATCTACGATGCTTATGGAAACATCGTTAAAAAAGGAGTTGGGTCAGAAGTTGATTGTACAAACCTGAAAAAGGGAGCGTACTATATCAATTATGACAATAAGAATGAAAAATTTGTGAAGATCTGATTTGATCTGAAAGAAAAATACTGATCCCGGATTGCTTATGTGATCCGGGATTTTTTTAATCCATTGTTATGAAACTTGAACACATTGGCATAGCTGTTAGGGATATTGAAAAATCCAATTTGCTTTTACTGCATTATTTAATCAGTCCCCATATAAAAGTGAAGAAGTAAAATCAGAAGGAGTGATCACTTCTTTTTTTAAAACCGGGGAAAGTAAAATAGAATTACTTCAGGCAACAAATCCAGATAGTACAATTGCAAAATTCATAGAAAAAAAAGGAGAAGGAATCCATCACCTTGCATTTGAAGTTCAAGATATAGATAAAGAAATTGAACGTCTGAAAAAAGAAGGATTTGAAATGATTCATAAAACTCCAAAAGACGGGGCAGACAACAAACGCATTGCATTCCTGCATCCAAAATCAACGAATGGCGTTCTGATAGAAATCTGTCAGGAGAAAAAATAATTACACTTGTTTCAGCGTAATTCTAAACGTGGTTCCGATACCTGGTTCAGATTTAAGCACCGCTATTTTTCCTTTGTGAAAATCTTCAACAATTCTTTTAGCGAGCGATAAACCCAATCCCCAGCCACGCAGTTTGGTTGTATAACCGGGTTCAAAAACAGTTTTCAGTTTCTTTGGAGGAATTCCTTTGCCGTTATCCGTTATATCAATCATCAGGTCATCTTCAAAAGGATGTACGCGTACAGAAATTTTTCCTGATCCTTCCATAGCATCTACAGCATTTTTCACCAAATTTTCAATCACCCATTCCAATAAGGCAGGATTTAATTTTGCATTCATCCCATCCGCTTCAGAAATAAATTCACAAACCACCTTGTTTGAAATTCTCTTTGAAGATATTCAAACGCATGCTGAACTACCGGTGCCAACTCCAGATCTTGCAATACAGCTTCAGAACCAATTTTGGAGAACCGGTTTGTTACCGTGTTCAATCTGTCTATATCCTTGTGAATTTCAACAGTAATATTTTTGTCCACACCCTGAGCTTCCAACAGTTCATTCCAGGCCATGAGCGATGAAATAGGCGTGCCCAGCTGGTGCGCTGTTTCTTTTGCCATCCCCACCCAAACCTGATCTTGTTCTGCTTTTCTGAACGTACTGAATACCAGATAAGCAATCAGTATAAACAAACCAATCATAAAAAACTGCACAAATGGAAAATAGCGCATTTGAGTCAGTTCAGGAGAATGTTCGTAATAGATTACGCCCTTACTGTTCCCTCCCAAATCAACAAGAATGGAATCATCGGAAGGCAATTCGTTATTGCTTACCTGATCAGTTCTTCCGTCAAATGCCGGCCTGTTGGTTGAAATTATTTCTCTTGTATCTGCATGAATAAAAACTACGGGTACCAAATATTCATTGTTCACCAGCTCATCACTAAACGCTTCAACAAGCGAATCACGGCTGTACTTTAACATGTCCAGCTTTTCAGTCTTGAAAAAGACGGAGTCAAAATAAAACACTTTCTGCTTTTCACTCAGATATAAATCCATTTCTATTGGATCATGATTTTTTTTCCATACCGGAAGAAAAGATATGAGGCTGTCTTTTTTTGAAACTCTAAAAAGTGAGTCTCTGAAACTTTTTGCCGCACCACTATATGTTATTCGGATTTCTTGAATGATAGCAGAATCGAGCCCTGACATATTGTAAGAAGAAACAATATTTTCTTCCATGTCTGTAACAATCATTGGTACAGTAGAAACCTCACCAAGAATTTTAACTACAAATGAATAGTCATCCAGCGGCCGGTTTGCTTCTTCAATGGCATCTACCCACATTTGAACCGTTCTCAGATCATTCTTCTGAATTTCTGACAACGCCTGAGTTAATTCTTCAAATGCGTGATTGGTTAAGTTTACCAATTCTGATTTTCGTTTCACACCTTCAGCCCACTGCTGAATTCTGTCTACCTCCCGCTGCTGTACTTTATTTACAATACGATAAGAAAACCAGATAGACATTACTACCAGCAAAATAGCCGTGCCCAATAAAGCAATTTTCCAGCGTTGTTTTTTATGGTAAAGATTCATCTCCGGTAAAGATATAACGTAAAAAAAGGAGAATTCGTTTATTCATCTTCGCCAAACTCTACCTCTTCCTTTTCTTCGTCTTCTTTTTCTTTTTCTATTTTATCAAATAACTTATTTGTTCTGGTTTTATTCTTCTCTTTCACCTTTATAGAATCAGCATTTTCAAGATCTTCATCATAAAAAATGAACTCTACCTGCTTTTTATTTTTATCATCAATTATCTGAACCGTGCTGTCATTTTTAAACAAACCAAATTCAGTTTTCAGCATGGATTTCAAATCCTGCTTTTCCTGAGTCAGATTTTCTTTGAGATCATTTTTTCGTTCATCCCCGTCCAGTGAAAATTCAGGATTGTCAACTGGTCCAAACATTGTCAGGTAAATGATTATTCCCAATCCGTCATCCTCCACTTTGCCAAACTCAGTGTACTCAGCCACTGTCTTCAAATCTCTGAACCGGAAACTGATATGATATTCAACGTTGTTGTCAAAATCATGCCAGCCAAAAAGATTTACGTCCAGCGCATTGGTTGAAATGGTCATTTCCGGTATAAATATTTTCCTGTCTTGAATTTCAATTTTGTTTGACAAGGTGGCAAATTTCAAATGCATAAGCTTTTCTTCAAACTTATCTATGTGCTTGTTCAGCATCATTTTCAGCGCTTTGTTTGACCGCATATAGTCAGTTATCAAACGCATTGTTTCCAGATCCTTAAGTTCACCGTTTTTAATGGTTACGTCAGACATCGCATACATTTTTTCCTCAATAAGTGAGAAATACGGATTAAAAAAAAGCAACAGATCAACGGTGCCAGAACCTGTACCTGATAAATGTTTATCTGTAATCGTTTCCTGATCAAAATTTTTCCATTCTTCAAAAAGTGTTTTAACATTGACATTATCAAACCTGAAATTTCCTTCGATTACATTACCGGCTTCTACAAGATTATTCAGTACCAGTTTCCCCTTCACAGTGCCGCCCGTTGTTTTTAATGAAAAATCTGAAGCAGTTGCCTTACGGTTTACCAGTAATAATTTTCCCCCAACTTCTGTAAACTTATGGTTATCCCAAACGAGTTCACCAACGTTCATCTCTACGTTGAGATTCAGATTTTCAGGAAGAATAAATTTATCAGGAGTTTGATCTTCCTTAGAATTTGACTCACCTATAAATTCATTAAGATCTATATGCTGTGATTCAAGAGAAGCGATCACACCAAGTCCTCCGTAACCCGCCAGGTATTGTAAAAGATTATTCAATGCCCCGTTTAGGACCAAATCCGATTTTTTGTTTTCACTTCAAAATCTTTAACCGCGGCATCATTGTCATTAATTACCACCTGACCATTAATTTTTTCGTAGGTAATGGAATCCAGAACATGTTTGTAAAAGACATTTTTCAGGTTCAGATTTCCGCGCGATTTTGCAATTGAAAAATTTTCTTTCTGATATTGAGGGTCGAGAAATTTGACTGCCAGTTCCATATCCAGATCTACTTGCCCACCCACCTTTTGAACATTGGGCATTCTGAAAAAACGATGAAATGCTCCCAAATCAAGATTACCTTTCATGTCAGCATTTATTTCAGGCTGACTGAAATTTTTCATGGTTCCTTTTCCACTGAAATAACTGTTGAGCAATTTAAGATCAAATGTACTGAATGACAACTGTTCATCACGGTTTGACTGCGCATTCTGATATTCACCATTCAACTTAAGGTCATATATTTTCAAATCATTTACAGGATTTGTGAGTGTCCCGTTTTCAAGATTAAATGCGGCATTAACAGCCGGCATTTCGGTAGAAGACACCGGCCCCTGAACAGTAGAAGTAAAATCAAGAACGCCTGTTCCCTTATACCTGGGAGCATCAGGCATTGTACCCGCGGCCAAACTATTTGCAAGATCGGACAGCTGGATGTTTTTACCGCTTATTGCCAGATCAATTGTAGTTGAATCTACAAATGCGTTTAATTCAAAAGGCATTTTGCCGATGAGAATATCTCCCTTTGTAAACGTATACGACTGAGCAAGTGTATTTACAATCATGTTCAGGTCCAGATGTGCCGGTTTATTCCGGATAAGCGTCATTGCATTACTTTTCAATTTGCGTATGTATACATCCGACTCTGAGACAATCTCAAAATTATCAGCTGTAAAATCAGCTTTGATCAAACTTTTTAAAACATCAATTTTATAGTGTTGACCAGTGGCATGATTTGAATACTGAAATGCAAGCCTGTCAACCCTTAACAACTCAAGTACAAACTCAAAATTTGACTCAGTTGTATCCGCTGTTTCTTTGAAAATATCATAATTTACATCACCGTCTTTTGCCGTTCTTAAATTCAGCTTAGCATCTTCAAAAGCAAGTCTCTTTACACTGTAATCTTCATTCCAGACATCCCAGATATTAAAAGTCAGAAAGGATCTTTCAGAGAACAACAGTGTATCAGAACTTTCATGATTTGCAAATGCATCTCTGATCAATACTTTTCTGAATTCAAGAGATGCCCTTGGAAAATCATGGAATAATGACAGTTCAATACTTTGCACTTCAAGATCAGTTTTCAGATGATCATTGATTTCATCAATTGCATATTGCTTGATATCATCTTCATAAATATGCAGCAACACCGTAACTGTTGTCAGAAGAAACAGAGAAACAAAAAAAACCCAGAAGATAATTTTACGCGCTATTTTCAAAAACTTCTTCATCAACCTTCAAAGTTACCCCGGTAAATAACGTGATAACCTGCATTGTTACAGAGATTATTAACCTGATTTGGTTAGCAGTATCAATGAATTCAACAATAAGTATCAAAACAACCGGGTTAATGCAAGCAATATTGAACATATTCTGAAACCAGTATTCACAGCTGTTATAGGCCAAAACTATAGAGACATCAATAAATGAAATTGGAAAAAAATGATTGGTTCTGAACGGATCATCTTAAACTTTCTAAATTTGAGGTACTAAAAATTAACTAACCAAAATTTTCAATCATGGCTTTTGAATTACCAGCTTTACCATACGCTCACAATGCGCTTGAACCGCATATTGATGAGCTTACAATGCAGATACATCATGGAAAACACCATGCTGCTTATACAACCAATCTGAACGCTGCAATTGCAGGTACAGATCTTGAAGGAAAAACAATTGAACAAATTCTGGAAAAGTGTATTGATACTCCGGCTGTGAGAAATAACGGCGGCGGATATTACAACCACAACCTTTTCTGGCAGATAATGGCACCAAATGCCGGTGGACAGCCAAGCGGAGAATTAGCAGATGCAATTAATAAAGCGTTTGGATCATTTGACGGATTTAAAGAACAATTTTCAAAAGCTGCCGCTACACGTTTTGGGTCAGGCTGGGCATGGCTCTGTGTGAAAAAGGGAGGAACCGTTGAAATCTGCTCAACCCCAAATCAGGACAATACATTGATGCCGGGCATAGGATGCGACGGATATCCAATTTTGGGATTAGACGTTTGGGAACATGCGTATTATCTCAAATATCAAAACAGAAGACCAGACTACGTGAACGCATTTTTCAATGTGATCAACTGGAATGAAGTTGCAAAAAGATTTGCAGCAGGTAAATAATTTTATTTCATAAATACTTCAGAAAGAGGAACAAACATTTGTTCCTCTTTTTACGTTAGATTACTAGTGAAAAATCTACTGCCTCTTTTAATTCTGTTTTCATTTAGTTTCGGGTCATGTCTGAAGGATAAAACCAAACCTTTTGATCAGTCAGCATGCACTGTTGTTATAAGTTATTCACTTGACATTACTCCTATCATACACACATCTTGTATGACAAATCTTGGTGCCGGAACCGGTTGTCATGATGCATGGATTACCGATTACGAACTTGTAAAAAATTACCTTGATTTAGGCATTTGGCAGGATGAGGTTCTTCATAAAAAAACAATGCCTGAAATTCCCAACAATTTTGGCATCGACTCATTATCATCAGACGAATATCAAACCATGAAATGCTGGATACAGCAAGGATATCCGCAAAATTGATTTCCTGATTCAACCTGCCTGATCATTTTTTCTATCTTTAACCTGATGAGCGCCAAATCAATCTGGAATAAAATTTCCTATTTAGGATTAGAAGAACGGAATGAATTTAAAAACCGCGAAGTTGTTCTGATGAACAAACTGGTTTTTATTTCTGCTTTAATGATGCTGGGCATGATACCGTTTGAAGTAATCATCAACGGGTGGGAATTGGTGTGGCTGGAAGTAGTTATTGTGATGTTGTGTTTATCAGCTTTGTATCTGAATTATTTAAAATGGTTCACCTTTGCAAAATTTTACTTTTACGTTGTTGCTGTTTCAATAATATTTGGACTGGGGCTTGCTATTGGTAAAGGTTCTGCCAATGAACTTTTTTTCTTTCCCACTTTTATTTTTCCGGCGATGTTGTTTCACAACCGGGTTGTAATTATCACCCTTTCTGTAATTGCAGGTTTGTTATTTATTCTCCAATCCTACCTCATGGAATTTGTACCTCCGGTTTTTGATGTCCCTTCAAACATCAAATTAACTATTCGCTATTTATTTCAAATCATTGTCTTCACAATTGTGTTTTTTGAGATCTATTATTTCAAAACACAGAATTACCGGTTTCAGCAATTACTCAAACAAAAGAATGAAGAAATTGAGCATAAATCTCAGGAGATAATTGATTCCATTACCTACGCAAAACGAATTCAGGAAGCAATTCTTTTGCCTATTCCGCTTATCAAAAATCATCTGCCTGATTCATTTGTCATTTATAAACCG
Source organism: Crocinitomicaceae bacterium (assembly GCA_016719925.1). Taxonomy (GTDB): domain Bacteria; phylum Bacteroidota; class Bacteroidia; order Flavobacteriales_D; family Crocinitomicaceae; genus JADJGJ01. The sequence goes on along the minus strand of JADJYC010000002.1, from coordinate 860,664 downwards.
AAAGACATTGTTGCAGGAGATTTTTACTGGATAGAAGACACGCCTGATTCTACACTTGTTTCTGTTGCAGACTGCACGGGTCATGGAGTTCCGGGAGCAATGGTAAGCGTTGTTTGCCACAATGCGCTTAACAGTTCACTGAGAGAATTTGATCTGACGGACCCGGGTAAAATTCTGGACAAAACACGCGAACTGGTTACCCGACAATTTTCAAAAAGTAATCAGGATGTCAAAGATGGAATGGATATTTCTCTGGCAGCCATTGAGAAAAAGAATGAAAACGGAGACAGGAAAATAAAATGGGCCGGTGCTAATAATCCGATTTGGATTCTTAGAAATGGATCAAAAGAAATTGAAGAAATTAAACCTGATAAACAAACTGTAGGAAAAGGAGAGCATCTTAAAAATTTCACTACGCATTCAATCCTGGTACATCAGGGCGATCTGATTTATATCTTTTCGGATGGATTTGCAGATCAGTTTGGCGGAGAACGGGGGAAAAAATACAAATACAAACCATTCAAAGATTTACTGATATTGAATGCTCACCGATCAATGAAAGAGCAAGAGGAAGCCATATTACGAGAATTTGAAGTGTGGAAAAAAGATCTGGAACAAGTTGATGACATTTGTATTATTGGCATCCGAATCTAGTTAGACTAAGCTTTGCTGAATAATTAAATTCCTTAAATGGAAGCCTATCCGGTTTTCAATGTTTACTTTTGTATCATAAATCTTTTATTATGAAAATTGGAAAACACAGTGTGGTAAGCATGCACTACACGTTAAAAAATCAGGAAGGAACTGTTTTGGATTCTTCACAGGGGCGTGAACCATTAGTTTATCTTCACGGTGTTGGCGGATTGATTCCGGGTCTTGAATTCCAGTTGAATGATAAAATTGCCGGAGATAAAATTAAGGCCGTTGTTGAACCAAAAGATGCTTATGGTGAAATTTCAAAAGACATGTTATATGAAGTTCCAAAAAGCGGTTTTCAGGGAGATGAAGAAATTTTTGAAGGCATGCAGGTACAGCTTGATACCGAACATGGACCGAGACTTGCGGTTGTTTCAAAAATTGACGGGGATAAAGTTACATTGGATATGAATCATCCACTGGCCGGAGTTACATTATATTTTGACGTGGAAATAATGAATGTGCGTGAAGCAGAAAAAGAAGAAATTTCTCATGGTCACGTTCATGGACACGGCGGACATCATCATTAATTAAATTTGAAATTTCATACTGATTAATTCCATCGGAATTTTGGCACGGTATTTTCATTATATCATTTGAATTAGACTAATTGATTCATGGATTTTGGGTTAAAGCCGCTCTGAAACGTCAGGGCGGCTTTATTATTTATACCAATAAAAAACCTCCGTTGGTAGCCGGAGGTTTTTTTGTCGTGTTCTCCGTTGCCGGAGTGTTTTTGGTTATTGTAGCATCATTCTCCTGAAATGAGTTCAAATAATTTACTCAGGTCAGGGGTTATAATAATTTCAATTCTTCTGTTTTTTGATTTGTCATTGGGATCAACAGGAATGTATTCAGATCTTCCGCCTGCGGTAATAGCAGTTGGATCCATATCGCTGTTTGCCAGCATAATTTTTACTACAGATGTTGCACGCAATACACTGAGTTCCCAATTATCTTTCGGACTTGAACTGCTGTTCATCGGATCTGCATCTGTATGTCCTTCAACCAGAATATCAATGTCTTTTTGCGTTTCGAGTACTTTAGCCAGATCAATTAATGCCGTCTGTCCATCTTTACTTACATCTGTTTTACCAGATGCAAATAATAATTGTGCTTCCATTCTCACATAAATTCTTCCGTCTTTTTCTTCCACCGTAATTCCCCGGTCAGCAAAGCCTCTTAGCGCAGCAGTGATTTTTTCTTTCAGTAAACGAACCGCTTCATCCTTACTGGCTATGATCTGTTCGAGGTCATTGATTCTTTTCTCTTTTTCCTCCAGCGCTCTTGCTCTTGCATTAAGCTCTTCTTGCAATTCTGAAAGTCTGTCTTCCTTTTTTTGCAATTCAATTCTTGTAGATTCCAGCTCGTTAATCAGTTTTGCTGTTTCTGCATTTCCTGATGAAACAGTTTGCGCATATTTTTCTTCCAGCAACCGATTTGTTTCCTGAGTTTTTTCGTATTCCGTTGTAAGTGTTCTGTATTCATGCCCTAATCTGGCAGTATCGGCAATCAGTGTTTCAATGCTGCTGCGCATATTGTCCAATTGAATATTCAGTTCTTTAACCTGATTTTCATAATCGATGGACTTCGATTTATAGACTGATTGCTCCTCCATACACTTGTTGTAATTTGCCTCCAGCTCACGGTACTTTTTAATAGGCACACAGGCTAAAAACAATCCAAGCAAAAATATGGTCAGCAAAATTCTCATTTCAGACAAAATGGTCAGCTAACAAATTTGAAGATAATATAAGCAGATTCTTTGACGCCGTTTAAGATTTATGAACAGGCTGTTTTTCATTTCTGAAGACACATGATCAGGAAAAAGGTGAAGTGCTAATTCCCAATGATAAATTTTCCGCTTTCAAGCAAGGTCTTTTCATCAGCAAAAATGGCGTAAATATAAGTGCCGCTGGCAAGATTTAGTGGAATTTCAACCCAGTTCAGATAATTTTCCTGTTCGTATATTCTGGAGCCAGAAATGGTAGAAATACTGAAATACAGATTGTCCGATTTCAAATATGGTTTTGGGATCAGTAATCTGTCACCATCAATGAATGGAGTGTTTGTAATAAATGAAGATGAACCATTGTTCCCCTCCAGTTCTTTCACCGGAAATTTAAATAAATACAAACCGCTTTGTCTGTCAGACATCAAAATGAGATTATCTTCTTTAAAAACATGTACACCCCAGGCGCCATTCATCTTAAAATCTGAACCGGGCAAAAACGTATCATAACTTCCAATCTCACTTATGGGTGTTGATGTCAGATCAAAAATGCGCAAACCATCGTTGTAATAGGCACAGAATAAAAGATTTTCAAGTAATACAATTTCATGCGGAATTTTATTAGCAAAATCACTTGTACCGAATTCTGCATCAATTTTAATATCTGCGATGTTATCAAGGTAACATAGTTTGATTTTTGTGCCTTCAGTTTCATCTGTGAAAGCATATTGATTGCCTGAAGTAGCATAATAACCGCTATGATTATATCCTTGATTGGCGTAGAAGTCTAGCATTCCCAGCAAGATTGGAACCGGACCGCTGAAATTGTAAACCTTTAATCCTTCAAAGCCACAATTCAAAAATGCAGTGTCATTCACCACATGACAATCATGAACATAAGCAGCACCGGTAAAATCAGTCAGTAAAACAGGATTCAACGGATCAGTAAGATCAAATATTTTCATTGCCGCACTGTTTGTTCCGCAAGCATATAATTTAGCATTCAATGTGTCAATACAAATTGTGTGTGCCGTTGTGAAAAGTATATTGCTGTCATAAACCACCGAAACGGAATCGGGTAAATAACTCAGATCCATAATCTGCATACTGCTCAGTCCTTCATCACAAACTGAATACAGGTAGTTTTTATAAACTGCAAAGTCACGGTTTTCTGCCACTACATTTTGGAATTTTCCAGGAACAAAATCTGTATTGATCAATTTATCATTTTTAATCTGAAAAATATGAGTGCCATTATTAGACCCCAATGCTGCGTAGTGATTTCCATCAAAATCAAAACCTGTTACTTCATTGAAAATAACTTTTTCAGGTCCGGTAAGCAGGGTTGTGTCTGTCCAGTTGTCCAGCAGAACAATATTTTTTTTGTCCTGCGGAAATACAAATCCACAAAACAATAAACCTATAAATATTAAGGCCAGCTTCATTTTATTGCTAAGTTAATCACAATAAACCCTGAGTGATTTAAAATAATGTGTAATACCTCAACGATTGATTAAACAGACTCATGCCGGATACCCAGAAATTACAACTAGATCAGCAACAAAGTACTATTTAATTTTAGTTAAAGCAATCTGATTTTGTTTTTTACGTTTTTAATAATGGTTTTAATTCAATTATATTAGCGATCCGATTCAGTTTGAAATCACTCGTAATCATACCAACCTACAACGAAAAAGAGAACATTGAAAAAATGATTCATAAGGTATTTACCTTGCCTGAAAAATTTCATGTTCTTATAGTTGATGATGGTTCACCGGATGGCACCGCATCTATCGTCAAATCATTGCAGAATCAATATCCCCAGCAACTTCATATTGAAGAAAGATCAGGTAAACTTGGTTTAGGTACGGCTTACCTGCACGGCTTCAGATGGGGTTTAAAAAATGGCTATGATTATCTGTTTGAAATGGATGCTGATTTTTCGCATAATCCGGATGATCTGGTGAGATTACTGGACGCGTGCAAAAACGGTGCTCAACTCGCAATTGGATCGAGATATGTAAAAGGAGGTAAAGTAGCCAACTGGGATCGTAAAAGACTTTTGCTTTCTTTTATGGCATCCCTTTATGTACGCATGATATTATGGATTGGCATACGTGATACCACAGCAGGATTCAAATGTTACCATCGATCTGTTTTGGAAAAAATAAATTTTGATGCCGTTACTTTTAAAGGATATGCGTTTCAGATTTGTATGAAATACGCAGCCATTAAGCATGGTTTTAAAGTGGTTGAAGTTCCTATCACTTTTATTGACCGGGAATTCGGAACATCCAAAATGAGCGGCAGTATTTTTAAAGAAGCTTTTTGGGGTGTATGGAAAATGCGCTGGCTGAAACTTTGATCATGACCAAATCGCTGGTCATTTAATCTTCTTTCAATAACGGTCAATTTGGTATCTTTGCAAGACAAACCTTTTTTTGCATGTCCCGATATCTTCTTAAAAATGCCACCATTGTCAATGAAGGAAAAAAATTTATTGGAGATGTTTTGATTGTTGGTGAACGCATTGAAAAAATTGGAGCCGGATTATCAGATGCCAGGGCTGCAGTAATAGATCTTTCCGGCAAAATTCTTATTCCGGGAATGATTGATGATCAGGTACATTTCAGAGAGCCCGGCCTGACCCATAAAGCCGATATTTATACAGAATCGCGCGCGGCTGTTGCAGGCGGTATAACCAGCTTTATGGAAATGCCAAATACCAAACCAACTACAACCAGTCAAACACTGCTGCAGGAAAAATATTACATCGCCGGAAACTGCTCTCTGGCAAACTATTCCTTTTTCATGGGAGCTACAAATGATAATCTGGAAGAGGTTCTGAAAACCAATCCTGAAACTGTTTGCGGCATCAAAATTTTTATGGGTTCTTCCACCGGAAACATGTTGGTTGACAGTGAAAAAACACTCACCGGAATTTTTTCCAGAAGCAATATGCTAATTGCTACTCACTGCGAAGATGAAATGACAATCAGAAAAAATCTGGATACCGCAAAAGAAAAATACGGGGATCAGATTCCGGTGGAAATGCATCCGGTTATTAGAAATGAAGAAGCGTGTTATTTATCTTCTTCGATGGCAGTTTCTCTGGCTAAAAAATATAATACGCGTTTACATGTTTTACATATTTCCACAGCAAAAGAAACAAACTTGTTTGACAATAATATTCCGCTTGAACAGAAAAAAATAACGGCAGAAGCCTGCATTCATCACCTTTGGTTTTCTGATGAGGATTATCAAACAAAAGGAAACTGGATCAAATGGAATCCGGCAGTTAAAACTAAAACAGACAGAGAGGGTATCTGGAAAGCACTAAATGAAAACCGTATAGACATTCTTGCAACAGACCATGCGCCGCACACGGTTGAAGAAAAGAAACAGAATTATTTATCAGCCCCGTCTGGCGGACCATTAGTGCAACATGCAGTGCTTGCAATTCTGGAAAAAGTCAAAGAGGGATTTATGACGATAGAAAAAGCGGTAGAAAAAATGTCACACGCGCCTGCAGTTTGTTTCAGAATCAAGGAACGAGGTTTTATCAGAGAAGGATATTTTGCTGACCTGGTTGTGATAGATCCTGCAACCAGATTTTCTGTAATAGACAATCCTATTCTATCCAAATGCGGCTGGTCACCGTTTGATGATATAACCTTTAGTCATTCTATTCAAACTACCTTTGTGAACGGCCACCCGGTTTATTCAAACGGCAGAATTATTGAAAATTCCTTTGGTAAAAGACTTTTATTTTCTGTACGAAATTAGTTGTGAAAAAAATCCACTATTTTATATTATTTTTTCTGACGTCATGCAAAAGTGAAGTGTCAGATGTTGCTCCTGCTGAACTGATTTCTGCTGATAAAATGATCTCTCTGATAATTGACCTTCAGATTCTTGAAACACATTATAACAGATTGTTTCAGCAACCACAACTTTACAAAAATGCACTGGACTCAGCCAGCAGTTTTGTTTTTGAAAAACACAACGTAACTAAAAGTCAATTTGATTCCAGCTATACGTACTACTCAAATGAGCCAAATACAATTTATGGAATTTATGAGGCCGCCCTTGACAGTATTAATTTCAGATTAAGTCAGCAGACCAGATAAAAAAAAGGCTGCCCTTTCAGAGCAGCCTTCCCTTCAGAAAAAATTACTGAATTATTTTTTTACAAATTTCTCTACTTGTCTTCCGTTTTGGTTAACCAGTTCAATGAAGTAAACACCGCTGTTCATTTCGTCTAATGAAACTGCAACAGTTTTTGAACCATTCACTTCACCAAGGCCGATAGTTTTAACTACTTTACCAGTCAGGTCAAGAACATTGATCACTGTATTTTCAGAAGCATTTAATGAAAGGCTTACATTAACAGCGTCAACTGCCGGGTTAGGATAAACGGCAAAATATTCAGTTATTGTTTCTTCACCAACTGATACATCGCCTGCACCTACGCGTAAACGCACAATTGGCGCTTTACGATCAAAGAAAGATGATAACTCATCTGGTCCTGCAACTGCTCCTTGAATATAGCTCCAGCCAATATCTCCCTGTCTTTCAAAAATCGCATCCGTTGGCGAACCATAATGACCTACCATAAATAAATAAAGGTCTGTTTCGTTTACATCAATTCCATCCGGAAGCGGTAGGGTGATAATTTGACCCAGATCAGCTGTCTGAATCTCATAATCATCAGCCGACTGATCCATATATGTCCATGCAGTTCCATCATTATAATAAACTTCCCAGAAAATAGGCTGACCAACATTTGATGAATTATTAGCAATTTTAACATGAATTGCACTTACTTCGTCAGCGATCTGGAAATTGAACAAATTCCCAAATCTACCTTCTCCGGTTTCAAGAGGCCAGTTGGTAATACCTTCAGCAGCACCTTCAGCAAAATCCTGTGCATACGTATATTCCGTTAATTCAAAATAATCATCAATTACTGTATTATCACTTAAATCATCATCCCCTTCAACAGAAGTTGCAGTCCAGGTAATAGTATAATTTCCAAGCACATCAGGGGTATAACCTGTAGCCACCCAGAAAGTATCTTGCTCACTGTTTGCAAGAGTGACAGTTGAAGAAGCAGATCCTGAAGCAACAACAGTATTGCTTGGATCTTTAATTTCAAAGTCAATTCCAATATTTGTTTGATCGATATGACCTGTATTTCTTACAATTGCTCCAATCTGAAATTCAGTAGCCTGAATTTGAGGAACCATTGAATACTGAAGACCAGCATTATTATAACCACGGTATGTATCCATGATTGTTAAATCTTTTTCGTTGATATCAATGATTTTTACGTTATCAAGCTGCCAGCCATAATTCCAGGCACCTTCCCAACGGAAGCGAATCCAAACCTCACTGTTATCTGGCGCTATGATGTCTGTTATATCCCAAGAAATCATTTCCGGATTAGGGCGTCCTTCACGACCAACACCTTCATTGATTTCTATTTCCGTCCATACTGAACTATCCAATGAAATTGCGATATAGCAATGATCTTCTGATCCAGCGTTGGTATATGTATTAATATCCCACTCTGCAAAAAACTGTTCAAACTCTAACGCAACAAATTGACCCGTTGTAGCAGATAAATCAATTTTGTTCGACGTTAATTTTGATGCTTCAGCATTACTGTAACTTGTTCCATCTGCGTCTGAATCAAGAACCACCCACTGCGTTGGCGTGGACGACATCAATGTAGGAATAATAAATGTGTTTCCAGTAGTATTATCATGACCTGTATTTGTCAATTTAAAAGGAGCTGTTCCACTTTGGATACTTGCACCCCAAGCTCCGAAACCAGCATCAAAATTTTGAGTGTAGTAAGTAGTCCTGTCCTGACTATTGAGGTCAGTTCTCATAGGAATTTGAGTAATTGCACCCGGAGTATATTTTTCACCGTTTGCAAAGCTATAGATAGCATGTTGCTGGGAGATTTGTCCGAAAACAAAACCTGACAACAAAACACTACCTGCAAGCGAGTAGATTTTTTTCATATGTATCTTTTTTATTTGACTTGTAAAGATACAAAAATAAAAGAAAACGGCCCGATAGTTATCGAGCCGTTCGTATGAATTTTATACAGGTCAAACTGTTTCTGTGATATAATTTTCAATTGGCAGACACGCGCAAACCAGATTTCTGTCTCCGTAGGCATTGTCAACCCTTCTTACCGGAACCCAATATTTATTGGATTTTGAATACGATGCCGGATAAGCCGCTTTTTCTCTTGAATAAGGTAAATTCCATTCTGTAGCCGTAACCAATTGTGCAGTATGCGGTGCATTTTTCAAAAGATTATTATTCTGATCTAATCCTTTGTTCGCTATTTCATCTATTTCTGCTTTGATAGTAATCATTGCCTCAATAAAACGATCCAATTCAGCTTTGTCTTCAGATTCAGTAGGTTCAATCATTAATGTACCTGCAACAGGGAATGATACCGTTGGTGCGTGAAATCCAAAATCAATTAATCGTTTTGCAATATCACCCGCTTCAACACCAGATGTCTTTTTAAAATCACGGCAATCTGCTATCATCTCATGTGCAACCGTACCGTTTTTTCCTGAATATAAAATCGGAAAATGTTTTGCAAGTTTTACCCGAAGATAATTTGCGTTCAGGATTGCATTTTTTGTTGATTCAGTAACTCCTTTTGCGCCCAGCATTTTGATATACGCATATGAAATCCATAATATCAATGCACTTCCAAAAGGTGCCGCAGAGATTGCACGAATCGCTTTTGATCCACCAACTGATTTTGTGTGCGGATTGCCTGGCAGAAAATCAACCAGATGTTTTGCAACACCAATTGGTCCCATTCCTGGTCCACCACCTCCGTGAGGAATTGCAAAAGTCTTATGGAGATTCAGGTGACAAACATCTGCTCCAATGTTACCCGGATTTGTTAAACCAACCTGTGCATTCATGTTGGCACCATCCATATAAACCTGGCCACCATTATTATGAACGATCGTTGTGATTTCAACAATTGTTTCTTCGTATACACCGTGGGTAGACGGATAAGTGACCATCAGACAAGACAGTTTATCTTTATGTTGTTCTGCTTTTGCTTTCAGATCAGTGACATCAATATTTCCCAGTTCATCACATTTAACAACGACAATTTCCATTCCCGCCATTGCTGCAGATGCAGGATTTGTTCCGTGTGCTGAGCTTGGGATAAGACAAATATTGCGGTGTTTATCTCCTCTTGAATGGTGGTAAGCCTGTATAACCATCAAACCTGCATATTCTCCCTGCGCTCCGGAATTTGGTTGTAGAGACATTCCGGCAAATCCTGTGATTTCACATAAATCTGCGGCAAGCTGATCTGTCATCTTTTTATAACCGGCAGTTTGATTTTCCGGTGCAAATGGATGCATATTGGCAAACTCCGGCCATGAAAGTGGCATCAACTCAGCCGCAGCATTCAGTTTCATTGTACAAGAATCTAAAGAAATCATTGAATGAACTAAAGAAAGATCTTTATTCTCCAATGATTTAAGGTATCTCATCATTTTTGATTCAGAATGATACGAATTGAAAACCGGATGTTGTAAAATTTTATCTTTTCTGTGCAAATCTCCAAGCGGGCATTTTTCTTTTCTCCAGTCATTTGAGTTGAAAGTGTTTGCAGATTTTCCGGCAAGCTTTCCAAATACGGCCAGTAAACTATTCAAATCAGACGTAGTAATTGTTTCATCAAAAGAAATAGTCACAGATCCAGAACCGGTATAGAACAAATTAATTTCAGATGCTTCAGCCAGATTTTTAAGTTCAGCCTCTTTTTTCCCTGACGGCAATTCAATATGCAGCGTATCAAAGAAACTTGAATTGAGTGATTTATATCCAAGATTTTTCAACTCCTTTTCTGTCAGCAAGGCTTTCTGATGAGCATCCATTGCAATCTCACGGAGATAATCCGGCCCGTGATAAACAGCATACATACCAGCCATTACTGCTAATAAAGCCTGTGCAGTACAGATATTTGATGTGGCCTTATCTCTCTTAATATGTTGTTCACGCGTTTGAAGCGCCATTCTCAATGCGTGATTTCCATCGGCATCAACAGAAACTCCGATTATTCTTCCGGGAATTGTTCTTTTGAACTCATCTTTTGTCGCAAAGAAAGCAGCATGTGGTCCACCAAATCCCATTGGTACGCCAAAACGCTGAGAATTTCCAAAAACAGCATCTGCACCGCAATCACCCGGAGCCTTTAATACAACAAGCGCGAGTAAATCTGTTGCAACACCAACTTTGATTCCTGCAGCATGTGCTTTAGAAATGAAAGAAGACAGATCTGTTACTTTTCCAAATTTATCCGGATATTGAACCAATGCCCCAAAATATTCTGAACCGAAATTGAAATTTTCAGGTGCATCAACAACCACTTCTACACCAAAATTTTCAGCCCGTCCAACAACAATATCTATTGTTTGCGCAAAGCAAGTATTGGATATAAAGAATTTGTTTATGTTGTTTTTTTCCTGTTCACGACTGCGCGAATTCAGGAACATAATCATTGCTTCAGCGGCAGCAGTTCCTTCATCAAGCAACGACGCATTGGCAATTTCCATTTTTGTCAAATCCATAATCATTGTCTGGTAATTCAACAATGCTTCCAGTCTGCCCTGAGAAATTTCTGCCTGATAAGGTGTATATGCGGTGTACCATCCCGGATTTTCAAAAATATTTCTCAAAATAACAGGAGGCGTGAGTGTTCCATAATAACCCTGTCCAATGTATGATTTATATACTTTATTTAATGAAGCTATAGCTTGTGCATGAGCAAGGTACTCATGCTCTGTCATAGGTTCTGAAAGCTTTAGCGGTGATTTTAACCGAATGCCAGCCGGAACAGTTTTATCAATTAATTCATCCAGTGATTTTACTCCCACTGCCTTGAGCATTTCATTTTTTTCATGATTGTCTGCTCCTATGTGTCTGTCTTCAAATATCATATACTCCCTTAGTTTTTGAGGTAAATTTTTCAATTAACAAATATAGCCAGTTTCCCATTTTAAAAGAGATTGCGAAGAATTATTATCACATATTCAGACAAAGCTGTTAAAGTAATTTCCGGCATGAACCAATTTGACTGATAATTGTTCCATCCACAATCCGAAAAAATTAAGACCTTTATTGCAAATTCAATCTGATGAGAATATTTCAGCTTCTGTTTTTGCTTTCTGCAGTATTATGTCACTCCCAGCAGGATTCAGTCATATTGCTTAATGGCAAAGTTTACACCGGAAATATCTCCGCCGCATCAAGTCAGTTCCGAAATCTTGAAATGACTATTCTTAATTCTAAAGGCCAGGCTGAGGTCATTGATTTAACATATGACAGAATTTTCTCATACACACAAAGCGGAACCGAGACGGTGATTTATATTCCAAATGAATTTCAGGGAGATTTTCTTTCAGTTGAAGAAGCGCGTAATGCTACTCTGGGCAGTTATGATGCCAGACAAACTTTTAAGCCCCGGATTCCTTTCTATTCCAGTCTTGCATTAGGATGTGGCATCTCTCTTCTGGACACCTATTTTTCACAGAAAAGCATGGATGAATTTCTTGCTGAAAACAATAATATTCCGCCTTCCAATGCAACAGTCGGGTTTTTGGAAAAAGTCCAACCCTCTTCCCTGTTCTTCTGCCGTTGGTAGCATCTGCAACATGGGCAATCCCATCCTTCAGGATCAAACCGCACCAATTATTACAGAAAAGTCTTTACGGGGATGAAAATTATTACCGCGGATTCCACCGTATTGCCCGTCAGAAAAGAGTACTTTCAGCTTTGACCGGCAGTGCGATAGGTATAACAGCAGGAATGATTTCATACTTCATTTTTACACCGAACTGACATTAAAAGACTCTAGAATTCCTGGTTTATTCTAACATCTGGATTTCGGGTGCCGCAGTGAGTCTTTTATATACCACCTATTATCTATCAAATTTAAATGTCAACCTTGTGCTTTCAGGGATAATTTTTTGTGCAACCCTGTTTGTCTATACCTTTCAGCGTTTGATCAAACTTAAAACCGGGCAGGCATTTTCTGAAGACAGGAAAGTATGGATGATAAAAAATAAACCTTTTGTCCTGATATTATTAGTTATATCATTTATATTATCTTGTATATTAATTCTTTATATTCCAATTAAAACAACTATATATTTAGTTCTAATTGGTACTTATTTCGGTTTTTTACGTCGGATTTTTTTGGATAAAAAATAAAAAGGGACTGCGGGACATTCCCTTTATAAAACTATACCTGGTAGCTTTTGTCTGGACAATGTTGCTCACTGTAATTCCCATTTATAACAGCAATAAAGAGTTTAGCGGCACAGAAACAGCACTTTCGGTTGCATTCTTTCTTTACATTCTTGCAATGGCTGTATTGTTTGATATCAAAGACATTTCTATTGACGACTATCAAAAACGGACAATACCAAAAATTGCTGGTATTAAAAATACCCAAAGGCTTTCACTACTGCTGACCAGTATTTCAATGTCAATCATGATTTGTTTTTACACAGACATTCTATGGTACGTTTTACTCCTTTTTACAATGAGCGGCATTGTAATTTATCACGCACCAAAATGGACCAAAGAATTTCACTATTCTTTATTTATTGATGGAGTCTTATATCTGCCGGGCATCATGGCATTAATATCCGTTATCTTCTGATAAAGCGATAACCTACAGAGAAATAAATTGAACTGTATTTATCTAAAAGGAATCCATCCATATAGTTGCTGCTTCTGTCAATACACAAGCCTAAAGTATAACGATCTATCTCAGCCTCAAAACCAATTTTGACCATTGGAAAAACAGCACGCTGTGGTTTTGGAGTAGGCCAGTTTCTATCCAGTTTCACTCCACCGAATTTATTAAACAACAAATCCGGTGATCCGCTCATATCCACAGCCATACTGCCCTGATACGCATAAATAGAATTATCTCCAATGGTATAGTAGTTTTTGTCTATCGTGCTATAAATATCAAGCTCATTCACACCATCAGGCAGATCAACATAAACCAGCGACCGATGCACCATTGTTGTAAAACCAGATCCGGCGAAAAGTGAAAATCTGAAAAAATCCCGGTCAATAATTCTGTAACCCAGAGTCAGCGCTACATTTGACAAGTTAAACACATTACGATAGACACCGGAAGTAATTCTGGGCTCTGCATTATTTTTCAGCCAGGTGTTGCCATTAACTGTATCATGTAAAACCGTTCCCTGAAATTCCCAGGTTTCTATATCTGTAGTAAGACTGGATGATCCAAGACTTGCTTCAACATAAAGCCGTTTTCCGATATTTCTTGTTGCATAAAGATCTAACTGACCTGACCACAATATTTTTTTTACATCTCCAAAAGTCAGCATTTCAACCTTTTCAGCGGACTGAACATTTGTACCATTGTTATACAAAATAGAATCTCGAGACATGATGGATAATCTGCTGTCAGGAGATGTATAAAAAGTATTTACATCATTATACCCGCGGCGGTTGAATCTTAATCCAAAATACCACTTGTGTTTTTCCCTTTTAATATTGGAAAGAATTATTTCATCCGTAGTGAGATTTTCCTGAATAACTCTTTTTCCAATAGGTGCCGAGAATAAATTGGCACAAATATTAAAACCCATAAGAATGAATTCTTTCAAACGGAGTGTACGGATTTACATAAATGACTACATCACTGGTTATTCCGGTTGTTGCCTGAAAAGCAAATCCAGCCTGATAATAAAAACCCGCCCTGAATCTGTAAAATTCAATACCGGCATTAAAGTTCAGATAAAACGTGCTTTCTGCAAATCGATTGACACCATCATTCACTTTACTGTAATCATAGACATTGGTATTGGAAAACTGCAACGACTGATAACTGAATTTGCTGTATTTGGTTTGGAAGTAAAACCAAATGCAATGTATGGGTTTATGCTTCTGTGCGGCAGCAATCTCATCCCAAAATTGGTCGTAAATGACAATACTTTGAATTCTTCAACCGAGGATACTTTTTGCTCATATTGCGATTTGGCCGCGTCAATATAATTTCTGTAGTCTGCTTCGCTCACTGTATCGAATCCGTCAGCCTGTGCCTGAATTAAAAAATCATTATATGTTCCATAATTTGATGTGAAAAAAGATGCATTGTAATTAGATGTCCCTTCCATTTTCAGCGTGTGAGATGTGTTGGATAACTTAAGATCAACAAAAAATCTTCGTTTAAAATTGTATCTGAAATAGACAGGAACTTCAAAATTATTAGTCATTGAAAAGCGGGTAAAAAAAACATTCAGCGTATCAGCATTGTTATCCAAAACGGTAAATGCATGGTTCTGCTGACTTGGTGTATCATCAAAGCCCCATTTTTTTACAAGATTTGTATTTTGCTGAACTTCCAGTCCAAAATCCAGACTCTGCGCAGACATATTGAAAAATGTTATTACAGAAAAAATAAAAAAGACCTGACTTTTCATTGGCTACCTGATTACAAAATCATTATTCAAATTTTCAACTCGTGAAGTAGGGGTTTGCGCTCCTTCCGTTAATTTGTTTACCTGAAAAAGAAGATACTCCTGAATTTCAGAAAGTGTTATGGATTTATTTTTATTCAGATCAGCATCACCTGATGATAAACCATATAAAAAACAATACGTAAAGGCTCCGTTTTTCCAGTTGTCACTTTCAATTGCAAATTCGTTTCCGCCGGCACTTGAAATAACCGTTGTTCCATTATTTAGCCGCATGTCTGCAAAAAGTGATTTTGCAAGATCAAGCACATTTGTCTCCTCTCTATTTGCAATATTTATTCCGGCAGATCTGAATTTAATATCTCCCTGTTCACTTTCTATTGTTTCAGATTTGATAACATCATCTTTGTCTATTTCACCTGAATGACAAGCATCAATAAACATTACTTTTTTTCGGCTCTTTGTATTGTCAAGCAAGTCATCAAAAACATCATACGGAATTCCTTTTTCAGCCGGATTTTTAAAGTCCATGTCATAGGTAGCAAGATAATAATCAAAGTTCAAATCCAGCACACCATGTCCGGCAACAAATAACATAACCACATCATTGGGTTTTGCCTGCTGGAGTAAACTTTTTTAACTCATATACATTCGTCAAAGTGACATTGGTATCAATTAAAATCTTTGAATGAACAGTGCTGAAAGGCCCGAATGGTTTGTCAAAAAACCGTATTACATCCTCTGCATCTTTTGATGCGTAATTCAAATTATATTGCTGCTCCTTATATTTTGAAACTCCAATAGAAATAAGATATAAATCTGACTCGACATCACGTTTGTGAGCCTCTACAGAAAATGTTTCTTTCAAAGATGAAACGCCCGATTTATTAGTACAATAAATCTGAAAGTAATTTGTGCCGGGATTCAAAACAACATGAAAACTGTCGATGTATGAATGGCCGTTAAGTGATTTTCCATATCTTCCAAACTCAGGTACGCCGTTCACACGAATATGCAGTTTATCCAATTCAGCATTCTGATCTTCACATTTTACAATCAGATTGATACTTCCATCGATTAATAAATTATCCAGATAACGCTGATAGGAAATCAGCGGAACATTTTCCTTAACTGCCAGATCATCTTCAGTCAAATCAAGTTTTTAAGTCTTTTGAGATATGCCTTTTATAAGCAGACACGTAATAGTCATCAAAATACGGAAGATAAGCAGCAACAAGATCAGGCCTGTTATAAATCAAATCAAACTGCTCAAAGGAATAAAATTTTTCTCCCCACTTAAAACCAACATAATCCAACGCCTTTTTTGAAGAAAAATAATACCCTTCAGGATTGATGTAAATAAATTGTCCATTACCAAACGGACCGAAAGTGGTAAGCAGTTTAGCCGTTTTTAAATCATAAAACCGGATCAAACCATCCCAGCCCGCAGTTGCAAAAAAATCATACGAGTCATTGAGCGCAACACTAGTCAGCATATCAGTATGCTGCGATTGAATTTTGAAATCATCTGAGGATTCCATGTTCACCGAAATTTCTTTACCATCCGACAGAATTTTACCTTTTCCATCCTTTGATCTGCAAGAAAGAGCGTCATTGCTTAACAAAAAAGAAACCGGATTTGTAATGCCGGATTTTCTGTCATCCATATACTGCTGTGCTCGCTCACCCAAATATTTGTGTTCATGCAGCTTCAGGTAATTATCTTTAAAAACCCAGATAACCGTATACTCCGTTATTTTATCAAAGGTGTTTTCTTCATCCAGTGCAAACCGCTTTTTATGCATGGTTATTATAGCAGAATCTTTTTCGAAACTCACAATATCAAAAACCGACCATTGGAATCTTGATGACAAGACTTCAGATTTAATTTGCGGCGAATTGACTATACTCTGATTTGAAAAAAGATTTGTTTTTCTAAGTGAACCATCCTGATAACCAATTAAAATTTCTTTCCCGTTTTCAGAAAAGACAATATCATTGATTTGTGCAACCGAACCTTCAAAATCTTTAACGGCAAGTCCGGTAGTTAGATCCCACAAAACAATTCTGCCATTTTCACCGCCGCTTGCAAGAAAATGACCATTGCCGGAAATTCTAAGCGTGTTTAATCTGGACCGGGAAGTTTTGAAAATCCTTTTTTCAGAAAAATTCACTCTGTTAATTTCTATAATTTCGCCCCTGTCATTTGCCAGATAAATAAAATCAGAATTTGCAGTGACAGCATTAAATGCATTGAGCATCCAGTCCGTACTTGTTCCTTTTTTTTTCCTGTCAGATAAACTCACTTCTGAAGCTAAACCAAGCGATGTCGAATAAATGAGTTTTGAATTGTCCTCATCAAAAAACAGATCTGAAAACGCAGCAGGAATTTTTCTGACAACTTCTTTGTTTGTCAAATCCACTAAAAAACCCAAATCTTCATGCTCACCACCAAAAGCGAGGTATTGATTATTATGACTGAATGCTACTGTGGTAAAACTTTTTTTTGCACGCAGAGGCAAGGCGATTGGTTTTGTGATTTCAGCATCATTAGATTTTAGCAAATCAGTAAATGAGATTAAAAGAATTTCTTTGCCTGCTATCACAAGTTCATTTCCATCCGAATCAACGTCCAAAGAAAACAACGGATAATTAAATTTTAAAGATGTTTCACAAAAACCATTTGCGATATTCCAGACTTTGATTGTTGAATCAAGAGAAGAACTGATTAAATATTTTCCGGATGGATGAAACTCAACGTCAGTAACTGTCATTGAATGACCAATAAAAACATCAGCCTGTCTTGCTGTGAGGAAATCCCACAAAATAATTTTATTATCCGCACCACCCGAAGCAATCCAAACGTCACCAGGACTAAAAGCAAGCGATGTAATGGCAGAAGAGTGTCCAGTTTGAACGGACAATTCAATTTGCTGTGCCCGCAGAAAACAGACATGAATACAAACAACTATTGCCGCTAATAATATCTTCAAAACGAAGTAAATATACGTGAATTTAAATTGATAAACGGCTACAGATCAATACACAAAACGGCTCAACATGCTTAAAATCAAATGCGCCAGAAACAATCTCAAACCTACATTCTAAAGATGTACTTAACCCAAAACTGAATCAAGCGCTGCGCAGAATTTTAACGCGCAATCATTCAAAATTTCTTCAGTATGTGCTGCTGATATAAAACCAACTTCATAGCCTGAAGGACCCAAATAAATTCCGTTATCCAGTAAAACAGAATATAGCTTTTTGAAATCATTCATAGTAGCATTGTCAATTTCATCAGCACTCCTAATCGCCTCTTTTTTAGAAAATGCCAGCCAGAAAATTGAACCAATGGTAAATATCTCAAAACTGTATCCTTTGGTTTTTGAATGATTGTTGATTTTATTAACGAATAATTTAGTTCTATTCTCCTGATCTTGGTAAAAATCAGCACGTAAGCATTCCTTTAATTGTGCAATTCCTGCCGCCATTGCAACTGGATTTCCGGACAAAGTTCCGGCCTGATACACATTTCCAACCGGAGAAATACAGTCCATAATTTTGTGTGAAGCCCCATAAGCACCAACGGGCATTCCTCCTCCAATTATTTTTCCATACGTGATAATATCCGGTTGAATATTGTACAATTCTGCTGCTCCTGAAAAAGCAACTCTGAAACCAGAAATTACCTCATCAAACAAAGGAGAATTCCATTTTCAGAACAAACTTTCTGAGAAATTCAAGGTATTCTTTTGCTGAAGCAACAAGCCGTTGTTGGCCGGAATTGGTTCGATAATCATACAGGCAATCTTGATCAGGATAATTTTCACAACATCCAAAACAGCTTTTTCATCATTCAACGGAATGACAATTGTTTCTTTCGAAAATGCTTCAGGAACACTGCTGATGAGGAAGTTCCAAAAGGTGCTAAACCAGATCCGGCTTATCAACAATGAATCTGCATGACCGTGATAACATCCATCAAACTTGACAATTTTATCTCTTTTGGTATATCCTCTGGCAAGACGAATAGCAGACATCACTGCTTCAGTTCCGGAACTGACAAATCGTATTTTTTCAATGAAACGGTTATTGGAAAGAATTAATTGCCCGAGTTCATTCTCCAGTTTAGTAGGAGCACCAAAAGAAGTTCCGTTTCCAACTGTATTAACTATTGCTTCACGCACTTTGGGATGATTGTGGCCAAGAATCAATGGTCCCCAGCTGCAACAAAAATCTACAAATTGATTTCCGTCTTCATCCCATATATGGCAACCATCTCCCTTTGCAATAAATAACGGAGACCCCTCAACAGATTTAAATGCGCGTACCGGAGAATTTACTCCACCGGGAAAAATTGTTTTTGCAGTTTCAAATAACTGGTCTGATTTTTTACGGCTGATCATGGATCTGATTTTGAATGTATTTGTATCTTTGCTAACGCCCGCTGTTGCTGGATTTTAAATTCCTGAAGCGGTTATACAAAAGTAAACAAACCATGGTAGCAAACAAATTCTCTCTGCAATTTGCTCAGGAACTTGATCAGAAAGATCCTTTGAAAGAATATCGTAACCGTTTCTTTATTCCGCAGCACAACGGGCAGGATACAGTTTACTTCACGGGTAACTCGCTCGGTCTTCAACCTAAAAAAGTGAAAGATTATATTCAGGCAGAACTGGATGATTGGGCAAAATTTGGTGTTGAAGGACATTTTGAAGCGAAAAAACCCTGGTTTGCTTATCACGAATTTCTGACAGAAAAAGCAGCAAAAATTGTTGGTGCAAAAAATTCTGAAGTTGTCATTACTCACAGTTTGACTACCAATTTGCATTTGTTGATGGTGTCATTTTACCGGCCATCAAAAACGCGATATAAAATTCTCTGTGAGAAAAAAGCATTTCCAAGTGACCAATACGCATTGGAATCACAAGTAAAGTTTCACGGTTATGATCCAAAAGATGCCATGATCGAAATTGAACCAAGACATGGTGAACACACGATTAACGATCAAGATATTTTAGATACAATTTCAAAATTTGGAAATGAAATTGCGATGGTTATGATTGGTGGGGTGAATTATTATACCGGTCAGTTATTTGATATGAAATCAATCACCGAAGCAGGACATAATGTTGGTGCAGTTGTAGGTTTTGATTTGGCTCATGCAGCAGGAAATGTAAAATTAAATTTGCATGACTGGCAGGTTGACTTTGCTGCATGGTGTTCATATAAATATTTGAATTCTTCTCCCGGTGGAGTAAGCGGCATGTTTGTGCATGAAAATCACGAAAACAAACCAGAAATTCCGCGTTTTGCCGGTTGGTGGGGGCACAATAAGTCGGTTAGATTTTTGATGGAACCAGGTTTTAAACCAATGCCCGGTGCAGAAGGCTGGCAACTCAGCAATGCACCGGTCTTAGGAATGGCCGCCCACCTTGCATCGTTAGATATTTTTGCTGAGGTTGGAATGGATAAATTGATCGAAAAAAGAATTCAGTTAACAAACTATCTGGAAGAAATCATTCAGGACATTTCTGCTAAACACACAGACAAATGTCAATTTGAAATTATCACACCAAAAGAAGAAAAAAGACGCGGTGCGCAACTTTCGATTTTAGTTCACGGAAAAGGCAAACCATTATTTGATAAACTTACCGAACAAGGTGTGATTGCAGATTGGAGAGAACCTAATGTGATTCGCATTGCTCCTGTTCCGCTTTACAATTCTTTTGAGGATGTTTATCGGTTTGGGGTGGCGTTGGAAAATGCAATAGGCTAGAAAATCAGTTTTCAAAAATGCATTTTTGCCGGTTATCATGAACTTTAGGATATACTGAGTTCAATTTCTTTTCGACGTTTTACTGAAACCATATTGGCAATTGCCGTTAATATAATCTCTTCAACATTCTATTTATTAAAAAAACAGTCTACATATTCACTTTTTTAATTGGATTGTGTTCCATAAAAAATGCAGATTGCCAAATTGAGTATAGGCATCATTTTGGTATAGAACTCATTGACCCAAGTCAGCATTGGGATACAGCAGTAATTAAAACACTTAATGTATCTACTATCTCTGCACAGCGTAATGAACTTGAAGTGTATTCTTTTAGTAAAAATGGTAAGCTCACGAATTTCAATTTAATCAATGATGATTATCACTCTACTGAACAAACATCAATTGAATATTTTGAAAATGGCCACGTGAAATGTTTACGAACTTATTTATCATACTGCCATGAAGACTCACCTACTTGCTATGATCTATTAGACGACTTAACCCTACTAGACACAGCACAGGCAAGGAAAATTCTGCCAAATTTGAAATATTCTTCACATGAAATTTTTTGGAAGCAAACACTTGAAATTGAAGGTCATTCAATTGAGGTTTATTTTCAGTTAAATGATAAAGGCGACATTTTTTATATGAAATGGCATAAATCAGGTGAATTATTTTGGGCCGCAAATTGGTCAATACTTACAATTCCATTTCATTTGACTCGTGGTGTAATTTTAGAATTTATTCAATTCAATCAGGTCGGATCTGAATGGGGTGAGAATGCCGACAACCTATTATATGTCATTTGCAAATATCAACGGTATCCCAAGATGTACCAAAAATAATCTGGGAAGGATGCGGCTATGAGCCATTACTCAGAATTTACGAGTGCTTTGACACTGATAATAAATTGGGAATTGATACCGGCTATTTTCTTTATAGTAAAGAAGAATATGAAGCAAAACGATGGTATTGCTATGATTTATGATATTCCTTTTGCTGAATCATTCAAGTATACCACTTCAGGAAGGACAGAAAGACAACTTTTCGATTATCCCTTTTACCGATATGAATATGACAGCATTGGAAGTTTATGGTCGTATCGAAGAGACAGTGTCTATAAGTCGGATTTTGTAAGATTTGTGCCAAACAATTTTTACGAAGCCACTTGGACAGAAAGATTCACGCTAACCGAAACTGGTTGGAAGCCTGCAATTCATGCCGATTTCCAAACTACTCCGATTTCTATATTTGTGCTTTAGCGCATGACAAAAAAAAGCTTTATCTAGATGAGGACTGGATTAATGATCCCGCCGTTAAATGTGATTGTACATATGTCAAAACCGCTGAGGCGCCCCTGACTAAGCGCGAGTATAAAAAATGGCTGAGACAAGAAGTTGAAAGAACTTTGGACATTTTGAGTGATACGGCCGTTTATCGCGTGTGCTATTTTTAAATGCGGTAACATGTTATTTTTATTCTTCATTCTATCAAAAAGATCTATTTCATAAAAACCTTGACGATAATTTATTTATGATAAAAATCAAGTCAGCCACACTGCAATTTGATTAATTTTACTTCTTCAGAAATTACATTCATGCAAAAATCAGCAATTATTATCGGAGCCGGATTAGTAGGTTCTCTTTGGGCCGTTTTTCTTTCCAAAGCAGGTTATAAAGTAACTATTTATGAACGTCGTCCTGATATACGTAAAGCAGATATTTCAGCTGGTAAATCCATCAACTTAGCGATGTCTTTCAGAGGTTGGAAAGCATTGGAAACAGTTGGTGTTGATGATGAGATCAGAAAAATTTCCATTGCTATGCCCGGTAGAATCATGCATGATCTAGATGGCAAACAAAACTATCAGCCGTATGGTAAAGAAGGTCAGGCGATCTATTCTGTTTCGCGTGGCGGACTCAACGCAAAAATGATGGACATTGCCGAAACCAAAGGCGGTGCAAAATTTTCTATCACCACAAATGTGTGGATGTCGATTTAGAAAAAGGAATTGCATTTTTTGAAAATACAGAAACCGGTGAAAAAATTTCAGCGCAAGCCGATGTTGTTTTTGCAACAGACGGTGCTTTTTCTGCAGCACGCTATAATGCATTTCAGAAATTAGATCGCTTTGATTACAGTCAGAAATATATTGAAGATGGATATCGGGAACTATTGCTTCCCGCCAATCCTGACGGGTCTTACAAACTTGATAAAAATGCTTTGCATATCTGGCCGCGCGGAAGATTTATGCTAATTGCACTTGCAAATGATGATGGTTCGTTTACCTGTACTTTGTTTATGCCCTTTGACGGTGAAGTTTCTTTCAACGCATTAAAAACAGATGCTGATATTCAGAACTTTTTCAAAAACATTCCTGATTTTTACGATATCTGTCCGAATCTTTTGCAAACCTGGCACAGTAATCCATTGTCTTCACTTGCTATAGTAAGATGTTATCCGTGGACACATGGTAAAGTTGCTTTGATGGGTGATGCCGCACATGCTACAGTTCCGTTCTACGGACAAGGAATGAATGCCGGCTTTGAAGATTGTACTGTGATGTATGAGTTGATGCAAAAGCACAATGAAAATGGCCAAACGTTTTTGAAGAATATCGAAAATTCGCAAACCGGATGGTGATGCCGTTCAGGATTTATCGGTAGAAAATTATTTTGTGATGCGAGATTTTGTAGCTGACCCAAGATTCCTTCTTCAGAAAAAAATTGAAGGTCATTTCAGCAAATTACATCCGGATAAATGGATTCCGCTTTATACACAAGTTTCATTTACCAATACGCGTTATTCCGTGGCCTATCAGAACGGAAAAAAGCAAGATGAGATTATGCGTAAAGTAATGAACAGACCAGACATTGAAAAAGTGTGGGATTCAAAAGAAGTGGAAGACGCAATTTTGAAATTGCTTTAATTACTTCTTCAAAACAGTTGGTATTTTGAAATAATCTGAGTCATGCACGGCTGCATTTTTCAGTGCATCAGCTTGTGAAACAGTAACAGCATCCACATCTTCCCTCAGCACATTTTCTGATTCGGTCATAAATATCAAAGGCTCCACTCCATCTGTATTCACTGAAGATAATTGATCTACAAATCCAATAATTTTTGTCAGATCCGCTTTGATTCTTTCACGCTCTTCACCTTCAAATTCTAATCTTGAAAGATGTGAAAGGTGATCAATTATTTCATCGGTTATTTTCATCAGTCGTTGAGATAAACCTCTTTATTATATTCCAGCAGAGATTTGTTTATTGTTTCAAATGTTCGATGCCGTAAAGATACTAAATCTTTTTTCGTCATTCCTTTTGTACTGATTTCATCGTGAATAATAACCCTTGCAAAACCTGGGTGAGCACGACCGGTCATCACCGGATCAGTATAAAACAATTTCCAGTTATCAATTATTGAAATCGGTAGCACCGGCACCTGCGCATCAATTGCAAGTTTGAACGGACCGCTTTTAAATAAATCAAGCCGGGGTGCATTGACCGGAATTTTACCTTCGGGAAAAATAACTATTGACCAGCCTTTATTTAACTCCTGTCTGGCGCGCAAAATTGATCGCATTGCTGAATGTCTTTTTTCACGGTTAACGGCAATATCCACTTTTCTGAAAAAAATACTTAAGATCGGCCACCGCAGCAATTCAGATTTACCCATAAACAGAAATTTGGTATGCGGCAAAACACGGTACATTAAAATGATATCCAGATAGGATGAATGATTTGGACAAATTACGTAAGGCCCTTTCAGTTTTGGCTTTGTCAATCTTCTTATATAAATGAAATCCAGAAAGAGAATGATACTCGATACTATAGCCTTCAGCCTGAAAACACGTTCATTATTTTTGCTGCTCAAAAGCAAAAACCAGAAAGCAGGATAAAACAACGTCAGAACCAAAAAAAACACCAGCGCAAAATAGATGCGATACAGTATAATAAATGGTAACAACAGGTATTTCATCAGACCAAAATTAATTAAAAATAGCCCTTGAGGAGGTCAATCTTCAGTGAATACTTAATTTTGATCCAGATCAACTCACCATGGCAAGAATTTTAACGGGCGTACAAAGTACTGGGGTTCCTCATTTGGGTAACATATTAGGGGCAATAAAACCGGCTATTAAAATGTCAGCAAATCCGGCCAATGAATCATTTTTATTCATTGCAGATTTACATTCACTGACGCAAATTAAAAATGCTGAAACATTGCGTGAAAATACTTACGCAACTGCTGCTGCCTGGCTGGCCTGCGGATTAGACACAAATAAAACTGTTTTTTACAGACAGAGTGATGTGACTGAAACTGCTGAATTAACCTGGTACCTCTGCTGCTTTTTTCCATTTACACGATTAGAGCTGGCACACTCGTTTAAAGATAAGGCTGATCGTTTGCAGGATGTAAACGGAGGTTTATTCACCTATCCGATGCTGATGGCGGCAGATATTCTTTTATATGATGCAGAGTTTGTGCCGGTAGGAAAAGATCAGTTGCAGCATCTGGAAATGACCAGAGATGTTGCTGCGCGTTTTAATCATCAGATGGGTGAAACTTTTGTTCTTCCGCAGGAACAACTGCAATCTGATACTATGTTGATTCCGGGAATTGACGGTGAAAAAATGTCTAAATCAAAAGGCAATATTATTGACATCTTTCTTCCGGAAAAAGAACTCAAGAAACAAGTGAATTCTATTGTCACAGACAGTCTTGAACTGGCAGATTCTAAAAATCCTGACAGCTGCAACGCTTTTAAAATTTATTCACTTTTTGCAAGTAGTGAAGAAATTGAAACCATGCGAAACAATTACGTTGCAGGAGGTTGGGGATACGGGCACACCAAAAAAGCAATTCTGGATAAAATACTGAATGACTTTGCTGAAGAGCGCAAACGATTTGATTATTTCATGTCAAACAAAAATGAAATAGATAAGGTTCTGGCAGAGGGCGCAGCCAAAGCAAAAAAGGTTGCCCAAAATGTTATTCAACGGGTTCGTGCAAAACTGGGATACGGAATAAGCAATTAGCTTATTCACGCTCAACTTGGGTGAAGAAAATAATTATCTAAATCTCTTTTTTCGAATCTATCTGTAAACAATTCATTTTTTGAATTTACTACTGGGGAATAGTAAAAACAACTATTCCGCTTGTTACCTCTACACCAGAAGTCAGGTATAAATAATCACCGCGGATATCCATATCGCCCAACAGATTATTATAGAACAATCCATTGATACTAAATACTTCTTTCTTTTGAATTGAGGCCGGGTCAGAAATATCAAACACACGAATTTTTTCTGCCTGCTGAACGTACAATTCATTTCTTTCTTTCACAATCAGCATTTCCTGACCGAGATATGGAATTGCAGCAAGTAAAACCGGATCTGCCGGATTTGTAATATCATATACCTGAAGATTATTTCCATGTACTTGTGATCCTGCCAGATAAAGATAATTGCCATCTATCCTGAATTCAGCCATTGATCCACCACCAATAGTTGCAATTACTTTAGCATTGGAAGGATCAGAAACATCTGCTATATCAATACCGCGATCTGACTCCATGAACAAATGTCCGTTATGATAATCCAGAATTAGCTGGTAATTTGGCGTGGCCACACTTGACTGAAAAGGAGCAATAAAAACGGTTGTATCATATTGCGCACTGTCGATTCCTGTCAGATCAGCAACGTAAATATTTTTGTAATCATCTGTTGCATAAAGTTGATCTCCTTCAATATCCATCATTCTGATTAATTCCCCGTCTCCAATTCTGATGATACGTGAGGGATTTACGTTATCATCTGTATCTGTATCATAAACAAAAATGCTATCCTCTTTTATGAAGTAGATTTGATTTTCATGATAGTGCATTCCTGCTGAGTTGGATTTCCAGGGTTCATTATTCGGAGGCAGAAACTGCATCATATTCTGACCATATGCATACCCGTTCAAATCAAACCTGAACAATCCTCCTTCTACAGAGTTCACAAAGAAATAACCATCTTCCGTTATCACCGTGTTATCACCAACTGAAGTATACAATTCATATCCTTCAGTATCCATAACAGTCATTCCTTCCAATGCAGTAGGTACTTTTCTTTATTACAGGAAATCAAACTAACAAAACAAATAACCAACCTAACTTTTTCATGGTCTTTCCAGTGTTAAGGTGAATAAAACAGATGAAATATTCATCCCATATTCCGCACGATCAATTTCAAGTGCATCATACTCCAGAATTTGTTTATCAGCTGAATTTTCTATCACCGTTACTTTGGTAGAATTAAACCACATTTTCAGTTTTAGAAAATACCATTGCTCGGTTTCCCACATATAAGCACCGTCAGTAGGAACAAAGTCATACAATTCCACACCGTTTGAATCCGTAAATTCAGGACTCAGGTTTGGATGCATCAAAGAAAAAATAACATCACCTTTAAAATCCCACTGAGCATGTCCGGCCTTTTTATATTCCTTTTTTTCTTTTCTGGAATGAGTTGCAAAATCAAAAAATCCCGCATTGTAAAAAGTGGTATCGCAAATCAAACCACTATATAGATGAGTGATTTGAACTCTTTCTTCTGTTAAAAGCCAATACCCGTCTTGCTCCATAAGCATGTGCTTTTGATGGATTTTATTGCATCCACTTAGAGTAAAAAAGAAAATGCTTAATAATAAATAATCTCTCATAGAAATGTTTGAGACAAATCTAATAAGTCATTCTCAATTCATTTGGCTAGATTAAAAAGTTTCGTCCGTTATACATACTTCTTTCAGATGCTGCAGACATTTCAGATTCAAGTGATAAACCTAACAGAAATTGACTTTCAAATTAGAAAAGGCCGGCTTCAGTGAAAAAAACTTTCGTTTTGCTTGATTTTGCCAAGATTAATTAGCTATATTTGCCCTCGCTTTTAGCGAAAATTCTTCCTTAGCTCAGTTGGTTAGAGCATCTGACTGTTAATCAGAGGGTCGCTGGTTCAAGTCCAGCAGGGAGAGCAAAAATAAACCTCAGTAATCGAAAGAATACTGAGGTTTTTTAATTTCTGGTGGTTACCTGTAAAATTTCCAGACATATACAATCAGAGCCTTCAGCAAGCTCCCAATTGAGTTCTTATTCTTTGGTTGTAATCTCGGCAATTACGGCTGATACAGAAAAGTATCTCAACTAATGTAACGGCAAAAGTCTTTCACGGGATGTGGAGGACTTTTGTTTTTTTCTAAATTCCAAAAAACAAAAGGTTACTTTTTATTTTTTGCAACATACAGTATCAGATTAACAAGCAGAAGGTAAAATTGAAATGGCCTAATTGAAGCTTTTATTCACACACACTTTTTTGGGTCAGCATGCTTCGCCATTTCTATTTACCGGTTTCATAACAGAAGAGCATCCCGCAGTCAGAAGCGGGATGTTTTTTTGTAAAAAAAAAGGGCAAAAGCCTCCCCTCTCAAAAAATATTTTCTCAGACATTATTCATTGATGAAGCGCTCATACTTGTTATCGTAGTTCACGTGATAAACTCCTTTTTTCAGATTATTAAAAATAATGACAGAATTCATTCCGCGTTTTACAACATTCCCGTAAGCATCAAATACTTCGTACTTTGTTTTTACCTGCTTGCCGTTGTTTTCAAAAACAACACCTTCATCACTCGTTTCAATATGCGGTTCAGGACAAGCATCACATACAAATGTTACTTCATCAGAAGTTCTCTTCTTACCAGAATTATCTGTTTGACTCACTCTGATTTTATTTTCACCTGAATGAGGTGAAACATTGAATTCGTATGAACTTTTTCCATTGTCCCCTGTTCCTTCTACTTCACCAATAACAACCCATTTATTCCATTTGAACTGTTCTACCTGATATGCAAGTTTACCCGACTCACCGGTAGTTTTCCATGTTAAATGACCTTCAGGTGAACAAGAAATTTGTTCAAGACTGAATGTGCTTTTTGGTAATAATACTTCCGGATTTAAAAGTTTTGGTTTGCACCCTTCTTCATGCTCAACTACAACCAGTACCTCATCACCCAAAGCAATATTAAACTCCGCCATGTCAATCAGAAAAGCGCTTGTCTGAAGTGTCGCAGATGACGGCTGTCCGTTCACGGTCACACGACTTACACAATATCCAAAACCATCTTCATTAACGGGACTTTGAACAATCAGGTTTTTCCCCTGATAATGTCCTTCCACAGAAATATTTGCCTTTACAAAAGGAGTAACCCCTAATGCAATAACAACAACAGCAGTTCTTTTAATCCAGCTTCCAACACGCATCATCATTCAGTTTTTAAGTTTCAGAGTATACCTTATAGCAATAAGTATACCAATTACAGTCGACAAAGTTACAGAATTCAACGGTTGAATACATCATTATAAAAGACAAACGATGTTAAATTTACCTTAAATCAGATTGATTGAACACGTTTTGGAAGCGCCGTTAGTTATTTAACAAACGGTTTGGCAAACTTATAAGAGAAGCCAACACCTACGACCTCTTTGAATTGTGTGCGCGGTCCGGTATTTCCATCAGCATCTGTAATACTGATATCATCATCATAAATGAGATGTGTAGAAATACTGCAGGCTATGTATTTATTCACTTTTAACTCTATCAGATTTTCCCAGTTCACATCTAAATTCTGCGGTTTGTTGGCGTAATTGGAAAACAAACTGAGTTTGGAAGTAATGGTGATATTTTCCATGATAGTCTTTTTGAAAGATAATCTGATATATCCGCCATACTCAAAACGATACTTGGACCCTGAAAGAATTTTAATGCCGGTATTATCAAATACTGCCTTTTCCACTCCGTAAGCTCCGGCATCAGCCAGTGAATCATCATTAACAAAAGTTGTTTTCAGTGTAATTGGAGAAATAAACGCAGTAAAATATTCGGCCGGTTTAAAATCCATTCCGGCAGCACCCAGTAAATAAGCCGGTGCCATAAATCTGGAAATGACCAATGAATCATTGGGATAAGTATATCCAGGTGTTGATTGTGTATTGAAATTGATCAATCCGGCATAATACCATTTTTCAGATGCTTTTCTTCCGTACTTGGAAACAAGATCAATCTTGTCATCCGTTTTCATGAATACACCATTTTTTAAAGCAACACCGCTACCCTGTCTGAGAATTCCATAACCCAAATCAATCGAATTATCCCAGGTTGAATAACCTCTTTTTAAATTTCCGTAGAGACTCACAATTCCATTTAAGGCAATTGAACTTTGTCCACCGGCTGCCCAGTTAGTCAAACCTACCTGAGAAATATTAAGAGCCGTGTATCCGCCTTTTTTCCAACCATCAAGCGAATCAGCGCGATGTGTTTTCAATACATCTTCTTTTTCTGTTATCTGAACAACACCATAAAATGGCAGAAGTAAAAATAAAACCGAAGCAACTAATTTCATTGTTTTGATTTTAAAAGATCACGAATTTCCGTCAAAAGTTTTTCTTCATTGGTTGGCTCTTTTGGAGCAGGGGCTTCTTCTTTCTTTTTGATCATCTTATTCATCCCTTTTACCATCAGAAAAATCACAAATGCAACCACAACAAAATTGATCACCGTTGCTATAAACTTTCCATATAAAACTCCGTTCCAGGCAACTTCTTCCAGTTTGCTTACATGGAGTTTTCCATCAGTGGATTTAACATTAATGGTGTGATCACATCAGTCACAAGTGAACTTACAATGGCGCCAAATGCGGCTCCGATAATTACTGCAACAGCCAAATCAACCACATTGCCGCGTAAAATAAATGCTTTGAATTCTTTTATCATTTTTAACAGTTTTCAGCAAAGTTAAGGCACACTCAGATGTGCAGAAAGACAAGCTGTTTGAACTTTTAAAACATTAAATGTTAACTATTAATGCATTACACCAATTCTAGATTTTAAATTCTGACATGAACATCTAAGCAATTTTATTACTTTTATCTGCCTTGAAAGAAACAGCCTTTATACAGCAAAATAAAAAGAAGTGGGCCCGGTTTGAAAAACTGTCGGGAAGTAATTCCAATGACCCGGATGAAGTGGCTGAACTTTTTTACTGAAATAACAGAAGACCTTTCTTATGCCAAAACATTTTATCCTAGAAGATCTGTCCGCGTTTACTTAAATCAGCTTGCACAGGGTGTCTTTACAAGTTTGTATAAACAGCGCCGGCAACCGCTTGGAAGTTTTACAAAATTCTGGACAGAAACAGTTCCGCTTGAAATGTACCGCGCAAGATTTAATTTGCTCACCGCATTTTTATTTGTTTTGCTGGCAGCCCTGATTGGCGCTGTTTCACAGGAATATGACAACAATTTTTTGCGGGTCATTGTTGGTGACGGTTACGTTGAAACCACACTTGACAATATTGCAAACGGAAATCCAATGGGTGTGTACGGAGATTCACCCAGCGGTGGCATGTTCTGGCAAATAACAATCAACAATATCCGCGTTGCATTTATTGTTTTTGCGTGCGGAATCACATTTACCATCTTTACCTATTTCATGCTTCTCTACAATGGAATTATGCTGGGGGCTTTTCAGTGGTTCTTTAAAACCAACGGCGTTTTACTAACATCTTTTCTTGCTATTTGGATTCACGGCGCATTTGAAATATCAGCAATCATAATAGCAGGGGCTGCTGGAATAACCGTGGGAAGTGGTTTGGTGTTTCCTAAATCCTATTCAAGAGTTCAGTCACTTGTCTTCACCGCTAAACGCGGATTGATGATCATGTTAAGTCTGATTCCGTTTTTTATTATTGCCGGATTTTTGGAAAGTTATGTTACACGGCACTACCTGTCAATTCCTGACCCGATAAAGTTGCTTTTGATTTTATTTTGTTTTGCCGTTATGATACTTTACTATGTGGTATATCCGTTTGCTGTGGCAAAAAGATATCCTGAAAAAGTTGAGTTGAAAGAAGTTCCGAGATTCATTCCAACACGTAAAATTGAATGGCATAAAATCAGAAATGTAGGAGAAGTTTTTACAGATACATTTTATCTGTTTGTTTCAAAAGTCACTAAACTTTCCCGCATATTTTTTTCCGTTGTTCTTCCTCTTGCTCTTGTGCTGATTGGTGTCATTTATTTTATTGACTCAAATCGTTTTGACTCTGCATACCTGACCTGGTATCAAAATCTGGGATCACTTTTTGGAACCGGACGCGACTTTCATTTTATCAAATTATTCGGATGGCCTGTTCTGCTCACCCTGTTAATTTCTGCCGTTCATTTTGTCCTGCATGATGAATCAGATGAATCTTTGCTCCCAAATTATTTCAGATATATGATCAGGTACTTTTTCTGGGTCTATATATTTGCGCTGATGGTTTTCAGCATCATGATTTTTTCAAACGGCCTCCTGTTGTTTTTTGCGGCATTTATTGCTCCGTTTTTATTTATGATTCCATCGATTATTCATATTGAAAAAACCAATTTCTTCAATGCGTTTGGAAGATGTTTTACACTAGGAAACGGAGCCTACGGAGATGGACTTGGATCATTTATGCTTTTTATGCTGATCACAGTGATTTTCTTTTTCTTTCTGCAGAATCCTATCATGGGTTTTCTGGATTTGTTTCTCACAGTCATCAAAGAATTTCTGGTAACAACTACTGACGATTATGCTATTGTAATGGCTTGTATTTCCAGTATTGCCTATATCCTTTTTATTTTCTTCATGCTCTGCATTTGTTTTCTTTCATTTTCTCTTTGTTATTATTCTTCTGACGAAAAGAAAACCGCAAAAGGACTTTATCAGAAACTGGATCATTTTGGAAAGCGCAACCGAACCATGGAAAACGCACTTGACTTTGAATAGGATTTTATTCCATATCGCATTATTTATTTTTCCTTCAGCAATATCATTTGCACAGGATGATGATCAGCTTTATCGCCATAAACTGGATGAAAACAAATGGGAAGAAATCAGAAAAAATATCCGCTATGAAAGTCAGCCTGACGGACCAGGAAGACAATGGACTTATGAGTCAGATGAAGAATACCGCAAAGAGCAAAAAAAAATACGGTAATCAGAATGGAAACGGAAGCGGCGGAAACGGACAGGGAGACGGAGGAAATTATGACGGAAGCAGTCCCAGAAATGATGAAGATTATGAATACAGCCCGCCGTCATCACCTAATGTATCTGTTTCACCAAGTGTATTCAACGGGTTAGGTACGCTGGGATATGTTTTTTTAGGACTGTTTATTGTTCTGCTCGCGGTATTAATTTTTTATCTCTTTGTCAATAACAAACGGGATGGTAAAAAGATAGTTCATATAAATCTGGAAGAACAGGCTCCATCAGAAATTCCGCTTTCTGAATTGCAGCGGCTTTTACAGGAGGCACTCAGCAAAGGTGATTACCGGGGTGCTATTAGAATTTATTTCATTTTCATCATTCGTGATCTCTCTCAAAAAAACTGGATACGCTGGGAAAAAGACAAAACCAATTTTCAGTATCTGCGTGAAATGAATGGAAAACCAGAATACAATTTATTCAATCAGTCAGTTGGTTATTTTGAAATAATCTGGTACGGAAAAAGAGAAATTGATCAGCCCACATTTGAAAAAATCAAACCGGAATTCACCAGACTTCTGGATAAACTTGGAGTACATTAACCTTGAATAAATACGCCAAAATAGGAATCGTTGCCGGAGTTGTACTTTTATTTGTACTGCTGCTCTATTGGTTTGGCGGAAAAGAAAAAGAACAAAAATATGTTTCTGATAATTGGTCTGAAACCTACAACCCTGCTGATAAAGGACCGTATGGCACATTTGTACTGAAAGAACTTTTGGATACAGCAGGTTTATTTGGAAATTTTCTTCAGATAAATAAAAAACTGGAAGATCAGCTGGAAGATGATCCCGAGGTTAATGACATCTACTTTTTTGTCGGACTGGAAAATTATCTCAGCTATGAATCAACAGATTTTCTCTATGAATTTGTAAGAAACGGCAATACCGTTTTTATGTCCTGCGAATATTTTCCAACAGATTTTCTTTACAAAATAATGCTTGATGCTGACTCTGTTTTTGCTCCGGCTGAACCACTCATAGATTCAGTGCAGTACTTCAAATTTATTCATCCGTCATTAAGCAATAAAAGGTATAAATCTGAATTTATTTTCAATAACGCAAAATCAACCAGAGCCTGGTACTATTTCAATATGATGAATTTTGATTTGTACGGTGATGATACTGTTTATGCATTAGGCGAAAACACCAAGGGACAATGCAATTTTCTCAAAGTAAAATACGCCGGCGGAACTATATTTTTACATAGTACTCCTTACCTGTTCACCAACATTTCCTTAATGAAACGCAACGGTTTTGAATATGCTGAAAATATTCTCAAGCATATTCCTCCCGGACGTGTGCAATGGGATAAATACAATCTGCGCAATCACGCATTTGATGATAATTCAGAAGGTGACGGAACAGGCGGTGAAAAAAGACAAAGTATTCTTCAATTTATACTTGAGCATCCTCCGCTTACGTGGGCATTGTTTGTATTGCTTGCAGGCGCAGTTCTTTACGGTGTCTTCAAAGGAAAACGCATGCAGAAAATAATTCCTGCCGCTGAATCAAAAGAAAACACTTCACTTGGTTATATCAATACGCTTTCATCTCTTTATCAGCAGGAAAACAAGCATTACAAACTTATCCGACTTAAAGAAAAAACATTCCTGAATTTTATAGCTGACCATTATTATATCATCTCCAAAACTCCGGATGAAAAATTCATTGAAAAAGTTTCAGTGAAATCACAAATTGAAAAAGAAAAAATCAGAGAAATATTTACGCTTTTCAGAAAATTTGAAAATGTTGAAAATGTAAGCGATGAAGAATTGATTTTGCTTCATCAGAAAATAGAATACTTTTATAAAAAATGCCGCTAATGGAAGGACAAGAAAACACCCCAAAACAAGAAGAGAACAACGGACAAAATGTTCCGCAGCAATCTTCTTCAAACCCTGAAAATACAGGTTCAGGACAAACAGCATCTCAGATGTTTGCGCCAAGCCTTAATCTGGGTTTTATTCATGAAAAAGTAACACAAACCCGCAAAGAAATTTCAAACTTTGTCATTGGTCAGCATGACATGGTTGATTTGCTGATGATCAGTATTTTTTCAAACGGACACGTTCTGCTTGAAGGGGTGCCGGGTGTTGCAAAAACACTCACTGCAAAGGTGCTCTCAAAAACATTGTCCGTTAATTTTTCACGAATTCAGTTCACGCCTGATTTGATGCCGTCTGATGTGATCGGAACATCTGTTTACAATCTGAAAGACAATTCTTTTAATTTCAAACAAGGACCCGTATTTTCAAACATTGTGCTGATTGATGAGATTAACCGTGCACCGGCAAAAACACAGGCAGCTCTATTTGAAGTAATGGAAGAACGTCAGATTTCATACGACGGAAAAGTATATACCATGACTTTCCCGTTTCTGGTTCTGGCCACACAAAACCCAATTGAACAGGAAGGAACATACAACCTGCCCGAAGCGCAACTGGATCGTTTTCTCTTTAAAATAAAAATCAACTATCCTACTTTAAGTGAAGAACAGGAAATTCTGATGCGCTACAAAAACAACATCAAAGCGCCTGAACTTGATTCTATCAAAGGAGTATTCAACGCAGCTGATCTTCAGAAAGTACAGGACCTGGTTGCTCAGGTGAGAGTGGAAGATCAGATTCTAAAATACATTTCTCAGATTACAGATAAAACAAGAAATCACGCCAAACTTTATTTAGGAGGTTCACCGCGTGCATCACTTTCCATGATGAAAGCCTCTAAAGCATTTGCAGCAATCAGAGGCAGAGATTTTGTAATTCCGGATGACGTACAGTTTGTTGCTCCGCACGTTTTGAATCACCGTTTAATTCTTACACCTGAAGCTGAAATGGAAGGAATGACAACAGAAGATCTGATCAAAGAAATTATTCAGGAAGTTGAAGTACCAAGATAGAAGAGCATTGTGAAGTTTATCCGCAACTTATATCTGACCTACCGGTTCTTTATTCTTTTGCTTTTACTCGTGGTAGTATTTGCAACGGGATTTGTTTTTCCGGTGTTTTTTCTGATTGGTCAGATTGCTGTTGCATCACTATTGGCACTGGTGCTGCTTGAAATAGTCATTTTGTTTGTAAAGAAAAATCCGGTTCAGGTTAAGCGCACGGTTAGCAGTCAGCTTTCACTGGGAGATGAAAATAAAGTAAAACTTAAAATTGCTCATTCCTATAACTTTCCGGTTTATCTGGACATCTATGATAATCTCCCGTTTCAGTTTCAGATACGTGATCAGCATTTTGAAGTGCTATTAGGTGCAGATGAAGAAACCAGTATAGCATATGAAGTAAGACCTACTGAACGCGGTGAATATGTTTTTTCAGATGTGTTTGTTTATGTTGCCGCGCTTACCAAATTAATTCAGCGCAAAGTGGTGGTAAAGGAAAAAGAAACGGTTGCTACATATCCTTCCATCCTTCAGATGAAAAAATATGAGCTGAAAGTATTTGCCAAAACTGCCATGACAGGAATTAAAAAAATTCGCAGGCTTGGTCACAACAATGAATTTGAGCAGATAAAAAATTATGTTCAGGGAGATGATATACGCACAGTAAACTGGAAAGCAACCAGCCGCAGAAATGAATTAATGGTGAATCAATATCAGGATGAACGCGCGCAGCACATTTATTCGGTTATTGACAAAAGCAGGAGTATGCGGATGCCATTCAATGATCTGACATTACTTGATTATTCCATTAATTCAACACTTGCTTTTTCTAATATTTGTCTGAGAAAAGGAGACAAAGTAGGTTTAATGACTTACTCAGATAAACTGGGAACAAAAATTGCGGCTGAACGAAATGCAAATCAGCTGACACGAATTATTGAATTATTATATCGTCAGAAAACACGGTTTCTGGAAGCTAATTTTGAAATGCTTTATCACGGTATCCGTAACCACATCAAGGGCCGGAGCCTGATTATGCTTTATACAAATATTGAATCAGAATATGCTCTCAAAAGAGTTTTGCCGCTCCTGAAAAAAATCAATCAGCTGCATGTTCTTGTTGTAGTATTTTTTGAAAATACTGAAATAGATAAAGCGGCAGAAATGGAACCAAAGCACGTACGTGATATTTATCTCAAAACATTTGCTGAGAAATATAAAATGGACAAGAAAAAAATTGCCCGTGAACTTCGCAAAAACACTATTCAAACTGTACTGACCACACCTGAAAAATTAAGTATTGATACCATCAATAAATACCTGGAACTTAAAGCAAGAGGAGTTATCTGAAAAGCAATTGGTATGAATTATGTAAAATTCTTTAATTCACTTTTTCTTGGTGCGGTAATTACCCTGCCAGTCATGGTAATGGCTGGTAAAGAAGTGGAAGAATTAGATGGTTTGGATGAATTTATCTGGGTGCCCATTATGGTTGCCTTGCTTTCACTTTTTATGAAAACAATTATTGAGAAAAAACAAAAATAAGGATGAAAAAATCAATTCTGATTATTGTCGCAATTCTAGCCTTTGGTGCTTCTGTAGCTATGTATTTTATTGGTAAGGATTCATCTCACCTGAGTGAACTGTATGATGTGTTCTGGATTCCGCTTCCTTTGGGAGTACTGAGTTTAGTTGCGGCAATGAGAATAAAGAAATAAATTGCAGAAGATTTCAATTAAAAAAATCTTCTGCAATCATTTAAAGTTATTCAGATTTGTTTTTTGCGATCTTATATTTTAACCCCAATCACGCAAACATCATCAATCTGCGCTTGTTTTCCTTTCCAGTTATTGTATGAAAAAAGCAGTTCTTTTTTCTGCTTATCCATGGGCATTTCACTGGTTGAAAGCAGTAAATTACGGAACCGTTCACGGTTGAATTTTTTTACATTCTCACCGCCAAACTGATCAGTATAACCATCTGAAAAGAGATAAAACTTGTCTCCTTCACGCAAATCAAAATAAACTGTTTCAAATTGTTTGTTTTCGTCAGAGCTGTAACCAATACAATCCGGTCCCTTTTTAAATTCCTCCAGTTTATTATTTCTCACCAGCAGTAACGGTCGGCCTGCGCCGCAAAATGAACCTGTTTTTTTTCTCAGATTAAATTTGCAGAAAACGATATCCATTCCATCACGGGTTTTGCCTTCAGTAAGATTTTCATTAAACAAACTAACCAGTTCCTGATCCAGTAAACGCATGATATCACCCGGTTCAGTTAGCCCTTCAATCCGTATAATCTGTCTCAGAATTGTATTGCCTGCAATATTCACCAGTGCACCCGGAACGCCGTGTCCGGTGCAATCGCCTACCGCAAAATAAATATCATCATGATGCTGAAAAATCCAGTAAAAATCTCCGCTGACAACATCCTTTGGCTGAAATAATACAAAGGCGTCAGCAAAAGCATTTTTAAAAATCTGTTCGCTGGGAAGAATTGAACGCTGCAAACTTCCTGCATAGCGAATACTTTCTTCCATTTCATTGGATCTGGCTTCCAGCAAGGCAAGCCGTTCTTCCAGATTTAACTGATCCAATTTAGTTTGAGTCAATGACTGACTCAGTTCCAACGTTTCCATCACGTCACATTTTTGATTTTTATTTTATGATTTTTCTGTTTTAAAACGAAAAGGTAAACAGCAACCTTTGAGGAATTTATCTGCTTAGGCGCAAATAATAAAATTCCAATTCGTCACCACGGGTCTGAGCCAGTGACGATAGCAAATTCGGTATGTAAAGAATTGCTTCATCTGATGGGACAAATGTAGAAAGTTTTTAAAGAGAAAAACAAAGGGATGAAAAATTACTGCAGATAATTTTTTTCGTAGAACAATTTGTAAGCTTCTAAATCCTTCAGGCTCATCAGTGTAGAAAAGTTAGTGGCTGTGATCAGAAATCCCTGAAAATCTTTTGGCAATGTTCCAACTGTATTGGATGAAGTAGGTGCGTTAAATGTCTGAACATACAATTCGCCTTCATCTGCACTCTGAAAAGTTTTTACTACCAGCATCTGATTGTCTTCATTCAATTCAGAACTCAATACCGTATATCTTTTTTGTCTGAAAAATTCAGCGTTGAAGTTGCCCAGTTTTACTTTGGGAATTTCAGCACCATCGCCATCCTTTGGTATAATAAGAATAAAAAATGCTGTGCCGCATAATCCACTTTATAGGGTGAATCAGTAGTTTGATTTGTTCCCTGATCCGGATCAACAATTGAGCCGCCGGCATACAATTTATCGAGATACATTTTTGCCTGAATACCTTCTTCACTGTCTGGTGAGAGTTTGTATAAATCCTGCAGCGGACTTGCAATTGCTTCTACGTTGCCCGGGCTGGTTTTACTTATTGCAAATGCTTTCAGCAGATAATATTTGTTGAGGAATTTGTTCTGAGGATTATACGCAATAACTTCATTGCACTTTGTAATTACTTCACCATAAAAACGCTGCTTGTAATTATTCAACGTAACCGCATATTCATTTAATTCTTTTTGCTTGCTTCTTCTTTTTACGCAGATAATCCCGGATCACGCATAACATTCGCAATTTCTGTATCCGGATATCTTGACAAAATCATTTGCTTGTATGTTTCAGCTTCAGCAGAACCCTTTTTAGTATAAATCAGATACAACTGATACATGGCTTCAAGCACTCTTGGGTGTTCCACACCCCGATCAATTACCTGATTAAAATAAGAAATTGCTTCAGATTCTTCCTTCAGCTGCTCTTTGTAAATCACTCCAAGCATGTAAAGTGAGTTCATCAGTTTATTGTTTGATGAATCAAGAGCACCTTGTGTCAGTGGTATATCGGCAAGCAAATCTTCAACAGTCAATGAATCACTTTTATCGGCAACAATTGAATCAGTACCTTCCTCCTCAACAGAAAAACTTGCTTTGTCCGCTCTGCGCCAATTATCTTCAAGCGGCCTTGTTCCCCACTGTGCTCTGAAATCATTAAATCCGCTGCCCCTAACTTTGGTGTTGTAGAAATACCATTTCGATCCGTCACCGGAAGCTACGGACTGATTATTCACTTTGTCCTGCGTTGCCAGCAGTCTTTCCTGTTCTTGTTTTTTTCTCAGCGCCTCTGCTTCTAAAATGTCTTTACGCGTTTGCTCCAAAAATTTTTCCCGCGATGCCGGATCCATCTCGGCAATAGCCTGAACGCTGTCTTCAAAAACAACGGTTTCATAGTGAAACACCAGTTCTTCCAAACCTTCCGCTTTACTTTTTAAAGCATCGTATCCTTCAAAATCTTTTGGCAGCACCGTTACACAACTATCGTAATATTTTTGCGCTTTGATGTAATCTTTTTCTTCAAAATGAATATCCGCAAGACGCAAATAGCTCACTCCTTTTTGCCTTTCATTTTTAACCGACCAGTAAACAGAATTGGAGTAATTAGTTTTAGCGTCAGCTACATTACCTTCCTTCATGTCCATTTCAGCCAGGGCATAATAGATCTGATCTTTAAACTCTGCGTTTTTTTCATCACGCAGCATTTTATTCAGCTCCTTTCTGATTTCTTCTCCACCGGAAGTTGCACTCAAAGCTTTATTGATTTTTGCCTGAAACTGCATTTCATAAGGCGCGCTTGAATTTGCAACTTTAGTGAAATAATGTGTAGCCATAGTGCCATCACCAAGTGCCTGATATAGCTGCGCAAGGACAAACATATAACGTGCCTTTCTTTTTTTGCTTCGGCAACTTTCGATTGCTTCTTCCAGCGGTTCAATGGCCTGTTTGTATTCTCCCTGCTGAATATAAAAATCAGCCATGGCAGCATAATAATCTACCTCCAGTTTTTGGGAAACATGGCAGGCTCCACTATCTTTTCTGCTTGTTCCTTTTTTCTGTGCTTTATTTTTTTGTAATCACTGATGCGCTCGCCAATTTTTCTGTCACGGCTTTCCTGTGCATCTTCCATAGAAATTTCAACCATGCTCAGAATTCTTTTTGCTTCTGGAAAATTCCCCAATGCAATTTGAGTTTTAGCCAACCAGATCTGCGCTTCATAAACTGATTCCTGTCCAAGATATGTTTTCTGAACGTAGTCAAATTTTGTTCAGCCAGCATGTATTCTCTTTTGTAATAATGCGCTTTTGCTATGACCAGCCAGTTGTCATCAATCCATCTGCACAACTCCTCATCTTTCTTTTTGGTTGTTTGTGAAGGCATGCTGTGACGCAGAATTTCCCGTTCACATTTTTCAATGGCACGGTCCATTTCAGGGGAAAGAGCTTGTGCATCTTTTTCAGTAGGATAAACTTCAAGCGGAATGATCTGATAATATTCGTCCACAAAAGTTCCGCGGTAACCAGTAAGCGCAGTTTCAGTAACAACGCCGGCATTGTAATACCCGTTAAAGCGCGCAGTCATATTATGATAACCGCGGTTTATTGCGGCATCTTTTTCTGTTGAACAGGAAGAAACGCCAAACAGAAAAAACAGAAATAAAATTCCTGTACAGTATGTGTAATATTTAATCAAGACTCAAATTTGATCTGCTTTAATAACTGCAAAAGCTCAAAATTATTTTAATTTATCCAATCAGGATCTTTTCCATGCAATTAATTAATTGCCCGTTTTGTTCAATAAAACCCATGTGCCCACAATTTTCAAGCTGATAAACCTCTGGTTTTTTGTTTAGTTTTTCTATTTCAGTCTGAAGTGCCTGATCTGGAATCACCGAATCATTGTCTCCCTGGATTACAGAGACATTGTTGTTTTCCATTAAATCATACGAAGCCATTCTGTCGCGCAAACCTGCCGTTGCAGCACAAATCTCAGTTGAAGGCATAATCATCGCTTTGGAGATTAAATTCTGTATTTCTTCCCTTCTGAATTCACGGTTTTGAGGTGCAAACAAATTAGGTATTGACTCATTCAGAAACAAGGATTTGTTTTTTTTCACCACTTCGATCACCCGATTTCTATCCGATTTTTTAGTTTCAGAATCAGCCCAGAAATTTGAGTGTACAAGTGTGACTGAACAGTCTTTGATGCGCAGCATTTCCAGAGCAACAT
Organism: Crocinitomicaceae bacterium; assembly: GCA_016719925.1. GTDB lineage: Bacteria > Bacteroidota > Bacteroidia > Flavobacteriales_D > Crocinitomicaceae > JADJGJ01. The sequence goes on along the minus strand of JADJYC010000002.1, from coordinate 818,847 downwards.
AACCTCCCATCGAATGACCGAATACATGCGGATTTTCAATGCTGTTTCTTTCCAATACCTCAGCCGTTTTTTCTGCCATGTATTTCATCGTGCAGATTTCACCGTCAAATCTTGATTTTCCATGAGCTGGTAAATCAACAAGAATACACTTATAACCCAGATTTACAAAATGGGGGTAAACAGAATTCCAGACACTTTGATCTTCCAAAAAACCATGTAAAAAAACTAGTGGCTTTCCGGTTCCGGAAATTTTATAAAATAATTCAGAATTTTCAGTCATGAAAACGAGCCAATCAGCGGTTCATGAGTTCTTCAATATGATCAGCTTCAATCGGGATGTTTTTCATCAGATTAAATGGCTGTCCTTTTTTCTGAACAACAACATCATCTTCAAGTCTGATACCAAGATTTTCCTGTGGAATGTAAATTCCCGGCTCAACGGTGAAGACCATTCCTGCTTTTATAGGTTCTGTCCACAATCCAACATCATGGGTATCCAGTCCCAGGAAGTGAGAAGTACCATGCATGAAATATTTTTTGTACGCCGGCCATGCAGGATCTTGTTTTTTGATATCTGTCTTATTAATCAGTTTTAATGCCAGCAGTTCTTTTTCCATTAATTTGCCAACTTCCAGATGATAATCTACCAGCAATGTTCCGGGCACCAATAATTTTGTTGCGGCATTTTTTACCCGCAGCACGGCATTATAAACTGCTTTTTGTCTTTTTGTAAATTGACCGCTCACCGGCACACAGCGGGTCAGATCAGAGGCATAATTAGCATATTCTGCAGCAAAATCCATCAAAATTACATCACCCTTTTTACATTGTTTATTGTTTTCAATGTAATGCAAAACACAAGCGTTTTTTCCAGATCCGATAATGGGCGTATAAGCAAATCCTTTTGAACGGTTTCTGATAAATTCATGGATTATTTCTGCTTCAATTTCATATTCCCAGACATTCGGTTTTACAAAATCAAGAACCCGCTGAAACCCTTTACCAGTAATATCGCAGGCAATCTGCATCAAATCCAGTTCTTCTTTTTCTTTCACAGAGCGAATACGATGTAAAATCGGAGCAGCTTTTTTATACGTATGGGCAGGAAAATCAGATTTCAGTCTTTCTATAAAACGGTCTTCTCTGGTTTCTGTATCAGTATGTCTGCGGGTGTGCTCATTGGTGTTGATGTAAACATTCTCAGCCTGTGCCATCACAGTTTTTAAAACAGTTTCAAATTGTGAAAGCCAGAAAACACTTTTGATACCGGACGTTTGAAAAGCTGCTTCTTTGGTAAGTTTTTCACCTTCCCAGACAGCGATTGTTTCATTGGTTTCACGCAGAAACAACATTTCACGATGCTGCGGATTGAATGCGTCCGGATAAAGAACCAGGATACTTTCTTCCTGATCTACGCCAGATAAATAAAAAATATCTCGGTGCTGCTGAAATGGCATGGTGCTGTCTGCACTTACCGGATAAATATCATTTGAATTAAAAAATGCAATTGAATTGGGACTTAATGCTTTAACAAACTTAGCGCGGTTTTTGACAAAAAGTTCTTTGGGGATGCGGTGGTATTTCATAGAACGCTCAGGTTTTTGAATGCTTTGGCTAAGGTAAGATTTTGTTAAATTCATATTACACCGGTTAAATTATATTTTGAACTTTTCTTGAATTCCTGTAAAATATCGCTCAAACAGTTGCAGATTCAAGATAAGTGGCTAAATTCGCAGTCCGAAATTCCGGATAAGCAACTTGCAATAACAACTTGACTTAGGAATTTTTGAATACTTAGAAATTAGATTTTATAAAATGTCAGCCGGAGTAAAATTATTTGCAGGACGCGCCACCATGGAACTGGCTCAGAAAATAGCATCTGAGTACGGACAGCATCTTGGCAATGTTACTGTGAGTGTTTTCAGTGATGGTGAGTTTTCACCTTCTTTTGAAGAGACTGTGAGAGGACAGGATGTGTTTTTGATACAGTCAACCATGCCTCCGACAGAAAATCTTTTTGAATTACTGCTGATGATTGACGCTGCAAAAAGAGCATCTGCAAAATCAATCGTTGCTGTCATTCCGTATTTTGGTTTTGCAAGACAAGACAGAAAAGATAAACCGCGTGTTGCAATTGGATCCAAACTGGTTGCAAGTATGCTTGAAACAGCTGGTGTTGACAGAATAATGACCATGGATTTGCATGCTGATCAGATTCAGGGATTTTTTGAAAGACCTGTTGATCATCTTTATGCATCCTCTATTTTTATTCCCTATATACAATCCATAGATACCGGTAATTTGATTATGGCTGCGCCGGATGCAGGAGGAGCAAAAAGAGCAAATTCATATTCTAAAAAATTCAATACCGGATTAGCCATGTGTCACAAGCAGCGTAAAGTTGCCAATGAAGTAGCTGAAATGACCGTGATAGGAGATGTAAAAGGAAAAGACGTTATTCTGCTTGATGATATGGTTGACACAGCCGGTACTCTTGCAAAAGCAGCTGATCTTTTTATGAAGGAAGGAGCAAAATCTGTTCGTGCTTTTTGTACGCACGCAGTGCTTTCAGGGCCGGCTTATGAACGTATTGAAGAATCTGCCTTAATTGAATTGGTAGTTACCGATTCAATTCCGTTGAAAAAAGAATGTAAAAAAATAAAAGTACTTTCAGTAGCGCACCTCTATGCTGAAGTAATGCATGCGCTGATAAAGCAGGAGTCCATTTCTGCTCATTTTTAAAATCAGTGCAGCCTATTAAATTGTATTATTAACCAGTCCGGCAAACTAACACCGGACATAAAACAAATAACAAATGAAAGAAGTATCGTTGAGCGGTTCGTTAAGAGCGAACGTAGGGACTAAAGATGCTACAGCAGTGCGCAACAGCGGACGCATTCCATGTATTGTTTACGGAGGAGCAGCACAAACTGCTTTTACAGTAGCAATTTTAGATATGGAGCGTTTGGTGTTTACACCACATGTATCTATTGTCAACTTAGACATTGATGGCAAAAAATCAAAAGCCATTATTCAGTCTGTACAGTTTCATCCGGTAACAGATAAAATTCACCATGTGGATTTTCTGGAACTGAATGACAATAAAAAAGTAAAAATTGAAGTTCCTTTGGTTTTAACAGGACGTTCAGAAGGTGTTATGGCCGGTGGTAAATTACAACAGGTTTTCAGAAAACTTCGTGTTCAGGCTTTGCCAAAAGATTTGCCAGATCAAATCACAATCGATATCACCCTATGAAAGTGGGTGACTCTATCCGTGTAAAAGAACTGAGCACAGATAAAGTTCAAATCTTAAATGCATCAAACGCAGTAGTTGTTTCTGTAAAAGTTGCACGTGGAGTAGTTGAAGAAGCTCCGGCAGCGGCAGGGGCAGCACCAGCGGCGGCGGCGGCTCCGGCGGCAGCAGCTAAACCAGCAGCAGCTAAAAAATAATCTGAATCAGATCAGACTGAAAGACCGGTGAAATTCGCCGGTCTTTTTTTATGCTTATAATTTAAAAAACCGGAATTGAATTTTGTCCGATATTTGTATCCGGTTCACATCTATGAAATACCTCATTGTTGGTCTTGGAAATCCCGGTGATAAGTATGAAAATACCCGTCACAATATTGGATTTAAAGTACTGGAAGAATTGATTTCCGGAACTGAAACAAAATTTCAAACAGCCAAACTGGGAGATATTGCTGTTCACAAATTCAAAGGAAGAGTGATGATTCTGCTCAAGCCTTCTACCTTTATGAACCTCAGCGGAAAGGCCGTAAATTACTGGATGCAGCAGGAAAAAATTCCACTGGAAAATATACTTGTCATTACAGATGATCTTGCATTGCCTTTGGGAAAACTCCGGTTAAAAGGAAAGGGAAGTGACGGTGGTCACAACGGATTAAAAGATATACAGGCTGTTTTACAAACAGAAAATTACGCCCGTTTACGTTTTGGTGTTGGAAATGAATTTGCAAAAGGTAAACAGGTAGATTATGTGCTGGGTGAATGGACGAAAGAAGAAATTCCGGTAATTACCGAACGCATGAAAACGGCTTGTGAGGTTATAAAATCATTTGCAACTATTGGCGTTGATAAAACCATGAGTGTATGGAATAATAAGTGAGGGAACAAAATTCCAAAATTCAAATTCCAAAATTCAAATTCCAAAATTCAAAATTCAAATTCCAAATTCCAAAATTCAAATTCCAAAATTCAAAATTCAAAATAAAATTTCAACTGATCACCTTTAAACTTTCAACGCTCAACATTCAACATATCAACTATAAACTCATCAACCTGTCAGCTTAAAATTCCAAAGCAATTTCAATGAAATAATTTATCACTTTGAATGAATTTTCCCTTTGAAAAAATACTGAATGAAAGTCCTGCTGATCTCTCACGGTTAACAGGAGGAGGCATCAATGAAGTTTATGAATACAAAACTTCCAAAGGAGAATTTGTCATTAAAATAAACGATGATGAAAAATATCCGGGGATGCTTGCAATGGAAGCCGTTGGATTGGCAGAATTAATGAGTGCAGATGGAATTCATATTCCTCAGGTATTTGAATGCGGATCAATAGACGGAAAACAATTTTTAATTCTTGAAAAAATCTGGACGCTTGACCCGCAAAAAGAAAACCTGGCATCAATGGGCGAGCAACTTGCAAAACTTCATCAAAGGAGTAATACACAATTTGGTTTTGAGTTTGACAATTACATCGGGAAATTAAAACAGGCAAACACGAAAGAAAATAACTGGATTGATTTTTTAATTAACCACCGAATGCAGCCCATGGTTGAAATGGCAGTTAATCAGGGAGACATCAATTATGTTGAAGCAAAAATAATTGAGCCGCTCTTTAAAAAATTTCCGAACCTTTTTCCAGTTGAAAAACCTGCACTTCTACATGGTGATTTGTGGTCAGGCAATTATCTCACAGGGCCTTCTTATGAACCCGTTTTAATTGATCCGGCGGTATATTATGGTCACCGTGAAATGGATATTGCCATGATGCATTTGTTTGGCGGATTTTCACCACTGGTTTTTGAGCGATACAACGAGATTTTTCCACTTGAAAAAGGATGGAAAGAACGCATTGAACTGAATCAGCTTTATCCTTTATTGGTGCATGTCAATTTGTTTGGAGAAGCTATTGGGAAAGAGTTAAAACAATCATTGAACGCTACATTGATTGAAGAAACTTTATCACTATTTGGTGATCACAGATCAGTTTGAGAAACTGAGGTCACTGAGTTATGCGCAGAATTTTCTTACCCGATTCTAGTAATTTTTGCTCCCAGATTATTCAGCCGCATGTCAATATTTTCATATCCGCGGTCAATTTGTTCAATGTTGTGAATAGTACTTTTTCCTTCAGCAGAAAGTGCAGCGATCAACAAAGAAACTCCCGCACGAATATCCGGCGATGTCATTGAAATTCCGCGCAAACGCTGCTGATGATTCATACCAATAACCGCCGCCCGGTGTGGATCGCACAAAATAATCTGTGCACCCATGTCAATCAGTTTATCCGTAAAAAATAATCTGGATTCAAACATTTTCTGGTGAATCAAAACAGAACCTTTTGCCTGTGTTGCAACAACCAAAACGATACTCAGCAAATCAGGTGTAAAGCCCGGCCACGGAGCATCAGCAATGGTTAAAATTGAACCATCAATAAAAGTTTCAATCGCATAATTTTTTTGCGCAGGAATGTAAAGATCATCTCCCTTCAATTCAATTTTTATTCCAAGCTTTCTGAATGTGTCCGGAATAATTCCAAGGTTTTCATGACTCACATCTTTGATAGTAATTTCTGACTGAGTCATTGCCGCAAGTCCAATAAAACTGCCGATTTCAATCATATCCGGCAAAATTCTGTGGAAACAACCACCGAGCGATTTTACTCCCTCAATAGTGAGCATATTGGAAGCAATACCAGAAATTTTTGCTCCCATGCTGTTAAGCATTTTGCAAAGCTGCTGCAGATAGGGTTCACATGCTGCATTGTAAATTACCGTGGTTCCTTTTGCAAGAACTGCAGCCATAACAATATTTGCAGTTCCGGTAACTGAAGCTTCATCCAGATGGATATAAGTTCCGGTTAATTTTTTAGCGTCAACATTGTAAAAATAATTCTGTGCATCATATTCAAATTTTGCACCCAGTTTTTGAAATCCTTCAAAGTGTGTATCCAATCTTCTTCTGCCAATTTTATCACCACCCGGTTTAGGAATAAACGCCTGACCAAATCTTGCCAGTAAAGGACCAACAACCATAACTGAGCCACGCAAAGAAGCTGCACGTTTGGCATAATCTTCTGTCTTGAGATAATCCAGATTTACTTCTGATGCTTTGAATGTATACGTTCCTTTTTCAACTTTTTCAACTCTCACACCCATTGCCTGAAGCAGGTTGATCAGTTTGTTGACATCTACAATATCAGGAATATTACTGATGGTTACTTTTTCACCGGTAAGCAGCACAGCACACAATATCTGCAATGCTTCATTTTTTGCCCCCTGCGGATGTAATTCCCCTTTTAAAGAATGTCCGCCCTGAATTTCAAATGCACCCATTAATTATTTCTCTTTTGGTTTTGTTGATTCTGACTTTTAAAATTCTGACCACCTCCCTGATTGTTTTGTCCGCCGAGATTTTTCTTTTTCTTCTTTTTGTTTTTATTGTTGCTGAAACCGGCCTTCATTGGATTACCGGTAACACCATTCTGTCTGAGAATTTCATTTGTGTTAGGTAAAAAAGATAAATCAGTAAGAACCAGTTTTCCCTTTGACAACATTTTCAGGTGATTTAAAATAACCTGATCTTCAACAGAAGTAGAATTGAATGTCAGGTGAAAGCGCTTCATCAGACTGGCAATAACTTTTGATAATGCAGTACGCTCATCCCCTTCAGGCATAGCACAAGCCTTATCAATCATCTGCTCTACAATTTTACCATAGTGCCCGATTTTTTATTTCACTTGAGGATATGGAACCCGCCCTGGCTTTCTTCCAGCGCTTCACGGGTTGCGCAAAGGATAAGGTGAATCAACATCCAGTTTAAAATCAGACATGATAAAAAGATGTGTCCACAATTTTGGTTTGTATTCTTCCACATCTCGCAACTGAGGGTTTAATTCACCCATCACTTTTATGATTGCGTTTGCAACTTTATTTCTTTCTTCTTTTGAGCCAAGACTCACTGCGTGATCCACCATCTTCTGTACATTTCTTCCGTATTCAGGAATGTGCATTTTTGACCTTTCGGTATTATATTCAATCTGATGTGTTTTACTCATATATCAAAAATACACTTTTTTCAAAAAAGAGAGATGAATGACGTTCAACAGTAACCAAAGTTTCAATCAGCATTTTTCATTTGAACCAATGCCTGAGTCACGGTGGATTCTGGCCGTAAACAGGATTTATTCAGACAAACATAAACAAGCGTCTGTTCACCAAATTTTCCCTGAAGCAAAGGCAAACTGCCTTTTGTACCTCCCATCAGAATTTTGTTTGGCTGATATACTTTATTCATTTCACTTAGCAAAGTTTGATATGACGGGCCGGTCAAAGCCACTTCATAAAACGGATAGGTAAAATTCAATGCCAGCAATCCCCAATTTGAATACGCTGAACCATAAGCTTCCATTCCGTCATACATATTGGATAACATCTGAGAAGACATTTGAATATATTCTTGATGTGCAGTAACAGTTCCAAGTTTGAACAACACTCTTGCCATTGAAGAGTTGGAAGAAGGAATCACATTGTCTGATAAATCCATTTTACGGGTGATCAGATCATTTGACAAATCAGAAGTAAAAAAGAACATACCGCTTGAAGAATCATAAAAATGGTCAATAGCATAATTGGCCACCAGCGATGCACGCTCTATCCAAATTTCATCAAACGTAATTTCATAAAGTCTGATAAAAGCTTCAGCGGTGAAACAATAATCTTCCAGAAAACCATCAATGGATGCTTTTCCATTTTTGTAAGAATGAAAAAGCTGGCCATTTTTTTTCATCTGATTTTTCACCAGCCAGTTCCCGGTATGAATTGCTGCATCAGCCTTAAGCCCTTCTGAACCAAAAGCCGCATGAGCATCTGCAAAACCAATAATCATCAATGCATTCCAGGAGGTGAGTGACTTATCATCTTTTCGCGGCCTGATTCTTTTTAATTCTCTCTGTTAACAATCTCCACCAATGACTTCAGCTTTATACCCGACTTCTTCCACAGACAAATTATACAAAGATGCAATTGCTGTATCGGTCATGCTGCGCTGCAGAATATAATGTCCTTCCCACATTTCATCAGGCTGTAATTTGTAATAGTTTTTTGCAAACTCAAAATCATCTTCCAGAATGGTTTTTAATTCAGTTTCAGACCAGACATAAAATTTTCCTTCTTCTCCTTCAGTATCCGCATCTAATGCAGAATAATATCCTCCTTGTCCGTTTGCCATTTCAGCATACAGCCATTGAATAGTATTCATTACAACTTGTTTGTATAACGGATTTTTTGTTCGCTGATATGCTTTGGAATAAACGGAAATAAGTTGTGCATTATCATACAGCATTTTTTCAAAGTGAGGCACACGCCACAAGCTGTCCACTGAATATCTGCAAAATCCTCCGCGGATCTGATCATAAATACCGCCAAATGCCATTTTTTGTAACGTCAAATCAACATGATTCATTACAGCCGTATCACCCGTATGCCACGCATACTGCATCAAAAATTCATAATTGTTTGGCATTGGAAATTTAGGCGCACGATTATTTCCACCGCGAACAGAATCAAAACTTCTTCTCCAGTTCACCAGCATTTCATCCAGTTTTTCTCTTTCAAATTTTACCTCATCTGACTTTACTTCTATGAGTTCATAATTGCTCACACCTTTGGTCAGATTTTCAGCATATTCTATCATTCTGGCTTTGTCATTGACATATGTGTATTGCAGATTTTTCAAAATCTGCATCCATTGATCTTTGGAAAATAGGTTCCGCTAAAACTGGTCTGCCATCCGGCAGCGTAAAACAATTTAACGGCCAGCCTCCGCTTCCAGTCATCAGTTGTACTGCACTCATGTATATCTGATCAACATCCGGTCTCTCCTCTCTGTCTACTTTTATGCAGATAAAATTTTCATTCATCAGCTTTGCCACTTCTTCATTTTCAAAACTCTCATGTTCCATTACATGACACCAGTGACAGGCAGAGTATCCGATACTCACCAGTACAAGTTTGTCTTCCTCTTTTGCCTTTTCAAATGCATCAGTACTCCATGGAACCCAGTTCACAGGATTGTGAGCATGCTGCAGTAAATACGGACTTGATTCATGAATAAGTGCATTGGTGTATTTATAGTTTTCGGGATCTTTCATTTTATCATCATTTTTCTGACTGCTGGCACATGAAACAGTAAAAACAGCCACAAAAACCGAAATTAAATGATAAGGATAATTGAATATGCGTTTCATACCGACTGTGTAGAAAGGGTCAGAATTTCCAGTAAATATAACTAACTTGCGCTGAAATAAATTTACCTATGAGAAATCTGATCATTTCATCATTTGCTTTTCTGTCTTTGTCAGTTTACGGACAAGGATATTTTCAGCAGGAAGTACATTATACAATCAGTGTCACACTGAATGATGAAGATCACACCCTTTCTGGTTTTGAAACACTGGAATACATCAACAATTCCGGACAGGCACTGGACTGCATTTACATGCATTTATGGCCAAACGGATACCGCGATAACAAAACTGCTCTTGCAAAACAATTGTATAACATGAATGACATGTCACTGGAATTTGCCAGTGAAGAAAACCGCGGCTGGATTGACTCATTAAATTTTCAGGTAAATGGTGAAGATGTAAAATGGAATTACGATGAAGAGCACATGGATATTTGCAAAATCAATCTTAATTCAGTTTTAAAACCGGGAGAAAAAATAACCATTACGACACCGTTCAAAGTGAAAATTCCTTCCGGTGATATTTCCAGATTAGGGCATGTCGGAGAATCTTACCAGATTACACAATGGTATCCTAAACCGGCGGTGTTTGATCAAAACGGATGGCACCAGATGCCCTACCTGACACAAGGAGAATTTTATTCTGAATACGGAACGTTTGATGTTTCGATTACAGTTCCTGAAAATTATGTGGTTGGCGCAACGGGGGATCTTCAGACAGAAAGTGAAATTGCTTTTCTGGATTCACTTGCAAAAAGAACACAGCAGAAATATGATAACGGAGAATTCAAAGACAGAAAAACACTAACGGGCGGATCAACTGATTTTCCTGAGTCTTCAAACAAAATGAAAACTATTCGTTATGTGCAAAAAGATGTACATGATTTTGCATGGTTTGCAGATAAACGATTTGAAGTTTTGAAAGGAGAAGTTGAACTCCCGCATTCAAAAAGAAAAGTAACCAGCTGGGCCATGTTTGTTACGCATCATCATGCACTTTGGGCTGATGCAATTGAATATCTGAATGATGGTACATACTATTATTCACTATGGAATGGCGATTACCCTTATAACAATGTAACTGCCGTTGACGGAACAATCAGTGCAGGAGGTGGAATGGAATATCCAAACATCACCGTTATCGGAAATGCCGGTTCAAAAGAAGAACTTGAAATTGTTATTGTACATGAAGTAGGACACAACTGGTTTTATGGTTTGCTGGGATCAAATGAACGCGATCATGCCTGGATGGACGAAGGATTAAATACACTTAATGAAATCAGATATATAGAAACCAAGTATCCAAAAATCAACGTCTCTCTGATATGATGATGGGCATGGCAGATAAAATTCACCTGGAGCATCTTTCACATCACGATATGAATGACCTCACGTATACCATGTCTGCCGGATACGGAATTGATCAACCAATTGAACTGCATTCACATGACTACAGCATGATTAATTACGGCGCTGTGGTTTACTCAAAAACCGGTCTTGTTTTTACATATCTGAGAGATTATTTAGGAGATACTTTGTTTGATCAAAGTATGCAGAATTACTATAATGAATGGCACTACAAACACCCGCAGCCACAAGATTTAAGAAACTCTTTAGAAAAAACTTCAGGCAAGGATTTGGGCTGGTTATTTGATGAAATTATTCCAACCACAGGACAAATTGATTATGCAATTAAAAAGTAAAAACAGACGGAGACAAAACTACCGTAACTGTAAAAATGTTGGACACATAAACGGACCAATCAGCGTAGATGCTATTAGTAATGGTAAAGTGAGATCAACACAATGGACTGAACCGGGCAATAAAAAATCAACGCTTACTTTTGAAGGAAACGATTTTGATCATTTCATCATTGACAGCGACGGAAGAATTCCCGAAGTAAACCGAAACAACAATTCATGGAAAGAGAAAGGCATGTGTCATAAATTTGAACCACTCCATTTTGAATTTTTAGCCGGAGACAATTCACCACGTAAAACGGATGTCTGGTATTCTCCCATGCTTGGATCCAATGTATATGATAAATTCATGGTGGGAGTTGTTTTTCATAATCAGACAATTCCAAAAAACAAATTTGAATATACACTGGCCCCGTTGTTTTCTGTAGGCAGATTAAATCTATCAGGCATGGCCAACCTCAATTATTCCTGGGTGCCGGCTAAAAATTTCAGGACAATTTCTATTGGTGTTACCGGAAAAACTTTTGGTAATGGTTTGGGCGCATCAATTGATTCAATCAGCCCTCCAAGAGGATACTATTATGTTGTTCAGCCTTATGCTGATTTTAAAATTGGAAAACCCGCAGCTGCTAAATTCTACAAACAGCACTTGCGCCTGCAGGCTAATTATATTCAGGAAATAGGAACTTTGTATGATAACATGTCTGTCAATGGATTTCTTCTTTATGAATTCAAATACAAAAAAAGAGTACATGATTTTCATGGTTCAATTCGGGCAGACTACTATAGTATCTCTGAAAAAATAGGCGCAACCATTGATGAGTACAATCTGCTCAACGCTGGTGTTGAACTGAAATATAAAATCGAATATTGGAAACAAAAAATGAATTTGCAGAACTGCGCGTTTTCCTTGGGCAGAATTTATTTTATAACGGAACACTGAATTCACGTTATGGTTTTGCACTAGGTGGTCAATCAGGAACGATGGACGTGAATTATGAGAACTATTTATTTGGAAGAAACGAAACCAGTGGATTGTGGTCTAATCAGCGCATAGAAAATCAGGGAGGATTTAAAACACTCTCGTGGATTGGAACAACCAATCAAATGTTATTTACTACAAACGTATTCATCGATCTTCCATATATTCCGCTTGCAGGAATTTTTGCTGATTATGGTATTTATGAAGACAACGCCGGAACGATGAACAGTGTTTATGACTTTGGAGTTGGTCTGAGAGTTGCAGATAAAATTGCTGTGTATTTCCCAATTGTAGAGTCTGATTTGATTCTGAATTCTTTTGCAGCTGATGTGAAATACTGGAATAAAATAAGATTTGTATTAAACATGAACGGATTGAATCCGGGAGAAATCATTCAATCTGTTTTCTAAAAAATGACGTGTATGAAAGTGCTTTTATTCTGTCTTACTGTAATTGCCCTTTTATCATTTCGGTTTGATCCCGTTGTTAATTCTTTAGATTCAGAAAATCCAACTATTGATACCACAAAAATTGTTGAACGACATAATTATTATCGTCAGAAAGTGGGTGCACCTGATATTCACTGGTCAGAAGAACTGGCCGCTTATGCTCAGGCATGGGCTGATAAACTTGCAAAGAATTGTCAGCTGCAACACAGCAACGGTGAATACGGAGAAAATATTTATTGGCACAGTGATGTCAGTAATGAAGAGGCTGTAATAGATTACTGGGCTGAAGAAGAAAAATATTTCAATCACAAAAACACTACTTATATCAGTGGCCGCAGTCACAAAAGCGGACATTATTCGCAGGTTATCTGGGCAAAATCTACCAAAGTAGGTGCAGGTGTTGCAAACTGCAAAGGCGGAGGACAAATCTGGGTTTGTGTGTATGACCCGGCCGGGAATGTGATTGGGGAGAAAGCGTATTAGGTGAAATTCCAAATTCTAAATTCCAAATTTTAAATTCCAAATCCCAAATTTAATTTCCAAATCCCAAATTCCAAATTCTAAATTCTAATTTTTCCTGGATATAAACTGATTGGTGTTTGGAAATTGTGAATTGGAATTTATCACGTTTATCTCATTTTTCCTCTTTGTCCTTTCATCATTTGAGCCTGACGGATCTGATTGACAGAAGTAGCTTTCCCCATTTGTTTTTTGAGTGATTTAAGATGTTCTGAAAGCAAACCGTCTTTATCCAGTTTTTTAGCTTCAGACAACAAGGTATCCGCTTCATTTCTTCTTCCGGTACTCATACAAATTGCAGCCAAATGCATTTTAGCCATCGCTTTATCTGTATCTCTTTTCAAGCCAATAGAAAGTGCCTTACGAAAAAGAGATTCTTTTTGTCCCAGCGTATTTGCGCCACCAGCGCCAGTTGTACCACACAGGTAAAAGAAATACGCACGCTGACGCGGCAATAAAAACTGAGGCTGTCTGATTTTATTCAGGTGATGTGCCGCCTTTTCTATATTCTGCAAACGAAGCTGATTTATAGCAAGAATAATTCGCTCATTTCTGAAAATAAATAATCCGAAAAGCGCTGTAACAAAAATGAAAAATATTCCCCATCCCCATGAACCATCCCAGAAAAGGTAAACAGTATAAAACAGAGAAAGAGAAGTCAGTAAAATTTTTACAAGAAGTGAAATCATGTTGTTTTATTTAATCAATTGTAGCAATACATTTTAATTCAATGGCAATGGGTGTTGGCAGCGAGTTTATTTCAACTGTTGTCCGGCAAGGCTGATTGTCTTTGAAATACTCAGCATAAATTTTATTGTAGGTGACAAAATCACGTTTCATATTGACAAGAAAAACTGTTACATCCACCAGTTTATCCCAGCTGGATCCAGAGGCCTCAAGAACTGCTTTAACATTATCAAAAACAGATCTGCATTGTGCTTCAAAATCAAATGATTTGAAATTTCCATTGTGATCCAATTCCAATCCGGGAACTGCTGAATCATTTGCGTTTGATCCGGCTGTTCTCGGTCCTACCCCTGAAAGAAAAAGTAAGTTACCCACTCTGCGCGCATGCGGATAGAGACCAACAGGCTTAGGTGCATTTGATGTGCTGATTTTGTCAGACATATTCCAGTGTTTTTGCAAATATACGACTTAAGAATGTACTTTTTTATTAAATCCTGTAACGACGATGTGCCTATATTTGCACCATGTCACGTAAACTGTTTTTAGTCATTGCCGCCTGTGGATTTCTGCTGGCTGTAGTCAGCATTTTTTTTGGCGGGGCAATCTACAATGCACATGAAAATATTCTGATTACCCATTTGAATGAAATGGACAAAATACATTACTACAGTGAATCAGATGTAAACGCTCTAACCCGACTTGCGGTTATTGTTGATTCATTTTTTCTAACGGCAATTGCAGGACTTGAAATTTATATCACCAGAAAAACAAGTTTCAGACTGGTAAAAAAACTGGCTGTTGTTATCATTGGGCTTTGCATTCTGCTTCTCGTATTCGGAATTTTCACACTCAACAATCCGGTCTGTTTTGATTTCAGCAAATGGGGTTTTGCCTGGGTTTTTGCAGGACTTGCAACTGTGGCTGTGAATGCGCTGAGCATTTTTGTGAGGGCAAACCCGTAAGATCCTTTGCTGTTATTTTCCAAATAAATTCAGCTCAAAATCAAGTTGGATACCTGAATTCTCTTTAACAAATAATTAACTAAAAAATCATTCTATCTACTTGTTTATCTGTTACTTAAAAAAGTGGCACAACCCTTGCAAAAGCATAATCAGTATAAATTAAAAAACTTACTATTATGATCGCAAAAAAAAGCAGTAAGGCAGATCTCGAAAGAAAGAGATTCGCGTTTTTTCAAATCGGTTTGCTGATAGCCGGAGCCGTCACTTTGCTGGCGTTTGAGTATTCATCAGCCAGTGTTGAACACAAAAAAGTGGTTGTCACCAATGATGGTCCAAACGCCGTGGTTTTTGATCCGGATGTTTATGACGACGTTATCCAGGAAAAACCTGAACCACAAACGCAGCAACAAGCCGCCATCATTACCATGCCGGTTGATGACATTACCGTAGTTAGCAAACCAATTAATCCAAACGTTGTTTATACCAGTCAGATTATTGTAACAGACCCTTGTCTGGATTGCAAAGAAATTGGAGGAACAATAGAAGGCGGCGATGAACCACTTTGGGTTTCTGAAGTTGATCCTGAATTTGTAGGAGGATATCCGGCAATGATGAAATTCATTCAATCAACCGTAAACTATCCTGAAATGCCAAGAGAAATGGGAATTCAGGGAGTTGTCAATGTTCACTTTGTGGTAAACAAGGATGGTTCAATTTCCAATGTAAGAACCGACTCACAATTGCACAAAGACCTTGAAAAAGAAGCCATGAGGGTAATCAGCATGATGCCAAACTGGAAGCCGGGTGAACAGGCAGGAAAACCTGTAAGCGTTCATTACACAGTTCCAATTAATTTTGTCATTAAAGAATAAAATAGTGTATTCAAAAAGAAAGCCCGGAATTTTAAATTCCGGGCTTTTTTATTTTTTACTGATTCAGAAAATTATTATTCCGTTGTTCATCATCTTCCATTCCATCTACCGGAGGACATCCCTTTTTAGGGAATAACCAGGCAAACTTCAACGTAAAAATAAACGGCTGATAACGGCTATTAAACCAATGGTGTGAGGGATTTAAACCATCAAAACTAACGGCGGTAAATATAGGAGTTTGAACACCCGGTACAATGAAAAATCCATCATCTACTTTATATCCAAAACCAAAATAATAATGTAACTGCGCCACCAGTTTGGCTTGATTCACTGATCCAAGCGGAGAAAGATAATTATCATCCTGATTTCCGCCATAAATTCTGTAATCCAGATTAAATCCTATGGACTGATCAATAAAATTATACATACTTAACTGCCATACATTGTGAATGCCGGCACGTGCAAAAGCATTGCCTAAATTGAATTGACCACGGGTAGGGTCAGTTCCTTCAATAGAATATTTCTCCTGTCCTGCAAAATGTTTTACGCCTAAGCCCCAATCAAAATAATGAACGATTTTCTGATCTTTTTTGAAGAGGTGTTCCATTCCGGCCTCCAGATAATACCCTGGTAAACCAGATGGAGTAAGATCATAAGTGCGGTTTTCATCATCGGCAGAATTTCCAAGCATGTAAGTTAAACCTGGATTTATAAACCATCCAAATCCGCGATGATGACTCTGACTGTGACTCCAAATTGCATCACGTCTGTTTTTGCCAAAAGGATTTTCGTTTTTAGAATTTCTTCTTGCCTGATTGCGGTTAAATTCATCGACAAATTGTCCATTGACAGAAAAACAGAAAACGGAAAAAATAACAATCCAAAGGAATTTCATAGGTAAGGGTATTTCTACTAAGTTACAAAATTACAGGGTTTATAAATCAAAGCGCAATTTCTTCTGAATATCTTGCCAACATTAGAACGATGAAAAAGCTATTGGTTACCAAAAATTAACTTAACGCATTTCCGGTTGCTGCGCAGATATCAAGCCCCTGCACCATCCAATCAACTCCACTGGTTTTATTATGGCCCCATACAGGAATTATACTTGGGTTATTCAGTTCAAGAGTCACCTTTGTACTATTCGCTCTAACGTCAGGATAAATCCAACCGGACATCAGGTTTTTAAGTTCAGAAGAATCAAGCATTTTTCTTGCGCCATCAGCACTGCCATAAAAAGTTGCTTTTTTATGAAGCGGATCTGCATCAATATCTAATTTGGAATCTTCCGGAATACGACCGTTTACCCTGTTATTCCAGAACTCATCGTTGTTAAGAAAAAAATTGCCTGATTGAAAAAGCGTTACATCCGGATAATTAGCATTTGGTTTTTCAAGTGTAATTTTCAAAGTTGGATATACCGTAGTATTACCACTCATATTTTCCTTGTATTTGGAATCAAAAACCATGTCTGTAACTCCATCAAATATTTTTGCTTTGTTGTAAGCAATATTCTTTTCAACTCTTGCGATGTATCCTTTATAATTTCCGGTAAAAACTTGTCCGTTCCATTTCAAACCGGTTTTCATTTCAAAGTCCTTAATCATTTTGTCTGCAGCATTCTGGCCCGCTTGTTTAGCTTTTCTAATCTGCCGCGGAATAACAATGATCATGATTATAACAAATAGAATCCCTACACCTATTCCGATATAAGCACCTAACATTGGGTTTGCATTCATAAAACGAGAAATTTAAATGACTTAACCAATTTAATTATTTTGACGAGACCCGATTTCGTTTTCAGGAAAATATCGTTGAATAATTTTATTGCTTGTGAAAGAATTAAACCTATATTTGTGTCACTAAGAATTTAGTTATGCAACGATTAACACCTGCAGAAGAACAAGTTATGTTAAGACTCTGGGGCTTAAATGAAGCTACCGTGCAAGAAATTATTAACTTCTATCCGCTTCCAAAACCAGCTTATAATACAACTTCAACCATTGTAAGAATTCTGGAGAGAAAAGGTTTTATCAAACACCGCAAAAAAGGCAAAGGCTACATTTATCTGCCAAAAATATCCAAAACTGAATACCGCGATTACGCCTCCAACTGGTTATTGGAAAATTACTTTGACTGCTCAAATTCTGATGCAATCGCCTATTTTCAAAAAGCAAAACAACTGGACGAATTACTTTGATTATTTGGCTTCCATGTAAGCAACCCGGAAACCTACATCAATAATTTCTGCAAGATCATCTTCTCTCATTGCATGCTGAATTTTAAATGTGTATTTACCACTTGCGGGAAATCTTCCACCGCTAGAAATAGCAATTCTGTTTTCAACTACCGTACCGGAATTTTCACCCAGCCATTTTCCGTTTGATTCAGCAAGTATAAAATTAAGGGTGTCTTTATCAGTATAACCATTAGGATATTCGCTGTACAAAAAAACATAAAGATTGCTGTAAGGATAATCTGTTGTGGTGCGAACGTTTACAAATAACTCCAGAGGACTTACTGTATCAGAAATTTCAAAAGAAAAGTTTTAATATCTTCGACATTCCAGACATTATTTTCAATCTCAAAATTCTCTTCATAGATCCTGTTCGAATCACAGGAAATGAAAATTACCGGCATAAGAAAACTCAACCAAACTAAACTATTCACCTTTAGGTTTTTCATTGGATTTATTGTCGTTATTTCTGTTTTTGTTCCGATTTCTATTTCTGTTTCTGTTCTGATTATTTCCTTTGTTTTCCCCAGGTTTTTTTTCACCATTTGAGTTAGAATTCTGCGGCCTTGGTGCGTTATTGGCATTTTTATTCTCGCCCTGAGGTTTTTTATTCTGCTGCTGCTGAGCACCCTGAGGTTTGCTCCCTTGTCCGCCAGGCGCATTAGATTTGTTTGCCGGCTTATTTTGATTATTCTGGCCCTTTTGATTTTGACCTGACTGACCTTTATTCTGTTGCACATTCTGACCTTTAGCATCTCCGCCTCCACTTCCAGGACCTTTTTTCTTTTTTTTCTTTTTCTTTTTGAAAGCATTATCAAAACGGTTGAGGCTATCCTGACCTACAACATTTGTATAATCCGGTTCTGCTTCAACAACCTCAGCAATATATCGGCTCAAATCAGCAGGCTTTTTACCCGCCTTGTTCATTTCAATAATCTCTTTCACATCTTTGGGAGATAATGGCACAAGTACAGATTTTGAAACCTCTTCACTTCTTTCTTCAAGCAAATACCACATCTGACCTTTGAACACATCTGTCTTCATGTGAAAAGCAACTCCCTTTTCAGTATGCAGTTTTGTGTCTGAATTTGGAAAATCTTTCAGTGCATCGATATACGAATCCAATTCGTAATTAAGACAACATTTAAGTTTGCCACATTGGCCCGCAAGTTTTTGAGGATTCAATGAAAGTTGCTGATATCTTGCAGCGGCTGTTGAAACGGATCTGAAATCCGTCAACCAAGTAGAACAACACAATTCTCTTCCGCAAGAACCAATTCCGCCCAATCTCGCTGCCTCCTGACGCACACCAATCTGCTTCATTTCAACACGTACCTTAAAGGCATCTGCAAGGTCTTTAATTAATTGTCTGAAATCTATTCTATCCTCAGCTGTGTAATAAAAAATTGCTTTAGTACCATCTGCCTGATATTCAACATCAGAAATTTTCATATTCAATGCAAGTTCAGAAGCGAGTTCTCGAGAACGATGCATCGTTTTTAATTCCCGCTCACGGGCATCTTTCCATTTGGATAAATCCTCGGCAGTTGCCTTGCGATATATTTTACGGGCCTCGTGAGGTTTAAAACCTGGTGCTTTTTTCCTGACCTGAATCCGGGCTAACTCCCCAACTACTGAAACCACCCCGATATCATGACCCGGACTGGCTTCCACAACAACCGCATCACCGGTTTGAAGCTGAATATCTTTCATGTTACGGAAAAAAGATTTCCGTCCATTTTTAAATCTTACTTCAACAACGTCATATATGCTCTGGCCGTTTGGCAAATCAATATCTGCCAGCCAGTCATAAACCGACAATTTTCCGCAACCACCCACTCCGCAAGCACCATTACTTTTACACCCCTTCGGCACGCCACTTCCTGTTGAACAATTTCCGCACCCCATGTTTAAATAAGTAATTGTACCAGCAAAGTTACTGTTTTAATAAGATAAATCAGAACCGGATTTTTTTGATATCAACCCTTCCGTTTTGATAAACAGAAACTGACAGATAATTATCCATAATGCCTCCACCCATGCCACTTCCGAAAAAATGAAATCTGCCATAGTGGTCTTCGTAATATGCTGGAAGCACCGACCACGCACCCATATCACCGGCAAAAAACCAAGTTTGGACATTTGTTTGTTCAAACACCGGAAATACATCTTTCCAGAAATCACCAGGCCCCTCAAAATCAACAAACGAATTGGAACGCAATGAATCAAGACAATATTTGTCTGGCGCATTTCTGATCCACCACAATTGATGCGTGAATACAAAAATATTTTTGAGCGTATCAAATCCTTTTGTTTTTTCTGTCAGAATTATTCTGTCTTTATCACTTAATGTCCAGCCAGGATTAGTGGTATTTAAAACAACAAACGCATTTTTTCTTACAACATATACTATTGGTTTAAAATTATTTGTATCAATAGAACTAATTTTTTCGTCCAATGAGAATCTTGAGATTTCTTTATCATGATTTCCAGGTGCGACAACCCAATCTATATTCAAACTGTCCAGTTGCAATTCACAATATTTCCATTTTGCATCAATTGAGTCTCCCCATACTACATCACCCGTAAGAAACAACTTGTCATAAGGATTCAAAGTATGTTGTTCCTTTAATTTTTTGAGAAAAGAAGGATATAGAGTACCCTGATAAGAGTGAGGGTTTCCATAAACATGGCCGGCCACAGCAAAACGATACACCGGTTGCTGTTCTAACGTTTCTCCACGATCGGTATTATCACAGAAACAACAAGATTCAAAGAAGGCTAAGCCGGCAAGCAGCACGAAAGGAATTCTCATCTGAATTTGTAAACGTAAGAAGTTCTGAGATAATTTGAGACTTTACAACAGGTTAAATCATCAGAACTCCCTTTTGATGACAGAAACCCGACCATTTCTAAAAACAGAAACCAGCAGATAATTATCCCTGATACCGCCCCCCATCCCACTACCATAAAAGTGAAACCGTTTATAATGATCCTCATAATAGGATTTAAAAAATTCATGCGCACCCAAATCACCGGCAAAAAACCAAACTGGTTTTTCAGCATGTTCAAAAAATCCAAAAGCATCTTTCCAAAAATCACTTTTACCATTGAAAAGCGCTTGAGAGTTGGTGGTAATACTGTCCAGTTGAAATTCAGCCGCTTTGTTCCTCAACCACCACAGTTAATGCGTAAAAACAAAAATGTTATCAATTGAATCAATGTCATTCAACTACTCATTAATATAAATGCTTTACACACTATCCACTGTCCAGCCGGGATTTGTAGTATTGAGAATCAGAAAAAAATCCCTGTTTTTTTGAAAGCTGAAAAAATCCAGCTTACCCGTAATTTGCTGTCTTACCGGGCCATAATCATGATTCCCGGGGGCTAAAAACCACTCAACGCCCAATTCATTCAATTCATCATTTACCTCTTCCCAATTGGCTGAATCCGGAACAGCAATTGCATCCCCGGTTAAAACAAGAAAATCGATTTCAAAATCAGAGATATCCTGTTTTATTTTTTCAGAAAACGGAGGATACAAAGAACCTGTGAACCGCTGAGAATGACCATAGACATGACCAGCAACAGCAAAAGTGTATTCTGGCTGTTCAGATTCTAAAGGTTCATTCAAATCACAATAACAGCATCCTGCAAACAAAAAAATCAATAAAAAAATATGTACCGGATACTTCACTAATATCGAACTTGAACATCCGGGTTCACCAAATATTTTTTGAACGACTCCAGCTGCTCAGGAGTCAATTGCAGATCTGAAATATCAAGCTCCTGCAATTGCGTCAGGTAAGAAATTTTTACCGGCACAGAAGTAAGTAAAGTTCCTGAAATATCCAGATAAACCAAATTTGTCAAACTCCAGAAAGATTCGGGAAATGCAGCAATTGGATTATCATCCAGTGTAAGCGCTTCCAAATTTCTAAGGATATTAATGTTATCCGGTAATTCTGAAATACGGTTGAAGGAAAGACTCAGAGAAGTCAGGTTTTCCAATTTTAAAATTTGAGTTGGAAATTCAGTAAATAAATTAAGATCCAAATTCAATTCGCCAAGAGCAGTGCACATTCCAATTGATTCAGGCAAATCAGACAAATGATTCCCATTTAAATCCAGCTCAGTCAGATTAACCAGATTACCGATTTGCCCCGGCAACTGGGAAATTTTATTTTCAAACAGAAACAGATATTCAAGTTTTACCAGATTTGAAATAGATTCAGGCAGTGCTGAAATCTGATTATCTCCCAGATCCAGAATTCTGAGATTGCCAAGCAACCCTAATGATTCAGGCAACTTGGTGAGCCTGTTACTTCCAACATACAAATCAGTTAAAGAATCAAGATTTCCAATATTCTTAGGTAGTTTTTCCAAATCATTGACATATAAATCTATTACTCTCAGATTTTTCAGTTGTGATATAGATTCAGGCAATTTTCTAAGATTATTGAAATACAAATCCAGTTTTAACAAGCCGGTTAGATTTCCAAAAGATTCAGGCAAAGAAATCAATTTATTATTATTCAAACTAAACGTATTCAACGAAGTTAATTGCCCAACAGAACCGGGCAAACCAATCAGCTCATTATTGTTCGCTAAAAACACTTTCAAATTTTTCAGATTTCCTATTTCAGCAGGCAATACCGTCAACTCATTATTAGAAATATCAAGCTCTAGTAGATTAGTAAGTGTTCCTATTTCCGGAGGTAACGCAGTCAGGCTTTGTTTAGCAAGATGAAGTCTATAAACCTCAGCAGGTTTGCTCAATGCCTCGTCTAATGAAGTGAAGATTTTATGCTGTGAAAAATCATTGTCACTATTAGATTGTGACTTTGCGATGAAATTAATCAGTACAAAAATCAGGAACAAGAAGTAATTTTTCATATCAGCAGGTTTATTCAAATACCCTTCTTAATAAGCTTTGTCAGCTTGATCAAAAGGTCAGTAAAGAGAATTTTTGCATTTGCGTTTCTCTCCAAATGATAAAACGCAGTATTAAATTCTTCATTCAGTTCAGAAATATTCTGATTATTGATAAATCTTGCAAATTTTTCAAGAAAAGCGCTCTTCATTTCTGAGATTTACCAATTCACCTTTCATATAATTCAGAATTACACTTTCTCTGAAAAGGTGCAATCCATATTTAATAAAATTTTTCTGATGTTCTTTTTCAAGTGAGGCAATTTCATCACAGAGATTCATAAGCTCAAAAGCATTAGCCGCATATGCGGTGCGCATCATCTTGACAAAAAAATCGAAATAGACGTGCTGGTTTTCATCACCGCTGACCATTTGAATAGCTTCGACCATATTGCCCTGAGCCAAACCGGCAACTGAATATGAAACGGCCTGATCAACAGCAAATTTGTTCTCAATATATCTGGCAATATCATCTGTATCAAACGCCCCGATTTTCAGCAGCTGTGTTCTGGAAATTATAGTTGCCAGCATATTTTCGATGCTATCACTAAGAAGAAAAAATAACGTTTGTTCAGGAGGCTCTTCCAACATTTTGAGCAGCTTGTTTGCTGCCTGAAAATTCATTCTTTCCGGCAGCCAGATAATCATGATTTTATATTTTCCGCTGTATGATTTCAGAGATAGTTTTTGCAAAATATGACGGCTTTCCTCTACTCCTATTACCGCATTTTTACCAAGTTCATCCAAGTGCTGCTGCCAACCGTTGATATCAAAATATGGATTTTTTAAAAGCAATTTATTCCACTCTGAACGTCTGTCATCAGAAGAGGCAATTTTTTCTGTGGCACTCAAAACAACCGGAAAAGAAAAGTGCAAATCAGGGTGCGTCAGACTGCCTATTTTTTGACAACTTGGGCATTGTCCACAGGCATCATTGGGTTCAGGATTTTCACAAAGCAGATACCCTGAATACGCTATTGCAAGCGGTAATTTTGCTGAACCTTCAGGACCGAGAAAAAGCTGAGCATGACTGATACGGTTTTCTTTTGCCTGATTCAGCAATGCCTTTTTTTCTCTTGCATTTCCTATTATATCTGCAAAGCGCATTTGGTAAAATTAACCAATGTATTGAACTAATAAAGGTCAGCCAATTATTTTTCAATATTCCGGTTTTATCACGGGGTTAAAACTTTATAAAATCTGATTGGTATGGATTTTGCCTATTTGCAGGAAATGTTTAATTTTAGAAAAGACAGAAATCAAAACTAATTTTCCCCAATACAAATCATTATGAAAAAATTATTTACTCTGGCAGCACTGGCTTGCACATTTGGAATAAACGCCCAGGTGCGTGTAGAAGAAAAATCCGTCAATATTGAAGGTTCGAAAATGGCTTTTACATTTCAATTCCCTACGGTGATGACAAACAAATTGAAAAAGCATTAAAAGAAGAATTACAAAGCTGGAAAGGAAAATATTCTACAAAAGGATACATTTTTGTTGATGACTGCTCTATTAAAGACATGGGTGACAATACGTTTGATGTGTATGCAATTATTGAAGATATCCCGGATGGCGGCGCAACAGTTTCTATTGCTATCGATCTTGGTGGTGCATATATGAGTTCAGGTCAGCACAGCGCTCAGTTCAATTACATGAAAGATCGTCTAACCAAATTTGGAGTTAAGGCAGCTAAATCTGCTGTTGATGATGAAATTAAAGCTGAAGAAGATATTCTCAAACAAAAACAAAAAGAATTGACAGATCTTGAGTCAGATCAGGCTAAAAAAGAAAAAGAAATAGAAGATTACAAGGCCAAAATTGCTGAGAACGAGAAAGCAATTGAAGAGTCAAAGAAAAATCAGGAGGCTAAAAAAACTGAAATAAAAGAACAGGAAACTAAAGTACAGGCAGTAGTAGCAAAAAAAGAAGCGATCAAATAATACAAACAGAGATTTAAATAGAATACTTTTGATCCCGTCAAACCAACAAGTGTCTGACGGGATTTTTTTATCAGCTCAAATCTAAAATATCAGTTCATACTTCATTTTATAGTTCTCATCTGGGGCTTCACAGGAATCCTCGGTGGATTAATCAGTCTGGAAGCTAATGAAATAACATTCTTCAGAACAGGAATTGCATTTTTCTCTTTATTGCTGCTTACCATTTTTTATCGTCAGACGAAACTCACCGGCATTCAAATTACGCGGCTATTATGCACGGGCATTATTGTAGGGCTTCACTGGATAACGTTTTTTTATGCGATTAAAATCAGTACGATATCATTGCGGTTGTCTGCATGTCGGCATCCACCCTATTCACCAGTTTTCTGGAGCCTATTATTTTTAAACGCAAGTATTATGTCAGTGAACTAATACTGAGCATAGTGGTTGGAGCAGGAGTTACAATAATCTTTGGATTTGAGGCTGAATATACCTGGGGTATTGTGATTGGATTAATCTCTGCTTTTTTAGCTGCCTTGTTTAATGTTTTAAATGGTGTATTTGTAAAGTCCATGCCTTCAATGAAAATTACCATGTGGGAAATGCTGGGCGGTTTTTTTACGGCTTACTTTTTTCTGCTTTTTACAGATAAAATAAGACCCGAACTTTTCCAGGTTTCTTTCTCTGACTGGATGTACCTGCTGGTATTAGCAATAATTTGCACCTCATTTGCGTTTCTGATTGCCGTGTGGGTAATGAAATTTGTTACCCCTTTCACAGTAAGTATCAGTGTAAATATGGAGCCTGTTTATACCATTATTATTGCATTACTAATTGATTACGTGAACGGAACCAGTCATGAAAAAATGTCTGACGGCTTTTATCTGGGAGGTCTGATAATCATAGGTGCAATCGTTTTGCATGCGTGGCTGAGATCAAAAAAATCAGGCCCGGCCGAAACAGTATAATATAAATATGGTTATATTAACCTCCCAATTGCTTAAAAGCAATAGATTTGCAAAAAATTAAAACCAGTAAACCGATTTCATTATGACCAAGAAAAAATTGCTCGTTCCTTATGATTTCACTGAAGTTGCGGATGCCGCAGTAGAACATGCACTTGTAACAGCCAATGCTGTTGATGCAGAAGTACATGTGCTTCACGTAGTTTCAAAAAAAGACGGAATAAAAGAAGCAAAAGAAAAACTGGATGCAGCAATTGAAAAAATTAAAGCCGCATCAGCCGCAAAAGGCATTGAAGTAGTAGGTCACGTAAGAGTAGGAAATATATTTGATGATATCTCAGACGTTTCACTTGAGCTGGGTGCCGAACTTATTTTCATGGGAACTCACGGTGCTCACGGATGGCAGCATATTACAGGAAGTCATGCTTTAAAAGTGGTAACCAATTCTGCTACTCCGTTCATCATTGTTCAGGATCGTAAAATTGACAATAACGGATACAATGATATTGTTGTGCCTTTGGATCTTGAAAAAGAAACCAAACAAAAACTTACGCTGGTTGCCAACATGGCTAAATATTTCAATTCACGCGTACACGTAATTATTCCGGATGAAACAGATGAGTATCTGAAACATACTATCCGCGCTAATATTGTTTTTGCCAATAAATTTTTTGGAGACCGCGGTATTCAATGTACAACTACATTAGCTCCGTCAAGCGGATTTGAAAAAGAAGTTGTTAAACATGCTTTGAAAGTAAGCGGAGATCTGATTGCAATTATGAATACTCAGAAAAATCAGATCTTAGGTCAGTGGGGTGCAAATCATGAACAATACATCATCACCAATGAAGCAAAGATTCCAACATTAATTCTGAATCCTATTAATGCTTCTAATGCTTATCAGGCTATTTTTACCTAGTCATTAAAAACTCAACCATAAAAAAATCCGGAGTTGAACAGCTCCGGATTTTTTATTTATATGTATCTGTATTTACATCTCAATAAAGACACTTAATCACAGGTGCTTCAACAATAGACTTATTATCACTGATTGAAATATTCACAGATGATTTTATAGTTGTTTCAGGATTTAATGAATCTTTCGATACAACATATAGTGTATAATCTCCTTTTACCAAATTTGAAAACGAATAATCACCATCTCCGCCTGTAATAACATCATCACCATATCCGATGTTTTCTCCATAAACTATATAAACTCTGGCATCTGCCAGCGGCATCTCTACACCATAAAATTCATCTTCACCCTGATCTGCTATATTAATTTCAAAAGGCGATGACATATTATTAGCATCCGCAACATTACCTGAAGCTTTATTAGTAAGAATAAGGATATCATTTTGCACTTCCACATCAAAAGACAATCCTGCAACATTGGTTATAGCATCTGCTGTGTTTGTTGCAATATTCGTATTTGATTCACTGTAATTAAACCACACCACTATTCCGGTTCTTCCTGATAAAGCAGGATCTCCGTCAGAAATCCAGGTTGGATTATTGTACCAGACATAAAAGAGTTCATTTCCATCCGGTGCATTCAGAATAAAAAAATCTCCATGCTCAACCTGAGAACCGGGACTGCAGATTATTTCTGTTTTTTCATTTACTGAAGGATTGAATTCTTTGCCTGTTACTGTTCCTCTTATGGCAGATGTTCCTCCAGGACCTTCCGTTTTATTACAGCTGTAAACAGAAAAAAGAACAAGCGCCGTTAAAGAATAAAAATGTATTCGTGACATAATTTTAAAATTTGATAAACCTGATTGGTTCATGACTGTTTTTTTCATCTGATAATTGAAGAAGATAAATTCCGCCCTGCAGATCAGAAATAGTTAACGTGATTTCACTTTGATTTTGCACTGCTATTTCTTTGACTAATTTTCCATCCTGACTGTATAACAACAGTTTTGAATTTTCTCCTGCAGCAGGTAAAACAACCTTGATCTGATCAGTTGCAGGATTTGGAAAAACCCGTAAGTTTTGATTTTGCGTTTCATCAAAATTCAAATCAGGGCAAGCACCAAACATATTTAAATCCATCCAGTTTACCCGGTTTGTTGTCCAGTCTTTCAGATATTGAATTTCTTCATCATACGTTGCTCCGATAAAATTATTTGGCCAGAGATAAATACCCAGCACCGGCCATTTGATATAATTTCTCACCTGTGCTTCATCCAGATAGAGCGCCATCTCATCAATATAATTCATGAGCGAATCCGTATGCAAAATATCTTGTCTTAATTCCTGCCAGCGGCAATTGGTCATGTGGGCATAATCCGGATCCTGCAGCAGACGGTCCCACCAGAACGGATTTTGTAAACCGCCGCCACCGCCACAAACGGAGTTAAAATAAATTTCCCAGCCGGATGTCAACCCACCCTCACAATAATCTGCATTTCCCCATGCGAGGTTAAAATCCCACAAAGGCCCTGCAACAATTTCACCGCCTTCACTTTCTCTTTCTTTATACAAAAAAGTGCTGATTCTGTATCCATCAACATTTTTAGAAATCTCATTAATCAGCATAAAATCAATGAAGGACATTTCATCTATATATGGCGCATAACCTAAAACCGGATCTGAAAAATCTGGTCCGGCAAGAGCAGTTTCCCAATCCGTAATTTCATCTTCAATATATTGTAACTGCAAAGGATGTAACGTATCCAGATCAGGATCGTGGAGCTGGAATTCAATTGGCCCCCAACCCGGCGCAGCACAGGTATATGGAGATGTCCAGGCAATCACTCCTCCGCCGGTAGTTTTATCCACCTTAACAATATATCCTCCTGTTAATTCATTGCCGGTTGTGTCATCATAATTCAACTTATCAATATTTACTCTTCCCGGATTTTGTTTAATGCGCTCCATAAATACATAAACTCCCTGATACTCTCCGTTCAAAATCAGCTCACACATTTGTGTGCGGGGAGCATAATGTCCCATTTCGTTTCCAAGTTTGTAGGTGAGCACATTTCTGATTAACGCCTTGTCATTATATGGTGCATAAAGGATCCAGTCATTGTCAGCCGGCCAGTTAAAAATGGAGGCATTATAATTTATTTCAGGAGAAGGTCCGCGTGTTTCTAAACCATAAGATTTCATTGGAAAACCCCCGCTAGAAGATCCTCTTACTTCAATTGCTATTTCTCCATAAAACTCATTGTACGCATCTGACACAGAATTTATTTGTCCGGGCCCATTATAAATAATTCCCATGGTGCCGTCAATTTTTGGTTCATCAGGAATATTTACGCCGTTGGTATTTACAATAACTATAGGCAGATTGGAAGTTGTAAGTACTACCGGAGGAATAAACCAGCCCGGCGCTGCACCAAAATATGCTGACGAATTATTAATGCCGGCATGCAAAAAAACACGTGAAGAAAGATCACTTGAACCTGCGGACTGGTTGTGTGTCTGAACACAAAGAACATTAGTGCCATTAGTAATAACAGCATTGACAAAGGTCTGATCAAGTGTTATCTGATACGGATATTGGCCCTGATACATTGCCGCTTCATGCAAACCAGCCGCTGTTTCATCAAATGCCGGAAAAGGATTTGCACTCATTTCTGATCGGGCAATTTCAACGCCATTAATGAACGCAACAAATCCGTCATCATAATCTATATTAAATACGAGTTTTTCAATTGCAGCTACATCGGTGACAGTAAATTGAATTCGCTGAAAAACTGAAATTGTTCCACCGGCTAAAACCGTATTATCATCTCCGTCAGCCATTCCAAAACCACCAGAACCGGAGTTCCAGGAGACATCATTAAATCCATTTGTTACCCATGAGTTAGAAACAGATGATGAAGGAACAAGATATTTCCAGGTGTCATCTTCATATACAATTGTTTCCCAATGATCAACCTGGGCAATGATGTTCATTGATAAATTGAAAATAAAAACAACAGAAAAAAATATTTTAACGCAGTGACTCATGAATTCCGGAAAGTGAATTTATGAAATATTAAGTCAGCGTAAATTATTTGTTAAGCGAATCTTTACAAAAGTTTTGAAAGAAGACAGGTACTAATTGAGAATTCCACGCGCCTTAACAGCTACCAGCAGAATATCATCCAGTTGCTCCAAATCACCTTTCCAGGCAGAGAGATGCTGATCCAAACGAATGTGTTGCTCTAATAAAGGAAGGTGATGAATAGAAACCAGAAAATTAATGAGATTTGCATGTTTCATTTTTCCTCCTCTTGGTCCGCCAAACTGATCAGGATATCCGTCTGTATAGAAATAGACAACATCCCCTTCTTTCAGCACAACCTGATGCGGCTGGAATGGCTCATTCAGATAACCGCCGCCAATTGGCATTTTATCAGCCGGCAATAATTTAGCTTCACCGTTTCTGACAAGCACCGGACTGTTTTGTGCAGATGCGTATGTGAGGATATTTGAATTATAATCAAATTTAATCAGTGTGCCGTCCATTCCATCTTTTGTTCCGTTGAACGCCAGATTTTCAATCAGCTGATTTCTGACATAATCCAGAACAATATTGGGAGATTGAATATTTTTTTCAACGATTGCCTCATTCAGATAACGGATATTAAGCAAACTCATAAACGCGCCGGGAACACCGTGACCAGTACTGTCACAAACAGCCAGATAAAATGCATCTTCACTTTTAGCAGCCCAGTAAAAATCACCACTAACAATGTCTTTTGGTTTGAAGAAAATCATGTGGTCAGGCAAATTTTTCTTCAACAAATCACGATTTGCGAGCAAGGTATTCTGAATACCTTTGGCGTAATTAATACTATCTGTAAGCTCTTTGTTTTTTACTTCAATGATTGATTTCTGGGCTTCTATTTGTATTACCTTTTCACTCACTTCCTGAGTACGGATAGCAACAGCTTTTTTCAATTGCTCACGTGATTTCTTGAGATTTCTTTCTCGCAGATCTATATAGAAAATAACACTTCCAGCCAGGACAAAAATCTCTATGAGAAGAAACCACCATTGCCACCAGAACGGCTTGTTAATTACAAAAGAGAAACTCACCGTTTCACTCATGTTATCATATCCGTCCATACAACGCACCTGAAATTCATATTCTCCTGAACCCAGGTTTGTATAATTGACTTTATTCTGATTCATAACTCTGGTCCAGGCTGAATCCAATCCGATTAAACGGTATTCATAAATTTTTCCTTCAGATGCGTAAAGAAGATCAGATGCAAATTCAATGGTGATAAAATTCTGATTGTATTTCAATTCATTGGCTTGTGATAAAAACTGATTTCTGCTTTCAACATTCAGAGTGTCTTTATCAATAATAATGTCAGAAATAAAAACAGACGGAGTTGAAGTATGGAAAGTAATTCTCTTTGGATCAAACATCAGCAAGCCGTAACTGCACGGCATTATCACTTCATCGCGATTATGCCTGCGTAAATATCTTTCTGTAAAACCGCCACCATCAAAACCATGCTCTTTTGTAAATCTGAATACTTCTTTGGTGTCAGGATTATAGCGAACAAGATCATATTTTAATCCAATCCAGAGAATTCCGTTTTTATCTCGGGTGAGACATCTGATCACATCGTTTTCTTCCAGTTCAAGTTCTGGAAGTATATTAAATGTCTGTCCGTTCCTGTAGTCAAATCCATACAAGCCACTCTCAGTTGCCATCCAAACCAAGCCATAATTATCCACATGGAGAGGTTTGATGTTTTCATCCGGAAAATTTGAAAGAGATTCTTTTGCAGAAAAAGTTTTCAATAAATTCTGCTCTTTATCATAAATCATGAAACTGTTTCTTGAAGAACCAATAAAATAATTCAATGAATCTATTTTTTCAAAATACTGGTAATTGGCATCTTCACCTGTTTCAAGTTTTAATGGTAAATCAATCAGTTTTTTTTCAGACTGAGAGGATACAGAGTATTCAGCAATATATGGCACAGACCTTCCAAGACTTTGGTCAGCGGGGTTTTCCTTAACACCCATCAAAAGTATTTTATCCGCTCCGGTATATTCAGCCGGATAAAAACCACCGGACAAGGACAATTTGGAAAAATCATATTTAGCAGTTACCGAATTATATCTTGCCTGACCGATATATGTGCCAAGAACATAAATATTTCCGGTTTCAAAAACCGCGGCAACAAAATTAGGATTGTTGTGATTGTATTTTTCCAATGCCGGATTCCGACGCAACGCCTCAAGATATGCAGATCTCACATCAAGTAACTCTGACTGTCCGGTAGCTGCATTATAAACTGTTGCGCCACCACCGTGAGCAATAATGATATTATCAGAAACATTAGAAACTGCAAAATGATTTATTGCATAAGTGCCCTGGGCCACATGCATTTTTTGTGCTTTCAGCTTTTCATTTGAATGAATTGTGAACTGGCGGTCAGTTGGACAATAAACATCCAACCCGCCAGAATTTGTTGCTACCCAAATATTACCGTATCTGTCTTTTAATACATCCAGAATAAAATTGCCGCTCAGACTTGATTTTTTTTCCAGCTCTTTTCGAATGTATTTTACTTCACCGGATTTTGCATCATATACCATAATCCCGTCGGTTTCTGTCGGAAACCAGACGACATCGCTGTTTTCATAGAGACATGAAAGCACATTATCAAACGTAATTTGTCCGCGAGTATTTAAAAGATCTTTATCCAGTCCGGTAACACGGGTAATAATTTTTTCTGTTCTGTCCACATAAAATAAACCCGTGAAAGTTCCAACCCATAAATTATCATTTCATCTATTTCTACAAAATGAACAATTCTAAATGCACCATATGTTTTTCTTTTTCAACTTCACTTTCAAGTGCATATTCATCCATGTTGAAAAAGAAAATTCTTCTGTTTCAGGATTAAAATGGTCAGAAAATTTTCAAAACCATCGCCCTCCCAGGTTCCGATAATAAGACTGCCATCTATGTCTTCAGTTATTGATACGGCGTTTGTGCTTTGCAGCGTAGAAAAATTTCCATGCTCTGATTTATACCTTTTGAATTTTTTTGTGGACAGATCAAGCTGACACAAACCACCTCCCCAGGTGCCAATCCAAAAACGCCCTTGTGAATCTTCATAAAACATGGAAACCATTGCATCCGGAAATGAGCCCGCATCATTCGGGTTATGATAGTACTGGGTTGCCTTGCCGGTTTTTGGATTAAAATGAGTGACGTATGGCGCAACAAATCCTATCCACAAATCTCCCCGTTTATCTATGTAAAGAGCATATGGTCTTCCTTTTGCCAGTGTTGTGTCTTTCGACTTGATGTCAAAAAATTTACCACTGTGCCCGTTGTAACACATGAGCCCTTTGTCGGTAATAGCCCACATGTTTCCAATACTGTCACATTCCATTCCATACACATATTGCGCAGGAAAACCATTTGACAAATTAAAATGAGTAAATGAATAACCGGATCCGGTTTGTGCTTTTCCGGAAATGGAAAATAATACAAAAGCAAGCAGTATTGAATTCAGGATTTTGATCATTCAACCTGAAAAATAAGCAAACAGTTTCAAAACAACTGCCTAAATCAGATTAACACCGGTAATTATCCTTCGAAAGATTGTTTTTTACAGATTAAAGATTTTTACAGCGCTGATTAAAACGTTTAAAACATTCATTCAAAATTGATATGAATATACTGCTGTGTTGTTTCAGGACCGTTCATCAAGGTCTCAAAAAGATATTCCTTTGAATACTTTATTGCTTTGTCCAAAAGCAACTGATTGGATGTATTTGTTTTTTGCGATTTTATAACTTCACTTTTCACCACAACTCCATCTGCATTTATTGAAACCAGCACCGTTACAATTCCTTTTTCCTTCAGATCATTTTTGATTTCTGGTTTGAAAATTATTTTTCTCTCTTTTCCCGGAACAAAAAATTCTTCCTGATTTTCATCCGCGTTCACTTTTTCAGTTTTTCTGCTTACAACTAGTTCATTCATTTCAACGGGTAAATAATTATCTTCCGGGACATCAGCATTTTCTTCAGTTTCAATTTCTTCTGGTGTGGACAATTCTGAATTATTTGATGCAATTAAATTCTGATCAGAGTTGTCAGAAGAATCAATGGATTTCGAAGAATCTGAACTTATGAGATTTTCGGTTTTATCTGTCTGGCCGCAAGAGAAAAACAAAATAAAAAACGGCAGTAAAAAATATTTCTGAGGCAAGATCATTTTACACGGATACCGATCACCAGAATATCATCCACCTGCTCGTGTTCACCTCTCCATGATTCAATTGCATCATCCAGTTTTTGCTGCTGTGTCTGAACGGGTAAAGTACTAACCTCAATCAGTAGCCGGTGAAATTTTTTCATCATGAATTTTTTCCCCTGCTCACCACCAAACTGATCTGCATAACCATCTGTAAAGAAATAACACATGTCACCTTTTTGCACTTCAATTTCATTATTGGTAAAATTATCTCTCTCCATACTTGCATTACCAATTGGAAATTTATTGGCTTTGTATTCGATCATTTCTCCTTCTCTAACAATACACAAAGCACGGTAAGCACCGGCATATTGAATTTTGGAATGATTGTTCAGATCAAAGCATAAAAGCGCAATATCCATTCCGTCACGCGTTTCACCATGTCTTCCGTCCTGCTTCAGTACATTGGTAATTCCTTTATGCAACAGGTCAAGTACCTCACCGGGTTTAGTGACTTTACGTTCACGGGTAATATGATTCAGAAGATCATTTCCAATCATACTCATCAATGCTCCTGGAACGCCATGACCTGTGCAATCAGCCGCTGCAATCATGGCATGATCACCTACCAGTGAGTAATAATAAAAATCACCGCTGACAATATCTTTTGGTTTATATAAGATGAAGGCATCATCAAACGTGCTGAAAATTTCTTCACGAGGTGCAAGAATGGCTGACTGAATTCTTTTGGCGTAATTTATAGAATCTAAAATGTCTTTATTTTTTTGGGAAATAATCTGATTGGATTCCTCTATTTTTCTTTTTGCTTCTTCATCCGCCCGTGCAATTTGTCTTACCAATCTCAAAATGATGGTGCCTATCAATAGAAAAATACCAAATGTAAATGACAAATTTCTATTTAGTTTGTCGTGCGCTTCAGCAATGAATGTGTCAAACATAGCATCCACTTCCACCATTGCAACAACTTCTCCTTTTGAATCCTTAATTGGAGCAAGCGCTGAAAGCCAGGTGCCAAACTCATCTGTATATTGATGAATTACACCACCGGTTTTGTAATAATCTAAAAACTCCTGATCATAATCATCATATGGATCACGCACATACGGTGAGTCAAGTGAGTTCATAATGTAATCCATGGTCAGGTCTTCATTCAGCTTAAGCGTCGCAATCTCTGATTCCAGATTATTTGTTTCAAAAGCATTTCTGAGGGGTTTCCACAATTCATAATAAATACTGTCATCAGTATTTGAAGTTAGCTGCCCGGGTTCAGAATATTTATTGACAATCAATTCATGTTTGTCTCCGTCAATCTGAAATGCAACGGTGTTTGCAATGGCCTGCAGCCTGGCAAGCTCATTTTTTTCAGCCTCAGCTAAAAAACTGAAATAGGTACTTACAACAAAATATGTTGACAAGACAAAAAGTCCGGTGAAAACTGTAAGTACAATTTTCTGACTTGGTTTAAGACGTGTAAAAAATTTGAACATACAAAAGCTAAAAAACTCTGTGATACAATGTTAATGAATTCTTGCAGATTATTTCTACTTTTCGGTCATGAAGCAAAGAGATGTTAGTATTGACATACTGCGCGGTATTGCAATTTTCACAATGATTGCAGCTAACATGGCGCCATATAATTATCTTGAACCACATCCTTTTTTATTCCGGATTTTTGGCAGCGTGGCAGCACCTATGTTTGTTTTTCTTGCCGGAATGATGGTTAGTTATACTGCAACAATCAAATCCCATCCGCTTAAATATTATCTGAAAAGAGGGTTGACAACGATTGTCATGGCTGCCTGTATTGACACTTTGATCTGGGATATTTTTCCATTTATTACCTATGATGTGCTTTATGTAATTGGCCTTGCCATGCCGCTGATTTATTTCTTTATCAAACTTAAAAGAAGTGTTCAGCTAACTGTCATAGCTGCAATTTTTATTCTTACTCCCTTATTGCAATTTTACTTTGGATATACAGAATCTCCGTCAGAGATTTCCTTTCACGATGAAAACGGAAATGCAATTTCGTGGAATGAAATCAATTTGGCTCTGTCAGAAATTCCGGTATGGAAACAATTTTTAATTGAAGGATGGTTTCCATTATTCCCATGGATTGGTGTTTCACTTTTTGGAGCATTCATCGGATCATTTAAATTTAAAATGGCTCCTGATTTGTATAATAAAAATGTTGGTATTTCAGGCGCCGTAATGTTTGTTGCCGGAACCGGTTACTGGCTGATGAAAATGCCGTTTGTTTCTACCAATGAATTTTTTGACGGTTCACAACAATCAGCTAATTTCTGGAATACATTGATTACCCGTGAAGGTTATTCTGAATTGTTTTATCCTCCAACTCTCTTTTATTTTTTAACCTTTCTTGGCGGCATATTAATGCTCATTCCGCTAGTCTACAAAATTCAAAACAATTTGGCTTTACAGCACCTCACCGTATTTGGTAAATCATCCATGCTGGTTTATCTTTTACATACCGTTTTTATTGCAACCGTTTTCAGTAATGAAGATTTCTTTTTGGGTAATATCGGACAACATGGATTGATTGGATTTTCTGGTTTGTTTTTATTATACGCAGCCGTACTTTGGTTGCTGTGTTTTGGCTGGCAGAAATTTAAAAAGCGAAAACAATTTCCTTTTCTGATCAATTTTATTTTTGGAGGTTAATATTCAGAACAATTCTTATTTGTGACCTTTATCACATAATGTACGCTGTGTTCTTATTAGCTTCACAGAATAACCAATTCTGATCATGCGAAAACTTTTACTCTTTTCTGCACTCACATGCAGTATCATTTCTCAGGCACAAAACTTAATTCCTGTTCCTGACACACTAACCGGCACTGATTTTAATTTATTCGTCAAAGACACCTTCCATACATTTTACCCGGGTTATACAACCACAACCATGGGGGTGAACAACAGTTACCTCGGTCCTACACTGATTTTTAATCAGGGGGATTCAGTGAGCCTCCACGTTCATAATGAACTGATGGAAGAAACCACCATACACTGGCACGGACTTCATGTCGCTCCTGCTAATGACGGCGGTCCTCACAATGTTATACCCATGATGACAGAATGGAATCCGAAATTCACCGTTCGTGATCACGCTTCTATGTATTGGTATCACCCGCATTTACACATGATGACAAACATGCACGCAACCATGGGTGCCGCCGGATTAATTATTGTCAGAGACACAATTGAAGCAGAATTGGATTTACCGCGCCACTACAATGTGGATGATTTTCCACTTGTGATCCAGTCAAAATGTTTCAGCGCAACCAAACAAATAGAAGTTGACAATGCCTCTGACAGTGTGATGATGGTTAACGGTGCCGTAAACGGATATTTACCAATTCCAGCTCAGGTAGTTCGTTTAAGAGTGCTGAACGCTTCATCAGAAAGAGTATATAATTTGGGATTTGAAAGTGATCTTCAGTTCTACCAGATAGGCACAGATGGTGGATTATTAAACGCACCTGTTGCCTTAACAAGATTAAAATTAGCTCCGGGTGAAAGAGCAGATCTACTGGTTGATATGACAGGTATGGAAGGACAACAAATTGATTTGCTCAGCTACGCATCTGAATTACCAAGCGGAACCTATGGCGCTGCTCAGCCCGGCATGGGTCCCGGACAAACAATACCCGGATATCTTTCAAATATTCTAAACGGAGCCAATTTTAAAATAATGGAATTCCAAATAATTGCTCAAACAACAAATCCTGTTACAGCAATTCCGTCTTCGCTGATTACAAATTCTACCTGGTCAACCGGTGATGCAACAGTATTCAGAACAAAATTATTTGAGCCGGTAAACATGGGGCCTACAGCCATTCAGGGA
Organism: Crocinitomicaceae bacterium; assembly: GCA_016719925.1. Lineage (GTDB taxonomy): Bacteria > Bacteroidota > Bacteroidia > Flavobacteriales_D > Crocinitomicaceae > JADJGJ01. The sequence goes on along the minus strand of JADJYC010000002.1, from coordinate 781,033 downwards.
CCATTCACCATCAATGGAAATTCATTTGATATGATGATTATCAATGATACTATTTTTAAAGATGCTATTGAAATCTGGACACTGGATAACCAATCACCCATTGCGCATCCTTTTCATATTCACGATATTCAATTTTATATTACTGATATTAACGGTGGCGCTGTTCCGGCAAACATGCAGGGAAGAAAAGATGTAATTCTTGTGCCGCCTATGCAAACAGTTTCTTTCATCACAAAATTTGAAACTTTTTGTGATGATGACGGTGAATACATGTATCACTGCCACATGCTGCCACATGAAGATGAAGGAATGATGGGTCAGTTTATTGTAACATGTCAGCATCTGACAACTGAAGAAAATGAAGATTTAGTATTTGAAATCTATCCTAATCCTTCAAACGGCATTTTTGAAATCAGAAAAAATGATTCTGAGGTGGCCAAAATAATCATCACAGATCTTTCAGGAAAATTGATCAGAACTGAATTTTTCAGCGGTGAAATTTACAAAATTGATTTGAGTAATGTTTCGTCTGGCGCGTATATCCTGACTTTAATGACTGAAACTCAGGTTTCATCCATCCAGCTTATTAAGAATTAATTAAGCCGCTTCAATTCGCACGAAGTGAACCATTTCATTGAGCGATTTGCCGGTTAATTTCTTAAATTTGCCTCCTTCTGTTTTATACAGAACTCACACAAAGCGGGCAATCAAATGGAATACGATTTCAGAGAAATAGAAAAAAAATGGCGGAAAAAATGGGCAGAAAATAAAACGTTCAGCGCCAGTGATGATCAGACAAAACCAAAGTACTACGTGCTGGATATGTTTCCGTATCCATCAGGTGCAGGATTACATGTAGGTCACCCGCTTGGTTATATTGCCTCTGATATTTTTTCACGTTACAAAAGACTGCAGGGATACAATGTACTCCATCCGATGGGATACGATTCTTTTGGTTTACCTGCCGAACAATACGCTATCCAAACCGGTCAGCATCCTGAAAAAACAACAAAAGAAAATATTGCCCGCTACCGCGATCAGCTGGACAAAATAGGATTTTCATTCGACTGGGATCGTGAAGTCAGAACATCAGATCCAAATTATTATAAATGGACACAGTGGATTTTTATTCAGTTATTCAATAGCTGGTACAATCCGCGCACAAACAAAGCAGAAAAAATTGATACACTGATTTCTGTTTTTGAAAAAGAAGGCTTCAGCGGAAATGGTCATGATATTTTAACGGGAGATATTGAAAAAGATTTGTTGCCTTTTTCTGCTGAAGACTGGAAAAATTTTGACGAACAAAAAAAGCAAGAAGTCTTGATGAACTTCCGCTTAACTTACCTTGGTGAAGCTTATGTAAACTGGTGCCCTGCATTGGGAACTGTTTTAGCCAACGATGAAGTAAAAGATGGTTTCAGTGAACGCGGCGGACATCCGGTGGAGCGTAAATTGATGAAACAATGGAGCATGCGCATTACTGCTTACGCTCAGCGTTTGTTAGATAGCTTAGATACTATTGACTGGAGTGAAAGTATTAAAGAAGCACAACGAAACTGGATTGGAAGAAGTGAGGGGGCTTCTCTTAAATTCCAAATTCAAAATACAAAATCACAAACGGGTGAGTTTATAGAAGTGTTTACAACTAGACCCGACACCATATTCGGAGTATCTTTTGTAACCCTTGCTCCTGAACATGAATTAGTTTCACAGATCACAACGGCCGAACAAAAAGCAGAAGTTGACGCATACGTAACCAAAGCAAAAAACAGAAGTGAGCGTGAACGCATGGCGGATGTAAATACCATTAGTGGTGTGTTCACTGGTTCGTATGTAGAACATCCGTTTACGGGAAAACAAATTCCGATTTGGGTAGGTGATTATGTTTTGGTAGGATACGGAACAGGTGCTGTAATGGCTGTGCCAGCGCATGACGAGCGTGATTATAAATTTGCAAAACATTTTGGCTTACCGATTACTCAAGTTATCGAACGGCCACAAGACTTCCCTCTCCCCCGGAGAGGGACTGAGGGAGAGGACGGGGGGAACTTACCGTGGACCGATAAAGAAGGAAAATTAATTAATTCGGATTTTCTAAATGGCCTTGATGTAAAAGCAGCCATCAAAAAAGCAATAGCTGAAATTGATTCACGCGGTTTTGGAAAAGGACAGGTGAACTATCGTTTGCGCAATGCCGTGTTTGGAAGACAACGTTATTGGGGTGAACCTATTCCCGTTTATTACAAGAACGGAACGCCTTACGTACTGAATGAAAACGAACTGCCGCTTACCTTGCCTGAAGTAGATAAATATTTGCCCACTGAAGATGGCGAACCACCTTTGGCTAGAGCAAATAACTGGAAGTATCAAAATCAATTTGACTACGAACATTCTACCATGCCGGGATGGGCAGGTTCATCCTGGTATTTTCTCAGATACATGGACCCAAAAAATTCAGGGGAATTTGTGTCTAAAAAGAAAGCTGAATACTGGGGCCAGGTAGATTTGTACATTGGCGGATCAGAACACGCAACCGGACATTTGTTGTATTCACGTTTCTGGAATAAATTTTTGTATGATCTCGGATATATTTCATTTGATGAGCCGTTCAAAAAACTGATTAATCAGGGAATGATTTTGGGTAATTCAGCATACGTCTATGTTGTGTTGCCACAGACACAAGGTCATATTCCATTCACCTTATCGGCGCATCATGGCGAACATGAAGAAATAATCAAACTGGAAGAAAAATTTCCTGGTGCACAAATTGCTGCACGCAAAGTTTTATTGATTCCGGAAGATGTTTATCACGATATTAAAAAGAACGGATCCAACAAAGAAGTGGACGCTTGGTTTAAAAAACAATTTGCTGAATTTGGTGATGACATGATTGGATCATACAGCTCAGGAAACGCAATCCGAACAGCAATCGATGTTAGTTTACCAGAAGGTGATCGACTTAAAGACCTCAACAAACTTCGTCAGTGGCATAGACAATATGAGTACGCTGAACAACTAATTGAAGGTGATTATGTCTGTTCACGTGAAGTAGAAAAAATGTCCAAATCAAAATACAATGTTCAAACACCCGACGAGTTTGTAGAAAAATTTGGAGCAGATACCTTGCGTTTGTATGAGATGTTTTTAGGTCCGCTGGAACAAGCGAAGCCTTGGGATACACAAGGCATCAACGGAGTACATAATTTTTTGAGAAGATTCTGGAGATTATTCCACAATGATAAAAATGAATTTGCTGTAACGGATGGTGAGCCTTCCAAAGAATCACTCAAAACGCTGCACAAAACCATCAAAAAAATTCAGGATGACCTGGAACGTTTTTCATTCAACACCGGTGTTTCCAATTTCATGATTGCTACCAATGAGTTTACAGATCAAAAGTGCAACAACCGGTCTGTCTTGTGTGAAATGCTGATTTTGCTTTCATCTTACGCACCGCATATTGCTGAAGAACTTTGGGAAAAAATTGGCGAAAAAGAAAGTATCACGTATGCTGCTTTTCCAAAATTCAATCCGGAATATCTGATAGAAAGTTCATTTGAATATCCGGTTTCATTCAACGGAAAAATGCGGTTTAAAATTGAATTACCATTGACATTAAATGCGGCTGAAATTGAGAAAGAAGTAATGGCACTGGAAAACACTGCAAAATACCTGGAAGGAAAAGCACCTAAAAAAGTGATTGTTGTTCCGGGTAAAATTGTGAATGTGGTGATGTAACACTGCAAATTCAAAAAACTGATTCTTGTCAAGTGAACCTATGACCTTTTGCTAAACGGTTGTATGGTGAATTTAACCCCTGTAACTTGGTACAAATTATCAGTTATGAAAACTCAATATATTCTGTTCCTTTTTCTTTTTGGACTCATCTCAACACAACAATTATTTGCACAGGAAAAATGCGTATGTCCAACATGCAATGGGGAAGGACTAAACCCAGTCCCAACTGAATGGAGGGATTGTGATTTTTGTACCAAAGGATACAATACCTGCAACACCTGTGACGGTGATGGACAGGAACCTTGCCATCGCTGCAACGAAACCGGAATTGCTCAACTTCCTTGCAGAGAATGTAACGGGTATGGAAAAATCAACGGAGAAACCTGTGGTGTCTGCGGAGGAGATGGAATCGAAGAAATGGTATGCGCCAACTGTGAAGGCAAAGGTTCATACAACTGCCATAGTTGTGGTCAACTCGGAAAATTTATTTGCAACATGTGTGGAGGGGAAGGAGGAAAATTGTGGAAAGGCACCTGCCCGAAATGTAACGGAACGGGTGAAATTATCTGTCCGTAATTTTAATGTGATCCAATAAAATAAATACCAACTGCAAGCAACTCTAAAATTGCTACGCTGATTGCGATCATAATCACCGTAATTTTTCCTGTACAGGTATCCTTAAAATTGTTTTCGCCTCTGAAGATATAGCGGCTTTTAGTGGTTGTTCTGTTGTGAGTGTCTGTAAACTCATACTTTTCATAACTCAGTTTTCCATTTCTGAAAAACCCAAATTTCAACACAACCTGAATCACAAAAAGCGGTACAAGTGCAACCAGGTTTAATCCAATTACAACACCTACAATCAATGCAAGAATAATCAGATTGATCACCATGTTTTTACATTTTTACTATTCTACCCGAAAGCTGCTGGCCATTCAAGATAGCAGAATAAAAATAGACTCCGGCGTTGGATTCATTTCCATCCTCATCTTTTCCATCCCAGTTAATAGTATGCTCTCCGGCTGACTGATTTTCTCTGGTTAATATTTTTACTAACCGGCCGTTGATATCATAGACATAAATACTCACAAAACCGGACTCATTTAAACTATATCTGAGTGTTACATCTCCTTTTGTCGGATTTGGAAACACGTTTATTTTTCCTGGCTCATTCAGAACAAATTCCTGCTGACCCAAAAAGACATTGTTCAAGCTGTCTGCATTAATCAACTCATCACCGCTCTGATAGATCATAAAATGAAAATACACCAGAAACATTTCATCCGTTGTATTCAATCCGGCATACACGTCAATTGGCGGATCATTTGGATTGTGCATGTTGCCCGTTGTATTATCATACACCGCTGTTCCATACAGAGTAGAATTTGCCGGAATATGTTTCAGATACTGAAAGAAATAAAATTCCTGCCAGTGAAAATCCCACTGATTAATTCGCACAAAAGGCAATGTATCATTTGATGGAGTTACTCCATACGCGTCAATATATTTTCCAAGCAAATGCATGTGCGGGAAAACACTGAGCAACGTAATATCAGCAGCAACAGGTCCATAGTCTGCATACACCGTATCAATTTCATCAGCAGGAATTCCAAAAGACCAATTTTCAATAATTGGTCCGGCATAAATTTCTCTGAAATTTGAAACTGGTTCAGGGTAAAAATAAATATTGACAGTTGTCTGATCCCACTCACCATAACTGCCAGATGGATAATGCATAGCAAATACAATATTTGATCCGGCATCTAAAGACATACCGGCAGAAAAAGTACTTGTCTGCGGAAAAATAGTTGGTGACGCACCCGGTGTATAAGCACCAATTAAGCCAAGCGTTGACGGACCGGTACACGTATGACTGGTTGTGTCTGTTGCGTATGTTCCGTTTGGATCAGCATACACTAAGCAGTGGTGAACTATTGAAGGATTACCCGCCATCACTTCAATCGCTTTTATTTTTCTGTCAGCAAGCAAACCAGATGGAATTGAAAAACATGCGTAATCATCTTGCACAGATGTTGCCTTGCTCATATAATTTGGCATGGTAATTACCAGATCAGGAATGCCCGGAAGAATCTGAGCACCGTTATAAACCGGTGCTGGTGGTGCAGTCAGCAAATCACCTGAAGGGCCATCTTCATCCACCCAATTAATAATAATATCACGTTCAGCCTGCGTTAAAATCCGCTCATGAAAATAATGCTGGTAAGATGAGTCAGCAGGCCAGGGCGGCATAATATTATTTTCAACTGCATCTTTAATTGATGCGCGATAATCATAGGCAGTTGCATAATCAAGCAGTGAAAACGGACCTATGCCGTTTGGATTATGACATTGTGTGCAGTTATTGTAAAAAACCTGTGCAGCATGATCACTCCAGGTAGTTTGAGAATAGGAAACAGAAGTAATAACTCCGGTTAAGAGAAGCAGTAATGGTCTTTTCATATCTGAAAGATACAAAAAGAGAATATCTGCAAAATTTTAAATGAATTCAGCTGCCCTTGTCCTTGCCTCAGCATCACAATCTACCAGCGACTCTACAGTAAGTTTTTGCTGAACCGTAACCGCATTCATCACCTTTTCATTAATCCGTGCAATATCTAAAAATCCGATCTCATCTTTTAAAAAGGCCGCAACAGTAATTTCATTTGCTGCATTCAAAACACACGGCATGTTTCCGCCAATGTCCATTGCATCAAACGCCAGCTGAAGATTTCTGAAAGTTTCAAGATCCGGTTTTTCAAAAGTGAGCTGCGGATAATTTATAAAATTGAATCGCTTGAAATCAGTTTTGAACCTTTCAGGATATGTCAGCGCATATTGAATCGGTAACTTCATATCCGGCAATCCCATTTGTGCTTTCATAGATCCGTCTTCAAACTGAACAATAGAATGAATGATTGATTGCGGATGAACTATTACATCAATTTGCTCTCTCTTCAAATTGAATAACCATTTTGCTTCAATTACTTCAAGCCCTTTATTCATGAGTGTTGCCGAATCAATGGTGATTTTTGCACCCATTTCCCAGTTAGGATGTTTCAATGCCTGAGCTTTTGTAATTCCGGCAAGTTCACCTGCTTTTTTTCCTCTGAACGGACCACCGGAAGCGGTCAGATATATTTTTTCAATGGGGTTATGAAACTCTCCGGTGATACATTGAAAAATTGCCGAGTGTTCTGAGTCAACCGGATAAATACTTACCGATTTTTCTTTGGCCAGCTTTGTAATAATTTCTCCAGCTACAACCAGCGTTTCTTTGTTGGCAAGAGCAATTGTTTTTCCTGCATTGATTGCTTTAACAGTTGGACGTAAACCAGAAAATCCAACAAGTGCAGTTAGTACAATGTCAATTTCATCCATCTCACAAACTTCCTCTACTGCTTTTTGACCGCAATATGTTTTTATCCCTTCCTTCCAGAGAATTTCGGATACGCTCTGATAATATTTTTCATTGGCAATGACCACCACATTGGGTTTAAATTTCAATGCCTGATCAATCAGTAAATCAGCATTATTATTTGCTGTTAAAACAGAAATTTCAAATTGATCCGGATAGGCGGCAACAACTTCCAGAGTCTGTTTGCCAATGGAGCCGGTTGAACCTAATAACGCTATTCTCTTTTTAGAAGACATGGGACAAAGTTAGATTTATCCTGAAGAATATTTTGATGTATTCCGGCTATTTCGAAAAAACTCAACACAGCAAATGACGGAAATCATTTAAATCCCTGCTGAAGATTGTAACTTAGCTGGATATGAAAACACGAATAATCACATGCATTGTTGCCTTGATTTTGTTGTTGGGTAATTCAATACATGCACAGGTAGAAACAGACACACTATGGAAAAACAAACTGTGTGTAATTACTCTTACCGACAAAAGAGAATATGTGGGATATGTTTTGTCAGATGATGGAAGAGAGTTACTGATTCAAACAGATAAACTGGGAAAAATTTATATCCCCAAATATGAGGTTGTAAACATCATTCCAATACATGATCAGAAAGAAATAGTATTTGGAGAGTTTCAATCAGAAGGGCCATTTACAACACGGTATGCTTTTACAACAAATGCGCTGCCGATAAAAAGAGGCGAGAATTATGCGATGATAAATCTGTACGGACCGGAAGTACATTTTGCTGTAAGAGACAATTTCAATATTGGCATAATGACAACCTGGATGGCGAGTCCCATGATTTTGTCCAGCAAATATTCTTTTAAAACCAAAAATGAAAAACTGAATTTTTCTATTGGCGCTTTGGTTGGAACATCTGGTTATTTAAATGTTTTCAGAGGATATGGTGGTTTGTATTTTGCCAATTTTTCAGTGGGGAGCAGAAAAAAGAATTTTACGCTTGCCGGAGGATTTGCACATTTAAGTACAGGATTTGAAACAAATGTCTGGGCTGAAGGAACCTATGTGAACAGTGATTCATACTGGACAGGCAGTGGTGCATCATTTGTTTCAAAAAGCACACCCATGCTTTCAGGTCCTATAGTTTCTATTGCGGGAATAACACCTGTTGGAGCAAAAGCCAGTCTTGTTTTTGATTCTATGTTTGGAATTTTCAGTTCAACACGTTACAGCCGCATTTCTACAACAGAACTGGTTGCACCCGTTCAGGGATATTATGATCCCAACCCTCCTTATTCATGGATTCCGGGAACTCCTGGCACCTACAGTCATGTCGTTGAAAATGTTCCATCTTCACAACTTGCACTTTTCATTATGCCGGGTATGCGTTTTCAAACAAAAGAAAAAAGAGCCTTTCAGATTTCTCTGGCGGGTATTGCAGTATTCAGACAAAAAGGATTTGAAGACTATAATGACAAATCATTTTCGTTCCCTATACCTATGTGCAGCTGGTTCTTCAAATTTTAATCGCTTTAAATTTTTAGTTAATGCGCAAGTGCTTTGAGCCAATCTTGAACGGCATCAATTAGGGTCTGTTTTGTTGATCTGAGATTTATGCAAAGTATTTAAATTAATGGCGCACACCGCTGACAATCTGTCTATTGACTCCATTACAAAAAAAGATAATCCAACCGAATGAAGTCAACTAAATGTAAAAACGCTACTTTTAGTAATAACCCGTTTGCATGACACCTTCTTCTTTATACAACCCCGACGAAAGTTTTAAAGACCAATTGTATTTTACCTTGGTGAAAACACTGCATCAACTGGTTATTGTTTTAGAACCTTTTGAATATCGCATGCTTTTTCTCAATCACTATCAAGCAGGATATAATGAGGGTAATGTATTAGGACATACCATTTTTGAATTTGTTGCTCCTGAATACAACGCACTTTACGTTGAGAAATTAGCAGAAGCCAAGAAAAACAAAAGCGGTCACAAATATTCAAATAGTTGGACAGCCATCTGAATATAATTCTCAGGGGGCATGGTTTGAAACACAAATTGTTCCGGTTGTAAACCCGGTTGGTGAAATATCTCACATCATTTTAGTTTCCGAAGATATTTCGCTATTAAAACAGCGTGAACTGGATTTGGCAAATGTCTCTGAAAAAGTAAAATCCATTATCAACAATACAACGGATATTATTTGCTCAATTGACACAAATTATAATTTGCTTGAATTTAATGATGTTTTTGCCGGGATGGTAAAACTTAGCACCAATATTCAGCCTTCAGCTGGTGATCCGCTATTGACCATCATTGATCCGGTGAGACATGAAAAATTGTTGAAAATTTATAGCCGCGTGCTTCAAGGTGAGCGCCTAACAGATGTTGAGGTCTTCGATTCTTCAGCGCTTGGGCTCTTATCTTATGAATCAAATTATCACCCCATATACAGTCACGACGGAAAAATTGTTGGCATCAATATCTTCTCGCAAAATATTACAGAAAAAGTTAGGCAACAACATGAACTCGAAAATGCTCTGAAAGAGAAAGAAATTTTATTGGCTGAAATTCATCACCGCATTAAAAATAATTTGGCGCTTGTTTCCAGCATGCTTGAATTACAAGAACTCAAATCAGAAAGTACCGAACTATCATCAGCGCTTTCAGCAAGTCGCAAGCGTATAAAATCAACAGCACTTGTTCATGAACTTTTATACGCAAGCGATAGTTTCAAAACGATTTCACTCTTTGATTACCTGATAAAATTATTTGAATTTGTACGGCCTGATGAAACACACCAACTAATCATTACGGGTGCCGATAGTAAGTTACAAATCAATCAAGCTATGCCTCTTGGGTTGATGCTTAATGAAATTATGACTAATTCTGTCAAACATGTTTTAACCAAAATGCATCATACGAAAACAGTTGTTGAGCTCAATCAGCAAAACAGTAAATTACAAATAACGTATCATGATCATGCCGGTAATTTTCCTGAACAGGTTTCATTTGAGAACAGTGAGAGCACAGGAATAACCCTTATCAGAACCTTTGCTGAACAAATAAATGGTGCAATAAAATTAGTCAGTAAATCACCGGTTGTGTACTTCATTGAAATTCCTTTGCATGCCTGAAATGTCTTTAATTATATTAGCTGAGGATGAATTGCTTATTGCAACGGTATTAAAAAACAGTTGGAGTCTAAGGGCTTTCTAGTGAAACATGTTGTCGATGCAGAACCCTTGTTTACATTATTAGAAAACCATAAACCAGCTGCGTTAATTTTAGATTGTCAATTAAAAACAAGTAATGGAATTGAAGCGGTTCGAACAATTCGGCAATCAGGCAGAGAGATGCCGGTTATTATTACCACAGGCAATGCTATGCAGCAAGCAGAAGATGAAGTCAAAAATCTTTCAAACTGCAAAGTTTTAATTAAACCCGTTATGTTTGAGGCGATTCTTGAAGCCTTATCTCATTTGGGCGCCAATCCTTAGAAAGTCCAGAGTTTCGGCAACTATTATTCAAAGACTTTTTATAATGCCGGGTTTGCGTTTTCAAACAAAAGAAAAAAGAGCCTTTCAGATTTCTTTGGCGGGTATTGCAGTATTCAGACAAAAAGGATTTGAAGACTATAATGACAAATCATTTTCGTTCCCGATACCTATGTGCAGCTGGTTCTTCAAATTTTAACTTTCAGCAGAAATTCTTTATTAAATTTGGAAGATCAACTGTAACTGTCCTATGAAAATTTCAGGAAAATATTTTTTCACTTTTTGGATTTTAATTTTTGGATTTATCATTTATCCGTCTTGCGTTTATTCTCAGGACAAACATCTTTTTGAATTAGACAATCCGGATTACACAAAAGAATCAAATCCTGAGCGCTATGAATGGGAACAGGAATTTATAGCATTTGCTAAAGAGACTGAAAAAAAACCGGAGAACTATATCCGCCATATTTTAAAACTGATGGAAATAAATGGTGAGAGTCATGAACTGATCACTTACCGTGGTAATTACTTGTGGCATTTTTACACTTATTACTATGATCAGTTTAAAGATCCGGAAGGATATCTGTATGAAAAACCGGAAATAAAAAAAGCCTATCTGCACTGTCACATCAGCCGCTCATCAGAAAATATTACACGCCTTTGGAGTTTGTTTGGTCCGTTATTTACTGAAATTGCATCCCCTTGTCTGCAGGAAGGCAGGCCAGAACGTGGCTACATCCAGACACTCGTCAATAACTGGGATTGCATGAAAGACACAAAAAACTACGGCAAAAAACTGGATGAACTATATTTCAAGCTAAATCAGAACTATTATTACGGAGATGAATTATGGCCCATGTTAAAGCCGCTTATGTGCAAATCAAATTCAAAAAACGGCAGCGTCAATTTTTCCTATGACTCAGACAGAACATGGGTTTATACGTTTTGGGTAAGACGATATCATGAAGGAAATGCTGATGCCGTTTACACCATTCTCAAAAGCCTTATTGACTGATTAATGCCTGAATCTTTCAATTTTTTAGGTCAACACTAAAAACAACTCAAAAAAGTATTTATCTTTGCCGTCCCCAAAGCGATGGGGAACCTGATTACGCGGGTATGGTGAAATTGGTAGACATACCAGACTTAGGATCTGGCGCTTCACGGCATGGGGGTTCGAGTCCCTCTACCCGCACAAAAAATCAGTGCGAGTGCGAAGAGCGGGAATGATAAAACATCTCTCACTCACTCTCTCACTCACACTGATTTTTTTTATTTTGGAAAACATCGCCCGTTAAACGGGTTTTAAAAACAATAAATCTTTTGGTATGAATGTAGTAGAAGAAAAAATTGACAATCTGAATGCGGTTCTCCGTGTAAAAATCTCTAAAGAAGATTACGCTGAAAAAGTAGAGAAAACTTTGAATGACTATCGCAAGCAGGCAAATATCCCTGGTTTCCGTCCGGGAAAAACTCCTATCGGAATCATCAAAAAAAAATACGGAAAAGCAATTCTGGCTGAAGAACTGAACAAAGCAGTAAATCAATCCCTATTCGATTTCATTTCTAAAAACAATATTCAGGTTTTAGGAAATCCGCTGCCAAAATCAGACGAAGAAGTAAAAGGTGATTTTGAAAATCCAACCGACTTTGAATTTGCATACGAAATTGGTGTTTCACCTGAGTTCAAATTAAATATTGACAAGGCGTCTTTCGATTATCTGAAAATCGACATCAGCGCTGAAATGCTTGATAAAGAAATTGAGAATCTTGCACGCAGATATGGAAAATTAGTTTCAACCGATACGGTTGGTGAAAAAGACATGGTGCTTGGAAAATTTACGGAGCTGGATGGTGACAAACCAAAAGAGGGCGGAATTTCAAATACCTCAACTATTTCCATGGAATTTATTCCGGAATCAGGTGCTAAAAAGAATTTGATGGGTGCTAAAATCGGTGATGAATTTGTGATTGATCCGAAAGAAGTTTCTAAAGGAGCAACCGATATGGGAGCTATGCTGGCCATTAAAAAAGAAGAAGCTGAAGTACTGAATTCTCTTTTTAATTTCCAGATTACTGAAATTAAAAAAATGATTCCTGCTGAAGTGAATCAGGAATTGTTCGACAAACTTTTTGGTGCCGGTGCAATCTCTTCTGAAGCTGAATTACGTCAACGTATTACAGATGATCTGACCCGTATGTTCAGTGCAGATTCTGACCGCGTATTCAACAATGCTATCAGCAAAAAACTCATTGAAGAAACACCCATTGATTTGCCTGAATCATTTTTGAAAAGATGGATTGCAGCTACTAATGAAAATACAACCATTGAAAAAGTAGAACAGGATTTTGAGTCGTACAGAAATGGTTTGAAATGGCAGTTGATTCAGAATAAACTGATCAAAGAAAACGATGTAAAAGTTGATCCGCAGGATGCAATCAATTATGTAAAATCAATGATGATCAACCAATACGCTCAGTACGGAATTCCTGCACCTGAAGACGCAGAGCTGGACAAATACGCTAAAAATGCTTTGACCAATAAAGAAGAGGCAAACCGTATTTATGACAATTTGTATCAGACAAAAATTTTCACTCTTTTAAAAGGTATGGTGAAACTGAATGAAAAATCATTGCCTTACGAAAAGTTCATTGAAGAAGCATACGGAAAGCAATAGCGAAATGCTATTGCAAATTCCAAAAAACAAAATCACAAATACCAAAAGAATTAAGGGGCGGAATTATCATTCGCCCTTTTTTATTGCCATATTCTGAGGTGAACAATTCACTGGTGTTCTAAACCCTCAGTGCTGACAATTTCATTGAAATGCTGACATTGGAATTTGGTATTTTGATTTTGGAATTTCATCTTCCAAAATAATACTATTGCAAATTCCAAAAAACAAAATCACAAATACAAAAAGAATTAAAAGGGGCGGAAATATCATTCGCCCTTTTTTATTGCCATATTCTGAGGTGAACAATTCACCGGTGTTCTAACCCCTCAGTGCTGACAAATTCATTGAAATGCTGTCATTGGAATTTGGTATTTTGATTTTGGAATTTCATCTTCCAAAATAATACTATTGCAAATTCCAAAAAACAAAATCACAAATACAAAAAGAATTAAGGGGCGGAATTATCATTCGCCCTTTTTTATTGCCATATTCTGAGGTGAACAATTCACTGGTGTTCTAAACCCTCAGTGCTGACAATTTCATTGAAATGCTGACATTGGAATTTGGTATTTTGATTTTGGAATTTCATCTTCCAAAATAATACCTAACTTTATCTCATAATCACTTTTAACGTATCAACATGTTTGGAAAAGACGAATTCAGAAAATATGCTGTTAAACATCACGGAATCAGCAGCAATACAGTAGATCATTACATCACCTCATCCATGACTCCCTACATCATTGAAGAGCGTCAGTTAAACGTTGCTCAAATGGACGTTTTCTCACGTTTGATGATGGACCGGATTATTTTTCTGGGTACAGGAATTGATGATCAGGTAGCAAACATTATTACTGCTCAGTTGTTGTTTCTTGAATCAGTGGATCCTAAGAAAGACATTCAGATTTACTTAAATTCTCCGGGTGGAGGCGTTTATGCCGGTCTTGGAATTTATGATACCATGCACTACATCTCTCCGGATGTTGCAACTATCTGTACTGGAATGGCAGCGTCTATGGGTGCGGTTCTTTTATGTGCTGGTGCAAAAGGAAAACGTTCAGCACTTCCGCATTCACGTGTGATGATTCACCAGCCGTTAGGAGGTGCACAAGGTCAGGCATCTGACATTGAAATCACTGCTCGTGAAATTCAAAAGCTGAAAGTGGAATTGTATGAAATTATTGCCAAACATTCAGGTAAAGATTATGATCAGGTCTGGAAAGATTCTGACCGTGATTACTGGATGATTGCTCAGGAGGCAAAAGATTACGGAATGGTTGATGAAGTGCTTGGAAAAAATTAAGCTGAAAAGCAATGGCTAAGGCAAACGGTATTTCCTGTTCATTTTGCGGCAGACCTAAAAGTGAGGTTGGTATTCTCATTGCGGGTGTTACCGGTCACATATGCGACAGCTGTATTTCACAAGCACATCAGAGTGTGGATGAACAGATGCGTTTCGACCACAAGAGTGAATCCAAAACTGATTTCAAATTACTGAAACCAGCGCATATCAAAGAACATCGGGATGAATATGTTATTGGTCAGGATGATGCCAAAAAAATTCTTTCTGTAGCAGTTTATAATCATTACAAACGAATTGCTTTAAAAACAAATACAGCCAATGAAGTTGAGATTGAAAAATCCAATGTCATCCTGGTTGGCCGCACCGGTACAGGAAAAACATTGCTTGCAAAAACAATTGCCAAGTCTTTAAATGTTCCCTTCTGTATTGCTGATGCAACTGTTTTGACTGAAGCAGGTTATGTGGGTGAAGATGTCGAGAGTATTTTATCACGTCTTTTACAAGCTGCAGATTATAATGTTGAAGCAGCAGAGCGCGGAATTGTTTTCATTGATGAGATAGATAAAATTGCACGTAAATCTGATAACCCTTCAATCACCAGAGATGTTTCAGGTGAAGGCGTTCAGCAGGCACTTTTAAAATTACTTGAAGGAACAGAAGTAAACGTGCCGCCGCAGGGAGGAAGAAAACATCCGGAACAAAAAATGATCAAAGTAAACACCAGCAATATTTTATTTGTTGCGGGTGGTGCTTTTGACGGAATAGAAAAAATAATTGCGCGTCGCGTGAACAGAAATCTGATTGGATTTTCTGGTAAAAATGATGTGAAAATAGATTCTGAAAATTTGCTGCAATACATCATTCCTTCTGACGTAAAAGATTTCGGACTGATTCCTGAATTAATCGGAAGGATGCCGGTATTATCTTACCTGGATCCTTTGGATGAAAAAGCGCTCAGAAGAATTCTCACTGAACCAAAAAATGCGCTCGTAAAACAATACGTTCATCTTTTTGCACTGGACGGTGTTGATTTGAAATTTGATTCTGACGTACTTGATTTCATTGTAAAAAAAGCATTGGAATACAAGCTTGGAGCAAGAGGATTGCGCTCCATCTGTGAAGCTATTCTGACAGATGCGATGTTTGAAATACCTTCCAGTAAATCAACCAAAGAATTGCGGGTGACAATGGATTATGCTGAATTACGGTTTGGCAAATCCACCATGGCCAAACTAAAAATTGCATAAGTATGGATTTGAATAAAATTGCTGTCGTGGATTACCACGATTACATCAGCGGTGACCCAAAGAAGAGAGAAAACTTCATCAAAGATTTTGGTGATTCGTTTGCCAATATGGGATTTGCTATAGTTCGTAATCATGGTGTTACGCCAGAACTTCGCAACAAATTATTCGAAGTCTCCAAAGCATTTTTCAATTTGCCGGAAGAAATAAAACGCAAATATGAAAACATGGCCTTGCATGGTCAGCGCGGCTACATTTCAAAAAACCGTGAAACCGCAAAAGGAAAATCGGTAGCAGATTTAAAAGAGTTTTATCATGTGGGTCAAACCGTAACAGACGGTGACCCGATTAAAGCAGAATATCCGGATAACATCTGGCCGGCAGAAGTGAAAGAATTTGAAGAAGTGTGTCAGAAAGTGTATCGCACTTTCGAACAAACTGGCAGAAATCTTTTAAAATCTACAGCACTTTATTTGCATTTGCCGGAAGATTATTTTGAATCAAAAGTACACAACGGAAACAGCATTTTGCGTTTGCTTCATTATTATCCGGTGGCAGATAAAAGTCAGATTCCGGCAGGAGCAGTGCGTGCTGCGGCGCATGGAGATATTAATTTAATTACGCTTTTGATGGGCGGAAGTGCAGAAGGCTTGCAAGCACAATCATTAGACGGACAATGGATAAACGTTAGTCCAAAAGAAGATGAAATTGTTGTCAATATTGGAGACATGTTAGCAAGATTAACCAATGATAAATTGCGTTCAACACAACATCAAGTGATCACTCCAAATGAAGAATCATGGTTGACACCAAGATATTCAACACCATTTTTTATGCATCCTCGTTCTGATATGGATTTAACTTGTTTAGAAAGTTGCATTTCAGCAGAGCATCCAAAATCATATGCTGATATGACTGCTGGTGAATTTTTAACAGAGCGTTTAGAAGAATTGGGCTTGAAGAAGAAGTAGATTTTTGCTTAGTTTAAATTTCCTTGTCATCGAACTGGCTGAAAAATCACACATAACTTTTATTTATTTCTGATTTCCTTTTAACAATGTTTTTAGTTATAATAAGGAAATGTTACTCGCAAATGATTCAACCATTTACTGCGATAATGCAATTTAAACATGTCTGTTAAGCAATAATAAGCAGTCGAACATACTTGTATCTTTACATCCCGTCAACTAAAAATTGGCGGGAATTAACCTCGTTATTGTGCAAAATAATTCAGGTTTCATTCAATCGAAAAAATTGTGATTTATTAAGTGTAGTGGTAGAAAACTACTAATCAATCAAAAAATAATCTAATATATAGCAAAGGATTTTAACTAAATTTTTTTTAAAGAAATTGAAACTAACAGTGCACCTGAACTACGGTTTTATTTTATCTTTGATCGTAAATGACAAATTCTAAACATGATGTCAGGGATGAATCAAATTAAACAACTCATTTTCTTAGAACGTATGAAATTTATCAGCGCATTTTTTCTTTTGTTTCTTATTCATCATGCCTTCATTTTTTCGCAAGAAACTATAACCATTGATGCCGGAACAGATGATGGGTCATTCAAAAATTATACTGGATTTATACATGGTGAAACAAATATTGAATCTCATTCTGCCACGCTTAATATGCTTTTGTCATTAAAACCAAATTTCTGGCGCAATTCTGATTGGTTTGAAACACAAGAATTAGCAACAGATTTGTCTGTA
This sequence comes from Crocinitomicaceae bacterium, assembly GCA_016719925.1. Taxonomy (GTDB): domain Bacteria; phylum Bacteroidota; class Bacteroidia; order Flavobacteriales_D; family Crocinitomicaceae; genus JADJGJ01. The sequence goes on along the minus strand of JADJYC010000002.1, from coordinate 763,473 downwards.
CAAACTACCATGGTGATCAGTGATTTTTATGCCAATTTCAAAGGTGGATACAGCAACGCAAAGCCTTGGTTAAATTGGACAGAGTATGAAAGTTTTGTTGCAACATTGGTGAATAACTATGCTGCTAACGGTCAGTCACCAGACTTTTGGGATGTGTGGAATGAACCAAATGACCCCTATTACTGGTCAGGTAATCTTTCTCAATTAATTGAATGTTTTAAAAGAACAAGACAAGTTTTAGATGCAATAAATCCGGCAATTAAAATGGTAGGCCCCAGCCTAAATAGTTATGACGGGGCAGGTATTGAGTACATTCTTGATTCATTGGCAGCATCAGGCGTTACCATGGATGCCGTTTCATGGCATGAATTCGGATTACCAGATTCACTGGCTGTGCATATTAATGATTTTAATAACAGAAAATTATTGAATCCAACCTGGAATAATCCTGAAATTCACATCAACGAATATTCACCACAGCAAACAAATCAAATACCGGCTTATCGTTTAGGTTGGTTTTATCATCTTGAACAAAATGATGTTGATTGGGCAAACACCGCTTGTTGGGATAATAATGATGGCAGTACTGTGTGGTCTAATTGTTTGGTTGGTCTTAACGGCTTATTCTGGCATGATGAGCAAAGTCCGCTGCCAGTATTCTGGTTAAATCTTGCCTACGCAAAAATGTTGACAGGTAAACGCATTTTTTGTACACATTCTGACGCAAAAACGTTAGCGCTTTCGAGTAAAACTGATTCACTGAGTGAATTGAAAATTTTAGTTGGCAGGTTTTATTCTATTGACAATGGATCATACCTCCCTACTGATATTGGAAAAGACAGTTCAAATGTCACCATCACCGTCAACAATTATCCTTATTTGACAAACGGTACGGTGCCTTTGATTATCCAAAAAATACCAAAAGGAGATATGAACTTTCAGAATTCACCTTTGGCCGGCCCCCTTACACATTACTCAGGTAGCGTCAGTGTAACTGCCGGGGTTATTACTATCACCATTCCGAATTTTCAGGATGGAGATGTCTACCTGATTTATTTAAACTCTACTGATATTCTTGGTCAAATGGCGACCTCCCATGAAGATAAATTAGCGGTCTTTCCTAATCCTTCGTCATCTTCAATTACCCTATTAACTGAAAACAGAATTTATGAACCGGTTATTTTTATAAATGCCGTTGGAGAAACGGTCAAAGAAACCGTAATAACTTCAGATGAAATGACAATAGATTTAACAAATCTGCCTGCAGGTATTTATTACATTAAAACGAGATGGCAAATAATACAATTCGTAAAAAATTAACTTGGGTTTTTATTGATTTGAATTTTAGGCAAAAATAAATTTTTTTGTTCCATTTAGTCCATATTAGCTGACGATTTACAGATTTAGTAATTGTAATTCAAAAATGTATTGTTGAATTACAGGCTTAAATAGATGGACTGGAAGAACGTTTTGAACAGAAGAATATTCGGGCAAAAAAAAGACAATTCGTGCTGCAGCGCATGGTGACATTAACTTGATCACTTTATTAATGGGTGGTAGTGCCGAAGGTTTGCAGGCACAATCATTAGACGGTCAATGGTTAAATGTAAGTCCGAAAGAAGATGAAATTGTGGTAAACATTGGTGATATGCTTGCACGTCTTACAAACAACAAATTACGTTCAACACAGCATCAGGTAATTTGTCCGCGGGAAGAATCATGGCTCACACCGCGCTTCTCTACACCGTTTTTTATGCACCCGCGTTCAGATATGGATTTAACATGTCTGGAAACTTGTATCACTGCTGAGCGTCCAAAAGAGTATGCTGACATGACCGCTGGTGAATTTTTGACCGAGCGATTAGAGGAGCTTGGCCTCAAAAAGAAATAAATAATATTCTATCTTTGCATCCCGTTCAACAAACATGAACGGGATTTTTTTTCAAATCAGGAGAGGTGGTCCCATTGGGAAACGCGCACTCCAAATTTGAAAAGCGCAACAAAATTAAACGGAGAGATGGTCCCATTGGGAAACGCGCACTCCAAATTTAAAAAGCGCAACAAAATTAAACGGAGAGATGGTCCCATTGGGAAACGCGCACTCCAAATTTAAAAAGCGCAACAAAATTAAACGGAGAGATGGTCCCATTGGGAAACGCCACCCAAATTTGAAAAGCGCAACAAAATTAAACGGAGAGATGGTCCCATTGGGAAACGCCACCCAAATTTAAAAAGCGCAACAAAATAAAACGGAGAGGTGGTCCCATTGGGAAACGCGCACTCCAAATTTGAAAAAACGCAACAGAATAAAACGGAGAGATGGTCCCATTGGGAAACGCGCACTCCAAATTTGAAAAAACGCAACAGAATAAAACGGAGAGATGGTCCCATTGGGAAACGCGCACTCCAAATTTGAAAAGCGCAACAAAATTAAACGGAGAGATGGTCCCATTGGGAAACGCGCACTCCAAATTTGAAAAGCGCAACAAAATAAAACGGAGAGGTGGTCCCATTGGGAAACGCACACTCCAAATTTGAAAAGCGCAACAAAATAAAACGGAGAGATGGTCCCATTGGGAAACGCGCACTCCAAATTTGAAAGCGCAACAAAATAAAAAGGAGAGATGGTCCCATTGGGAAACGCGCACTCCAAATTTGAAAAGCGCAACAAAATAAAACGGAGAGATGGTCCCATTGGGAAACGCGCACTCCAAATTTGAAAAGCGCAACAAAATAAAACGGAGAGATGGTCCCATTGGGAAACGCGCACTCCAAATTTGAAAGCGCAACAAAATAAAACGGAGAGATGGCAGAGTGGCTGAACGCGCACGCTTGGAAAGCGTGTTTACAGAAATGTAACGGGGGTTCGAATCCCCCTCTCTCCGCAACCATTAATTCAATTGGACTGAGCGCAATGAAGACAGAAAACAAGCTCGCTTGATTTTCTGACGTAATGGAGCGAAGCAATCTGCTTTTCGCAGATTGAATTGAATTAACCGTTGATCAAGGATCCCCGCTTCAGGGATCACTTTAGTAATCCCCTCTCTCCGCAAATTAATTACATGCATCGCTGAAAAAAAACAAATTCACGTACCTTAGAATTATCTTTTCCCAGTTTTAATCAAAGCCGGTCTGATAGAAAATTTTTTGTCAAGTTTATCCGGACACTTCACTGATATTAATCATAAATGTTGTCGAATGCAGCATACTTCTCCATTTAAAAGGCTCTTGGTAACAATAAATTATTCATTCACCAAAAAAGCATAAGCTACTTAAACATTAATATTCCCTCCGACCCTCAAAAAACAGTATCTTAGATTTCACACTTTTTCTGCAATCTGACGTGAGCAAATTAAACACTGTCCTTATGTATAGAATAATTACTTTGACAATGCTGATGTTTTTAACTATGCCTGCCATTAGCCAAACAGCTACTAATTTTAATTGTTCAGACTGTAATGCCGTTAACCATGATTTATTTTCTGAATTGGAGTCAGGCAAGGTCGTGGTAATAACCTGGGTAATGCCGTGTGGCACTTGCATTGCTCCGGCAGCTACAGCTTCAGCTATTGTAGAAAGTTATGCCAATCCTGATATAGTTTTCTATTTAAGTGATGACTACGCAGATAATACCTGTTTAACGCTTACCAATTGGGCGTCTGCTAATGCAATCACAACAGACGCTGTTTTTTCCAACGCTAATGTTGACATGTCAGATTATGGTGTTGCCGGAATGCCAAAAACGGTGGTCATTGGCGGACCAGACCATACTGTTTTTTTTAACGTAAACGGAACAATATCTCAGCCTGATTTAGAAGCAGCGATTGATGAAGCACTTGCAGCTTCGGTTGGCATTGCTCAGATAAAAGATTATGATTTTCAACTACGGGCTTTTCCAAATCCCTCAAGTGACTTTGTTCAGTTACACTTTACTTTGCAGTATGCCGTTACGGTGCAAATTGAAGTTATAAATATGCTGGGAGAAACTATTTATCTAATTCAGCCAGGCAATTTAACAGCCGGAATTATGATCAGAAAATTACTCTGAATTCATTGACTCCTGGTAGTTATTTTATAAAATTTACCGCAGGAAACCACACTGAAATTCTGGATATAAAAATCTCTCACTAATTCAAAAAATGTCTGTGAGTGCTTTAATCATTTTTGTTTGATCCCGGCTATTGTTCAATGATGAAGTATTTATTTCTGGCGTCGTTTTTTTTTCTTTTGAACAGCAAACTATATGGACAGGGTTGCTGTGCGGGAGGAGCCGGCAGTCCAATCACGGGTGGCGGATCCTTAGGCGTTCTCAAAGTGCGGCAGTTTGAATTTTCTGCCAGTTATCAATTCCTGAACAGCGATAAATTTCATTCAGGCAGCCAGGATACCGCAAAACTTTTTGAAAATTTCTCTAGCAATTATGTTTACTCAAAAATTGCGTACGGTGTAACAAAAAACTTTACCATTTCGCTGGAGTCAGGTTATTATTTAAATAAAACACAAACTGGTTTTTATGATTCTGTTTTGAACAAATCAGAAATAATTCAGTCATCTGGAATCGCTGATCTGATAATCTTTCCTCGTTATGATGTGCTGAATAAAAAAACGACAAAACAACACACTGAAATTACGCTGGGACTTGGTTATAAAATTCCACTTGGAAACCACACTGATTCAATAGTTGCTTTTGTAAATCCAATAAACGGAACACAAATTTACACTACAGCACCACCGCTTGTTCAGCCAACCAACGGATCACACGATTTTATTTTTTACTCCTTTCTTTACAGAGGATTTAACAAGAGTGGAATACGTGTTTTTGCAAACGCGCTTTATATTAAAAAAGGATGGAACTCATTAGGAGAAAAATTTGGGGATTATTCAAGCCTTGGGCTGTTCATCGGAAAATCTTTTTATGATAATTTTGGCCTTAACCTGCAGCTGAAAGGCGAGCACATAAGTCAAATGCAGGCCGCTGACAACATTGATCTACTTGCCTATTACAATGTCGATGTCAACTCAACCGGCAGTACAAAACTTTCTTTCGTGCCGCAGTTTAATTTTAATTACAGATCATTTAATTTGTTTATGCTCTATGAAGTACCATTGTATGAGCATGTAAATGGAACACAGATTGCATCCAAGCATCTTTTTACAGCCGGATTGGCATATCGTTTCCTTATAAAAGAGAAGGTGGTTCCCTCTGATGGTGAAACTATTTACTCCTGCTCGATGAATTGCGAGGGGGGAGAGAGTAAGACCCCGGGAAAATGTGTAATTTGCGGCATGGAGATGGAACCCAAAAAAATTAAATAATTATACCTCTAATTTCTGGTCTGATTAGCACGGTTCCGTTTACAATGAATTCATCAGGAGTGTTCCTTTTTAACAACATAAGGTAATTGCCAATTCATTTTGCGATCTTGTTTTTTCCTTTTGTGCGCAAATTAGTGATACGTTTCCTCAACTTTCAGATGGATCGGTTTTTCAGTTTTTTATGTATTAATTTTCCAACAAACAAGTTTTTCTACTGATGCCTGTGCGCCAGCAACGGCGGTGGCTCCCCATTAAATGGATTCCAGCGGCCAATTGTTTTTGCTTCCATTCCCACCGCTTTCATGATGGCACGGTCACCATACTTCTCACGAATTTTATCCATGGCCTGATAGAGTTTAATGATCTCTGTATCTTCAAATAAATTAATCTGATGACCTCCTTCTACCAAATAACTGAAACGTACACCAATCAATCTGACCAGCATGCGGCGATTATATAGTTTTCTGAAGAGTTCAATGGCAACCGGAATCACATGATGATCAGACGCGCTGTATGGAATTTGTTTCTGCAAAGTGAACGTCTGAAAATCTGAATACCTGATTTTGATAGTCACACAAGCTGTCAGCTTATTCCCGCGGCGCAATTGAAACACTAAATTTTCAGCCATGGCAGCAATTAAACCTTCCAGTTTTTTCACATCAATGGTGTCTTTGTCAAATGTGCGTTCTGTAGAAATAGATTTGCGTTCGTGATACTGAACCACCGGAGAATTATCAATACCGTTTGCCTTCTTCCACATGATGATTCCGTTTTTACCAAACACCTTTTCCATCACTTCCATTGGCATTTCCTGAATGGTTTGAATGCGTTTGACACCCAGGTTGCATAGTGCACGGTATGTTACGTCACCAATCATCGGAATTTTTTTTACGGACAGCGGTGCCAGAAAATTTTTTTCTGTTCCGCTTTCAATGCGAAGTTTATTATTTGGTTTTGCTTCACCGGTGGCAATTTTAGAAACGGTTTTGTTGACAGATAATCCAAATGAAATAGGAAGACCCGTTTCGCGAATGATTTTCTCACGCAACTCACTCGCCATTTTATAACAGCCGTAAAATTTATCTACACCGGTAAGATCACAATAAAATTCATCGACGGATGATTTTTCATAAACCGGCACACTTTCACGAATGATTGAAGTAACATCTTCTGAATATTTACTGTACGTACCAGAATTGCCCCGCAAAATAATTGCCTCCGGACAAAGCTGCCGTGCCATGCGCATGGGCATTGCCGAATGAATACCAAACCGCCTCGCCTCATAACTGCATGATGCTACTACTCCCCTGTCTGATGTGCCGCCAATCAAAATAGGTTTTCCATTGAGCCTGCTGTCTAACAACCGCTCACACGACACAAAAAATGTGTCTAAATCCATATGCATTATTGCGTTCATGTTTTTTTAGGGCAGAGGACAAAGGGCTAAGGACAAAGGGATTTTTTGAGAGTTAGGAAAAGCTAAAAGGACAAGGGAATTATTCTTCTTGATCATTACTCCCTTTTTTGCTTTTCACTTTTCCCTCTGTCCTTTGCCCTTTGTCCTTTGTCCTTAATTCCTATAATCAACTCTTCTATTGCGCGTCACCACTGTTTTTTCTTTTTCTTCATCTTTCACCTCACTGTATCTTGGATCTTCTATCACATCCATCTTTTCCATAAAATCTACTTCTACCGTAATACAGTCATAATCTTCTATCACCCTGCCGTGCACTTTATATACTCCCGTTCCGCGGAACTGAAATTGCTGCGCCACCGGTGGAAAATGAACAGTGTCCAGCCACTCTCCTTCTTCGTCAATAAAGGTTCCAAAATACATGGAAGTACCCTGTTTGGTTTGCGTATGTTTTCGGTGAATGAGATATCCTTTAATCCAAATAAATTGACCTATGTGATTTGGTAAATCATTTGCCCTTCGCAGACACGCATCATTCCGTAGGCGCAGGTCGCGATCTGCGCCTACGGAATGATCTGCGCCTGCGGAATAATCTGCGGATGACGTTTCGGAATTATCCGGCCGCAAAAGATCAAAGGGGTTACTCAATGGAAACGTCAGCAATTCAATCTGATCAAATGCATCTTCACGCCAGGAATTTTCCAGCTGCGGAATTTTGTATTCAGGACGTTGAATGCGGAACAAATCTTTCATGGCATAATCCGCCGCATCCGCAGGGACAGGTCGCGACCCGCGCCTGCGGATGCGGGAATCACGTTTATCCATTTTAAAATGCGCTTCCCACAATAATTGGCGTTTGTTTTTTCGGTAAACCGAAACGCATCTATCCGAATTAAAATGCTGATTTGTTCCAGTGAAATTTCAACGCGGTCAATAAAATCATTGAATGTTTTGAACGGGCCATTTTCTTGTCTTTCATTTACAATTTCATTTGCAGAATTCGCTTCCAAATGACATCAGCATATGGAACCCCAAATAGATGTGATTCTCATAGAGCGTGGTTTCAATTTCACTTTGATTTACACAAGGCGGATGAATAATTCCGCCGTGCAAACGTGCTTCGTTCACATACAATTCAGTACGATAAAATCCGCCAAAATTATTGATGGTAGCCACCATGTATTCAAGCGGATAATACGCTTTCAAAAAAAGACTCTGATAACTTTCTACCGCATATGATGCAGAGTGTCCTTTTGCAAACGCATAGCCCGCAAAACTTTCTGTTTGTCTCCAGATTTCAGCAGTTACTTCAGGGTCACGACCCATCTCCAAACAGTTTTGAAAAAATTTTGCTTTCACCTGATCAAACTCTTCTCTTGAACGGTATTTACCTGACATCCCTCTTCTCATTTTATCTGCTTCCCCTAAAGTAAGTCCGGCAAAAAAATGTGCTACTTTAATTACGTCTTCCTGATACACCATCACACCAAAAGTTTCAGGCATGAGTTTCAATAATTCAGGATGCGCTTCTTTTCTTTTTTCAGGATTACGAAACCGCTGAATGTATGCCTGCATCATGCCTGATTGTGCAACCCCGGGACGAATAACAGAACTTGCAGCAACCAGTCCCAGATAATCATCAACCCTCAGTTTACGCAACAACATTCTCATGGCGGGTGACTCTACATAAAAACATCCAATGGCTTTTGCGTTGCGCAACATGTCTTTGATTCGTTCATCTTGTTTGAATCGCTTCATGTCATGAATGTCAATAGGCGGATCATTGGGTTTTGTTTTTCGGATGATTTCTATTGTGTCTTTTATTTTGCCCAAACCGCGCTGACTGAGAATATCAAATTTGTAAAGCCCAACATCTTCAGCAATGTGCATATCAAACTGAATGGTAGGAAATCCTTTGGGCGGCATAAATGTGGCGGTGAAATAATGAATGGGTTTTTCAGTAATGACAATTCCGCTTGAATGAATACTCAGGTGACTGGGAAAACCATGAATGTATTCACTGTATTTCAATACCAATTGTGTGAGTTGATTGATGTCCCGGTTGGATACATAACGACTTCCCAAACTGTCAATTTCTTCTTTGGGCAAACCAAATACTTTTCCCAGTTCACGCATCACTGCTTTTTGCTGAAAGGTGTTATATGTTGCTACCAGCGCAACATTTTTGAAGCGTTTGAAAATATACGCCGTCACATCATCCCGGTCGCGCCAGGAAAAATCAATATCAAAATCAGGCGGATTTGTCCGGTACAAATTAATAAAGCGTTCAAAATACAAATCCAGTTCAATGGGATCTACATCTGTAATTCTGAGTAAATATGCTACTACACTGTTAGCGCCGCTTCCACGCCCGACATAGAAATACCCTTTGGAACGTGCGTAGGAGACAATGTCCCAGTTCATCAGAAAATAGGAAATGAATCCCATTTGTTTAATGGTGCTTAATTCTTTGTCAATGCGCGCCTGAATTTCTGTTGTTTTATCTGGATACCTGTACTCAACTCCCTGCTGACACAATTTCAATAAAAGTGCTTCGTCTTCTTCAGCACTGTTTGTATAATGTTTTTGATTCTGCGGTTCAGCATCATCTGAAAAATCAAAAAAAACAGAACAGGCATCCAGTACATTTTTTGTGTTTTGAATTACCCCCGGAAATTCTTCATACAATTTCAGCAATTCATGCGGTGGAAGCATTTTATGATTTTCATCTCCCTGTTCTGCCGGATCAAGTTTGCTCAACAACACATTTTTATCAATGGCACGCAGCAAACGGTGTGCATTAAAATCTTTTTTGCTGCAGCATGTTACAGTTTGCAAAATCACTGCCTTAGAAACATCTTTTTTTTTGATGCGGATATAATCCAGATCAGCGGGTGCAATGCCTATAAATTCATTCTCTCTCAACGGATAATTTTGATTCCGTCTGAACGGATAAATCACAAATACATTTTCAAAATCAGGTGCTTGTTCAGGAATGGGAAGTGTACCATTTTCAGTTTCTGTTTTGTTTTGTAAAAAAGGCGTGAGGTACGAATTGATTTCTTCAAAACCGGCATTGTTTTTTGCAAGCGCTACAAAAAGCTGCTCTACCCCATTTCTGAAATCAACACCAATTACAGGTTTGATATTGTACCTGGGTGACTCACGTATAAATTCAAGACAGGCTGATGTGTTGTTGATGTCTGTCAGCGCAAACGTATTTAATCCATATGCCCTTGACATATTTAGCAGTGTTTGGGGGCTGAGAGTCCCGTACCGCAAACTGTAATATGTGTGCGTGTTGAGGTAGATACGTTTTAGGTTTAAGGGCTGTTGTAAACAGTGTTCGTGTAGTTTTGATATACAAAATAACGAATATTTAACCAATTAACGACTATTTTTTAAACAAAAAGAAGTCAATTAACTGAATACGTGTTTATTATTTTTTATATTTAGCGCTCCAAAGCGACTTTTTTAGGTGTTATTCCGACACCCATTTCAATCCCGGAAAAACGAGATTTTACTAATACAAAATTTGAGGTCGCAAATTGTGCCCTCCAATAAAATATTCATTATGAAAGAAGAGAAACTGACTGTTCCGGATGAACTGCTGCTCACCAAAATTTATTTAATCCGTGGGCAAAAAGTGATGCTTGATAAAGATCTTGCTGAATTATATGGAGTGGGGACTAAAGTCCTCAAGCAGGCAGTTAAGCGAAACATTAGTCGATTTCCTGAAGACTTCATGTTCGAACTGTCTGATGATGAGGCTGAAATCTTGAGGTCACAAATTGTGACCTCAAGATTAAATTGGGGTGGTTCGCGCTATTTACCAATGGTTTTCACAGAACAAGGAATTACCATGCTGTCATGTGTGCTCAGCAGTGGAAGAGCCATTTCAGTTAACATCCGCATTATACGGCTCTTTGCGAAAATGCGTGAAATGCTAATGACACATAAAGATCTTTTAATTGAACTTGAAGAAATCAGAAAAAAGATGGCTACTCAAGATGAAAAAATAGATTTGGTATTTGACTACCTGACTCAATTCATTGCAAAAGATGAAGCTGAAATGGAGCGAAGAAAGATTGGATTTAAGACAACAAAATAACTATGCCAACAAAAGAAATTACAACTCCAGATGAAACATTACTCAGCAAAATCTATTTGATCAGAGGGCAAAAAGTAATGTTGGATAAAGATTTGGCAGAATTATATGGTGTTGAAACCAAACGACTCAAAGAACAGGTCAAAAGAAATATTGCACGCTTTCCTGAGGATTTTATGTTTGAACTGACTAAGAATGAGTCTGAAATCTTGAGGTCGCAAATTGCGACCTCAAGTCAAAATTGGGGTGGAGTACGTTATCTTCCAATGGCATTCACTGAACATGGCGTGCTCATGTTGTCTTCTGTATTAAACAGTGAAAGAGCGATAGAAGTAAACATTCGAATCATGAGATTATTTAGCAAAATGCGTGAAATGCTAATGACCCACAAAGATCTTCTGATTGAGCTTGAAGAAATCAGAAAAAAAATGAAAACACAGGATGACAGAATTGATTTAGTTTTTGATTATCTGACACAATTCATTACTAAAGATGAAACGGAAATGGAGCGAAGAAAAATTGGATTTAAGACAACAAAATAACTATGCCAACAAAAGAAATTACAACTCCAGATGAAATATTACTCAGCAAAATCTATTTGATCAGAGGGCAAAAAGTGATGCTCGACAGGGATTTGGCAGAGTTGTTTCAGGTAAAACCCTATAGATTGCGTGAACAAGTAAAAAGAAATCGGATAAAGTTTCCAGAACACTTTGTTTTTAAACTTGATAAACAAGAAGTTAGGCTAATGGTATCGCAAAATGCGATACCGTCACATCAATCACTTGGAGGTGAATTACCCAACGCTTTTACTGAACATGGGATACTTCAGGTATCTAATATATTGAGGAGTGAAACAGCCATTTATATGAGTATCCGCATCATTGAACTTTTTGTCAAAATGCGTGAAATGCTCATGACACATAAAGATCTTTTAATTGAACTTGAAGAAATCAGAAAAAAAATGAAAACACAGGATGAGAGAATTGATTTAGTTTTTGATTATTTGACACAATTCATAACTAAAGATGAAGCGGAAAAGGAGCGGACGAGAATTGGATTTAAGAAGTAAAAGAATCACTCCAGAATTAACTGAATTATCAAAATTCACCGATATTAGGTGCCTATTCAATCACTCAACACTAACAACAGAAAACATACGTAATTCACCCTACCCGACTCTGATTTTTTTTCACCACATTTACATGATATGAGATTATCGGCTACTGTAATTCTATGTTCTTTTCTGTCATACTTGTTTGCACAGGAACAGTACCTGGTGATTAACCCGGGGGGACACCGGAGTACAATTTATGATGCTGAAAAAGACAACGACGGAAATATTATCACAGGAAGTTTTGATAAAACTGTCAAGGTGTGGGATATAAAAAAGGGGTATCTCAAAAAAGAATTCCGCGGACAAATTGGTCCGGGAAGTGAAGGAATGATTTACAGTGTTGCCCTATCACCTGACAATAAATATCTGGCAACAGGCGGCTGGTTTGGTAAAGATGATGAATCAGAAGATTTGGGTGACATCCGTATATACGACTATCAGACCGGAGCCATGAAAAAATTATTGAAATTTCATGCTAATGTTATTCATTCAATGGCATTTAGCCAAGAATCAAAATATCTGATTGCAGGAGACGCAGATGGAAATATAGTGCTGTGGAATTATCTTACGGATCAGATTGTTTTGTCTTATGAACATCAGGCTTATGACGTAAGCTCGATTGAAACCTTTGGCGATTATTTTATTTCCTGTCATACAGACGGCATGGTTTACATGTGGAATTTTACCAAAACCAAACCCATTAAAAAATTTCCGTTTTTCTCAAAAACGGGAGAAGCTATTACGCCGGAAGCCGCCATATCTGAAGACGGTTCACGCATTGTAATCTTTGGACAACAACTGGGAGCAGTTGTAGTTCTTGACGGGAAATTAGGCTTTGAAGAATATTTTGTAACCGGAGACAACGAAGTGGTAGAAATCGCACTTTCTCCTTCAGGAAACAGAATTGCTGCGGCCATAAAAGATCCGGGTAAAAACAAAGTAGTTGTATATGAAAAATCAGGTGATCAATGGCTCTCTGCTGGTTCTTATAAAAGTCATGATGACATCATTCTTACAGTTCAGTTTCTGGATGAAAATACGCTGGTAAGTTCAGGAGGAACAAGAATAGAACTTGCGGTTTGGGAATTAAACCCAGAAGGAAAAACAAAAGAAAAATTTGTACTGCGCGGAACAGGAAACGCATTCTATTCAGCAGCCCTTGACAGCAATCAACTGGCCTTTTCACATGTTCCGGATAAGGCTTACGGATTTGCACCATACCGTGAAGTATTTGATGTTTTTTCAAGACAACTGGAAAATGATTTTTCTGATTTTTCGAAATTTCGTTTTCCTGTTCAGGAAAAAAACGGATATAAACTTTATGAAAAAGAGTACAAACGAAAAACAGAATGGGACCCCAACGAAATTCTTTACCTGACAGAAAACAACATGCTCATAGACTCAGTATTAAGATATCCATGGCAAGGAAACAGACATGACAGTTATTGTTTTGTCAAAGAAAAAATATTTGTCAGCGGAGGATCTTACGGCACATTGGAAGCATTTGATTTCGGCGGGAATTTAAAATCACGGTTTGTCGGACATGACGGAGATATACGAAGTATCACCATTTCAGCCAATGAAAAATTTCTGGTAACATCAGGCACAGATATGACCATTCGTTTGTGGCCAATGAATGAAATTGGATCAGGCAAAAACGGAAACCTTCCAACCTTCATGGAATACAGCAAACAGCTTGGTAATGATGGTAAATTTTTGCCTTTGCTTCGTGAATTGAATCTCCTTGAAAAAGCAAATACAAATTCACCTGACGCATGGAATGAAATCATCAATGCGCTCGAAAAAAAAGGTCAATATCTTGATAAGTTCCGCTTCAAATTGCAGGATGAAACAGTCAACATGATTTACCCGGCTGCTTCCATTTTCATAGGAGAAAACAAAGAATGGGTCATCTGGAATAATGAAGGGTATTTTACCTCATCCAGAAAGGGCGCAAATTACGTTGGTTACCACGTTAATCAGGGAAGAAACAAAGCGGCTAAATTTTATCCCTTTGATCAGTTTGATTTAAAATATAACCGTCCGGATATTATTTTAAAAGATCTTGAACTGGCAGATGCTGAAACAATTGAACTTTATGAAAAAGCATATCACAAGCGACTTAAACGAATGGGATTGGATGAAGACGATTTACAAAATGAAATTCATGCACCGGAATTGGTTATCAAAAGAACATCTCAAAATGGTTCCATAGCAACATTGCACATTGTTGCCTCAGACAGCAAATTTGAACTTGACCGGATAAACATTTTTATTAACGATGTGCCTGTTGCCGGAAGAAAAGGAATGGACATTTCTACTGAGCCAACACAAAAATATGAGAACAATATTGACCTTGAACTCATGGGCGGGGAAAATAAAATTCAGTTATCAGTGCTTAACTCCAAAGGAGTAGAATCAATGCGCGAAACAGTTTACCTTACAAACACTCAGGAAAAATCTGGAGATCTATATTTAATTTCAATTGGTGTTTCACAATACAAAGACAAAAAATTCAACCTGCAATACGCCGCTAAAGATGCTGAAGATATGCTTCAGGCATTTTCAGATAATTCTGTCTATGAAACCGTTCATCAGAAACTACTGATCAACGATCAGGTAACCAAAGAAAATATTCTGGACATGAAAGAATTTCTCAAATCTGCCAAACGCAATGATGTAGTCATGATTTTTATTGCCGGTCATGGTGTTCTGGATAAAAACATGGACTACTATTATTGCACATACGATGTAGATTTTCAGAATCCGGAACAGCGCGGAATCAGTTATACTGAACTGGAATCCATTCTTGAAAATATCAAGGCACTGCGCAAACTATTAATTATGGATACATGCCACAGCGGTGAACTGGATAAAGATGATCTGGAGACAGTTTCAAAAACAGAAACAGAAAATACAGATGTGGTTTTCAGAACAACTGAATCAACAACCACTGTCAGAGAAAGACAAGGGCTTCAGAAAACAAATGAAGCCGCAAAAGAAATGTTTAATGATTTGAACAGAGGAACCGGTGCAACCGTAATTTCATCAGCCGGCGGCGTTGAATATGCTATGGAAAGTGCTGAGTGGAAAAACGGTCTTTTTACATTTTGTTTATTGAATGGATTGAAATCAAAACTGGCAGATTTGAACTCAGATGGTAAAATATTCATTTCTGAATTACAACAATATATTCGGCTAGCTGTGCTCAAAATTTCCAACGGCAGACAAACTCCGGGATCTCGTTTTGAAAATATTTCTCTCGACTATCAGATCTGGTAATCAGAAAACACCCATAAACTTTTTTCTCGCAACGGGCTGGCGGTATTCATCAATCATTTCTGAATAACTTTTTTCTTTCAGTTTATTGAATAATAGTGCTGCAGAATTCTGCATTTTAAAATCAAATTCCTTTCTGAAAATTGGTATGACAGCCAGGTATTTTACTTCACTTTCAGTTTTTAACTGCTCCAGAAAAATTGGTTCGCTGATAATAAAATACGACGCCTTTAATTTTCCATCTATATGCTCCGGCGGATTCCCGGCAGGAAGTGTGTCGCCTATCCCAAACCAGGTTTTATTTTTTTGAGGTACCTGCGCAATGCGGTTCAACCAGTATACGGGCCAGTTATTTTTTTTCAGATCCCAATAATCCGGCAGTAAAAAATAAAGTTCAATACGCTCCAGTTCTTTACTGATTTCATTTACCGGCTGTATATAATCAGAAAGTCCTTTTGTATATAAAAGCTGATATTTTGGCTCAGATGAGATCAAATGAATAATTTCAAAATGATACTCCTGATTTGTTTGTACAACTTCTGTAACTGCGTTTTTAAAAAGATCCTGAATCACAGAACAAAATTACTCAATATTATTTCTCAGCCGTTCAACTTTCATCCTCAATATTCAAACAATCGCTGATTATTAATTTCAAAAAAAATGCGTACACTTATTCTCTCAAAAAGCTTTTATGAAAAAACAGATCATTCTGACAGCAGATGACTACGGATGTTCTGATTTTATTGATAACGGAGTTGAAGATGCGGTGCTTGACGGAAAAATAAATTCAGTTGCCTGCTTTGTTTCTCATACTGATTCCAAAGAGAGAATCAGAGAATTACTGGGAATGAAAAAAATATTGCGTGATCAGAATAAACCTGAGGCTGCATTTGGTATCGGACTTCATTTCAGTATAACTTCGGGTAAATCACTCACGGGTCAGAGCAGTCTGACAGATCCAAAAGATAAAACCAGTACTTTTTTCAGAGAAGCGTTTGGTTATGATTTTTCAGAAATCAACCCGGATGATGTCCAGCGCGAATTAATTGCGCAGTTAGACAGAATGCGCGAAATTATGGATGGAGAGTCCATCGATCATCTTTCACATCACCATGGTTTTGTTTACATGCATGAGCCCCTTTTCAAAGTTTATGTAAATACCCTGAAAGTTTACAACCGCAAACACGGACTGGATATTCCCATGCGAAGTCCGGTTGCCTGGTTCAGAAGATTTAATGCCGGGCCATCAAAAGAACAGGACAACAAATCATGCAATACTTGTTTTGATCAGCTCGATAAAAAACTAATAACTCCGGCTGCAATTGAAGGAATAAAACTGATGATGTGGAAGAAATATTTTCAGACTACTTATGGTGTTATGCGCAAAAGAAAAAGTCTGACAGATGAAAATGAAATTCGTACTCCTGAATTACTTTGTGATATTATTTACGGACAAACAAATGATAAAAACCCAAACGGAATAAGAGAGACCTTAGCGAAGATTTTTGAGATTTATTCAAAAACAGATTTGCTCACCTGTGCCGGATATGCTGAAAAAGGATTCTCTGCCGAAATGATGTTTCATGTGGGTAAAGGTGAACTTAAAAACGCCGATGTTCCGCATGGAATAAATGAAGGCTATTTTGAAGGACGTGTGCACGAATTGAATGCTTTAAAAACTTTTGATTTGGAGGCGGCCCTGCTGCATACTAAAACAACCAAATCAATTTACGCAGACATTAAACGATAATTCTATGGAAAAATTTATTGCTGTAACCATGGTGCTTTTAATTCTCAGTATGATCACTGAGAAAATCGGAAACTTTGTAAAAATGGCTCAGGTCAGTTGGATTCAGAAACTGATGACCGCCAAAGACGACAAAGAACGTGAACACAAAATTCAAAAAATGAGTATGGTCATTGGTATTGGTGTGGCCGTGATTTCCAAAGCAAACATTTTTGCCATCTACACCGGCAAAGAAGATTTTGATTTTTTCTGGACAAGTGCCGATTTCAAAACAGGCATCTGGCCATTGATTTCAACCGTAACCGGTTCCGTTCTTTGCGGATTATTTTTGAGTTTGGGCTCCAAATTTTTCCATGATTTGTTAGACATGCTGCTGCAGGTAAAAAACCTGAAAAGAAAATTGGTGTCAGGAGAAGAAATAAAAGTTGAAACAATTGAAGAGTATGACAAATATCTGTCAGACATTGAACCCAGATCCATGGAACAGTTCCTTGAAAAATATTTTGCAGCGTTTTCCAATATCACTTCTCACGAACTGGATTATGATGAATTAACCGTAAATGTGATTCTGAAAGATGCCGAATCCGGTTTGCCGGGAGGCATTCCTTTCAAATCAGCTGGTGGAAGTACAAAAATGATCAGGGTGAATCCAATACTCATGAATTAGGCAGGTTATTGTATCCGGAAATCTTCACTAAACCGTTTTTTCATTCACTCTGCAGGTGTTGGCAGAATTCTTTTTGAAGCGCACTCATTTTTTCGTAGCTTTGCTGACAAATCCCTATAAATCAATCCCTATGAAAAAATTATTCTATTCTGCAAGCATGATAGGATTGCTGGTTTCATGCGGCGGATCAGCGGAAGAAACGACAACAACTGAAACAAAAGAAGACACTGTTTCTCAAGAGCCTGTAGTGGTAGAAGAACCACCTGTTGAGAATTCGTTTGTACTAGAATCAGGAACTGTCGGAGTATTCAAAATTGGTGAAACACTTTCACGTTTGCCACAAGAACTGAAAAGCCGTAAATCATCTATCTCTGTCACTTCAGATGGTACAACTACTGAACATGTTCAATGGATCATATTCAACAGTCTGGAAGACGTGGTTGAAATTACCATGGAGAACAATGACGCTAAAACTGAAGAAGATCTGGTTATTCAGGACATGCGTGTGATCAGTAATTATTTTGAGACTGCAGACGGAATTAAAGTCGGGTCACTTGTTTCTGATCTGAAATCAAAATATCCGGATGCAAAATTTTTCTACTCAGGCAGTCTGAAAGAAATTGTTGCTGAAGTAGGTGCATATACAGGCATTCAATTCATTATTGATCCCGCAGGATGTACTAAAAAAGTGAGCGGATCAAAAGACATTTCGCTTTCTTCAAAAAGTTTTAATGATGAAGCTAAAATTTCAACAGTAAGAGTTTACTAGCATTCGTTTCTTTTAAAAAGAAAAGTCCGCTTACGGCGGACTTTTTTATTTCAATGCGTGATGTTATTCATCGCACTCTTCTTTTTTTACGGTGAAGGAATCTGATAAAGATTCGTCAGCAAATTTTGTTTCTTTATTGAAGAATTCACCAAAGGTACAGAACCGTGCTGTTTGATTCCAGAAATAACTTACTTCATAAATTTCATTATCCGGGTAGGTTTCTTTTGTCACTACAAAAATTCCTTCCTGAAAAATCTGATCTTCGGCTGACTGAATATTTGCTGTCATGTTCTGAACACGCCAGGTTTCTCCATCCTGACCGTAAAAAGTTTCAATAAGCCATGTTGAGTCAGTCTGAATTACTTTCAGGTATGGATGTCCCATGCCGCAATATTCTGTATAGATAATTTCTTTATGTTTTACATCTACCTGCACCCAGTGTTTTGGAAATGCTTTCAGATTTGCTTCCATCATAGAATCCGGCTTCATTAATTCTGTTTGCGGATCAATGAGTGAATCCTTTTCAACAACTTGAGTATTCGTATCGTTTTGAACAGCAGGTTCATCTCCGCTGCAGGAAACAATGAGAAACATAACCACAGATAAACAACTTAACGTCTTCATTTAAAAATGTCTTTGAAATGTAAAGATAGTTTAATTGGTTTTCTTTACATTTAGGAAATCGTGCAAGAAAAAACTATGGACTCTTTTCAGGTATCCTGCGAATTACCGGTTGACGCAGCAACAGTTTACCGCGATTGGCTATCAACCCGTACTCACACCTTGTTTACAGGCGGAGTTGCCAAAATTGAACCTTTCGTAGGAGGTAAACATTCAGCCTGGGAAGGTTATATCTGGGGTGAAATTCTGGAACTGGAAAGCGGAAAACGAATTGTACAA
This sequence comes from Crocinitomicaceae bacterium, assembly GCA_016719925.1. Taxonomy (GTDB): domain Bacteria; phylum Bacteroidota; class Bacteroidia; order Flavobacteriales_D; family Crocinitomicaceae; genus JADJGJ01. The sequence continues at coordinate 744,156 of JADJYC010000002.1, read as the reverse complement.
AGCTGGAATACATCCAATTTTACGGATGGGGCACCACCATCAAGATTGGAAATACTTTTTGAATCAACGGGTCCATCATCATGTAAAATCACATTAAACCACTCTGAAATTCCTGAAGGACAAGGAAAGAATATGAACAGGGCTGGGATGAACATTATTTCCAGCCGATGCTGGATTATTATTCTTAACCAACTATTGCGTTTTACGCAAATGCTGAATAATGCCGTGCGGAATTCAGTTTTAGTCAACTAATTAATCATTGCACCTTTGGTTTATAAATTTAGTTTATGAACTTCAGAAATGCATACTTTTTAATTGCTGCCGTGTCTTTCATGACATCTTGCGGCACCAGCTTTTACAATCAGAAATACACGTCACTCAAGAGCAATCAGAAATCAGAAACGATTTACACTGAAAATTCAACTGACCTTTCTGAGGGCAGCCATTCTAAATCTGACACCACGCAAAAAGAAACGATGTTTCATCAGTTTCAGCGTGAAGTGTTAACCAAAACCCTTGATTCAAATCATTTTATTCATCACGTCAGTTTGCCTTCAGTTCAGACAAAACAAAGCCATACCCTCTCACAAAAGACAATTCAGAAAACAACAGAAAATAAATCCGAAAGAAAATCTTATAAAACTTTTCAGAAGAATAAAAACAAGATGAAAGAACAAAAATCAAAAGGAAAATCGTTTTCCTTTTCTGTTTTGGAAATTGTTTTGATACTTGTTTTAATTGTTGTAGCTGTGTTTGCAATTGCCTGTGCATACATCATCTGGCTCCTTCTCTTCAGCTGGTGGTAAATCAGAACAATACAAAACCAGAATAATCCTTATTTTCGTTTTGTAAAATTCAACATCATGAGCAAAACAAAAAACTACGAATTCACCGTTGCTGAACGTTTCATCAATTATGCCAAAATAGATACGGAAGCTGATCCAAAGTCAACATCTTTTCCATCCAGCATGAAGCAGAAAGACCTTGCCAAACTGCTGGTTGAAGAATTAAAGCATATGGGTATTGAAGATGCTGAAATGGATGAATGGGGATATGTTTTTGCAACTATTCCATCCAATACAAAAAAACAAAATGTACCCGTGATATGTTTTTGTTCACACATGGATACCGCGCCGGATTGTTCAGGTAAAAATGTCAAGCCAATTCTTCATCACAAATACAACGGTGCTCCTATTACTTTACCAGATGATCAGTCACAGATCATTACTACAGAAAAACATCCGTACCTGAAGGAGAAAATCGGTGATGATATTATTACCGCCAGCGGGCTGACACTGCTGGGTGCAGATGATAAAGCAGGAGTTGCAATCATTATGGATTTTGCACATTTTCTGATTAAAAATCCGCACGCGGAACATGGAAAAATCAGAATACTTTTTACACCGGATGAAGAAGTTGGAAGAGGGGTGGAAAAATTAGACATGAAAAAACTGCAGGCGGATTACGGTTATACACTTGACGGCGGTGAATTAGGTTCTATTGAAGATGAAAGTTTTTCTGCTGATGCTGTTGATATTGTGATTCAGGGAGTTTCCGCACACCCCGGTTATGCCAAAGGGAAAATGAAAAACGCAATGAAAATTGCAGCAGAATTTATTGATGCTTTGCCAAAAGATTCCTGGTCACCTGAAACAACCAGCGGACGTGAAGGATTTATTCATCCGACATCCATCAATGGAACACTTGAAAAATGTTCAATTGGTTTTATTATCCGTGATCATGACACTTCCAAGTTGTCACAATATGAAGACCGTTTAAGAGGCATACTGGATTCAGTAGTTACAAAATATCCGGGTGTCAGTTCTTCTTTTACCGTAAAGGAACAATACCGCAACATGAAAGAGGTAATCAGCACAGTTCCATTTGTAACTGATTATGCTATTGAAGCCATGACACGTGTTGGAATAACACCAAAACCAGTAATCATTCGTGGCGGAACAGATGGCTCACGTTTATCATTTATGGGATTACCCTGCCCCAATTTATTTACCGGTGAAATGGGTATTCATTCACGTCATGAATATGTCAGTGTGCAGGATATGCAAAAAGCGGTAAGTACAATGGCCGAACTGGTAGGGATATGGTGTGAGAAGGCCGGAAAATAAAATATAACCAAATGACATACATAAAAAAAGCAGGCTTAGTAATTCTGATTTTACTTAATGCAATGGTTCTTTTAGGTCAGATCTGGCCTGAAGGTATGCCTTCTTTTGCAAAGACGGTGAATATTGTTTTTTTGGTTTGTTCGCTTCTATTTTTTATTTATCATTTGACAAGAAAGAAGCAGTGATTTTTTAATTTTTTAATTGAACGCAGATTTTGCGGATCATACGGATTTTCACTGATCAAAAAACCAATCTTTTTAAAGGAGTAAATAGCTCTATTATTTTTGACAGAGAACTAATGCAACGGACTTAAGGAAGTATGGCTTCAATATGATTGTTCAATATTATACATTATCTTAGCCTAACTATAAATCCCAATTATGAAAAAACTTTTTACTTTTTTATCTGCGTGCTTTGTGTTTTCACTTGCGGCACAAACAACGGTTTATACAACCGGTCAAACATATGCTGATGCATGGACAGGCTGGTCAACTCCGGTTGTTACAAACATCAGCTCGTCCAGCGTGAATGGCGCCAATATTTACAGTTTTAACGGAACAACCGGACAGGCATATACAATAGAAACATATCGCCAATTCACCATTAATTCAGATGATATTGATTTCTGGCTGGGAGCAACAACAGAAACTTGTCTGGTATCAATTGAAATAAGTCTTGACAATATTTCGTATACACAGGTAGGTTCTCAAAACTGGGGAGCGGGGTTTTCAACTTCAACTCTAATTGTGCCAACAGTTGATCCGGGAGGTACAACTTTTTATGTAAAATTAAAAATGGCGGGGACATTTGGTTCTCCATCACAGGCTAATTTCAACAACCTTAAAATTGATGCGGTTCTGAATTCAACAAACGCTGTTTCAGTTGCTCCAATTGCTGTACAAAATATTAATGTTGGTGCAAACGGAACTATGTTAAGTGCAACTGAATCACCTTCAGCAGCCACATCCAGAGAATGGAAATATTCAACTACATCTGGCTCTGGTTATGTTTCTTTCGGAACCGCACAAACAGGCACAACATACACACCAAACTTTGCGGCGGCAGGCACTTATTACGTAGTTTGCATCAGTGATTTTTCAGGAGACATTCAAACATCCAATGAAGTACAAATAAATGTTGGTTCAGCCGGATTAACTGAAACTACACTGACATGCGATGCTTATTTCAACTATGACAATTTATTGGTTTATTGTTCGCTCAATAATTACAACGTAACCGTTTATGATCTGTCTGGTAAAGTAATATTCACAGGCGTTGACACAAAAACCGCTGATTTTTCTGCCATGGAAAACGGTATTTATTTTGTGCGTATTGAAGGTGCAGGAATTTCAAGAAGTCTGAAAATCGCCAAAACCAATTAATACAGTTTTGCGTCGAACTAATTGTTTTGAATAACAACATAAAAAGAGCCGGGCATAAGTAAATGTCCGGCTCTTTTTTAAATAAATATCCTGTTAGTTTCTGGTTACTTTCACTCTTTCCAAATCACCGTTTACCAATTCAATTTCCAACAGATAAACTCCGTCAGCAACTTCAGTCAGATCCAGCACAAGTCCGTTAGATGCAATAACCGGTGCAACAGGTATCATCTGACCACTCATGCCATACACAACAACGTTTTTAATATTGGCTGATGCAATAAAAACATACCCGCCTGTTGGATTAGGGTAAACCATTATTTCATCTGTTAATTCAATTGTGCCAATTACATTTGAATCATCCAGCACAACACAAACTATCTGCATACAACCATTTGCATCCTGCACATAAATGATGTAGAATCCTGCACCTAAATTTGAGATCGTTGTTCCGGTATTCCAGGTTGCCTGATTGTCCAAGCTATACTGATAAAGTGCCGTTCCGCCTGTAATATTCAAATCAATAGATCCGTCATTATTGCCTGCCGTTGCATTAATCCAGGTTGGCATAATCTGCATATAAGACGGTGCAGAAACAGTAACAGAATAGGACGACTGACAACCATTTACATCAGTAACCATTACTACATAATCTCCTGCGCACAAATCTGTAAAACTTCCTGAACCTCCGTTACCGGTTGCAACTGTTTGTGTGCTGATAATTCCTCCTGACGTGTTTTGTAAAGTGATTACATAGGGCGGGTTTATATTGACATCATTAAATGCATAACCAACAGATGCCGTGCAACCACCAGCACAAGAAATACCGGCAGTGTTAAACGCTGTTACAACAATATTGCATGAAGATGTTTCCGTCACAACGAAAGTGTGTATTCCGGTACAACCGTTTTCATCCGTGATGTATACTACATACACACCAGCCGACAAAGTATCAAAGACATTGGACGACTGAAAATTTGTTCCATCCAGGCTGTAGATTAATTGTCCGGTTCCGCCTGTTGCAACAACTTCAGCAACACCGTTATTATTGCCGGTAGATGCACTTGTCACATTCACAGCAACATTAATTGGTGAAGGTTGTGTTAATGTATAATTAGAAACAAATGAGGCGCATCCGTCAGCATTATATACAACAAGACTGTAATTACCCGCACATAATCCTGTAAAAGTTCCATTAAACGTTGAAGCAGTTTGAGTTGTTGATGAAACTACCGTGCCGTTATTAGAAAGTTCAATGGTGTATGGCGGATTACTGCCTGCGTCTGAATAGGCATAACTCAGTGCACCGTCACAAGCACCTGAACATGAAACAGGATTTTGCAAAAACAATGTGGTATTATTTGTACAACCCGGATCTTCATTTACAATAAAACAGAAAATTGTCTGACATCCGTTTGCGTCTTCCACCAGCATAATATAAAAATCTGCTGCAAGCCCTGTTATCGGATTTGCAGACGTCCATGTTGATCCATTATCAAAACTAAATTGATACGGCGCCGTTCCACCAACTATTGTTATCAACGCTGATCCATCAGAATTGCCCGCAGAAGCATCATCTACCACTACCCCGCTTACATATAAATAGTCCGGTGCATCTACATAAACTGTATCAATATCTGTGCATCCGTTTCCATCTGTTATTTCAACAACATAAACACCCTCACATAAACCGGTGAAAGAACCAAATCCGCCATTACCAACTAAAACAGAATCTGTCTGCACAGTATTTACTCCTGTATTAATTCAATCACATAAGGAGGATTATTTCCGGGATCATTAAAATTCCAGTTCACTTCACCGTCACAACTATTAGCACAAGAATTGGGAGTTGAATAAGTATTCATGAAAAAATTACACCCGGTTGACTCAGTCAGTAAAACACAAACAAGCGTTGAACATCCGTTTGCATCCTGCACATAAATGATATACACTCCGGCAGGCAAACCACTGAATGTATTTGATGCCTGCCATGTTGCCTGATTATCTATGCTATACTGATAGGGTGCTGTTCCTCCGGCTACAGAAACAGAAATCATTCCGTCACTGTTTCCAAATGTAGGATTTGTCCAATAAGGATTTGCAAACAAAGGCGCTGGTTGCAGCACACTTACATTGCTTGTCTGCGCGCATCCGGATGAATTTGTCACCGTCACAGTATAATCTCCGGGACACAATCCGGTAAATACACCGTTTACTGTTTGATTATTATTTGTGGCTGACTGAACAGAGTTTCCGTTTGAGTCTTCTAATAAAATTGTAAATGAAGGATCTGTTGAATTCCCTGAAAAAGCATATGTAATCACTCCATCACAACTCCAGCCACATGATGCGTTGGAAGCTGTTGTGAAAACATTAAAATTGCAGCCCGGATCTTGCTGAATTACAAAAGTGAAAAGAGAAACACAACCGGCATTATCTTTCACATATGCAATATAAACTCCTGCTGCCAAACCGGTAAAAACATTGCTGCTCTGATAGGTAATTCCATCCAGACTGTATGTTAAAACAGGCCAGCCTCCAGTGGCTGCAATGGTGGCTGATCCGTCACTGTTGCCAGCTGTTGCATTGGTAGTTGTTACCCCACCAATTACTATTGGAGATGGTTGAGTCATAATAATAGAATAGCTTCCGGATCAACCCTGGGCATCTGTCACCTTCACAGTATAATTTCCTGCGCATAAATTGGTAAATGTTCCGCCGCTGTTGGAAGAAGAATTTGTTTGCATCTGCAATGTTATTCCTCCCTGAATTAATTCGATGACATACGGTGAATTATTCAACCCGTCAAAGTACATGTATTGCAAAGCTCCGTTACATCCGCCATAACACGTTATCATGGCAGAAGGGTTGGCCGTAACCACCAGATTACAACCGGTGTTATCATTCAACGTTACAGAAATAGTATCATCACATCCGTTTGCATCAATCACATAAACAGAATAATTTCCTGCTGCCAATCCGGTAAAAGTATTACCTGATCCATAAGTTGTACCGTCAATGCTGTAAGTATACCCGGGTGTTCCTCCATTAACAACAACTTCAATTTCTCCGTTTGAATTTCCAAATGTGGGATCAGTTGTATTTGCATAAATAGTTAATGGAGCCGGAGATGAAACAACGGCATAGGTAGTATTTGAACAGCTTGTGCCCTGAACATTAATTGTGTATGTATCCGGGCAAAGACCACTGAAAGGTATGGTTGCTATTTCAGTCATGAATGTCTGAAAATAAAGCATGTTTCCATCACTGTCCTGCATACTTACAATGTAAGGCGCACCGGGTGCTCCAATGTTTTGGTAGAAATAAAGAATTTCACCGTCACAAACATCTGCACATGAAGCCGGTTGTGGCATTGCTGTTCCAACAACGTTGCATTGATTCCATGCCGCTGAAGAAATTAAGAATGCAAAAAAGAAAGAGAGAATATTTTTCATTTGATTTTGAGTTATGATAACCAAACGTCAAAACATATTGCTGGTTGCCAAAGTGTAAATAATTTAAATTACAGGAGGAATACCGTTCATTAAATTGCATAATCTGCTTTTAATTCATCGCTCAACCTTTTATTTTGTTTTATAAGACAAAATGTGTTTTTTCAGTATTAAACTTTATTTGAATCTAAGTATCTTGTCAGTCTCAAACACATCCATAAATACCATGAAAAAAAATTTACTGCTCATTTTATGCTTCCCTGTTGTTTCTGTTTTTAGCCAGATAAGTGAGGGCGGTATGCCATATTCTTTTACTGAAGACGGGCATTTTTTAATCAATTATCCCTATGAAATTTTCGAATTAACTGCACCGGATATTGAAGCTGTAATACTTGAAGATGAATTATCTGATCAGAAAGGAAAACCATATCGCGTTGGAATCAATATTCCATTTCCCTACCAATCAGGAGGCAGCTGGGAAACATTGCCAAACGGTGACCGCATCTGGCGTTTGGGAATTCATATACCCGATGCTCTTGCATTAAGTCTTTATTTTTCTTCACCGGTTCAGATACCGGAAGGCGGAAAACTTTACGTCTATAATGAAAGAAGATCACAATATGTTGGCGCGTATACATCACGCACACCAGATTTTTATGCTATGGAAATGATTCAGGGTGATTTTATCACGCTGGAATATTACATGCCTTCAGACAGCTATGAATTACCCGAGCTTGAAATATCTGAAGTGGCTTATTATTACAGAGGTGTTGGTGAAACAATTGCCTCTTTTGCTGATGGCCTTTCATATGACAGGGTTCATGGGAGCTGTGAAGTAGACGCCATGTGTGAAGAAGCTGACGGCTGGGAAGATCAGCGTGATGCTGCGGTAAGATATACTTTTGTTGCGGGCGGAACTTTTTTATGTTCGGGTACCGTAATCAACAATACAGCCAATGATTGTACACCTTACATTCTTACAGCAAATCATTGCGGTGAGCCTGATGCAACCAGTGACATTAATAATCACGTGTGGTATTTTAATTATCAGCGTCCAAACTGCACACCGGGAAATACTTCAAAATATTCCGGAGCACAATCACAAACCATGTCCGGAGGATTTTTCCGTGCTTCATCATCATTGGGTACACACCCTGCCGGATCAGCAGCAGAAATGGATGGCTGCGATTTTGCGCTGATTGAACTGGAAGAACCTATTCCAACTTTTTACGATGCTTATTTTGCCGGCTGGAACCGCAATGCAACACCGGTAGCAACTTCAGGTGTATGTTTTCATCACCCGGCTGGTGACGAAAAGAAAATTTCTACCTACAGCACAAACCTTGTCTCGAATACTTACAACGGAGGCTGGGCGCAGGCTCACTGGCGTGTGACATGGGCGTCTACAACCAACGGCCACGGAGTAACAGAAGGAGGATCATCCGGTTCTTCACTCTATGATCAGGAAGGATATGTGGTGGGTCATTTATCCGGTGGATCATCATTTTGTTCGGCGCCAACTGATCCGGATTTGTATGGAAAATTTCTGAAAGCCTGGGATCAGGACGGTACAACAAACAGTTCAAAATTAGCGCCGTGGTTAGATGCTGACGGAATAGGCAATACAAAGCAAGCCGGATTCAACGGAATTGGTTGTGCAATTGTTGGTCTTGATAAAATTGAGGCACCAAAAATTTCTGTTTATCCGAATCCAACTTCTTCAATTATAAACATTGATTTGAGCGGTTTCAGCGGGGAAGAAATTATCATTCAAATCACTGACGTCAGCGGTAAAATCTGTTTCTATTACATCGGTATTGCTGATAACACGCTTGAAGTTGATTTATCAGTTTTTGAAAATGGTGTTTATTTGGTGAATGCAACCACATCAACCGGGAACTATATTTCCAAAGTGGTAAAAAAATAAATCATTGATAAGTTTGAAAAAAGGAGTGGTCAGTTTTGATCACTCTTTTTTTTATCATCACCATTGAAGAATTTGCCTGCTGATAATTTTCTGATCAGATACAACCCCAATAATATTCCGGTAATATTCAGAATGACATCATCAATGTCTGCTGATCCGGACTGGAAAAAATATTGCAGGAATTCACAAAAAACAGGAACCAAAAAAGTATCATCCAATAAACCCAACTGTTGATTTTGAGTTTCAGATAATTCAACGGAATGGCCATTGGAACAAATGCAATGACATTGCCCGGCACATTTATAATCCAATGCAAAATTCCGTGACCCGTTTTAAAGGTATATCCGGTAAGATCTATGATGTTTTTGAAGGGAATCCAGTTAACTGTGGTATTGGTGTTTGTTCTGAAAAAAGCGAAAAATAAAAGATAGATTAATAAACCCGCGTAAATAATAATAAGTATCTCCTTATATTTAAGATTCATTGTTGTGCTAATATAAATATTCAAAATTACCTATGTATATTAAACTAATTATCCTATCACTAATATTATTCCCCTCCTTTTTATTTTCACAATTTCCAATTCCAACAGAAAAAAACATAAACACGATTCTTGAGTCTGTTACAGTGATTTTACTTGAAGAAGAAGATAAAGACGTACTTTATAATTTTAGAAACAAGCCAGAGAAACTTAAAAACTATAAGCAGGAAATATCCGATCGCAACAAGGTTTGGCAAAGTGTTATTGAAAATCACTGGAATTTTAATTCAAATTTTATCATTGGAACATACGACGATCTATTATTGCTTGGACAATCGGGAAAAAACGTCACTATTTTACAAATTGGACTTTACAAAGATTTTAGTTTTGTTGCAACCGGGCTGGAAGACCCGTCAAAACCGGCTGGTGTTACGTCAACGGGCATAAATTCAGCAACCTATTCACTGGCAAATACAAACGAAATCACAACTTTAAAACTTTGGGGAAGCGATTTAGCATTTGAAATTTATCTTCCAAATTCTTCACCAACTGAATCTGATATGCTATACGGTTTAATGCAACTTCAATATATTCTTCATTTTCATAATTTTACACCTGAAACCAAGAACAAAAGCCTCTCACTTCAGATAAAAGAAAACGCCAGGGAATTAAAAACATCAACATTACTAATTGACAAATCTTTGCTGGCAGCAGGTTGTACAGAAAACTCAATTTCCAAAGTTTATCCGTATCCGTTTAAAATTGTAGATAAACAAATGATTGCTAATGCTGTTATTAATCGACACGAGAATACAGCATTCATACAGATAACTGAAATTCCAGAAGGTGATGGTTCTAGTCACGCACACACTATAAGCGGCACTGCTGATGGTAAAATTTATTATTATTACGCCAAAGACTTTTTTTTCTATCGCACTCCAAAATTCAAGTACAACGAAAAGATTAAATTAAAAAGTTTGAAAAGATACAAGGCTTTTATTGAAGGTAATTACCAATATTAGTTAGGAAATAAATCTAAGGCGCAATGGTTACATTCTTTTTCTAATCTCCATCAGCGCAGATTTTAATGCTTCAATATCCTCTCTGGTAGTATAGACATTTGCAGATATTCTGAGAAATACCTGATTTTTGTTTCCTTCAAAATCAAGATTGGTGCGCATTACAGGTATCTGTATTTTATACTGATTGTACAGAATTTCTTTCAGTTTTATACCGTCATTCGTTTGAATGGGAATGCTGCACATCTGCCCGAGAAACTCATCAGAAATTTTGCAAATTGGTTTTGTGTTTAAGAAGTCGCACATCTCTGCATAGGTGTCCTGAATGAATTTGCGGCAATTTCTTTTTACCTCTGTCCAGTTGTTTTTTTCAAGAAATTCCAATGCCTTAGGTACAGTCAGAAATGCGGCACAATCACGCGTGCCCTGATATTCATGATAATCAATAAACTGAGAAGAAGAAGGAAACTCCGCTTCATAACCCCATGAAATAATAAGCGGATCAAACAGGTGCTGCAGTTCTCTTTTTACATACAGAAAAGAACAGCCCTTTGGAGTCAGCATCCATTTATGACAGGCACCGGTATAAATATCCGCCTTCAGTTCAGATAAATTCAGATCAATGTGATGTGGTACATGAGCACCGTCAACAATAGTCATTAAACCTAATTCTTTGGCCCGTTCACAAATTTCCTTTACCGGAAAAATCAGCGCGGTAGAACTGGTAATCTGTGAAATAAAAATGATTCTGGTTTTCGGTGTCAATCCTTTCCAGAAATCTTCAATAAATTGTTCTTTCGATAAAAGCGGTAAGGAAATATTTTGCCGCACATATTTTGCTCCTGACTTTCTGCAATAATAATTCCAGGTGCGGTCCATCGCCCCATACTCATGATTTGTTGTAAGTATTTCATCACCGGGATTTAACTTCAGATTTTTTATAATAATGTTGTACGCCGTAGATGGATTTTGAACATACACCACATCGTCTTCATGACAGGAAATAAATTTTGCCAGCGCTTGTCTTGATTCTTTTAAAAGGCGGGGTGTTTCAACAGTTATATAATTCACCGGTTCTCTTTCAAGATCCAACTGAAAACGCTGATATTCTTCAAAGATTGGTTTAGGGCATGCACCAAATGATCCGTGATTCAGAAAGGTGATTTCCGGATTCAGATAAAAAAGTTCTTTCATAAATTCTGTTTTGAAAAACAGCAATTCTGACTAATAGTAAGAAATTCTGCGCGACTCGGCCGACGTAATTTTTTTGCCTGAATAGGTAACAGATTCAATCCAGTTTCCGGCACGGTCATGTTCAACAAAAACAGTGTAGCTGGTTACTTTGCCTTTTGGAGAATAGTTGTACTGATAGGTCTGTTTTCCTTCATTGTCAAATTCACGCGTTGAATAACTTGTGATTTGTCCTTTGTAGTTTTTGTTTACTGACTTAATCCATCTTCCGTCAGCATCATATTCAGTATAACTTGAATAGTTGGATTTTCCTTCGTCTTCCGGATTTGTGGTGCTGTAATGGACTTCAGTTTCGTTTCCTTCATTGTCATATGCATAACGGTACTTATCAATCATATAACCCCAGTCTTCAACAGCTTGTTCCAAAAATCCGCGGGAATCATATTCATATTTATACGTTACAGAAACTTCTTCAGACTCTCCGTAATAAGTATCTTTTTTCACGAGCTGATTCTGATCATTATATGTCAGAATATTTTTTGAATCAATGGTGCTGTCACTGTAAAATGAAATATACTCTACAAGCAGATTTTTGTCATCATAAGTATACTTTGCTTTTAATGTAGACCCTTCATCATTTGCCTGACGCTCTTCAATAATTTTTCCCTGTTCATCACGAATATAAGTACCGTTACTCATCAGCCCCAGAAAACCAAGATCAAAACTCCAGCCCGAAACACGTCCTTCTTTATCAAAATCATTTCCGTAACCCATTTCAAAACGATCCTGTGGTTTTTTACCAATGGATGCAAACGTTGTTTTACAGGATTCAACCGGGCCCATTAATTCATAATCTTTTGTGGTTTCCTGTTCAGGCTGAGCAAAGACTGAAACTGAAGACAGCAATATTGCCGTTAAAAAAAATCTGGATTTCATAAAAAGTATTTTATCAATAATACGGATTTTTTTGATTGAATTTAATTGCACATCCATTTAAATTCTTTAAAAAGTAAGAAACACCAATCCAATTACAATTACAACCAAATTAAATTCCATCAAACGAAATGCACGAACAGATTTTCCTTTCCGTTCAAAAACCACAATCAACCCAGCGATTACCAATAAAATAAAACTATACATTGCAGCAATAAGTCTGGCAGGAAAAGTTCTTCCAATTGGTTGTTGTTTTGTCAGATTAAAATGGTCTGAACAAATTTTAAACAACGCTGATCTATTATAAGAAATCAGATACCCGGGCATTTCATAACCAGTTGGATTAATAAACCAATGCATCCCTGATCTTGTCTGAATTTGAGTGGTTTTATCATAGCGTTTATAACTGATCAAATCCGTTTGAACAATTTCATCATTTCTCACATCTGAAGGAAAAATAAATAAATCACAAAGGATTAAAACACCCAGTGCTATTCCAACTACAAAACCAGCCTGATTTAATTTATCTCTGAAATTCTTTTGTTTCTCATTCTCAATTTTTTTCTTGAGCAAAAGAGCCCGCAGCAATTTTGATCTTCGTTCAGCAAAAGAAATTCCCTTATTTTCTGATAACCTCACCATTTGCATCAGTAGTCAAAGCGAGACTCATATAATCAAAAAACGGACGCATTTCTTTAAATGCTGCATTCATCTTTTGAAAGAAATTTTTTGAAAGCACTTCTTCATCTGAGAATGATTTTGATATAAGAAACTGTTTCATTCTGATCAAATCAATATGCGGATGATCCTTGTCAAATCCTTTTGGGGCTGTTTTTAAAGCATCTCCCCAAAGCTGACCAAAAGCAGATTTGAATTTTTTTGAATTGAGAATTGCTTTGAGTTCATCTCCATTATCAGCAATGTCTTCACGTATACGTTTTAAGTCTTCAGAATTTGGGCCCCAGAAACCGCCGCCTACAAAAGAATTTCCGGGTTCTATGTGAAAGTAGTATCCGCCTCTTAATGCTGCTGTTGCTCTTTTAAAGCTCCCTCCAAAATGTGAATTGTACGGTGTCTTATCAGATGAAAATCGGATATCACGATAAATTCTGTGCAGACTTTTTTTACCTGACGCGGTTTCAATGTAATCGTGTTTCTGCATTTCACCAAGTAAATTATCTGCAAACTGAATCATAATTTCATGCTGCCTCAGATAATCTTCTTTATGTGCATTAAACCAATCACGGTCATTGTTCTTTTTTAGTTTTTTGAGAAAATCAAAAACAGATTTGTCAATTGTCATTGTTGCTTTTTATGAGACATTAAAGATAGATATTCAGGCAGAGTTCAGTATGCCTGCTGAAAAAAAGAATATTCAAAAGTGGCAACAGTAATTGTTTTACCACGCTGTGTTTCTCTTTTAGAAATCAGCCCGTTGTTATAATCTGTCCAGGTGCAGGATTGTTTTTTCCATAACCAAAAACACTATAAATCATCTGACCATCTATGTCATAAACTGTTTCTGATACCACTCTTCCGGCGCCTTTTTTATCATAGCTCAAGGTCATTGTTCCCCCATCTTCAAAAAACAATGTACGATCAATTAGCTGATCACTCAATGAATAATACTTTGCAATTTCTTTCAGTCTTCCTTTAGAAGAATACACAGATAAGTGTGTTATTAACTGACCGCCTCCATTTAAATCCTGCGTCCATTTTAATGTGTTTCCGTTATCATCAACAGAAGTTTTTGTACAGATCATCGATGCCGTATCAGACTTATGAACTACCAATTCCCCCTTTTCAGAACATTCATATTTCCAGCTGTAAACCAATTCTCCCTGATTGAAATAATCGATTTGTTTTTTACTTCCGTCTTCATGGTAAAAATAGGTCATCCATTTAACCGGCGCAAGCGAATCCAATTTGTATAAGGTCACTTTCTGTATCTGTGTTCCGGCTTCATCATATTCATAAATCCGCGCCTCGTATTCTCTCTTTTCATTGTACTGTTTACTCATTGTTATGCGTGATGAATCATTGTAATTATTCCAGACTTCAGTGTACTTACCATCGAATGTATGTTTGGCATAAATACAATTATTGTTCTGGTCAAAATTGCGCACTACTTCATCAACAATCACGCCTTTTGGATTGGTGTGTTTACGGTATATCATGTTACCCGCCCTGTCAAATTCTTCATAGATTACTGAAGTGATTTCACCGTTGACTTTCTGAATGCAGTTTCTGGATTTAACCCTTTTCTCCTGAATAATCATTCTTTGATTTTCCTGAAATTCCTTATTGATTATTCCAACGGGAGAAAAATCATACTCAGTTATTTTATAGATGTTGGATTGAGCATTGGAAGAAATATCAAATCCAAAAAGAATCAAAATTCCAATGGCTAAAATAAAAAGTGGTTTCATGCAATTTTCTTAAAAGGATATAAACTCTGATTTCGTTACAGTTACAAATTAACCGTGAATCAAAATCCAAACTGATCTAATTCAACTCCGGCCAATTTTAATTCACTCATCGTCACATCAACAAACATAAACTGAAAATTCAAATCACTTAAACTATACATTTGGCCTACAACGTAGCCGTCACTATTTAAAGCCGGCTGACAAAACAAATATCCCGTCTGGCCTTTCAATATCCATGAATACGCTTCATCCGTAAACCACTTATTTGTTTTCAGATTAAATATGCCGGAACTATATTCCCCGGGATATGGCATGTAATAAACAAGATTGCCGTCTGCGTCCACTGAATCTTCACCCGGGAATTGAATTGATAAAAGGGGTTGTAAATTATTCCAGTCTTCCTTTATCTGATGCTGAACATAAACAAGTGAATCATCCCATTTCTCTATTCCCCTGCTGGCATTCGTTTTATTCATATTCGTAAATGGTGAATCCATTTGTGTCAATGAATCTTCCCACATAAAATACTGATACCAATTATCGTCTGCAATGTAATAGTGCGAGTAGGTGTTCTCATTGAAAATATAGTACATCGATTTCTGAAAAGAAATTCCTGGTTGTATCCAGTCTACAGCATCAAAGAAGTAATAATCAAAAGAGTTGTTATTAAAAAGCACATTCCACTTTTCATTGCGTCCGCAAAGAATTATTGCTTCAACTGGTTTTGAAAAAGTGGTATCAAACTTAAAGCGAAAGATACTTTTTTCAGGAAAATCAGAATATTCCAGCCAGTACTTATTAAACAAGACAAGGTTATATAATCTTACACCGGCCTCATCTCTGACATAAATAAAACTGCTGTCTCTGTCACGCCAGATATCATTGCCACTAAAAACCAAATTTGCATCAAAACCTCCGTTTGTCCATTGATTCTGAAATTCTGTTAAAACAATTTTGTCATGATCAATTTTGTAGATATCAACGAGTTCTTCGGCGTCACAATTATGACTTCCTGTTTTAACAGCAAAATAAACTGAATCGATTCTGATAATACTATTATAAACCGGATTAATCAGCCATTCGGCATTTATCAAGTCGTAAAGTCCTGTTTTCCCATAACCGTTTTTTCTTGGATAATAAAGCACATTGCCGCTTGCGTCAATAGAGTCTTCGCCGGGATAAATTACACTTGAGACAGCATGTAACGGATCGTTTCTGAAACAATTGTGGTAATTATTAATAATCCAATTCTCTCCGTCTCTTTGAAAACCAAAACTAAACGAATTATCAAACGCAAGATCATTTTCCCATCCGTCAAATAGAATTGTTGGTATTTGAACCCATCCCGAATCCGTTTCAATATTTAATGCTTTATTGTAACACATTATTTCACCGACATTTTTTATATAACTGTTTGCCGATTGAATAACCATTCCGTTTTTACTTTCAAAAAGTACATATTTAGACGTGTCTGATTCGGTCAAACAATAAACCTTTATTGAGCCGTCACTGCCCAAAACAAAAAGCCAGTTATAGGCTTCAGCATAAAACATATATCCAATTTGAGGCTTAATAAGGTATCTTCCTTCAGCGACATCATACAGCCCTGTTTTTTTTCTAATCTGAACAATATATAACCCTGTTTGCCCGCATGGTTCAAGAATTTGTCCCCTGACTTTCGGATTTGTTTCCTGAGAATAAACCACAGGGCAAATCAGAAATACAAAAAGAATAAATCCAAAAAAGAGCAGAGATTTTTTCATACTTAAATTATTATTCTTTTAAATCAGCAAAAGCACTAAGAATACTCACCTGCCAACATTCACTCAAATCCTGAAAACATGTTAAATCTATTCAATCAAAACAAATGCGCCCCAATAATACGGATCATATTTTTCACGCATTACTTTTTGCGTCTTCTGAAATGCACTTGGAATGTCTTTCAATTTGATCAGATTTTTATAAAACAAAATCATAAATTCTGATGTTTCTTTATCTGGCACCTGCCACAAACTCATGATGAGATATTTAGCTCCCGCCATTTTAAATGCGCGTTGTAACCCAAAAACCCCTTCGCTTCCTTTGATGTCTCCAAGACCCGTTTCACACGCCGAGAGAACTACCAGTTTGGTGTTTCTTAAATCCAAATTTGAAACTTCCTGAGCAGTGAGAATTCCATCTTCTCCTTCAGCAAGCGGGTCTCTATTCCACACATCATTGGCGTTGGCAAGAACGATTCCTGAGCGCATGAGGGGATTTTTATTGTTGACAAAACTCCAGTTGGCATAGTTAGTGGTACCCCTGAATTTTATTTCTTCTTCTGATTGCTCTGAGTTGGTTTTCATTTCTTCCTTTACTTGTTCCGGATCTGGAAAGAAAAAACCGTGCGTTGCAATGTGAACAATACTGGAGCTTGTGATTTTTTCTTTGAATATTTCTTCACTCGCATTTGATCCGTTGAAATAATTTACGCCAAACTTTTTCTTCAATAGAAATGAATTTATCGCTTCCGTTTCAGTTAGCGATCCCGGCAAATAATTCCACACTTCTTTCGGTTTTTCGCTCTCACTCTCTTTCTCACTCTGATAATTCACTCCGCCCATCAACAGAAAATTTTCAAGCTCACCAAATTCCGTTTTGTCTTCAAATGCAAGATTACCCGTTGATCCCATTTGTCTGAAATTGTAGACATCTGAAAGGAATATGTCCTGCTCTTTACAAATGGCTGCAAAAGAAACTTTGTGAAGTAAACCACTTGGTGAATAATAAACTGTTTTTACATCCTGCAAAAATGGCTCAAGCGGCTGCCAGATTTTTTGATACAAATCTTTTTTGGCGTCTGATTTTTTACCGTAGACTTTTTCAATAAAGGATAAATTGTTGCCTTGTAAAACGCCCAATATATTTTTGAGATCATTTTCAGTGCAAAGCCTTATAACATCCGGATGCTTACTGTTTGGTCGCACCACAAATGCTGCATAAATGGTTGGATTTGTTGTGTCAATTTCACTTTTGAAATGAACGAATTCAATTGCCGCTTCTCCTTCTTTTAAACCATCACGGACTTGCTTCCAATCCAGGTTTTGGATTTTTTCAAAATCAGAGAATGCGCCTGAATTTTTTATCAATTCAATTTCAAGATGAGATGCCCTTTGTTCAAGTTCAAAGAGTTCGTTCTCATTTCCTTTGAAATTTGCGGTTTTCTTTCTCAGTTCAATCCATTCATCATAATCACCTATGAGCAAACTGTCATTGCTCTCCTGAATTATTTGTCTGAGCGCTGATGATGATTTCAATGTAAGTCCCTTAAGCTGTAAAACGAGGTTCATGGAAGTATCTGAATAGTTAGGTTCGTTTGCTGAATTAAATAGGGTATAATCAAAATAGTGGTTTAATGACTGCTCCATTTTTCCAATATACAGGGCCTTTTCATGCTCAGGCATTGTGAAATAATTAGTCTGTATTTCATCCAGTTTATACATTTTCAGAAGAGATAAATACGACGACGCCATGAGGTGTTCATCAAGCCGGATTGATATCAAATACATGTTTGTAATGCAGGTTACCAGCTCGCCTCTTAAATGAAACTGCTCACTAAGTTCATACGCCTCTTTAAAGTGCAGAAATGACTTTTCAAATTCTTGATGCTTGTAAAACAACGTGCCCAACCCAATTTCACAGGTAGCCACACCGGCAACATAATCCATTCCGGCAAACAAGTTTTTGCTCAATTCGAAATATTCTTCTGCCATCAGCCTTTCACCCATTTCAGTATATACAAGACCAAGGTTAAGATATCCACCGGCAACATCTGGTATTTGATTGCCTGCTTTTGATAATTCAAGGCTTAATTCAAAATTCGCTTTTGCATTTTCATTTTGACCCCATTCAAAATAACAATTTCCCATATTAGTATAAAGCGTTGAAATCAGATCATCCATTTTTAATTCCAAAGCAATATTTAGTGCCTGATCATAAATTTTCCAGGCAGTTTCATCGTCACCTATATTGCGCAACAGATTTCCCAATCCATTCATCGCTGAGACTTTGTTTTCATTATTACCAATAGCTGAATTTAATGCGATACTTTCATCAAAGTAATAACGTGACTTTGCGAAGTCTCCCTTTAACCGGTATATAATTGCTATGCTTAAATACAGTCCGGCAATACCGTTCTGATTTTTTAATTCCGTCATTATTTGCAGGGCCCTGTTATAGTAGTCAAGTGATGTTTCAAAATCACCCAACTTGTTATAACAAATTCCAATATTTTTTAATGTACTTGCATAAACACTTCTGTCCTTTCCTGTCTTTTGAAATTCCTCAGCCAATAAATAATATGAAAGCGCTTCTCTGAATCTGCCAAGAATGACATAGGAGTTTCCTATATTAACTTGGGTATATGCCTTTCCTGCTAAGAAGTTCATTTCAGTTTGCAGCTCAAGCGCCTCATAATAATATGTCAGCGCTGAATCAGGGTCTCCTTTAATGTACAAAACCAGACCTTGATTGTTCAGGCTTTGAGACATCTGACTTTTTAACCCTGCGCTTTCAGCGAGGGCAAATTGTTGTTTCGCCCAGCTGAAACTGCTGTCAGGTTGGCTATATAAATGATACTTTGTAATGTAAAAGTGAATCGCCTGCAACCGTTCCTTTATTTCAACCTGTTCATTTTTCCAAACTCCCCATAGTGAATCAGTAATATTTTTAGTTCCTGAAGATTGTGCATAGGAAAAATTCCAAAAACCAAAAACCAAAATGCAAAACAAACTATTTTTCATGGCAATTACTTTTACTCAATCAAAACAAACGCCCCCCAATAATAAGGATCATATTTTTCCCGTATCGCTTTTTGCGTTTTTTGAAATGCAACAGGTATGTCTTTTTCTTTGATCAGATTTTTATAGAAGAGTATCATAAATTCAGAAGTTTCCTTATCTGGTACCTGCCACAAACTCATGATCAGATATTTTACACCGGCCATTTTAAATGCGCGTTGTAACCCAAATACGCCTTCACTTCCTTTGATGTCTCCAAGACCCGTTTCACACGCCGAGAGTACTACCAGTTTGGTGTTTCGTAAATCCAAATTAGAAACTTCTTGAGCAGTGAGAATTCCATCTTCACCTTCAGCAAGAGGGTCTCTTTGCCAAACATCATTTGCATTTGCCAAAACTATTCCTGATCGCATCAGCGGATTTTTGTTGTTGACAAAACTCCAGTTAGCGTAGTTAGTGGTGCCCCTGAATTTTATTTCATCTTCCGCTTGCTCTGAGTTGGTTTTCATTTCTTCCTTTAATTGTTCCGGATCTGGAAAGAAAAAACCATGAGTTGCAATGTGAACAATACTTGAACTGGATATTTTTTCTTTGAATATTTCTTCACTCGCATTTGATCCGTTGAAATAATTTACTCCAAATTTTTTCTTCTGTAAATACGTGTTGATTGTATTTGTCTCAGCTAATGATCCAGGTAAATAACTCCATACTTCTTTTGTCTTTTCGCTCTCATTCTCTTTCTCACTCTGATATTTCACGCCTCCCATCAACAGGAAGTTTTCGAGTTCACCGAATTGGGTATTTTTTTCAAAAGCAAGATTTCCGGTAGAACCCATTTGCCTGAAGTTGTAAACATCTGAAAGAAATACATCTTGCTCCTTACAAATGGCTGCAAAAGAAACTTTGTGAAGTAAACCGCTTGGAGAATAATAAACTGTTTTTACATCTTGCAAAAAGGCTCAAGCGGCTGCCAGATTTTTTCATAAAGTTCTTTTTTTGCTTCTGATTTTTTACCGTAGACTTTTTCTATGAAACTCAAATTGTTGCCTTGAAATACTCCCAGAATATTTTTGAGATCTTTTTCGTTGCAAAGTTTAACAACATCCGGGTGCTCGCTTTCTGCCCTGACAACAAACGCGGCATATATTGTAGGATTTGTCGTATCAATTTCACTTTGGAAGTGAACAAATTCAATTGCGGCTTCACCTTCTTTTAAACCATCTCGGACTTGTTTCCAATCTAGGTTTTTGATTTTGTTGAAGTCCTCAAAGGCAATTGATTTTTTTACAAGCTCTCTTTCTAAAAGAGTTGCTTCGTTTTCGAGAACTTTGGTGTCAAGGCCTTTGGCATAGGCATTAGAAATTTTTCGCTTTAATTCAAACCAATTGTTGTATTCTGAAATCAATAGAGTATCTCCGCTCGTCAGCACAACATTGCGCATCTCGGTTGATGATTTTAAGGTCAGCCCTTTATTTTGCAAGGCCATATTAAAAGCTGTATCAATTATGTTTGGGGGAATTGAGTATGATAGAATAATGTAAAATCGTAATATCTACCAAAATCTATTTCTATATCAGAAAAGTACTTTTCCTTTTCATGTTCAGCTAAAACAAAATAATTATTTGCTAAATCTGTACCCCGAAGCCGTCGCAACATCGATAGATATTTGAACGCTTCTGGGATATTTTTTATTTTCAAATGATTTTTAAATAAAGCAATGACAGCAGACCTTATCTCACTTATTGCGCCGATTTGAAGACCGATTTGAAGACTTATCAAATGAAATTCTAAAGCACCAACATAGTCCCCTAAATTAAATAATGCTGTGCCTATTTCATTAAGAGATTGTGATACGCCCTGCTTATCCTCAATTTCTTCACGGATTTCCAAACTTTTCATGGAGTAGTCAAGTGATTTTTTGAACAGCCTCTGTAAAGAATAAATACTACCAATACTTGACAGGCTTTGTGCGAGACTTCTTTTATTTCCGTTCGCCTCACAAAGTTCCTTGCTACGCTCAAAATAATACTGAGCTTGTTCTAGGTCTTCTAATTCAATAAATATCTGCCCAATGCCAATTAGCGAAGTCGCCAGGTCAACGTCATTTACAAGGACTTCTTTTATTTTCAAACTCCTGAGATAATAAAGTAGCGCATTATCATAGTCGCTCAGATTATGATAAATCATGCCGACGTTTTGTGTTGTGCTTGCAATTCCATATTCTAATTCTAGTTCTTCATAGATTGATAAACTGCGCAAAAAGTAGCTCATGGCTTCCGTAAAATTTCCTCGCGCTTCTGAAAGTATACCGAGATTATTAAGTATTTTGGCTTGTACTTCCATAGATCCCCACTCCTTATTTCCATCTAAAGCTTTCGTCCAGTACTCAAATGATTTATCAAAATCTCCTTGGATAAAATAAGTTGCCGCAATGTCACTATAGATATTATTTACCTCAGAAATATTATTGCTCGATTCAAAAGCGGCCTTTGCTTCAAAGAAATAATTTCTTGAGGTTATATATTCACCCCAACTGAAATAGAGATTTCCAATGCTCATGGACAATATACCAATTCGATCGAAATTATTAAGTTTTCTATTTATGTTTAGGCTCATTATCCAATATTCTTTGGCTTTATCATACTCGCCTAGTCTAACATAAGAATCGCCAAGACGATGTGCAGATTCAGAGATTCCTTTAGCATAATTTAAATCAGTAAATAATTGTAACGCTTCAAGAAAATGAACTATCGCGGAATTAAAATCTTCGTTGTTGAATGAAATATAACCGAAAGTTATTTTAGCGGTGGCCATTTCTTTTCTGAAGCCATGCTCAAGAGCAAAATCATAATGAATTTGTGTGAAAATCGAACAGCTGTCATTATTGACGCCAAAATATCCCTTTCTGGAAATATCTGCAATTGCTTTAAATCGAATGCTATCTGGTTCAGTTTCATCAATCCAAATTCGCCAAAGAGAATCGATAACATTTTTCGGTAACGATGATTGTGCATTTGAAAAAATTCCAAATACAAAAAAGAAAATACAAAAGGCAATTTTTTTCATAGAAATTGTTATTTACTCAATCAAAACAAACGCACCCCAATAATACGGATCATATTTCTCCCGCATCACCTTTTGTGTTTTTTGAAAGGCTGTTGGTATGTCTTTTTCTTTGATCAGATTTTTATAAAATAAAATCATAAATTCAGATGTTTCTTTATCCGGCACCTGCCACAAACTCATGATGAGATATTTTACTCCCGCCATTTTGAAAGCGCGCTGCAGGCCAAATACACCTTCACTTCCTTTGATGTCACCAAGACCCGTTTCACAGGCTGATAGAACAACAAGTTTTGTATTTCTTAGATCTAAATTTGAAACTTCTTGTGCGGTAAGAATTCCATCTTCTCCTTCAGCAAGTGGGTCTCGGTTCCATACTTCGTTTGCATTTGCCAGTACAATTCCTGAACGCATCAAAGGGTTTTTATTGTTGACAAAACTCCAGTTGGCGTAATTAGTAGTTCCCATAGACGAGCTCAGGGCATCGCCTCTGAATTTCAAATCTTGATTTTCACTCTCATTCTCACTTTTCATTTCTTCACGCACTTGCTCAGGATCAGGGAAGAAAAATCCATGCGTTGCTATGTGAACAATACTGGAGCTTGTGATTTTTTCTTTGAATATTTCTTCACTGGCATTTGATCCGTTGAAATAATTTACCCCGAATTTTTTCTTCTGTAAATACGTGTTGATTGTATTTGTTTCTGCCAGTGATCCCGGCAAATAACTCCAGACTTCTTGTGTTTTTTCGCTCACACTCTCTTTCTCACTCTGATAATTCACGCCGCCCATCAAAAGAAAGTTTTCGAGCTCACCAAATTGGGTCTTGTTTTCAAAAGCAAGATTTCCTGTAGAACCCATTTGCCTGAAGTTGTAAACATCTGAAAGAAACACATCTTGCTCTTTACAAATAGCCGCAAAAGAAACTTTGTGAAGTAACCCGCTTGGGGAATAATAAACTGTTTTTACATCCCGCAAAAAAGGCTCAAGCGGTTGCCAGATTTTTTCATACAGGTCTTTTTTTGATTCCGATTTTTTGCCGTATACTTTTTCTATGAAACTTAAATTATTGCCCTGGAAAACTCCTAGGATATTTTTAAGATCGGCTTCTGTGCAAAGCCTGACAACATCAGGATGTTCACTGTTTGGTCTCACCACAAATGCCGCATAAATGGTTGGATTGGTTGTGTCAATTTCACTTTTAAAATGAACAAATTCGATTGCGGATTCGCCTTCTTTTAAACCATCACGTACTTGTTTCCAATCTAAGTTTTGTATTTTATTAAAATCTGCAAATGCTCCTGAACGTCTTATAAGATCCTTCTCAATTTTATTCGCTTCTTCTTCAAGCAAACGAACATCCTTTCCTTTTAAATTAAGTTCGGTAATTTTAGCTCGTTGTGCAATCCATTCTTCATACGTTTTTAACAACAAACTGTCATGACTTTCAATAATTGTATTTCGAAGTAATGTTGATGATTTTAGTGTTAGCCCCTTGGTTTGTAATATCATGTTGTAAGATGAGTCTGCAAACATTGTGAATGAATCAGAAAAATGAATTGCAAAATCAAACAATTTTCCAATGTCACTTTCCATCGTTTCGAAATACAATTCCTTTTCATGTTCAGCAAGTGCAAAATAATTTGTCGCCACCTGGCCTTTAATCAAGTGAATTAATCTGGACAAATATTCTGACGCCTTTACCAAATCAGCCTGTTTGATACAAACTTTGTGCAGAATCAAAAAAGACTGCCTCAGAATATAAGAATCCCCTGTTTCCAGTCCGATTTTAAGTGCATTTGCTGCATATTCTGCTGCAGCATTCAATGAATCTAAATGATAATAACAAAGTGCAATTCCTGCAAAAGAATATGCCATTCCGGGTTTGTCATTCATTTCAAGTTTAATGGCTAGTCCCAAATCATGAATCCTCATGGCCTCTTCGTAATTACCACAATCATAGTAATAGGTTCCCAAATTATTATACACAACACTTAGCCCATTTCTGTCATTCATTTTTTCATTCAATTCAAGGCTCTTTTGATAATAAACAAGTGCAGAATCAAATCTGGTCTGAAGATGGAAAGTGGTTCCAATGTTCATTAATACCGTGGCATAATTTTTTTTATTCCCCAATTCTTCGAAATACCCAAGCGCATTCTGATAAGAAAGCAGTGCATTTTCGTAATTGCCTTGTTGCTTATACAAATTACCCATGCCATTCAAAGCAGTAGCCATACCAGATACATTGTTTTGCAAATAATCAATTTTGTAGGCCTCGTTATAATACGCCATGGCCTTAACAAAATCACCCTGCATTTTGTATACTAAACCCAGATTAGACAATGTTGTGCCCATCCATTTATACTCGTTCAATTTCTGTCTGATTTCAATACTTTGAGTGAAGTATAAAATTGCCGTTGAATAATCTCCTTTGATTCTGTATATCAGTCCCAAATTGTTTTTGATAGAACCAATGCCTGAAAAGTTTTTCAACTCTTCATTTATTACTAAAGCTTGTAAAAAATAGTCAATGGCTGCATCATATTGTTTTGTTTGGCGCAACACATTACCAATCCCATTGTAGGCGGCTGAAATTCCTTTCAGATCTTTCATGCTTTCTGCAATATCTAATGCTAAATTGAAGTATGCATTTGCTGAATCATATTGCGCCTGAACAATAAAGGTTTCTCCTATCGCATTATATGCTGAAACAATAAATTTCGGAAGCTGCTTTTGTTCTGCAAACTCAATACTTATGCCCAATAAATATCTGGAACTATCGGGTTCTGACCTTCCATACTCATCGTACGCAAATTTTTGAAGCGCATCAACCCGAACTGAATCATCGTTTGATTCTGTCTCCCAAATACTCCATAAGGAATCATTGGTGCTCAAATTTAGGGATGTCTGTGCCTTTGAAAAAAAACCAAACACCAAAACTCCAAAAAATAAAATGCAATTCTTCATGCCGCTTCTTTTTATTCAATTAGCACAAAAGCACCCCAATAATAAGGATCGTATTTCTCTCTCATCACTTTTTGTGTTTTTTGAAAGGCTGTTGGTATGTCTTTTTCTTTAATCAGATTTTTATAAAACAAAATCATAAATTCTGATGTTTCTTTATCGGGAACCTGCCATAAACTCATGATTAAATATTTTACTCCCGCCATTCTAAATGCGCGCTGTAAGCCATAAACACCTTCGCTTCCTTTGATGTCTCCAAGGCCTGTTTCACATGCTGAAAGCACTACTAATTTTGTGTTTCTCAAATCCAGATTGGAAACTTCTTGTGCCGTTAAAATTCCGTCCTCTCCTTCTGCAAGCGGGTCTCTTTGCCAAACGTCATTTGCATTGGCCAGTACAATTCCGCTTCTCATTAATGGGTTTTTATTATTGACAAAGCTCCAGTTGGCGTAATTAGTAGTTCCCCTGAATTTTATTTCTTCTTCTGATTGCTCTGAGTTGGTTTTCATTTCTTCCTTTACTTGTTCAGGATCTGGAAAGAAAAAACCATGAGTTGCAATATGAACTATACTTGTACTTGATATTTTTTCTTTGAATATTTCTTCTGAAGCATTCGATCCGTTGAAATAATTTATCCCGAATTTTTTCTTTTGCAAATAGGTGTTTATTGTATTTGTTTCTGCAAGTGATCCTGGTAAATAACTCCATACTTCACCGCGCCCATTATACAATCCTGCTTCATTCGACCTGACGCTGTATTCAACTCCTCCCATCAACAGGAAGTTTTCGAGCACACCAAATTGGGTCTTGTTTTCAAAAGCAAGATTTCCGGTAGAACCCATTTGTCTGAAGTTGTAAACATCTGAAAGAAACACATCCTGTTCTTTACAAATAGCCGCAAAAGAAACTTTGTGAAGTAACCCGCTTGGGGAATAATAAACTGTTTTTACATCTTGTAAAAATGGTTCCAACGGCTGCCAGATTTTTTCATACAAATCTCGTTTTGCTTCTGATTTTTTACCGTAAACCTTTTCTATAAAACTCAAATTGTTGCCTTGAAATACTCCCAGAATATTTTTGAGATCTTCTTCTGTACAAAGTCTAACTACGTCAGGGTGTTCACTCTCAGGACGAACCACCAGTGCCGCATAAATGACCGGTTTTGCAGTGTCAGTTAAACTTTGGAAATGTATAAATTCAATAGCACATTCATTGGGTTTTAGAAAAGCGCGTATTTCTTTCCAGCTGAGATTTTCCATTTTCTCAAAGTCATTAAACGCAGTTGATTTCAGTACCAGATTTTTTTCAAGCTCATTTGCTTCCTTTTCTAATTCTTCATAATTCATCCCTTTAGAATATGCTGCAGCCATTTTTTTACGGAGCGACATCCATTCTTCATATTCAGCCATTAATAAACTATCACCACTTTTTAGCACAGCCATTTTCATGGCTGTTGACGATTTTAAAGTAAGTCCCTTTATCTGCAAAGCGGTATTAAATGCAGTATCCGCCAAAAAGGGAAATGAGTCAGCGCCGGCAATTGTAAAATCATAGTAAAGACCAAAATCAGACTCCATTGTTTTAAAATAGAGTTCCTTTTCTTTTTCACTCAGGGTGAAATAATTCATTCTTATTTCTTCCATTCTGGAGTTTCTCAAAGTTGAGGCAAACTGATTCGCAGAAAATACATCACTTTTCAGAAAGTGGCAGAGGAATAATTTTTTGCGCGCATTGTTTAGCATTTTTAAGTACCTCATCTCGCCAGCAATCTGGTAACCTTCATCCAGATATTGTCTGGCCTTGGCAATGTCACCTGCTTCCAGATAATATCCACCAATATTTATCAAACCGCTGGAAATATTCAGTTTGTCACCGGTCTCTCTAAAAAGTGCCAGCCCCTGATGAACATATATCATTGCCAGTGAGTCCTGATTCATTTTGTCATAAAGCGTAGCAATATTATTGTACATGGCTGCTATACCAGCCTTATCTTTTAAATCAGTGCGAATAGAGAGGCTTTTCTGATAATAATCCAAAGACGTGGAATCATCACCGATTTCAGCATAGATTGTACCCAATGTTGCATAGGAGTTTGATATCGCCTTTTTGTCATTTTGTTTTATTTTAATTTCAAGACTTTTATTGGAATATTCAAGGGCCAGTTCAAAATTTCCCTGACGCAATAAAAGCACACTCATATTATTATACGTTGACGCCAGACTAATCTGGTCTTCAATTTCCAAAAACAAATTAATTGCATTTTTGTAGTATTCATAGGCAACGGCATATTCTCCATAATTGAAGTAGATGACACCCAAACTTGAAAAACATTTTGCGGCAATTTGTTTTACCTCAAATTCCAGTGAAACTTCCAGACTTCTGTTGTAATAATCAAGGGCATTTTGAAAGTCACTCAGATACTGATATGTATTTCCGATGTTCAATAAAATTTTGGCTATATAGTCTTTTCTGCCAACAATCTCATGCAATTCCAAAGATGCCAAATTCTGTTCCAGCGCTTTTTCATACTCACCTTTTCGGGTGTAAACAAACCCCTTAAACTGCAGCACATTTGCACGGCAGTTCACATCACCCGTTTGTTTTGCCAGTTCATATTC
Organism: Crocinitomicaceae bacterium; assembly: GCA_016719925.1. Taxonomy (GTDB): domain Bacteria; phylum Bacteroidota; class Bacteroidia; order Flavobacteriales_D; family Crocinitomicaceae; genus JADJGJ01. Next base: position 715,793 of record JADJYC010000002.1, on the reverse strand, counting down.
CAAATCAAGCAATTTTAAAGCGCTGTCAGGATTTGTTTTATACAACACATCTGCTAAATCATTAATAGCTGTCAATCTTGTTGAATCAGGAAGCTGCTCATTGATCCAAACTTTCCATAGTGAATCAGATTTACTTGTTGACGAACCATTTTGTGAGAAAAGCGAATCCGCTACAACAAATAAAATGAGTATTAAAAAAGTCCACTTCATCTTTTGAAGATATCAAATTATTCCGTTAGCAAAATGATCTTCACCCGTTTTATGTCTTTCTTGCTACTTTTGATGTATGACTTTAGATGAATTCGTAGAATTCTGCTTCGCCAAGCCCGGTGTAACTGATCATTTTCCTTTTGATGAAAACACACTGGTTTTTAAAGTGATGGGAAAAATGTTTGCCCTTGCCGATGCTGAGAATTTTCAAAGTATCAATTTGAAATGTGATCCTGAATTGGCTATTGAACTGAGAGAAAAATATAACGCCGTTAAGCCCGGTTATCACATGAATAAAACACACTGGAATACAGTTCATGTAAATTCAGATGCAAGTGACCGCGAAATATTTAAATGGATTAATCACTCCTATGATCTGGTAGCAAAAAGTCTTACTAAAAAACAAAGGGAAGACCTGGAAAAACTGCATTAAATAATCAGCCTGCCCGGAATAAGGCATGAAGAGTTTGCCCCTCAACTTGCTCAATATCATGCCTGAAACCGTGTTCAACCGTTGATTTTGTCAATAACGTTTTTTATCTTTAGAGCATGGCAGCCATAAACGCAAGCGAAAAAATTATACTTCAATCCGTTGAAAAAGAGAAGTTCACCGTTTCCTGGTTGGAAGGAAATATTTTTGAAATAAAAATCAAAGAAAAAGCTTATCTGGATGTTGATGACATTAAGGAAATTCAGATTCACAAAGCTATGCTCACACAAAATCAAATGCACGGGGTGCTTTTTGTTTCACCTCAGTTTGGAAATATTTCCAAAGAAGGGAGGGCTTATTCGGCTTCACCAGCCGCAAGTATCAACTGTGTTGCCAAAGCCGTGATTGCTCCAAACATGGGGGTAAAAATTCTGGCCAATTTCTATTTATCATTTGACCGCCCTGTTGTTCCTCATAAAATTTTCACTTCTGTAACAGAAGCCATTAAATGGTTGGGGGACCGATTAGATGAAGAAAATATCTAACCTCCTTTTTTCATCTTTTTCCAAAAGACTTATTACATTTAATATACTTAAATGAAATGCCCTATGTATAAAGCAAAACTCTTTCTGGTTTCCGGTTTAATATTCTCCATGCATCATGTTAATTGTCAGGTCAGCACATATATGTCAGACCTCATCAATAAACGTTTCATGTGTGTCATTGATAAAGAGTCGGGGGAATTCAGAACCTACCGCTTCACAGATGAAGATGGTGACGGATGGGCTTCCGGGGTACAAGAACAATATATGCCGGTTGTTGACCCGGACGGAGAAAAAATAAATGCTCCGGTATATGACTATATTCTCGCATTTGAAATTGAACAATCAGATGCATGCGGCAATTGTGTGGTATTCAAAATGGAAGATGAAACAGAAAAGTACTTTTCAATAAACCATGATCTGGGCGATTTCTGGCTGACAGAGTCAAATAAAGATTTCTCTTCTTTTGATCAGAAAAAAGTTTACAAACCGGCTGTAATGGATCAGGATAAAGCCTCGGGGAATAAAGAATTTTATGCAGAATCAAAAAGCGAAGAACGTTATTGGGAATGGACTGAAAAACTGGGTGAAGACAGTTGGGTTGCCCCTGGATTTACTCTTGCATCTTCTTCGTTAATTTCAGTGACTACTGTTTTACCTGAAGATGAAAATTTTGATTACATCGGTGAAAACGCACTTGACGACAACCCTTATACAACGTGGTTTTCTGATCCTGAATCAAACCCGTATTATCCAAGAGATGAAGACATTACTTTCACCATGGAAGTAAAAAACGAAACTATCTGGATACTGAACGGAATGCAATATTCAACCGAAGATTTTGAAAATAATTCGCGCGTAAAAACATTCATAGTCTATGTGAACGGTGAAAAATTCGGAACAATAGAATTGCTGGATAAAATGGGGCCACAAAAAATAGTCCTGGAGGGCATAAGTGAATATCAGACAGATGATGTCAACGTAGAAATAAAACTGGTTATCTCAGGCATTTATGAAGGTAAAGAATATAAAGAAGCGGGCATCACTGAAATCTATTCATACGAATAAGGTTTGACGCGTATTGATAAATATCTCTGGGCAGTCAGGCTTTACAAAACACGGAGCATGGCGGCTGAAGCCTGTAAATCAAATAAAATACTCATCAGCAAAGAACCGGTAAAACCTTCACGCGAAATTAAAGCGGGTGACATTTTTGAAATAAAAAAGAACACCGCGGTATTCACCTATAAAGTTTTGGATGAACTTGAAAACCGCGTTGGTGCTCCGCTGGTGAAAAATTATCTGGAAGATCTTACTCCATCTGCAGAGATTGAAAAACAACGTGAATACCTGAAAGCCAAAAATGAATTCCGGGATTTCACTTTTGGTAAACCGTCAAAATCAGACCGGCGTAAACTGAAAAAATTTCTGGGAGATTAAAATCATTTCAATCTTTCCTTTACCTTCACTTTATGAAATTAATCCTTCCATTTATTCCGGTTCTTCTGATTGCTTCCTGCGGAGGCAATAATGAATCGTCAGAAACCACATCGGCTAATGATACAACATCTGTTGATACAATTGCTGCAGACAGCAACATCGTAATTAATCAGGACTCACTGAATGCTGTATTTGGTAAGGCTACAGAACTACCATACATTCAGGATACCTCCCTGTTGTTTGAAATCACCGGAGATGATTCAACCTGGCTGACAAAAGATCAGGTAAAATATCTTACATACGGATTTGTTGATTCAGATATTTCATATTCAGGTTTGTATCATGTAGATGATTTTTACTTCTTTGATTCTCTTTCAAACATCGAAGGTGCTTATGAAGAATATCTTTCTGTGCTCGACATAGGTATGATGGCTCAGGCAAACGTTTTTGCCGTTCAGCGCTTAAAATTAGATGACAGTACAAGCATCATGCTGTGGTGCGTAAACTATTCTACTTACGAAGCGTGTCCTTATGCATCCGGAACAATCATGTATGGCACCATCATCAGAAATGATCATGTAACAAGCTGCACCATTTTAGGAGAAGACTCCAGCGGAGCAGATGCACCGGTTTGGGGCGAAACTCTTGTTCTATGCTCACTTAAAAAAGATCAAATGACCGCATGGAGAAGAGATAAAAATTGTGATGGTGAACAGGATGAAGAAGGAAATGATATTGTGGATGAATCAGAAAATGAATTTATTCTCTCGATTGGCCAAAAAGGTAACTGGGAAATTACAGCACAAAAAACTGAATAAGAGGCCTCATCTCTTTCTTCTCTTCTCAGCCAACCATTTAGGCATCTGAGTCTTTCCAGATTCCTGTTTTGAATCCTTATTCAATTCATTATCCCGCCCAGGATTTGAAGTTCTTCCTTTTGAATTTTGAATTTTGGATTTGGTGTTTTGAAAATTTGATTTTTGAATTTCTTTACAGAGCAATCTCTCCGCCAAATCAGGCTTACCCGCTGAACTCAACCTGTCTTTAATCCATGATTTGTTTTCGTTTTTATACCAGAAGAAAAAGCGGTGCTGATCTTCTTTTTCCTTTTTAGTTCTGGGTGCAAAAGTTGGCTTTAGTGTATACGGATGAACGCCACTGTAATAAATTTCAGTGGCAACCGTCATGGGTGTTGGTGTAAAATCCTGGACTTGTTCCAGCTGGAATCCCATCTCTTTGGTTTCAGCAGCAAGGTCAGCCATATCCGCTTCTTCACAACCCGGATGCGAAGAAATAAAATACGGAATAAGCGGTTGATTTAATCCATTTTTCCGCTGAATGCGATCATAAATTTCTTTGAACTTGTGAAAATATTTAAACGGCGGTTTACGCATGATGCGCAATGTATTGTCTGCTGTGTGTTCCGGCGCTACTTTGAGTCTGCCCGAAACATGGCGCGTAACTAATTGCTGCACGTATTCTTCAATTTCTTTCTGATCAGCGTTCTTATTATATTCTTTTACAAGCAGATCGTAACGGATTCCGGATCCAACAAAAGCCTTTTTTACTTTCGGGTGAGCATCAATTTTTTTATAAATATCCAGCAGCGGTTTATGGCTGGTATTTAAATTGCTGCAAACTACCGGATGAATGCAAGACGGACTTACACAACGTTCACAAATTGCCTCATCTATTCCCTTCATTTTATACATGTTCGCCGATGGTCCGCCGATATCTGAAATATACCCTTTGAATTCAGGATGATTCACAACCGCCTCTACTTCTTTCATGATTGATTTTTCACTGCGCGATGCAATGAATTTTCCCTGATGCGCTGAAATTGTACAAAAGCTGCAGCCTCCAAAACAACCCCGGTGCATATTGATCGAAAACTTAATCATTTCATAAGCAGGAATTGCACCACGCTTTTCATATTTTGGGTGTGGCAAACGGGTATAAGGTAAATCAAAAGAACGGTCTATTTCCTTTTCCGTCATCGTATAAAACGGCGGATTTATAACCGCTGTTTTGTCACCCACCTTCTGAAGTATTCTGCGGGCGGCAAGCTTGTTGGATTCTACCTCAACAATTTTAAAGTTGGATGCGTATTTTATTTTGTCGTTAAGACAAACTTCATGCGAATGCAGTTCAACATCTTCCCAGTTTTTGTTTTTTGGAAGTGATTCGTTTTTATCAATCAATACGGCCGTTTGTGGTATAGTTGTCATGGATGAAAACGGAACTCCCTTCCTGAGTAATTGCAGTAATTCTCTGAGCGGCTGTTCACCCATTCCATACACCAGCATGTCTGCTCCGCTGTCTTCCAGAATGGTTGGCATTAACTTGTCTGACCAGTAATCATAATGTGTCACACGTCTCAATGATGCTTCAATTCCTCCAATTAAAACCGGCACATCAGGGTACAGTTGTTTTAGAATTTTGGAATAAACCGTCGTTGCATAGTCCGGCCTGAAGCCTGACGCACCACCCGGTGTGTATGAATCGGTCGATCGTTTTCTTTTTCCTGCCGTGTAATGATTCACCATCGAATCCATACATCCGGCAGTGACTCCAAAAAAATATTTTGGTTTTCCAAATTTTTTGAAATCACGTAAGTCATCCTGCCATTGCGGCTGCGGAATTATTCCCACACTAAATCCTTCACTCTGAATAATTCTGCCAATAACTGCCGTTCCAAAAGCCGGGTGATCTACATAAGCATCGCCAGAAACAATTATCACGTCCAGTTCATCCCACCCATGATATTCCAGTTCTTTTTTGGTGATGGGAAGCCAATCTGTAAGAGGTCTTTTGTGCTGTGACATGCTTCTCAAAGGTAGTGATAAATACGCAAACCCGTAGGGTCAGGTCGCGACCTGACCCTGCGGGTTTGCCACGGCATGCACCTATGGATTTACATATTTTATTTTTGCTGACAATTTCAAACAAGGCCTTTCAATCAGCCGGTACATGATATAAGCCCCCATCCAACTGATGAGGATTGCGCAAACAAAAAGCAGCCAATTATATTTTTCCCAGCCTGAGCCTCTGGTCGCAAAATACAAAAACCAACCGCCGGTCAATCCGTGAATCAAATAAAATGAATACGAAATTTTTCCGGTTAAACTCAAAAGTCTTGTTGATTTTGGAAGATACATCAGCATGGCAATACCCAGCCATGTAACAATCATGTCTTCCCATTGAAAGTATTGCAGCAACATGAGTTGTGTGAGAATCAAAACGACAAAACAAATAATACTGTTTCCGTTTTTCTGAATCAGCCAGGTCATCATGCCAACCAAAAAAAACGGCGCATTAATAAATACTGTATAGCTGTCTTTTGTCATTATCCCGGCCAAAAGCAATGCAACTGAAATTGACATTAACCACCATTTATTTCTGACAATCAATGGAAAAATCAATCCCATCAAAATATAAAACTGCAGCTCTACTTTCAACGTTTTGAAAATCGGATTTATCCATCCATATTCAGGAAAAACATCTCCCAGAAAAAAAACATTCACAAGGGTTTGCCGAACATTCAAATCATAATCAATATACCAGACAAAGCGGCAAAGCAAATAACTGACAACGATTATTCCGCCTATGGCGGCCAGATAAGGAGGAAAAAGACGAACAAGTCTTTTGCCCAGATATCGGAAATAATTCCTGATTTGATATCCGGACTGATCAAGCGCAAACGGAATAATAAATCCGGAAATGATAAAAAAAAGTTCTACGCCCTGTGCGCCAAATTTTGCATAATTCTTAAGAGAATCATTGCTAAACAACGGTCCGTTTTCTCCGGAATAATGAATGAAATGAAAACCTGCAACTGCCAGTGCGGCAATCGCACGCATCGTTTCAATATGTCCAAGGTTGCGGGTTTTCAAACTGAGAAATCAGGAAATGAGAACGAATAATTCAAAAGCAAATTGCACTCTTATTTGAAGTACGCAAAAATCGCCTTCATTTCTTTTTTACCTATAGTCAGATAATCCTGCGGAAAATGTTTGGTGTAAATTAATTCTCCTGTCTGAATGCGGATAATTGATAGCTCTGTGTATTTGTTTTCTCCAAAATACAACACGTAGTGATTGGGATCTTCTTTTTCAATCACCTGATGATATTCTTCATTTGCAAGCAAGCGGTAACGGATACCGGAAGCCTTCACTTTTTCCATGTCAATGCTTCGTTTGCTCTGATCACGGTGTATAATTAATGTTCCTCCAACCAGACCCTTATATTTTGCGATCACTGCCGCGCTCACTTTGCCGTTCAGCAACTCCTCCACATCTGTAAATTCTTCATCTTTGATAGTTTGGATTCCCTGATTCAACGAAACAATCATCATTTTAAGAAAACGGTACTCATCATCTTCATGAACGATATCATGAAATCCGTTGAAAAACATGTAACCAAGTGTTTTATTCATGTCCACCTGATTGTGCTCATAATCTGCTCCTTCATCAAAATATTTTGCAGGTATCAGGGTGATAATTCCGTCGTTCTTTCTGTCCTGCTGATGTTCACGGATTGGTTTCTGATGTGTAACAAAAAGTGCAGTCGATTTCTGATCAGGCTCTTTGTATCTTTCAATGACAGTAAAAGAAGAAACTTTCCAGTGATCTTCGAGTGTTTCAACCATCACACTGTCAAAAAACGGGTGACCTGTTTTTATATAGGTAATTCCATTTGTGATCAGGTTTTTGAATGATTCATTTGTATATCCGACATTGAATACCTGAGCAGAAAGATTATGTCCGGCAGTAAGGAAAAAGCAAATTAAAATTTGTTTGAAAAAATGATTATTCATGGAGTAAAATTTCTTTTACCCAAAGATAATCTTTTAAAATCACGACTCAACTTTCCAGGTAACAACGGGTCTGAATCCGGTAAACGGATTTGCCTCCAGAAATTCAACTACACTGGTAATTCTGATGTCATATCCGGTTGAATTCCAGCTGCCCCCAATGGCCAGAAAATTAATTTCCGGATCAGCACCTTCAATCCTATCACTTATACGCACAACCAGTTCAGAAACATTGCCGCACATATTATAAAGATTGTAACTGTTGGGGTAATAAGATGAAGTTGGCGCAGTGACAAAATTATTATCAAGGGAATATGAAACATATGCGTCACCGGCAACCTCCAGTTTATCTCCGTTGGTTCTGATAAACTCATCTCCAATCACTTTGAAGTTGGCCATGTAAGCCCCTTTTTCATTTTTCAAACGGGAAGATCCCCAGGAATAAACAACGCGTTCATGCCCCGCTGTTGCAGCATAAATCCATTCACTTTCCAGAGGCAAACGCATTTTTTTAAACTGGTCATTCGAATGTTTTAACGCGAGTTTTTCTCCCAGCCATTGACAATATAATAGAGCGCCTTCAGCTGTAATATTTACCACCGGATATTCATCATATGCCGGATGTGAAAAATAATGATCTGCGAAAGACTGCATATCTGTTCCGGGTAAATCCCATTTAGAAGAATCCGGCAGAGCAACCAAATAGTCATTATTTCTGTTTTGCGTCTTCAAGTCATTCAAAAACGTACGGTACTCTTTATTGGTGACTTCATGTCTTGCCATCAGCATTGACATGTATGAAGAGGTGATTTCATTTGAGGTCATTGACCCGGCAGGAATAAACGAAAATCCATCAGGTGCTTTGTATGGCGATTTTCCAAAAGACAAATTGAAAACAAAAAAAACTGAAAATACAGATAACTGGAAAACATGTTTCATGGTTTTTGGATTTTGGTTGTACTTAAAACGGAATAATTACGAGAAGTTACAATTATGTGATTGGTTACTGTCTGGTGAAGCCGCCTCTCCGCTCAAGACAGAAATTTCTTGATGCCTTCTCTATTCAAAAGAACGCTCCAGTTTTTACATTGTAAACAGAGCTTTGGCGTTGTCTGCAAATAGTTTTACAGCAATTGCCAGCAAAATAATTCCAAACACTTTTTTGATAATTGCGATTCCTCCTGCGCCTAAAATTTCTTCTAATTTTTTAGTAATGCGCAACACCAGATAAACTACAATCACATTTAAAAATACTGCAATTGAAATATTGATTGCAGCATATTCAGCGCGAAGTGAAACTAAGGTAGTCATGGTTCCTGCGCCCGCAATCAAAGGAAAAGCAATTGGTACAACAGAAACTATTTTAGCACTTGAAGCATCTGACCTGAACAACTGAACACCAAAAATCATTTCAGCCGCAATGGCAAAAATGATGAGTGAACCTGTCATGGCAAATGCTTTGATATTCACTCCAAGTGCATTTAATATCATTTCTCCCCCAAACAAAAATGCAATCATAATAACAAAAGAAACCAAAGAAGCCCTCAGTGCATTAACTTCTCCGCTGCTTTGTTTTATTTTAATGATTACCGGTATTGAACCAAAAATGTCAATCACCGCAAACAAAACCATAAAGGCTTTTCCTATTTCAATGAAATCAAATTCCATTTTGAATCAGTTTTTCAATGCAGGGTGCATAATATTTATGTTCCAATTCCAGCACTTTCTGCTGAACTCTTTCAGGGGAATCTTCTTTTTTAACAGGAACAGAATACTGCTCAATAATTGCCCCTTCATCATACTGCTCATTGATATAATGAATGGTCATTCCGGACACGCTTTCCCCTGCGGCAACCACTGCTTTATGCACATTCAATCCGTACATTCCTTTACCGCCAAATTTTGGCAAAAGCGCCGGATGAATATTCACAATTTTATTCGGATATTTTTTCAGAATCACATCCGGAACTTTTTTCAGATAACCTGCAAGAACCAAAAAATGAATGTTATAGGCATCCAGTGTTTTTTCCATTATTCCATTGGTGAGTTCTTCCGGCTGATAAACATAACACTGAATATGATATCCTTCAGCCCGGTGCAAAACTCCTGCCTGCGGATTATTTGATACAACAAGTGCAATGCTGATTGAAGGATGATTTTTAAAATGCCTGAAAATAGCCTCAGCGTTTGATCCGCTGCCAGACGCGAATATGGCAATGTTTGTTTTCATTTACGGCTCAAAGGTAAGCCTGATTTTTAATTCTCTGCAATTAAAGAAGCGGATAAAATGCGTCTTCAATATGCTCAAGCGTTTGCTCTTTTGAATTGAGAATTATTGAAATGATATCAAATTGTGTTTCTGTTTGCAGGTGATGTTCTTCCAGATAATAATTAGTGGCCTTGACAATGGCCTTCTGCTTCTTTTTAGTAACCGTGATTTCAGGCCCTGCCATAAAATCACTGTTTCTTGTTTTTACTTCTACAACAATCAGAACGTCGTCTTTTTTAGCGACAATGTCTAATTCAGATTTTTTAAAAGAATAATTACGGTGAAGTATTTCGTAGCCTTTTTTCACAAGATATTCAGCTGCCATTCTCTCCCCCGCTTTTCCCAATTCAATGTGATAAGCCATAATTGACCAAAAATAGTGTAATTTTGCATTGTAACAATTGATACAGCAAATTGTTATACCTGTATGATGCGTTTACTTCTGTTTATTAGTTTGATTCTGGCAGGAACACAGCTTCACGCGCAAAAATGGTCGTCCAAAAAAAAATACAGTACAAGAAAAAACACCATGTATTTTTACTGGGGATACAATCGCTCCATCTATACAAAAAGTGATATTACATTCTCTGGCCCCGGTTATAATTTTATTGCTGAAAATGTTGCTGCGTCTGACCGTCCTTCAAGAGAATTTAAAACATACGTGAATATTAAAACCATCTCTGTTCCTCAATTCAATATTCGTATAGGGTATTATTATGTGGATCACTGGGATTTTTCTATCGGATATGACCACATGAAATATGTGATGGATAAAAATCAGACTCTTTATCTCAATGGCGAAATTACCTCAACCACCAACAGTGAATTAAACGGTGTTTATGATCACGCCACCGGAAAAATTCCGATTCGCGAAGAAGATCTGCATTATGAAAACACAAACGGACTGAACTACATTTCTTTTCAGATGCAGAATACAACGCCCAGATATACCACCCGTGATGGAAAGTTTTCAATTAATCAGCGTTTAGGATTTGGATTTGGTCCGGTGGTGACACAAACAGATTTTAACTGGGACGGCGAGCAATTTCATTCGCAATTTGGATTAACAGGATATGGTATTTCAGCACACACCGGCGTGAGATTTGATTTCTTTAACCGATTCTTTTTTCAATCAAACTGGTCAGGTGGATTTATTCATTTGCCGCATAACCGAACCATACAAAACATGCCTGATTACGCACGTCAGAAATTTGTTTACGGCCAGTGGGAACTTGTAGCCGGAATCTTCTTTTATGTTCCGGCGGTTAACGGTTGTGATTCTTGCCCGGACTGGCATTGATTTAGTCAAAAGACAGAAGCCATGAGGCAAAAAGATTTACTTTTTTCATCTATGAATCTTTCTTGATAAAACCATTTAACAAATCAAAAACATCTTTTTGCCAAAGGCACTTGCCAGATAATTTTTCAAACTTTTTAAAATGATCGACACCCATACCCATCTGTTCAGTAAAGAATTTGAAGCCGATCGGGATATCGTTATAAAGAATGCCATTCAATCCGGTGTTTCAAAAATGTTGCTTCCGAATGTGGATCTTGAATCTATTGAAGCAATGCATCTCGTTTCTGAAAAATATCCGGATGTTTGTTTTCCAATGATGGGGCTGCATCCGTGCAGTGTAAAAGAAAACTGGCAAGATGAGCTGGCTGTTGTCAAATCCTGGTTGGATAAAAAAACTTATTGTGCGGTTGGAGAAATTGGTATTGATTTATACTGGGATAAAACAACGTTGTCATATCAGCAAAAGGCATTTCGCCAACAAATTATTTGGGCCAAAGAAAAAAAACTACCCGTTGTCATTCATGTAAGGGAAGCCTTTGAAGAAACATTTGAAATTGTTGATGAACTGAATGATGAAAATCTATCCGGTGTATTCCATTGTTTTACAGGAAACATTGATCAGGCAAATCATATTGTTTCTTATGGTAATTTCAAACTTGGTATTGGCGGAGTTGTAACTTTTAAAAACGGAGGCCTGGATAAAGTACTGCCAGATATTGATCTGAAACACCTGGTACTTGAAACTGATTCTCCTTATCTGGCGCCGGTTCCGCATCGGGGGAAAAGAAATGAAAGCGCTTATCTAAGAATTATTGCAGAAAAACTGGCTGTAACTAAAGGGGTTTCCATTGAAGAGGTTGAAACCGTTACCAATCAAAACGCTCTTGCACTCTTTCCTACCGTAAAATAAACAAGTGTGACAGTTGACTCGATTTGGTCATTACATTTGTAATATCATCGTTTAATTTGTCAGAGTAATGAAAAACCCAAAGGTATTGATCATTTACACCGGTGGAACCATCGGCATGATCAATGATCCGGAAACAGGTGCGTTAAAACCTTTTGATTTTGAACATCTGTATAACAGTGTGCCTGAACTGAAGCAGTTTAATTACAAGCTTGAGGCACACTCGATGAAGAATCCCATAGATTCTTCTGAAATGAATCCGTCAATTTGGGCTGACATTGCAAAGACGATCTTTGACAACTATTCTGAATACGACGGATTTGTAATTCTTCACGGATCAGATACCATGGCGTATACGGCATCTGCATTAAGTTTTATGCTCAGCGGTATAAAAAAACCGGTAATTCTTACCGGCTCTCAGTTACCAATAGGACAAATCAGAACCGATGGTAAAGAAAATCTGATTACTGCGGTAGAAATTGCGGGTAAGCTTGATCCGGCTGGAGAGCCTATGGTGCAGGAGGTAGCCATCTATTTTGAATTTCAGCTTCACCGCGGCAACCGGACAAGCAAACAAAGCACCAGTAATTTTGACGCCTTTATAAGTTATAATTACCCGTTGCTGGCTGAAGCCGGAGTTACCATTGAATTCAATCATGCCGCCCTTTTAAGAAAAGGATTTCAAAAACTGGAGGTGTTCTCAAATTTCAATACCAAAGTAGGTTTGATTAAACTTTATCCGGGAATGCCGGTAGCAGCTTACGCTCCCATATTTGATCTTTCAAAAACGGAAGGGGTAGTTATTGAAAGCTTTGGAAACGGAAATACTTTTTCATCTACAGAGCTGGAAAACAAGATTGATTCCTATATAAAAGCCGGGGGACTGGTTTTAAATATCACTCAATGCGGAAAAGGAAGTGTGGCGCATGGAAAATATGAAACAAGTATGATGTTTGTCCGGCTTGGAGTGATTGGAGGATATGACATAACAAGCGAGGCTGCTATTACAAAGATGATGTATGTATTAGGCAGGTTTTCAGACAGGGACGAGCGTAAACAACATTTACAGAAAAATATCTGCGGCGAGTTTACACAAATTTAATCTGGCGGAATAGTTGAAAAATAGTGGTTGGACATTGATAAAAAGGAAATTTTTGTACTTTAGCACCTCGTTTTTGGTCAACGGACTAAAAATCAGAATTAGTAAATAAATAAATTTAAATAAGCAACAATGAAAAAAGTATTAGCATTCTTCGCTATTGCAGGTTTTTTAACCTTCGGAATTTCCAATGTAGCCAACGCACAGGAAGATACTATTCCTGCTGACAGTCCGGCTGTAGCTACTGATCCTGTTACACCTGCTGAAGGTGATGACAAAGACGCGGTAGTTGAAGACACAGTAAACACTGGTGGACACTCTTTTACACAAGAATTAAAAGTGCGTTTCATCGAGGGAGATCCTTTCTGGATGGGAGTGGTACTGATCTGTTTGATTTTTGGTCTTGCACTGGTAATTGAGCGTATTGTATATCTGAACCTCGCAACTTCTAACACCAAAAAATTATTGGAAAAAATTGAAGGCGCTTTAAAATCAGGTGGTATTGAAGCAGCTAAAGAAGTTTGCAGAAATACCCGCGGACCGGTTGCATCTATTTTCTATCAGGGGCTTGACCGCGCTGATGAAGGTGTTGACATGGCTGAAAAAGCCGTTGTTTCTTACGGTGGTGTTCAAATGGGATTACTTGAAAAAGGAATGTCATGGATTGCTCTTTTCATTGCTCTTGCGCCAATGCTCGGGTTTATGGGAACGGTTGTTGGTATGATCCAGGCGTTCGATGCAATCGCAACAGCAGGTACAATTTCTGCATCTGTGGTAGCGGGTGGTATTAAAGTGGCCCTCTTAACTACAGTATTCGGTCTTGTTGTAGCGATCATTCTTCAGGTATTCTATAACTACCTGCTAGCTAAAATTGATGGTCTTGTAAACAACATGGAAGATGCTTCAATTGGTTTGATTGATTTGATTTACAGACATAAATCGTCTAAATAATATTAACCATTAATAACGATTTGATATGAATTCAAAAGCGTTTAGTTTAGGTACTACCATTGTTGTGGCGTTAATGCTCATAATTGGAGCAGTATTCTGCTACGGTGCAATGGTGACCGAACTTGATCCGGTTACAAAGCAGGCTGTCGGAGACACTTCTTCAGTAGACCGTTCTGTTTCCTTTTCTATGTTTCTCTTATATGCTTCCCTGGCGTTGGTTGTTGCTTTCACCGTTTGGGGAATCATTATTAATCCTAAAAGATTTATTCCATCCATGATTGGTACTTCTGTGATGCTTGTGATTTTCCTGATTTCTTATGGGATGGCAAGCGGAGAAGCTACAGGTACTCTTGCTAAAATGGCTGCGGCAACGGAGTCAGTTATCAAGTGGACAGATTTGGGTGTAATCATGACATATATTTTGTTTATTCTGGCCGTTGTTCTTTTGATTGCTCAATCAATAAGAAGCGTAGTTCAGTATTTTGCGAAATAAAAAATTATGGCAAAAAGAAAATTAGATGAAATCAATGCGGGTTCAATGGCTGACATTGCCTTCCTGTTATTGATTTTCTTTCTTGTAACCACAACCATGGAGGTTGACGCCGGTATCAGCAGAAATCTCCCGTTGAAGAGGGAATTACCGCCAAATTATATTCCGCCTCCGGTGCATGACAGAGACGTATTGATTATCATGGCAAACTCTCAGGATCAGTTACTGGTTGAAGGAGAATTCATGGATATTGAGGATCTTGAGCAGAAAGTACGAGACTTTTATCTGGCAAATCAGGACGGAAGAGACAACGACATCAAAATGCCCATGTGGACCAGAATTGATGGGTCAATCATTGCAACTGAAATTGCCAAATTAAAGGATGCAATTGAAAACGGTCCTGCTGATTTAGTTCAGATGAATAAAGATGATCTGGCTAAATGGGAAAAAAGAAAAATCGTTTTTGAAGAAGTAGGGCCTTACAGTGAAATCTCTAATTCAGCTCTTATTCAATTAAAAAATCAGTCCAATACTTCTTACGGTCTTTATATTGAGATTCAGAATATTTTGAAAAAAGTAGTGAACGATTTAAAAAGAGAAGAGTGCAACAGAAGAGGTTGGAAAAACTTTGATGATTTGGATCCGGAAGATGATGATGATGCTGCAAAACTCGAAATGCTGCAGGTGTTGGTGCCGGAGCGTATTATTGAAGCCAAAATTGAAATTTAATTATGGGAAAGTTTAATAAAGGAAAAACACGTGCATTGCCTGCGTTGAGTACCGCATCTCTTCCTGACATCATTTTCATGTTGTTGTTTTTCTTCATGGTGGCAACAACAATGAAAGAAGTAGACATGCAGGTTGAAGTAAAGAAACCAGGTGCGTCAGAAGCAGTTGCTCTGGAGAACAAAGACATGGTTGACTTCATATATGTGGGATTTCCTACAGATGCTGATGAAGGAACTCAGCCGCGTATACAGCTGGATGATCAGCTGGCGATTGATTATACGCAGGTTGCTCCATGGAAATTGAGCAAGGCAAGAGAAGGAAAAACAGTATTTGATATTGTGACTTCTTTAAAAGTACACGAGGATGTGGGAATGAGAGTTGTCTCAAACATCAAAGAAACACTTAGAGAAATTGACGCTGTAAAAATCAATTACTCAGCTGACAAACGATAATCTGACCAAATTTCTGATAAGCCCTGTGCCGCTGGTACGGGGCTTTTTTATTTTACTCAGCAAAGAGTTCCGGCATAACGTAAGCCATAATAATCTGCCAGGCATTAAACATAAAATGCAAAGCAATACTGAGCCAGATATTACCAGAGTAAACAAAAACATATCCTAAAACAATTCCCATAAAAGCAATAGCCAGCAAATCAACCGGCTGAAAGTGCATGGCTGAAAAAATAATAGCAGTTATAACAATTGCAAAATGAGTATGTCCAGTAGCCTGTTGAATTCTTGTCTGGAGAATTCCACGGTAAATTAGTTCTTCACCCACCGCTGGTAAAACAGCCATGACAAAAACAGACAGAATCAATTGAGCCGGATTGTTGTGCAGCAATAGCGGCATCATTTCTGACGCCTGAAGTTCTTTTTGATGTAAAATATTATGATATCCCTGTGATTCAAAAAAGCTCAAACTTAATTCAGATAAATATCCTACAATTAAAAGTCCGCCCACCGCAATAAATGGCAACGCCAATAAATAAATCCAATTAAATTTTACCGGTGGAAACAAATCTAACCACTTGAATTTTGTTACTCTTAAAAATGTAAAGAATACAACCACATGCGCAAAAACATGTGCCACTCCGTAATAAACAAGAACCAGCATTGGTTTGATTTCACCTATAGGCGGAACCTCTTCATTGTAGTAAGACAAAAGAATAATCTGCCCTAAAGCTCCTCCCAAAAAAATGCAGCACGCTGAAATTGCAAGTAACATGAGCAGCTGCATGCCGGGTTTAATGTCCTTCATAAAATTATTGCAGCACCACCTTGCGCTCAGCGTCTAATTTAAGTAATATAAAATACAGTATTGAAAATGACATGACGGAAGAACCTCCGTAACTGAAAAACGGAAGCGGAATACCAATAACCGGAGCTAAACCAATAGCCATACCAATGTTTATCATAAAGTGATAAAAGAAAATTCCTGTAACACAATAGGCAAAAATACGCGTGAAGTCTGACCGTTGCCGCTCAGCAATGATGATCATTTTCAATAGCAAAACAGTGTAAATTATTACTAAGAAAAATGAACCTATAAATCCACGTTCTTCTGACCAGGTACAAAAATAAAATCGGTGCTTTGCATTGGAACGTGCGCCTGTGTTTCATTGGCAAGAGTTGCTTTCATGTAGCCTTTTCCAAAAAATCCGCCAGAGCCAATAGATGCTTTTGCCCGGTTTATATTGTATCCCTTTCCATCAGGATCATCAATTTTTCCGAGCACCAGATCAATTCTTTCTTTCTGGTGAGACATCAGAATTTTGGAATATCCAATTTCAATAAAGTTTACAAAAACAATAGCCACAATCAAACTTCCAATCAACGCCCTGTAAAGGGGTGGACGATTTCTGGGTAATATAAATGACCGAATCAGAAAATAGAATATCGTCCCTAAAACCAACAGACTGATTACAATGCCTGTTTTACCACTGAGCTTGATTTTTAAACCCGGCATCATAAAAGACGAGTCTGCAACAATCAGGGTAATAACAGCTATAATCACTGCAATTATCATGAACAGTAAAATATTTCCGGCATATCCTTCACGATACAGCACCAGAATAAATGATGTGAAAATGATAAACGTTCCGGCATCCGGCTGCATCAGAATCAAAGTTGCCGGGATCAGTAACAAGGCAAATACAGGACCTATATTTCTCAACGTTCCAATGCTCTGCCAGAAAGAAGCTGAGGCAGAACGTGATTTGCCTTTCTGCACATCGCCGCTGCTAAGATATTTAGCCAGCGCAAGCGAAACACCAATTTTTGCAAACTCAGCAGGTTGAATTCCAAAACTCCCAACCCCAAACCAGGCTCTGGCCCCCTTTACAGCGGGCATAAATAAAACCGCTATCAGCAAAATTATCGTTATCCAATAAAACCAATACGCGTATTTTTTAATGAAACTGGTCTCCAGAAACATAATTGCTAGGCTAAAAACAGGGAAACACCAATCCAAGTAATCTGTTTTCCATGTTGCGTTACCTGATCAAATAAATTGGCGTGTTCAGGATCATAAACGGCTGAATAAATATTCATCACACCTAATCCAACCAGAAGGAAATAGATGACAACCATGGTCCTATCAAGGTCACCAAATGTATTTTCTTTTTGATTTCTCACCTGTGTCTTTTCTTCGGTTGTTTTGGTGGTAAAATATCACTTGCGTCCGGAATCAGATTGGCATTAAGGATTCTGTTTTCTTTGGTTGTGTCTGCAACTTCACCAGTCAGATATTTTTCAATCATCAAACTCGCCAGAGGCGCTGCCCATGTTCCACCAAATCCGCTATTCTCCAAATAAACATAAATTGCAATTTGTGGTTTTTCCATTGGAGCAAATGCAGAAAAGATAGAGTGATCTGTCATCTGATGCGTCACTCCGTTTATTCTTTTGAAGTTTTCAGCTGTTCCGGTTTTTCCGCAAACAGCAATGCTATCAAGTCTTGCTCTTCCACCAGTACCACCCGGTTCATTGACCACACGCCACATACCATCAACTATGGGAGCAAAATAGTGTGAATCAACCATGGTGTAATTTTTTTGCAGATAAATGTCCGGTGTACCGCTTCCTTCAATGTCTCTAATAAAATGCGGGTAATAATAATATCCTCTGTTTGCAATAATTGCAGCCAGATTAGCCATTTCAATAGAAGTTACCAGAACTTCTCCCTGACCAATAGAATTGGAATAAACTGTTTCAAACTGCCAGCCGAATTGATTATACTTCTCATCATAATAAGCGGTATTTGGAACAAATCCTTTAACAATTCCCGGAAAATCTACATGCAGATCTGTCCCTATTCCAAAGCTTTGAACATACCTGGCCCAAATATCTTGTCCGATGGCGGCATCCTTGAATCCGTTAGGTGATTTGCCCTGGTGTAAAATGCGTTTTGTAATCTGATAGAAGTACGGATTACAGGACATTTTTACAGCGTCTGAAACCGTTCTCGCCGAACCGTGATTGTGACAACCAACCAAACCCTGATTGCAAGGGAAACCGGACTCAGGTGTTATGACGCCTTCCTGCATTGCTACAAGCGCCATAATTAATTTAAAGGTAGAACCTGGAGGATATGTTGCGCCGGCCGCCCTGTTATAAAGCGGAAGTAATGTGTCTTTCTGCAGTACAGAATAATTTTCCCCTAATCTTCTGCCCACCAAAAGATTTGGATCATACGTAGGCGACGAAACCATTGCAAGAATTTCACCAGTTGCCGGCTCAATGGCCACAACACAACCAAGTTTGTTTCTCATCAGCATCTCACCATATTCCTGCAACTCCCAGTCCACCCCCAGAGTTATACTCTTGCCCTGCTCAGCAAGGGTATCATATTTTCCATTTTCATATCTTCCTGTCTCAACACCAATAGCATCCTGCAAATAATATTTTACGCCACGTTTTCCCCGAAGAACCTCTTCATAACTCCGCTCAATTCCCATTCTTCCAATAAAATCTCCGGATTTATAATACGGGTTTTTCTCAATGTCATCTTTGTTGACTTCATTCATGTATCCAAGAATGTGTGCGCCGCATTTTTTTGGATAGACACGTAATGTCCTTTCTACTTCAAAAATGCCCGGAAACTTATAGAGTTCAGGTGCAATGAGTGTAAATTCATCCGGCGGAATTTGAGTAACAAGCTCAGATGATTTTCTTTTGGAATACTTCCTTGCAGCATTCATTTTCTTAACATACTCCTCCATTGTAATGTCAAGCAATTCAACAAGCGCAACACTGTCTATTCCCGCTGCCTGATTAGGAACTATTCTGAGATCATAATACACCACATTACTTATCAGCTTTTCTTTATTGCGGTCATAAACGACTCCTCTTGCTGGTTGGGTGATTACCTTGTTTTCAGAAATTTCTGCTGCTCTGTCTTTCCACTTTTCATCAATAACCTGCATGTAAAACAAGCGCGTCACAAAAATGAGTGACACCAGAAAAACCATCATGATGATTACATATTTTCGGTTGTCCAGATTGTTCATTTCCTGGAAGGAGTATACAAAATATACTGCAACAAAATGATTAATGCAAGTGAAAACAACATGCTGCAAAATATTTTAGCAAGAATTAACAAGACATCAAACTTCAAAATTTCGAGACTGAAAAACCAAAGATGATGTATTGACAAAAACAAAGTTGCATAACCCAAAAACCAGGAAACACCCATATCCTGAATGGAAGGCAATAACGAAATGTCAAATCCGTCTCTGGGTTTTATATAATTCAGAATAGTTGGTCTGAGATATCCGATAAGCATTGCTGACGATGCGTGGAGCCCAAATGTATTACTGAAAGCATCTACAGAAATTCCGAGTATGAACGAGATAATAATAGTAGGTAAAATTCCAAGTTCGAATGGAAGCATGAGAATCAACATCGGGTAAACCATCGGATTGAAATATTCATGTATATCGAGTTGATTAATAACCAACCCTTCCACCAGAATGATGAGAATAAAATTCAAACTGTATTTAACCCAGCTATTCATCTCCTTCGTTTACTAATCTTAGTTCAAGTTCTGTTTGTTCTTCCTGCAGTAAATTTTTAATCACATAAACATAGGTGACCGATGTAAAATCTGTAGCCAGACGAATGTTTACATCCCAGGTTTGTTTTCCATCCTGCGAAATTAATTCATCTACAACACCAACTGCAATTCCGGACGGGAACATTCCTCTTCCTGCACGTGTAACCACCGTGTCCCCAACGGCAATATCAATATCTCTGTTTACTCCATTTACCTGAGCAATTTCATTGTCATTCCCATCCCATTTCAAAAGCCAGTGCTCATTATTTTTTTTCAACTTAACCGGTATATTGATATTATCTGAGAGAACTGTTTTTACAATTGAAAAGTGCTCGCTTACATCAAAAACAAAACCTACAATTCCTTCACCGGACATAACGCCCATTCCCTCTTTAATTCCTGTAAGGCGGCCTTTATTAATGGTAAAGTAGTTGTCTCGTTTTGTAGAGGTCGAGTTGATTACCTCAGCAGGCACATATTCATACTGCTGTTTGTACAGTGTATCATTGATGTAAAAAATCCGGTCCTGAAGCTGATAATAATTCTGAGGCATTTTTGTGCGCATCGCTGCCAGTTCCTGCATCAGATTTGCATTGGTTTCTTCCAGATCAAAATGTTTGGTGATGTTGTGTTTTTTCTCCACAAACCACGCAATGAGTTCTGATGAAGAATTAAAAAGCTGCGCCCTATGATAATTGCGCGAATTAAAAGAAGCCCAATACAATTACCTGCAGCACGAAGAAGATTAAAAAATCTCTGAATTTGCGAAGGAATTTGAATAGTTTCCGCATGCTGCATGATCCCGGCTATAAGTTAACGCATCAAAAACTGGAAACGTCCGATATTTTTCAATGCTATACTAGTCCCCCGTGCAACTGCTCTCAACGGATCTTCAGCAATGTGCACCGGTAATTTTGTTTTCATGGAGATTCGTTTATCTAATCCGCGCAGCATAGAACCACCACCGGCAAGATAAATTCCTGTTTTATAAATATCCGCAGAAAGCTCCGGCGGAGTCATCTCTAATGCACTCAGAATAGCTTCTTCTACTTTACTAATACTTTTATCAAGCGCATGAGCAATTTCAGAATACGTAATGAGAATTTCTTTTGGAATTCCCGTCATCAAATCTCGTCCGCGCACGGCATAAGGTGGCGGTGCCTGGTCTCCCAGATCTGTTAATGCAGATCCAACTTCAATTTTTATTTGCTCAGCAGTACGTTCACCAACCAGTATGTTGTGCTGACGACGCATGTACTCTTCAATATCACTTGTGAAATCATCTCCCGCAACACGAATTGATTTGTCGCAGACAATTCTCCCAGCGCAATAACGGCAATCTCAGATGTTCCTCCGCCAATATCAATAATCATATTTCCCATTGGCTCTTCCACATCTATTCCAATTCCGATTGCAGCAGCCATAGGTTCATGAATCATATACACCTCTTTTGCACCGGCATGCTCAGCCGAATCTCGAACCGCACGTTTTTCAACCTCTGTGATACCGGAAGGAATACAAATTACCATACGCAGTGAAGGGCTGATCAGTCTTCTCTTGCTATGAATCATTTTTATCATCCCTCTGATCATCTGTTCAGCTGATTCGAAATCTGCAATCACTCCGTCTTTCAGCGGACGGATTGTTTCAATCAGCATGTGTTTTACCGTGCATCTGCTGTGCAACTTTTCCAATTGCAACCACTTTACCGGTTTGAATATCTTTTGCAACAATGGACGGCTCATCAACAACCACCTTGTCATTCATGATGATCAGTGTGTTTGCCGTTCCTAAGTCGATAGCTATTTCCTGCGTTAAAAAATCAAATAGACCCATGGGTTAGTTTTTCTTTGTCTGTTTTACTCAATATTTTCTTATAAGTTACTCTAATTGCGGGTATTTACAAGATTTTATTTCAATTAATGTTTGAAGTGCCTGTTTCCCGTAAAAACCATACTCAATTCGTTTGCATTGCAATAATCGATTGAGAGTTGATCCTTTACAGAACCACCAGGTTGAACAACGGCTGTTATTCCTGCATTCTTTGCAATCTCCACAATCCGGAAAAGGGAAAATGCATCTGATGCCATCACTGCTCCGTTCAAATCAAAATTAAATGATTGTGCTTTGTGAATTGCCTGTCTCAATGCGTCAACTCTTGAAGTCTGACCGGTTCCACTGGCAAGTAATTGTTTGTTTTTAGCAAGAACAATGGTGTTTGATTTTGTATGCTTCACCAGCTTGTTTGCAAAAACCAGATCTTCTTTTTCCTTTTCAGTTGGAACCGAATTAGTGCGTGATTCAAAATTTGAAACCGTCTCAGAAATCAAATCTTTATCCTGTTCCAATATTCCGTTCAGTGCTGTGCGAATTTGTTTTTTCGGTAACTCAATATTTTTCTGAACAAGAATCACCCTGTTCTTTTTCTCTTTTAAAATTTCAAGCGCAGCGGGTTCGTAACCAGGAGCAATTACCACTTCACAAAACAGTTCATTCATCTCTTTTGCCGCGGCAACATCAATTTTTTTATTTGAAATCAGAATACCCCCAAAAGCAGATACCGGATCACCGGCAAGCGCGGCCAGATAGGCTTCACAGACAGTTTTACGTGTTGCAAATCCACAGGCATTATTGTGTTTCAGAATTCCAAAAGTCGGATCATCGCTTTTAAAATCTTCCATCAGATTAATTGCCGCATCCACGTCCAGAATGTTGTTGTAAGAAAGTTCTTTTCCGTGCAGCACATCAAACATGGCGTCCAAATCCCCGTAGAAAATTCCTTGTTGGTGAGGATTCTCACCATATCTCAACGCTTTTGCTTTAGAAATACTTTTCTTTAAAACAGGTGCGCCGTTCTGATTAAAATAGTTAAAAATCTGCGCATCATAATGCGAAGAAACATTGAAAGCATCTCTGGCAAATTGTTTACGATCTGCCAACGAAGTCTCTGCTGAAACCTCCATCAGCTTTAAGAAAGCTGCATATTGATCTTTTGATGGAATGATCACCACATCATCATAATTTTTTGCTGCAGCGCGAATAAGTGAAATTCCTCCGATGTCAATTTTTTCTATGATGTCTTCGTGCGATGCGCCAGATGAAACTGTCTTTTCAAACGGATACAAATCAACTATCACCAAATCAATTTCCGGAATTTCAAACTCAGCAATTTGCTGCTGATCTGTTTGATTTTCTCTTCGATTTAAAATACCCCCGAACACCTTTGGGTGCAAAGTTTTTACACGCCCTCCAAGTATCGATGGATACGAAGTCAGATCCTCTACCCGCTCCACCGGAATATTCATTTTTTCAATAAAATCCTGAGTTCCTCCGGTAGAATAAATGGTCACGCCACAGGCATGAAGTTGTTTTACAATTGCATCTAATCCGTCTTTATCAAATACAGAAATTAATGCGCTTTTGATTCGTTTTTTGTCGGCCATTCTCAGTTTTAATCGGGGAAAATCCTTGCGGAGACAAAGGTAGAATTTTGAGATTGATTTACGATGAGCGTTACACCAATAAATCAAGGATTTTTAATAAGTGATGCTATTTGTTAATTATTTGGCTTCTTTCCGATACAAACACACCCCCGCGTTATTCGTAGGCGCAGGTCGTCCCATTGGGACGCCTACGAATGACGATACCTGCGCCTACGAATAACGATACCCGCGCCCACCACAAATAAACGTTGGAAAATACCTATCTTCGCGCCTTCCAACAATTTTACATGAGCACAAAATATACCGAATACAAAGGTTTGGATTTACCAAAAACGGCTGAAGAAGTTTTGAACTATTGGAAAGAAAAAAACATCTTTCAGAAAAGTATTGAAACCCGTGATGCCAACAAAACTTTTGTGTTTACTGAAGGACCACCTTCTGCCAATGGTTTGCCAGGTATTCACCACGTGATGTCACGTGCTATCAAAGATATTTTTTGCCGCTACAAAACCCTAAAAGGATATCAGGTAAAACGCAAAGCCGGATGGGATACACACGGCTTGCCGGTTGAATTGAAAGTAGAAAAAGAATTAGGAATTACCAAAGAAGATATCGGCCATAAAATTTCGGTAGACGATTACAACAAAGCCTGCCGTGAAGCGGTAATGCGCTATACCGATATCTGGAATGATCTGACTTTGAAAATGGGATATTGGGTGGATATGGAACACCCCTACATAACCTACGACAGCAAATACATGGAGTCTGTGTGGTGGCTGCTGCGTGAGATTTACAACAAAAACCTCATGTATAAAGGATACACCATTCAGCCTTATTCACCAAAAGCGGGAACCGGGTTGTCGTCACATGAATTGAATCAGCCGGGTTGTTACAAAGATGTGAAGGACACAACGTGTGTGGCAATGTTCAAAGTTTTAGAGTCTCAAATTCCAAATCTCAAATTCCAAATTCCAATTGGGGGCGGGAACACATTTATCTTAGCCTGGACAACCACCCCATGGACACTTCCATCAAACACTGCATTGACCGTTGGGCCCAAAATAGACTATGTTTTAGTTGCAACTTTCAACCAATACACACACGAAAAAATCAATGTCATTCTTGCAAAAAATTTGGTTGCAAAACAGTTCAGCGGCAAGTTTGCGGCGGTTGAATCTGCAGGTGATTTGATTTATGCAGCAGGCGATAAAAAAATTCCCTATTTCATTGCTGGCGAATGCAAAGGCTCTGACCTGGTCGGAATCAAATACGAACAACTTCTCCCCTATGCAAAACCATACTATGATGCCGAAAAAGCATTCGTAGTTATTCCGGGAGATTTTGTAACAACCGAAGACGGAACAGGAATCGTACACACCGCACCAACCTTTGGTGCTGACGACGCTTTTGTTGCCAAGCAAGCCGGCGTTCCGCCGATGTTGGTGTTGGATGAACATGGTACTCCGGTTCCGTTAGTTGATCTGCAAGGAAAATTCAGAAAAGAAGTTTCAGATCCGATTTTTGGTTTGGCCGGAGAATATGTAAAAGCAGAATATCTTGAAGGCAACGAAGCAGAGTTTGAATTAGCAAAACAGAAAGAAAATCTCAAACACATCATCGCTGATTTGAAAGCATACATGAGTGTTGATGAGCGCATCACATTGAAATTGAAAATTGAAAACAAGGCTTTCAAAATTGAAAAATACGAGCATAACTATCCTCACTGCTGGCGCACAGATAAACCAGTTTTGTATTATCCGTTAGATTCTTGGTTCATAAAAGTTTCTGATCAACGTGAAAGAATGGTTGAACTAAACGGCACCATCAACTGGAAACCAAAATCAACCGGTGAAGGACGTTTTGGTGAGTGGTTAAAAAATGCTAACGACTGGAATTTATCCCGTTCACGTTACTGGGGAATTCCTATTCCGGTGTGGACATCAGAAGATAAATCAGAACAAATTTGTATTGGCTCTGTTGAACAGCTGAAAACTGAAGTGGATAAAGCGGTTGCAGCGGGTGTGATGAAAGAAAATCCTTTGAAAGATTTTGTACCCGGAGACATGTCTGACAGCAATTATGCAAAAGTGGATCTGCATAAAAATTATGTGGACAATTTGATTTTAGTTTCTGCCTCGGGTAAACCAATGAAACGTGAAAGCGATTTGATTGATGTTTGGTTTGACTCAGGCGCGGCGCCTTATGCGCAATTTCACTATCCGTTTGAGAACAAAGAAAACATTGATTCACGCAAATATTTCCCGGCTGATTTTATTGCAGAAGGCGTAGACCAGACGCGCGGCTGGTTCTATACGCAACACGTAATTGGCACACTTGTTTTTGATTCTGTTGCATACAAAAATGTTGTTTCAAACGGACTTGTTTTAGATAAAAACGGACAGAAAATGTCCAAACGATTGAACAATACGGTTGACCCATTTGAAACACTAAAAACTTTTGGGCCAGATGCTACCCGCTGGTACATGGTTACCAATGCGCAACCGTGGGATAATCTTAAATTCGACAAAGACGGAATTGTAGAATCTCAACGCAAATTTTTTGGTACACTTTACAATACGTATTCGTTTTTTGTATTGTATGCAAACATTGATGGATTCTCATTTGCAGAGAAAGAGATTGATTACAGAGATCGTCCGGAAATGGATCGCTGGATTTTATCTAAGCTGAATTCATTAATTAAAACAGTGGATGATGCATATGCCGATTACGAACCAACAAAGGCGGGTCGTGCAATTCAGGAATTTGTAGGTGATGAATTATCAAATTGGTATGTGCGTTTATGTCGTCGTCGTTTCTGGAAAGGATCGTATGAAGCAGATAAAATATCAGCATATCAGACTTTGTACAGATGTCTGGAAACCGTTGCTATACTCGGCGCGCCAATCGCCCCATTTTATTTGGATCAATTGTTTAATGACCTCAACAAAATTTCAAAAAGACATTCGGTTGAGTCGGTTCATTTGGCATTGATTCCTGCTTCTAATTCTTCTGAAATTGATTTGGATTTGGAAGAGAAAATGGACATTGCGCAAAAAGTTTCTTCCATGGTTTTATCGCTCCGAAAAAAGGAGCAAATCAAGGTAAGACAACCGCTGCAGCGCATTATGGTTCCGGTATTGGACAAAGATTTTACACGCAGAATTGAAGATGTGAAAGAAATTATTTTGTCTGAAGTAAACATCAAACAAATTGAATTGCTGGAAGACACCAATGGGATTATGGTAAAAAAAATCAAACCCAATTTTAAAACCATTGGTAAAAAATACGGCAAGCAAATGAAGGCCATTACTGAGCTTGCAAAAAACTGGACCAATGCCGACATTCAAAAAATAGAATCACAAAACGGCTGGAACGGAACCATTGACGGAGCAGAAATTGTTTTAGAAATGGAAGATTTTGAAATCAGTACAGATGATATTCCGGGTTGGTTAGTTGCCTCTGAAGGCCGCATGACGGTTGCTCTTGATGTGACTTTGACTGACGACTTAAAACGTGAAGGAATTGCCAGAGAAATTATCAACCGTGTACAAAATTTGCGCAAAGATTCTGGACTGGAAGTCAACGATCGCATTCACCTCACCATTGACACCAACGATTTGGTAAAAACCGCCATTGAAGCTAACAGAGAATACATCTGCAACGAAGTGCTGGCCAAAGAAATTGCATTTGGGAAACTGGATCCAAGCAAAGCGCTCAATGCTGAATTGGAAGAGGGAGAGACGTTTATTGGGTTGGTGAAATCTTAGTTCTCCTCGCCCTTGATCCCTCTCTTAGAGAGGGAAATTTTGTATTCTTCCTCCCCCTGGGAGGATTGAGGAGGGGGAGAATTCAGAATGAGTGCGAGAGCGAGAGTGAAATGGCTGAAACTACCACCATCCAATTAGATGAATTAAAACAACCATTTCCTCCCTATCTTTAACAGCATGAAACTTCTCAACCAACTTAAATACAGAGTAGTATTTTCAGTTATTCTCAGCGGAATTTATGTATTGATTTCTAATTTTTGGAAAGAGGATTTTCGTTTTGATATTATTTCTTTGCTTGCAGTTGCGGTCATTATTTATATTCCGCTTACTGTGATTTGGGCAATTGTCAGCACTTTTTTTCTGGATGAAAAAGACAATTCAAATGATGAGATCATCGACCAATGATTTGCAGAATTTTTATTCAACCATGTTTTCCTCTATATTTGTCTGTAACAAAATCGCTTATGAAAAAACAACTACTTACTTTAATTGCGGCATCATGGATGCTCTCCGGATTTTCGCAAACAATCAGCTTCAGTTATTCGGGAGATCTGGATTCATTAATAATTCCGAATTGTGTTGACAGCGTAATCATCAACGTTTGGGGAGCACAGGGAGAAACACCTGCTCTTGGGGGTATTGGAGGCAAAGGAGCTTTTGCAACCGGAAGATTAGACGTAACAGCGGGTGATAAACTTTATATTCAGGTTGGCGGACAAGATGGGTATAATGGTGGTGGACAAGGAGGGAAAAACGGTTACATCAATTTTGCTATGGTTGTTGATCCGGGATATGGAGGATATGGTGGCGGTGCAAGTGATGTGCGCATCGGGGGAACTGCCTTAGCAGATCGTATAATTATTGCTGGTGGCGGTGGTGGTGGCGGTCACAATGGCGTTTGGATCGATTGTCAGCCTGCTCTTCCTGCTGGTGACGGTGGAGAAGGATCAGGAATGGATGGTTTTCCTGGAATAAGTGATGCTTGTTTCTGTGGGTTTACAGGAGGAAACGGAGGATTTACTGCAACAACTTCTGCCGGTGGTGCAGGTAACGGATATTATGGCTCTATTTGCAGCCCCGGTTATACAGGCGCAGGCAATAATGGGTTTCTTGGATCAGGCGGAACAGGGAACACTACATTTTATAACGGCACTGGCGGCGGCGGCGGCGGTGGCGGCGGATACTACGGTGGTGGTGCAGGAGGAAACGGATGGGACACTACTCCCGGTGGTGGTGGTGGTGGTGGATCATCCTACACAGGAACGCTGAACAATTCAAATATCATTGCAGGAGTTAGAAACGGAAACGGCCAGGTTACAATCACTTACATTCTCAGCTCTCCAATTATGACAACTGCAGTTGGTCAATCTGATATTACGCTTAACGCTCTTCAGGCTGGTGTTACTTATCAGTGGCTGAATTGCGGAACAGGTTATTCGGTTGTTGGAGGAGCAACCAATCAGTCATTCACCGCAACAGCAAACGGATCTTATGCAGTAGAATTAGATAATGGAAACGGATGCGTTGACACTTCTGCTTGTTTTTCAATTACACAAGTGGGAATCGAAGAAAATTCGAATACAGACATTCAGGTTTACCCTAACCCTATTTCTGATTTAGTTACAATTTCCCTTCCGGCTTCGTTTGAAATGATTACAGCTGTCATCTATGATGCAGAAGGAAGAGAAGTAATTTCTTCAAATGAATCAGGACAAACATTTACATTAATTACCGAAGCACTTGCTCCGGGCGTATATGTTTTGAAACTGAGTGATGAAAACGGAATTATTTCAACCAACCAATTGGTTAAAGAATAAGTAATTTAGCGTTTGAACTATTTGGGGGCGAAGAGTTTTTCTTCGCCCCTTTTTTGTCTCAAAGATCTAAGCCAAAAAGACAATCAATACAACCTCTACCATAATCCGTTTCCCCCTCCTCAATCCTCCCCGAGGGGAGGAAGACTTTAACTGGGAGGAAGATTAAAAGGGAGAAATTTGTGTATTATAAAAACAAAAAAGTGAATGAACACTCTGTTCACTCACTCTCCGCATAGCGGCCACTATGTGGCACTCTGATTTGTGCCCACGGGGAGACTCGAACTCCCAAGGATTTAACTCCAACGGCTTCTGAGACCGCAACGTTTACCAATTTCGCCACGTGGGCAGGCGTGCAAAGTTATATAAATTGAAAGATGTTCGATACCGGAATAAGAAAATCAATGCATCCGGAATAAATATTATTTGAATTCATCTTTTAAATTGATCGATTTAGGTGATTGTGTTCTGCTAAACATCGAATTTTTCAGACTCATTAATCGGCAATTATTATCTTTACAACCGCCTGTAAAAACTGCTATTCGAAACAGGCTCAAACTGAATTACCGACACCCTGAAAATGAGCGACTTTAAAATTGCTAAAACTAAAAATACACCCGCTGTGAATTTCTGCGCAGCTGATTGCTGTATTGAGTTTTCAGGCCGATCATATCCGGAGGATGCTGGAGTTTTTTATGAAAATATTCTGAGAAAAGTCAACCCATCATCACTGAAAAAAATTCATGTTGTGCTGGATTTCGAATATGTCAGCTCATCTTCAATTGCAAGCATACTGGACATGCTTAAAGATTTGAAAAACGCTTTGTCTGTTGCCAACGTGAAAGTAACTTTCAATCATGAGTCAGGTGATGAAGACATGATTGCAGTGGGTGAAAATTATCAAAAACTCACAGGAATTCCGGTTAATCTTGCGGTAAAATAATTACAGCTTTTTTTCTTTCAATTTTTTATCCTATCCTTTTCTCTTTCAAGTCATTTGCTATATTTGGCGCCCTGAAATGGCTTTTACTTTCAATTTCCTCAAACTATCAGTCCTGATTTTTGCGATAACCCTTGTCTCAAAAGTTATGGCACAACAATCCAATTCATTGATGGAAAAAGTAATGGCTATGAATGAAGTTGTAAAAGATCCGGAAAGACAAGTGGGGAATTTAAATTCAGACAGTCTTCCGTCTCTGCCTGTTGGTCTCGTTAAAAAAGTTGGTCAAACAGATATTATCATTGCTATTGACAGCGCTTATTTTTTACCAGATGGGGCTTATTTTTCTGCCTATCTGGCTTTAGATTTTCCGGGGGCAGAACAGCCTTTGGCTTTTGCAGCAAAAGACATTAAGTTCAATCCAAAAGGAATCATTGGCGGAGAACAATCCAAACTTGTTTTAGTTAGCCAGCATCTTATTGAAACGGGGCCAAACACAAAACTGCTTTTAGAAAATGACGGGCAGAATTTTGTCAGCTGGTCCTGCAACGGATTTGAATCTGTCAGTCTTCACGGAAAATTTTTACTCAGCGGTAATATTGTTTCTCCGCCTGAAAATTCAGCCGACACCTGTGTTACAGCTGAATTTTCGGTTGTGTGCACAGACCTCAACAACATGCTGGCGATGGTAGATTTTTCACCTTTTGTGGTAAAGGGAATGGAAGATTTTTCATTCACCGTTTCAGAAGCTTATGTGGACATGAGTGATTACAACAACCCGCCTGTTACATCTTTCCCGGCCTGTTACAATGAAACATATGCGGGAAATCTCAATCTCTGGCGTGGTTTTTATCTGAAACAATTTTCAGTTGAGCTGCCTGAAGAATTAAATAAAAATGAAAATCCGATTACGCTTTTTGCCAGCAACATGTTTGTAGACGACGCCGGAATTACCGGAGATTTTGGTGGAACCAATCTCTTCAGTACCTACGAAAACGCAATGAATGATGAATGGGGGTTTTCAGCTGACTCATTGATGATCGGCCTGACGCTAAACAAAATCACAAAAGGTAAACTAACCGGTGATCTTATTGTGCCTCCGCTTAATAATAACACTTTGGAATATCGTGCTCTAATAGTGCAGAATGACAACACCAGAATGGTTGACTATTCATTCAGCATGAGCCCTTCAGAAAATCTCGAAATGCCGGCGTTTAATTCTACACTGGTTGTTTATGAAAACTCCTTACTGAGTGTTTCCAGAGTAAACAGAAAATTCAGACCACAACTTAAATTAAATGGTCAGTGGACGCTGGATAATTCCAGCTGGAAATTTCAGGGAATTGGTTTTGAAAATTTTACCCTAACAACAGTAGCTCCTTATGTCACTAATGGATATTTTTCATTGATCAGCCAAACGGGAGAAAGTCAGGGTGAAGCAGGAAATTTTCCTGTTTCACTTTCAGATATTGGATTTGGAATTATCAATCAGCAACCGGTTCTGGGAGCAACAATCTCTCTAAATTTAGGAGGAGACACCCTTGACCAGAGCACCGGTTTTTCAGCAAGCACCGCTGTTAAAGTTTTTGCTGAAATCACTGAAAATTCAAGCGGAAAACATAGTTTGGCCTACGACCATTTTTCTCTCAGTTCAATCAGTCTATCGGTTAATACAACGGCTGTGAATCTTACCGGTATTATCAACTACCACCAGAATGATCCGGTTTATGGTAAAGGATTTTACGGCGGATTATTATTAAAAATCAACAACGTAATGGATGCGCCTATGTCAATGGCATGTGCTTTTGGAAGAGTAAATGGTTACAGATACTGGATGGTTGATGCAACACTTCCAACAGATATTCCGCTAGGGCCGACTATTAAAATTTCAAGCATAACAGGGGGCGTCTCTTATCACATGATTAATCAGCGCAGCAAAAATCAAATGATTGGATCAGTTTCACCAACTGCAAGCTCGGGATCTGCATTATCACCTGATTATGTTCCCGATCAGAATACTGGTTTGATTTTTAAAGCCGGTGCGGGATTTTGTAATCGTATTAAAGAAGACGCTTTAAACGGTGATGCTCTTCTGGTTGTGGCGTTTAACAGCAATGGAGGATTACAATACATCAATCTCTCGGGCAACGCTTACCTCATGTGTAAACCCTCAGAACGATTTTCATCCACAAACTATGTCAACGGCGCCGTAAATGTTAACTATGACAATCAGGAAAAAATATTCAACGCGCAACTGAATATGAATGCAAATTTCAGCAATGCTGTTACTGCAACCATCTGGTCACAAATTTATATCAGCCCAAATCTCTGGTATGTTCATTTAGGTAAACCTTCGAATCCCTGCTCTGCCAATATTTTAAATCTTGCAACTGCTCAGGCCTATTTCATGTTTGGTCAAAGTCTGGAGCCCATGCCAAATCCTCCACCGCAGGTTGCCTCTGTGTTCAATACCATGTCTGATCAGCGCAATGAAACATCGATTGCTTCCGGCAGCGGCATTGCCTGCGGAATGAACTTTAATGCTTCATTCGATAAAAGTTTTGACGTTACCGAAAACATCAGTGTATATGCCGCAGGCTGGGCAGGCGCCGGATTTGATATGACTCTTTATAAATATGCGTCGACCAGTCATTGTGAGGGGTCTGCTGAACCATTTGGTATGAATTATTGGTTTTTACAAGGTCAGCTGTATGCTTATATGGGGCTTGACATTGGTGCTGCCTGGAAAGATCATTCCATGACTGTTTTGCAGGGAAGTGTGGCCGCTCTTTTACAGGGAAAAATGCCAAAACCATCTTATGTATATGGCGGACTTAATGTGCAGGCAAATCTTTTTGATTTATTCGATCTTAACATGACTGTAGATTTTGATTTTGGAACCAATTGCGTTATTGTAAACGGATGAAAAAACTGCTGATTCTTTTTTGTTTTTTTCCGGTGTTTCTTTTTAGCCAGCAAAATCCTGTTGCACTTAAATTTTTTGTCAAAAAAGATACCGTACTGCTCCGCTGGGCAATGAGTGATCACTCGCTTTTTATTCAGGGGCTTCAAAGAGGATATCGTATTGAAAGAAATTAAGATTCAGAAAATAAAATTTTTGTTATTGAACCATTTCTGCAACGCGTAAGCAACTTCAGAGAAACCGCTGACAGCTCTCACCTGACGTATCTTGGATTAATTGAAGGACTTCTGACAAATTCATCCCTTTCTGATGAAGCAAAAAAAATGAGTGTCGTTCTCTTGCTCCTGGCCAGCTCTACAGATAAAACTCTGGCAGATTATTGCGGATTATTTTTCGCAGATACTGATGCAAAGGGAATTGTTTCCTATTCTGTAAGCATTCAGAATAGCGAAACAAAAAGCAATTTAGTAACATGCAATACCAATGAACTTTCAGAAAATGCTCCGCTTACTGATTTATCTGTTTCTGCAAGACCAAAGTTAAAGCAGGCCTACCTCAACTGGGAGGCGGTTTCTCTTCAAAAAGATTATGGCGCTTACTGGGTTGAACAATCAACTGATTCAATTCATTTTTCAAAAGTTAATCAATACCCCTATTTGTTTTTAAAATCAGCGGATGAACCCAATAAAATTTATTGTGATTTTGCAGACACATCTGTTCAGGAGGGCACGGTGATTTATTATCGCGTCAGCGGAATTAATTATTTTGGAGAGACAGGCAAATCAAGCAATACAGTCAAAATCTATATACCAAAATCAATCTATGGAGAAATTCATATAGACAGTGTTGCGGTTATAGGATCTGAAAGAAAAATTATTGGAGAATTTGTGTCGCACCGCACAAAAAATGACATTTCTAAATTTGTGTTGCTGCGCTCAGACAGTCTTGCTTTTGGTTATCGTTCTGTAGCAGAATCTTCCGTCAATTCATTTGACTTTTCTTTATCTTCAGATGCCGGAATCACCAGCGGTGACCGATACTATTACAAAGTTGCCGCTGTAGGCACAGATGGTGACACCGTTTATTCATTTCCTTATTATTTCTTTACGCTTGATCAGATTCCGCCTGCAATTCCGCAAGATCTTAAGGGAACAATCAATGATTCAGGAATTGTTTCCATCAGCTGGAAACTGAACATAGAAAATGACATAAGAGGTTATCGGATTTTCCGCTCCAATTCACTGAAAGAAGAGTTTGTAGAGGTGACCCGGGAGTTTGCACAAAACGGTTTTTTCTCAGACACCCTTTCATTACGCAACCTCACACCAGAAGTATATTACCGCATATCAGCGGTAGATTTGAATTACAACAACTCGAAATTATCCGCGCCGGTTTTGATCTTAAAACCAGATACCATTCCGCCGGTTCCTGCAGTGATTTTTGACTATCTGATTACCTCCGCTGGTTTGGAAATAAAATGGAACAACAGCACAAGTGCAGATTTGAAAGAGTCCAAATTAATCCGTTCAGATAATTCAAAAACAGATACGCTGATCGTTTGGAAAAATGAACTTTTATCGTTCACTGACACGACATGTGTTAACGGAAAATCATACAACTACTCCATTCTCACTTCAGATGTTTCCGATAATAATACCTCGTCAGAATTAATCCGGATTAACTATGAAACAGGGATCAGATCAGGGATTTCAGAACTCAATGGCGTAACTGACCGTGAAAGCAAAAAAATTATTCTGACCTGGAAATTACCCGCTGAACCTGTTTACTCAGTTCAGATTTACCGCGCCCTAAATGATGGTGAATTTGCTCTTTACAAAACACTGAGAGAAAGCGGAACAGAAAGCTTTGCGGATACTGGAGTGGCTATGAATAACCAATACCTGTATAAAGTCAAAATAGTTTACCGGTCTGGTGTTTCTTCTCTGTTTTCAAAAACAATAACGGTAGTTTACTAAGAATCCTCTGGCTCCAGAAATCAATCCCGTAAAAAGAAAAGCTACGTCAAATTCTGTTTGCGTTTTTTGAAAAAAATTCCTGCAGCAGCTTAGTAGATTCTTCAGCTAACAAACCGCCCTCAACAACGGTTTTTGGATGAAAAATATTTTTGGACACATTCGATACTCCTCTTTTTTCATCTGTTGCCCCGTAAACTATTCTGTCAACCTGTGACCACGCCAATGCACCCGCACACATAACACAAGGCTCAAGCGTGATATAAACTGTGCATTTCTTAAGATATTTAGCTCCCAAAAATTCAGCAGCTGATGTAATTGCCTGCATTTCTGCATGCGCGGTTACATCATGCAGTTTTTCTGTAAGATTGTGCGCACGCGCTATAATTCTTTTGTCCAGAACAATCACACAACCAACCGGCACCTCATCTGCAGCAAAAGCCATCTCCGCCTGACGCAAGGCCTGACGCATAAAATACTCGTCATTAAATGGGTCTAGTGGTTGATCCTGCATAATACAAAAATACTGTTTTAGCTTGTAAAATAATTTTCGTAGTGTTTATATTCTTTCACCTTGATTTTTGTCAGTTTGGATCATGAGCGTAATCTCAGTAAAATCCCGTATTTCATTCAACCTTTGAAAAACTAATTTTACAAAAAATTCTTTCTATGAAAACGTTAATACTAATGTTGGTGTTCCTGTCTGGTTCAGGAATGATTTCAGTTGCTCAAAATGGTAAATGCAACGTAGTTTATCAAGGTAAAAAAGTATTTGTCAACAGCATTCCAAGCGATGCCTACACTGTTGTGGCCAAAACAAAATATCCCGCAAGCGGTAAAAATGATGCTGCAAGCGCCGGTGATGTATCAGGAATCTACAAAGTGGTTTTGACGCTGGACGAAGCGCTTGAAAAAGTTCAGAAAGGTAAAATTGGTGATTTTGATGCAATCATTGTCTATGGTATTTTGAAAATGGAACTCATTAAATTCAATGATGCAAATCCAACTTATCAGTGCACTTACAATGTTAAAGATTACATGAAAAAATGCGGCGCAATTACAGTTTATTATCTGGGCCTTCCTATTAAAGAATATGATGTGGTGAAATCAATAGAAGTAACAAACTTTACCAATCTGGGACAATTAAAAATGGGCAAAGATGACATCGACAACTTCATGAACAAACTTTACGAAAGCGCCTGTAAAGAAGGCAAAGACAGCGGTTTGATTTTTGACGGTATCATTATGGATGATCCGGAAATGGCCATGAAAAAAGGGTTCATTGGTGGCCGAACCATTCAATTGATTAAAACGAAATAGAATAACCTGATCAAAAACAAAAGCCGGAGACAAAACCTCCGGCTTTTGTTTATCCGTGGAATTCATCTCTTGATCTATATCACTACATTTGCATTCCAATTTTTATTTTATGTACAGATCACACACCTGCGGCGAATTATCAGAAAA
Source organism: Crocinitomicaceae bacterium (assembly GCA_016719925.1). Taxonomy (GTDB): domain Bacteria; phylum Bacteroidota; class Bacteroidia; order Flavobacteriales_D; family Crocinitomicaceae; genus JADJGJ01. The sequence goes on along the minus strand of JADJYC010000002.1, from coordinate 679,234 downwards.
AAACATCGGAAATAACGTTACCCTCAGTGGATGGGTACAAACCGTTCGTGATAAAGGAAATCTGATTTGGGTGGATTTGCGTGACCGTTATGGTGTCACACAGATTGTAGCTGAAAATGGTAGGGTAGCTGATGAAGTAATTAACGGGTTAAAATCTCTTGGAAGAGAATTTGTTGTTCAGATAAGCGGTAAAGTTATTGCTCGTCACAGTCCCAATCCAAATTTAAAAACGGGTGCTATTGAAGTAGAAGCAACAGCAGTAAATTTATTGAACGCCTCGGTTGTTCCTCCGTTTACAATTGAAGACGAGACGGATGGTGGCGAAGAATTAAGAATGAAATACCGTTACCTGGATCTGCGCAGAAATCCAGTTCAGGAAAAACTTAAACTCAGAAATAAAGTCGCCCTTGAAACCAGAAAATATCTGGACTCCTGTGATTTTATGGATGTTGAAACTCCTGTTTTAATTAAATCTACACCGGAGGGAGCGCGTGATTTTGTAGTACCAAGCAGAATGAATCCCGGTCAATTCTACGCATTGCCACAATCTCCGCAAACATTTAAGCAGCTTTTAATGGTTTCTGGTTTTGACCGATACTATCAAATTGTGAAATGTTTTCGTGATGAAGATTTACGTGCTGATCGGCAACCGGAGTTTACTCAGATAGACTGTGAAATGGCTTTTGTGGAGCAGGAAGACGTATTAAAAACGTTTGAGGGATTAATCAAGCACCTATTCAAAACCTGCCGTGGTATAGAGTTTAAAGAAGGTTTTGCGCGTATGACTTTTGCGGAAGCTATAAAACGATATGGATCTGATAAACCAGACATTCGTTTTGGGATGGAGTTTGTGGAATTGAATGAAGTTGCAAAAGGAAAAAACTTTGCGGTATTTGATGACGCAGAATTAGTTATTGGAATTGTTGCAAAAGGTTGTTCAGAATTTACCAGAAAACAACTGGATGAATTGACTGAATTTGTAAAACGCCCGCAAATTGGCGCAAAGGGTTTGATTTATTGCAAATGCAATACTGACGGAACATTCAAATCATCAGTAGATAAGTTTTTTGATAACGATGCGCTGTCACTTTGGGCGAAAAAATGCCACGCAGTGGCCGGCGATTTAATTTTTGTTCTTTCGGGCACAGAATCCAAAGTAAGAAGTCAAATGAATGAGCTTCGCTTACATCTTGGAAATTTATTAGGCCTTCGAAAAGCTGGTGAGTTTAAGCCATTGTGGGTCCTTGATTTTCCTTTACTTGAATTTGACGAAGAAAATAAACGCTGGCATGCCATGCACCACCCGTTTACTTCACCAAAACCTGAAGACATTCATTTATTAGAAACTGAACCGGGCAAAGTAAGAGCAAATGCATATGACTTAGCAATGAATGGAGTTGAGCTGGGCGGTGGTTCAATTCGTATCCATGATAAAAAACTTCAGGCAAAAATGTTTGAACTGCTTGGATTTACAAAAGAAGACGCTGAAGCTCAATTCGGGTTTTTGATGAATGCGTTTGAATTTGGTGCTCCACCGCACGGCGGACTTGCTTTTGGATTGGATCGTTTGGTTGCAACCATGGGCGGCTCTGATTCAATTCGTGATTACATCGCATTTCCAAAAAACAACAGCGGCCGTGATATGATGATTGATTCACCTTCTGTTTTATACAAAGAGCAGCTGGACGAATTGTTTATTCAGACAAAACCAATTAATTAATTTACGCATCTACTCAACCGTAATCTGATTACGGTTGTTGTTCTGAATGTCTTAAATTATATTTGACCCGCTTTTCGTATCTTGTCTTCGTGAGAAAAATTGTGCCATCATTTATTCTATTTTTTTTCACCGGGATTTTATTTTCTCAGGGCACAAATTCATTTATAAGCGCACTGGAAGCCAGAGTAGATCAGAATCCGGATTCTGTAAAACAAATTCTGACTCAAAATCTATTCAAATACGACGATCCGCGCAAACAAATTGGAGTCCACCATTTGTTGGGACAGGCTTATAAAAATCTGGGTGAATTTGATTCTGCACTTTATCATCTGAACAGAGAAGATTCTTTGCTGCAGCATTACACTCCAACTGTTGAAACCGCAGTAAATAATCAGTCATTACTTGCAGACATTTATTATCAAAACGGAAACCTAGTAAAGGCAGATGAATACTATCAGAAAACATTAAAAATTTCCAGAAAATCTTCTGATTATAAAATCAAATGTGAGGCACTGCTGGATTGTGGATGGATTGCAAGAGAACAGGGCCGACATGCTGAAGCGCTTGATTATTATTTTGAAGCCATCAGTCTTGCAGAAATTAATAAAGATGAAACGTTGCTCGCTAATGCCTATGCAAAATTGGTATTGTTTATAATGTAAAGGGAGAGCTTACAAAAGCCCGTGAGTATTATTACAAATCGTTGGACATCCAACTCAAGTCTCAAAACATGGCGGCCGTCGGCGGTTTATATAACAACATTGGATTAATGCATGAGTATGCAAAGGAATATGACAGCGCAATTTATTTTTTCGAAAAATCTTATCAGATTGCAGACTCATTGGGCAGTGAAAGATCGGTGGCAATCGCCAATGAAAACATTGGGCTGATGTATTATCACAAAAAAGAAAATCTCGATGAAGGACTCACCCGCCTGAAAGTTAGCCTGGATCTCTGGCGAAAAAATCAAGACATTTTTGGTCAGTGTCAAACATTGGTGTACATGATTTTGATTTACAACGAGCAGAAAAAATATCAGCAGGCACTTGACTCTTCTTTCCGGTCGCTGGAAATGGCAGTAAATGCCGGTGCTAATGACGTAAGACAACAAGTTCTTGAACAAATTTCCATAGCTTACAAAGGACTCGGAAAACACGAAAAGGCACTTGAATATTATATAAAATTTGATGCTCTGCGTGATAGTTTAAGTTCTCAAAATACACTTGCAGAAATAGATCGTTTAGCTATTACGCACGAGTTTGAGTCCAAACAAATTCAAGACTCCCTTTCACTTGCATTGCAACATGAAAAAGAACAGGTTGCTGTGCAGCGTGATATTGAAGCCGGAAAATTCTGGAACAAGCTCTTATTGGGGGGCTTGATCGTTTTGGGCCTGCTTGCAATTCTGGTTTTTTATTTTGCAAGACATCAGAAAAAAACCGCTTCAATTATTGCCCAAACCAATCTTCAGTTAAAGTCAAAAAACAAAGAAATTATTGATAGTATCAATTACGCCAAACGAATTCAAAATGCGATTTTACCTACTGCGCTGAAAATAAAAAATTCGCTCCAAAACAGCTTTGTTTTTTACCGCCCTAAAGATATTGTTGCGGGCGATTTTTATTGGTTGTCCGAGATTGACAGTTCCGGAAAAAAAACCTTGTTCTTTGCCGTTGCAGACTGCACGGGTCATGGCGTGCCGGGCGCAATGGTAAGCGTTATTTGTTCAACGGCGCTGAATAAAAACGTTAACGAATTAGGAATTACCGATCCCGGAAAAATTCTCAACAAAGTAACTGATTTGGTGATTGAAACCTTTGAACAAAATGACAACGAATTAAAAGATGGAATGGATATCTCCCTTATCGCAATTGAACAGATACAAAAAAACGAAGTGCAAATACTTTATTCCGGCGCAAATAATGGATTGTGGATCGTGTCTGACAGGGCCCACATTTATGATAAAGCCAGCACTATTACAAATCCCGGAACCTCTCGTTTTTTACATGAAGTAAAAGCCACAAAACAACCAGTGGGCAGATTTTCAAAAAGAATTCCTTTTGAAACGCATCGTTTACTTTTGAAATCAAATGAGCTTATTTATTTATTCACAGATGGTTTTGCTGATCAGTTTGGTGGTTTAAAAAATAAAAAATTCAAATACTCTTCACTCAAAAAACTGCTTCTATCATCGTCCGGGCAAGGAATCGATGATCAGCGCGAAGCGCTCAAAAAAAAATTCGATGCCTGGAAGGGCTCAATGGAACAGGTAGATGATGTTTGTATTGTTGGAATACGTTTATAAAACCTTTCTGTCAGCCCCCTTAAATCTTACAATTACATGGGTTGATTTAAATTTATTCCAATCTCCGTGAAAATAGCAACCTATTCTAAATCCGGTTCGTCATTTAAATCGAATTATGAGGGCTTATTGCTTGTCTAAAAATTACTTCATGAGAAATTACTTTATACTATTTCTTTGTCTGTTTCAGGGCGTTTTGTTTGGACAGTGGCAGGATGTGGGTGGCGGAACCAACAACAGCAGTCACGGCATGTGTGTCTGGAATGGACAGCTTGTTAATGTTGGAAGCTTTAATAATCCTTGTGGTAAGGTTGCAACCTGGGATGAGTCAGCGTGGAGTTGTTTGGGTGGCGGAGTTGGTTTAGTCGGACGCGCGGCTATTGAATGGAATGGTAATCTGGTTGTTGTTGGCGATTTCTGGAATAATTTCCAGCCATGTACCGGATGCAATGGAATTGGAGTGTGGGATGGATCAACATGGACGCCGCTGGGAACCGGTTTTAACAACGATGTTTTGTGTCTTGCGATTTGGAACGGTGATTTAGTTGCCGGGGGCGATTTTACTGAAGCAGATGGTCAGCCTTGTTCGCGCGTTGCAAGATGGGATGGTACAACATGGCAACCCATTGGCAGCCCTGCTGATTTTGATAATGACATCAGATGTATGATTGAATTTGAAGGTGAGTTTTGGGTTGGTGGTGATTTTAACAACGCGGGAGGATGTTCTGCTTGTGACGGATTAGTAAAATGGAACGGAACGAACTGGGTTGGTGGTGATTCAGGAGTGGATATTCAGGGCGGAGTTGACAGCACGGTAAGGGGTACTTTTTGTTAAATCCTGAAAAGGCGGACATTTTACCGATCTGAGCATTGATGGAGTTACCACTGCTTTCAACGGCGTTGCAATGTATGACGGCTCAGACTGGACCCCGCTGGGAACAGGTGTAGACAGCTATGTCCGCGCTATTCATGAATACAATGGTAATTTAATAGTTGGCGGAGACTTCAATACAGCCAGCGGAACAAGTGCCAACAAAATTGCAAAATGGAATCCGAATTCCTCAACATGGTCTGCCATGGGAACAGGGATGAATGGTTATGTAAAATCTGCGTCCGTTTATAATGGAACATTTTATGCAGGCGGCGATTTTACAACGGCCGACGGTCTAAGCAGAGATTTTATTGCAAGCTGGTATGAAACACCTTCTGTTCCGCCTGTTGCTAATATGAATAGCAGTGCTAATAGCGCTTGTGCGGGCAGCTGTATCAGTTTCAGCGATAATAGCTCCAACTCCCCCGCCAGTTGGACCTGGAGTTTTCCAGGTGCAACTGTTACCAGTTCCAGCGCTCAAAATTCGGGAAGTATTTGTTATTCTGCTGCGGGAAATTACACCGTCACACTTGAGGCTTGTAATAGTTCGGGCTGTGATATCACTACTCAAAACATTACTATTAACTCAACCCCATCCGTCAGCTTTGTTAATCAAACAATTTGTGAAGGTGAAACGGCTATCTTAACCGCAAGTCCTTCAACGGGAGGAGGTTCTTTCGTCTGGACGCCAGGAGGCGCAACCACTCAAACAATATCAGTGAACCCTTCAGTGACAACAAATTATTCTGTAACCTATACACTGAATGGATGTGTCAGCGCTGCGTTTAATGGATCTGTAACAGTAAATGAAGTTCCAACATTAACCGTAACTAGCGGGACAACCATTTGCAGTGGTAATTCTGTGAATCTCACAGCCACGCCATCTTTGGCTGGTGGAAATTTCAGCTGGTCACCCGGAGGTCAGACAAGCGGCTCTGTTTTGGTATCACCATCAAGCAATACTACGTATGTTGTTTCTTATGAGTTAAATGGTTGTTCAGCTGCAGACGCGAGCACAACAATTAACGTCAATACAACTCCAACATTAATCGTTTCTGATCAAACTATTTGTAATGGATCAACAGCTACTTTGAGCGCAACACCTTCTTCAGGCGGCGGATCATTTTTATGGTCGCCCGGCGGAGAAACAACTTCGTCAATTGACGTTTCTCCAACAGCAACATCGAATTATTCTGTTGTATACACCTTAAATGCTTGTCCCAGCACAACTGAAAACGCAACAGTTACAGTAATAGCAGCGCCTGATGTAACCATCAATGATGCCATCATTTGTGAGGGAGAAGACATTACAATTAGTGCGGTTATTTCTGACGCGGGTGGCGCTTATTTTTGGAGTCCGGGCGGAGAAACATCTTCATCGATTACTGTTTTCCCGTCAAGTGATATCACCTATACTGTAACATATACCATAACAGGCTGCCCGCCTGCGACTGATGATGCGGTTATCACAGTCAATGAAACACCAACAGTTACAGTAAATGATGAACTTATCTGTGCAGGAGAAACGGCAAATCTGATTGCTAATCCATCTATATCCGGTGGAACATTTTTATGGTCACCAGGCGGAGAAACAACAAACACTATTGATGTTTCGCCTGTTGCCTCTGATTCATATTCTGTGGTATATACATTGAATGGTTGTGAGAGTAATGCTGCCGTTTCATCCGTAACGGTGAATCCTATGCCTGATAATTCTGTTCTGCAAAACGGATTTGAATTATCCGCTGTTCAAAATTCTGCAACATATCAGTGGTTGGATTGTGCTCTGTATATTCCGGTTTCTGGTGCAACCAGTCAAAGTTTTACTCCTTCTTCAAACGGAAGCTACGCAGTTGAAATAAATCTGAACGGGTGTGTTGACACCTCAGACTGTAATGTTGTTGCAGGACTCGGAACAGAAAATCAGTTGCTGCCTTCTCTCTTGCTTTACCCTAATCCAGCGAATGATGTGATTCATGTAATTGGTTCAGAAAATGCATTAGGTTACCGGATTCTGGATTTACAGGGTAAGATTCTACTACAAGGCGTTCTTTATGATGTTATTACCCCAATCAACATTGAGCACCTAGCTGATGGAATTTACATTTTGGAAACATCAGGGTGGTCATTGCAAACAATTCAATTTGTCAAACAATAGCAACCATTAATTAATGAAGTAACTTTGCAAAAATTCCTTGCAATGAGGCTTCGCTTAATAGTTGTATCAGTTATTGTGGTGTCAGGCATGCTGATTGCCGGATTTATTAATAAATATTATTACTCCGACGATTACCGAAATCCCGACAACAAGCTTAAAATAATCAATCCGTCTGACGTTAATAAAGCGCTTGTAGATTCTTCCATTGCACATGTATCAGACGGGCATGTAGTTGGGGACTTTTCATTTACCAATCAGCTTGGTAAAACCATTACTCAAAAAGATCTGGAAGGAAAAATTTATGTTGCCGATTTCTTTTTTACTACCTGTGGCGGAATATGCCCGAAAATGACCAAACAACTGCAGCGAGTACAAACAGAATTCAGTGGCGATCCTGATTTTAAAATTCTCAGTCATACTGTAAACCCAAAATATGACAGCGTTGAAGTAATGAATGCGTATGCAGAAAAATTTAATGCAAACGCAGACCAATGGTGGTTTTTAACGGGATCAAAAGAAGAGCTTTACCTGATGGCCAGAAAATCGTATCTGGTGGTGCCGGATGAAAAAGATCCAAACTTCAAACACGGTGAAGAATCAGACTTCATTCACACTGAAAATTTTGTTCTGATCGATCCGGACAAAAGAATCCGCGGTATGTATGACGGAACAAATCCGGACGAAGTCTCTGAATTGATAAATGATATTTACGACCTCAAAAAAGAATACAAAATCAAATAATTTATTACCCGGACTCTGGGTTTAAAAAATTTTAGATTTTTCCTTTAAAGTAAATTGAGTTTTTCAAGAAGTTCATCCTTGTATGATCCCCCAATTGGAATTACTTTTTTATCGTTTTCCAGATAGAGGTTTGGATATTCGATAGATGCAATTTTAGAAACGCGCACAATAAAAGATCTGTGCACCCGGATAAATGCTTCAGCTGATAATTTGCTGATGATATCCTTCATGGTTGAGTGGATTGTATAGCGCGCATCAAGCGTATTAATCACAACGTAATCCTTCAACGCTTCAACGTAATAAATATCCTCTGTTTTAATTTTTACCAGCCTGCTTTTTGACTTGACAAAAATGAACTCTTTGGAGTCTTTATTTTCAATCAGTGAATAGAACAAATCACGCTCTTTCAGTACTTCTTTTTCTTTCGAATATTTATACAGCGCCATTTCAATAGACGTGTGTAAATCAACTTCTTTGAAAGGTTTGATAATATATCCGTATGGCTCTGTTACTTTCGCTTTTGCAAGTGTTGATTCATCAGCATAAGCTGTAAGATAAATTACCGGAATGTGAAGCTCTGCTTTTACTTTTTCAGCGGTTTCAATTCCATTCATGTCTCCCTTCAGCATGATGTCCATCAGAATGATATCAGGATTTTTTTCTGCCGCCAGTTCAAATGCCTTTTCACCGGTAGATGCGGCGCCAACCACGTTGTAACCCAGTTTTTTAAGACTATGCTGAATATCCTTTGATACGATGCTTTCGTCTTCTACTACTAGAACGTTGGTTTTAGGCATAATTCACTTAAACTTCTTGCTTGTCAAAGGTAATTAAAAATTTGGTTCCTCCTAATCTGTTGAGGCTGAGTTCACCGTCAAGCTGATCAACCAGTGTATAAACCAGACTTAATCCAAGTGATTCTGATTTTTCTATTTCAAAATCCTGAGGTAAACCAACACCAAAATCAGCAACACCAAGCGTTAGTTTGTTGCCCTTTTCAATTACATCAATTTCAATAATACCCTTCATTTTGCCCGGATAGGCGTATTTTAAAGCATTTGAAACGAGTTCATTTAAAATTAATCCGCAAGGTATTGCCTGATCTAATGCAAGGCGCACAGACCCTACATTCATTTTTAATTCAATTTTATCCTGATAAAGCTGATATGAGTGTACTAAATTCTGAACCAGATTGGTCAGATAATCTGCAAAATCAATGGACGAAAAATCTTTGGTCTGATAAAGCGACTCATGGATATAAGACATGGAGCGAATGCGGTTCTGGCTTTCATTTATTATCTCCAGAGTTTTTGGATCCTCTACATAGGAAGACTGCAGGTTCAGAATACTGTTGATTACCTGCAGATTGTTTTTAACACGGTGGTGAACTTCTTTCAATAAAATCTCTTTTTCTTTTACAGATTCTACCAGCATGGCTTCATATTCTGTTGTTTCTGTTACGTTTCTTGACAACACAATTACCTCATCTTCACTCATTTTTGAAAAGCGGTTTTCGTAAAATAAACTTCCCGATTTATCGAATGATTTCAATTCAATGGTGTCTGTAATTAATTCATTTTTTCCAGCGCTTTTTTATGTTTTCAAGAAAACCTTTCAGACATGTTTTTGTCTTTAAAAACCTCAAAGACTGTTTTTCCGGCAAAATCTTTTGTACTGATATGCGGAGCCAGCTGATCAAGCGTGTTTGGCAGATTTATTCTGAAATCTGTAAAAATTCCCTCTTTGTTTATTTTGGTAAGAATATCCGGCAAAGCAAAAATAATAGCACGGTTATTTGCCTCACTGGTTTTTATTTTTTTCTGAGCTTCAATTTTCTCTGTAATTTCATGTGAGATAAAGGATATCTCTGAAATTTTTCTGTCGCCAATTTTAACCGGATTCAAAAACGATTCTACCCAAATTTCTCCCCTGTTGGCTTGATAATGACTGATCATTTCAAGTGTTTCACCTTTCAAAACCCGGTCAAAACGTTCTTCAATACTTTTTCTTGCGTCACTGGTTGTATTAAAAATATCCAGAAAAACATCTCCGTTCTTTACCTCTTTACCTAGACTATCCAGAATCATTTTACGGAAATTTTCATTAAATGAAACGAGTTTATAATTTTCATCCAGAGAAAGGATAAACAAGTTATAGGAGCTTTCAAACAATGCGTTCAGCCAGAACGTCTTTTCCATCAACTGCGACTGGGTTTCCTTATGCCTTTCTATCTCGTCCTGCAGTTTTTTATTGGTGTCTTCTGCAACTTCTGCCCGCAACTTCTGTCTGTTATACTCCGTTTGCAAGGTGACGTCCTGAAGAGAAATCAGATCTGATTTTTCTGTTGTTATAAATGGTTTTAACTGCGATTAGGCTGTATTTTCTGATATCGTTTTGCCCAACGAGTTCAATTTCTGTAAATGTCTGATCAGCATCTGGTTTCTGATTGAGCAGGTCCTGTATAATGTATTTCTGAGATGCCGGAAAAATTTCAAAAATATTTTCTGATTTATGATTGAGCCGTTCTTTATAAATGGCCTCTCCCAGCGGATTTGAATAAACGAGTTTATTGTCTGAAAAAATAAGAATTGCAGCCGGCGAATTATCCACAATATTTTTAAAGCTTCGCTGACTTTCTTTTAGTATTTCTTCACTGTGTTTTCTTTCTGAAATGTCTTTAAATACAAGCTGAACTATTTTATCCTGCCCCAGAAGGAATGATACAACAGAAATTTCAGCAACAAAGTCTGAACCGTCTTTTCTTTTAAAAACCCATTCGGTTTCTATTTTCCGTGATGCTTTCTCATGCTCAATCTGATTTTTCAGCAACTGGCCTTCGGCTATGAAATTATTAAAGTCTTTTCCAAAAATATCTTCCTTGCTGTAACCCAGTAAATCAGCTGCTCCCTGATTCAAATCCACTACCGGGGCAGTTTCCTTTCCAAGAGAAATAACAAATATTCCTTCTTTAGACTCTTCAAAAAGGAGGCGGTATTTTTCTTCACTTAATTTAAGTGCGCTTGATGTTTCTTCAATTTCAGTAATATCTATCAGCGTTCCTTCAATAATGTTGAGATTTCCATCTTCATCCGGCTGTATGGAAACGTTATTATTAAGAATAATCTTTTTTCCGTCTTTTCTTTTCAGATAAGAAAGGTGATTATTTATAAATCCCTCTTTACGAAGCCTGGTCAGATAATCTTTTCTGCCGTCCTGTTCACAATAAAATTCCCGGATATTTTTCTTTTTCAGCTCGTTCACGCTGTCATAACCCAATATGCGGGCAAAAGCCTGATTAGCATCAATGATGGTTCCGTCAACATGAGTTTTGTAAACACCGGCAAGGTTACGCTCAAACATTTGCCTGTATCTTTTTTCAGATTGTTCCAGTGCTTTGATACCTTCAATCTGATCAGTAATGTCTGTTACAATACCAAACAAATGAACGACTCCTGTTTCAGCAATTTTTTTTGGAAAAACCTTTTCTTCTACCCAGCGAATTTCTCCGTTTCTGACAATTCTGAATTTTATGTGGTTGGGTTGTCCGGTCCTTATCACCTCATCAAATCGCATCACCGCCTCATCACGGTCTTCATGATAAAAAACATCACTCAGCCTGCCTGATTTGACCAAGGTAATATATTCGTCTGCCTCTATTCCGTATACATCGGAGACTTTATTGGAAACATAATTCACCTGATGATCACCGTCTTCTCTGAATGCAATATTGAAAATAAACGAACTGATGTTTTCCAGTACCCTGGAAATACTTTCTTTGCTTTCAAGAAGCCTTGCCTCATAAGCTTTTTGTTCCTGAATAGACCTGATTATAAGTATTAAAACATCTTTGCCAAAAAACTCTGACCTGCGTAATGTAAATTCTTTGGGCACAAAATTTTTCATGTCCTGATAAGCACATTGTACTTCAAACGATTTTTTTATTCCGCCCCAGGCCGCATTAACATTATCTGAAAATTTTCTGATGTCCGCTTCTGACTCCGAGCAGAAAATTTCATTGAATTTTTTCCCCTTTACGTTTTCACTGAAACGTTCTGTCAGCTGCAGCTGGGCTGTTGAATTCAGATCCAAAATGGTCATGTCTTTATCCAAAACAAAAATCTGTTCTGCCAGATCAGAAAATAAGTTTTTATAAGAGGCTGATGACTCTCTTATTTGTAAAGTAAGCTGATTTCTCCAGTAAGCAAATACAGTAATCAAAATACCCATGAAGATGACGTAAAAACCAAACCTTACATCTACAAAAGGGTGGTCTGCCGTTAATGCCAGAACAATAATAGAAATGGTAGAAAATCCAAAAAACAGCGCAGTAATAAAGGGTTTAATAATGATGAGGCCGCAAATGAATGTTATCAGCAAATATGAAAACGCGCTGGATGAATCCATTTCAATAAGCGCCCAGATTATTGTAAGTGTTTTTATAACAATAATCATGGCAATATGAATAACAAAAATGTTGTTTTCAATCCACGGCTTTTTATTAAACACCATCACCATTCCGCCTATTGAAATGGTAAAAATTCCGGTAATAATTTCTATCGGCCCGGTTTTGAAAACCTCAGCGAGACCAAGCGCAATAAAAACCAGCATGACCGGAATTATAAAGACAAAGGATTGTTTATAGAGCCTGATCAGCACCCTGTTAAACTCCTGGTCTATTTCTGCTATTTGTGCTTGTTTTCTGATGTTAATTTTCCTCCGCGGGCTTTATTTTGAAGCCATTAATTTTTACTGTTTCTCCGTTTTTATACACGATTTCTTCTGTCGCCTCCCCCATTACGTCATAAGATCTCCACACCCCATGCGGCACTCCTCCGCTGTATTTTCCGATTTTCTTTTTTATTCCATTTGTGTGATACCACGTGTGTTTACCTTTTGGAATTCCCTCTTCAAACACACCAGCAAAAGCTATTTTTCCGTTTTTATAATAATGAAACCACATTCCGTCAGGCTGGCCAACAGTAAATGATCCAACCTCTTTGTGATCTCCCACCTGATAAAACCAAGGCCCTTCCTGTAACCCTTCATAATATTCACCGCGCGCAATTTCATTTCCGGTTGAATCATATTCTACCATTGTGCCCTCCAGTTTTCCCTGGGGATTATAATTTTCTGTTCGTTTTATCTGTCCGTTAGCATAGTACCAGGTCCATGCTCCATAAGGAAGATTGTTTCTGAATTTACCTTCCTGTTCTTTTTTTCCGTTCGGATAATAATATACCCATAGGTCATTCTGAACTCCGTTTGCATAAGTTCCGGTAGAAAGTGTTTTTCCGTTTGGATAATAAGACACCCACTTGCCATTATACGTTCCGTCAAACAAAATCATGCCTTCTGACACAAGTGTATCGTTTTTGTAAATAAAGCCGTTTATCAGATTCCCGATGCTGTCATATTCTCTGTAGATACCCGATTTTTTATTATTCACCAATCCCCCAATCAGCTTGATGCGTGCTCCCGGGTAATATTCTTTATAAAGCTCAATAATACCAACATCAGCTTTTGTGTTGGTGCTGTCGCTGGTCATGTCCTGGATATCGACCAGTTTGCCTTTTTGATTATATGTTTTTGCTATACCGAATTTTTCCCCGTTTCTATAATTCTGTTCGGTTTTTATTGTGCCGTCTGCATAATACTCTCTCCACAAACCAGTTTTTTTTCTGTTCTCATCGAGCTGGTTATATTCCGTTCTGTCTTTTAAATATCCGTTATCATAAAGCTCCTCTGTAATTACATTGCCTTCTTTACTGTATTCAATTGACAACCCCTCCTCTTTTCCGTTAATAAAAAGCACTTGTTTTTTTAAAGTTCCATCAGGATATAACCACTGTTTTTCTCCCACCGGAACATCGTCAACATAATACATTTCAAAAAACACATGCCCAAGACTATCAAACTGCTGGGCGCAACCATTTTTTTTGTCGTTTTTATAGTGATACCTCTGTATTAACAAGCCTTGTGAATTATAAAAATTCCAAACACTGTCAGAAAGCCCACTTGATTTATAACCTGTTGATTTTAAGATGCCGTCAGGATAATAGCTTTTCCACAATCCAACAGGTACACCGTTTTTAAACTCGCCCTCGCTGGCCACCGACCCGTTTTCATAATAAAATGTGTTATAGCCGTTGGGGTTGATATCCTGACAAAATGAAGCCGGTTTATGAACAATTAAAAATAATAAAACACAAAACAGCTTTTTTTTTCTGAGAAAGAGAGAAAGATGTATTTGTTTATTAGGGCTGTTCATTTGTGTAAAAGAAGCGCTGTAAAATTTGGATTTTAAAGTTACTGCTTTTTTTTAAGAAACAGTGAACACTGGGTTAACAGCAGACTCTTTATGTTTTAAGGGCTTAGAATGGTTATGAACATATCTTGTTTTGATTTGAGTGTTCATTTGTTTTTTACTTTTTCTACTAGAATTCTGTGTAGAAATGACTGTTTACTTTATCTGTTGTGAACAGTGATTATTCAAAATCTTGTATACCTGAAATTATAATTTGGTTTTCCTAAATTTTTGAGATAATTAATTCAGCAATTTATTCAAGTAAACAAACAATTCATTTAACAAAGTATATATAGATAAGATTCCTTTGGGAACCCTTTATGACTAATGGTTAGAGACACGATGGATCAGATCTTGTGTTAATAATTATGAACAATAGGTTCATTTTGGAGAATGAGTTTAATTTACTTTTGAATAGAAATAGGATTAATATGAATAAAATAGTTCCAATTGGATGTGATCACGCAGGATTTGAATTAAAACAAGCAGTAAGTGCTCATTTAAAAAGCAAAGGATTTGAGGTAAAGGATTTTGGAACACACAACACGAATAGTATTGATTATCCGGATTATGGGCATCCGGTTGCAAAGATGGTTGAAGAAAAGTCAGATATGATGGGAGTATTGATATGCGGAAGCGGAAACGGAATTAACATGACAGCCAATAAACACCAGGGAATAAGGTCTGCGTTATGCTGGAATAAAGAAATTGCAGCTCTTGCCAGACAGCATAACAATGCAAATATTATTGCTTTGCCGGCAAGATTTATAAGTATTGCTGAAGGAATTGAAATGGTAGATGTTTTTTTCTCCACTCCTTTTGAAGGAGGAAGACATCAAAACAGAATAGATAAAATTCCCTGTAAATAAAATCCAGGACAACCTGCAGTTATTCGTTAATCAGTGCATCTATGAATGCGTTGGTTTCCTTCACAAACGTAGTATAGATTTCTCCTGTTCCCGGTCCGTTAAAACCGGTATGGATTTTTCTGATAGCACCTTTTTTGTCTACAAAAATCAGTGTAGGAAAAGAGATTATGTTATTCAATTGAGGAAAGATTTTTGCTGCACAAGGTTTACAAGCATCACCACCTATCAGAAAAGTATAATATAATCCCAGTGTTTGCTGATATTGACGAATATGGTCAATTTTATCCTGATCACTAACCTGTGTTTCAAACGTGACCGCTACTATTTCAATCTGGTCTTCATACTTGGCATAAATATCTTTTAAGTATTTACTTTCATCCAGACAGTTTGGACACCAGGTACCCATTAACTGAATCAACACTACCCTGCCTTCTGTGAATTTATTTGGGTAATGATAAACACTTCCGTCTACCTCCATTAAATCAAACTTCAACGGGTTTTCATTCACCACATAAGTAATAGAGTCAGGGTGTCTTAATTCAAACGAATTATTTTTTACAGCAAACCACTCTGTTCTGAAATGATTGCCTGAATGAAAATCACCCCAAAGAGTGTCTTGTTTAAATTTAGCTCTGAATAAAAAGGCATGAGAACCATCAAAAGAAGATAAATAGAGACTATCACCAATAGACGCCCCTTCTAAAAACCTATAATCTCCGGTTTCTGTTAAAAAAGTTCCTTTTAATACATTGTTTACACCTGTGTAATTAAATATACCAACGGCTTTTTCCGGTTCAGTCAGGTAGCCGAACGTCACTTCCCATTTGCCGTCGGTTTTTGCATAAGAGTTTGTGGCAGGAAAACGTGGTGATTCAGAAAGTTTAGACCAAAAGTCTACATGATAGGTTTCTGATTTTGCTTTATTATACCACGACCCGATCACAGCTGTTTTGGATTGAACCTTTATTCTGATATCAGAATTGAAAGCCGGAAAAGAAGCATAAATTGTGTCATTACTGCTTCTGACATTTGACAAAGTTATTTTTTCTTCACCGTTCTGGATTGAAATTACAGGTGGTTTACCCACCTCATAATACATATCAACGGGCAGATTAACACCTGATCGTAATTGAAATTCTGTATGCCAGTGACCCGATTTAATTTTTACAGCCCAAACATTAGAAGCAGAAAGAAGCACCAGTGAAACAACAATTAATAAACTCTTTTTCATGGGGTTATGTGATTCGGAAACAAGTTGTTTACTGTTGCTTCCCTTAGTAATTTATAGCTAAAGATAGTTTTTTTGGAAAATATTAAAACTTCTGTGCAACTTTTATTTGGCTACTTTAGTCTTGAATAATGAAAGAGTAAGCATGACGGATGAACAGTTGGTAACGGAATGTGTGTCCGGGAATATTATTGCTCAGAAAAAGTTCTATGATTTGTTTGCCAGAAAAATGATGGGCGTATGTCTCAGATACACCAACAATGTTGAAGAGGCCCAGGATGTTTTACAGGATGGATTTATAAAAATATTTGGCAAGCTTACAGACTTTGAAAGCAAAGGCTCTTTGGAAGGCTGGGTGCGAAGAATAATGGTTAATACCGCACTTGACAACTACCGAAAAAACAAAAAACATCAGAATGATGTGGATGTGGATGCGGTAGGATATAAGCTGGAAAAGGATGATTATATAGTTGAATCAATTACAGCTGAAGACCTGCTGAAAATTGTGCAAACTATACCAGAAGGATACAGAGTGGTGTTTAACCTTTTTGCAATTGAGGGTTACTCACACAAAGAAATAGCAGAGCGGCTGGGTGTTACTGAAAGCACATCAAAGTCGCAATACTCCAGAGCAAAAAGTTTGCTCAGAAAATTATTGATTGAAAATAATATAGTAGAAGAAAGTGAAAGGGAATAATAACATAGAAGAACTGTTCAAACAGAAGTTTGATGGTTTTCAGGCTGATGTTAATCCGCAGATTTGGGCTAACATTCAGG
Organism: Crocinitomicaceae bacterium; assembly: GCA_016719925.1. Classification (GTDB taxonomy): domain Bacteria; phylum Bacteroidota; class Bacteroidia; order Flavobacteriales_D; family Crocinitomicaceae; genus JADJGJ01. The sequence goes on along the minus strand of JADJYC010000002.1, from coordinate 662,264 downwards.
CCGGGCTTGGTACAACAGCCGCTGTAACAACAGGTGTTTCGGTTGGGGTTAAAATTGGATTGATTACCGGTGGAATTGCTGCTGCTTCTCTTGCTACCTGGTATTTTGGTTCTTATGAACCAGCAGGTGAAACCGCAAAAACAGAAAACACAATTATAGCTGACACGCAAAATTCAGAACCTCAAAACACAACCGGCGAAACTATTATATATGTGGCGGACGAAAATGATCCGGCTATAATTGAGAATAAAGAACAAATAGAGAATGAATTAAAGAATCATCAGAATCAGAATAATGTAACCAGCAATACTCAGGTAAGTCAGGCGCCAAACAATGGCACAACAAATGATTCTCAAAACACAAACAACAATACCGGAAATAATGAGGTGACCACTTCAAATCAGCAAGACGCGCAGGTTCTCCAAAACAATCAGGCACAAGATCCTCAATCTGTTGAAAGCACACCAAACGCAAGAATGGAGTATTCCCAGTCAAATGTGTTTGCACCTAGTGTAATCACGTTTAATTCTAATGCTTCAGATTATAAAGAAGTGCGTTGGGATTTTGGAGATGGTACACTTGCAAATGGTGCTGAAACCAAACACACTTTCTCTAAGGCCGGTGTTTATAAAGTTACAATGACTGTTATTGGAAAAGGAAAAGTGAACTATCAGGAGTCACAGGAAATTACAGTTAAATCTAAATCATCTATTGATAATATTCCAAATGTTATCACACCAAACGGAGACAGAATTAATGATTATTTCTCTGTTAAGTCAACTGATATCGAAACATTCCAAATAACAATTACTGATCAGCGCGGCAATGAAATATTTGCTTCCAATGACACAGAGTTTGTTTGGGACGGAACAAATTATGATGGCCAGACTGTTGATCGCGGAATGTACTACTACGTAATTATTGCTGAAGGAAAAGACGGCAGTGTAATTAAATTGCCGGGACAGATTTACGTTCAATAAAAAAGGAACGAATCAGTTTTGAAAATGGGTGCTAATACTTCAGCACCCATTTTTCATTTTCATAGATATACTCCCCAATATTTTTATTGTTTTCCTGAAACAACTTTCTTGAGTCAGAAACAAACAGTTTCATTTGGTTATAACTTACTTCAGAGTCAAAGAACTCAGGGTTGTTTTCGTATTTTGAACATGGTAAAACGTAATATTTTTTTGCACCATCTTCAACAGGTGTGTATACCCAGGTCAGAATATGTCCGGCGCTTTTGATGGATGTTTTTTCTTTGTCTTTCTGCAGGGTTAGTTTAAACATAGCGCCGCCGTCTTTTTTACGATCGCGCTGATTGGAAACATAATTACCAAGAGAATAAACAATCAAACTTTCTTCACCGTTGTCTGCAGTTTGTTTTTCCCAAACCATTGGTTGCAGCACATGCGGATGTGCGCCGATAATTATGTCTACTCCTTGTTCAAACAAGTACTTTCCCATGTTTATTTGCCAGGAGCCGGCAAGTGATTCGTATTCATTTCCCCAATGAACAAATGCAATAATTTTATCTGCATTTTTTGTTTTTGCAACAGCAAGATCTTTTGCTATTAAATCTTTGTCCAGCAGGTTAACAATTGTTGGCGCCGGAAATGGAATACCGTTTGTTCCATAAGTATAATTCAATATTGCAAGCCTGAAACAATCATGATCAATCATCAGTGGCGTATTTGCAGCGCGTTCAACAGAGTCTTTGTAGGTGCCGGAGTGAATAATATTCAATGAATCAAGCACGTAAATAGTTCTGATAATTCCTGCGCCACCACGGTCACAGCTGTGATTGTTTGCTGTTACAAGAATATCCATTCCGGCGTTTTTGCATCCAACAGCAAGCTCGTCGGGTGAACTGAATTGCGGATAACCCGTGAAAGGCGGGCCTGCCAGGGTAACCTCCAGGTTAGCAATAGCATAGTCGGCGCCAGAAATTTCATCCTGAATATATTTGAAGCAACGCGTATAATCATATTGATTCGTTGTCTTGTCATAAGCAGTTGTAATCTGCGGGCCGTGCCCCATGACATCGCCAATAAATAAAAGATTTATTTCACCGCTGGAAGTATCTTTTTCTGATTGTGAAAAGGAACCAAACGCAACAAACAAGGAGATCAGCAAAGAAAACAAACGCATATCAATAAATCTTTAGTGGTTTTTATTACGAATAAAATGCCAAATTGTTCGGCCCGCGCAAATAATTGTCAAACCACGCCTTCTGATAAATCTTCATTACTGCCTGATTTCAATTAAAACCATTCCTTTACCTTTGGTTTAAATACAATGATGCAAAAGTGTTTTTGGCTTCTGGTCCTAATGATTCCTTTGGGTTTGCTTTCTCAGGCCGACTCAACAAAGCTTGTGTTTGAGCCTGCTGGTGGAATTTATACCAAGCCTGTAAGCGTAGTATTGTCTTCTGATCTTCCAAATGCAAGAATTTATTACACGTTAGACGGCTCTGAGCCTGGCTCCGGCTCTATGAAATACACAAAACCTATTGCCGTAAGTAAGGTGGCCGTAATAAGAGCGATTGCTTATGGAGATGGCGGTACATCCAGGATAATTACCAACTCTTATTTCTGTGACAGGGCTTATTCACTGCCCGTTGTTTCTATCACAACAAATCCTGCAAATCTTTGGGATTTTACCTCCGGTATTTATGTGAAAGGATGTTGTGCAGATACTGTTCCCCCTTATCTGGGCGCCAACTTTTGGTATGACTGGGAAAAAAGAGCCAATGTTGAAATGTATGAGCCAACCGGAGAATGCGCTTTTAATCAGGTTGCAGGAATTGGAGTTTTTGGTGGATTCAGTAAGGGATTGCCTCAAAAATCATTGTATGTAATTGCCAGAGACCGTTATGGAAAAAAGAAATTTGATTACCCGATTTTTCCTGAAAGAGAAATGGATTCTTACAAGTCTTTTATTTTGAGAAACGCAGGTGGTGATTTTGGTAAAACTCATTTTCGTGATGCTTTTATGACTCAGCTTGCAAAACCTACAGGACTAGCTATTCAGGAATATCGTCCCGCCGTTGTTTTTTTTTGAATGGAGAATATTGGGGAATACAGAATCTAAGAGAAAAAATTAACGAGCATTATCTGGAAGATAATTTTGGAGTTGACAAAGACAATGTTGATTTAATGGAACACAGAGACGGCGCTAAACACGGAACATCCAAACAATATAAATACCTGCTTAATTATCTGGCAACAAAAGACGTGTCAAATGATAATGTCATAGAGGAGTTGCGCAAGTTTATGGACATTGAAAATTATATGTCTTACAATATTGCAGAGGTTTATTCTGATAACAGAGATGCGGGCGGAAACATCCGGTACTATAAAGAAAGGAATGATTCTTCACGCTGGAGATGGATTTTTTATGACACAGAAATGGGTCTTGGAAACAACAATCCAAAGGGCTACATGAATAATACCCTGAAAAAATTTACCTCTGTGAACAATGAAATATGGCCTGATCCGCCGTGGTCTACATTTATTATCAGAAGTCTGTTGTCAAATAAAAAACTGGAAACGCAATACATTAATACGTTTGCTGATCAGCTGAACACGGTTTATCACCCTGATACGGCGGTAAGATTAATGAATAAAATTGCGGACGGAATCCGCACAGAAATTCCTTTTCATCAGAAAAGATGGGGTTCAACCATGAAATCATGGGAGGAAAATGTTGCTGTTCTTAAGACTTTTATTATAAAAAGACCTTACTATTTGAGGCAGTTTATCATGGAGAAATTTGCGCTCACTGATACCGCATACGTAAGTGTTTATTTTCCCGGAAAAGAACAGGGTAAGGTGACTTTAAATTCTTTGGAAATTAAACGAAATTTTGTAGACGGCGTTTACTTCAAAGGCGTCCCCGTTACTCTAACAGCAACACCTGAGCATGATTATGAGTTTGTCGGCTGGAAGAACAGAAATGAAAAGACGCAAAGCATTTCTGTATTGCTGACTGAAGACGCAGAGTTTATTCCTTTGTTTCAGCCAAAAAGAAAGAGTGATTTTACAGACAGCGTGTTTTTTAATGAAATTTGTTTCTTTCAGCATGAATCTGATTCAAGCGGCGACTGGGTTGAAGTATTTAACTACTCAAAAACCGATATTGACATAAGCGGTTGGGTTTTTACAGATGGCAAGTACAAAGACGGATTTAAAATTCCTGCCGGCACTGTTTTAAAGGCGGGTGGATTTATTGTTGTTTGTGAATTTGCTGATAGAATTAAGTCTTTGGGTTCTGTTTCAATTGGAAACATGGATTTTGGTCTTTCAAAAAAAGGAGAGAAAATTTGTTTATATGATGCTGAAGGATTTCTTGTTGACTCACTCAGTTATTTGCCTTATTCAAAATATTTGCATGGGGAAGAAACGTTTTCTCTGGCATTGGTTCATCCTGACTCAAGCAGTTCGGCTGCGGCATGGGTCAATGAAAAAAGCAATCCCGGAGAGGCCTCTAATGCATACAGGAGTTTTCTGCATAGCGAAGCTGAAAAGGCTTACTGGACAAAGGCTTTGCTGATTGGTGGTGGCGGGTTTTTTTTTATATTGGCCGCTGGTCTGTGGTACTTCCGGTCCTTTAAAAAACAGCTGAACAAAGATTGATTGCCAAACGTTGGGAGAAAAAAAATCCGCGAAAATCTGGTAAAAAGACAACCTTGGTGCAATTTTTGACGTAAATTAGTCTGATCTAACCCGATTTAATGAGATTACTTTACTCCGGTTTTTTGATCTTGACGCTGCTATTTTCATCTGAAAATTCTTTCAGCACATCTGTTACCGCAACACAAAGTGGCAACTGGAATCAGACTGATACCTGGGGCGGAATGGCGGTGCCTGATGGTACGCCTTGTTACGATTCTATTATAATTCCTGCTGGTATTGCTGTGTTAATTACTGTTTCAGTTAATTTGACTGCTTGCCCGGCAACCAAAATATTTGTCAGTGGCGCTTTAAATTTTCAAACAGGAAAAAAACTTGATCTGCCGAATGGATCTTTTGTAATGATTTATGCTGGTGGTGGCTTGCAAACAGGCGGTGGCGGCGGCAGTTCAAATATTATTTCCATTGGTGGCACTGATTATTGGTCTGCGGGTTGCGGTGGCGCATCGCCTCCTCCTGACTGCGGAATGATGACTGGTCCTGATATTCTTTGTCAGGCCTGTTCTTTACCAATAGAATTGTTAGGCTTTTCAGCAGAATTATCAGAAGGAATTGTAAATCTTGATTGGTCAACTGCTTCTGAAGAAGGCAATGATTATTTCTGGATACAGAGAAGCGTTGACGGTTACAACTGGGAGAATCTTATCTGGCATGATGGGGCCGGAAACTCAAATACGTTGATTGATTATCATGACGAAGACAGAAACCCTTTGCTTGGGCTTTCCTATTACAGATTAAAACAAGTGGACATGAATGGAGCACATTCATATTCTGAAACCAGAGTAGTTTCTAATGGCCAATTTTATACTGACCAGCAATTACTGGTAATGAACAGTGCAAACGCTTCTGGACATACAATAGTAATTTATTTTTCAGAATCAATTGATGGAGAAGTTGAGTTGATTTTTGCCGGTATGAGCGGAGCGGTAATACATTCTGAAAAGCGTGTTCTGGATAATGAAAAATGGATTGTTATCACGCTCGATCGTCCTGTTGCTGCAGGCGTTTATGCTGTAAAGGCTAATCATCTTATTGAAAAAGTTTTCTTTCAATAATCCGTTGACGGTTTGATCTTTCTGTCGAACTATTTGATTTTTTAGCTAACTTTCGCTTCTAAAATTAAAACCAAAAATTATGGGTATTGGATTATGGGTTGCCATAGGCGTTGTTGTGCTTCTGATCATTATGCTGATTTCAATGTACAACGGATTAGTAGGACTAAGAAATAATCGTGAAAACGCATTTGCGGATATTGATGTTCAGCTTAAACAAAGACACGATTTGATTCCTCAGCTTGTTGCAACGGTAAAAGGTTATGCTGAACAGGAAAAAGGAGTTTTAACTGCAGTAACGCAGGCAAGAGCTCGTGCAATGTCTGCAGGAACAGTAAATGATAAAATTGCGGCAGAAGTTGCTTTGTCAGGCGCAATGTCTCAGTTTTCAATGCAAATGGAAGCTTATCCTGATTTGAAATCAAATCAGAACTTTATGCAGCTTCAGCAAGAAATGTCTGACATTGAAAATAAACTTGCTGCTGTGCGTCGATTCTTCAATTCTGCAACAAAAGAATTAAACAATAAAGTACAGAAATTTCCAAGCAATATTATTGCGGGCATGTTCAAATTCAGCCAGGAGCCTTATTTTGATCTGGGCGTTGTACAACGCGAAGAACTGGACAAAGCACCTGAAATTAAATTCTAATTTTTGTGGCTTACGTAGGTCTATATAGTCAGATACGCAGCAATAATTTTAAATCAACTTTATTGCTGATTGGTTTTCCAACGCTTATTCTTGCAGGAGTTTGGCTTGTGATTTTTATTCTCAGTGAGTTCACCTGGGAACAAGAACAGACAGACGCTTTTCTGCAGGTTGCCCCACTGGTTGCTGCCGGTGTAGCTGTATGGTTTGTAATTGCGTTTTTATTTAATTCAAAAATGATAGAATATGCAACCAGCTCACACACGCTTGATCGCAAAAACAACATGCGTGTTTACAACCTGGTGGAAAACCTCTGTATGTCTCAAGGCAGAAAAATGCCTAAGATTAATATCATTGAAACATCAGCACTGAATGCATTTGCCAGCGGTATCAATGAAAAAACATTCACTATTACTTTAACAAGAGGAATAATAGACACACTGGATGATGCTGAGCTGGAAGGAGTGATCGCTCACGAACTTGCACATATCATCAACAAAGACGTTAGGCTCCTGATTGTGTCAATCATCTTTGTAGGAATTCTTGGATTTATTGTTCAGGTTTTGTTCCGCACGCTTGTATATGGCGGGCACAGAGGAGGAGACAGAAAAAAATCAGACGGCCGCGTTATTGCTGTTATTTTAATAGTAAGCGCGCTGGTGTATTTGCTGACAATTATTTTCCGTTTCGCCTTATCACGCAGACGTGAATTTATGGCTGATGCCGCTGCTGCTGAAATGACAAAGAGACCCGACGCTCTTGCGAGTGCATTTAGAAAAATTTCAGGTCACTCTGAAGTGGAAGAGGTTACCAGCAGTGATGTAAAAGGAATGTTCATTTCCAATGAGCCTAAAGCAAACGCGTTTTCTGCTGTAGCCGGTTTGTTTGCAACACATCCGCCAATTCAGAAAAGAATTGCTTTCCTTGAACAGGTATAATTTTAAAATGATAACAGGATAAAGGCTTTAACAACTGTTAAAGCCTTTGTTTTTTATTGCAGTTTTTTCACATTCACTCTCCGTTAATCTGCTAAATATAATTCGCTCGTTCCCCGCTCCCGCTCTGAATTTACCCTGGGTCTTGAAATTCTGGGTTGTTTACAAAACTGCTGTCAGAAAGTGAAATTAAAAACATGAGCAGTTTGTTTTTGTCTGCAGGATTCATCTGACTTCCTCCGGTTGATATGTGTTTCATCAGCGGATCAATGGTGGCAGAATTTTGCAAGCCGGTGCTGTAGTGATTAATTACTTCTTGTAAGGTTTGAAATCTCCCGTCGTGCATATATGGGGCTGTGAATACAAGATTTCTTAGTGTGGGTGTTTTAAATTTTCCGTTATCGAATGCATTACCAGTAATTGCACCCAGACCGTTATCTGCAAACACTGCGTCTAATCCGTTATTATGAAAAGAATTATCTGTCCAGAGCGGGTTGTAGGCATCGCCGTGACAATGAAAACAATCACCTTTGGTTTCATCCATAAAGATGGTAAAGCCCTCATAAGCTAATTGTTCATCTGTTGTATTCCAGCCACTGTTTCCGGTTTTCAAATATTTATCAAAAGGTGAGCTCCCAGATATCAAAGTTCGCATGAATTGTGAAAGAGCCTTGCTCACTAATACGGAGTCAATCTGATCTGTGCCAAATACTTGTTTAAATAATGCCGGGTAAAGCCCGTCAGCTTGAAGTTTTTGAGAAACATTAGGCCATGAGTCATGCATTTCAATTGGATTAGTTACTGGCTGTAAGGCCTGGTCTTCTATAGACGCAGCCCTGCCGTCCCAAAATAATTTATTCATCCATCCCGGATTAATAATTGGCATGGCGTTTCTGTTTCCTAAAAAGCCGTCGATGCCTTTACTGAAAGCAGTAGTGTCTGAAAATGATGCTGATGGAAAATGACAGCTTGCGCATGACTGCGTATTATTGCCGGAAAGACGCTCATCAAAGAATAGTTTTCTCCCCAATTCTACTCCTTCTTCTGTCATTGGATTGTTCTGTGGAACCTGAATGGGTGGCAAATAGTCTGTAATTATTTCTGGATAATCAAATGAATAAGGCGTGGTAGTAGCGGGTTCAATTTTTGGATCTTTTCTGCAGGAAACAAAAGTATTGCAAACACCAGAAGGCTTGTTAAATTATTGAATACCGGTTTACCTGACAACACTTTCACTTGTACAAATTTACGCATTTGCTGTTTTTTGGTTGGTGATAAATGTTGGCTAATTGTGATTTGACAGATTTTTTTTGAATATCCATTCACTAACTTTGCATTATGCCGGCTGTAAGAAGTGAAGATTTGGGTTTAAAAGATTATAAAGAGACCTGGGATTATCAGGAAAAACTCTTCAAGAGTATAATTGACCAAAAACTTGCGGTTCGTGAACACAACTCAAACGGTTTGCTATCGAATTTGCCTGAGAATCATTTGATTTTTTGCGAACATCCGCACGTATTCACACTTGGAAAAAGTGGAGAAGATTCCCATTTATTAATCGATGAAGATGGTTTAAAAAATTATCAGGCTTCTTTCTATAAAATTAATCGAGGTGGAGACATAACTTATCATGGTCCCGGACAATTGGTGATGTATCCAATATTTGATCTGGACCAGTTTTTTACGGATATACACAAGTACATGCGTTATCTGGAGGAAGCTGTAATTCTGACGCTCAGTGAATTTGGAATTGCTGCAGGCAGAGTTGATGGTTTGACTGGGGTTTGGATTGACGGCGGAACTTCCAAAGCAAGAAAAATATGTGCAATGGGTGTCAAAAGCTCCAGATGGGTAACCATGCATGGAATTGCATTAAACATAAATGCTGATTTGTCCTATTTTAATCACATTGTTCCATGCGGAATTACAGACAAGGCCGTGACCTCCATGCAGCTTGAATTAGGCAAGACTTTGAATATGGCTGAAGTAAGAGAATCACTGAAGATTAATATGGCCAATGTATTTGATTTCGATTATATTTAATCATCGTTTTTGACAATGAGATTTATTAAGAAGTTTTTTAAGTGGTTTTTGATTTTTATTCTGCTTTTTCTGGTAGGATTTAATATTGCAATTGTAATTACCGGCAGATATTACATCTACAAAGGCATTGCAAATACTTACCTGAAAGGAGAAGTCCAACCATCTATTTACGATCTGGAAGTATTCAACAACAGAAAAGTAGAAATGGGTCAGCCACAGCCCTGGCCTGAACATAAAAATCTGGGAAAACTTGCCTTATCAAAGGAAGAAAGAGACTTGCTGGAACGCCTGAATACCGCCTCTTTTCTTGTTGTCTATAATGATACACTCATCTATGAAGAATACTGGGGAGAGCACGGAGAAAATGTATATGGAAATTCGTTCTCCATGGCAAAATCAGTTGTGGCTATTTTGATTGGTGTTGCAATTGAAGAAGGATATATCAAATCAATTGATGAGCCCGTTGCCAATTATTTGCCGGAGTTTGACGATGAGAAAAAAAACATCACCATACGTCATGTACTTACTATGAGCACGGGTCTTTCGTGGAGTGAAAGTTATGTCAGTCCTTTTTGTGATGTGGCAGAATTGTATTATGATACAGATGACAGGGATTTATCCTTAAACAGAAGAACAATTGAAGAGGCGCCGGGAGAAACATTTCGGTATAAAAGTGGTGACACACAGGTGCTGATGTATATTCTTGCTGAAGCCACAGGAAAAAATGTGTCAGAATATGCATCTGAAAAATTGTGGAAACCCATGGGTGCTGAGAGTGATGCCTGGTGGAGTTTGGCCGGGGATGAGAGCAGCACTGAGAAAGCATTCTGTTGTATGTATGCAACTTCCCGAGATTTTTTGAGACTGGGAAAAATTGGTTAATAATCGTGGGAACTGGAATGGAACCCAGCTTGTGAACGAGGCCTGGATCAATGATTTATGTACGCTTGCACCTCTCAAAAAGGGTGACGGCAAACCAAACAATGTTTATGGTTATCAGTACTGGATTTATACCGGCATGCCTTATGAAGTGACTTATTTCAGAGGTATGCGTGGTCAGTATATTATTTCTATCCCTGAAAAAGATCTGGTAATTGTGAGAACAGGCGGCAACACCGAACCAAATTGGGTAAATACAGAAGATAAAAAAGACGATGCCCTCGAGGGTCATTATCAGGAACTGCCAAAATACATCAACATTGGTATGAGCCTGATGGCGCAGGTAGGCGGGAAATAGGACAAATAACAAGAGCCATCAGACAATAGGCAATGATTATTCAAGGATTTATTTAATATTCTATACACACACTGACGCTTGGCACATGGCTTCTGCCTATTGCCTGATGGCTCAAAAAAAATGAAATCAGACATCAACATACCTAAAGTAGAAAACATTGCCGTTGCCGTTGTAAAAGAATGGAATGATGAAAAGACAGTGGAAGTTTATAACGTCTATTTGATTAATTTAAAAAATCATATTATTCGCAACACGCTTGTTTCATCTCAGGGATATGGTGAGAACGCAATCACCGGCGAATCAATTAAAACATCAACATTAAGACATTTTATTGGCGATATGGACCCAATGTCATTTGCTAAAATAGAGCCCATTATGGAAGAGGTTTTTGGCCTTAGCAATGAATATTGGGTGAGCTTTTATGAAAACAATCAAATTCTTGATAAAAAGTTTATTTTTCTGGCGGAGTCAATCACTGATGAAAACATGAAGCTGGTGCCTTTGATTAATAAGAAAGGGGTGGTGATTTAATTCCAACTTATATTCTTAGTTTTCGTGGGGGAATCAGAACCATTTTCATAGATTTCCAATAAAGCGGAACCACTTCCGCTAAAAGATATATTCACGTCAGACTCAATAGAGTTGCTCCAAGATTCAAACGTCTGTATTCCATTGACGTCGTCATAACCCGATACTGCATAATTTATTTCAGAACCTCCCTCTATCCACCAAATCATATTGTTTATATCCGAAGACGAATTATCAAACGTGACTTTTAACGAATTCTCAGAAGTGAACTGTGCGTGCAGACTGTAAGAGGTTCCTTGAGGGCAATAGCCGCATACTCCGCCACAATCAACTTCCAACTCATCCTGATTTTGAACAGAATCATTGCAAGTCTCTTTTTTGCAGGAGCAAAAAACCGCAATTAGAACCGAATAGATTAACAAACATTTATGGCTCATATCGAACATTATTGAAGATTGTAATTAAATATAATAAACTTTGAGAATGAACGGGTATTTAGGAATGTTTTAGCTCATGATTCAACAAGATTTAAACAGAGTAAATAACAAAACACAAGGGCTTGTTGGAAAACATTTGACATAATTTCTAAGCCATACAGTGTTCCGCTTTTACCTTTACAACTAAAAGAGCATGCAATTACAAAAATTGAATCTGGAAAAAATCTTATTTCTGGATATTGAGACAGTGCCGGAAACTTACCGGTTTGAGGAGTTGGATGCCGCAAGTGCGGCTTTGTTTGATGCAAAGACTAAATTCCAGCAAAAAGACGGTCAGTCGGCTGCTGATATTTATGAGAAAGCGGGAATTTACGCTGAGTTTGGAAAAATCATTTGTATTTCATGCGGCATTTTACATGATAAGCCCCATGGTAAAGAAATAAGGCTAAAATCTTTTTCTGGTGATGATGAAAAACAACTGCTGATGGACTTTGCAAAACTACTCAACAGCCATTATAATTCACCAAATCACATTCTTTGCGGACACAACGCCAAAGAGTTTGACTTTCCATTCGTTGCAAGAAGAATGCTGATTCATGGAATTGATTTGCCAGGAGTGTTGGACATTGCCGGAAAAAAGCCCTGGGAAATTGCGCATCTTGACACCATGGAATTATGGAAGTTTGGTGATTATAAACATTATACTTCGCTGAGTTTGCTTTGTCATATTTTCAAAATACCAACTCCAAAAGATGATATTTCAGGCGCTGACGTTGCGCGTGTTTATTATGAAGACAAGGACCTGAAGCGCATTGTCAGCTATTGTCAGAAAGACGTGGTTGCGTTGATTCAATTGTTTTTGCGCTTCAGAAACGAAGGTCTTGTGGAATCAGAAAATATTCATGAGTAGAATTGTTGCAATAGCGGTCTTGTTTTCTGCATTTGTGTCCTGCACCAGTGATGAGCAAAGTTCCGAACTAAAAACTGACTCGTCAAAAGATCCGCTTGAAGCGTTTAATGATTTCCCGGATTCACTTTTTCATGGAATATATTTTGGTCAAACTACTGAAGAAACAACCCGCTGGCTGGACAATCACCACTTTCGTCTTCTTGATTCCTCGGGTCTTTGGAGATACATTAATGATGTTGATTCTACAGAATTTTTGGTGCCGCTTACACCAGAATTGCGTTCATTTAAAATCATTTTAAATGGTTATGATTATCTCAATGGCGTCAATGGACTTAAAGCTCTTTTTCAGGCAGAATCCGTTTCAGCTGACTTTTCTTCGGAGTTTGATATTTATGAATTTGTGACGGGTAAAAACGAATTTAAATTGTCAGTATTTAAGCAGCCGGAATATATTCGGTTGAACTTTGAATTGAAGATTAGTAAATGAGTGATTGTTCTTTTTGAATTTTGTTATTTTGAATTTGTAATTTAATACCAGATATGGCTTTGATTAAATCTTGTCGCGGGAAATCACCCGTAATACCTGCAAATTGCTGGCTTGCTGATAATGCAACGGTTGTTGGTGATGTTGAAATGGGTGAAAATTGCAGTGTTTGGTTCAACGCGGTTGTGCGGGGTGATGTGAACAGCATTCGTTTTGGAAACAATGTAAACATCCAGGACGGTGCGGTAATTCACTGTACCTATGAAAAGACAAAAGTCAATCTTGGGAATAATGTTTCTGTAGGCCATAATGCGCTTGTACATGGTTGCACAGTTGGTGACAATGTGCTGATAGGAATGGGCTCCATTGTGATGGACAATTGTGTCATTGGAGAGAATTGTATCATCGCTGCAGGCGCAGTCGTTCTTGAAGGAACAAAAGTTGAATCAGGCTCAATTTATGCAGGCATTCCTGCTAAAAAAGTGAAAGATCTTAGCCCTGAATTATTCAAAGGAGAGGTGCTTCGGATTGCAAATAATTACCGTATGTACGCCTCCTGGTTTGAAGAAAAGTAATCCGGATATTCAAATCGCCCCTCATAGTAGGGCGAGGTACTCGAGTCCTACTCTATTATACTTACCGTTAAAGCATTATCCGTTTTAGTAACTTTTGCCAGACCATGTTTCGCAAGTCCTTTCATGCCTAAATCCCAGGCTTTATTGCTTAGCGCAACACGCTCTTTCAAAACCGTAAGATCCATTGATTTTTCTTTTTCCAGAATTCCAAGAATTAGTTTTTCATTTTCTGTTAAATCTGGTCCGCTGGTACCCCATTTTTCAGGTTTCATTTGAGGGAAGAAAAGCACTTCCTGAATAGACTGGTTATTGGTGAGGTACATAACTAAACGGTCAATTCCGATCCCCAGACCTGACGTTGGTGGCATTCCGTATTCAAGAGCACGCAGAAAATCCTGATCAATGAACATTGCTTCATCATCTCCTTTTTCTGACAACTTTAATTGATCTTCAAAACGCTCACGCTGTTCAATCGGATCATTTAATTCAGAGTAGGCATTTGCTACTTCTTTACCGCAGATCATCAGCTCAAAACGTTCGGTGAGCTCAGGGTTATCACGATGTTGCTTACATAACGGAGACATTTCTTTTGGGTAGTCTGTAATAAAAGCTGGCTGAATATATTTGCCCTCGCATTTTTCACCAAATATTGCGTCAATCAGTTTTCCTTTACCCATGGTGAAATCAACCTCTACACCATTCGATGTACACCAGGTTCTTAATTCTTCTTCTGATTTTCTATGGATATCAAAACCGGTAAAATCAATGATTGATTGACGCATGGTTACCCGTTTATAGGGAGCTTTGAAATCTACCGTGTGTTCACCAAATGTTGCAACAGTGGTTCCGTTCACGGCTAATGCTGTGTGTTCTAATAACTTTTCAGTGAACTCCATCATCCAGTTATAGTCTTTATAGGCCACATAGATTTCCATGGCAGTAAATTCAGGATTATGTGTTCTGTCCATGCCTTCATTTCTGAAGTTTTTGGAAAATTCATAGACCCCTTCAAATCCGCCCACAATGAGCCTTTTCAAATAAAGTTCGTTTGCAATTCTTAGATAAAGAGTTGTGTCTAATGCGTTATGATGCGTGGTAAACGGACGCGCAGCAGCGCCGCCGGGTATGGGTTGAAGAATTGGTGTTTCTACTTCAATATAGCCGCAGGAATTAAAGAATTCACGGAAAGCATTAAACACTTTATTTCTTTTAAGAAAAACATCTTTTACATGTGTGTTTACCACTAAATCAACATATCGCTGACGGTATCGAAGTTCAGGATTGGTGAAAGCATCATGCACTACCCCATCAGTGTCTGTTTTTGGCATTGGCAGTGGTTTGAGTGATTTACTAAGCAATTTAAAATCTGTAACGCGAACCGTAATTTCACCAACCTGTGTTTTAAAAAGGGTTCCTTCCACCCCAATAAAATCGCCTAAATCAAGAAGCCTTTTGAATAATTCGTTATAAGCAAATTTATCTTCTCCGGGACAGATTTCATCACGGTTGAAATAAATCTGAATGCGTCCGGCGCTGTCTTGAATTTCAGCAAACGAAGCTTTTCCCTGAACTTTTTTTCTCATCAATCTGCCCGCGATTACCACCTTTTTGCCCTCTTCAAATTCTTTTTCAATTTCTGAAGAAAGATGTGATACCGGATAAAGTGCCGCAGGGTATGGCTCTATGCCCAGGTTGCGGATTTCATTCAGTGTTTCTCTGCGTTGTAGTTCATGTTCAGAAAGCTGGATCAGACTCATAATTAAAAAAATTGAAGCTCAAAGATAAACTGATTTGAGTGATTGGCATTTTGATAGTTGAACAAGGCATAACAAAAGGCTTATGTTTCCGTATATGGTTTAACTTTGCAATCATCATGAAGGAACTAATTGAATCGATAGGAAGGCAGCTGAATGAGGCTATCCAAATTGGCGTTAATGCGGGCTTTAAAATTGGAGATAAAAAATTTAATTCAGTTCTCGTTTGCGGATTAGGCGGGTCTGGTATTGGTGGTAAAATCATCAGTTTACTGGTGAATGAAGAAATCAAAGTGCCCTTTATTCTTTCAAATGATTATAACATTCCGGCCTGTGTAGATGGAAGCACATTACTGATTGCTTCTTCCTATTCCGGAAACACGGAAGAAACGCTGGCGGCAGTGAGGGAGGGACATAAACGCGGAGCAGAAATTGTTGTGATCACCTCTGGTGGAGAATTATTGGAAATGGCGCAGCAAAACAACTGGAATCACCTGGTGGTTCCAAAGGGTCAGCAACCAAGAGCAATGCTGGTTTATTCACTGGTACAGCAATTATATATTCTCAGAAAATATAATCTGATTGCTGACAAAGAATTAATTAATCTTTCTGAAGTGACGTCATTTCTAGAGGGAGAAAAATATCACATTCAGAATGATGCTTTGAGAATCGCAAAACATTTTCATCTGAAAACACCGGTTATTTATTCCGGTTCATATTTTGAAGGCATTGCAATCAGATTCAGACAACAATTGAATGAAAATGCAAAGATGCTTTGCTGGAACCATGTTCTGCCTGAAATGACGCATAATGAACTTGTTGGCTGGGCAGGAGGAAACGAAACTATTTCGGTGGTTTATCTTAAAACAGATTTTGATCATCCCCGTACCAATTACCGCTGGGAGATTTCCAAAGAAATCATTGCAAAAAAAACACCGCATGTTGGAGAAATCCGCGCAAAAGGGAAAAACAGACTTGCCCAGAATTTCTATCTCATTCATTTGACGGACTGGGTTTCGTTTTATCTATCAGAGCTTAAGAAAATTGATGCTGTGGAGGTGAATGTTATTAATCACCTTAAAACAGAAATGAGCAAACACAAATAACATCATCAGATTAATTATTTATCTTAGATCGACTGTTTGGTAAGGTTTTTGCTCATTCAGGTCAGAACAGGTCTATTATGATGTCTCTTTTACTCGCTTCTTTATTTGCTGTTTCAGCGCAATATCAACCCAGTAAGCTTCAGCTTATTGAAGAGGCGCTAGACCGTGTGTTGCTTACTCATTCGATCAATTATGAAAAAGGCAATAAGCTTGAGGGCAGATTAGCAGATGTTACCATAACTTACACCGGCAATACAGTTATTGACGCCAAGCAAGACAGTTTGTATTATTTTGTTTATGGGACTTACACATATGCAAAATACTCTTATATCCAGGCGCCAAATCCTATAAGTGGCGGAACTACGGGAAAATCATACAGTTCAAATGGATCAAGAAGTTATGTTGCACGTGTAAAAAGCGTATTAGACGATTATCGTGTTCAGGATATTGTTGTTGTTGATGATCCGGAAAAATTTGACTTTCAGAATTCGATTTATGACTCTTTAAAGGTTTACTCAGACTGGGTTTATCCAACAGCGGTGTATCAATCTTCTGGCTCTAAAAAGAAAGAGGATAAATAACAAACTTTTACTGATATGGAATAAAAAAACCCCTTCTATGTTTCCAGAGAAAGGGTTTTGAGGTCCCGAGCGGATTTGAACCGCTGTACAAAGTTTTGCAGACTGGTGCCTAACCTCTCGGCCACAGGACCATTTTAATTTTTTGCGGAAGGCAAAGATAGAATAATTTTGAATAATTACAAGCCTTGTCAGCCCTCAATTGTGATTGCAACTTCCTTTACAGCTCCCTTTATTGGCGGATTGAGTTTTCTGACTTTGATTCTGGCTTTTATCATGTTTTTGAATTCCTGTCTGTAGCGGTTTAGAATTCTGTATCCAACGTGTTCTATCAGTTTTGAACGAATTCCCATTTCTTCAACAACTATTTCTCTCATCCGCACATAATCTATGGTATCAACCAACTCGTCAGTTTGTGCTGCTTTCATGAAGTCTGTTGTTACTACAACATCAACAATGAATTTTCCTCCTAACCTCGCCTCTTCTTCCATGCATCCATGATAGGCAAAAACTTCAATACCACTTACCTCTACTTCATTAATCATGCCTGTGCTGATTTTAATTGAAGAACTTTTTCAAGACCTTTTTCCATCCGGGCTAAAACAGTTTCTTTTCCAAGCAATGAGCATATTGCAAACATGGAGGGCCCCATTCCTTTACCGGTAACAAGCAGCCTGAATCCCGGACCAACTTTACCAAATCCATATTTGTTTTGTTCAAGATATGCGGTAAATTTTGTTTCAATGGATGTAGCTGAAAAGTCTGACAAACCTTTTAATTCAGCCAGTAGTTCGTTCATTATTTTGGTTGTTTCTTCGTTCCATTTTTTGTCTATGACCGTCTGATCATAAGACACAACATCTTTGAAGAAAAACAATCCTTCCCCGTAGATGTCTGAAACAAAAGTTGCACGTTCTTTCATTAACGCGCATACTTCTGTAATGTAGGCGGTATCTTTGTTTATGTTGTTTTTTTGCAGAATTGGGTTCAATTCTGCTGCAAGTTGCTCATTGCTTTTTGCACGCAAGTATTGCTGATTGAACCAGCGTGTTTTTTCAGGATCAAATCGAGAACCTGATTTTCCTACGCGTTCAAGTGAAAATTCACTGACAAGCTCATCAAGGGTAAAAATTTCTTTATTATTTCCCGGGTTCCATCCAAGCAAAGCCAGCATGTTGATGAATGCCTCCGGATAATATCCGTTTTCACGATAACCGCTGTATTTTTCTCCGTCAGGATTCAACCAGTCAATAGGGAATACCGGAAAACCCAGCCTGTCTCCATCGCGTTTGCTTAATTTACCGTTTCCATCTGGTCTTAATATCAATGGCAGGTGCGCAAATTGTGGTCTCTCCACCCAAACCCTTCATACAACAATACGTGCAGCGGCGCTGATGGCAGCCACTCTTCTCCTCTGATTACATGCGTGATTTCCATTAAATGATCATCAACAATATTTGCAAGATGATAGGTTGGCATACCGCTTTCTTTGAACAGAACTTTATCGTCGAGATTATTTGTATTTACTGTGATCCATCCTCGAATAATGTCTTCAAACTTTATATCCTGATTTCTTGGCATTTTCATGCGGATGGTATAGGGCTCACCTGCTGCAAGTCTTTTTTCAACTTCTTCTTTTGAAAGAGAAAGAGAGTTTTTCATGGATGATCTTGTAACGGCATTATATTGCCAGTTGGGCATACCCATTTGTTTTGCTTTTTCGCGCATGGTTTCTAGATCATCAGCGGTGTCAAAGGCATAGTATGCTGCTCCGTTTTGAACCAGTTGTTCTGCAAAGGGGCGATACATTTCTTTTCTTTCAGACTGGATGTAAGGACCCTTATCTCCACCATATCCTTGTCCTTCATTTGGTTCTATTCCGCACCACTTCAACGACTCGAGAATATACTCCATAGCACCGGGTACAAAACGGTTTTCATCAGTATCTTCTATTCTCAACAGAAAATCCCCACCCTGTTTTTTGGCAAATAAATAATTGTAAAGCGCTGTTCTCACACCACCCATGTGCAGTGGTCCGGTTGGACTAGGAGCAAAACGTACCCGAACTCGTTTAGACATATAATTGTAATTTGAAGTAGCAAAGATATTCTTTCTGTCTGAATACTTCTTTTGTTCGGGTTTCGTTATACATCAATAAAATGAACCTTTCGTGCACGATTTTTGTACTGCATTTGAGAAAGTATTAACTTAGAATAAATTTAAAGGCAGTGGGTAAGTTTCAGGACGTCATAAATCAAGTTGATCTTTTTATCAGAAAGTACTACAAGAACGAAATGATAAAGGGATTTATTCTTTTTGTAGGTGTTTTGTTGCTGACATATTTTACGGTTTCTGCGCTTGAATATTTTGGCCGGTTTGGTTCTCTTACCCGTTTTGTTCTGTTGGTCTCGTTTGTTGCTGTAAACGGCTTTTTGTTTATTAAATATCTTTTGGTGCCGGTTTTGAAGCTGAGCAGGCTGGGAAAAAACATGACCGTTTGGGATGCGGCTGAAAAGATTGGCGGTTTTTTTCCTGAGATTGGTGATAAGTTGAGGAATACGTTACAGCTTGAAAGGGATCTTAATTCTTCGGGCTTATTAAATCTGGAGCTTGTAAAAGCTAGTATTGAGCAACGCTCAATGAAGTTGTCGGTGGTTCCGTTTTCTACAGCAATTGATCTTAAAGAAAACAGGAGATATCTAAAGTATGTGCTGCCGATTATTGCTGGTTTTATTTTTGTTGCTGTTGTTAATCCAGGTCTTTTTCTGGAAGGATCTAATAGGGTGATAAATTTCAATGAAGAGTTTGTTGCACCGGCGCCTTTCGAGTTTGTTCTGGAAAGTAAAAATCAGGTTACAGAAGGTGAAGACTATCTTCTTGAAATTAAAATTGTGGGAAATGAATTACCCGATGAAGTAAGGGTAGTTTCTACAAACGGAACATATAATCTTACTAAAAAATCTAAGACTAGATTTTTTTATCGGTTTTCAAATATGTCTGCTGATTTGTCTTTTTATTGTGAGGCAAACGGCTTCAAATCTGAGAATTTCAATGTCGATGTTCTATATAAACCTGTAATTGAAGACATCAGTCTTAATGTCGTTTATCCCAAACATACGGGATTAAAAAGTACAAGATTTGACAACACCGGAGATATTTCTGTACCTGAAGGAAGCACCATTGAGTGGCTTATAAAGGCTAAAAATCTTTCAGAATTAAATGTTGCGTTTTTAGACACATTGTTCAACCTTAAAACAAATCTTACCAACAGCTATTCTTTTAAAAGAAAGTTCTTTAATTCTGAAAATTATGTGCTGATAACAAGCTCGGATGAAGTTAAGAACGCTGACAGCCTAAATTATTCTGTTTCAGTTGTTAAGGATGAATTTCCTCAAATAAGTATTGAGGAAGAAGTAGATTCAATGAATAGTTTGAAAAGATTTGTTCAGGGAGAAATTTCAGATGATTATGGGTTTCGGGGTTTAACAGCCACAATGAAGGTGATTGGTAAGGATACGAGTTATTCTGTTAAGACCGGAATCAAGATTAACTCTTTGGCTACAGCCCAGTTGTTTTCTTTTTACATTGATTTATCAGAGTTCAATTTGAAGCCTGGAGACAGAATAGAATATTCATTCGCTGTAACTGATAATGATGAAATAAATGGCTTTAAGTCGTCTTCAACTGGCAAAAGGGTGTTTGAAATTCCTAGCCTTGAAGACCTTGAAAATGAATTGGCAAACAAATCTGAGAATCTTGAAAGTGAAATGGATAAGGCACTGAAGGATGCCGAGGAGTTGAAAAAGGAAATTCATGAGATGAAGAATGAAGTCATGAATAAACAAAATCTTGATTGGAAGGATAAACAAAGTATTGAGAATTTACTCAACATGCAAAAGGACTTAAATGAGCGCATTGAAAAAATGCAAATGGAGAATGAAAAGTTGAATAATGAACGAGAAAATTTTCTTGAAGAAGACCCGGAACTTGAAGAGAAAAGGGCACAGCTTGAGAAGTTAATGGAAGAATTGATGGATGAGGAATTGCTTGAATTGTTTAAACAATTGGAGGAGCTTTTGAATGAAATGAATAAGGATCAGTTGCTGGAAAATCTTGATCAGCTGGAACAGAAGTCTGAGAATTTAAATGATGAGCTGGATCGTACACTTGAGCTTTTTAAAATGATGGAAATAAATGAAAAGCTGAGTTCACTTGAAGAGCAATTGAAAGAATTGGCTGAACAGCAGGAGGAGCTGAAAGAAATGACTGAAAATAAAGAATTGTCGCCAGAAGAACTGTCTGAAAAGCAAGAAGAATTGAATAAGAAATTTGATGAAATTCAGAAGGACATGGATGAAATTGAGGAGAAGAATCAGCAGCTCCAAAACCCTATGGATATCCAATTTTGACAAGGAAATGGAAGAGCAGATTGATCAGGAGATGAATGATTCTAAAGAAAATCTGGATAATGGAAACGAAAAGAAATCCGGAGAAAATCAATCTAAGGCCTCAGACATGATGAAGCAGATGGCAGAAAATATTCAGGCTATGCAAATGCAGATGTCTGCTCAACAACAGTCTGAGGATATGGACGCTTTAAGGTATTTGTTGGAGAACATTGTTGCTTTAAGCCATCGTCAGGAGGCGCTGATGGCACAGTTTAAATCGACAAGTCCCACTGATCCAAAATATAATGAACTTGCAAGAGAACAACTTGATATTCAATCGGCGTCTCAGGTTGTAAATGACTCTTTGGTTGCGCTCAGTAAAAGAGTGTTTCAGCTTTCCTCTTTTATAAATGAAGCCCTTGCTGAATTGAATTACAATCTGGATAAATCGCTAGATTTGGCTGAGGAAAGAAAGTCTTCTGAAACCATGCAAAGTCAGCAATATGTAATGACGGATTATAATGATTTAGCTCTTATGTTGTCAGAGGTTTTAGATCAAATGCAAAAGCAGGCACAGAGTCAAATGCAAGGCAGTGGTTCTTGTAATAATCCTGGCGGAAGCGGCAAGGGAAGCACAGGTGGAATGTCTATGGAGCAAATGAAAAAATCGTTGGAGGAACAAATTAAAAAGATGCAGGGAGGCCCTAATCCTGGTGGAGAAAAACCAGGTCAGGGTGATGGAATGTCCCCGGGTGACGGCCAGGGAAATATTCCTGGTTTATCTAACAAGGAGATCGTAAAAATGGCAGCAGAACAGGAGCGCATAAGAGAGGGATTAAAGCAAATGCGCGAAGATCTGAATAAGGACGGTAGTGGTGCCGGGAATGGTTTGAACGATTTAATTGAAGACATTGACCAGTTAGAAAAAGATTTGCTAAATGGTAATTTGGGCTCTGATTTTGTAAGAAGACAACAAGATATTTTGACTCGATTATTAGAGCATGAGAAGGCAATGCGTGAAAGAGGCTACAGCGATGAGCGGGAAGCGAATGAAGGAAAAAATCCTGAGAACAGTAACCTAATTGAATTTACAGAGTATAACAGAAAAAAGAACGCGGAAGCTGAGTTTTTACGGTCGCTTCCGGTTGGACTGAGGGTGTATTATAAAACACTGGTTAATGAGTATTTTAATTCTGTAAACAATTAGTGAATGTTGAATATTGAAATTGCGTCCAAACTTGATCGCATTCCTGAAGTTGAGGCTTTGATTGACAGGGTGTCTGAGGAGATGGGTCTTAATGAAGATCATTACGGAAATGTGTTAATTGCCGTTACGGAGGCCGTGAATAA
Organism: Crocinitomicaceae bacterium; assembly: GCA_016719925.1. Lineage (GTDB taxonomy): Bacteria > Bacteroidota > Bacteroidia > Flavobacteriales_D > Crocinitomicaceae > JADJGJ01. The sequence continues at coordinate 639,547 of JADJYC010000002.1, read as the reverse complement.
CGCTATCATTCACGGTAACAAATATTCTGACGAAAAAAAGGTTAAAGTGATTGTAGAAAAGATTCCTGAGGGAGTTGTTTTTGTCATATCTGATGAGGGAGATTGTTTTGATTACACCAATTTACCTGATCCCACTGCACCTGAAAATCTTGAAAAGCCAGACGGACGCGGAATATTTTTAATGAAAAATTTATCCGACGGCGTGGCTTTTGATTCTAATGGTACTAAAGTAAGTATTACCTTTGCTACGGCAAATGGTTAGTCTGACTTACAGTTTTTTAATAGTAAGATAAATGGTTTTGACAAGCAGGGTTATTCGGCCTGGCTTAAAACTGTATTGAATAAATATGGCGTTAAAAACGCCAGCTTGGATTATGTTTTTGTGGATGATGGTTATTTATTAGAGATGAATAGAAATCACCTTGGGCATGATTATTACACGGATATTATTACATTTAATTATAACGAAGAAAATAGTTTATGTGGTGAGATGTATATATCTGTTGACAGGGTTTGTGAAAACTCAAAACAATATTGTGCTGGTGATTTTGAAAAGGAGTTGAGTCGGGTTATGGTCCATGGCGTTTTGCATTTGCTTGGTTTGGACGACAAGACCCAAGGTGGTGAACGAGAAATGAGAGCCGCAGAGGACGATTGTTTAATGCTTAAGATTGTTTCACGTGAAACATAGTTTATAATCAAAAGAGATGTTTCACGTGAAACAAGTCGCAGATGTTGCCTGAATATGATATAATCGTTGTTGGTGCCGGTCACGCTGGTTGTGAAGCGGCATATGCTTCTGCTAAAATGGGGTCTAAAGCCCTGTTGGTAACAATGAATATGGCTACCATTGCTCAAATGTCGTGTAATCCCGCAATGGGGGGTGTTGCAAAAGGACAAATCGTTAGAGAAATAGACGCTTTAGGTGGTGGATCGGGAGTGGTGGCTGATAAATCTGCGATTCAATTTAAAATGTTGAATCTTTCCAAAGGGCCGGCTATGTGGTCGCCAAGGACTCAGAATGATAGAATGAGATTTGCTGAAGAATGGCGACTTCTGCTCGAGAGAACAGAAAATGTACATTTTTGGCAAGACATGGCTAATGGGTTAATTCTAGAAAATGGGGATTTAAAGGGTGTGACAACTGTAATGGGTCAAAAAATATATGCCAGGGCGGTTGTTCTTACTAACGGTACTTTTTTAAACGGACTCATACACCTTGGGGAGAAAAACTTTAAAGGTGGGCGGACTGGTGAAAGCGCAAGTTATGGAATAACCGAACAGTTGGTCAATCTTGGTTTTGAGTCTGGCCGAATGAAAACTGGAACACCTCCAAGGGTTGATGGAAGATCTTTAGATTATTCTAAAATGGAAGAACAGCCAGGTGATGAGAATCCGCTGAAGTTTTCTTATGATCCAAATATCAAACCCCTCTCAAAACAAAGAAGCTGTTATATTACTTATACCAATACTTTAACACACGAGATTCTTAGAAGTGGATTTGATCGTTCACCAATGTTTAATGGAGCGATCAAAAGTACAGGACCAAGATATTGTCCTTCAATCGAAGATAAGATAAACAGGTTTGCTGAAAGAAACAGACATCAGATTTTTTGTAGAGCCTGAGGGATGGGAGACTGTAGAGATCTATGTTAATGGCTTTAGTACCTCTCTGCCGGAAGACATACAGTTAAAAGCACTCAAAACTATTCCGGGTTTTGAAAATGTAAAAATGTTCAGGCCGGGTTATGCTATAGAATATGATTATTTTCCCCCTACTCAATTAAAACATACACTTGAGACCAAATTAGTAGATAATTTGTTTTTTGCCGGGCAGATTAATGGAACCACCGGATATGAAGAGGCGGCCGCACAAGGATTAATGGCGGGAATAAATGCACATAATAAACTGCATGGTAAGGGAGAGTTTGTTTTAACAAGGGCTGAGGCATATATAGGGGTTCTTATTGATGATCTAATTACAAAGGGAACAAAAGAGCCATATCGTATGTTTACTTCAAGGGCTGAATTCAGGATATTATTAAGACAAGATAATGCCGACTTAAGGTTGACTCCCCGCGGCTATGAAATTGGTCTGTGTAATCTGGAGGCTTTAAGCAGGGTTAATGAAAAAGTTAGAGTGAGCGAATTGCTTAAGAAGGTAATTAAAGAAACTAGTGTTTTGCCTTCAGAATTGAATGGCTACTTAGAAAGCATAAGTTCTGCTTCGTTGAACCAGGCAGTTAAGGCAATTGGTGTTTTGCTAAGACCACATGTAGAGCTTCAAAAACTAATAGAATTTTCGCCTAATCTTAAACAGGCGATAGACAAGCTTGGTGATATAGATTCAGAGACACTTGTGCAAGCCGAAGTGCAGTTGAAATATGCTGGATACATTGATCGGGAAAGGGATTTGGCAGAAAAAATTCAACGACTTGACCAATATAAATTGCCAGATAATATAAATTATAAAAAATGGCTTCTTTGTCTTCTGAGGCAATAGACAAGTTGTCAAGGGTTAAACCAGTTACTTTGGGTCAGGCCAGTAGAATAAGTGGAGTATCGCCAGCTGATATTTCGGTAATAATGATTTATTTGGGAAAATGATGAAAACTATAGCTAACTGTCCCGTATGTCAACATAGCCATTATTCACAGGTATTAGAGGTTAAAGATCATTCTGTGTCTGGTGAATTGTTTAAAATAGTAGCCTGTAATAACTGCGGTTTACAGTATACAAATCCTGTTCCTGAAGAAGCCCTGATTGGAAATTATTATAAGTCAGATAGTTATGTTTCACATTCTTCTTCAAAAGAGGGACTTATTAACAGGGTTTACCATGTTGTAAGATGGTATTCCTTGCGGAAAAAAGTTAAGTTGATCGGTAAATTATCCGCGGGCAGAAATCTCCTGGATATAGGTGCAGGAACAGGGCATTTCTTGAAAGTAGCAAAAGACAAAGGCTGGCGCTTTGTTGGTCTTGAGCCTGACGCTGACGCAAGATCTTTTGCTAAAACATCTAATGAAGTAGATTTATTACCAATTGAGCAGTTACATAATCAAATTGACGGGCAGTTTGACGTAATTACAATGTGGCATGTACTTGAACATGTATATCATTTACAAAGAGATTTGGAGAGAATAGTGAAATTGTTGAAGGAGGATGGTTGTCTGGTTGTTGCCGTTCCGAACAGACTAAGCTATGATGCCAGAAAATATCAAGCATTTTGGGCTGCTTATGACGTTCCAATTCATCTTTATCATTTTGTGCCTGATGACATGAGAAGAATTGCTTCAATTCATGGACTTGTATTGGTTAATATTTTACCAATGCCTTTTGATTCGTTTTATGTTTCTATGTTGTCTGAAAAATATAAGAATGGAAATATAATCAGGGGAATTCTTACCGGGTTGAAGTCAAATTGGTTGGCTAAAGATGAGTTTTGGAGCTCCCAGATTTATATTTTTAAGAAGAAAAAGCAATAGAACGCGTTTAAAGAGTTGTTTAGTTGTTTAATGTCTAAACTATTTACCCCGTGAGAGATCGTTGGTTTTAGCCGTGTTTCCGAGAGCGCTTTATTTTTTGTTGAATTATTGATAATCAAAGAATTATGAATTAGCAACAATCGCGTTATTTATTTAATGGTTGTGTTTGTTTTTGGTTCGGTTGATTCTTGAAAATGGATTTGTATAATTCGCTTATTATTACACTTACCCCAAATGAATAATATGCGCCATTAAAAGATTTTCTAAGGCTCTTTTCTGTATTAAAAGTGAACCGATAGCCTATTCCAATTCTTGGTGCAAGCCATTTGAATAGATAATATTTGAGTCCAAATCCTGCATTCATTAATGAAAAACTGGTAGCCAAAAATTTATAATAAATTCCATCAGATCCTTCTACATAACCATCCAGCCCGCCGCCACCAAGATAAAATGGCAAAGACACTTCCCATTTCTTGTGTTTATAAAAAACACGTTCATAGAAAAAGGCAGCGTAATTAAGACTGTATTTTACTAAAGAAGTGTCTGTCGCAAGCGGATAGTCTACAACTATATCATTAAACACTAAATCTCGTTTTAACCCGTAAAATCCAAATCCAAATCTATGCACGCCTCGGTATTCAGCGCCAAACCTAATACCATTAAATTTAACCGGCTTTCCGGAATAGAATGAGCGAAAAGCGTCAAAACCTACAATTGGTTTCCATTTCTTTGAGCCATGTGAAGAAGGAAAGTATTTACGCGTGGTGTCGTAGCTGAAAACGTGATTAAACTGACTTAAAGAAATGCAAGTAATAAGACAAAATAGACCTGTCAGCATTAAATTTTTCATGCCTTTACAAACTGAAGTTTGAATTCGTTGTTCAGTATGATTTTTCCATCTGATTTTTCAGGATTTTCAGGATTCTGGACTCCTTTTATTATTGTTGTTTTACCCTTCTCCAAAAGATCGGAAATTTGTTTGTCTGTTAGCTTTTTATTGTGATACTGAAATGGCAGCAACAGAGTGCAGCCCTCTTTAAATCGTGAACATCCGTAGGCTGATTTTCCTTTGATTATTTTGCCTGATTTACATCTGGGACAAGTTCTGCCTTCGATAATTATTGGTTCTGGTTTTTGGTTTCACGTTTTTCAGGAGCAACTTTATCTTCTGAAGGTTTTGGTGAAGCAGGCTCAATAATTTCTATTTTCTTACCATGAATACTCATGACCTCATTTGTAAGATTAACAACCATTTCCACAAGTTCTTCTTTAAACTGGGTTATGCTGTATTCTCCTTTTTCAATCTGACGAAGTTTATACTCCCATTTACCTGTTAATTCAGGCGATTTAAGAAGATCGCTTTGAATAATATCGATTAACCCCATACCCGTGACAGTTGCATGAATGTTTTTCTTTTTTTTGACGATATATTGTCTGCGGAATAATGTTTCAATAATATTTGCACGGGTTGATGGACGCCCAATTCCGTTCTCTTTCATGGCGTCTCTCAGCTCATCATCATCAACTGTTTTTCCGGCTGTTTCCATGGCCCTTAAAAGAGTTGCTTCGGTATAGTATTTAGGAGGTCGTGTTTCTTTTTCCAGAATTTCCGGTTCATGACTACCACTTTCACCCTGTTCAAAAATTGGCAAAATATTATCAGATTCCTGTTCCTGCAGGTTTTCATCTTCGTCTGCCGCCTCGCCTGGTTTCTTTGGTTCATTTTGAACAGGTGTCTGAGCCGAATCTTCTTGCTCATAAACTATCCGCCATCCAGGCTCAATAATTTGTTTTCCTGTGGCTCTAAAATCTGTTTCACCGGCAACACCCAATACAGTTGTATTTGATACCGTACAATCCGGATAAAAGACTGAAATAAATCGGCGCGTAATAGTGTTGTAAATTTTTTGTTCATCGGCTGAAACGCCTGAAGGAACTATGCCCGTTGGAATTATTGCGTGGTGATCAGTTACTTTTTTATTGTCAAATACCTTTTTTGACTTCTTAATTGGTGAGCCCAAAAGTGGTTCAGTGTAGCGTGAAAAAAATTTTAGCCCCTCCAGTATTTTGGGAACTTTTGGATAGATGTCTTCAGACAAATAAGTCGTGTCGACCCGTGGATATGTGATGAGTTTTTTCTCATATAGACTCTGCACTGTATTCAATGTTTGTTCAGCAGAAAAGGCAAATTTATTGTTGGCTTCAACCTGTATAGACGTAAGGTCAAAGAGACGCGGCGGCTGTTCTTTCCCTTCTTTCTGTTCGTATGATTTTATAATAAAGGGCAAAGGCTTAATTTGTTCTGCCAGTTCTGTTGCCTTTGTTTGATCATCAAATCTGTCTAACTGAGCTGAGAACAATACATCACGGTATTTTGTTTTCAATTCCCAGAATTTTGCCGGCTTAAAATGATCAATTTCTTTTTGTCTTTGAACGATCATTGCAAGGGTAGGAGTTTGCACTCTGCCAATAGATAAAACCTGTTTATTTTGCCCGAATTTAAGAGTATATAACCGGGTGGCATTCATTCCCAAAAGCCAATCTCCAATTGCTCTTGAACTGCCTGCGGCATAAAGATTTTTGAAATCGTCGCCGTTCCTGAGTTTATTGAATCCTTCTTTAATTGCTTCTTCTGTCAAAGAGGAAATCCAAAGTCGTTTAATGGGTTTTGTGTTTTTTGCTTTTAATAACACCCATTGCTGAATAAGCTCTCCTTCTTGCCCGGCATCACCGCAGTTTATTACCTCATCACATTTTTCTACCAGTGTTTCAATTGTTCTGAATTGTTTCTGAACCCCCTGATCAGGCATAACTTTAATGCTGAATTTGGAAGGAATCATAGGTAATGTTGCCAGATTCCAGGTTTTCCAGATGGGTGTATAATCATGGGGTTCCTTTAATGTACACAGATGTCCAAAAGTCCATGAAACCCAATATCCATTGCCCTCAAAATACCCGTCTTTCTTAAGGGTTGCCCCTAAGATTGTCGCAATTTCTTTTGCTACACTCGGTTTTTCAGCAATACACAATTTCACTTAATCAGAATTTTTGATGTATTTCCAAACACTGAAAGAGTACGCGTTTTTCTCGTCTTTTTCTTGTCTCAGAACAACTTCCTTCTTCCAATCATTTTCATTAAAATCAGGAAACCAGGTGTCTCCTTCAAAGGCTTGATCAATATGGGTTATCAGCATTTCATCAACCAGATTTTTTTCTATTGCCTCTTTATAAATCTGACCGCCCCCTATGATATAAACATCTTTTGAAGAATCATTTCTGAAGTGCGCAATTGACTCCTCCAACGAATTAAAAACAATGCAATCCGGATGTCTGAATTCTTTGTTTCTTGTAATAACGACATTGATCCGGCCAGACAAAGGACGATATTTTAGCGGTATAGAATCCCAGTTTCTTCTTCCCATTATTACCACATGTCCTTTGGTGGTTTGTGTAAAAAACCGCATGTCAGCAGGCAAATGCCAGATAAGATCGTTGTCTTTTCCAATAACGCGGTTGGAAGCTATTGCTACAATTAATTTTACCATAATTATACGCTCACTTCGCCTTTGATGTGTGGGTGCGGATCATAATTCAACAGTTCAAAATCCTCGAATTTAAAATCGAAAATAGATTTCACCGCAGGATTAATTTTCATTTGTGGCAACGCTCGCGGTTCTCTGCTAAGCTGCAGTTCAATTTGTTCAAAATGATTGTTGTATAGATGTGCATCACCAAAAGTATGGATGAATTCGCCTGGTTTAAGATCACAAACCTGTGCAATCATTAATGTAAAAAGCGCATAAGACGCAATGTTAAACGGTACACCTAAAAAAACATCTGCGCTGCGCTGATAAAGCTGACAAGAAAGTTTACCGTCTGCAACATAGAACTGAAAAAAGGCATGGCACGGAGGCAAAGCGGCTTTGGCGTTAGCAACATTTTCTTCAAATGATTTGGCGGTGTCCGGCATTACTTCAGGGTTCCATGCAGAAACCATGATTCTGCGATTATTGGGATTTGATTTAATCTGATCAATAACCATTTGAAGCTGATCAATTCCTTTGTTGTTCCAGTTTCTCCATTGCGCACCATAAACCGGACCGAGATCGCCATTTTTGTTAGCCCATGCATCCCAGATTTTTACACCGTTTTCATTCAGGTATTTAATATTGGTATCACCATTAATGAACCAGAGTAGTTCATGAATGATTGATTTCAGATGAAGCTTTTAGTAGTAAGCATTGGAAAACCTTTGCTTAGATCAAATCGCATCTGATAACCAAAAACACTTTTGGTGCCTGTTCCGGTGCGGTCACCTTTTTGAGTGCCGTTTTCATAAATGTGTCTGACAAGGTCAAGGTATTGTTTCATGAGAAGTTTTATTCGTTCAAATTTACAATGCGCTCAATCCCCAATCCTCGTTTTTGCGCGGTTTTATTTAAACAAGCACTTATTTTTATCAACAGATTTATTTGATCTTTTTTTGCAAAACACTATATTCGTGTCCCCAAACTATAAAAATGAAGAGGTTCAGCTTGTTTTTTGTGTTGTTTTTTGCTTCGGTGATTTCCCGTGCAGATGATTTACCAAAAGATTGTTACGGTTACTACGCCGGAGAGATGATGGCATACTCAGTGATTAAAGACGATGTTGAGCTGAGTATTGAAAAGCATGACGTGCATGTTCAGATAACCACTAACGGAATTGTTTATAAAAGCGGAACGATTCAAATCAAGGGCGCCTATACATTTTTAAAACAAACAGGGACCCAATATCTGATTAAAGCTAAATTGACTAACGGTAAAAATTTTTCTTTTGACGCAGATTTTCTCTGGAATAAAAAAACAAGAACCTTGTTTTTGGCAGGAAAAAACGGAGAGCCAGACCTGACGCTTTTTAAGCTGGAGTCATAATACACCTGAAAGGATAATTTTAACTAATCCTTGTATTCATAGACCAGCAGTTTTGCTTTGATTTCCTCAATGTGCTTCATCTTTTTTTCCTGTCTGAGTCTGATAGCTGATTTAGTGAAATAGGTGTGAGCAGTAAGGAATTTTACCTGAATCTCGTCCCACATTCTGTCACTGTTTAGCTTACCATGCTCACGTAATTCTCTTCTGAGCAAATTGGCAATATCGTGGAAATCATCTCTGCCCAAATAATCAAGATCTGCATCACACATTATTTGCTGTAAATGTGTTTGGGGTGATTGCGGAATTTCAGTTGCTTTAATCAAGCCATCAATCACATCTATTTGTTCCTGGGTATAACCGTATTTCGGAAGAATTTCGCGCGCCAGACGCATTCCAATTTCCTCATTCTTTTCATATTTTTCAATAAAACCAGCGTCATGATATGTTGCTGCTGATTTTAATAAAAAGAGGTCTTCATCGGTAATTCCCTCCATGATTGCGAGTCGTTCAACGGCTTTTGTAACATCTATCGTGTGGTTGATACTGTGGTATAAAAGTTTTGGTGAGAGCTGGGTTTCAAGAATTTTCATGATGTGCCGCTCAGCCTTCATATAGTTGATAGAGCTGTATAAGTGCAGATCGACAATTTTCCAGAACTTATTATTTGGTTTTTTTCCTTCCCCTTTGATTGATAATTCAGGTTTGATTCCGCTGACATAATACATGTCGAGCATCCCCTTGTGTTTGGTCTGAACCTTTCCACGATAAGTACATTCAAAATAAGGAGCAATGTATTCATAGGTGTTACCTGAAACATTCACTGTTCCCGGCTGACCGTGCATCTCCATACGTTGGGCCTGATTTACTGTTGCACCCCAAATATCGTAAGCAAATCGTTTGATTCCGATTACTCCGGCAATAACCTCTCCGGTATTAATGCCTATTCGTATTTCCCATTCTTTTTCTCCTCCCTCAACCGCTGTTGCCTGGCGGTTAAGCATATAGTCTTTGATTTCAAGCGCAGACAATGTTACCTCAATTGCGTTACTTTTGTTTCTGATTGGAACTCCCCCTGCACACATATAAGAGTCGCCAATTGTCTTGATTTTTTCAAGATCATATTTCTCAATGATCTCGTCGAATTTAGAGAAGTAGCTATCCAGTTTTTGTACCAGCTCCTGTGGTTTCATTTCTTCAGCAATCTTTGAAAATCCAACAAAATCAGTGAACATCACGGATACATTTTTGTAGTATCGTGCTTTTGACCGTCCTTCTTTTTTAAGCTCTTCAGCGGTACCTTCAGGCAGAATATTCAGGAGCAACTGCTCTACCTTTTCTTTCTCTTTTTCAAGGAGTTCTTTCTGGTGTTCAATTTTCGCTTTCTGTATCTCTACTTTTTTCTTCTGATCCTCAATTTTTAGCCTGTTCAGTGACCTGTCTTGTGCGTTTTACTACTTCAATTTCAAGGCGTACTTTTTGTCTTCTGATAACATCCACTCTTCTCCGGTATATTGCAATTCCAATAAAAGTTAGTGCCAGAATAATAAGAATTCTGAACCACCATGTCAGCCAGAAAGGAGGGGTTATATTAAGGGTTAGTGTTGTTGGTTGTGAAGACCAGACACCATCAGCGCTTGCGCATAGACTTTAAGGGTGTAGTTTCCATGGGGGATGTTGAGGTAGTTAACTTTGTTTTCATTATCCAGATAACTCATTTCCTCTTCATGCCCTTCCAGTACATACTTGTAGCGGGTTTTGCCGATATTGGAATAGTTCGTGGAAACAAATTCAAACGAAATATCATTCTGGAAATATTCCAGATTCAGTTCATAGGAAGATGAAATATTCTGAGCTATTATTTCTTTATTTTTTGATCCTTTGGACGAAAGCTGAACAGAAGAAATAATGGCTTTGGGTTCATGCGGATTTTTATTGATCAGGTGCGGATTAAAAACAGTGTATCCGTTTATTCCGCCAAAGTAGAGCAGACCGTCAGATGATTTTAAAAAGGCGCCCGTGTTGAACTCATTACTCTGCAAACCATCTTTAACTGTGAAGTTGGTGAACATTTCGGTTTGCGGATCAAATTTTGAAATTCCTTTATTGGTACTTGCCCAGATATTATGATCTGCATCTTCAAGCAGCCCATAAATAACGTTGTTGGCAAGCCCCTCTGATTCTGTATAGTTAATTGTTTCTGATGTGGTGAGATTGAGTTTTTTAATTCCTTCTCCGTAAGTTCCCAGCCAAAGATTATTTTTTTCAGTTTGCACAAGACAGGTGATGTGTGCATTATGTTCGTCATGATTGATAACAGCATATTCCTTGAAGTAAAATGAACCATCAGCTTTTTCAACGATGTTATACAAACCCTGATCACTTGTTACAATCCAGATTTTACCGGTTAAGTCACGGTAAATAACTTTCACAGAGCCCTCGCCAATGCTTCCCTCCGTTTCAGTGTTTGCATAAAAAGAGTAGTCAAGATTTCGCTTGTCAATAATTGATAATCCCAGCCGTGAGCCAATCCAAAGGCGATTTTCATCTGCTTCTACAATCTGATAAACCCTCAGGTCATTTGATTCTTCATTGGCAGTTTGAAAATCTACTTTTCTAAAATTATAATCAAGGTTTTGCAGGTTGTTAATCGTAAGAATATATAGTCCGTCATCATATCCCAGCCATATTTTCTGAGGTGATTCTACATAAATGCTCAGCAGATAGGATTGATCATTTCTTTCCCGAATTATGTGGTAGAATTTTTGCTCATTGGTTTTATAAATGGTGAGATCTTTTTTTGTGCCGATATAAATATCTCCTGACTTGTTTTCAGAGAACGACCAGACGTTATAATCAATTAATCCATGCGCCGGATCATTATTGACGCTAATACTTGCAAAGCCTTGTTTGTATTTGTCAAATTTTGAAAAACCTTTTTCAGCCCCAATCCAGAAAACACCGTTTTTGTCCTCAAAAATGCAGCTGACATTATCATCAAGAATACTTGAATTGTTGTAGGGATTAGTTTTATACTGAAACAGTTTTTCATTTCCGGTAGAGTCCTGAATTAGCAGAAATAATCCATCTTGTTCTGTTCCAATCCAGACGTTGGTTTTATTTTCACGGTAAGCACAACTTATCTGCAGGTATTCCAGAATTTTGTTTTCAGCAAGAGGACGCATTATCTTGTTTTCATCAATGGTATAAATGCCTGCCTGTGTCGAAACCAGAAGAGAATTTGTGTTGTTCTGGCTTATTTGTGTAATGCTGCCTTGTTTTTTTTGTGTTCGGTCAACTTCTTTATAAGAATTGTAGGGAGGAGATGTGTAGTATACTTTTCCTGCTTCAGAACCAATCCACACAGATTTTGATTCATCAATAAACAATGTTGTGAATCCGCTGTCTCCGTTGATGCCCTTAATAATTTCTACTTCTTTTGTTTTAGGATTGATTTTATTAATGCCGTATTTATCTGAAAGCGCCCAGATATTTCCGAATGCATCAAATCCAATCTGGCTGAAAACGTAGCCCCTTATTCCCGGAATCAAATCGCGGTTTACGCGGTTTATTTTGAAATTCTGCGGATTAATTCTTCCAAATCCCCTGTTGGTGCCAAACCAGATGTATCCAAATTCATCTGTCGTGAGGAAAGAAAGATAATTATTTGGTAAAGACGTGCTGTCTGTCTGATCGCTTTTAAATATCAGAAAGTCGTAACCATTGAACCGATTCAAACCGTCCTGAGTGGCAATCCAGATGAAGCCCATGTCGTCTTGAACAATTCCGGTGACAGAACTTTGAGACAACCCGTTTTCTATTGAAAAGCGATCAAACCGGATGTTTTTTTGCTGCGCCTGAGCATTTCCATTCAAAATGAGTAGAAGAGAAAAGACCAGAAGAAATTTTACTGCAGACATCATGCTTTAATTTCAGATCCGTACACCAATAACGAGAATATCATCTACCTGTTCATAAGGCCCCTGCCAGGCTTCTATCTGATGTTTCAGATGGTCGTGCTGGTCAGACATTGGTTTTTGATGTGTCTCCATCAGAGTGTCACGGAAATGTTTGTAAAGGTATTTTTTTCCTTTAGTTCCTCCAAACTGATCAGCATATCCGTCAGTAAAGAGATAGATCATATCTCCCTTTTGAATGGATACTTTTGAAGTTGCATATGATTTGGCTCCCGGCTCAAAGGAACCGATGGCAAATTTATTTGCTTTTACAATGATAAACTCGTTGTTGCGGATAATATACAAGGGGTTATTGGCACCGGCAAACTCCAGTTCCATGTTGGTGTAATCAATTGTGCAGAAAGAAAGATCCATTCCGTCTCTTACAGCGTTGTCTTCACTTCCTTTATTCAAAGAATCAGAAACAAATTTATTGAGTTCATTAAGGATAAGCCCGGGTTCTGTTTTGTGATGTTCTTTAACTGCCGCATTCAAACCGTTTGCGCCAACAAGACTCATAAAAGCGCCGGGCACACCATGTCCGGTACAATCTACTGCGGCAACCAGTGATTTGCCTTCTGTCTGATAAAACCAGTAAAAGTCACCTGACACAATATCTTTAGGCTTAAATAAAACAAATGATTCAGGACACACTTTGCGTATTACTTCTTGTGGCGGAAGTATGGAATACTGCAATCTTTTCGCATAACGGATACTGTCTGTAACGTCTTTATAAAGGTCTTCCAATTTTAACCGCTGACGTTCAATTTCATCTCTTTGCTGCACAACTTCTTCTGTGCGCTCTTCAACTTTTCTTTCAAGTGTTCTTTCAGTTTCAGCAAGTTCATCACGCATTTTCAGGAGTGCGTGTCCTAAAACATCTTCATCACTTAATGGCTGGTAGGGAGAGCTGAAATTACTCTGACCAACTGCTTTTGCAAAATCCGTTGTTTTCTGCAGCCCGTCTACAAGTCCTATCATTGCAAGCGACATATCACCAATCTCATCATTGCGCACTTTGATTTGAGTTTTTGGAAAAATCCCCTTCCTAATGCAATAAGAATATGGCGCAAGGATCTAAGCGGACGAACAATGGAATTGGTTGTGAAAATTGCAATCAGAATTGCTGTAATAATTAGAGCGGCGCCTAGGAACCAATAGAATTTTAATCCTTGAAATTTCTCTTTGGATTCAACGGAAGAACTTTTTACTAAAGTCAGTGCATCTTGCTCCTGACGTTCCAGACTGTTTTGCAAAGTCAGCAGATTTTGTTCTATTTTGCCGGCAAAAACGGGGATGTCACCATCCTGAGAAACATAAAGACGGCACATAAAAAAACTGAATTCATCATCATAACTTGCTATGTCCGGCAACATCATCATGACTTCATCATAGTATGTAAAGAGTGTATCTATTTTGCCTTTTGCGCGTTCAAATAAAGCTCGGTCTTCTTCATTTTTCCACTCTGGCGCAAGTATTTCAATTTCTTTGATGATGTTGGGGATGTTGTGATCAATCAGATTTTTTAATCTCATTTTATCTGGCACATCATTTCTGCTCTGGTCATTTACCCACTGAATTGCCAGCAGTTTTGATTCGTTGATGGAAAGCCTCAAATGGCTTACTCTTTCTTTGGAAGGCGTAAGAACCTGAATCAGATCATTGGTTGTCTGGTCATTTTTCTGAAAGGTGGAAATACCGTTATTAACAGCAAGAAATGTTGCGCCAAAAACAATGATTATAAACAGAATCAGCACTCCGAATCCAGTGCCGATTTTTTTACCTATTGAAAACCTGAAACTCATTTTATCTATCCGCCAAGTTGGTCTAAGATAGTTTTAAATTTCTGATATTGGGTTTCATCCTTCAGGGTTGAAGAATAAATACGCACCAGTTCCTCAATGTTTTTGCGGTCAGTAGGGTTTTGATTGTAGATTTCCAGGTACTTTGGAAGATTGATTTTATCCAGTTTTGTCTGGAAGAGAATGTAGTTTTCCTGATCATTCAATCCAAAATAAATTCCTGAAAGGCCTTCAATTGTTTCTATGTTGTCCGGATTGAGAGCATAAGCTTTTTTCATCAGTGGCAATGCTTTCAGGAACAATGCTTCTGCTGTAGCAATGTTCTCCAGCAATTGTTCAATGGGAGTGTTTAACGGATCCTGATTTAAAATCAAATCAGCCCCTTTGTTATAATACATGACTGCAATGTTCAGGTTAGCAGTATAGTTCATAGAATCAATAGCCAATACTTTGCCATAGCAATTAACTGCAAGTGTTAGCGCAATGTCATATTCTTTTCCTGATAATTGTACAAGCGTTCTGCTGTAGCTTCCGCCAAGGGCATTATAATATTCCAAATCTTCATTGCTGAAATTTTTATTCGGGTCGAGCAGTTCAATGTATTTAGATTTGTATAAGACATAACTCTTCTCTGACTCACTGAGTTTAAATTCGTTTAATTGATTTACCGCGTCATTATAGTATCGGATAATGGTATTGTACAGGTATTCGTTTATTTTTTCCTTGTAAATTCCTGTAGTGTCTGTTTTACGGGCCTGAACAAAAGACTCAATGGCAATTTCACGATTCATGGTTGACTCGGTAGTTTCCAGCTTTCTGTATATTAATCCGCGCAGCTGCCAGGTTTGAGAATTGTATTTTTCAGGAGTTTGAATGGCCATGTCTATCACAACTCTGGCAGAATCATAATCTTTCGCCTGATACAATGCATGGTCTTTAGGCGTAAGGTCCTGACCCAACCCCAAACCGCTGCATAGCAGAAGACCTAAGAATAATATGTTTCTAAAAAATCTCATTCAATTACTTTGTATGCTAAACTGGTCAGTTTTGTTGCTATTACCAGATTATATTTTTTTGCATTTGGTTTACTAATTTCATAGGATTGTTTGCTTCCGTCAAGCACAAAATTGATAACTGCGCCCTTTGAAAGGTGTCCGTCTTTATCTGTAACTATTAATGTGCTTTTTGTTTTCAAATGTGTTGTCAGGGATGTTATTTCATCACTCTTATCTTGTCCCAGATACAAAATGTGTACCTTATCTATTTCTGACTTTGACGCAAATTTTTGAACCACTATTTCCTGACTGCCAATTGACTTGCCTTTGTATTTGGTGTTTAGTTCATTGTAAACATCATTGGATGCAGACAATACACCAATCACAAAATTGCCTTTACGGTAATCTTCCGGCCAGTCAATAAGTGTAGCAAATGTGTAAAGAAAAAGTGCTTTGGTAACTGAGCGGGTATCTTTCATCTGATTAGACATAACAGCCTTGTCCGCTCCGCTGATCAGAAGCAGAGAAAGTAATGCTATGATTAATCGTTTACTCAGAAATTTAAATTAGTGTGATCGTGAAATTACTAAAACTGTGCCAAAATTAATTTGCAGCGCCCGCATTTGGTTTAATTGTGGCCTGAATAGTAGTGATGTCTCTGTCAAAAAGATATAGCCCGCCTTTGTCGTTGCCTATCATTTTCAGTTTATCCAGGATATTTCTGGCAAGAGCCTCTTCTTCAAGCTGTTCAGAAACATACCATTGCATAAAATTATGGGTGGTGTAATCCTTTTCCTGAAGACATAGAAACACAACTTCGTTGATCATGTTTGTAACCATCAGTTCGTGTTCCAGCAAACGGCTGAAGACATCCTGCAATGATTCAAAATTTTGCTTTGGAGCGGGTATAGAGGGGATAACCGCTTTGCCACCGCGTTCATTCACAAATTTGATGAGCTTCAGCATGTGCATTCGTTCTTCATCTGCATGCGCATATAGGAAATTTGCGGTTCCGTTGATTCCTGAATTTTCTGCCCATGATGCCATGGCAAGGTACAAATGAGAGGATACCGCTTCAGCTTCAATTTGCTTGTTCAGTACTTTTTCAATTTTCTTGTTCAAAGGATTTAATTTTGATGTTTTGAGTGTATAAAAGTACAGGAATTTGCCAAAACATGAATGGTCCAGCTAAATAATTTCTATTTTTATTACCTGAACAGATAACCGCCAATGAGCAAAAAACAAAAGTCACCGGCACAAAAACTCAGCCGGTTTTTGCGTGAAACTATTTTAAAACTATTTCAAGGAAACTCTGGCAAAAGCCTTAATTTCAAACAGGTTTCAGATCACCTCAACATTACAGATAAAGAGATCAGAAAACTTGTTTTTGCCATATTAAATGACCTCAAAAAAGAAGGGCATCTCGATGAACCTGAAAGAGGTGTTTTCAAATATGCTGCAGAATCAAATTTTTATACCGGAACAATAGATTTTACAAACAGGGGCAGTGCTTTTGTTAGGTGTGATGAATTGAAGGGAGACATTTTTATTCCTGCAAGGGCAGTAAACAGGGCGTTGAACGGGGATAAAGTAAGCGTGAAAATTACATCAAAATCACGCGACCGAAAACCAGAAGGAGAAGTGGTGGCTGTACTTGAGCGTAATGAAAGGCTCTTTGTTGGGACACTGGATGTACAGCAGAATATTGCTTTTTTAATTCCCGATGACCCAAAGATTGATGTGGATATTTTCATTCCTGCGGGTAAACTGAAGAACGGAAAAAACGGTTACAAGGCAGTTGCGAAAATGACCGACTGGCCGGATAACGCAAAAAATCCATTTGGAGAAATTGTTGATGTTTTTGGTCATCCCGGCACCAATGATGCTGAAATGAAATCCATACTTATTTCAAACGGAATTAAATTTTCTTTTCCGGATGAGGTCATGGAAGAAGCAAATGGTATTTCTGTTTCACTGCCCGAGAGTGAAATTTCAACCCGCAGGGATTTCAGATCTATTTTGACATTTACTATTGATCCGGTGGATGCAAAAGATTTTGATGATGCTATTTCCTTTGAGTTTCTTGAAAACGGCAATTACAGCATAGGAGTTCATATTGCAGATGTTGCGCATTATGTGACAGAAAATTCTGCATTAGACAAAGAAGCATTGATCAGAGGGAATTCTGTCTATCTGGTTGACAGGGTAATTCCAATGCTTCCTGAGCATCTTTCAAACGGTGTTTGCTCGTTAAGACCAGATGAAGAAAAGTTTACATTTTCAGCTGTTTTTGAAATCTCTCCGGAAGCAAAAGTGGTGAATGAGTGGTTTGGAAAAACAGTTATATGTTCGGCGCGGAGATTTACCTATGAAGAAGCACAGCAGATTATTGAAACGGGTGAAGGTGATCATTCAAAAGAGATTCTGATTGTAGATACGCTTGCTAAAAAACTCCGGAAGGAAAGAATGAAAAGCGGAGCACTTGAAGTGCAGTCAACAGAAATCAGATTTGAACTGAATGAGGAAGGATTGCCGGTAAAAGTTCTCAAAAAAACAACCAAAGATTCAAACAAGCTGATTGAAGAATTTATGCTTTTGGCAAACAGAAGAGTGGGTTCTTTTATTGGTGATTCAAAAAGAAAAGTAAACGTTCAGTATATCTATCGGGTGCATGACAAACCTGACCCGGAAAAGGTAGAGCAATTCAAAGTTTTTATTTCAAAATTCGGTAAGAGTTTTCATTACAGAGATGAGCAGGATATTGCACGGCAGATGAACCGGATTTTTGAAGAAATGAAGGATGAAGCATCGTTCAACATGGTGCAGCAAATGGCAATTAAATCCATGGCAAAAGCTGCTTATGACACCAAAAATATCGGGCATTATGGTTTAGCATTTACACATTATGCTCACTTCACTTCACCGATA
The DNA here is from genome assembly GCA_016719925.1 of Crocinitomicaceae bacterium. Taxonomy (GTDB): domain Bacteria; phylum Bacteroidota; class Bacteroidia; order Flavobacteriales_D; family Crocinitomicaceae; genus JADJGJ01. Next base: position 621,471 of record JADJYC010000002.1, on the reverse strand, counting down.
AGAAGATATGCAGATCTTGTAGCACATCGGATTTTATTTGAAGTACTGAACAATCAATTTAAGCACCATTCAAATCTTAGTTCAACAGCTAAACATATTTCTTTGACGGAAAGAAAAGCAGTAGATGCTGAGCGTGAATCGCGTAAATTTTTTCAGGCACAATTTTTAAAGGACAGAGTAGGGGAGGTGTTTGACGGTACAATCACAGGACTAACTGACTGGGGTCTTTTTGTTGAGTTGACAGACAATTATTGTGAAGGGATGATTCCGCTTAAATCATTAAAAGACGACCGTTATTATTTTGATGAAAGGGATTATGTAGTAGTAGGCGCAAACGATAACCGCGAATTCAATGTAGGTGATCAGATACGGGTTAAACTGGCGTCAGTCAATCTTTCCAAAAAGCAAATTGATCTTGAATTGGTTGTCTGAATTTATTTGTCAGCGGGAGCCGCAAAGACAGGGTCCTTGAATAAATCGTAGTTGTATTGAATTCCGTAAATATGATTGAGTTGTGGTGCTGAGCGATATTCTTTTTCCAGCATGTAATACAAATCAACTGAATGTCTTTTTGGTAAATCAAACGTCACTCCAAACGTAAATCTGTATGAGTCAATGGCGCTGTATTGATTTTTCGGACTGAATGATTTGTAAATTTCATAACCGGTATAAGGCAGTACTTTTTTCAAATTAGTTGGTTTGTATTTTGCGCTGATTTTAAAGCGCGAAACATTTCTGTTATCCGGATAAATGGCATCATTAATTACACCCAGATAATTAAATGGAAGCTGATATCTTGCTCTTGCTTTCAGCGTCAGGCCTATATCCAGTTTGTATGAGTATGAAATGTCAGCGCCTATCCGGTGAACTCCTTCAAAATATCCTTCCTGATTTTTTCTGCTGTAACGATAGTCTATTCCCAGCTGAAGATTTTTTACAATTTCATATCCTGCTCCAATTTCATTAATGTATGAATCTAGCACAGACGCGTTTTTATAAAATCTGGTTTCCATGGAATAGTTCACAGAAAGTTTATCAGTTAGATCAGCGTTAATGCCCGCAGAAAGCCACAGATTTGCATCCTGTATCTGACCCAGTGAACTACTCAGATAAACCAATGTTATTATAGAAAACAGAACTTTCATCCCAGAAAACTATTTAAGGATATAGATGTTTCCAACGTTAAACTCTGTCTTTTTTTCGTTGATTTCAATTGTTTTGAATACCGGTGTAATTCCGTCATCACAGGTGTCACATCTAGAATAGGCAAATACACGGTATATTCCTTCTGTCAGATAATCAAAACGGAAACTTCCGTCATAGCTGCATGAAAATTTATCATCATATGTTTCATCGGCATCACCGTAGATGATATAAACGTCTTCATCCATTCCGTCAAATTCATCAAGCGTATCTCCGATACCGTTGATATTGTATACATGAACCTTTCCGTAAACTGAAGATGTGCCACCGCGCCCGGCTTCTTTATTGCATGAAATCATCATTCCGGACAGCATAAAAACAGCAATTAAAATACGCATAGTTAAATTTTTAGTGTTTACTCCTGATTTCAGAGTAATACAAACCTAATAATAAATTAACACATTCCTTACCCGGGCATAACACAAGCAATAAATCTAACACTTAAACATCCGCATTGCACTTGAAAAATCTTATAAAACAATGACTGCTCCATTTAAAATCGTTAATTTAGTTTCTGGAATGCTTTAACAGGTATTGAAAAATCTGATAAATATTCCATTTTGCAATCAACCTTTGATGGTTGCTTTACGTATTGATAACATACACTTTAACTAGTATGAAAAAAATTTTACTCGCTTTATTTGTTGCTTTTTCTGCTTCAGGTCAAGCTCAGGTTGTAATTAATGAGTATTCCTGCTCGAATGCAAACGGACCAACAGATGCTTTTGGTCTTCGCGAAGACTGGGTGGAGCTATATAATTCCGGCGCATCAGCATATGACCTGAGCGGATTGTTTTTATCTGACAATCCAAACAACCTTCAGAAATTTGAAATTCCCGCGGGTGCATCTGTTCCGGCAGGTGGTTATACATTGATCTTTTTTTCCGGCAGAGGTATTCTCAGCGGAACACAAATTCATCCGTCGTTTACACTTACCCAGACAAAAAACGAAACGATAATTCTTACTTCATCTTCTGGTGCTGTTGTCGATAGTATAACAATGACCAAGATGACACAGAAAGATCATTCCTACGGCAGAACAACAAACGGTGCTGCAACATGGAGTTTATTTACAACTCCAACACCAAATGCAGCGAATGCAGGCGCGGTTAATTACTACACGGCTAAACCAACAATGAGTGTAGCTCCTGGATTTTATACCGGTACTCAAAACGTAACTATTGCTACCACTGATGGTACAGCAACAATTTATTACACAACAGACGGAACGACTCCAACTACGGCTTCTACCGTTTATTCCGGGCCTGTAAGTATAACTTCAACGACTGTTTTGCGTGCACGTTGTTTTTCCTCGGCACCCTCAACACCGGCAAGTTTTGTGGAAACAAATACTTATTTTATTAACAGTCCGCACACTATTCCTGTGATGTCTATTAGTGGTGATCAGGTTACTGATTTCTTGAATGATGTTGCGCCGGGAGCGTTCAGTAATAACTTTGACGGGGCTTTTGAATTATTTGATGTTGGCGGAGCTTTTATTGATGAGGGTGAAGGATATTACAACAAGCACGGGAATGATTCATGGGCTTATGATCAAAGAGGATTTGACTTTGTAATGCGTGATGAATACGGGTATAATTACGCAGTGCAGCATGATATTTTCGCTGAAAAATCAAGAGATGAATATCAGAAATTAATTGTAAAGGCAGCTGCAAATGATAATTATCCGGCATCTGGCGGAGCACATCTTCGTGATGCTTATGTTCACACAATTTCTGCTATTGGGGATTTAAGACTGGACGAAAGAACATCTGAATTTATGATTTTGTACGTTGATGGTGAATATTGGGGACTTTATGATGTGCGTGAAAAAGTAGATGATCATGACTTCACAAGTTATTATTATAATCAGGGCAAATACGAAATGGAATTCATAAAAACCTGGGGCGGAACCTGGGCTGAATATGGCGACCCTGCTATGACGGAGTGGAATGATATTTACACGTATATCACAACAAATGACATGTCAATTCAGGCAAATTATGAATATGTAAAAACCAAATACAACGTAGGAAGTTTGATTGATTATGTTGTGCTAAATTCTTTTGTTGTTACTTCTGACTGGCTGAACTGGAATACCGCATGGTGGAAAGGCAATAATCCTTTGGGAGACAAAAAAACCTGGAGATATGCGTTGTGGGACAACGATGCAACATTTGGCCACTATATTAATTATACCGGAGTTCCAAGCACCACACCTGATGCTGATCCATGTAATGTGGAAACACTTTCCGGTGGTTCTGATCCTGAAGGACATATTACAATTTTAAATGCACTTTTTTCTGAATGCAGAATTTCATCAGGAATACATTACAAGATATGCTGACTTGTCCAACGGTGTTTTTTCTTGTCCGCAAATGCATGCTATTTTAGATAGTATGGTTGCTGTTATGACACCTGAAATGACGGGACAAACAGCTAAATGGGGAGGAACGGTTACAGGCTGGCAGGCAAATGTTCAGACATTGAAGGATTATATCGATGCCCGTTGCGCCGCTATTTCTTCAGGAATGGTTGATTGTTATAACTTAACCGGGCCATTTGATTTAACAGTGAATGTTGATCCTCCAGGGTCTGGTGAAGTAAAAGTTAATTCTGAGTGGGTTCCATATTATCCATGGACTGGCGTTTATTATGGCAACATTACTACGCTTTTCAAAGCAAATGCTTTTACAGGATACACATTTGATTATTGGGAATCGACTAACCACACGTTTACTCAACCTGACAGTTTGAATGATACATTAAATCTGACCATGTCTGATTCAGTAATTGCACACTTCATTGCTGATGCTGTTATACCGCCGCCGCCACCTCCAGGTGTTCCAAACCCAAGTACTTACACTGGATTCCATATGCCAACGGCATTTTCTCCTAACGGAGATAATACAAACGAGACATTAATTTTCTACGCCGGATGGGACGTGTTATCCTATGATTTAAAAATCTACGATCGGTGGGGAAACAAAGTATTTGAGTCTTCAAATCTGGATCCTTACGTGTATTGGGATGGAATGTATCAGGGCAAACTGGTGAATACCGGAGTTTATTCCTACACAGTAAATTTTGTGCTGGAAGATGCCGGTCCGCAGAAGAAAACCGGAAACATAACTGTGCTGAGGTAACATGAAAAAGGTACTTTCAATATTTGCTCTTGCTGCAACTACTTCATTTGCACAAGACATACACTTTACGCAAAGTCAGCAAACACCGATGCTTCTAAATCCTGCGGCTACCGGTTTGTTTAATGGCTGGGAAAGAGTTACGGTGAACCATAAAAATCAGTGGGTAAATTCAGGCACAAAATTCTTTACCACATCACTTGCTGCTGACATGAATTTTTTCAAGCCGAAAAGAGGAACAAAAGCGCATATGGGTTTCGGAATCCAACTGTATAATGATATTGGAGGTGATAGTAAGATGGGCACAAAACAAGCCCTGCTGAATGTAAGCGGCATTGTTCCGTTATCTGAAATGCACACGCTTTCTGCCGGATTGCAGGTTGGATTTGGTCAGCGCACAGGTGATCTGACTGGCTTGATATTTCCAAATCAATTTGACGGAGACGTATTGGATCCAACGCTGAATTCGAATGAATCAAACAGTCTGGTCAGTTTTTTATATCCTGAAGTTTCAGCTGGATTTTTGTACAAATACGGAAATCAGAAAGTAGGTTTTTCGAGAGATGATCAGGTCGATTTTAAGATTGGTATTGCTTATTTTCACGCCAATTCGCCTGAATTAACTTACAGAATCGGGTTCACAGAAGATCTATACTCCAAGCTTGTAATTCACACGTCGTTTCTGAAAGATTTTTCAGGATCTTCTTTTGGTTTTGAAGCTTTTTTCAATGAGTTTATTCAGGGACCGCATAATGAAACATTGATGGGTGCATTGCTGAGATATCGTTTATCTTCCGGTACAAAAACCACCGGCTTGAGTCGTGATGCCTATCTGATGGTTGGTGCGGCTTACAGATATGGTGATTCTGTGAGTCCGCTTTTATATCTTCAGATGAGCTCATTCAAATTTGGAATATCTTATGATGTAACCATTTCTAATTTTGGACAATATTCAAGAATGGGTGGTTTAGAATTTTCACTTGAATATGCTAACCTGGACTTTGCACTTTTCAAAAGAAGAGGAATCTAAATAAAACAGTGTAAAAACAAAAAGTCCTGCCAAAACTGAGCAGGACTTTTTTGTGGGTTGAAATTTTTATTTCTTTACAACGAATTTAATAATTCCTTCAGAAGGGTCGTCTCCTCCTTCTACTGCTTTAACAACGGCGGCCAGCAAAGCTGTTGCGTTTTTCATCTGAGACTCATTAAATTTTGGATCATTTTCTGGTCCCCAAACCAATTTTTGTTGAGTAATTCTTCCACCGGTTTTTTCCACATCAGCCTTTACCCAGCCGAAATTTCTTCTGCTGAATCCCTCACAACTCATGGTGTTTAAGATTTGATTGATGTCATCATTGGGAGCAACGGTTCCAAGATTGACAAATTTTACGATGAATTCTTCTTCCATACGACTTAAATTTTAATTGTTTGAGGCATGAATATATAGAATTTATTGATTACTTTGAGACAAACTAGCCATGATTAAATGCATAAAATTCTGATAACCATATTGTGTCTGAATTTTGGATTATTTGCTGATGCTCAAAATAGTGTTACAGATAGTTTACAAAATTTACTTTATCAGAAAAAAGATGTCAATGAAAAGGCAGAGATTCTGAAAGTAATTTTTGATGAACTTGAGTATTCTGATCCCGCAAAATCATTAATTGCCGCTAAACAGCTATATGAAATTGCTGATTTGACCAGAGACAATGAGGAGAATAAAATGTATTCTCTGAACATTGTAGGGATTGCATATATGAATTTGAACATGACCGATTCGTCTTTTGCTTATTACGAAGAACTATTGGAATATGCGAAGTCAAAAAATGAAAAAAGCTATTTAATAAAAGCATATAACAACCTGGCCGCATTGAGTTTTAATGCTGGCAACAATGATGATGCATTTAACTATTTACGAAGCGTAAGATCGTTAAATGAAACGTCTGGAAATTTATCTGATGCGGCTGGAGACTATTTAAATATTGGCGTTGTTTATGATGCTTTAGGGAGCCATGATTCTTCGGTTTATTATTGTATCAAAGGAATTGATCTGGCGCTCAAAGCGAAAGACTCAGTTCTTCTGACAAGGGCCTACATGAATATTGCCTCGATAGAAATGAGGTCGGACAATATTGAGCCGGCAATTGAATATTGTTTGAAAGCACTCAGTTTTGGGGTTGGAAGCGGAAACATTGCCGATGTTGCCGGTGTCTATGTTAATCTTGGATATTGTTATTATAAAAAAGAAGATTTTTCTTCAGCAGAAAAGGCATATATCAGAGGAATAGAATATTCTATTAATTCAGGAAATTTGGAATCACTTGCGGACGCTTACAGAGGCCTTGCATCATCCTATGTTAAACTAAATGACTACAAAATGGCCTTTGAAAATCAAAAATTGTATGGTGAAATACAAGATTCGATTGCTGAACTGAACAACATGGCAAAGTATATTGACATGCAGGAAAAATATAAGGCAGAAGAAACAAAAAAGGCTAACGAAATTCTTACACAGAAAAACAAAATTCAGGATCTGGAAATAGAAAAAAATGCTGAAGAAATTCAGAACTCGCGTATTGTAATTATTTCTTCTATACTTGGTTTGGTGTTGCTGATTGTTCTTGCAATTACACTTTACAACCGCAATGTCATTAAGCAAAGAGCTAACCAGCAATTGCAGGAAGCCAATGCAATCATCAATGAAAAAAACGCGGATATTCTTGCAAGCATTGAATACGCGAGTAAAATTCAGGAGGCACTTTTACCTACAAAAGACAATCCCGATCTCTTCAAGGATTCTTTTTTATGCTCAAGCCAAAAGACATTGTGAGTGGTGATTTTTTATGGTATTCAGAAGTGGAAGGAAAAAAAATATTTGCTGCAGTTGATTGTACGGGTCACGGTGTTCCTGGCGCGTTTATGAGTATGATTGGAAACACTTTTTTGCAACAGATAATAAATGAAAAACAAATTACAAAACCGTCTGAAATTTTAAATCACTTGAGACGCAGCGTAATCAGTGCGCTTAATCAAAAAGGACTTGGCACAAACCGCAAAGATGGCATGGATATGGCCCTGTGTGTGGTTGATGAAAAACTCATGAAGTTAGAGTTTGCCGGGGCTAATAATCCTATGTTTATAATTCAGGCGGGTATGCTGGTTGAGGTTAGGGGAGACAAGCAACCTGTTGGATATTTCGAAGGATTTGAAGATCCATTTACAAATCATGAATTCAAGATTGAAAAAGGTGATTGTATCTATATAACTTCTGATGGTTATGTACATTAGTTTGGGGGTCCAAAAGGAAAGAAATTCAAATACAAACAATACAAAGAGCTGTTGTTTTCTATTTCTGCAAAACCAATGCAGGAGCAGAAAAAAATTCTTGCATTGACCTTTGATAACTGGAAGGGCGGATTAGAACAAGTTGATGACGTTTGTGTTGTTGGAGTTAGAATCTGAAATGAAAAATACCGATCCTGAAAATGACTATGAACTTAATCTTGGAAGATTTAAAAATCACCGCAGGGTTTTTCCATGGAGTTTTATTCTGAAAGTAATTATTGGGCTTGCTTTGGTAGCGCTGGTTTATTATATGACCAATGAACTCATTAAAAAACAGAAGCAGCAAAAGGAAGAAGAATTTGAAATAGAAATAGAACTCTAATATTGAACGCGCAGAGTGCCTTGTCTGGTTTCTGTTGTGCCGTCAGGGAGCGTTAATTCTAAAAACACAAAATAATCGCCTGCTGTAACTTTTACACCTGCGTGACTGTAACCATCCCAGCTTCCGTTCAGACCATAAAAAATATAAACCGGTTCTCCGTGTCTGTTTATGATGGTACATTGCAGCCCTTCATAACCAGCAGTACTTATTCTGAACATGTCATTAATACCGTCTCCGTCAGGAGTGAAAATATTGGGAATATTCACCCCTGTCTGAGCAAATAAATTACCGTGACCCAGCGCCAAAAAACATCCGATGAGAATTGAAAGCTTCATTTTACACTGTTAAGGTACAAATTTTTTTATTTGATAAATCGATTAATTGCCAGAATTTTCAAGTTCGTATCCGTAATTAATTCCTTTTTCAATTGCGGGCACACCATCTGACATCCACACCGGCATGGGCGCACCTAACAGGTAAAAATCAAAGAACTGCCGCATGCGAATGCTTAAATCCCGCTTGTTTGCTAGTTGAGTAAGGTTATGTTCGTCGTCATTATAATTCAATAACCAAACTGGTTTTCCAAGGCGTCTTAAACCCATGTAAAGTTCAATGCCCTGATACCAAGGCACCGCTCCGTCACCATCATTGCTCATTATCAAAAGCGGGGTATTTACTTTTGGCAGTCCGAAAAGGGGAGAATTAAGCATATATAAATCCGGTCTTTCCCAAATTGTATAACCTATTCTGCTTTGTGTTTTTTCATATTGAAACATCCGGCTGATTCCTGCCCCCCATCTGATTCCACCATAAGCTGAAATCATATTGCTAACCGGAGCACCAGCCATAGCTGCTTTATATTTATTCGTCATTGTAATTAACTGAGCGGTTTGATATCCTCCCCAGCTTTGACCTTGCAGACCAAGGCGTGCAGAATCAATCCACGTGTGTTTGCGAATGAGAAAATCTGTTCCGCTAACTATACAATCATATGCAGATTTGGCAGGATAACCCGGTGTGTATTCGATGTCCGGAATAAAAATGATATAACCGTTGCTTACATATTCTGTCAGTGACTATTGAAGCGGTTGGTTTAGGCGCGTAGTATAGGTGAATGTCATCCGTATATTTTTCATAGAAGTAAACTATCATCGGATAATGCTTTGTGCTGTCAAAATTTTCTGGTTTATATAATAATCCGCGGAGGTTTCTGCCTTCGTATGATTTCCAGCTTGTCATTTCAACTGTGCCCCAATTGTATTCAGCTTGTTGTGGATTTACTGAAGATATTTTTTTGATGTTCTGAAAAGATAAATCTGTTAATTCAAGATCTGGATATTCAGTAAAACTCATTCGGCGGAATACAATTTGTGATCCGTTATCTGCTTTTAGTATCTGGTTTATTTTGTGATTTGTTTCTAATAAAAAAACTGGTTGCTGAATCTTGTCTGATTGAATTTTGTAGATGGATTCACTTTTGGTTTGTTCGTTTACAGCAATAAGGAAATTATTTGAAACATCTGTGTAAAGACTATCATAATCTATTCTATAGTAATCAAATCGGTGTGATGAATTTTTATTTATTCCGCAGGTAATGCATTGTGATTTTTGCACATCTGAAGGATGAAGTAACCACACATCCTGACGGGAATTTACCATCACATATTCATCATTTTCATATAGCGCCCAGCCGATGTACCCTTGTTCATCCGGAACTGCAGGATTTCCGTTGTTGTCGCCTGAAAAAAGATCATTGAGGTTTTCAGTAAGGTTTAGTTTTTGTAATGAGTTTATGTTGATACTGTACCAACATGAATCAACACCATTGTAATACACGACCTCTTTACCTGAAGGAGCAAGTGAAATACGGTAGCCGTGATTTTTTATTATTTCTTTGTTCGATCCGTTTGTAAGATCTACTATATAGTAATCGGCTTTCCAAGGGTATTCCCAGGTAAATTCACGCATGTAGGGTTCTTCTTTTTTGGCCAGACAAACTGTTGCATTGTTTTGCGGATCAACTTGAAGGTCATACAAGGTATCATTGCCTAATTGAACCATTCTTTTTTCTTCCAGATAATAGACCGCCAGGAATGATTTCTTTTTGTCATTATTTACTTCACTTAGCTGTTGAGGTTGAATACGCAAATCGTTTGATCCCCAAACATCTACTTTAGCCATTTCAGACTCAAGCAACGTGTCTTCAGGCACTTGTGTTACTAATTTATTAGTTCCAAAGTAGAGTTTGTCACCCTGATCATTGAAATAAACACGACCAAATTCAGAAACACCCCAGCCTTCGGGCATAGCTTGGTTCATGGAATCAACAATGCATCCTGTAAGTGATTTTGAATTGGAATAATAATAGAGTGAATAGTTTTTATTCTCGTTGGTATCATTGGTTGCCAGAAACGCGATTTTATCAGATGTTTTGTTAAATGTTATTTGTGACAAACCATATTGTTTCTCTATCAATGTTGTAGTAGTTGAATCTGAGAATGAATAGAGGAAAAGACTTAATGTGTCTTTTTTGCCTTTCAGACTTTGGGTATAAATAAGGTTGTCTCCTTCTTCTGAAAGAATGTAGCTTGTTACAGCGTGCAGCTCATAACTGGCGCCGTTTTCTAAATTTAAGATTGTAAGTGTTGTTCCGCTGGTGGGTGTTTTGATACATGTATTCCCCTTTTTCTTTTTCTTCTTTTTAGTCTCATCTTCCTTTGGGCAATCTGGTCGTTTATCAGTAGTTGAGAGATATGCTAATTTATTGCCCTTAGGGGAGATGCTGTAAGATTTTACGTTGGCTAATTTTTGAGTGGAGTCAGTGCCTGGATAAAATATAAACAGACTGTCTTTGGGCAGTTTGTCTTTAGGAGTTTCTGCCAGCTTTAATTTTCTTATACTGTCGAATTCAGGTTCAACTGCAAATACTATAGCATTTTCTGACTCGAAAAGTTTTGGGTTTTTACCTCTTGAAAATGGTTTTGTAATTCCAGATTTTGTATCGTAAATATAAAGCACAGCGTCACCTTCCAATGGTGTCACATCATAAACAACAAACTGGCCATTTTCAGAGATCTGAACAGAACGGATGGATTTCCACTCGTTGTAAGTTGTATGATCAATCTTCTTCTTTTCCTGTGAGAGAAGAGAAGAGGATAATAGCGTGAACAATATAAATGAAAGTAGCCGCATGAAATTTGGATTATGCTCAAAAGTAAGAATTGTAGATTCACTTGAGCAAACTGCGGAAATTTGTAATCAACATACAACTAATCAAAACCGCTATAGATTGATTCTTTGGCGCTCCGTCAGGGAGCAGGAAAAATCTGAATTCTGTTATCGATATGGTGTTTGAATCCAATATCATATACCATGGTATATTTTTCACCAATGGGGCTATTGTGTATGTGCGTAAAGTAATTCATATCATAGCCGTAAGCATTTGCCACATCTACTGATATCGGAGTGCTTCTGTAAATCTGATACAGTTTATTCAGTACCGTCCAGTTTTTATGAAGGGCTTTGTTTATGGTAAGAACAACAGCTTCTTTTGTTTTGTTTTGAGTGTTGTGATGTTTGTTTTTGCAGGATACAGAGCAAAACTTTTGGTTGGATCTTCCTCCAAATGTTTTCTCACAAGTTAAACAGGTTTGCATGCTTTTTGGGTTTTTGTTCCCTCTTTAACGCAATCTGGCAAAAAAAAGTTACAAAATCTTTTAATTGGTGGGTTTGCCTGCTACCTTAAAGTCTAGTTTATAGTAAAATAGCGGTAAAAATCCAAGTTGATTTCTTTCAGCGTATGGTTGTGATGGGTTATCAGGATTTGGCGTATAAGTCAATCCAAGAATGTTTGGTGTATCCAAAAGATTAACAAGATCAAGACCGAATTCATGCGTTGTTTTTTTAGCATTTACAGTGTAATTTACTTTCACATCCAGTCTGAAATAATTTCTGAATCGCAATTCGTTGTAGGATGAATCCAGGAATACAATTTCTTTCTGAAGATTAGTTGCTACGGTATCAACTATGCCATATCGTTTTCCACCTGCATATGTCACCTTTAGTCCAAGTGCAAGTGTATGTCTTTTGTCTGGTCCTATTTTAAATTCTTTCCCAATCAGTCCGTTAGTGATATAATTTCCATTGAAATCTGTATTTCTTTCTATGCCGTCACTGCCAACATATTTTGATTCATAAAGACTAATTGTTGCAAGAAAGAAAAAGCTTTTATCAAAATATTTTTGAGCAGTAAATTCAATTCCGTAGTTATAACCTGTGCCTGTGTTTTCTAAACTGTCAGGAAAAAATCTGGCAAATCCGCTGCCCTGATTCAGCAGTGAAAACGCAGATGATTGAACCTCAACAGGAACATTAAATAAGTACTGGTAATAAATTTCTGACTTCAGCTGCAATGAACCTTTAATGTTGGTTGTATAACTGATAACACTGTGAATGGATTTTACAAAATCCATGTTTTGATTATGAAGAATTTTATTGCCGGCCGTGTCTGTCAGGTGATAAGTATAAAGATAAAGTGGATGTGTTTGTGCATGCAATCCTGATGCAATTGCGATAACGTTTTTATCATTTATTTCATATTTGAAACCGATGCGTGGCTCAACTGGTGAAAGTGAATTGCTGAATGAAAAATACTGACTATGTAAACCGGCATTAAGTGTTGCTTTTTCGCCCATTTTATATTTCCATTGTATAAATGCCTGAGCAAGAACTCCAGGGGTTTCATTGTTATAATCCCAGCGGTAATAGAATGCCGATGTTGAATCAGCTATGTTGTACCGTATTGAATCATTCATGCTGAAAAAGTGTGCATCAACATTAAAGCCGTATTTCAAAACATAGTTTTATTTGATTTTCTGATTGACACTGAAATAGCCAGAGGCAGTTGAAATATTGTAGGCATACCCCATCATGGTAAATGGATCAGCATCATAAATCCATGAGCTGTCTGAACCTAAATGCCGCAGAATATATTCATGTTCGCTGTTTTGCTTCTGATATGAATAGGCAATACTGGTTTTAATGAAACAATCTTTGTTTACAGATTTTTTCAAAGTAACACCTGTTGACATCATGCGCGTTCTGAAGTGCTGGTCCCGGTCCTGTTCGCCATAAGCGTCCTGTGATGGTTCTGTCTGATCAGATATTAAAATGTCTATAGAGCTTGCGCCACCTAATCCCCAAAAAGAAATTGCGCTGCCGCCTTTAAGTGGAAATTCAAATTTAAAAGCGCCGTCACCATAAACCGGAACTGCATCCGTACCATATTTAATTCCCATTTTGTCAATCAGAGTCAAAGTTGAATATCTGCCCATAATCAAATAACTGCCCTTATGATTTTTTGAAAGCGGGCCTTCAAATAACGCTTCTGTTCCAAGAAATCCGAATTGTCCTGAGAACTCATGAATATTGTTATTTCCTTTTCTTAGTCTCAAGTCAAAAACTCCTGAGGTACTGTTTCCATATTCAGCCGGAAATGCACTCATAAAAAAATCTGAATTATCTAAAATTTTATTATTGAGTATTGAGATTGGCCCTCCGGTAGATCCTGAAATTGCAAAGTGATTTGGATTAGGAATGCTAACACCTTCGATTCTGTAAATGATTCCTAGAGGAGAGTTTCCCCGGATAACAATATCATTTCTTGAATCATCAGTTCCTTGTGCTCCGGCATAATTTGACATCATTCTCGCAGGGTCGCCGCGGCTTCCGGCATATCGGTTTGTTTCTTCAACAGAAAACGATTGTGAACTGGCTGTTGCCATATCATTATTTGTTTCTCCCTGCTTATGCGCAACTACAACAACTTCTTCACTTGAAATGGCTGATTCAAGCATCAGAACGGTTACTATTACCTCCTTACCAGATGTTACAATAACCGTAACTTCTTTTGTTTCATAACCAACGGACGATACAACAATAGTATGTTTTCCAACCGGCACATTGGGGTTTAATAAAGTGAAGATAACACTTTAATCCAAAGATGGGTTATTTTGAGTTCCCGTTTTTGTTCTGGCAAATACGAAAGCCATCATTAATTCATGTGTTCCTGAATTATAATTTCTAAGATCGGTTGTTGTAAAATCAAATGAGTAACCAATTCTAAGCTGATTTTTATAACAGTAGCCCAGCATAGCTGTACAGGCGTCATTCGTGCGGTATCCAAAACCAACCCAAACGGATTTTTTATATGTTGTGATTAGATTGATATCAAATTTTGGCGGAGCAGGAAGCCCAAGCTTTAATAAGGCAGTTGGTTGTAAATCCCAGTCCTCGTCTAAATGAAATGTATAACCCCCATGGAAATAGAAATGGTCTTCCATGTAGCTTTCTGAACTTGTTTGAGTTGTTAGAAAAGTAATTTTGTTATGCAGCATTTGTTCTACTGATGCTCCAAAATACCAGTCATCATGATAGAGATACATACCAAATTTACCGTCCATGTCTGCAGATTTTAATAAACCGCTAGAAAAGTAAAAGTCGCCCGGATCATAAGTGGTTATTTTGTCTGCATCCAGCATCCACTGGTTAAACCCCATTGAGAGACCAAATGACAATTGCATCGTTTCATTTAGCCTTACATGATATGCGTAGGATGTTTGGAACCCAAGTCTTCTTGTGGGCCCAACATTATCAGTATAGATATATCCACCAAGCCCCATGTTTTCTTTTTTCAACGGTCCTTGAGCAGATAAAGTAAATGTTCTTGGAGCATCTGTTATTCCAACTCATTGATAGCGGTTATTTGTAACGGCCTCCCACGAAGGTGTGACTCCGCAATACGCCGGATTAAATGCATATTGGTTGAACATGTATTGTGAAAACTGAGGTAACTGCTGCTCCCATGAAAGACCATTCATGAAAACAAACAAAGCTAGATAGGCTATTTTTTTCATTGTTGTCTTTTTAGGTTTACCACATAATTGTTATTGGTCCTGTGAATGGTTCTGGAAAATCAGGATGTTCTATGTCTATGACATAATAGTAAGTTCCTGCCGGTAATTTTTTCCTTCTTTGGTTGTTCCTCCCCAATCATCATTATAGGTTTGATCACTTTCAAACAACAATTCACCCCAACGGTTGTAAACATTAATTTTTATTGTTGTTCCGGGGTATTGTTCAAGAAATTCCAAAATCCATGTTTCATTCAGATTATCTCCGTTTGGAGAAATACCGTCTGGAATAATAATTTCCGGAAGAACTTCAACGTAAACAGAATCAGTTACGGAGCATCCGTTACTGTCTGTCGCAGTAACATAATAAGTAGTCGAAACTACAGGCATTATAACTGTAGGATTAAACAATGTATCGCTGTTCAGATAAATGTTTGGAGTCCAAAGAACATCGTTGGTTGGAACGGTGGTTGGGTTTCCGCCAATAGGCCCTGTTTGCGTAGGATAAAGATCTATGTCTGGTCCGGCATCAACGGTTAACTGACCATTCATTACAACGTTTATTGTATCGGTATGAGTACATCCTGCAAAGCTGACTTCAAGTATAAAAGAAGTTGAACCAACCTGCACAGCAGGAAGCGTCATTACATTAGAGTCTAACAGGAATGTGCCGGTTGAATCATACCATGTATATATTTCACCGGGCCCAACATTAGATGAACCAATCAAGGTAAGTGAGTCCAGATAACAAATAAATTCATCCGGACCGGCATTTGCCATTACAACCAGCAGCGTGTCTACTGCAAGAGTGTCTTGTGCTGTACAACCATTTGCATCTGTAACAGTTAAATAATAGTTCATTGGAAGAAGAGCAGAAATATCTTCTGTTAAAAGGGTGTCAACAGCAGTTTGAGAAACCCATTCGTATGAATAGCCAGGAGTACCACCTGAAGCCGCAATATCTATTGCTCCATCGGTTGAATTAAGACAAGCCGCATCTGTAATATTGTCTACAGTAATTAAAATTGCAGACGGCTCATTGATTGTGCCCGTTTGTGTTGCCGAGCAGCCATTAGCATCAGTTATGTCTATAGTAAATGTACCATCGCATAAATTGTTTGCAGCAAATGTTGATTGAGTACCCGGATCATCCCACAAGAATGTAAATGGCAATGTTCCACCTATCGGATTAGAAACAATTTGACCGTCACACACACCGTTGCAAGTTGGATCTATTAAGAATAATGGATTCAACAGAATTGTGTCAGGCTGAGTGATGGTTGCGCCCTGAAAAGAAATGCATCCTGATGCATCCGTTACCTGAAGTAAATAATCGTCATCACACAGGTTGGTTATCAAGGGCGTTGTAACACCCGTTGAGTTTCCGGCGCCATCTAACCAGTCAAAGCTAAACGGGGCTGTTCCGCCTAAAAGGTCTAGTGTATCAATAGTGCCATCGCAAAGATTATAACAAGACACATTCGTAGAACTTAAAGTAATTACAGCAGCATTTGCATTGTTTAACGGATACGTAAAATCCATTGAACAACCTGATGCATCAGTTATTGTTAGTACATATGTTCCCGCCGCAAGACCTCCGATTGCAGGAGTTATTGGTCCAAAATCCCATGCATAGCTGTGTGGTAAATTTCCATCCGCACTTACAACAGAGATGGAACCGTTTGACGCCATACAATCCGGATTAGCAATTGTTGCAACGGCGGTAATAGGATTAGGATTCAGTAAATCTGCCTGAACATTTACAGAACAACCTGCCTGATCAGTGACGGTAACGAAATAACTTCCGGCGCATAGATTCGTTTGTGTATCAGATACAGAACCATCATGCAACCATGAATACATATATGGTGCGGTTCCTCCGTTTCCAGTTACTACAGCTTGTCCGTCACAACCACCCGCACACGTAATTGAAGTCAAAGTAAGATCTGCAGTTAATCCACCTGTGTTTGCAACATCAACCGGTTCTAAAAACACACATCCATTTGCATCAGTAATTTGTGCCTGATAAACACCTGAACATAAACCGTTGATTGACGTTCCTGCAAGACCATTATTCCACAATGTTGCAAGCAGTCCTGTTCCTCCGGATACAACTATGTCTATTGTACCATTGCATTGTCCGCAGTCTGATGGTGAAGAGACTGATGCAACTGTAATTGGAAGCGGATCATTGAGAACAGTATTATAGAAATTTATACAACCCATAGCATCAGTTACCTGTACTGTATAATTTCCTGCAGTTAATCCGGTTGGATCTTCTGCAATTATTCCGCCTGGATTCCAGGTGTATTGAAGTGGTGGATTTAGACTTGAAACTGTGATAGAAATACTTCCGTCTGATCCACCTGCACATGCAGGATCTATCACACTGTCAAATGTTATTGTGGTGGATGAAAAGTTAGATACATCTGCCTGGAAAATTTGAGAACATCCGTTTGCATCGGTTACAGTTACAAAATATGTTCCTGCAAATACATTCGATAAAATGCTGTTAGTTTCTCCTGGAATATTCAACATTAAATTATCATGCCATTGATATGTATATGGCGGATTACCACCGTTCGCAAACACGGTTGCATTTCCGTCTGCCACACCACAATTAGCGTTGTTTGTAAAAACATTTGCGGTGATTTCAGGGAAACCATTAATTACAGCAAATAAGACTCCGGTTGAACATCCGTTTGCATCAGTTCCCTCAACTGTATAATTTCCTTCACACATATTATTGATAGTTGAAGTTGTACCTCCCGGAATAGGATTGCCCATCACATCAAGCCATTCATAAGTATATGGAAGAGTTCCTCCGGCTAATAATAAATCTCCTGTGCCATCACAAAATCCAAAACAAGAAGCGTCTGTTAATGTCAAAACATTTGTAAGTTGTGCAGGTTCATTAATTGTTTGGTCGGCTGTTGTAAAATTACATCCGTTGTTGTCTGTAATTACTGCATGGTAAACTCCGGTGCAGAGATTAGTTGCTGTATTGCCTGTTTGTCCGATCAAAGAACCGGTACCTGAATCATACCAGTTTACAATGTATGGAGGAAATCCACCAGCCGGAATTACAGTTGCTGTGCCTGAACAGTCACCAAAACACAAAACATCTGTTCCTGAAATTGGAGAACTTACGGGTACTGGCTCACTTAATGTAATGTCTGCTGGCAAATTAACTGTACAACCGTTCGCATCAGTCACATCAATATTATAATTCCCTGAACACAGGTTTGCAATTAACGGTCCGGTTTCGCCCGGTATTGGTGCACCACCAGTCGTCCATTGGTAAGTAAAACCGCCAAATCCGCCAGCTGCAACCACACTTATTGTTCCGTTACAGAAAACCGCACAAGTTGGATCTGTCGGTGTTGCATTCAATGTAATTAAAGGAGGATTCACTAAATCATAAGAATAGGTTTCAGTACATCCGTCACTATCGGTAATATCAACGGTCCATGTTCCGGCATTAATATTTAATGCTTGATTTGTTCCTTGTCCGTTTGGCGGAACCGGATTCCATACATAGGTATAACCCGCGCCTGACCCACCTGTTGGTGCCAATGTAATACTTCCGTCAAAGTCATTATTACAAGTTACGTCATCAATTGTTGAATTGTCTATTATTTGTGTTGGACTATTTATTGTTGCCGTCTCAATTGTAATGCAACCAGAGTTGTTTACTACCTCAACAAAATAGTCTCCGGCGCATAAATTTGTAATGAGCGTGGATGTAATTCCTGTAGTTAATCCTGTTGTTGCATCAAACCATTCCTGAGTACAAACCGGATCACCGCATACGAAAACAGCATCTGCAGTTCCATCACATACACCAAAGCATGAAGCATCAGTTGAAGTAATATTAACTGTTTCACCGTTGACATCAGAAATCGGGAAAGTTTCCAGAAGTGTGCACCCGTTTTGATCAGTGATGGTACAGGTAACAACTCCCGGGCACATTCCTGACGCGCTGTTGGTTCCTTCGCCTGCTCCAGGGTCAGGACTCCAATCATAGGAATATGCTGGAATTCCACCTGCAATATTTACGGTTGCACTTGCATTGCAAACACCGCACGTAGCATTATTGGCAAATGATGAATTCACAACCATTTCTGTTGGTTCTGTAATATTGATTGTTGTGTCTTTCGTACATCCGTTTCCATCAGTTATGGATGCTGTAATTGCGCCTGCGCAAAGGTTTGATGCTGTGTTGCCGAATTGACCATCAGACCACACAACCGTGTATGGTGCTGTGCCTCCGCCTGGATTAAGAGTAACGGAACCGGTACAATCGTCAAAGCAAAGGTTGTTGGTTATTGTGGCATTTGCCATAACAACAGGGCATCGATTAATGTAAATGAAATGGTTGTATCGCAAATTCCTGCATCAGAAATTACTACGGTCCATGTGCCTGAACAAGATTGGTTGCGTCAGGTGTTACCTGCACAAACGGATCATCCCACAGATATGTATATGGAGGATTATTTCCCCCGAGAACGGTAACTGTTGCAGTGCCATCACATGAACCTGAGCAGGTCGGATCCGATGATGCAGTTGTAACTACCCAGGGCGATGCAGGAGCTGTCATATCAATTGGACCAAAGCTGATTGAACAACCTTCAAAATCCGTTACAACCACATTGTAAATTCCCTGACAAACATTATTCATGGTGTCGTTGGTTTGGCCTCCGATATTCACAGCAAATTCATCTTGCCACTGGAAAAAGTAAGGCGCTGTACCTCCGGCCGGAGCTACATCCATAAGCCCATCACACAGCCCAAAACAATTAACGGTGGAAGTATTAATAGTTGCCGTTAGTGCTGGCGGCTCCACAACCGGTAAACAAGGACCGGTGACTGAACATCCATTATTGTCTGTCACAACAGCCTGATAAATGCCGGGCGAAAGATTGGTAATAATCGCAGTTGTCAATCCGGTTGTTAATCCGGTATTACAATCAAACCATTCATATGATAGCGGAGGTATTCCGCCGGATGCTATTACGTTTGCCGTACCGTCATTTGCTCCAAAACAGGAAATGTCTGCTGAGGTTGAGCTTGTGATGCTTAGTGCAACCGGTTCTGATATTGTCCCTGTAAATGGTTGCGAACACCCGTTTAAATCCGTAACGGTTAAAGTATAATTTCCATCGCATAATCCGATTGCGTTTGGAGTTCCTTGTCCACCGCCCGGCGCGGGCGCCCAACTATAAGCATAACCACCAGCTCCACCTCCTACAACAGCATCAATAGTACCATTGCAATCACCGTTACAATTTACGTCGGTAGGTGTGAGGGTTGCTGTAATTTGTGTTGGCTCATTTATGGTTATTACTCCGGTAGTAACGCACCCGGTATTATTAGTCAATACAGCAAGATAATCACCTTCACAAAGTCCGTTTGCTGTACTTGGGTTTGCGGCCGGATTGTCAACTATGCCTGTAGTAATTCCTGTAATATTATCAAACCATTCCAAAGTATACGGAGGGTCCAGTGATGTGTAGTTGGCAATTGCCTGACCATCACACAATCCAAAACAAGAAACATCCACTGAGTCCAGTGTCAGAACTTCAATAGCAATGCTATTAATCGGAACAGAAATATTTGCGGTGCAACCAGCAGCATCAACAATACTTACGGTATTAATCCCCGCACAAATGTCAGTTACAGAGGTTGTTCCCTGACCAGTGCCCGGAACCGGCGCCCATGTAAAAACAAAACCTCCTGACCCACCAGCGGCACTAACCTGAGCTGCGCCATCACATACACCGCATGTAGCATCTGTAATAGAAATTATGGATGTGGTTATTTGTGGAAGTTCAGTAATAGTGATTGTTGATGATTGTGTGCTGCATCCGTTTGCATCAGTGACCATGCAGTAATAATCTCCCGGACAAAGATTGATCAGGTTTGGAAGCGTTGCTCCAGGAATTGCAACTCCTGTAGTAGCGTTGAACCATTGATAAGACAATATACCTGTACCGCCAACAGCGTTGACTGATGCACTTCCTGAACATGTTCCAAAACATGCACTAACGTTGCTGTTAATGCTAACAACCAATTCAGCAGGCTCAGTGATTGTAAATGTAATAGTGGTGTCGCAAAGATTTTGGTCGGTGACAATGGCGTCATAAACTCCGGCGCACAAATTAAAAGCGGTGAAAGTTGTTTGCAGAAGCGGATCATTCCATTGAATGTTATACGGTGCAGAGCCACCGCCAAGCATTGTTACAACTGCGTCTACATCGCATACTTCAAAACACTGAAGATCTGAATATGCTGTATCCAAAAGGAAAGGCCCCGGCTCAGTTATAATGATATTATCATTGGCTATACAACCATTAGCGTCAGTTACTGTTACTGTATAATTTCCATCACAAAGATTGGATGCAAGGGCAGTAGTTTGTGCGCCTCCATCATTCCAAAGAATATTGTATCCGGGAGTACCACCCGCTATTATGACCTGACCTGAGCCATCACAAACACCAAAACAAGAAACCTGTGAAATTACTGAAGCATTTGCGGTGAGCTGAGAAGGACTTGTAATCGTAAATGACAGAGTGGTATCGCATAATAACGCATCTTCAATCGTAACGGTCCAAATACCAGTTGTTAATCCTGATGCTGTCGGTGTTCCTTGTCCGGCAGGAGGATTTGGTGCCCATACATATGTGTAACCAGCGCCACTTCCACCGGAATTGACCGTAACAGTAACTGATCCGTTCACATCACCAAAACACTGAAGATCCGTTTGACTGATTGTAATATCATAAAGCGGTGGGTTTGATAATGTAAAAGTTGTGTCCGTAAAACATCCATTTGCATCAGTAACGGTTAATGTATAGGTGTCTTCGCACATTGCAGTTGCATTAGCAGTTCCCTGGCCTGCGCCAGGTGCCGGAGCCCAGAGATAAGTGAATCCTCCAACACCCCCGGCTGCAACAGTTGTGGCAGTTCCGTCACACAAATCATAGCAGGTTGGGTCAGTTGATGTTAATAATTGAGTAACTGGTGCTGGTTCAAAAACTTCAACAATGATTGGCACAATTGGACAACCGTTAGCGTCTGTCGCATCTATCTGGTACTGCCCCGGACATAAACCGACTATGTTTTGAGTTGCGCCGGCCCCTGCACCGCCAGGAACAGTAGACCAGTTATAATTGTATCCGGGTGTGCCACCGGCAACATTTACTGATGCTGATCCGTCACAAACACCAAAACAAGAAACATCAATGGCACTTGCGTTTGCAGTAAGCGCTGTTGGCTCATTGATTGTGATGGGATTACTTTGAACAGAACATCCGCTGTTGTCTGTTACAACTACATAATAATCACCAGCACACAATGTATTCGGGTTTTGATCTGTAATGCCGGTTGTTAATCCGGTAGCATCGTCAAACCATTCAAATGTATATCCACCGGTTCCACCAACGGGTGCTGAACTTGCTTGCCCATCACATGAGCCGTTGCATAATGCATCCGCAACAAATGCCGCAGAAATAGTTAAAATCGGAGGATCAACGATGTTAAAGGCGAATGGAGCGGCACAACCGTCAACATCAAAAATTGTTACGTTTACAGCACCTGAAGTAAAACCGATTCCCGGGTTGGTTCCCTGTCCGCTGGTGGGTACAGGTGCCCAGAAAAAGTATATGGACCGCCGTTACCCCAGAAGGATTTAGGAGAATTTCAGCATCATTATCACCATTGCAGGAAGGAGGCGTAATCGTTTCGTTTGCGAGAATTGGCGGTGGATTGTTGATTACGACAACATCTGATATTGTACAGCCATTCACATCAGTTACCGTTACCGGATTATTTCCGGTGCAAAGTCCTAATGGATTTGGTGTAGTTTCACCACTGTTTGGCCAGAATACTGTTGGGGGCGGATTGGTTCCTCCGTCGACAAGAGTAATTGCGGCACCATCACAACTCGTGGGGCATGTAGGCTGAATAACCCCCAGGACGGAGAAAGTTAAAATTAAGGGTTCCTCAACAACAATGGATATGTTGCAAGGAGCAAATACGCCGGGAAATAATTCATTGGAAGAGTCTAGTACAGTTACTGTATAAGTTCCCGCATCGAGTCCGGTGAAAACTGTTTGACTTGAAAAGGGACCCGAAACGCTGTTCAATGAATACGAAAATGGTCCGGGAGTTCCTGAAGCAACAACTGTTATTTCACCATCTGAAGCACCATTGCAACTTATATCTGCTCCGTTGTAATTGGAAGTAATATTTAAATCCAAAACTAATGGCGCTGCAGTAGTACAATTGAATGTGGTTTTTAACCAGGATGAACCCGGAAACTCGTCTTTATCAATGTTGTTCAATGTACCGCTCTCAGTACCAAAATGCGCCGGGCCACCCAGGTTTTTCAACTTAGTAAGCTTGAGGCCGTTCACACCAAATATGGTTGAATTCGTAAAATCTGAATAAAATTGATTTACAGCTTCAATACTACCGGCACATAATGTAAATCCATTTGTTGTTAAAGTTCCGGATTCAAGGTAAACTGCACTGGTTTGCGCAGTGATGAAATGCGATTTTAATTCCCATTTTCCATTAAAATAAATGTCAGATTCAAGATGACAACCGGTAATATCGACTGCTGAAAATGTATCGGAATTATTTGTTAAATTAATTCGGCTATCACCTTTGAAAGACAAACTGAATCGATCAATAGCTTTGATTCCTTTTGTAATTGTCAAAGAAACATTCTCACCGTTGAAAACCGGATAGTAATTGGCGGATACAATTATTTCGCTTATCTCGGCATTGATATCCAATGATACGATGGGAAAATATTTGTTGAAAGAAGCATTGTCGAAGAAGACCTTATCATTATTGTCCGGGATACTTCCACATGAAGGGCCTCCGCTTGTATTTGACCAATGTGTGGCATCACTCCAGTTTCCGGAATTACCAATCCAGTAAAAATCTTTTGAAAATGAAACGGATGAAACCGTCAGTAAAAAGACTGCTGGTAAAATTATTCTAGAAAGAGCGCGTCCAAATGTCATAATGTGTCATTTAAAAGTAATCCTACTGCTCTTTGTTCGGTTTGGTTTTTGAAGTAGTTTTCAACGCCTTCATAGTTATAAACGCATTTAGTTTTCAAAAGGTTGTTTGCTATTCAAATGCCGGACAATCAGTTGTGCTTCCGTTTCCATAGTTGGAACATGAATTAAATCCTCCCGTTATTTCATGTGAATACCACATATTCCCTGCAAGTTTTGAGATCACAAAGTCAAAAGAATATCCTACTGAAACAAAATTAAAAAGCTTAACACGCACCTGTGCCGTTATTGCATCCGTTCTTCTTAAGCCTAGTCCAAAGGCAAACTTATTGTCCATGTCGACAACGGCGCTCAGATGAAAATCAACCGAATTATTTTGCATTCATCAAGAAATAAAACGGAAGAATTATGTCTGTACTGTTTTAATCACAAACTTCTTCCTGCGGTAAAAGAAAATAAAAATGTCTTTGAAAATCATTGACCTTGTTTTCAACACATCTTTCTGGTTTCTGCTATAGAGTTATGGATTGAAAGGCCGACATATGTTTTTTTATCAGCAACCCATAATCCAGCTTTACCATCAGGGAAAGACACAAATGATGGGCTTGAATTCGGTACAGCAGGATCATACAATTCTGTTGTCAGATTCTAGATTTATTAAATCTTTGCTTGTTTAACTCCTAATGAAGTTCCAAAAGACATGGTCCAGTTTCTGTTTATTGGAATATGCAGCGCATAAACTACCTCAGCCCTTAAGAATGAAAAAGGCCCAAAAGCATCTCTGGAAATTTGTCCGCCGATACCGTGTTTAGGCCCAAAAGCATTTCTGTTTTTTTTGCTGAACCTAAGGGGTGCATGTGCATTTATAAATCCGGTTTGCGGAGCACCTTCAATACCTACCCATTGAAAACGATATCCGGTTCTGATATCAATGCAGGATTTGGTCCCTGCTACTGCTGGATTAAAAGCAAACTGGTTAAATTCATATTGTGTAAAGTGTTCTGTTTGCTGCGCCTGAATTGATAATCCGGCCAGAACAAGAACAAGTGTGAAGAAATTCTTTTTCATTTTCTATCGGATTATAGTTACAGAACCTTTGAATAAATCATAATCACCATCAACCAGATCAATCACATAAAAATAAGTAGATGCCGGTAATGGATTTGCATGATCATTTTTTAGTGTACCATCCCACCAGTCTTCATCAATTTCATACCCGGTTTGTTTGAAAACTACCTGGCCAGAGCGATCATAAACAACAATTTTCATGTTGGGAAAGCCACCGCTGTTTCTGATTACCCACTTATCATTAATGTTGTCTCCGTTAGGAGTAAAAGTGGTGTACACTGTAATTATTTCACCAACAAAAACATTTCGTGTCTGTTGCTGTGCATGTTCCGTTTGTTACGGTCAGAAAATAAGTTGTTGTTGACGGCGGAGTAGCAAACGGTGTAAAATCGGATGCGCTTGTGAGTGTTGAAGACGGAGTCCATGAAGGCGTTCCGCTGCCTGATCCTTCTAACTGTACCTGATCTCCTTCTGCCATAAATTTATCCGGACCTGCATTAGCGTCAATGGCAGTAACGTCAAAAAATATGCTGTCTGTTGTATCAGAAATTGTACAAAGAAAATCTGTTTCAAAAATTAATTTCAGATAACCGGTTCCGCTCAATGTACCGGCGTCGTAAGTATTTCCAGTTGTTGAAGAAGAGAGGAGTGTATTATTGAAGTACCAGTTAAAATTGACTGTGTCAGCAGCGCCAGAAATTGTGGCCGTTACCAGTTCGACATCACCCTGACAAAGCGTGGTATTGGTTGCAGAAATGGAAGCTGCCGGCATTGTTTGCTGAACGCCGTTTCCGGAAATTGCAATATCAAATCATTCTGGCAGGCTGAGTTACTCCAGCTCCGGTATTGACTCCATTGATCCGAAAATAATAAGTAGTATTTGCGTTCAGTGCGACGGCTGAGGTGATGCTGAAATTGGTTGCACCGTTACCACAAGCAGAAACAGGAGTATAACCGGCAGTGTTGCAGGCGGTAGTTGCTGACAGCATGTGTTTCAATTTGCTGCCCCATCGTAACATCCGGATTAAAGCTGAGGTTGGATAAATCAATGGTTACAGTTCCTCCATCTGAATCAGTTGTAAACATATACCATACTGTATTTGACGGTGTAAAACAAAAGTTATAATCTGTTGCGCCGTCTGTTGTGGCATCAGTAGTTGTTCCGGATAATGTCTCATTTGGGCACAGCCTGACGGCATTTGCACAAACATCATTTGCCGGCTGTGCAAATCCAACTGAGGAAATGATACCGGAAAAAATTAATAAATCGTTTAATTTCATATTGTCTGAAAGAAGAGACAGAGGTAAATATAGGGAATTATTCTTCACAATTTTAAAGGAAATGCAAGAAATAGAATGAATGAATTTGAATGGGGAGCTTTTTTTTGAAAAAACTGTTTGAAAATCAAAGGATGTTGATGTGTTCTGGTTCGTCCTACTTACAGTCGGACTCCCATCACACAAACACAAACTTTTTTTGTTATAGCGGATCCCGGCGCTTCATTTCATTTCGGTCGGGATGGATGATGTTGATGTGTTCTGGTTCGCCCTCCTTACAGTCGGACTCCCATCACACAAACATAAACTTTACTTTTGTTATAACGGATCCCGACGCTTCATTTCATTTCGGTCGGGATGGATGATGTTGATGTGTTCTGGTTCGCCCTCCTTACAGTCGGACTCCCATCACACAAACATAAACTTTACTTTTGTTATAACGGATCCCGACGCTTCATTTCATTTCGGTCGGGATGGATGATGTTGATGTGTTCTGGTTCGCCCTCCTTACAGTCGGACTCCCATCACACAAACATAAACTTTACTTTTGTTATAACGGATCCCGACGCTTCATTTCATTTCGGTCGGGATGGATGATGTTGATGTGTTCTGGTTCGCCCTCCTTACAGTCGGACTCCCATCACACAAACATCATCCACCTGCTCCAGCATATTTTTCCATGCTTCGAATGCATCGATAATTTTTATTTTTTGTTCCTGCATCGGAAGGTTGCGGCAAGAAATAAAAATTTCGCGCATGGTGGATGCTTTTAATTTTTTCCCTTTGTCACCACCAAACTGATCAGCAAAACCATCACTGAACATATACAGGCAGTCTCCCGGTTCAATATCAATTTCGTGATTGTTGAATGGTTTAGCAAACTCAAATTTTCCAATCGGCTGTTTGTCGGCTTTCACCTCTATAATTTCATTGCTGTTCTGTTTCAGAATCCATAAGGGATTATGAGCGCCTGCCCATTGTACTTTTCCTTTTTCGCGATCAATAGAAATGAGTGAAATGTCCATTCCGTCTTTTACTTCGTGGTTGGCCATTTCAAAAGTTTCGATAATCAATTCTCTCAGCTTATCTAAAATGGATGAAGGTTTTCTCAGACCAAATTCCTTGACACACCTGTTCAAACTATTAGCACCTACAACACTTACCATTGCTCCTGGAACACCGTGTCCCGTGCAGTCTGCGACAGCAAGAATGACATTGCCGCCTTTGGAATCCATCCAGTAAAAATCTCCACTGACAATGTCCTTTGGTTTGAATAGAACAAAACTGTCGTCGAATTTTTCGCGAATTTTGGATTCAGGAGGAATGATGGCAGATTGAAGGCGGAGTGCATAATTAATCGAATCAACAATCTCTCTGTTTTTTTCTTCCACCATTTCTTTCTGATGCTGAATTTCCTGAGTGCGATCCGCTACTTTTTGTTCCAGATTGTGATTGATGTCATTCAGTTCATCCACCATTTTTTTAATGGAGTGCTGCATGTCACTGAAGCTTTGTGAAAGACTTCCTATTTCATCTTTACCATAAATATCAATGTGTACATCCAGATTACCACCTGCAAGTTCTTGTGCTTTTGAAGTAAGTTGTTTGATTGGTTTTGTAATTTTTTTGGAAATAATTATTGATGCAAAAACTATTGTGATGAATAAACCAACAAAAACGATTATCATGTTTTTACGAAGATCATAAACATGTTCAAAGGCCTCATCACGATCAATTTCACTCATGATTACCCAGTGCATATCCTGAATCTGCAAGGGTTTATAAGAAGACAAAACCGGTACTCCGCGATAGTCATTAAAAATTCGAGCGTCTGTTTTGCCTTCCAATGCGGCAATTGTTCCTTCCGTCTTTACTTCCTGCAATCCAATGGTGCTTTCAAAGTTTTTTATTTTAGTGATGGTAGATTCCGGTGTGCCAATTTCTTCAATCATCTTGAAATAATTCTCCTTGTCTTCAATAAAAAAACGAGACTGATTTCTCAGTGTAAAATCTGCCGCCACAATATATGTTTCACCGCTTTCACCCAGCCCAACATTTGCCCATTCATGCCGGTTTGTCATTATTTCGTTGATGCGGTTTATTGGCATCTGGAAAATTAAAACCCCAAGTTTTTCACCATTATCATCAAAAATCGGTGATGAAATAAATGCTGCCGGAGCATTATAAGAAGGATGATATGATTTAAAATCCACCAGCTTGACAAAATCTTTGTTGTCTGCTTCTCTTGAAAGTTTGAAGGCTGCAGCTAAATTGGTGTTGGCATATGGACCGTCAATTAATGAAGTTCCAAAATCCACTTCTTTAAAAACAGAATAAACAATATGTCCTGTTTCATCATCTACCAGAAAAATATCGTAGTATTCAAATTTTTCAAGATAACTTCTGATAAGCGGGTGATAGATTTTATGTGCCTGAGTGTAAGTACTGCTGTCGTTGGCGTGGTGCAGGTAATGTTTGTTACCTACTTCATTTTCATTGGATGCGATGTATAAATCCTGCAATATTTTTTCATTCAGGTTTTGCGGAATATATTTTGACGATTCCGGATCTGAATCCAGATTTCTTTTCAGCCTTGGAATAAACTCTGACTCATAATATTTAGTCAGTCTGAAATCCATACTTTGAATCTGGCTTTCATCATAATTCATTTCACTCACCAGCGTATCGAATCCGGTTTTGAAACTTTTCATGGCTTCAATGATGGTGTGATCTTCAGAAAAGTAACAATCTGATTCGCTATTTGTGAAAAGTAATCTTCAATTTGCGTTGATTTCATTTCACGCACTGCGGTGAGACGGTTAAAGGATTCTTCTTCAAGAGATTTTTTCCCTTTGAAATAAGACAAAAAACCAATAATGGTGATAGATGAAAATGCTATCAGAAAAAACGCGATGGTAAGTTTTGCATTGATTTTCATTTTGGCAGGGGCAATTGCAGGAGTGCAAATTAATGATCGTTAAGCAAATATAGAAGAATTCGTGGAATAGTCTGAAGTGAAGTTTATTTAAAAGATGTGCCGGAATTTTATATTTTCACAAAAAATAATTGTATGTCCAAAACAATTTCATTGACGCTTATTTTTCTGCCAACGCTTTTATTAAGTCAGAGGATCGACTTGTTTTTGAATTACCAGGTTGATTCGAAAATTACACCGGATGTCAGCGGTTATAAACAAACAGAGTATAATGCTGTTGCAATTCAGGGGACATCCCTGAATGAACTGAATTACCGTTCACACGAATACAACTATTTTACATTTGATGATTCTGCAAGGCTTGTGAAGAGAGAACGTTTTTATACTCTGGAACCTGTAAGCATAAGAAAATCAACAGTTGAATATGATCTGGAAGGAAGACCGAAAAAGTATTCTGAGTTTCCGAATAAGGCAACTGTAGCCAATGCATGGGAAAACTTTGTTTATGATGAAAATGAAAACAGTATAACTATCAAAAAGTATGAGGACAAGAAATTGACGGGTACAAAGAAATACTTTGGAATGAAGATAGTTTGATTACTGAAAGGCACGATATAAATTCGTCCGGAGAGCATATCTGGACAACACTCTTTACATATGACACGCTGGGAAACATGACTTCAGAAACCTTACAGACAGCGGACGGAGTTTTAAGTTCTAAAACAGCCTATTCGTATAATTTGAATAATCAGCTTATAACCAAGAAGGAGTATGATGAAGCGAATAAATTGAAAATGACGTCGAGTTATACCTATAATTCCAATGGTGGCGTATTAAAAATAAACAGAACATATGGCTCTAATAAAAACAGCACGACCTATACATACGAATATGACGAAAGGGGAAACTGGGTTGTAAGATATGAGGTGCCTAGTAATGGCGCAGTGGTTAAAGTGGTGAGGGAATTTACTTATCGCTGATATGTTATGCAGCCAACTCCAAATTTTTATTTTGAAACAAAATGCTATAATACCTGGATGGGCGAAGATGGAATTGCGCGTACAGTTGTAAAGCAGGATGCTGAAATAGTTTTGTCAGATGCTCAGGAAAATTCAAAAATTATCAATCAGTTAGTTGGTCCTGAAAAATTCACTCTGATTGTTGACGCAAGAAAAATAAAATCGATTTCCCGGGAGGCGCGTGAATTTTTTTCGATGCGCGGCCGGGAATCAAGAGTTATTGGATTTGCATTTATTATTGGTTCACCGGTGAGTTCTTTCATTGGCAATTTTTTTATACAACTGAATAAGCCGAGAGTGCCGGTTAAACTTTTTCAGATCAGGAAAAGGCAAAGTTATGGTGCAAACAAATCATGAACGAATTTAATGAGCGAGGATAAGCGCATAGAATCAATTCTGAATACACTCATGTCTTTGGCAAGACTTGATTTTAATTCACGCATTCCAATGACGGATAAGAATGATTCCATTGAAGCTATTGCAACCGGTGTAAATATGCTGGGAGAAGAATTGCGTGAAAATGTTTTCTCGTTAAAAGAAAAAGAAACACTGATTAAGGAGTTACATCACCGCTTAAAAAATAATATGCAGATCATTATCAGCCTGCTGAAATTGCAGGCTGAGCAGGAGGAAAACGAACAATTTATCAAACTTGTAAAAGCCAGTCAGTCTCGCATTGCGGCCATGGCACTGGTGCACGAAATGCTGTATAATACAGATAATTTTGTGTTCACCAATTTCAAAACGTATGTTGATTTTCTTGCGTCCGGACTTTTTATGACGCATTCTACTTCCTCTGAAAAAATAAAACTGGAACTGAATATTGATGAAGAAATATTTTTTGAAATTGATGCCATGATTCCGCTTGGGCTGATGCTGAATGAAATGATCAGTAATTCATTGCTGCACGCGTTTGATGAAAATGGCGGTGTAATAAGAATTGATGCAAGGGTGCAGGAAGACGGCTGGTATATAATTCAGGTAAGCGATAACGGAATTGGTTTTCCGGAAGAATTTCAGTTTAAAAAATCAAAACAACTCGGTACTCAGCTTATTGTTATGCTGAGTGATCAGCTTGATGCTAAAATTGACGTAAAATCATCAAACGGTGTTCATTACCAGCTGAAGTTTATGTAAACAAAAAAGACTGCTCCGAAGAACAGTCTTTTCATAAATTTCTATAGCTGCTTAAAAAGGAAGATCATCATCTCCTTCAGCAACAAATGTCTCAGCGTTATTTACTGTCTTTACATTTTCAGAACTGTTTCCAAGTGGTTCAACTTTCCATGCATCTAATGAGTTGAAATAACGCACCTGACCATCTTTCGGGTTTGTCCATTCTCTTCCTCTTAAAAAGAAAGTTACTTCAACCTGATCACCAACTTTGAATTTATCAAGCAGTTCAACACGGTCCTGAACGGCCTGAAGCTGGATTGTCTGAGCATATTGTCCGGAGGCATCCACCACCACAAATTCTCTCTTTTTAAATGAATCAGACACCTGCTGAACCGGGCTGATTACTTTCAATTCTCCTTTTAAAGTGTACATATTTGGTTTGTTTAAAATATTAATTGTTAAAAGCCAGCAGTGTCAACCATGCCTCTGTCAGCTTATTTACTTTCAGCAATTCTTTTGCACGTTTGTGTAATTGAATTTCCAACTCACTCTGGTTGTTCTCCAAAGAAACGAAAATTTCACTTAATTCCATCAATTTATATTCGTTAACGTCCGTTTCTGTTGGTAACTTTTCAATTCCGGCCAATTGTCCAAGGTTATTTTTTGTCAGAATTTTTGAATTCAGAATATCCGCCGGAAGCTCATCCCATCCAATTCCGCAGGTAGTAATCGGTTTTTCAATTTCAAACATGGAATTTTTATCTGCCCGGCAATACCAGTTTCCACCCATGCGTGAAACAAGATCTATTTTGTGCTGGTCAATTTTGCCTTGTTCGTCGAGCACATTTTCATGGATGTGTAAACGTGTAACTTCACAGATGATGAGGTTCCCGGCGCCTCCTTCTGTTCCCAGCTCTATGACTTGATTTACTTTGCATTCAAACTGTACCGGTGATTCAGCTACTCTGAATGGTTTGATGGTTTCAGATGCAATTTTTGTAAAACCCGCTTTAATAAACTCATCTGTACCGGCAGGATAAGGTGAACTTGCCAGTGACATCTGATGAACAATTTCATAATTCACCACATTGATAACCACTTCCGGAACTTTCTTCACATTGTTATATGTGTCTTTGGTTGTGTTGGTACGTCCCGCTCTGGCGGGAGAAAAAATCAACACCGGAGGATTTGCACTGAACACATTAAAAAAACTGAAAGGCGCCAGATTCGGATTTCCGTTTTCATCTACAGTACTTGCAAACGCAATAGGTCTTGGTCCAATTGCCCCAAGTAAATAGGCATGAAACTGAGGAACCGGAATTGATTTTGGATCGATTGACAACATGATACAAAGGTAATATCAAAACAGTTTCCATCCTGTTTTTTTTATCACTTCAGCCCACCAAATGAATAAACAAAAATGGCACGGTTTCTATTCTGATGAATTAAATCAGGGAGAACTATTTTACAGCTATTTTTTCAGTTGACACATTTTCTCCGTTTGAGAAAACAGAACAAAAATAAATGCCGCTATTCAGATTTTCCAGAGACAACTGAATGTGCTGATCTTGTAAATCGGCGGAGCGAAGAACTTCCTTACCGGACATGTCAAATAAAACAACGCTAATTTGATTGTTCGGGTGAACGTTATTCAAAATAACATGAAGAAAATCTGTAGCCGGGTTTGGGTAAACAGAAAAAGTGACAGCATTATTTTCTTCTGTTCCGCTTGAATTAACAACAGCAATTGTGCCGGTCATAGTTGCGTGAACATCGCATTTATACGAGTAGTCACCTGCCACGGTAAATTTAAATCCATACGTCCATCCGGTACCAATAGAATTTCCGAAAGAAACCGGGTTTGAAGGAAATGTTGTTTGTGTACCGTTTACATTGTGAGTGCCGCTGGTATTAGTAAAAACAACAGAATCACCTGCTTCAATTGTTAAGGTGTTTGGTGTAAATGACATGCCTGAAGCAGTAATGAAATGCGTTGTTTGTGCAAATAGCGCAACTGATGTGAATGATAAACAAACAAGTAAAAGTTTTTTCATAAAAAATGAGTTTTAGGGGGTAGGTTAAAGTTAAGACGTGAAAAGTAGTAAATAGTTGGTGTTAATATTCTGTTTTTTGTATCCTGATTTTTTGAAACGGATTCTTTGAGAAATAAAAAAACTAATTTTCGTGATGTTAATGACAACAGAAAATTAAATAGGCCGGAAAGAATAATTGCTTTGTTACTTTCCGCCATTTTGCAAGGACCAACAGCACCTGAAAAATCCAGATGAAATGCTGAAATGTGATTTTCAAATTACTTTTTATAAACTTTATCTTTGCTGCCTTGTTATTGAAAAAACACCTGGTGTATGTGGAAAACCGTTTTATTTCTTGTTTTTACTTTAATTGTTGTTCCGGTTTGCGCATATATTTATGATGTGCCAATGAGTGACCGGCAGATTGAAATAATGATGCCGGTAATTTGGGTGTATTTGCTTTTTGCTGCCTTGTGTTTTATTGTAAGTACGCTTTCAGACAATTACAGTCAGGTTGACAAACTTTGGAGTATAATGCCCGCAATTTATGCCTGGATGACGGCGTATCACGCAAGCATGGATGCACGTTTGGTACTGGTTGCTTCACTCATAACTTTCTGGGCAATCAGACTGACATTTAATTTTGCGCGCAGAGGCGGATATTCCTGGAAATTCTGGACAGGTGAAGAAGATTATCGCTGGGCTATTTTGAGAGCCAAACCTGAATTCAGCGCAAAATGGAAATGGGTTTTGTTCAATCTCTTTTTTATTTCTTTTTATCAGATGGGATTGGTGTTGCTCATTACTTTGCCAATGATAAAAATGGTTGACGGAAAAGCTCTTGGTGTGGCAGATTATTTTCTTGCCGCTGCAATAGTTGTAGTAGTGATTTTTGAATTTATTGCCGATCAGCAACAATGGAATTATCAAAAAGAAAAATACCGTTTAAAGAAAGCCGGATTGCCGCTTGAAGGCATTTATAAAAAAGGATTTACGCATACCGGGCTCTGGGTGTATATGCGTCACCCAAATTACGCTGCTGAGCAATTAGTATGGATTCTCATTTATTGTTTTAGTATTTCTGCAACCGGTTTCTGGATTAACTGGACCATTGCCGGTAGTATTTTATTGGTTCTTTTATTTAAAGGCAGCTCTGATTTCAGCGAAAAAATTTCTGCTGAAAAATATTCTGATTATAAAGAATATCAGAAAAAAGTGCCGCGGTTTGTGCCGTTTACAAAGTGGTGATATCACATTGACCTTTCTTTTTGTTTTTTTATTTCTTGCCGGCAGAATCAAGTAATTCTGGAATTTTTTGTCTTGCTGTAACAAATCAATTCTGCCGTCCGTCACACTATCAAATAACCAATTATTGATATGAAAAATTTTATTTTTAAAAAACTGAAGGGGCTGGTACTTGGACTTGGAATTGTATTGGGTTCAAATGCATCAGCAACGGAAAACAATCACGGAATCAAACCTGAAAATGCATCGCAAAAAATGCGCGGATGGATTTCAGAAAATATTTATTACCCGACCAGCGCAGCTGAAAACAAAGAAGAGGGAACCGTATATGTTGCATTCACTATTTCTGAAAACGGATTACTTGAATCATGTGAAATAGCTCAAGGTGTTTCAGCTAATCTGGACGCAACGGCGCTTGCAACCGTTCAAAAAATGCCGGTGGACCAGTTGATATCAGGAAGTGAAGCCTATAACGGCACCTTTATTGTTCCTATTAAATTTGTAATAAAATAAAAGGGGCTGTAACTTTTTAGGTTACCGGTGCGTCCCACCACTAAATGACCGCCAGAGAATACAATAACGCAGTTGATCAATACGCCGATAATATTTACCGGTTTGTATTGAAACACATCAGAAATGAAGATGTGGCAAAAGATATTGTGCAAGAGATGTTTGCAAAAGTCTGGGTTAAACGTGATGACATTGATGCATCAAAAGTGAGATCTTATTTATTCACTACCGCACACCATACATTAATCGATGTTGTGCGCAAGGAGAAAAATCAAACCACTGTTGAAGCCATTGATAAAATAGAATCAAGTTCACCGCATAAAAATACTGACCTGCAAAAAATCCTTCATGAAGCACTTGATCAATTGCCGGAAATTCAGCGTACTGTTATTCTGCTGAGAGATTATGAAGGATATGATTACGCTGAAATAGGGGAGATTACTGATTTAACAGAGAGTCAGGTGAAGGTTTATATTTTCAGGGCAAGAACAAAACTGAAACAGATATTGGTGAGTGTGGAAGCGGTGTTGGAGTAGGCTTCGAGTACCTCAGCCTACTCGAGAACCTTTGTCTGTTGAACTGAAAGAAATGATAATAAGGTAACACAGAGGCCTGAGGCCCCCGAAGGCCGAAACTACCTCAGCTTAATGAGAAGGATTAAAAAATAAATGCAAACACCAGAGGCCTGAGGCTCTCGAAGGCCGAAAGGTTAGGAAAAATAAAAATGGAAAAAATAAACAAACATAATTACGAAGCTTATTTCCTGGATTATCTGGAAGGAAATCTGAGCGCTGAGGAGAAGGCAGATTTGTTTGCTTTTCTGGAGGAAAATCCTGCGTTAAAAAATGAGTTGGATTTGGAACTGAATGATCTGACATTAGATCCATCTTCATTGATTTTTGCTGATAAGAATAAATTGAAAGCAGAAGATGAATCAATCATTTCTTTGAATAATGCAGAGGTGTGGATGATTGAGTCAGTTGAAAAAAACCTGAATGCTTCTAAACAGAAAGAACTGGATGATTTTATTGAGAAACATCAGCTGCAAAAACTTTTCTACCTATCAGGCAACCGTTTTAAAACCAGATTTGACTCTGGTTTATGCTGACAAAAGAAAACTGAAAGTTGCTGCAGGAATTGTAATTCCGTTTTATGTACGGGCGGCTGCGGTTGGTCTGTTGTTGATTGGTGTTTATTTGAACCGGTCAGAGCAAGAAAGTGGTATGGCTGTTACCGCAAATCAGCAGCAGATTTTCTTTGCGTCGTACTTAAACAAAGTTCAGTCGGATGAAATTCAAAATAATGTTCCAAATCTTGCAAATGAAAATGTAGATTCTGTTATCAGAAATTATTCATCTGAACAAAAAAATAATCAGCAGAATAATGCTGTTCAGGAAATTCCAGGAAATAATTTGATTGTTGAGAGGCCAGATAATTTACCTGAGCAAAAAGACAGCAGTTCAGTGAATGAAAAAACACCGGATGAGTCAGATAAAATTGTAGAGCAAAATAAAGAAGAAAACAAAAACATCATTCCTGTTCAGGATGACAATGATGTGGTGATGAGACCGTTTAATTCCGGTGCCCGGCCAACACTTGTCACAGAAGAGCCTTACAAAATTGTAACGGATGCCGCAAGTAATTTCACCAATCGGGAAGTAGAATTTACCCGTGAAAAAAATACCGCAACCAATGAGTATGTTGCGTACGGTTTCAAAATCGGAAACTTTGAATTTGAACGAAAAAAATCAGAGTAAAATTCCGCCTCCAAAAATTTTTCTAAAAAAATATTTTTTACCTGTAACTATAAAAACACTCACCCGTCATACTAATAACAAAGGGAATTCAACATATTCAAAAGGCCTGTGAAGTTTGATGAATCCTGCAAAAACAAAAAAATTATGAAAAAGATTATAACCGCTCTTACACTTTTAACCGGAGCATTTTTATTCGGACAAAACAACGGTGACACCACCCGTTTTAAAGTAGGTGAAATGGAATTCATCATTGTTGATAATGACACTATTCCGGTAGAAGATGGAGAAGAATATGATGGAAAAAGATTTTCCGGTGACATGACCTACTGGTCAGGATTTGATATTGGCGTGAACATGCTGATGAACGGAAATTTTGAACCGTCATTCAATTCAAAGCATCTTCAGGTTGATCCTGCGCAATCATTTTCCTACAGCTTTAATTTTATGGAGCAGAAGATCAGAATTGTCAAAGATTATTTTGGAATTGTTACCGGAATTGGTTTTACCAACAGCCGTTATGGCTTCAAAGATGATCATCTGCGCCTTGCTTCTAACGCTGATTCTACCTGGGGAATGGTTGATTCATCTCTGGTAACGGGATTTGCTAAAAATCAATTGCGCGTGAATTATTTTAATGTGCCATTGTTATTTCAAATCAATACCTCAAAATCAGAAGAAAACAACTTTCACATTGCATTTGGTGCAATTGGCGGTATCCGAATGGGATCAAAAGTGAAGTATGTATATGATGTTTATGGCGGTAAAAATGATCATAAAGAAGAAGGCCGCTACAACATCAATCCGTTTCAGTTGTGCGCAACGGTAAGAATGGGATACAAAGACTTTGGTTTGTTTGCCAATTACAATGTGTTGTCACTGTATGAAACAGGTAAATCAGAAACTGCATATCCGCTGACATTTGGAGCATCATTTCACTTTTAATGATGCACACTAAGAGCTGCTATTTCTGCATGAGAGTCGTCGTAAATTTTTCAATAGCATAACGTAAGCCAAAAAGACTCAACAACAGCAGTAGTAGATTTTTTCATGGAGGAATCCCGTTGCAAATATTGCGGCGGGATTTTTTTATTCTATATTGAGCACGACTATCTTCGAAACAAACCAAACTGGAGCATTGAACGTCTTCAGAACAATGATAGCTCTTAAAGGATAATTGGTCTTGGATTAAACGTGGCTCTGCTTTATAGATTTCTAAACCTCAAACTATGTTGAACATATACCAAAAACTTCTGCTTGTTATTTTCTGTGGACTCTGCATCGTTTATACAACAGGTTGTTCCAAGTACAAAAATTATTCTGATCCTTACGTTGGAGATTGCGTGATCATGTACCAACCGGGCTTGTATGATGACATCAAGATTATAGCTAAAGGAGACAATGAACTTTTGATAGAGCGCATGCCACTTGGCACCCACGACGCCTATGTTAACCTGAATGCTGTTGCAACCAAAGATAAACTTCTGATTCCTGAACAAACCTGGGTAGTTTATTTTTCATCCGGTGACTGCTGGTTTTGTGAAACAAACGGCGGGTTTATTCGATGGAAGATATCAGGTTATGGTGAACTTATGAATGGACAAGGGAGCGGACTTTCTTTACATACAGATATTTATGAAAAAGAAGAAGGTGAATCAGAATTTGAATTTGTAATCAGCGAGGAGTTTATACTTGAATACATCAATTAGCAATTTTATATGTACCAACGGTTTTTATCTGTTTTGTTTTTTGTTGCGCTGACATTTGTTTCAGTACAGTGTAAAAAAATTCCGCCTGAAGGAAATTATGTTGCTAATTTTTATGGTGCCAGTTTTACAGGTGATTGTAACGAACTTTACATTCCTGTTCAACTTGTTTCTGCTGATAAAAGTCAATTGACATTTGACAATGGAAGTGTACTCACAATAGACAAAGACAGCGTAGAAGGTGAGTTCTATATTGATTCAACAACGTATGGTATGCAGCCCTATTTGAATGGTGTATTGAGCAAAGAAAAAGGCATGTACAAAATTACGGGTGTTTATTCGGCTTCTAGTTCTATATGTGGATTAGCAATTGTTTACGGAACTTTTGTGATCAGTCAAAGCTAACTTTGGCCGTTTCATTTTCTATTCTAAATAAATTTCTAATGAAAACCCCGTTGTAAATTTTGCGGCGGATTTTTTTTGATCATTTGTTGTTTTATATCGTTACCATTTTT
The DNA here is from genome assembly GCA_016719925.1 of Crocinitomicaceae bacterium. Classification (GTDB taxonomy): domain Bacteria; phylum Bacteroidota; class Bacteroidia; order Flavobacteriales_D; family Crocinitomicaceae; genus JADJGJ01. The sequence continues at coordinate 582,333 of JADJYC010000002.1, read as the reverse complement.
AAGTGATATGGAGATGGAACTCCTTTACGTAACTTAGAACTTAATCGGCATATTTAAGTTGTCGATATCGATTCGAAAAATTCGTATATTGCTGTTATTCAAATGAGAAATATATTTTACACAACAATTACTGCTTTGATTCTTATTTCCTGCCACAAGGAAAGTGATCTCAGAAAAGGAGGATATATTTTCTCAGCAAGTGCATCCTATTTCTTCGAAGGAGAAAAGTTCCCGGTTTTAATCCCCCCAGACACAATCACACTTATCGACATTAGTGATAGCTCTTTGATTTTTTTTAGACGCGAAATGAATAATTGGGGTCAGATTAATGAAGACAAATACGCATTAAAAGTATTGGGTAATATCGTTTCTGGAACACTTTTAGGGTATGAGATTAATGGTATTTTAGTAAGAAGTAAAACCGTTAGTTATATCAATGGTGAAATTACTTTTGATGCCGTACATGAACATCTCTGTACGGATGGAATTTATACGTTTCCATGTGATACGCTTTTACAAGCTATGGGAACATTTATTATTGCACCGCTATAATGCTAAACGCGCGCCATTTTATTAATTTCACCGTCTTAATTTTTACAGCTCTTCATATATTGGGTGCGGTAAGTTGCGAGAAGGCCAAACTTGAAACCGGTAATTATTTATTAACTGTGGACTCATCTAAATATTTATTCCAAAATATTGAATTCGAAAGTCCAAATATTCCTCCGAAAGAACTTGAAATGACTAACTATACAGATAACCTGCTTGAATTTGATTATCTTGGAAACGACAATTACCTCATGATCAGCAATGACAATAAAGTTCAGGGGATATGGGTGTTTGAAGATACAGTGCCAAACACTACTAGTCTTTTAGGGTATGAGCTTGATGGTCTAATCCAAAAAAAGAACTATAAGCGGTTAATCCAAGGCAACATTAATTACAAAGCCCTTCACTTTGATGGTACGATCTATTATCCGGTTGAGGTTCGTGGTAAATTTCTTCTTAGTAGACAGTGATTCGAAAGTCCTGCTCAATATTTTTCTAGTTTATTCTATTGATAAAATGAAAATAATTTCTAATGAAAACCCCGTTGCAAATTTTGCAGCGGGATTTTTTTGTGGTTACCTTTTCTTCTTTGAATTGCACGTAACAAACCAAACCAACTAGTAGAACGTCATTACAAAAAGATGAGCGTTAGTCTTAATAAAAAATTCTTTGTTTTTGGGTTGATTGCAATCTCCTTTATTTCTTGTCAAAAAAACTCGGCAAGGAAGATGGCTGGGACTTATGATGGTTATGTTTATAGTGTTCAGTATCAGTCAGCATCTCCTTCCTTTTATATTTCAGATACTGTTTTTAGTGAATTTACCATTGAACGGGAAGGCAAGTATATAGTTGTTTTGGGTGTTAAAATTCATGAGGATTCATTGGCAGACGGAGAACATGTCTATACCAATGGAGATTGTTCCAGTTTGACTAAAGTTTATGGCGATACAATAAGCGCTGACAGATGTTATTATTGGAATCCATTTGCATATAAATTCAGCGGATGTTACGGTGTGAAAGTGTCCAATTAATGAAATTATGAGAAAGACTTTGGCAAGCATTACGGTTATTTTAATGGCTCAATTTCTCTTTTCCTGTGACAAAAAATATATTTGCAGATGCACAGGTTATGAAGGGTTAAATGGGGTTGAGAGATATAAATACAGAAGTGAAAATCTTGAGACGGCAAATGCAACATGCAAGTCTTATGAACAGGGAACAATTTCTGACGGTACTACATGTGATTTAGAGTAATCTTTCTTACTAATGTATGGCATTAAAAGAAAATCCATTTTGCTTCCATCGTTCTAAAATCTCCGGCAAAACAACTTGCAACTGTGGCCATGCTTTTACAGAATCATGAAAAACAATGATTGAACCGGGTTTCACATTTTTTTCCAGCACCTGAATTATTTTTTCTGGCGTGATGGTTTTATCGAAATCATAACTCAAAACAGACCAAAGTATAATTTGATATCCTTCTTTTTTTAGTAGTCTGAATTGTGATCGTTTTAATCTTCCGTATGCAGGTCTGAAAAGTTTGCTTTGTGTTTTTTCAAAGCCCTGTTTTGCATCGTTCAGATAATCCTCGTTATTGCTTAAATAGCCGTTGAGGTGATGCATGCCGTGATTGCCAATGCGGTGTCCTCTGGCTTTTATTTGCGCAAAAATACCAGCATGATTTTCAACGTTTTTTCCCAGACAGAAAAATGTGGCTTTGGCGTTGAATTGATCCAGAATTTCTAAAACAGCGGGCGTGACATTTTCTGTTGGACCATCATCAAACGTGAGATAAATGGATTTGTTTTTGTCAGAAAAAAAATCCCAAATGGCGCCGGGGTAAAGTGTCCGCAACCATTTGGGATATCTGTAAAAACGCATGGTTATATTATGCGCCCATTATACGCTGAAAAAATCCAACAAAGGTTTGCTCAATTTGCTGGAACGCTGACGGACTTACACGCTGAACTTTGTCCATGGCATTTTGTGTACGCTCTGTAATTGAGAAAAATTTGTTGCTGATTTCTTCTTTAAACAGTTCATTGGTGCCGTAAAGATTTACTGCCTGATACAAGGAGAATACGCCTCTGTAAGCAGAGAACCAGTCATCAATCATGGTAGCTGTAAATTCTGGCTCAACACCCATGTAATAATCCAGTTCTTCTTCCAGCAGATCCATTACGCGTATGGTAAGTTGTTCTGCTTTTGCTTCATGGCCCGCACCGTAATACGTTGAAACGTATGATGGGAAAAACACGGTCAAAAGGCACGTTGTATTCCGGCATCACTTCCATAGAACGGTCAAGTACCTCAGCAATTTTCACTTTGCAGTCAGCAATAATAATTTCTGATTTTTTAATTTGCTCAGGCATTTGTGAACGCTTGAAATCACCAATAGGCGTTTTGAACACCTGATTAGTATCACCCGGCGTGCTTAATACCTGATTAAACATAGAAACAATCTGATTGTGCAAATCATGTTCTTCCAGATATGCATCTGCCAAAACTGAGAATTGTACTCTGTAGTTGTTCGTCAAACGGCGTGTGTAGTAATCAACCAGTACACCCGGTGTTTCCATGTTACCCCATTTGAAAACAGTCATCAGGTTTTCATACAATTTGGCTTTATTGATTTCACCCAATGAATTTGGATTTCTGTTTTGATTTACTTCAAACGGAACCAGTTTGTAAACCAAACCTTCAGAATAGAAATATTTATCCAGTCCAAGGTAAGTTGATTTTTCAGCAGAGCTTGCAAAATAAATAGCACGCTCCCAGTTGAAGTGAGCAACAATATCCAGAATCATCAAATCAGCTTTATAAATACTTGAGCCCGGAACTTTCCAGCGGATTTCATCCTGAATTCTTGACTGATCAGCTTCAGAAACCATGTTGTTTGCAATGACATTTTCACGGTTTACCGGTATTGTTAAACCGCGTGTAGGCATTATGAAAACGGTTGGCTGTCCCTGATTGTCAATTTCACAGTTTTCATCATTTCTCAACCACTCCATCACATAATCAGCAGGCAGATAATCAAACGCATCATTCAGCTGAACAAGTGTGTTTTGAATGGATCCGCGAATCATTTGTGACATCTGCTCATTCATGTTTGGATCAGTAGAAAATTTACTGAAGTATTTATCTTTTGCCTGTTCGGATGTCAGGTTAAATACCAGATTTCTGAATTCAAAATAAGTTCCGGACGTATCAAAGCCCGGAAGTTTTGCATACAGTTCAGGTTCCATTTTTGCAAAATCTGTTATTGCTAAAACAGCGTGTAATGAATCACATGCAGCTGCAAACGCCGGTTTGAAAAGTTGTGGATTGAATTCGATTTTTTTGTTGACAATATCTTTCCATTTTGCTTCCAGTTCTGATCCGCGCATTGTCAGATCATTGGTGCTGAATACATACATATAATCACGCAACGCGTTTTGACGGTACTGCTCTTCTGTGAACTTGATTGGAAGGGGTTTTGACTCATACGCCTGACGGGTCATTTGTTCAATGTACCAGTCCGTATTCAAGAGACTCAGGTTACAAACACGTACGCTTGTTTTTTGCTCTTCCACTTCTTGTAAATACCACAAAGGGAATGTGTCGTTATCACCGTTTGTAAAGATGATTGCATTATCATCACAGCTGAATAGATAATTGTAAGCAAGATCTCTTGCGGTATAACGATCACTCCGGTCGTGATCATCCCAGCCTCCAACACCCATCAGAATTGGAATTGGCAAAGCCAGTGCAGTAGAAATAATTGCTCCGTTTCTTTCACTGCTCATGACATTTCTTAACCCTATCATCAGCGCCATCACAAGTGTAATAATGGTTGTGATGTAAAGCATACTCAATGATAATGTAGTATCTGCAAGAGCAAATACAATGCTTAAACCAAACAGCGGAGCAACTGTTATTGCAAGTTCTTTCCACTGCATGGATTTGTATGTCTGATATAAAGCAAGAACACCTAATCCGATAAACATGGCAAACGCGTAGAAAGAGGCCGCGTATGCATAATCACGCTCACGAGGTTCGCTTGGTTTTTGATTCAGATAAATGATAATTGCAAATCCGGTTAAAAGGAAAAGCAACATTACAATCCACCATTCTTTGGATGCTTTCATCAGTGTAAAAATGAATCCCAATAGGCCAAGAATCAATGGTAACATGTAGAATTTATTGTGAGCAGCATTTTCAGCAATGAAAGACGGAGTTATTTGACCATCCCATTCTTCAACGGTTGAACCTTTTATCGTTTCTGAGTAAGTTTTTGCCTCCGGTTCTGTGGTAAATTTTTTCAGTTTTCTTCCGTCTTCAGCTCTTACTATATATGCTTTCTGAGGATTTTCAGCATACTGTGTCCCAATATGATGTTTATCAATAAAATTCAGACCTGAAATCCAGTTTCCGTCACGTGATCCGCCATGTCCTTGTTCATCCCACTGACGTCCGGAAAAATTCCACATAAAATATCTCCAGTACATCCAGTCGATCTGATATCCTCCAAAGTAAGCAAGGTTATCACCCATGGTTGGTTTTGAACTTCCAACATGACCTGACCAGCTTTTGTAACCGTTGATGTGATGAGGTTCTTTGCTGTACATTCTCGGGAAGAATGTACAATGTTCCGGATCATAAGCAGGTTTTCCGTGTTCACCTTCAAAGGTCAGCATGTATTTTTCTTCTATGCTTCCACCTGTAGTTTTTACAAGTGAATCAGCATCTGCTTTATGTTTGAATCCTTTGATGTCTTTTCCTGTTTTTGAAACAACAACAAACAATCTCTGATACACATCACTTCTGTCATCCCAGTCTTCTCTGTCTGCATAATCAGCAGTAAAGTATGGTCCGTATAAAATTGGCCAGTCACCGTATTGTTCACGTTTCAGATAAGACTCTAAACTTACCAGGTTTTCAGGGTCGTTTTCATCCAGTGGCGTATTTGCATTTGAACGGATAACGATCATGGCAAAGCAGGAGTATCCTATAAAAATCATGGACAACGCCCAGGTAGAAGTATTCAAAATTGGCCAGCTTTTTTTCTTTGAATAAATCAAAAGGAAAACAATTACTGCAGTCATGAACAGGAAGAAGAAAACAGTTCCCGCATTGAATGGCATACCTAAACTGTTTACAAAGAAACGCTCAAAGAAACCTGCAATTTGTACTGTTTTTGGAATAAGCACGGACTGTACAATTCCAAGTGTGAAAACGCCAATTACTCCCGTCACAATAAACCCAAGTGGTGTAGTTTCTTTGAATTTTCTGAAATAGATAACATAAGCAATTGCAGGAATACACAAGAGGTTCAGCAAGTGGACACCAATTGAAAGACCTACCATGAAGAAAATTAAAATCAGCCAGCGGTTTGCGTTTTTTGATTGAATTTCTGCATTGTCAGGATACCATTCCTGATTTTGTACTTCATGATCCCATTTGAAAATTGCCCAGATAACAATTGCGGTAAAGAATGAAGACATTGCGTAAACCTCGCCTTCAACAGCAGAAAACCAGAAAGAGTCTGAAAATGTATAGGCAACAGAACCAATTAGTGCACTTCCGATAATTGCCCATTGTTCGCCTGACGTTAAATCACGGCCAACTGATTTTTTTGAAGAATTATCTTCTGATCCAAAAACGGATGAAGGGGAAAGAACGATTCTTTTTCCAATCATAGTAATTGTCCAGAAAAGGAAAAGTATGGTGAATGAACTGCTGAGTGCAGACATGGCGTTCACCATGTACGCGGCATTTTCAGGAGAAGCAAAAACGGAAAAAAGTCTTCCCAGCATCATAAAGAGCGGTGCTCCCGGCGGGTGACCAACTTCTAACTTATAGGCGGTTGTAATGTACTCCCCGCAATCCCACAAACTGGTTGTCGGTTCAAGGGTCATCATGTAAACACTTGTGGCAAATAAAAATACCATCCAGCCTACAATGGTGTTCAGTCTTTTGTAATCCATACGTTTGTTTTAAGCGTTGCGAATTTAGAAATATATTCGGAGCCGACCTCTTAAAAAACACTAAATCCCAAGGCTCTTAGACAATTTTTTACTACAAGTTTTTGTGAATAGAATTGGACAAATAAAAAATATATGTATCTTTGCCCCCGCTAAACACGTAGTATAGCGCGTGTGGAATGAGACAGAAGCCAAACATCGCTTTCCGCTTTCACATCCCGCACTGTATTTTGTCCCATGGTGTAACTGGCAACACGTCTGATTTTGGTTCAGAAGAGTCTAGGTTCGAGCCCTAGTGGGACAACAAAAAAACCCGGAGCACTGTTCCGGGTTTTTTGTTTTGCTTCAATTACTTGAGAACAGAATTCTGATTCGATGAGGTTTTCTTTTTCGACCAAGACAAAATCATTGTCGCTTTAAATCCATTTAATATACTACCAAAATTTGATTTCAATTTTTTGATTGAAATTCCACTTGACAGGTGTTAGAAATTTCCCTAACTTACTATGCATACATAACAACGAATTGCAGTACTAACCAAAATCCAATTCTATGAAAACGTTAAGTCTTACTTTTTTCGCTCTGTTTACAGCAAACTATATTTCTGCACAAAATGAATTGAGTTATGATGACTCACTGAAAAAAAATCTGGTGGGAGCATGGACACATGTTAGTTCCACTTACCCGGGTGGTTTTGTGATGACCTATGAAAGAGAAATTATTTTTTCACCTGACGGAACCGGAACTTGTGTAAAATACTTTGATGATGACACTCTGGAAATTTCTTTCAATTGGGAATTGCGGGACAGCGTGGTTTATCTCTATGTCACCAATAAGAGGGGAATTAGAATAGATGCAGATGCGCAATTAATTTCTCATGTTGCGTCAGGCAAAATATATTTTCAGGATGCATGGGGTGAAGATCAGACCGGTAAAGTTTGTTGTTATCAGCGCGACAATGAAATTGCAGGAGCTAAATTTTAATGACCTGATTTTTTCTGCTGGGTTTCTTTTCTCAGTTCATCAAACCATTTCAGAGCATCTTGAGTTGATGTAAAAAGTTTTGTTGGAACTGTGGGCCGCTGAACCGTGATTATAAAATTTCCAAGTATGCGGTGGGCCAGTGAGTCTTGTACAATGGCTGATGCTAACGTGTATTTCTGCAGTTCCGGATCTGTTCCTTTTTCGCGGGCTTCTTTTTCTATCGTTAATCCTTGTCCAATGATTGAACACATATAACAAGGCCGAAAGTTGATCATCCTGTTGTTATTCTCAGCCAGTTCTTTGATCATGTCAAAAGTGAGATGAATTTTAGGGTGATAATGAATTAAAACCACGTCTGGTTCAAAATACTCCAGTTCACAGAAATCGAGTGATATTTTTTAGCAGCCTTAATCGATTGTTTATTTATGGCGAATATAACAAAAACCGAATAAAAATAATTCGGTATCTGAACTTAAAGTTATGAATATGTGTTGTTTATGACTTGTGTTTTTCATCCTAAACTACGAAACAGTTATTGATTAACTTTACAAAAAAGTTCAATATGCATCGTCTTGTTTTTCTTCTTTCTATTCTTCTATATCTGGCAGCCCTTTATTTACCGGTGTACAGTGAGAAATCAATTCAGGGATTTGTTGCGCTTATACTTGGCTGGATGGTTGGTGCCAACGATTGGGCAACAGCTGTGTCATGGTTTGCAAATATCTTTTCATTTTGGGCGTTATTCAGTTTCTCAAAAAAAAAAATCCAAAACCAACTCGCGCAATGATTTATGGAATTGTTGCGGTATTAGTTGGATTGGTTGTTTTGGCGGCGGGTCAGGCTTTTGTTTCTAAAGACAGTAGTCAGGCGGTGCAGAATTTTTCGATGGGAACAGCCTTTTATGCCTGGATCGGAAGTTTTGTTCTGTTGGTAATTACTGCATATCTGAAAACGAAATTGCCTGTCAAAATGGAAAGTTCAGATTCAGTGCTGGATTCTTAAAAAGTTAAATATTTGCTAAATAGCCGAATAGCGCAGACTTTCTTCTCAATACCCGTTAATTTTAGCCATTCATGAAATGGTTATTCATCTGTCTTAGCCTTTTATTATCCTATCAGGCATTCTGTCAATCTGAGTTATCCGGAAAAGTTATTGATCCTGCCGGGACTCCGGTTCCTTATGCTACTGTGTTGGTTTATTCCCTGCCAGATTCTGCATTGAAAGACGGTACAGCCACGCTTGAGGACGGCACATTTGAAATTCAGCTGAATAACGGATCCTATTTTCTGAAACTTCGGTTTTTGTCTTTTGAAGAAAAAACAGTTACGGTTGAAATAAATAATGCTGATCTGAATCTGGGTGATGTTACTTTAAAACCAAAAGATGAAATGCTGGATGCGGTGGATGTGGTGGTTGAAAAACCGCAGATGGAATTAAAATTAGACAAGCGCGTTTTTAATATTCAGAAAGACATGTCTAATGTGGGTTTGAATGCTGCAGATATTCTTGACAATATTCCTTCAATATCTGTTGATGCAGAGGGCAATGTGAGCCTGAGAGGCAGTCAGAATGTACGTATTTTGATCAATGGGAAACCAAGCACGTTAACGGGTATGAGTAATGCGGATGCGTTACGGCAGATTGACGGAACCATGATTGAAAGTGTTGAGGTCATAACAAATCCTTCAGCCAGATATGATGCAGAAGGAGAGGTGGGAATTGTGAATATCATTCTTAAAAAGGAAATGAAAACTGGTTTAAATGGAAGTGTAAATGCGCGTGTTGGATATCCGGTTGGATATGGTGCCGGATTTAACTTGAATTACCGAACCAAAAAAGTAAATTATTTTGCCGGGTACAGTTTTGGAATGCAACGATCTCCGGTTCAGGGATATAATTTTCAGACATTTGACAGCCCTGATACTTCTTATCGTTATGAGCAGTTTTCAAATCACGAAAGGGGAGGCTTTTCACATAATATCAATGGCGGTGTCGATTTCAGTTTAACACCAAAAATGTCTTTGACTTTATCCACTTTATTTCGTTTTTCTGATGGTGACAACTGGAATACCATTGTCTACAATGATTATAATTCAGACGATGTTTTGACGCAAGTTGTAAACAGAGATGAGACAGAATTAGACATTGGAAATTCGCAGGAATATAATATCAATTTCAGAAAAACTTTTGAGAAGAAAGATCGATTATGGACAGTTGACTTTAAGAAAAGTTATTCATTGGATAATGAGTGGTCAACGCTTACACAGTTGAGCAATCAGGTTTGGGGGCAGAACAGTAATCAGCGGACAAGCAATTATGAAAATGAAGATTCCTGGCTTTTTCAAACAGACTATATTCATCCTTTTGGTGAAGAAGGAAAATTTGAAGCTGGTGCAAAAGTTAATCTCAGAACGCTTTACAGTGATTATTTGTTAGAGGATAGTCTTGCGGGATCATGGATTACCAATGATTTATTCAACAATCAAATGACTTACACAGAGAATATTTATGCCGGTTATATAATGGCTGGAAATAAAACAAAAAGTTCAGTTATGAAGGTGGTTTGAGAGCAGAATACAGTGATGTAACTACAAATTTAGTTGTAACAGAAGAACTCAATACAAGGCAATATTTACGGTTGTTTCCAAGTTTTCATTTTGCGTATGAACTAAAAAAGAATAGTTTTTTGCAGCTTAGTTATTCAAGACGAATTAGCAGACCCAGATACTGGTGGCTGACACCATTTTTTACGTTCAGGGATTCAAGAAATTATGAAACAGGAAACCCGAATATTAATCCTGAATATGCAGGCTCTTATGAGTTTGGACATTTGAAATACTGGAAAAAAGGATCAATACTTTCTTCTTTATATTACCGACACACAATTGATGTTATGGAGCGCATTTTGTTAACAGATTCTGCCGGAATCACATGGAGAATTCCGGTTAATTTGGGTGACAGAAATTCCTTTGGTATTGAGATCTCAGGTTCATATGAGTTATTCAAATGGTGGAGCGTCAACGGGAGCTTTAATTTTTTCCGGTCAATTTCAGAAGGAGAATACCTGGGGGTAATTTATACCAATGACGCTTATGCCTGGACATCCAAACTAACACATAAATTTAATATCAGCCGTAAACTTGCTTTGCAGACGTCTGTTAATTATGAGTCTGGAACCACCACCTATCAGGGATCTGCAAAAGGTCAGTTTGTCTGGGATGCTTCAGCTTCCTGGGATATCCTCAAAGGAAACGGAACGATTTCTTTTAATGGAAGAGACTTGTTGAATTCCCGAAAACGCAGGTCAATCGTGGAGTCACAATATTTTTATTCAGAAAGTTTTTTCCAGTGGAGATCAAGGCAGTTAACACTTAACTTTGTGTATCGCATCAATCAGAAAAAAGGCAAAAATGACCGCCCTGATTTTGGAGATGAAGGCGGCATGTAAAATTCTGTTTTTATGAAAATCATATCATTAATACTTGCATTATTTATTTCAATAAGCGCTATGAGTCAAAATTCAATTCACGGGTTTACATTTAAAACAATTGACGGAACAGAGAAATCTTTTGCAGATTTTGCGGGTAAAAAAATTCTAATTGTCAATACAGCGAGTGAGTGTGGCTATACGCCTCAGTATGAAGGCTTGCAAAAATTGCACGAATCACATGGTGACAAACTTGTCATAATTGGTTTTCCGGCCAATAATTTTGGAAAGCAGGAGCCCGGTTCAAATTCTGAAATTGCCGGATTTTGTCAGAAAAACTACGGCGTAACATTTTTGATGGCTGAAAAGGTTTCAGTAAAGGGAGATGATATTCTGCCGCTGTTCAGCTGGTTGATCAGTCAGCCAAATGATTCATTTACGGGCGATATCAAATGGAATTTTGAGAAGTTTTTGCTGGATGAAAACGGAATTCTGATAGCCCGTTTCAGAAGTGGTGTCGAGCCACAAGCCCGCGAGATCCTTAAATTTCTTAAATAGATTTCCTGCAAAGAACATCGCCTGAAAGGCGCACGGTGTATTTTAGACTGATTTTTATCCCCGGTAAATATTCTTTTTGGTAAATTTGGCTCTTTAACCAAACATATCTTCAACAATGAAATTTCTTGTCTGCATTTCTAAGGCACCGGATACAACCACAAAAATTGACTTTGTCGATAATAACACAAAATTTAATGAAGCCGGTGTTCAGTATATTGTTAACCCGTATGATGAGTGGTATGCATTAGTGCGTGCGCTTGAATTAAAAGAAACATTAGGAGGAACTGTTACCACGATTACCGTTGGAACACCTGAAGATGAAGCAATAATCCGCAAGGCACTTGCAATTGGTGCTGATGATTCGGTAAGAATTAATGCAGATGCTAAAGACGCTTATTACACTGCGTTTCAGATTTCAGACTTTGCAAAAAAAGGCGGATACGATATTGTATTTGTTGGAAAAGAAACGATTAATTACAACGGTTCACAAGTTGGCGGAATGATTGCCGAAATGATGGCAGTACCATTTGTTTCGCTTGCCGTAAAGTTTGATCTTGCAGGGAATACTGCAACTATCCATAAGGAAACTAACGGCGGAGAAGAAATAATTGAGCTGAATACTCCATTCGTTATTTCAGCCGCAAAGGGAATGGCTGAACAACGCATTCCAAATATGCGCGGTATTATGGCGGCACGTACAAAACCATTGCAGGCTGTTGAACCTGTTGCCTGTGATCAGCTGGTGTCTTTTGTTTCGTATGATTTACCAAAAACAAAATCAGCATGCAAGTTTGTGTCACCGGATAATATGGCCGAGTTAGTTAATCTCTTACATACCGAAGCAAAAGTTATTTAATCATTCTCAATTCAAAAGAAATGTCAGTTTTAGTTTATATCGATACATTAAGCGGTTCAGTTTCTAAAAACGCAAATGAAGCCGTATTTTATGGCAGCAAACTTGGAGATGTTACTGTAGTTACAAATGGTGGAATTGCGGCAGATAAACTTGCTTCTCTGGGAAATTTCGGAGCAAAAAAAGTTCTGGCTCACCGCGGAATTAATTCAAATGATCCTGCCCAGCTTACTAAACTTATCAGCGCAGCCGTAACTGCATGTGGTGCAAATACCATTGTGTTTTCTCAGGATCTTACCGGCAAAGCCGTTGCGCCAAGAGTATCAGCAGCACTTAAGGCTGGCCTGATTGCAGGTGCAGTTTCACTGCCGGATGCAAACGGTATTTTTAAAGTAAATGTATTTTCAGGCAAAGCTCTTGGAAATGTTAAAGCGAATACAGCAATTAAAGTCATCAATCTTACACCGAATTCACTTGCGCCTGAGGCTGGAAACGCATCGGCGGCAGTTGAAGATTTTTCTGCTGATTGTGGTGCTTCTTCATACACCGTAAAATCTGTTCAAAAACAAGAAGGAGAGGTATTGTTACCTGAAGCAGATGTAGTGGTTTCTGCAGGGCGCGGATTGAAAGGAGCAGAAAACTGGGGAATGGTTGAAGCGCTTGCAAAAACCTTGGGTGCAGCTACAGCTTGCTCAAGACCAGTGGCTGATATCGGCTGGAGACCGCATCATGAACACGTGGGTCAGACAGGACTTGCAATCAGACCGAATTTATATATTGCAGCCGGAATTTCTGGTGCAATTCAGCATCTTGCCGGTGTTAACGGAAGTAAAGTAATTGTAGTTATTAATACTGATCCGGAAGCACCATTTTTCAAAGCAGCAGATTATGGCGTAATAGGAGATGCGTTTGATGTACTTCCAAAATTGAATGCCGAAATTCAGAAATTAAAATCAAGTCATTAGAAGGGAAGGAAACGTTGAAGCGGCATCATGGAAAAAATTGAATTAAAAATTGTTGGCCTTTCTTACAGTCAGACACAATCTGGTGCTTATGCGCTGGTGTTCTCTGAAAAAAACGGAACCAGAAGATTGCCGATTATTATTGGTGGATTTGAAGCACAATCAATTGCAATTGAACTGGAAAAAATGAAACCGTCCAGACCCCTGACACATGATTTGTTCAAGGCTTTTGCAGATTCTTTTCACATTGAAGTCAAAGAAGTTGTTATTTACAATCTCATAGAAGGAGTTTTCTATTCAAAATTAATTTGTGAGCAAAACGGAAATGAAATTGAAATTGATGCAAGAACATCAGATGCAATTGCCATAGGATTAAGATGTGAAAGTCCGGTTTATACATTTGAGCATATTTTAAGTTCAGCTGGTATACAGCTGGAAGACGAAATGATTGGTGAATCACCTGAAACTACTTCGGAAGAAACAACGTCAGAAACCAAACCGAAAAAAGGAAATGATCTTGGTTCAAAAACCAACGAAGAACTTGAAGCATTACTCAAAGACGCATTAGACACTGAAGACTATGAACGCGCCTCAAAGATCAGGGATGAAATCAAAAAGAGAAACTGATCATTCTCATTAACTTTTACTAAATCTCCAACCAAATGGGAATAAAGGGCAGACTGATACTGATGAATTTTTTTCAGTTTTTTGTCTGGGGAGCCTGGTTGATTACAATCGCAAATTATTGGTTTGGAAAAGGCATTGGAAATCCCTCTGAATTTGGAAAAATCTTTACAACACTTGGAATTTCTTCCATTATAATGCCCGCAATCACCGGGATTATTGCCGACAGATGGATTAACGCTGAAAGACTTTACGGTGTTTTGCATTTACTTTCTGGTTTAATGATTTGTTATCTGCCGCAGGTAAATGATCCTGATTCATTTTTCTGGGTGATGCTGACAGCGATGCTTTTTTACATGCCAACGATTGCACTTTCAAATTCGGTTGCCTATCACACGCTTAAGCATAATTCACTTGATCTGGTAAAAGTTTTTCCGCCTATCAGAGTGTGGGGTACTGTTGGATTTATTGTAGCAATGTGGATTACTAATTTATCAGGCAGCAAGGCAAACGAAATGCAGTTTTATATTTCTGCAGCCGGTTCTTTTTTTCTGGGAGTTTATTCTTTCACATTACCTGCATGTAAACCCAATAAAGGCAGTGGTTCCAAATCTGTCACAGAAATGCTTGGACTAAATGCTTTCAGCTTGTTCAGAAATCCGAAAATGGCTATGTTCTTTTTATTTGCTATGATGCTTGGGGCCGCGTTACAGCTTACCAATATGTACGGAGACAGATACGTGGATAATTTTAAAGAAGTGCCTGAGTTCGCTGATTTATTTGTGGTAAAATATTCAACAATCATCATGTCTATTTCGCAGATTTCAGAAACACTTTTTATTCTTGCAATACCTTTTTTTCTTAAAAAATTCGGGATCAAACACGTGATGCTGATCAGCATGATTGCCTGGGTGCTGCGGTTTGGATTCCTGGCCTACGGTGATCCTGCGGGTGGATTATGGATGATCATATTCTCATGTATTGTGTACGGAATGGCATTTGATTTTTTCAATATTTCAGGTTCACTTTTTGTGGAGACACAAACGGATTCTAAAATCAGATCCAGCGCACAGGGACTTTTTATGATGATGGTAAATGGATTTGGTGCTGTGCTGGGAAGTTACGGAAGCGGATATCTGATCGAAAAATATTTCCTGAATCCTGATCAGTCATTTCAGTGGAAACCAATCTGGTTATGTTTTGCAGCGTATGCGTTGGTAATAGCAATTTTATTTGCTTTTCTTTTCAAACACAAACATACGGGAGAAGATCTGGAGGTGAAACATTAATCAGAGATTTTCTGTTCTTACCTCGCCGCATTGTAATCCGTTTAATTTTATTTCCCCGATTCTCACACGGACTAATCTCAATGTTGGAAATCCAACTGCTGCTGTCATTTTTCTTACCTGTCGGTTTTTGCCTTCAGTTAGCGTCACTGAAACCCAGCTTGTAGGCCCATGACGGTCATCACGAATTTTTCTGCCCCGTGCAGGCAATTCCGGAATTGTTTCCAAACGAAATGCTTTACAGGGAACGGTCTGATATTTTATTCCTTCAAAACCAATTTCAACACCCTGCTGTAATTTTAAAATTGCTTCATCTGAAATGATTCCGTCTACCTGGGCATAATATTCTTTTTCAATGGATGAACCTCTGATTTTTTCACTGACTTTTCCGTCAGTGGTGAGCAACAACAGCCCTTCGCTGTCTTCATCCAAACGACCAATAGCCATTGTGTTTTCAGGAAAATCGTACAAAGAGCCAAGCAGCTTTTTCTTTTTGTGTTCACACACAAACTGACTTAAATAACCCCAGGGTTTATAGATTGAAAAATGAGAGTGCACGTTAGTGAAAAATTCAAATTCGAAAATTCAAAACTCAAATTGTAACACTACCAGATTCTGTAATCGAGACTCAGATTTTCAAAACGGGATGTCGGCATTTGTCTTCCCTGTGACAATTCTATTACACGGGAGTTGATATAATTCTGCAACTCTGACAACATGATTTCACCATTTTTATCTGTGTCTGCATTCAGCGTTTTAATTCCTTCAAGCAGACAATAAGTAAACAATCCGTTTTTCCATTCATCTGACTCCATTGCATATTCTGCGCCACCGGCTGAAGAGATAACCGTTGCTCCGGTTCCTCTTCTTAAGTCATTAAACATTTCTTTCACTGCCTCGTTGGTTTTTTGTAAACCTTGTGCTTCACGATATGTTGTTGCCGTATTGGTAGAGCGGAAAGTAATATCTCCCATTTCAGTATTTACAAAAGCAATTTCTTCTACATCGTCTTTATCTACTTCACCTGAGTGACAAGTGTCCATGATCAGAATTTTACGTATTGCTTTTATGCCGTCGAATAGTTGTTCGAGCTCAGCATAAGTGATTCCGTTTTTTTCCGGAGCCAGAAAATCCATATCATAGGTACAATAATAATAATCAAGTGTTTTGTTCAGCACGCCATGTCCGGCAACAAAGAAGATAACGACATCATCCCGGTTTGCTGTTGAAAGAAAATCTTTCAATGCAATCAGATTATTTTTTGTAACCTGTTTATTTACAAGAACCTTTTGTTGCACGCTTTTAAAGTGAGTTGCCTGTCCAAACAGTGCACTTACATCTTCAGCATCTTTTGCAGCATAATCAAGATTGTAAATAGTGTCTTTGTAATCAGACACTCCAACCGAAACAACATATAAATTACTTGCAACAGGGGTGTTGTTTGTGATCATTACGGTTTCTTTCAGTGATTCAATTCCAACAGAGTTGGTTGCTGAAATTTGTACTTTATTTAAACCCGTCATGAGTTCTATACTCAAGGTTTGAACTAGTTTTTGAGTATTCAGTGAACTCACATCAAGTCCTGATCTGCCAAGCGCAGGCACATCATTGATATAAACCTGAACTGATTTAATCGGATAAAGAGAATCTTTAACAGTTACTCCTATTTTCACAGTTCCTTTTACAACGGGCTCAGGTTTGATTAGAATGTACGGACAGTTCATCTGGCTGCTCAGATCCTGTTCTTCAAGCCCCATTCTTTTTAATCTTTTAAGATACGCAGAGTGATATAAATCGATGATTGCTGAATCTACAAATCCAAGGGTTGACATAATGATATCAGGACGGTTGTACATAATATCAAATTGTTCAAACGGATAATATTTTGCTGATTTATTTCTTGCTACGTTCACGTGATAACCAACATAAGACGCCCCCTTTTTAGAGGAAGCAAAATAACCTTCTTCATTCCACATCACCCATTCTTTATTCGCTCCAAGAAAAAGTGACACGGCGGGAAAAATAATTTTCTTCACGCCAATTTCATCAATTCTCCATAAACGTACAGTTTGATCATGTGAAGTTGAAATAAGGAATTTACCATCTGAAGAAATGCCTAAACCCCGGATGTCTCCTTCATGCGCAACGAGTTCAGCTACATGCTGTCCGGTAAAATCATAAGCATTGATCACACCATATGCAGCACCTGAAACAATGTATTTTTCATTGACAAAAGTGACTGCTTTGTGATAAGATCCGTTGGTGATATTCAACGTTACTTTACCTGTAGTTGATTTACCTTTTTTGATGTTAAGTGTTGTATAATCATCTGAAACAACAAATGATCTTTCACCCATTGTTAATAGCGGATATTCAAATGTGTCCAGTTCAGTGTAAGGTCTGAATTCACGGGATGACAAATCAAAAACCTCATCAAATGTTGAGCTTCCGTTTGTTTTATCCCACACGTTGGAAAACGCAAGCTGATCACCGCGCATTCCAACAGAATAAATTGGTCGGCCGGCTCCGCTCATATAGTGCAGAACGGTAGATTTTTTCTTTTTGGTTTCAACTTTCCATACAACCACTTCATGGTTCAGTCCGCCTGCTGTTACGCAGGTTGAATTATTAATAAATGCGGCGCATTTAACCAGGTCAGTGTGCTCGTTATAGCTTGACAAAATATACCATTCTTTATCGCGCTCTTCATACACGGTGACCTTATTGTTTTTTACATAATATCCTGAAGAAGCAACTACTATTCGTGAACCATCCGGAGAAAAATTGATAGCGGTTACTTCATCTTCACCATGTGAAAAAGAATAAAGTTCGTTCATGTTTTCATCAAGAATATACACGTATGTTCCGGCAGCTACTGCAATTCGGGTTCCGTATGAATTAATGGCAATACGATTTGCTTCAATACCCTGATCAGCTAATTTTTTGAACGATTTTTTTGGTTTACCGCCGTCAACGATATTGACAATGTCCCACAGATAAACCATGCCGCTTGCGTGTGAAGTAACCATTTTGCCTTCTATCAGTTCAATATCTGTGAGGTCAGTTGGAATATCTTCCAGCACTACGTCATCAGCTGTTTCAACATCCCAAATAATTACTTTTCCGTCAGAGTCATAGGACAAAAGAAAATTTGAATTGGTATAAAATTCAAGATCTTTGATGGTGTTGTAATGTCCTTTAAAAAGACGGATTTGTTCACCGGTTGCATATTTGTAAATACGGATATCACCCACCGGATTATCTCCTTTATTTTCTCCAAACCAACCGCCTGTCGCCAGGTATTTATTATCATCTGAAATGGCAATTTCATAAATCATTCCTTCTGCTCCGGGCCCTATCTGTCCGTAAATTTGTCTTTCAAGAAATCCTTCTTTGGTATTCCAGATTTTACAAGTCTTATCAAATCGGGCGGTGATGGCTTTGCCGTTTTTGTCAATGGCCATGTCCTGAATGGTTGCTCTGTGTCCATCTGGATTAATCACCAGATATTTTCCGGTGTTCTGACTGAATAAAAAATTAAAACTGAAAACTAATAATCCTGCCGGAAAAAGTGTTTTAAGAATTGCCTGAATTTTCATAAAATGTCTTGTGTTAAATCCATTTTGTGTTTCAATCCAAAGAAAAAGCAGATTGATTCGAAATACTAAGATAATGCATCAAAACTGAATTTTGATGTAAAACCTTGTTTTCCGCTTCAAAATTAAGACGTTAAGGGGTAAATATTCTACGTAAAAATACGGATTAGGAGGGTTTAGAGGTTCGGTTCCACCGGTCATTGGGTTTAACCTGAAAGATAAGACGGACGAGATAAACAGGGTACCAGAACTGGTGGATAACCAAAAATGGAATCAGTTTTTTGTTTTCTCCGTCAGAAATAAGCAGTGCTTCGGATACAAATTTTAGAATCAGCGGAAGAAAAAACAGCGGTTGAAAAAATCCTGCAATCAAACAGACAAAAAATGAAAATTGAATCAGGACTAAAAATAATCCGGGAAGAATGAATACACTTTTTTTCATGTGACTCAATTTCCCAACCCATCTTTTACGCTGCAAAAAATGTTCGTGAATTGTGTTTGGAGCAGGAGTGACTACTTCCAGTTCGTTTGAATTTTTGCGGAGAATAATTTTGTTTTCTTTCAACATGTGCTGCAATAAAAAAACATCATCACCTGAGGGATGGTTCAGATCATTGCGCTGTTTATAAATTTCCAGATAGTCTGATCTTTTGAAAATCAGATTTGCTCCGTTACACAAGGAGGGTTTTGGTGATCCGAAAGTT
Source organism: Crocinitomicaceae bacterium (assembly GCA_016719925.1). Classification (GTDB taxonomy): domain Bacteria; phylum Bacteroidota; class Bacteroidia; order Flavobacteriales_D; family Crocinitomicaceae; genus JADJGJ01. The sequence continues at coordinate 562,824 of JADJYC010000002.1, read as the reverse complement.
AATTTCTGAAGCCATTCAAATTCTATGGAACTCAATTTTTGAATGAAATTTTCTGCAGATAATTTTACCGGTAAAACGAGCAGGTCACCTTGTAAATTTGCAGTTAGATTTTCAAAATATTTTTCAGGCAGAACAACATCCGCATCCAGCGTGAGGACATATGCTGCATCGGTCATCAGAACCCCGTGATGGATGGCTGCTTTTTTGCCTGAATTGTTTTCTAATTCTAAAATCTGAAACTGAAAACACGCAGCTTGCTTGATTATTTCAGATGATTTATCTGTACTGTGATCATTACAAAAAACAAACTTAATTTCAGGGGATAAATATTTTTGTTTGTTTATTGATTCGATAAGTGGATTTATTCTGTTTGCTTCATTCCTGTATGGAATTATAACCGCAAGGGAATCAGAGATTGTTGCGTTTGGTTTGTCGACTTTTCTGCTTCGGTAAAAACACAATACGGCCAGCACAAATTGTATAGAAAACAACAGCCAGATGACCAGGAGCAAAACAAAAAATCCGTTCATGATTCTGATGCAAGTTAGCACAAAAACTCAACCGTTTCAAATTAATAGCTTCTGACCTGAGCTCAAAATAAAATCTAACTTTGCGGCATGAAAAAAATTTATCATCTGGCCACATGCAGTACCTGTCAGAAAATTCTGAAAATCTGGAAACCCAATAAGGAATTTACGCTGCAGGATATTAAAACAGAAAAAATTACTGCTGTTCAACTGGATGAAATGATTGCCCTTGCCGGTTCTGCTGAAACACTTTTTTCAAGAAGATCACTTAAATATCAGTCGATGGGTTTGAAGGATAAAAAACTGAATGAAAAAGATTACCGCAAACTGATTTTGGAGGAATACACTTTTTTGAAAAGACCGGTTTTAGTAGCCGGAAAAAATATCTTCATTGGCAATGCTCCAACTGTAGTTAAAGAAGCAAAATCATTTCTGGATTCGTTGAAAAAATGAACAACGCCAAAGCACATCTTGCTTTATTTGTTGTAAACCTGTTATATAGCATCAACTATTTGGTTGCCAAAGGCCTTATGCCATCTCTGATTGGAGCCAATGGATTTATTGTATTGCGGGTTTTGGGAGCAACTGGTTTGTTCTGGATTTTACTTGCGTTTGCTTATGAAAAAGTTGCAAAAAAGATCTCATCCGGATTGCAATTTGTGGTGTGTTTGGAGTTGGAATAAATCAGCTTTTTTTCTTTAATGGGCTGATGCGGACTTCACCCGTAAATGCATCTGTGATTATGGTGACAACGCCCATTTTGGTTTTGATTCTCTCTCTGATTTTTTTGAAAGAAAGGATATCACGGAAACAAATTGCCGGGGTGTTGATTGGGGCAGTTGCGGCTGTCATTCTTTCGTTGAATGCGTCAGGACAAGGCAGCTCTACGGGTATAGGCGATTTGTTTATTTTGTTGAATGCTGCTTCGTATGGGATTTATTTAATTCTTGTAAAACCCCTGATGAGTAAATACAATGCGCTGACAATTATTACCTGGGTTTTTACTTTTGGTTTAACGGTAGTTTTAATCTGGCCGTCGAGTCTTCAGGAACTCAATGCAATTGACTGGAGTTTGTTCAGTACAACCAGCTATTTGAAATTGACGTTTGTCATTGTCGGTGTTACGTTCATGCCATATTTGCTGATGGTTTACGCAATGAAAACTGTGAGTCCGTATTTGGCCAGTGTTTATATTTATTTGCAGCCTGTTTTGGCCGGATTATTTATTTATCTCTATGCTGCATTTGGAATGGAAAATTATATGTCTGATTTAAACGTACTGAAAGTTATTTGTGCCGGATTAATTTTTCTGGGAGTATATCTGGTAATTGCTCCCGAATCTGAGTAATCCTATACGTGATAATAAATTTTGACGAACCTGCCATATAGATATTTCTTATAACTGTTTTATCACACCCTGAAATTCAGGAAATCGATTTATAAAAACCAGATAAACAGAAAGATACACTATTTAACAACAAGGCCTGGTCAATAATTCCGGCTGAAAAAATCACGCTTGTTTGCGTAGTTTTGACCTGTAGTTGGAATCAGACAGGAGATCTGAATGTGGGGTATCGGCAACAATGAATCAACAGGATTATGCAAAATCAGGTAAATAGAATGCGGGCCATGCAAAATGCGCAAAAACCGGTCAATAACGGCGCTTTTTTAAAGTCTTTGATAAAGATCAACAACCCTGATTGGACAATAGAACAGATTGAAGCCGAGTTCCAGCGAAAAATGAATGCTATAGAAAGTGATGACAACGGAACATGTGAAGCATGTTCAGGCTAGTTATCAGAAAAAATTAAGGTGTTGTATTTAAGTTGACGCCCGATTGGATTTTAACCCTTGAAGCTGATTCGGTACCCGAGTCCGGCAGGTGAGTTAAGCACTTCCAGTTGGGCGTTCCAAGTGTACCTTCATCCAGATTCTCCGGCAAACCTTTGCCATTATCGCCCGCAAGTAAAACATAATTCCCGTCTGTTTCTTTGAGATTTAAATAAAACTCACCGGTTTTATCAAATGCATATTTGAAAGAGTTGCTTGCAATTTCATTTAAAATCAATCCAAGCGGAATTGCTTTTTCAGGATAAAAGACCACATCTTTCACATCAATATCGATGTTGAGCGTAATTTCATTTCCTGCCGGGTTGTAGAGTTGAAAAAGTGAGCGCAGTAATTTGGAAAAATATTTTTCAATATTGATAGATGAAACGTTTTTGTCTCCGTAAATCATTTCATGGATAGGCGCCATGGTATTTACGCGCGAGATACTTGAAATGAATTCTGCCCGAAGCTTCTCATCAGTAAACGTATTCATTTGCAGATTCAGCAGTGAAGAAATAACCTGCAGATTATTTTTAACCCGGTGATGAACTTCTTTCAGCAGCGTTTCTTTTTGAAGCAAAGACTGTTTTAATTTGTCTTCATTGTATTTGCGCTGAAAAAAAACCGGAACCTCTCCTGTGGTGTTTTTCTGATTGTTTTCCATTTTGTCCAGGTAACCCTGAACTTTGTCTGGCGGCGCCATAATAAAAGTGCATCTTTCAGCGCCTTGTGCTTCACAGGTGAGCTCAACTGTTGTTAGCGGAATGCCAAAACTTGCTTCACACCAGCCTGAAGAATAACCACAGTTCATGGTACAAACCGGAATTTTACTTTTTCGTTTTGCTTTGATCCAGCTTTGCGCTTCAAATGAATTGTGGTGATAAAATTTCAAATAGAAATTTTCATCCGGACTTGGGTTAGATTCCGGAAGTATTTCTACGTTTGCCCAACCGGTATAAGCGAAGTGAACAGGACCGGCAGAAAGTTTTGTAACGGATCAGAAAGTTTCATGCGCTGATGAAAAACTTTGGCATCCTCTCTGCCTAAAACGTGAGCAATATCAAACAAAAAATTATTGGCAATCTGCACGGCTTCATCTTCAGGATAATTGCTGTAAAACTCTTTGAAGACATCCAGAAATTCATAGGAAATAGCAGCTGCGCGAAACAACACGTAACGCTCACCGTTTATAATAATCTCAGCATTTTCAGGATCCGTTTCTGCACCGGTGAAATATTTTTTTACATTGATTTCTGCCTGATCAAAAATGGCTTTGAATGCTTCAGGAACGATTACTGTTTTTTGAGGATTTCCAAAATGGACCTGACCTTTCAGCAACGCATTTTCTTTTTTCAAACGCGCTACTTCTGATTTCAGATTTTCTTTTTCGTCGTCTTTGACAGCCATAATTTCACATTGAAGGTATAGATTATTTTTGGCTCGGTTCGCCGGGAGCAAAAAAAACACCGGCTATTTTAAGCCGGTGCTTTTAAATGCGATGTATGTAATTATTTTCTGGCAACCATTAAACGAATTGTTTCTGTATGAATTCCGTCAGTGATGGTTACAAAATAAATTCCCCTTGCGAGATGCTCAATATTGATTGATTCGTGGCCGGATGTTTCGGGCATCATACTTTCAAAAACGAGCTCGCCAAGTGTATTGGTCAATGTCATTTTAACGGCATTGTCTGAATTAAATTCGTAATCAATTACAAACTGATCTCTGGCTGGATTTGGATAAACAAGGAGCAGAACAGCATTTGTATTTTCTTCAATTCCAACAGAGTTTGAGTTTCCAACAACATAATCAATAGTTGTTGTACAGCCTGAGCCGCTTGTTATAGTTACTGTATAAGTGCCCGGTAATAGTCCGCTGATGTCTTCTGTTGTTGCACCATTACTCCAGCTGAATGTATAAGGGTCATCTGCAGGGAAAGCAAACATGGTTAAGTCAATGGAGCCGTTTGTGCAGGTTGCACAGGCAGCGTCTGTAATATTTTCAACAACAAAGAAAGAGGTATTATTACCTACTGTTAAATCAAATGTTACTTCGCATCCGTCATTGATATCAGTAACTGTTACGCTGTAATTTCCTTGTGCAATTCCTGTAAGATCTTCAGTTGTTGCACCGTTGCTCCAGTCATAAGAGTAACTTCCTGAACCGCCTGTTACATCAATATCTGCTGCACCACTTCCTTCACCGCAGAAATCATCCGTTGCAAAACCGGTTACTGCAATTCCTGTTGTCACGTTGATGATGTCATAAGAAACAAACATTTCACAATCTGTATCCAGATTAATTACCGTGCAGGTATAATTTCCGGCTGATAATCCGGTAATGTCTTCTGTAGTTGCACCGTTACTCCATGTATAACTCATGTTTGTACTGCCAGTTATTGTTAAGTCTATTGATCCGTCAGCACCACCGCAGAATTCATTTGTTACAGTTTCTGTTAATGTAAAGTCAGTTATATTTTCAATAGTAAATGTTTGCTGATCCTGACAGAATGGACCGAATGAAGTGATGTCAACTGTGTAGGTTCCCGCAGTCAGATTTGAAATGTCTTCAGTGGTTCCACCGTTGCTCCAGTTAATGAATGGAGTTCCGCCGCTAATGGTAAGATCAATTGATCCATTCCCCTGATTACAGGTTTCATCTACAACTGAAACTACTGTTGTTGTAAATGTTGTTGTGTTTCCAATTACCAGATCCAAAGTGTCAGTGCATCCAACAGCATCCCAAACAACCAATTCATAATTACCAGCTGTTTCATTTGAGAATTGTCCTGGTGTTCCTCCATCCGGCACACCATTTAATGTTACATCAAAAGGACCAGTTCCGCCAGAAACGGTATAAACAACCTGCCCATCTCCCTGTAAACAATTATCATCTGTAATACTGGTTATGTTTAACTGAAGATCAGAAGCCACTGCAACTATATCATACGATTCTGTATATGTACATCCAACATCGTCGGTCACTGTTAAATCATAAGTGCCAGCGCTGAGGTCATAAATTCCTGTGACATTTGGAGCTCCTCCTGAACATGCCGCTGTAGTTGTAAACACCAAACCTGTTGAAGGATTTATACCGTCAGTGAAAAGTAAAGATCCCTGCGAATCGTAAAGTGTGTAGATATTTTCTTCTTCAAATGCTCCTGCAGAATAACTCAATTCAACTACATCACCATCACATACCGGAATTAATTCAATACTTCCATTTCCGGTTGCGGCAAAATTTCCGATAGAAACACTGTTCACAAAAATTTCAAGTGAGCCACCGTTCCATCCGTCACCAAAAGTGTCTTCCATATCAAGTGTAAATTCACAGCAAGGATTTGGTGTAGCACCTGTCCATGAATAAGTGAACGGACTGATACCTCCGGTTACTGTTACTTCCACAAATCCGTTGTCATTTCCGCACATAGCATCCTGTATGACGGATGAAGTTGTAATTGATCCGGAACCATTGGTAATTGTCGCGTTGTAATTCAATATACAACCGGCGTTATCGGTAATCACACAAGCAAAATTTCCTGCCGCCAATCCGGCAATATCTTCAGTAGTTGCACTGTTGCTCCAGCTGAAAGTATAACCCGGAGTTCCGCCTGCAATTGTCAGATCAATAAATCCTGAAGGGCTTAAACAATTTGCATTTTGAACCACTGCATTTGAAATTGTAAGTGTTCCGGTGTTGTTGTTTACATCTGCAGAAAGTGTAACTGAACATCCGGTTGCATCGGTTGCGGTAACTGTATAATTTCCGGCAGCTAATCCTGTAATATCTTCAGAAGTTGATGAGTTGCTCCACAGATAAGTATACGGACTTGTTCCGCCTGTTACATCAATGTCTATAGATCCTGCTGCATCACCGCAGTTTTCATCGGTCACTGTATTTACTGTTGCGGTAAATCCTCCGGTGATATTTTGAATGTTTTCACTCACAGATAAATTACATCCGAAAACATCTTCAATCATACACGAATAATTTCCGGCAACTAATCCTGAAATATCCTGAGTTGTTGAACCATTGCTCCAGTCATAGGTGATTGGTGAACTTCCTCCAGAAACTGTCAGGTTGATTGATCCTTGTGCATCTCCGCAGTTTTCATCTGTTACAACAGAAGAAACTAAAGCCAGTGTTCCGTTGTCACTTCCAACAGTAAAGTTTCCGGATGTTGCACACGAATTAATATCAGTAATTGTCACAGAATAATTTCCTGCAGTTAATCCTGAAATATCTTCAGTGATTGCACCATTACTCCAGTTAAATAAAAACGGCGCTGTTCCATCTGTTAATGTAATATCTATACTTCCGCCACTGTTTCCGCACACTTCATTTCCAATTATGGATGATGAAATAATCATTGTTCCGCCGGCATTGATAATTGTAAAATCTGATGTGAAAGAACATCCGCCCGCGTCACTGATCAGCACTGAATAATTTCCTTCATTCAATGATGAAACATCTTGTGTTGTTGGACCGTTTGACCAAACATAACTGTAAGTTGGTGTTCCACCGGCAACAGTAATATTTATTAATCCGTTGTTTGATCCGCATGTTTCATTTGTGATTGTTTGCGCAGTGATCTGCAGGTTGCCCGGATCATCATTTACTGTTGTTGAAAGATCAAGTGTACAGCCTGAAGCATCTGTTACCGTGCACGAATAATTTCCGGCTGACAATAAAAGCAGATCCTGAGTTGTTGCCGCGTTGCTCCATAAATAAATATAAGGTGAACTTCCGCCTGAAATTTCAATGTCAATTGATCCGATTCCGTTTCCGCAATTTTCATTTACCACATCAATATTATCGACAGTTAAAGTTCCTGAACTGTTTGCAACCAGAATAGCACCGGTTTGAACTTCACAGCCATTGTTATCTGTGATTGTACAGCTATATGTTCCTTCATTCAGAGATGAGATATCTTCAGATGTTGCTGCATTGCTCCATGCAAAAGTTATTGGTGCAGATCCGCCTGAAAGAGTCAGATCAATTGCACCTGAATTGTCGTTACAAATTTCATCGGTTGCAGAAACTGAAACTGAAAATCCTGCTGATGTATTGATGATGATAACATCGCCTGTTACTTCGCATCCGTTTCCGTCAGTTGCCGTGTAAGAATAAGTTCCGGCATTCAGTGAAGACAGGTCCTGTGATGTTGCAGCGTTTGACCACAAATATGAATAGGAACCATCACCACCTGTTACCACTAAATCAACAGATCCGTTTGCAGTTCCGCATGTTTCATTTACTGATGTATATCCGGCTGCAAGTGTACCCGGATTATTTCCAATAACAATTGGTCCGGTGCTGATTATACATCCAAGCCCGTCTGTAACATCGCATGAATATGTACCTGCATTTATTCCAGTCAGATCTTCTGATGTTGCAGCGTTATTCCACAAATACGTGTAGCCCGGTGTTCCGCCGGTAACCGTCAGATCAATAGAACCACTTGCATCACTGCACAATTCAGCCGTGTTAATTGCAGAAACAGAAAGTGTACCTGTATTATTAATTACCAGATAAGAATTTGAAACCTGACATCCGTTTGCGTCTGTTACCATTACGTCATAGGTTCCTTCTGATATGGCTGACAAATCTTGTGTTGTTTGTCCTGAAGACCAGCTATACATATATGCAGGTGTACCACCACTTACCATCAGGTTGATTGCACCGTTACCGTTACCGCAATTTTCATTTGTAATAACAGCATTATCAATTTGAAGTGTTCCTGAAGAATTGGAAACTGTTTCAGAAATTGTATAGAAACATCCTGATGCGTCAGTTACCGTGAGAGAATAATTCCCTGCGCTTAATTCAATATTGTCTTCATTCACTGAGCCGTCATTCCACACAAAATTATATGGTGCGGTTCCGCCTGATGTAGTAACATAAATTGCTCCCTGACTGTTGCTGCAGGTTTCATTCAGAATGAGATCTGTACTCACTGCCAATGTTCCTGGTGAATTCCAAATGGTAAGTGATCCGGTAGAAACAAAACATCCATTGTCATCCGTTACTGTACAATAAAAATTCCCTGCTGATAAACCTGTCAGATCTTCTGTTGTTGCACCATTGCTCCAGTCAAAAGTATAAGGCGTTGCACCTCCAAGAGTTGTTAAATCAATTGCACCGTTTCCGTCAAGGCAATTTTCATTGGTGATGATTGAAGATAAAATTTCCAAAGTGCCCGGATTATTTCCAACAACGTAATTGGTTGTTGTCACAGAGCATCCTGTTTGGTCAGTAATAGTACAATTAAATGTTCCGGGATTTAATCCTGAAAGATCTTGTGAAGTTGGTCCGCTTGACCAGCTATATGTAACTGATCCGGAAGTTCCGCTGACAGAAAGATTAATTGCTCCGTTGTTGTTGTTGCAATATTCATCTGTTACAATAGCAGAATAAGTAATGCTTCCCGGATTATTTGCAACAGTAAAATCTTGTGTCAATTGACATGAATTACCATCAGTAATGGTCACTGAATAATTTCCTGCAGATAATGAGTTTATATCTTGTGAAGTTGATCCGGTTGTCCATGAATAGCTATAAGGGAAAGTCCCGCCTGAAACTGAAATATCAATTGCACCCTGGTTGTTTCCGCAATTCTCATCAGCTATTGAAGAAGCACTGATTGCCAAACCAGAAGTGTTGTTTGCAACGGTGAATGATTCAATGTGTTCACACTGATTTGCATCGTTGATCGTAATGGTGTACGTACCTCCAGCAAGTCCTGAGAGATCTTCATTTGTTGATCCGTTACTCCAGCTTACCGTATAAGGTTGTGTAGCGTCAACAACGCTAATATCAATTGAACCAGAATTGTTTCCGCAAGTTTCATCAACGATTGAATTTACAACAGCATCCAGATAACAATATTGTGAACAGTTTGACACATCATTAAGTACAGTATAATTTTGTGATGAAATACAACCAAATCCATCAGTCACATCAATTGTATAAGCGCCAGCGGTTAGTGATGCAATGTCTTGTGTAAGCATTCCGTTGCTCCAAGAATAACCGTATGATCCTGAACCACCGGTAACACTGATATCTATTGAACCATTTGATGTTCCGCACGCTTCATGCGTAAGATTATTCAGCGTGATATTCATTGAAGGCAAAGTTGAAACGGTGATGTCCTGTGAAAAAACACATCCGTTTACGTCAGTAATTGTTATGGTGTAGACACCGGCAGTTATTGATGAAAGATCTTCAGTAGTTGCTCCGTTCGACCAGCTGAATAAATAAGGTGGAGTTCCACCTGAGGTTGTTACGTTGATTGCTCCGTTGGTTCCGCCAGCACAGGTCACTGATGTAATGGAAGATGTAATATTGATTGAGCTGATATTATTCAGAATGAAAGTTGCACTGTCAGAACATCCGTTTGCATTAGTGACTAACACTTCATATGTACCTGCGCCAATTGCAGTGAGATCTTCAGTAGTTGCACCGTTTGACCACGCAAACGTGTAAGGAGTAAAATCGTTTGTTACAGATAAATTGATTGAACCGTCATTGGTACCGCATTGTGCCTGGGTTACAAATCCACTTAACTGAACTGAATCTGGTTCGTCAAGTGTAACAAGTGTGTCTGGTAAATCTGACATCAGCGAAATATTCCAGTTGAAAATGTATCCGTTATCTAGCGCAAATTGATCACTCACTTCCAATGTCCATGTCCCGTCAAGAGTGGCCCCTAACAAACCATCTAAATTTTCAAATGATTGATAAGAACCTTGCGGCAAATAATTATCTGCATAGGTTCCACCGGTTGAAGCAGGAATTGTGTGTGTGAAATTTCCAGACTCTGCTACCATTGTTCCAAAAACCGGTGCATCATTCCAGCAGTATTCGAACCCTACACCGGGATCAGTCAAATCACTATTTGCTCCATCAACCGGACCAGAAGCAAATGGTTCTCCAAGGTCACAACTACCTCCGCCTGAAAATTGTTTAAGGATAACTTCTTCACCACTTGGTGAAATAATTTTAAGCTGAAGATCTCCCAGATAGGAGTGTTCCATAGTTGCGCAAATCTGTTGCAGCTGACTCATATCATCGAGCACTTCTCCTGCACCAAATCCTGAAATATTTATACTGGTTGTATAACTTACTCCCGTTCCGTCCGGTAAGAAAGTTGTGTCTGCATCAAAAACACCACCTATTACAAGGGCATCTGCTTTGCACCCATAACTGTCATAAACCTGAACGGAATAAGTTCCGGCAGCAAGACCAGTAATTGGATTTGCTGTGTGCAGGGTTGTTGTTCCTGTTCCGCCGTTTGTTGTAACGTGATAGGTGTATGCAGGAAATCCTCCGGTTGCGGTAACAAGAATTTCTCCTGAATTGTCATCATAGCAATCGAGATCTGTTCCGTCAATAGTAAATTCAATTGGCTGTGCGTCATCAATAAAAGGTATGCTGTATCAACGGGTGAACAAGCATCCGGCTGATATATAATATAGATAGATTCTTGTCCCTCAGGTATTCCGTCAGAAACTGAATTGATAAACACTGTAGCGGAAGTTTGTCCTGCCGGTATAGTAAGAACATTATCAATGTGAGAATAATCTACTCCGTTGTTTGCTGTTCCGCCAACGGTATAAGAAATTTGTGTGTCATCATCTGAAGGACTGTCCAGGCTGAATGTGAAACTGGCAGGAATGCATCCTTCCAGCGCTATATTATCTCCGTTGACTGTTTGTGTTTGTACAACTACATCTTTTGTAAATCCTGAAAAATAACATGCCGCTCCAATGTTTCCGCTGAGGTTAATTAATGCTACGCGGATAAGATCATCACTTGTAATAGTAACGTCTCCGGTATATCCGGTTGTAAGTTTGTAAGTGACATAAGAAGATGTTCCGGTAACAGCATCACCAGCTCCAAGCGGAGTTCCGTTCACATAAACATTTGAACCCGCATTCGCAATAATATTGATATAAGCAGTACCAACCCAGTTTACATTTGGAAGAACAACATTTTTAGATCCTGTGCATCCAACCGGCGGTAAAAAAATCATATCATTTTGTCTTTCATTGTCATCTGTTGACCCGTTTCCGCCGTTGGTTGTCTGATATACATAAACATCATTGGAAGCATTCAGATAAAGGTTGTCAAATGCAGAAAATGTTGCTCCGTCAATTACGTAATAATCTCCCGCATCTATAGTTGCAACCGGAACAGGATTTCCATTAATCATGATATCTGTATTGTCATATGCGCCAACAACAATTACTTTTTCATTATCAATTCCTTCACCTTTTATCAGTACATATTCATTACCTATCACATTGATGGGAACAATCTGATCTGTTCCAATGTCACGTCCGGTTGATGGTAAACCAGAAACAATCGGATTGCCGCCTAACCATGAGCCTGTTGTTACTGCAACGGGTTTGTCTGAAGTTATGTGCGTTCCATTTACTCCGTTGAGATTTTCAATTGCACCGGCTTCGTTGATGAATGCAGCGCACACGTATGTTTCTCCGGCATTTAAGGTAACTGTTACGTTTGGTGATGTAAGTGGAGAGCCTGATGGTGTTGTCCCTCTGAAAATTACTCCCGGACGAATATCATCAATGTTGATGGTTGTATTGTCCTCAGTTGCCATGATTCCGAATGTGTTACTTTTTCCGGTATTGTATCCCGTATTCTGAAACAGGTGACCGGTTCTGAAATCAGTTCCCACCGCAGCTTTTTCTCCTTTTGAAGTCATAGCCGTTGCCTGAGCACCGGCAATAACTCTAACAGTTGCATAAAATGGATATTGACCTGAAAGGATCAAACCCTTATTGGCCATTGGCGTGTTTAATTCTGATTCAAGAACAAGAAGCGGACTTGTAGTGCCGCTTCCAAAAGTGTAAGTTGTGGAAGAAGCACTTGAAATGGTCAGGGTTGTAATTAAATTTCCTGATCCGTCAGTGACGGTGACATCAAACGGAACGGATGAATGTGTACTTAAAACCAGATCATGTGTTCCATAATCTTCCCTTGCAAACAATGCCGGGAAATAATGATCTGTATCTAACTGTGCAAAAAGATTTGTGGCAGAGGTAATGAAAAAAAATAGTCCTGCAACCTTAAAAAAAGATTTCATAAAAAATGTTTTTGAGAACATAGTTTGATACAATTTTCAAAATGCAATCGTTGTCCGAGCTCTGAAAATTGTTCAAACAAAGGAGCAATTTAGTCAATAACGATTTAAATTGGCTATTTTTGAGATATTAAATTTCTGTTACGCCTGTTACGGTCTCTATTGCTGATCTGACTTCCACTGGTGTGGTAAATGTTTTAGGTAATAATGTTTATCAGATAGACAAGGAAGATTCGAGTTTGATTCTTGAAGTGTTGAAAGTTGATTTAACAGAAAAGTCAATAACTGTTCGAAGCAATCACAGAACCTATGATTTGATTTTTAAAGATCAGCTGGATCACGTTTTGGATAAAATGGGAATCAAAAGAACTTCTGAGCTGGTTAATAAAAACGTCAAGGCACCAATGCCTGGAAAAGTTTTGGAGCTTCTTGCAAAAGAAGGCGATACACTTTCCAAAGGAGATAATATCCTTATTCTTGAAGCAATGAAAATGGAAAACGTAATTAAAGCAGAGGTGGATTGTGTGATTAAAAAAATTCACATTTCAAGTCAGGAAAACGTCGAAAAAAATCAGGTGTTGATTGAACTTGATTTTATCTGATTTATTTTTTGTTTTTTTCAGCTTGTTTAATGAATTGCAAAAAGATGGGATGAGGTACATCTTTAGTTGAAATAATCTGAGGACAAAACATCGTGAATAAAAAGTACGGATGATTTTTCAGTTTCAGAATTTCAGGATCGAAATATTGATTGCGAGCACCGATTTCAAAACTCTCACCAAGTAATTCTGAGTAGTGAGGCAAAATTGAAAAACGTGATGAACTGTACTCACTGGTGGCTTTATTGTGATAAAGTTTTGTAAAATCAGGCGTCATTTTATCCAGTGTTATTCCGGTAAAATAATTTCCTTCTATTAAATTATCTGAGATTATTTTTTCTTGTTTTATATCAATGCCTTTTGAAATAAAATGTGTTTCAATTAAAATTTTTGAAACAATCACCGGTGCCTAAAACGGGAATTTTATTTTCAAGAAGTCTGGTAATAATTGATTGAAAATAAAACGGGAATTGATAAGGCCCGGGTGCAATTAAAACACCGTCATATTCCTTGTAGAAATCCTGATTGTCTTCACAACATTCTCTTTCATTCAGCCAATAATAATTCAAAGGAATTTCCAGCACATCTTCACAGTGCTGCAAAGCCTGATTGGTTGCATTGTGTGAGTGATATGCAAAATTATAGTCTCCTATTACTGCTATGCGAATTGGATCGCTCATCAATAACTAAACAGTTTGATTTGATTCTAAAGTAGTAAAAAAAAAGGGAGACACAGATGTATCTCCCTTTATATTTAACTCATAGTTAATCTTTTATTATTCCAGACGGAATGCAGATTTGATGTATCCGTTCTCAAGACATTTGATACTGTCTGTCACCCCGTAGTCAGAATTTTTCAATTTACAATTGAATGCTGCTTCAAACATCATATAATCTCCAGTTGTATCTGAATCCTGCACCATGCTGACAAAGTTGAAGTCGCTGAAACAAACGCCGCCTGTATCACTTACCCAGTTTTTGTTGTTTGGATCAGTCCATGTAACAACAACACCATTGGTGATTGAACCTGTTGCATAGCCCGGTGTCATCATGTTATCGAAAAATGTCTGCCATTGTTCCAATGTAGGCGTGTTAGATCCGTCATCAGACCATTCTAATGTCATGATTTCAAGTTTCACACCATGCACAAGATTGTTTTTTTGAATCGTAGTTGAATATTTAGCTGTCGATAAACCTCCCGAAACGATAGTTTTGTTAGAGAAGTAACGGCATGCATCTGTACACTGAACAGTTGAGTCATTAATTACGGCATCACATGCACACTTTAAATCAACAATTGGAACCGGAGGTGGAATTACCTCATGGTCTTCACACGCCACAAGTGACACCAACCCAATAACACCAGACAGAATAAGCAGGTTTTTCATATAAATAGTTTTCGTAAAGTTAAGAAAAATTTCTTCAAATACGCAGGTAACAGTGAGAAGTTGCCTGCGTTTCTATTCCTAAAACAAAAATGCCTGTCAAAAAGTTACAGGCATTTTCGGTAAACGGTTTCCGGAATAGTATTTTAACTCACCTTAAAATATGCTAGGAAACGTTTTTAAGTTTTATAATATCTACTTCTATATCAATCTCTCTTGAGGGTAAAAATTTTGCTTTTTTTATAGAAATGATGCGAGCTGAAAGAGTATCGTTGTTCTCATAATAGGGCGAAAATATCCTCCCAGATTGACATACCCTAATAAAATGACTTGAATCTAACCTGATATCGGATATCGCCGGTAACATTTGTGCCTTCAGCAACCAATAAAACTTCGGAACCTGTTTGAAGATGATGGTAAATATAAATAAGGTCATGGTTGGTAAGTTCCTGAACAGAAGCTACAGACTTCAGATTAAAATTTTCAGAGATTCCAAAAGAATTGAGTTTAAATGTTTTCATAATTATGCGCGTATTTCGGTTACTAAATCATTGAAATTGAAATCTTCCAGTACAACGGGCTCTCCGTCTAACTGATCAAATTGGCAATCAACTATCTGGGTTCCGTCTTCAAAATGTATAGTTTGATAAAAGGAAGAGTCAAGATTGTAGCCTTTTGCAATTAGCTTAGCCAGAATCCGGTTCAGGTCGGTATGTGAAATAAGAAAGGATGTTCTTACCCGGCGGTTATTTCGAACCAGTTCACACTCTGCCGTTACAACTGCCTGGTGGGTTTCATACGTCACCTTGCGGATAATGAGTTGGTTGTTAAGCTGTATCAGATTTTCCATATTCGATTTCTTTTATGATACAACATTCGGGGGGCAGAACGTAAACAATCTACGGACTGAAAAATTCTTTTCTTTTTTTCTGAAAAAATTGAGGTTAACCTTTTCACTGTTGATGATTTTATTTGTTCTCAACGGATGCATCGGGCTATTTATGTTAAGTTTGTAACGTAAATCAGGTTGAGATGAAAAATATTCTCGTTATTGGTGCTGGGCTTTCTGCTTCTTCCATGCTCCGTTACTTCTGTCAGAATGCAAAAAAAGAAGGTTGGTATATTAAGGTTGGTGATCAAAACGGAGATCTGGCTAAATCCAAAGTAGCGGGATGTGAACAAAGTGAAGGGTTTCAACTCAATGGTCTGGATCCAAAAGAAAGAGAACCTTTAATTGAGTGGGCTGACCTTGTAATTTCCATGCTGCCCGCAGCACATCATATTGAAGTGGCAAAAGATTGTATCCGGTTAAAAACTAATTTGATTACACCTTCTTACATCTCTGATGCCATGAAAGACCTGGATCAGCAGGTAAAAGATGAAGGAATTTTAATCATGAATGAAATGGGTGTTGATCCCGGTATTGATCACATGAGTGCAAAAAAAATTCTGGATGAAGTAGAAGAAGATGGTGGCAAGATGCAATTTTTGAATCTTTTACAGGAGGTTTGATCGCGCCACAAAGTGACAATAATCCATGGAACTATAAATTCACCTGGAACCCACGCAATGTTGTTGTTGCAGGACAAGGTGGAGCAGCCAAGTTTATTCAGGAAGGACAATATAAATACATTCCTTACAACAAATTATTCAGAAGAACAGAAATCATTAAAATAGATGGGTACGGAGAGTTTGAGGGATATGCAAACCGGGATTCACTAAAATACAGAGACGTTTACGGACTGGAAAAAATTCCGACCATTTACAGAGGAACTTTAAGAAGAAAAGGATTTTCAAAAGCGTGGGATTGTTTTGTACAAATTGGCGCAACGGATGATTCGTATGTTCTGGAGGGAAGCAAAGACATGACTAAGCGTGATTTCATCAATGCTTTTCTTCCCTATAATCCCCATGATTCTGTTGAGCTGAAATTAAGACATTATCTGAAAATAGATCAGGACGATATTATCTGGGACAAATTGGTGTGTACCAATTGCTATTTGTGCAAAGATGATTCTCAACGGAAAAATAAAACTCAAGGGAGTTCATCTGCCAATCATTAAAGAAATCTATGAACCCATTCTTGAAGAACTGGAAGAATACGGAATCAGTTTTTTTGAACAGAAATTAGATAAAGCGGTGCTTTATGATGTAATTGTTTAGTCAGGGCTCAGATACTTTTAAAAGAGTCTTTATGGAATTTGATAAGCTGCTTCGATATAAAATTACAGCGTTTTACCAAATCCTTTATCCTATTTCCTAACTCCTCAGACAGTAAGTGCAACAACTTCTTTCACCTCCTGAATGTGAGATTTCAATAATTGTTCTATACCTCCTTTTAGTGTAGCGGTGGAAGAAGGACAACCCGCACAGGAGCCTTTCATTTCAACAGTAACCACACCGTTTTCATAGCCAACATAATCAATTGCGCCACCATCATTTTCAACAGCTGGTTTTACATATTCATTGAGCAATAAAATAATGGGTTCATCAAAAGGAGATGGTTCAAATGTTTTTCTTTCCGCTTTTTCTTTTTCATTCTCTGCAGTAACTTGTTTTTTTTCACCCGGCATCATGATAAGAACTTCTTTACCATTCACCAGCCAGTCTCTGATAAAATCACGCAGTTCCATTACAATAAAATCCCAGTCAACATTATTGGTTCTGGTTACGGTGATAAAATTGGATGATAAAAACACACCATCAACAAACGGAAACTGAAACAATGCTTCAGCCAGCGGAGAGAATCCTTTGGCCTCTTTCAGGCTGTCAAACTGAACCGTCCGGTCATCAAGAAGTAAATATTTGTTAGCCACAAATTTCATGGTTAACGGATTTGGAGTCATTTCAGCATATAATGTAACTGGAACCATAATCACTAATTTAATGGTACAAAGGTAGGCTAATCTTTTCAGTGGAAAAAACCGGTTGAAAGGTTTCATTAAATCCGTATTTTTACCAATTATGAAAAGAAGAAAATTTATACGCAATGTTGCCGGAATTACCGCCGCAACTGTTGTATTACCTTCATTTCAGATTCCGGGAAATTCAGATAATTCAGAGTCTCTTAAAAAAAGCAAAACCATTTGCAAGGCATTGCTGAAAGGAGACACGATTGGCATTACCGGACCTGCCGGTGCAATTTACGAGCCTGAAACAATAGATCGGATCACAAACAGGTTAACTGAACTTGGCTTCAAGTATAAACTTGGAAAAACACTCTATGAGCGATTTGGATATCTGGCAGGAACAGATCAGATGCGCGCAGATGAACTCATGGAATTTTATAAAGATCAATCAGTAAAAGTATCCTGACTATGCGCGGAGGCTGGGGTTGTGCACGAATTCTTGACCTGCTTGATTATGAGGTTATCAGTCAGCACCCAAAAATTCTTATGGGATTTTCTGATATTACATCGCTTGTGAATGCGGTGTATACCAAAACCGGTCAGGTTACTTTTCACGGACCTTGCGGATACAGCACATGGACAGATTTTTCAACCGGTTATGTGACAAAGGCAATAGCTGTGGGCGCTCCGTTCACCATGCAAAATCCGGATGATTTTCTTGATCATTTATTGACGCTTTCTCCGGGCAAAGCTGAAGGAGAACTGATTGGTGGAAACATAACCGTGATAGTTTCCTTAATAGGCACACCGTACGAACCAGACTGGAATAATAAAATTCTTTTTCTGGAAGAAACAAATGAAGAGCCTTACCGGATTGACAGAATGTTCTGGCAGATGAAACAGGCCGGAATTTTCAGTAAGGTGAAAGGAATTGTATTTGGATCTTTCAATAAATGTTTTGCTGAAGAACCTGAAAAATCGTTTACACTTCATGAAGTTTTGGAGCAACATTTTAAAGGACTTTCAATACCGGTTTATATGGGCGCTACGTTTGGTCACATGTCTCCAAAATTTACACTGCCCGTTGGTGTGATGGCAGAAATTGATGCAGATAATTTTACCGTCAGAACGCTTGAAAGATCTGTAATGGCATAACATGCGGCAATTAAAAACACTCATAGAAAAGAGGAGATGTTGTTACGGCGTTGCTTGGTGTTGCCGTGCTTTTTTATTTTTATTCAGAAGTAATTCTTGCACCCAATCAATATATTTTTTCTCAGGGGGGTGACGGAATAAAAAACTATTACGCTTATCTCTTTCACGCAAAATATGATGCCGGTTTCTGGAATTTTGGCGGCATGAATTATCCGTATTATGAGCACATTGTTTATACCGATGGTCATCCGCTTTTATCATGGCTGATTGGTGTTTTTGGATTGACAGAGCATGGTATTGGAATTCTCAATTTATTGATGCTTTTTTCTTTTCCCATCGCGGCTTTTTTTCTTTACAAAATTCTAATTCATTATAAGGTAAAACCGGCATGGGCGGTACTTGCATCTGTTGCAATAGCTTTTCTTTCTCCTCAGGTATTCAGAATGACCGGGCATTTTTCTTTGTCTTACGTTTTTGCAATACCTGCTTTGTGGTGGTTAATGATTAAATGTATTAACGGCAATAAAATAAAATGGTCCATAGTGATTTTATTGTATATGCTGCTTTTCTTTTTTACGCATCCGTATCTGGGAATGATTTTATGTTTTTTCAGTTTGTTTTTCTGGATGATAAAAACTATTTCTGACAGATCTGAATGGAAAGTAAATTTGTTGTCAGTTTTTCTTCAGGTATTTTTCCCAATTCTTATTTTTCAGCTGCTGGTTATGATGACTGACACGCATGAAAACCGGCTTGGAGAGCCAGCGGGATTCTTTGATTTTTATGCAAGCTGGAAGTCTGTTTTTGTTCCTCATGACGGGCCACTTGCTTATTTCACTCACAAAAATGCAGATTGATGTTGGAAACTGGGAATCGTGGAATTATGTTGGATTTACTACAGCGGTTTTGCTTTTTACGTTGACTTATCTTCTTAAAAGGAGAAAAGAACTGACCTGAAAGGTATTTCAAAAACGAGCTTGCACTTTTATGATCAGTGCCTGGCTGATTCTTCTTTTGCATTTTGTTTTCCCCTTAAGTATGATTTTTTACGAGGAATGGTTGATCTTTTTGGTCCGCTCAAACAATTCAGGGTGTTGGGAAGATTTGGCTGGATATTTTATTATGTATTTACTGTTTTTTCAGTGATTGGATTCTACAGGGCGTATTTAATTTCATCCAAAAAAATGGTGTTTCAGTTTGTGTTTTTAGCTGGAATTATTTTTTACGTTATTGAGTTTTCAGCAAATCATAAAATTGTTGCCGGAGTTGTAAGCTCAAGTAAAAATCCGTTTCTTGAAGAACATCTTCCGGAGGATGTGAAAGAACTAAATAGTTTCATTGAAGCTTCAGACTACAATGCACTAATGGTATTGCCTTTTCAGCACATGTCCAGTGAAAACATTATGATGCTTGGAAGTGAACAGGCCAATTACGATAGTTTTATTATCAGTTATCACACTCAAAAGCCGCTTCTTAATTCAATTACCTCAAGAATGTCTTTGACAGAGGCAATGATATTCAATAATTTTTTCTCGCCTGAATTTATTGAAAAGGATCTTGTTTATGATTTGCCGGATACGGCTAAAATTCTGATCATAAAAAACAAAGACATGCTGGATGAATCAGAAAGAAGATTGTTGTACTGTTCAAATCTTGTTTTTGAAAATGAATCATTCAAAGCATTTGAGTTTGTGCCTGAAAAATGGAATTCAAGCATGTATTTTGAATTGATTACAGAGCAGGAAAAATCTGCAACAAAACGATGTTGGTCATGGATGGAAATCAGACACTTCAAATGTATGGTTTGACTATGTTTCTTTTGATGAAGAGAAAAATGAAAGTCTTGGCGGTACTGGTGCAAAACGTGGTAACAAGGGAGGATATGATGTAGTATATGAATTGAATACTACCGGACTTGATTCCGGAATGTACAATGTATCATTCTGGTATTATTTATTGGACGACAGGCCTGATATTTTGGCTGTTGCAGAACAGGATTCAGTTGGAGATCGTAAAGCATTGTGGTTTGATCAGGCTGAAATTTCTCAATCAAACTTTATTGTTGAAAACTGGTGTTTTGTTTCGCTTGATTTTTATGTTTCTCCCTCGATTGAAAAAATGAATTTAATCTTAACCGGGAACGGAAACAAACAACCGTACAGAATGGATGAACTGCTGGTTGTGAAAGTTAATCAATCTCCGATTTTCAGAAGAGAAACCAAAAATAATCAGGAGTATATTATCTACAACAATTATTGGATAAAGGCAAACTCATTTCAGCACTGAATTATTTTCTAAACAATACTTTGAGAAAATTGAGTGATTCTCTGAAAAGAATTTTAAAACTGACCTTGCTAAAAACAATGTTTGGTTTTAATTCAACTTCTGCAATTTGAACATTTAGTTTTCGTTTGCTCGCAAGTTTGATGAATTCAAGATCAAAGAGAAAGCGGTCAATTTTGGTGTCGAGAAAAACATCGGCACCTTTTTTATTAAATCCTTTAATGCCGCATTGTGAGTCATCAGTAGGTAAACGCAAGAACGTTTTCAATGTCAAGCGTAAAAATTTTGAAATTATTTTTCTAAGAAACGGAGTTTTGGAATAATACTCTTTCCGCGATGCCCCGGCACTACATCATGTCCATTCATTAATGTCTGGTAAACAGAAACAACTGATTCCAGATATGGGAAATCAATATCTGGTAAATTATAAAAATCATTTTTAGCCTGCGCAACGCCTTTTGTCTCAGCGCAAACCTTTGCCCTTGTTTTGAGAATAGCTGATCCATTTAAAGTCTTTTAAGTGCAGACCTATAAATTCAGATTTTCTGTTTCTGTATTTTTAGTTGAACCGCGTCATTGACAATAATCAGTTCAGGTACGCCAGTCAGCAGTATTATTGATTTAACAGATTCCACTTCACATTTTTTTCCCAGTTTGCCGGAGGATTGTAACAAGGCAAAACAAGGGTGAATGATAAATTTTTTGTGATCTGCTTTCCGCGAATTATTCAAAAGTACGCAATCAAAAGTGAATTATTGTTTGACCTGACTGAAGTAATTCACGGCGTTCTAATAGCGTCGTCTATGGAATGAAATTGTATACCAATGCGTTCCTTGATTTTTTCATTGGAATACATCACCGTGCTCATTGAACTTCTTGCTGTTTCACGGGTAATGTTTTGTTTTTTACCAAACAGAAAAGCGAGCAAACCTTCAAGTCTCCAAACAAGAGCTGCCATCCAGGGTTTGGCTTCAATGTTTGGACCTTTGACCTTAAAAGTGTTTGCTATTTTTTCAAACAGCGTTTTATATTTTAAATTTTCTCCAATCACCAGAAAACGTTCGTTGAATATTTTTCTTTCTGAAAGTTCTGCAAGTACAAATGCAACATCTCTTGCATCAACAAATGCATTGGCACCTGCTGTATAAAACCGCTGCCCTTTTTTTATTACCTTGAAAATACTGAGTGAACTTTCATTCCAGTTTCCCGGACCAAGAATTACGCATGGGTTAACAATTACTGCGTTGAGTCCTTCTTCAACTCCTCTCCATACTTCATTCTCTGCGCTGTATTTAGAAATGGCGTATCCTGAATTATCCGGATCAGCAATCCACTTATTGTTTTCATCATAAAGGGTTTTCACAGATGATCTGCCTACTGCTGCTGTTGAACTTACATAACAAAGGTGATTGATCTTAAGTGAAAGACAAACATTTACCACATTGGCGGTTCCGTCTTTATTTATTTTAATCAGTTTTTTAAAATCACGTCTTTAAAAGAAACCAAAGCGGCACAATGATAAACAACATCACATCCTTTCATGCCTTTTTCAAGAGAAACTACATCTGTTATATCTCCGTCAACCCAGGTGATTTTTTTTAAGAAATCAGCGGATCCCTGACCAAAATAAAATGCGAAAACTTTTTCAACGTTTGTGACATCTGAATTTTTTCTTTTCAATGCACGCACTGAATGACCTCTTTTAGTGAGCTCAGCCAAAATGTGTGTTCCAAGAAGACCTGTTGAACCGGTTACAAAAATCATCTGACCACAAAGTTAATGCAAATTATTGCCGGATTTTGTTCAGCCGGCATTTAGTTCGGGTAAATTAATTTGGTAAGAACCTTAGCATCATCAACATTGCCAGAAACCTTCAGCAATTGACTAATTCACGAGTTTTAACAATCCTATAACCATACACGGGCACACAATTTGATTATATTTGTTTGAACAATATTAAAACTATGAAATATTTACTGCTCTCATTATTTGCTGTGAGTTCTTTTTTCGGATTTTCACAGGATGATCTGGAAGATGGAATTTATGCAAAATTTACTACTTCAAAAGGTGAAATTCTGGTAAAACTGGAATATGAAAAAACACCAATGACCTGTGCAAATTTTATCGGACTGGCTGAAGGAAATTTTAGCTACGATACATTAACCGTTTCAAAACCCTATTTTGACGGGTTGAAATTTCACCGTGTGATTGCTGATTTTATGATTCAGGGCGGCGATCCTGCAGGTACCGGTGCAGGCGGACCAGGTTATGCATTTCCTGATGAAATTGATACAACTTTAAAACATACCGGACCAGGTATTTTATCAATGGCCAATGCCGGACCCAATACAAACGGAAGTCAGTTTTTTATTACCCACAAATCTACACCCTGGTTAGACGGAAAACATACTGTTTTGGAAGATAATTAAAAGTCAGAAACGGAAAGCCACTAGCAGGAGATGTAATGGAAAAAGTAGAAATTATCCGCGTTGGAAAAAAAGCACAGAAATTCAATGCAACCAAAGCATTTGCTGAAGGAGTTGTTGCGGCAAAAGAAAAACAACGTCAGGCAGTCATGAAACTGAATGCAGATTTTAAAACAGAAATGGCTAAAACATATCCGGATGCTGTTCAGACAGAATCTGGTTTGATGTATCAGGTAACTAAAGAAGGAAATGGTGTTTTTGCAACCGCCGGCCAAACTGTTGAAGTGCATTATACAGGTTATTTTACAGACGGAAAGAAATTTGATTCATCGGTTGACCGCAAACAGACCTTTACCTTTATCTATAAAAAAGGTCAGGTAATTAAAGGATGGGATGAAGGAATCGGATTAGTAAGTATTGGCGGAGAAATAAAATTGATAATTCCATACTGGCTGGCTTACGGTGAGCAGGGAAGATCTTCCATACCTCCAAAGGCAACACTCATATTTGATGTGCAGCTGATAGGGGCAGCAAATGATGCTCAGAAAGATTACAACTGTCTTTGTTTCTGTTCGGTGTTGTTTTCCGTACGTTCAGTTTATGGTCAGATTTTTATATGACCCCACCCATGTTCATGCGCAGCCGGGAAAATTTTATCACCATGAATTGCTCACCACTCTGCAGCTTCAGTTTTATAATCCGAATTACCATACTATTTTAAAAAGCTGGAAAGAAAATTATATTGAATCAACCCTGCCGGCACAGTTTGATTACGGCGGTATACACTTTGACAGCGTGGGTGTAAAGTATAAGGGAAATTCAACTTTTTCAGTTCCAAATACTTTTGGAAATCAAAAACTGCCTTACAATATTGATATCAATGAATATGTGAGCGGACAGCAAATTCAGGGATTCAAAAAACTGAAACTCGGCAACTGCTGGTTTGATCCGACATTTGCAAAAGAAGTAGTATCATCTTATATCTATAAACAATATCTCCCGTGTTATGAAAACAATCTGATACGTTTGGTCGTGAATGGAAATTATTTAGGCGTTTACGTAAATCAGGAAGATGTAGGTCCGCAGTTTCTGAAAAAACACTTTGGTGAAAAAGACGGCGCGTTTTTTAAATGTGAACCCATGACGGAAGAGCAGGCAGGACATCCGGTTGACTGGCCTGATTTACTCTGGAGAGGACCAGACACGCTTGATTATTATGAAAGTTATGAAAGAAAATCAGCCAGCGGCTGGACGGAATTTCTGGAAATGATTTATACGTTGAATTATGATCCCTCAAATATTGAAACAGTTGTAAATGTGGATCGGGTTCTGTGGAATTTTGCTGTGACTCAGGTGTTGTCAAATGAAGATACGTATAACACAACCATCATTCATAATTATTATATGTATCAGACAGCAGACGGAAAATTTCAGATGATGCCCTGGGATCTTACAGAAAGTTTTTGCGGAATTTTATTCAGCGGCGGCACTCCGGAATCGCATTATGAACTTGATCCGCTTTATGGTTTAAGTCCTTATTTTGCAGATCGGCCGCTGGTATTTCAGATTTTGTCTGATCCTTATTACCGTAAAAGATATTTTGCTCATATACGCACTGTCATGGAAGAATTTTACAGTGTAAGCTGGATAAAAAACTGGATACTCGATCTTCAAAGTTCTGCAAACACTGCTGTGGAAACTGATCCGAACAAACCACACAACATGACAAAATTTGTTGAGAATGTGGATACTCCGGTGAACTATCTTTTGTTTTATACCATAGCGGGAATTACTGATGTGATTTCACACAGATTAGTTTATCTGAATAGTTATCCTGACCTGATTTATGCAGAGCCTGAAATTGTTTCTGTGACACAAAATATTCAGCATCCTTCAAGTACAGAAACTGTTTATGTAAGTGCGCAGGTGAATAATACAAATACAGTAAAATTAAAGGTGACAAATAATGACGCACCGTATGCATCTGATTTTATTGCAATAGATATGCTTGACAATGGATCAGGCGGAGATGCTTTTGCCGGTGACGGAATTTATACAGCAGCAGTTCCGTTCACCAATTCAAATGATCACATTAAATATTATATAGAAGCGGAGAATACCAATGCGCTGAGTTTAATGCCAAAAAGAGCGGAGTATTTTTATTACCATTATTATGTAGATCAGGTAGTGGAGATGAAAGAAATTACCTCACTGGATTTTTCTGTTTACCCGAATCCTGCCAGTGACTGGCTGAATGTTTCTGTTGATTCACAAGAATTGTTTGATCTGAGAATTTATAATCTGACAGGTGAAATTCTTTATCAGGAAATAAATCTTTCCGGCGCACAAAAAATTGACATCGGTGAATTTGCTGCAGGAAGTTATCTGGTAGAATTAAGTAATCAGGAATTCACAAAAACAGAAAAGCTGATAATTAATTAAGGGTTTGTCCAAGCTTGTCAAAATAAGTTTCCAGCCGGGTATTTTTTGTCAGTTTTTCTTCGCCAACAACCAAAACGCTTTTTGGTTTATTATTTTCAAGCCAGTATTTCAGAGAGGTTACAGATGCATTCAGAGTTGCGTTGATATCAACCAAATGTGAAATTTTATTGTGATTTTCCAAAACTTCACGCAGGTCTTTATTTTCCTTTGAGATATTGAAATCTTCATGGAGGATTACAATTGAATCAACAATTTCCAGCAGACTTTCCTTGCCGTCAAATACTTCCACATCAATGTTCATTTTTTTTGACCAGCCTTCAACTACCTGTTCGAAACCGTCTCGGTTACGTAGTACAATTTTTTTGAGCAACATAGATAATTTTCCTTCAAAAAGAGGGAGCAAAAATAATTCCAATTAAGGGTTTTTAATGCCATTGTTAACAAATTAGTTATTAAAACAAACAGGTTTAAAACCATTGAGTGAAAACAGAATCAGAACAACGAAAGGTTTGAGGAATGTGTTTGCTCAAGAGAATCTTTGGTTATATTTGATTAATACGGAATATGGCTGATTTAAGCATTAAGGATATTGATCAAATTCAAAGAGAGGTTTTAGAAGCCAATGATCTGGTGTGGAATAACAGAACCTCACCTTCGCCTAACTATGATCCTGAAAAATTAATCGGAGATGCGTTAAGAAAATCTGAAAAGATAAATTACAGATTTGGTGTCGCCAGATGTTTGCTTAATCAGGGAATGGGAGCGTTTATTGTCAATCATGATGTGCCGGGATCAGACAGGTTAATCAATGAAGCAAGAACTGTTTTTTCAGAACTGAATGATGCACAGTGGGTGGCGAATGCTGATCTAACTCAGGCAATAATAAAAAACTCCACAGTGAACGCAGAAACGGCCCTTTATCTTGGATTAAAGGGAATGGAGTATTATGACCGGCAGCCGGAGCACAATGATTTCAGAATGGCCTGTTATGTGATAGGAACCATCTACAAGGATTTGAAAAAACACGAAGAAGCTGAAAAATATTATAAACGCGGAATAGCAGAAGATCTTGTTCCAAATAGCTGGAGTGCCAGATTATATACCGGCGTTGCAAATATTTTAAATGACCGGGGAGAATATAATGAAGCGCTTTCTATGGCGCAGAATGGGTTGCGTTTATTGAAAATTGAAAAAAACGTGATTGGAATCAGCAGGGCGCTGAATGACATCGGAGCTATTTATTATAAGCTGAAGGAATATGATCTGGCTATAAAAAATATTACTGAAGCACTTGAAATAAGAAAAGAAACTAAAATCAAACATTTTATTTTGGGCAGTCTCATTGATCTTGCAAATGTTTATGCAGACAGTAATAAAACAGAACTTGCGCTGGGCTGTTTGCTGGAGGCTGAACCAGTAGCAATTGAAACTAAACACAATGGGCGTCTGGCCGCGGTTTATCAGCAGATGGCAACCATGTATAAGGCATTGGGAGAAATTGAAAAAGCGCTGGTAACGTATGAAAAACTGCTTGCAGTAAATGCACTTATTTCGGCCTCGGAAAAGGAGAATAAAATTTCGCAGACAGAATTAAAATTGGTAAAGGAAAAGGAAGAAGAGATTGAGCGCCTGAGAAATGTTGAACTTAAAAACGCGTATGAAGTAATTGCTGAAAAGAATAAAGAAATTACTGACAGC
Organism: Crocinitomicaceae bacterium; assembly: GCA_016719925.1. Classification (GTDB taxonomy): domain Bacteria; phylum Bacteroidota; class Bacteroidia; order Flavobacteriales_D; family Crocinitomicaceae; genus JADJGJ01. The sequence continues at coordinate 535,522 of JADJYC010000002.1, read as the reverse complement.
ATTCACTATGCGAAAAGAATTCAGAATACAATTTTGTCTCCCGATGATGAACTGAAAAAATACCTGGGAGAATATTTTATTTTCTTTCAGCCAAAAGATATTGTCAGCGGAGATTTTTATTGGTCAATGGTTATGAAACGACCGTATGGAAATGAAGATTTTTATCTGGCTGTTTGTGACAGTACAGGTCATGGTGTACCTGGCGCATTTATGAGTTTGCTCAACACCAATCTGCTTAATGAAGCTATTTATGAAAAGCAGATTGAAGAACCTAATCTGATTTTAAATTATGTCAGACAACGATTGATTGACAGTATCAGCAAAGAAGGTCAGAAAGATGGTTTTGACGGTATACTGATTCGGTACTGCAGACATTCAAAAAAGATAGCTTACGCAGCTGCCAATAATGTTCCTGTTTTAGTGAGAAAAAATGAACTGACAGAACTAAAAGCCGATAAAATGCCGGTTGGTTTTGGAGAAAAAAAAGATTCTTTTACACTGCATGAAATGGATGTAATTCCGGGCGATCATCTTTATCTTTTTACAGATGGATATGCTGATCAGTTTGGCGGTGAAAAAGGAAAAAAATTCAAGTATAGATCACTGCATGAATTAATTTGTAAAAACGCATCATTACCTGTTCATGCGCAAAAAGAAAATCTGGCAGTTGTTTTTGAAAACTGGAAAGGTTCACTGGAGCAAGTAGATGATGTTTGTATTCTGGGATTCAGGGTAGGTTAAATTAACTGTAAAAAATGATTGCATATGAATAGATTTTTTTCGCCACGGAGAAACGGAGAACACGGAGTTTCACAGAGGAGTTGTTTTTTTGAGTCAGAATGAATTTCGTGAAATGCAGAGCTGAATTGTGCGCTCGTGCAAAGTTTATTAGAATGATTAGTTATGCAAAAAGAAAATCCCGGCCTCATTTGAAGCCGGGATTTTTTCTTTCACTGGATTTTGGGTTTATGCTTATTTTTTATTTGAGTAACGTAACATGTCCTCTGTATTCATGTTCAATGTCTTTGTTGTCGGTTACTCTGATAAGCCATACATATACATCATCCGGAACCATATCACCGCCGTAATTTCCGTCCCAAGAATCATCTAAATTATGTCCTTCAAAAATGGTTTCTCCCCAACGGTTAAAAATGTAGAAGTCATAATTTTCTGGTTTTACATTTTGGAAAACTGGTTTGAAATCATTGTTGTAATCATCACCATCAGGAGTAAATGCATTAGGAACAAAGACCAGAAAATCTCCAATCACTTCAACAACATGAATCATTGTATCTGAACAGCCATATTCGTTGGTGACAATTTGTGTAACTGCAAAATTCCCCTGTTCATTATACACCCATGTTGGTCTTTCTTCAGTTGAGAAAAACTGATTTTCTGTATACCATTCCCATGCAACCGGATTTCCTTTGGAGATATCTATAAACTCAGTTGTTTCATACTGCAAAGCCGGATCTGGATTATAGTAAAAATCTGCAACCGGTGAAGGGTAAACTTCGATGTGAACGGTATCCGTGAAATCATAAGTACAACCGTTTGAATAAGTCAGTTCAAGAAAAGTCAGAATATCTCCTGAGCCTTCAAAACTTACTTCAATTTCATTGGCAGAAGATTGACTTGACCAAACATGCCAGTTAATGTTTGTCAGCGGATATGCATATGGATATGTGTCAAAACCAAAAACCGCATTTGCTATATCACATCCTTCTGTTCCGTTTGCATAAATATAAACTTGTGGTATCTCAAATACATTCAGATGAATGGAGTCCTGAATAGTCTGATTACATTGATTGGTGACCGTCACAACGTAGTAGTCATTTCCAATTGGTAAGACAACATGCGGTCCTGCACCGCCTAAATTTCCGGGAGCCCATGAAATAGCTGTTACAAAAGACATATCAGAAATCTGCGCCTGAACAAAACCGTGATTGTAATGACAAAGTGTATCTTGAGTTCTTGTCATACTTAAAATGGACTGATCAAGTTGGATTGGATTAATAATCACTGTATCTTCTACAATAAGACAATTCACCTGATTCACTAAAGCAATACTCACTTCAGTTGTAGCGTAAACAGGTATGGTATAGGTGTTTTGTGTAGATTGTAAATTTCCGTTTACATACCAGTTGTAATCATAAAGATTGTTGATGCCGTTTGTCAGCACGTAAAAGTTTACGAGGTCGCCCGGACAAAAATTCGGAGTAGAAATTATTTCAGCACTCACGGATTGATATTCTAAAATTTCAACCGAACTGTTTTGAGTACATCCGTTTGTGTCTTTTACTGAGACAAAATAAATGCCAGAAATCAGATTACAGATGGTGTCATTTGTTGAACCGTTACTCCAGTCATATGAATAAGGCTGTGTACCACCGCTTGCTGTTGCTGTTGCCACTCCGGCGCTGTCTCCAAAGCAAAGAATGTTGCTGATCACTTGTGTCTGAACTGCAAGCGGAGCAGGTTGTGACATCAGAGTTGTGAGTGTATCTGAACATCCGTTGGCATCCGTTACAATGGCTGTATAAACTCCCGCTCCAAGATTGACTGCTGTTGAATTATATTGTGCAGGCATAGTATTCCAGGAGAAAAAAAATGGTTCTGTTCCGCCTGTTGTTTGAAGAGAAATTGATCTGTCATGATAGCCGTTGCAATTTGGAGTAATTACCGTTGCGGTTGATAATACCAATTGCGGAATTTCTGAAATTGTTACATCTGTTGAATCAACACAACCGTGAACGTCGGTAACAACAACTGAATAATTTCCGGCTGATAAATTAGACGCGGTATTACTGTTTGGACAAACACATGACCAGGAATAATTGAACGGACCAGTTCCGCCGGTCATTGTCACCGTTGCCTCACCATCACTTCCTCCTGCACAGCTCACCGGAGATAATGTTGCAACTGTAACATCACCTGTTGCAAAATTTGTAATCACAGCGTTGTCTGAAAATATACATCCGTTTTCATCTTGCACGATAACCTGGATTGGACCTGCGCTGAGATTTGTTGCAATGTTGGAAACTGAAACTGCTGGTGTCCAGTTGTAAGTTAATACACCAATTCCGCCTGATGTTGCAGCAAACGCCACACCGTTTCCATTGGAGCAGGTTTCATTTGCAACTACTACTAAATTACCAATGAACGGAGCCGGTTCAGAAATTGTTGCAACTACTGATCCGGTACAATTATTTGCATCTGTAATTTCTGCTACATAATTTCCGGCAATTAAATTATCCATGAATGTTGAGTCATTGGTGAGCGTCAGCCAGTCAATTTGATAAGGAGCAGTACCACCTGAAATACCAACAGTTAAATTTCCATTTGCACCACCGTTACAACTTACATCATTCAATGAAAGAATTGTTGGAGTAACTGGCAGCGGACTGGTAACAGATCCATTAGCAGATAGTGTACAACCATTTGCGTCAACCACATTCACGGTGTAATTTCCATTTGGCACATTGGTAATTGTCTGACCAATAACAGCAGGAGAAACCCAATTGTAATTGTAAGGAGCTGTTCCGCCACCTGCTGTGGCCGTTAATGTTCCGCTTGGGTCATTAAAACACAAAGCAGGTGTTCCGCTGAAATTAATGTTCATTGGATTGGGTTGAACAATATTAAAATTTTGTGTGCTTGTACAACCTGCATTTGTTGTTGCCTGAACTGTATAAAATCCTGCAGATAATCCTGTTGCTACAGCAGTTGTTTGTCCGTTACTCCACAAGTAAGAATACGTGCCAAGTGAATTTGTTGTGGCTGATCCGTTGGTTCCGCCAAAGCAAGTTGGCATGGTTGGAACAACTCCAAAAACCGGATTTGGTTCTACAATAACCGTTACGCTGTCAATAGAAATACTTGGACAAACTTTGAGATAATAAGTTGTGTTGGCAGTTAAGTTTGGTGTGGTGTAAGAACCACCAATGTGTAATAAATTTCCGCCATACGGTTCGTCATACCATTGAATGTGGAATGTGTATGCAGGATCATCTGCGTTGGCAAAAAGTGTTGTTGAATTGTTGAAACAAACAGTATCATTTGCAGCAGTAATATTCATGTTGAATTGCGTTACAATTGGAAAAGCAACACTTCCATTTCCACCTGCAGTTGCACCGTTGGGAATAAATTCTGTCATGGCTAATGAATTGGTTGTTCCGTTTCCGCCACCTGCAACATTGGTCATTGGAGTACCAAAAGAATAAGCAACGTAACCACCGCCACCGCCACCACCTGGTCCTTCTGCCTCATTGGTTGCAATCACCTGATCACCGCCGTCACCACCGTTGGCAATAAGAGAAATTGATGAAGAGATAGTTCCGTTTGCGTTGACAACAATTGTTCCGCCGCCACCACCACCACCCGGAGCGTCATTTCCAGCAGGAGGGGTTGGTGGAGCCATTTGTCCGGAGGCAACAATCTGACCAGTACCCACAACATTGCTGTAAGTCATCAGATAAACCATCCCGCCTCCGGACGCTCCGTTTGTACCGGCTCCGTTATTTCCATCACCAGCACCGCCACCACCACCAAAGAACAATCTCCCTGAAGAGTAATCAAGCGGACGTCCGCCAATTCCTCCTGTATTTCTTCTGTTGTCTCCGCCCCAACCGGCCATGCCGGGAGCAAGCGTTAATGCATTTTGATTGGATCCTGAAAAAGTATATCCGCCTCTTCCGCCACCGGAAGAAAGATTGGCAGAAAATCCACCACCTTCTAAATTCCACGCATTTGTCCACGCCGGATTTGTATTGGAAGGATTTCCCAAACCGTTCCACGGAATTTCATTACCGGCATTGGCACCACCACCACCACCGGCGTTGTGAGCATTACCACCACCTCCACCGTTTGCGGGTGCACCGCGGCCGTATCTTCCTCCAAGCGGAGCATATTCAGGACCAAACCCTGCAATACTTTCTCCTTTTTCACCACCTGCATTTTGATTTGGATAAGCAAAATTCAATGCAGCGTAGCTGCTTTGATTATCCATTAATCCACCGCGGAATCCCTGACCGGAAACATCAATTTTTCCGCCGTTAATTAACGTGGTTAATCCGTTCACTTCAATGGCAACTATTCCGCCGCTGATTCCATTCCAGGGATTTGAAGTAATTGTTCCGCCGTCTACAGTTAACGTTTCATATCTGGGTACACGCACAACTTGCACGTGTCCGCTTTGTGAATAGGAATTTTCAACCGGACATTGTAATTCAATGTGTGTTCCGTTTGGTACAGCTGCCACTTCTTTGAATTCAAAAAGTCCGCAATTATTATAACTGAGAATTTCACCCCAGGTAATATCATTGATATTTCCCTGAATGGTTGCTCCCTGAATTTGAATGATCATGATCAGATCACCGGGTTGCAAAGCGCTGCTGAAATTACCTCCGTTATTCAATCCGGAATTATTTACTGTGATGGTCATATCACCCGGAATTGCATCTTGTGAAAGAGTTGTGTATTCATTCACCACTTGTGTATTGGTGATGGTTACATTTCCGTCTTTGCCAATTTGTGAAAACGAAGTCTGAAATAAAATAAGTGTGAGTAAAAGTATGAGCGTTTTCATAGGTATTGATTTTGGGGCTCAAACTACTTTCAGAAGGGGTAAACTTATTCTTTAGGCTGGGGGTAGAGGTCTGACAATAGTTTGAGCATTGGTTCAGTGAGAAGTTACAACATTAAACCACACGAGTCAATCTTACCCATGTTCAAAAAGCCTTTATTTTATAAGTTTAAGCGTAGGAAAAGACATGTTCGTCTATGAATCTAATTATTATGCACGCATATTAACCGGTTTAGGTATAATGGTTAAAAAAAGAGGAAAGAAAGGGTGAAACGAGTCACATTTACGTAACTAATTTCCCTCAAAAAAACCGCATCATCTTAGCCAGCATTTTAAAAGAAGTCTCTGGTTTGTCAACCTGATTCACCGTACCGGCAACGTATAATTTTTTATCGGGCACATAAAATGCAAAAGCGCCGGAATGTCCTGAGTGACCTATAAACATGGGTGTGCCGGGGAATTTTGCCATCATCATTCCAATGCCATTGTTAAGCGGAAACATAATTTTGTTCCAAACATACAGTTCTGAAATTTTTTCTTTTGGAAAATAAGTTCCTTCAAAAAATGCATTTAAAAATTTAAGCATATCTGAACCGGTTGACACCATCCCTCCGTCTGCACCAAATGATGTCATTGCCAAAGGTATTTTGAGATGTTCTTTTTTATAGTAGAATAATGTGGCTGTTGTATCTTCTTTTGAGGTGTACATATATGTGCTTTTCATTCCAAGCGGTTGTGTAATTTTTTCTTTGAGCAAATCCGCAATTTTTTTGCCGGATATTTTTTCAAGAATTTTACTCAGCAACTGAAAATTGGTATCTGAGTAATATGCTTTTTCTGGTGTGCCCGGCGCAAAATGTGGAGCCATGGTTTTAGAAAGTTCTATGGCATATTCTGCTGTCCATTCCATGTCTTTTCCTTCAAAAAGATCTTCCATCAGTGAAGTGTTTTTGCCAACGGGTTTGTCGCCAAAATAATCGGGCAGACCTGAAGTATGCGCCAGCAAATGCTGAATGGTAATTGAATCTGCAAAATCCTGACTGTTGAATGTATGCAGGTTATTCATGATTTCTTCTGGCAAATAATTCTTGATAGGGTCACTGAATTTTAAAATGCCGTCTGAGATGTATTTCAAAGTAATGGCTGAGATAAAAAGTTTGGTTGTGCTGGCTATAAAAATTGGATCTTCTGGTTTTAGATTTCCTGCTGAGGTGTTCCACAAAAAATCATTTTGCTGAAAAGAAATCTGAACACCAAATACATTTTTGTTGTCTATCTGATCGTTGAGATAATTTTGAACCAAAGTGGTGTCGGGTGTTGCAAAAATTTCAGAAACAAAGCAGAAGACAAAACATGTATTAAGAAACCGCATACTTAATTTTTTTGTCAAAGTTCAGCATTGAAAGTTTAACAGCAATTACCAAATGATAATTAATGCAATCCGGCTCTGATTCTGCTTAAACTTTGCGGCGTGATTCCTAAATAAGATGCAAGATGTTTTTGAGCAATACGCTTTATCAATTCGGGTTGATTTTCAATTAGCTCTTTGTAACGTTCACCTGCTGTCTTGGTCAATAAATCAATTTGCTGCTGTTGTTTGTGAATGTATGAAGATTCTGCTGCTGCACGCATGAGTATCATTCCTATTTCTGTATTACCAAGTTTCAGATAATCTTCTCTTTTAATGGCTAATAATGAACAAGATTCAAGTGTTTTAACAATCAGCGGAGTTGGCTTACCTGTGAGTACTGACATATAATCTCCTACAAAATTATTTTCCAGCGCAAAATCAAGACAAGCTTCCTGATCATCATTCCAGAGAAAAATACCAATGCTGCCTGAAATAATGAAGTAGAAATCACTGGCAACTGAATCAACATCCTTCAGAATAAATTCTTTGTCCAATTCCAGTTGACGGCAATGAGCAGCAAAATCCTGCCACGCCTCAACGGGCGCAACAAAGTAAGAGTCAAAGGCTTGTTTTAAGATTTTTGCAGGCATCAGTCATTCACTTTACACTTTCAAAGCTAGGCACTTTGTAATAAAAGTAACCACCTTTTTTCGTGCATATCAGCATTAATAATTCAAAAACACTAATTTTGACACCTATTCAAAAATTGAAACCAAATTTCTATGTCATACTTATTTACATCTGAATCAGTTTCTGAAGGGCATCCGGATAAAGTTGCGGATCAAATCTCAGACGCATTAATTGACAACTTTCTGGCATTTGACCCGGACAGCAAAGTAGCTTGTGAAACTCTTGTTACAACCGGTCAGGTAGTTCTTGCCGGAGAAGTAAAATCAAAAGCCTATTTAGATGTTCAGGAAATTGCCCGTGGTGTAATTCGCAAAATCTGGTTATACCAAATCTGAATACATGTTTGAAGCAAATTCATGCGGTGTACTTTCTGCTATTCACGAACAATCTGCTGATATCAATCAGGGAGTTGAGCGTAAGAAAAAAGAAGATCAGGGCGCTGGTGATCAGGGAATGATGTTTGGTTATGCAACCAATGAAACTCCAAATTACATGCCGCTTGCATTGGATTTAGCTCACGCTATTCTTTTGGAACTTGCTGCATTGAGAAGAGAAAACAAACAAATAAAATATTTGCGCCCGGATGCAAAATCTCAGGTGACATTAGAATACAACGACAAAAATCAACCGGTAAGAATTGATGCAATTGTTGTTTCTACACAGCATGATGATTTTGATTCTGAACCAAAAATGCTTGCCGAAAATTAAAAAGACATCATTGATATTTTAATTCCGCGTGTTAAAAAGAACTATCCTAAATATGCAAAATTGTTCAATGATAAAATTGCATACCACATCAACCCAACCGGAAAATTTGTAATCGGTGGTCCGCACGGTGATACTGGTTTGACAGGAAGAAAAATCATTGTTGATACGTATGGTGGAAAAGGTGCACACGGTGGTGGAGCATTCTCTGGTAAAGATCCTTCAAAAGTAGATCGTTCAGCGGCATATGCAACCCGTCACATTGCAAAAAACTTAGTTGCTGCAGGGGTGTGTTCTGAAGTTCTAGTGCAGGTTTCTTACGCAATTGGTGTGGCAAAACCAATGGGAATCTACATCAATACTTACGGAACAGCAAAAGTGAAAATGTCTGACGGTGAAATTGCAAAAATTGTTGAGAAAGTATTTGACATGCGTCCATACTTTATTGAGCAGCGTTTGAAACTGAGAACACCAATGTACAGTGAAACTGCAGCGTATGGTCACATGGGTCGTAAAAACGAAACCGTAACCAAAACATTCACCATGCCTGACGGTAAAAAGAAAACGCTGAAAGTTGAATTGTTTACCTGGGAAAAATTAGATTACGTTGACAAGGTAAAGGCAGCGTTTAAACTGAAAAAATAATTTCACTCTTATTTTGAAAAAGCCTTCCCGTTTGGGAGGGCTTTTTTTGTTTGATTTGTTGTCTCCCGCTAAGTATAGACGGAATGTGTTTTGTCAATACATAAGTGAATATTTAACACGGAGAAGCCCTTCGACAAGCTCAGGACAAGCAGAGAGCAAAGAGATCCACGGAGAATTATTTAAAGATTCCAACGCCTGAAACTGTCAAATTACCAAGGCACATTATAAACCATAAAAAAAGGGCACCGAGCGAAGCCGAGGTGCCCTTTTAAATTTATAAAACCTTCTTTAAAAATTTGCTTTCCAGCGAATTTTTGCATCCTGAATAGCGCCCTGCAATCTTCTTGCATCATCTTTGTATTTCATCACGCCGGCATTTAAAGCTTTGTTGATGTATTGCTCAGACTGATCATAATTACTCATCCAGAAATAGGCTTCAGCAATGTTGTAATATAGTGCCGCAGTTACTTTGTCGTTGATTCTTGCCTTGTTGTCATTTGGATTACTTTCAGTGAGTGCTTTATTCCACATGGCAATAGCTTCTGTTAATTTTGCATGTGCATTTTTTCTGTCTCTGGTCTGATAAATCAGATCGTATCCTTGTTTGGCGGTTGTGTAAGCAGTTGTCAGATCATCATAATTGAAATCTTTGTGGCTTTTTACACTGTGAATTTCTGTACTCCAGGTGCGGGTTGGAAATCCGCAGGCGTTATTCAGGAAAGTTGTGATTTCCTGCATGGCAACGCTGCGTGCATGTTTTTGAAGTTCACTCCAGAGTTGTGTCTGGTTGTCCAGATACCAAAGCTGGTATTCATATTTGCTTGCATAATCTTTCAGCGGATATGAACGTACCTCACTTAAAACAATTGTATTGAGTATAACGCCCTGTGAAGGAGATTCAACTTTAATTTCAACCGGCATGGTGTATTCAACACGGTAAGAATATTTGGTAGTTGTTCCGCTGCCGCTTTTGGTTTCAACTACTTTAATTCCGCCAATACCTTTGAAGTTCAGCGTCACTTTTGCGCCGCCTGAACCTTTGCTGTATCCATCCATACTGATCATATTGTTTACCTGATCAGCAGGAAGATCTTCATGCATGTTTGGCTGAATCACATCTTGTTTTACCGGTTGCAGCGGATAAGTTGGAGCAACAGGCATGGTTGAAACAGTTCCTGCATTGGTTGCTTTTTCCCAGTTGGCTAATTGCGTCAGATAATTTCTGTCCAGATTTTTTTTCTGTTCTTTCCAGACATTCATCGCAGACTCATACTGAATATTTGCGTTGTCCAGTTTCATCTGATAGGAAGTTAAACTGTCCTGATTACTTTGCTCAAATGACTTCACAACTACTATTTCAAATTGTGTGTATTGAGATGCGATGGGATTTGTAGGCAGCTGAATGTATGTGAATGATACTTTGTTTTCAGTCATGTTTTGAGCTGAAGCAATCATTGACATACCTCCAAGAACAAATAGTAATGCTTTTTTCATAAAGGTTAAATTAGATAACTAAAGATAATAGAATTTTAAATGATCAGCATGTTTGCAACAATCTTGCCAATTTGCAATGAGCATCTGCTGAACAGAATGAACCGGACACCAGACTGTTACCAATAAACTGCAATTTTACCGGTAGAATTCCGGCTTTCCAGCAACTCATGAGCTTTACTGATTTCTTCTGCTTTGAAAATTGCACCTACCTGCGGATTCAGTTTTCCCTCTTTAACAAGTGCAGCAACTTCACGCATACATCGGCAAGTGTTTCTGGTTTATCATCTCCGATATGCAGCATGTTCACACCAATCAGTGATCTTGATTTTCCAACCAGAAAAATGGGAATAATCAGTCCCATTTTTCTTAAGAAATTTAACGTAGAAAGAATTCCGAATTTTTTACCCGATCTTTCTGAAGCACCAAACAAAACCAACCGGCCTCCGGTGTCAAGGAGCTGATAATCTTTCTTAAAAGTGGAGCCGGCAATTGGATTAAAAATCACATCGAATTTTATTTTTCTGGAAGAATAATAATTGAAATATTCTTCTTTGCGGTAATTCAGCGTTTCATCTGCCCCCTGTTCTTTCAGATAATTTATTTTTTGATCATCTCCTGCATTGGCGTAAACTTTTGCGCCTTTTAATTTACACAACTGAATGAGTGCTGTTCCAACACCACCGGCTGCGGCATGTATCAAAACTTTGTCACCTTCATGAATGTTACACATTTCAAAAGCCATGTAATAAGCTGTTGCAAACTGCACAGCAATACAAGCAGCTTTTCCGGCATCCAAATTGTCAATTTCTGCACAGGCATTGAACGGTGTTACAACTTGCTGTGCATAGCCACCAAACCGTGTAAATGCAACAACGCGTTTACCAATAAAATTCTGAGAAATTTCTTTACCGGTTTTTGAAATTGTTCCCACAACTTCATAACCTAATACGCATGGCAAAGGAGGAGCAGCTTTGTACAAACCAGTGCGCGCCATCACTTCAGCATAATTCAAACCAAAGCATTCAACATCAATCAGTACATCATAATCACCACAAACCGTGGAGTTTGTTTCTCTGATTTCAAAGGCCTCTTTTGCGTTGCCGTATTTTTTGAGAAAGATTGATTTCATAGGTAGGAGCCCTTATTCTTCTTCCTCACGGCGGTGATGTTTTGATTTCTTTTCGCGTGATTTTTTGTCCGGCTGATTTTCATCTTTTGATTCTTTTCCTTCAACAACTAGAACAAATTCTCCCTTGATTGGATGTGTCGTAAAATGATGAATCAGCTCTTCACAATTCCCTCTGATAATCTCTTCAAATTTTTTAGATATCTCACGGCAAACAGCAATTTTTCTATCTGCATGAAAAAAGGATTTGAACTGTTCCAGTGCTTTGATCAAACGATGCGGTGATTCATAAAGCACAACTGTTCTGTCTTCTGCTGCAATTTTTTTTATGCGTGATTCTCTTCCTTTTTTTTGTGGTAAAAATCCTTCGTAAACAAATTTTTCACACGGAAATCCGGAAGCAACCAACGCAGGAACAAATGCTGTTGGACCGGGCAAACATTCTACTAAAATGCCGTTTTGAACGCAGGCCCTGATCAGTAAAAATCCCGGATCAGAAATTCCCGGAGTTCCGGCGTCAGAAACAAGGGCGTAATGTTTTCCGTGTTTGATTTCTTCAACCAGATGATCTACCGTTTTGTGTTCATTGTTCTGATGATGTGCAATGAGTTTATTTGAGATTTCAAACTTTTGAAAAAGCAGGGAAGTGGTGCGGGTGTCTTCCGCCAGAACAGCATCCGCTTCCTTTAATATACGGATTGCTCTGAAAGTCATGTCTTCCAGATTTCCAACCGGAGTGGGAACAACAGTAAGTTTACCTGATGATTTTTGTTCTTTCACTTTCTGAAATTATTGTACCGGATCAAATCGTACCTCATATAATTTCGGCCACCATTTTCCGGTCATATAAAGTTTGGAGTTTTTCTGGTTGTAAGCTATTCCGTTTAATACATCGGCCCCCGGAACGCGTCCGTCATTTACCAAAGCAGAACAATCAATTTCACTCAGCACTTTACCTGTTGCTGTATCAGCTTCAATAATGTAATTTTTCCATGTACACATTGATGAGCAAATTGCCATTGACCAGTTCAGTTCGTTGAGCTGTGCTGTATCCTGCTCGTCTGAAAAAACATAAATACTTTTTACAATTTCAAAGGTATTTCTGTCTCTCCAGACAATCTGATTTGAACCGTTGGACATGATCAGGTATTCCCCGTCATTGCATAGTCCCCATCCTTCTCCGTCATAGTTGAATTCTTTGATTTTTTCAAAGTTCATGTTGTACACCAGGCATTTTCCCTCATTCCAGGTAATCTGATAAATGGTGTCATTGAGTATGGTGATTCCTTCACCAAAGTATTTGTTTTCAATATCAATTTTGCGCAAAATGTTTCCTGTTTGTAAATCTATTTCTCCTAGCATGGACATTCCGTTTCTTCCCGTTCCTTCAAATAATTTTCCCTGATAAAATTCTAGTCCTTGCGTATAGGAAGATTTATCATGCGGGTACGTTGATACAATAGACGCAGTGCGATTCTCAGGTTTAACATCAGAAAAGAAAACTATCGTACGGGTGTCTCCGTGATTTTCTCCTTTTTCATCTGTGTATGAAAAATAAATTTTTGTAAATCCAACTTTTCCGTTGGTAGTGGAAATAGAAAATTTCTGACTGACCGGATTTAGATTTCCTGCAAAAAGTGTATCAGAAAAATAGAACTGAAGATTTTTAACTTTGGTGGAATCTGTAATTACAATTTCAACCATTATTTCATCACCAACAATAAACTGATCATCATTTGCCGGACTGACGATTTTCAGTGTGGGTTCATTTGCCGGGTGATCATGATCTGTTTCAGGCTGTTCACCGCTGCAGGATGCAAAAGCAATCCCTGTTATAAAATAAATAATGCGCTTCATTTAGAATTAAAAATTTGAAATCATATCCATCAGCACTTGTTTTTTTCTCGTTGAGACCGGCACCCGTGTGCCATCTTTCATAACTATTTCACCGGCTGATTTTAAAAATTCTTTAATGAAATTGGTATTGATAAGATGCGATTGATGTACGCGGATAAAGTTGTGACCAGACAGCAGATTGTCAAATTCCTTCAGTGTTTTGGTAACCAGTAATTTTGTGCCGTCTGTAAAATAAAACATCGTATAATTAATATTCGATTCACAGCGAAGAATTTCTTCCACATTGACAATGTGAATTTTTTCAAGTGTATTTAATGCAATGCGTTTTGCCTTAACAAAATTTTCTTTCAGCAAATCGATGCGCTGGGTTGGTTTATCCTGTCCTTCAACGCGGCTTACGGCATCCATCAGTTCATCCGGATCAATTGGTTTCAGCAGATAATCAACCGCTGAAAATTTAAATGCCTTTACTGCAAATTCATCACTTGCCGTGGTAAAGATTAATTTGAAGTGAACATCCGGAACAATTTCAAGAAGATCAAAACCAGAACCATCTTTCATTTAGAATATCCAGAAAAACCAAATCCGGTTTTTGTTCGCGGATTAGTTTGGCACCTGTTACCACTCCGTCAGCTGAACCAATTACGTCTATATTAACGCAATAATTTTCAAGGTCAGATTTTAATACTGAAATTGCTTCAGGAATGTCATCAATAATTACGGCTCTGATCATAGATTCTTTTTTAACTCATTAAAATTTATTTCGCTGTGAGAGGCATGATAAACACATTTCCCGTTTTTGATCAGCAGTGCCTGGGGTGATTCGTGCTTTATTCCAAACTGGGCTTCTATTTGATTTGAAATTTCTCTGTTTTTATCACGTCAAGAAAAATGGCTGTATATTATATTGTGTATCAGTAAGATTCAGACGGTTTTTGACATGGAACAGATAGAACACCGGTTACTGTGCTTATATAAAAGTACCGGTTGTACTGCAGAAAATTCGATTGCCTTGTTTAAATCATCAGCTGATTCAAGAAAATTCCATACAAGGGCAGACTTTGTTTCTTTAAACCAGGACATCAATGCGCAGATTTGAATTGTGAGAGAAACCGGATATCATTTTCAGAATAAAGCCTTAGATCTGTCACCCGGTATTTTAATTGTGTAATCCGTTCAATACCCATTCCAAATGCAAATCCAGAATATTTTTTACTGTCAATTCCACTTGCCTCAAGTACATTTGGATCTACCATGCCGCAACCCATAATTTCAAGCCAGCCGGTATATTTGCAAACGTTACATCCTTTGCCGCTGCATAATGTACAGGAAACATCTACTTCAGCACTTGGTTCTGTAAACGGAAAATAAGAAGGCCGCATTCGGATAGTTGCATTTTCTCCAAAAAATTCCTGCGCAAAATAAAGCAGTGTTTGTTTCAGATCAGCAAAAGAAACATCTGTATCAATATATAAACCTTCTACCTGATGAAAAAAACAATGTGCCCTGGCTGAAATGGCTTCGTTTCTGTAAACTCTGCCGGGTGAAACTGTTCTTATCGGTGGCTGAGTAGATTCCATGACACGAACTTGCACCGATGAGGTATGAGTGCGCAATGCCATTTCACTTTTTGGATCTGTTCCATCTCCTTTGGTAATGAAAAAAGTATCCTGCATATCTCTTGCCGGGTGATCAGGCGGAAAATTCAGCGCAGAAAAATTGTGCCAGTCATCTTCAATCTCAGGTCCTTCAGAAACGGTGTAACCAATGCGTTTGAATATCTCAAGTATTTCATTTTTCACTAAAGATAAAGGGTGTCTGGCGCCAATTTCCAATGCTTCACCTGGTCTGGTTAAATCCAGATTGGTGTCAGCTGATGAAAGCGTATTGTCAAATTTTTCTTCTGCCTGCTGTAATTTTTCTTCCGCCTTTGTTCTTACGTCATTAATAAGCTGCCCGAATTCTTTTTTGGATTCATTGGGAACTGATTTAAGCAGTTCATAAAGCGATTTAACGGCGCCTTTACTGCCTAAAAACTGAATTCTGAAACGTTCCTGTTCTTCTTTGTTTCCAATGGTTGCCGTATTGATTGCTTCAGTTAATTCGGATATTTTTTCTTTTAGTTCCATAAAAGGTACCTGTAACTTTTTGGTAGTGATGTTTGTTTTAGATTCAGGCAGCAGCGGTTGCCAGAGGCGCTAAATTACAAAAAAACGGACGCTGAGACCTTGCTAATTCGGCATTTTTAATGAATTATAACAGGGATATTTTGTTTCTTCAGACAACCAGATTGGCCTGAAAAGCGTATTTCTCAACGGAAGCACGAAACAAATTTGCTTTTTTTCCGTATTTTTGTTTCAGCAAGTAAATGAAACTAATTGCTAAAACTTACAAAAATGAACAAACTAATTGCTAAAACCGGAATCTTCTTTCTATTTGGAATCATGATTTCCATTTCGATGATTTCATGCAGAAAAGAGGGTGAAACAATTGCACGTATTGAGGTAGTTGACACTGCCGGCCTTCCTTTTCCGGGAGCCATGGTAAGGCTTTATCCAACGCCAACGGTTATTGAACACGGTGCAATCATTATTGATGACACACTTTATACTGATTCAGATGGTATGGCCATCTTTGATTATACGGATATGTATAATTTAGGACAAGCCGGATTTGCGGTACTTGACATTGAAGTACGCAGCGGTGACACACTTTATGGTGAAGGCATCATCAAAATAGAAGATGAAGTAACAACTGATGAGAAAGTGATTATTCAACCATAATCCTTTCCGGAAATAACATTCAAATCCCTCTGAGTTTCTCAGGGGGATTTTTTTTGCCCGTCATTTTGCCTGAATTCCGGTCATTGGGATGGCTGAATAGTTTATATTTGCAGAAAATTCAGAACATGGCTTTACTAACTGTCGGCAGTGTGGCATTTGATGCAATTGAAACACCGTTTGGAAAAACAGATAAAATTATTGGCGGCGCAGGAACTTATATTGCACTTTCTGCCTCCTATTTCACAGCTGATCAGAAAATTGTTTCTGTAGTTGGTGAAGATTTTCCCAAAGAAACGCTGGATGATTTAACAAACCGCGGAATTTCAATTGAAGGTATTCAGATTAAAAAAGGTGAAAAGACTTTTTTCTGGTCGGGTAAATATCACAATGACATGAATTCGAGAGATACACTTGTAACCGAATTAAATGTGCTGGAAAAATTTGATCCCGTTATCCCTGAAAGATATCAGGGAGTTGATTTTCTGATGCTCGGAAATCTTGCTCCTGCAGTTCAGCGTCAGGTGATTGAAAGATTAAAGACACGTCCCAAATTAATTGCCATGGATACCATGAATTTCTGGATGGATATTGCGTGGAATGATCTGATGGAAACCATAAAACTGGTAGATGTTTTAATCATCAATGATGAAGAAGCCAGACAAATGTCAAAAGAATATTCGCTGGTAAAAGCTGCAAAAAAGATAATGTCTTTCGGACCAAAATATCTGATCATTAAAAAAGGAGAACACGGTGCACTGCTTTTTGGACCAAACAAAGTATTCTTTGCTCCTGCCTTACCGCTGGAAGAGGTTTTTGATCCAACCGGCGCAGGTGATACTTTTGCGGGAGGATTTATTGGATTTCTGGCCCGTACCGGAGATGTAAGTTTTGAAAACATGAAACGTGCGGTAATAGCTGGTTCTGCTATGGCATCTTTCTGTGTGGAAAAATTCGGCACTGAGCGACTAATGAATTTGCACGAAGAAGAAATTACAAACAGAATTATGGATTTCAGAAGTCTGGTTGATTATCAAATGGAAAAAGTTATTTAATCTGTACCATTTATAACTGCCTTCTTTATTGTAAATTCGAAAGCCTGAAGAATTAATTTGCTTCGGTTTTTCTTCATCATAAAAATGTTAAACGATATTAAATAACAAATCTATTTGTACTAACTGTATCCATCCGGATACTTTAATCTCCTCCTATGAAATCAGAAATTCTCCAGAAAATTATCGCGTTGAATAATCAGCCGTCTGTTTTAGATAACGTGAATGAGTTCAATGAACTGGTAAATGAGTTTTATCAATTGCAGAATGAAGAAGAACGTCAGTTTGAAATTGAAAAACTGGATCGTCTGGCTGCCGGTGAAAACCCTGAAAGTATTGAGCGTCCTGTCTATCCTTATCTGGAGGAATTTAAAGCGGTGACCAACGTATTCAAAGAGCGCAAAAAAGTTGAATTGACTCAGATCAAAGATCAGGAGAATGCAAATTATAAACAGAAGAAAGTTTTTATAGCCGCCTTAACGGATCTGATCCAGAATGAAGAGAATATCGGAAAGGCAATTAACCGTTTCAAAGAAATTCAGGAGGGCTGGAAAGAAGTGGGAGCTGTGCCGCGTGAGAAAAGACAATCTGTTCAAAAAGAATTTTCGCAGCTGGTGGATACCTTCAAATACAACATTGGTATTTATAAAGAAATTAAGGATCATGATCTGAACAGAAATCTTTCTTTGAAAAAAGAGCTGATTGAAAAGTTGAAAGGGTTATTAAATCTGGATAAAATAAAAGAGATAGAAAATCAGCTTCATCAATTGCAGGATGAATGGAATTCACTGGGCGGAACACATCAGGAAGAGTGGGAAAAAATCAAAGATGAATACTGGAATACAGTCAATGCGGTGTATGAAAAAATCCGCAAATTCTATGATGAGCGCAAAGCAGAGCAGGCAAAAAATGTTGAGCTGAAAAAGGAGTTGATTGAGAAAGCAAAAGCAATCAACAACAAAGAACTGGAGGAACATAAACACTGGCAGAAGGCATCCGATCAGATTTTAGAACTGCAGGAAGAATGGAAAAAACTGGGATTCGGTCCGCGGGATGAAAATGAAAGCATCTGGCAGGAATTCCGCACCGTGTGTAATGAGTTTTTTGCTAAGAAAAAAGTATTTTACGGTGAACGGAATGATCAGTTTTCTGAAGTAAAAGCTCAAAAGGAAAGTCTGATAAAAGAAGCATCAGAATTGAAAGATTCTACTGACTGGAAAGGCACAACACAGAAAATTCTTAATCTTCAAAAACGCTGGAAGGATCTGGGATCTGCTGGCCCTAAATTTGAAAATCAGCTTTGGAAAAAATTTCGTGAGCCCATTGATTTTTTCTTTACAACAAAAGATTCTCATTTCAAAGAACAGGACAATGCCAATAAAGAAAATCTGGAGAAAAAGCGGGCATTGATTGAACAGATTAAATCATACAATTCAGAAACAGGAGAAGTACAGAAAATTATAGCCGACCTGAAGAAATTTGCTGAAGATTTTGCTGCTATTGGAAACGTGCCGTTTGAAGACAAGGATGCGGTTTATAAAGATTACAAAAGTGCGCTGGATGATAAATATGCATCGCTGAAAATGGATAAAGAGGAAAAGGAAAAAGTACTTTTCCAGTCAAAGATTGATTCCATCATGACAAGCGGTAATAAAGAAAAACTTCTTGATCAGGAGACGTCAAGTATTCGTCAGAAAATTGATGCATTAAACAAGGAAGTTCTCAAGTATGAAAACAACCTTTCATTCTTTTCCAATGCAGATGAAAAAAATCCTTTGTTCAAAAGTGTATTGGATAATATCAAACGAAACAAAGATGAGATTGACCGGCTGAAAACCCGTCTTAAATTTTTACGTCAGGCCGCTAAATGAACAGGGTAGTAAATATTTTCACTTTCATTGCTCTCATCATCTTTTTTCTGATGGTGATGACGGTTGTATTTGATTTGTCGGTGTCGCAGTTTCACCTGAAAGGCATGAAATTCAAACAGGAGGTATTTACCGGAATTGCCATTTTAGTTTTTCTTTTAGGGTTGATCAGGGTGCAGAGAAGATATCAGGGAATAAAGGACATGAACAGATACAGTAAATTTCATTTTTCTGTTCCTGTTTCAGCCAAACACCGGAATTATGGTTTTGTGATTTGTTTGATAGAGGGTGTTTTTTGATTGCCGGTGCAGGTGCCTGTCTTCTGTTTATCAATCTGGAGCCTGCTTATGTTATTCCAATGATTGTTGTGCTTTGTCTGCTGGCTTTAGAATCTTTCATTTTTGGTTTTATGCTAAAGAAAGGTGGTAATGCTTTCAGGCTTGGTTTTGATGATTCTGTCATTGCTGCTTTTGACCGTGAGATGAATTTGTTTTATTATGAAGGATTAAAGAAAGTTGATCTTCATCAGAATGATTTAATCAGCTTTTCTTACATAGATGACCTTGATTTGCCTTTGCAAACTGCCATCATAGATCAGAAAGATCGTAAAGCGTTCCGTGATGCTTTGGTTGCAAAACTGGAATCCAAGAATATCTATGTCGGTGATTCTCTTCGAAACTGGCAATGATCCGATTTCTGAAAGAACATAGAATTATTTTTACTGTTCTTTCAGTTTTACTGCTGATTCAGAGTTTTACAGCTGATCTCAATAATCCATACAGAAAACCGATTGTTGGAGATGCACAGGGATATTATGCCTATCTGCCTGCTATCTTCATTTATCAGGATCTCAGTTATGAATTCATGGATGATATTCAATCTGAATATTATGTGGTTTCCACATCCAAGTCTTTTCTGAATAATGTTGATGGACACAAAGTCAATAAGTACTTTCCGGGTCAGGCAATTTTATACGCTCCCTTTTTTTTGGCGGCGCATGGTTTAGCCGTTATATCCGGTTTACCTGCTGATGGATTCTCTTTTATTTATCAGCTTTTTTTTCTGATTGGATTCTGGTTTTACTTTCTTCTGGGACTGATATTCTTCAAAAAGTATTGCAGCACTTGGATTCAGCATAGACATTATTCACATCTGTGTTTTGACTGTGGTATTTGGAACTAATATATTTTTCTATTCTGTATTTGATCAGACAGTCACACACGTTTATAATTTCTTTTTATGTAATCTGCTTGTTTATCTTCTTTTGAGGTTGAGAGATTCATTTGATTCAACTACCTTGATTTTCTTTTTTGCAGTTCTTTCCCTGGTGGGAATAATCCGGCCTACCAATATTCTGGTGATTGGTGTTTTATTCTTTTTTGTGCCGGATTTGACTTTCTGGAAAGCATTTATTCACTATTCTACCCGTTTTAAAAACGCATGGAAAATCTTTGTAGTTTCCTTGTCAATCATTGTTATTCCTATTGTTTTATGGAAATTACAGACGGGAAATTGGATTGTTTATTCCTATGGCAAAGAAGTATTCTATTTTGATGATCCGCACATCATCGAATTTCTGTTTTCTTATACCAAAGGTTGGTTTGTTTATACACCGGTGATGCTCTTTATTTTAGTTTTTGGCTTTTGGCTTTTGTTGAGAAATGACAAACCGAGGTTTCTGATTGGTTTGTCATTTTTTGGTATTACAGTTTATATTTTCAGCTGCTGGTGGTGCTGGTATTACGGCGCAGGAATGAGTCAGCGGGTGATGATCGATTTTTATATAATTCCCGGATACCTGCTTGCATTAATACTGACTCAGATTCAAAGCAGTGCTTTTGGCAGAAATATGGTTTATACTGTACTGGTATTACTTATGTTTTTAATGTTGCTCAGGCGTATCAGATTAAACTGGGCATATTGCGCTGGGGTTCACCCACAAAAGAAGAATATTGGGCCAACTTTCTTCAATTAAAAAAGGAAGCGAAAATATTTCCACCGGACGAATGGAAACTGCAGGCAACTGGATCAATTGATCTGTCCGCAACTGGTGCAATAGTTAAAGGTATTCCGGTTGTAGTTGATGGATTCAATATACTGGAAGCAAACGCGGCAAATCACTATTCAGCTGTGGCAACAACACCTCCGTTTTCAATGAAGAAAGGTTCGAAACTGGTAATGAGTTTTGAATGCAGAAGTGATCATGAAATCAAAGACTCGCGCATTGTATTTGTACTGAATAACACTAAAAATTTTGTTTTTTATCCTTCAGAATATGTACGCAATGAATGGACAAAAACGGATTTTTTGATTGAACCGGATGAAGAACTGGTATCACCGGTTGAGTTTTTTATCTGGAACGCCGGAACATCAGAATGTTTACAAATACGTGCGGTGAGCTGGAAATTATACTTTACAGACAAATATTTTTAGCTGATAAACGAAACAACTATTGGTTTACATCGTTTCAAAATAGATTAATTTTAAACCGTGATTCAATTATCTGCAGTAATAATCACGTTCAATGAAGAAAGAAATATTGAACGTTGTCTGAAATCTCTGGAAGGAGTTGCAGATGAAATTGTTGTTGTTGATTCTTTTTCAAAAGACGCTACAAAAAACATCTGCTCAAAGTATCCGGTGAAATTTGTTGAACATGCATTTGAAGGTCACATTCAGCAAAAGAACTGGGCAATCACTCAGGCATCACATTCGTATGTTCTCTCACTCGATGCAGATGAAGCATTGGACGACACCTTAAAAAAATCAATTCTGGAGGTAAAGAAAAACTTTTCAGCTGATGGTTACTCCATGAATCGTCTCACAAATTATTGCGGTAAATGGGTTCATCACTGTGGCTGGTACCCTGACACTAAATTGCGTTTGTGGGATTCAGGCAAAGGCAAATGGGGAGGAACCAATCCGCATGATAAGTATGAAATGACAGATAAAAATGCAGTGATAAAACATCTGAAAGGAGACATCTTACATTACAGTTACTACACCATTGATGACCATTACAAACAAATAAAATATTTTACAGATATTCTTGCAAAAGCGCAGTTTCAAGATCGGAAAAAGGCTCCACTGATAGTTGTTTATTTAAGTCCGGCAGTTAAATTTTTTAAAGATTATTTTATAAAACTGGGAATTTTGGATGGCAAAACCGGATTCAGAATCTGCCGTCTATCAGCCTGGGCAACTTTTCAGAAATATCAAAAACTGAGAAATCTGATCAGGTCAAATGGCTTAAGTGTTGACAAATGAAAATTGATCTGAGTAAAATAAAGACAATTGTAATCAGCCGTACCGACAGCATTGGCGATGTATGTTTAACACTTTCGCTGGCGGGCATTTTGAAACAGAGAAATCCGCATCTGAATATTATTTTTTTTTAGGAAAGACGTATACAAAACCTGTGGTGGATTGCTGTCAGCACGTAAATGAATTTTGGGACTGGTCAGAAATTCAAAAAAAATCAGCCGCTGAAAAATTAGATTTTCTCAGGCAAAAAAATCCGGATGTTTTTATTCATGTTTTCCCGGATAAAGAAATTGCAAAGTGGGCAAAAGCATCCGGCGTAAAACACCGGATTGGAACATCACATCGTTTTTTTCATTTTTTCACCTGTAATCACCGGCCAAATTTCACCAGAAAAAATTCTGATTTGCATGAGGCACAGTTAAATGTTAAACTGCTCGAACCTTTTGGTATAAAAGAGATTTTTGGTCTGGAGTCATTGAATATTTTTGCCGCATTGGCTCCGGTTATTTCACTGCCTGATAAGTTCAGAAAACTACTTGTTAAGGGAAAAAAGAATGTTGTGCTTCATCCAAAATCACAGGGCAGTGCCAGAGAGTGGGGAACGGATAATTTTATGCAGCTGGCAAATGATCTGGATGAAAATCAATTTCAAATTTTTTTCACCGGAACAGAAAAGAAGGATTAATATTCAGAGAAAAAATTCCGGTAAAACAAAATGTTTTTGATCTTACCGGACAGCTGACGTTGGCAGAATTGATCGTTTTTATAAGTGAGTCACAGGCATTGGTAGCGGCCAGCACGGGCCCTCTGCATTTGGCCGGATTGACGGGTATAAAAGCAATCGGACTGTTTTCTCAAAAAAAGCCAACTCATTCCGGAAGATGGAGACCGCTGGGAATCAAGGTAAAAATACTGGAAGAAAAAAAATTATTGGCTGACACCCAACCTCTGGATATTTCGTTGCGTGATGTAATAAAAGAACTGGAAAACACTGCTCCTTAAAAGAAGATAAGCCCGACACGTTTGTCAGGCTCATCAACTTTTGAAATGAAAAAAACTACTTACTCTGTACTAAATGTACAAAGTTTTCCTGTTACTGCAATACTTTTTTGCATTTAGTTTTTTAAATAACCCGTTGATTTATTGAAGTGATAACATTGAAAAGCCTGTGGTTGACGACGTTTTTCGTTTCTAAACCGATTTCGACCAAGTGTCTGATAGCATCGACAACAGTCTGGCATTGATTTTGATTTACCTGACATAACCATAACAATTAATACATTTCAATTATGAAAGGACTTGGATTAATCGCTGTAGCGACAATCGGATTTGTTCTCTCAGCACAGGCAAATGATCAGACAGATCAGTTAAGTGAGTCTGACAAGACGTTTGCAAAAATCAAACATTCGGCTTTCAGACCTGGTGAAAAACTAACGTACAGACTTTCTTACGGAGCATTTGATGCCGGTGAAGCGGTTCTTACTGTAGAAGAATCTGAAAAAACCGTTCAGGGCAGAAAACTCTGGAAAGTAAGAGGTACAGGTAAAACTATTTCAGCATTTGAGTGGTTTTACAAAGTGAATGACCGTTATGAATCATACATGGATGCTGAAGGTATGTTTCCCTGGTTATTTGTAAGAAGGGTTGATGAGGGCGGATATATCATCAATCAGGATTATACCTTTCATCAGCATAAAAATGTAGTTGATAACGGCGAAGGAAAAAAATTCAACATTCCGGATTTATGCCAGGACATGATTTCATCATTCTATTATGCCAGAACACTTGATTTCAGCAAAGCTAAAAAAGGAGACATTTTCACCGTGAATATTTTTCTGGATGATGAATTGTATCCAACTAAAATCAAGTACCTGGGGAAAGAAGAAGTAAAAATCAGAAAAGGAAAATTCCGCTGTCATAAATTTGCACCAATAGTTCAGGAAGGGCGTGTGTTTAACAGCGAAGAAGATCTAACTGTATGGATTACCGATGACGGAAACAAAATTCCGATTCTTGCCAAAGCAAATTTGAAGGTTGGATCACTGAAAATGCACCTCACCGGATGGGAGGGACTTGTGAATCCAATGGCGAAAATAAACGAATAAAGAAGTTATGGTTTAGTCCCGCTAAAGGCGGGATTAAGAAGAACCTGTTTCATTCTCATGGAACAGGTTTTTTTGTGCCGTAACCGTAATACTGATTTGTATCAGGAATTCTGCACGGAGAAATGTCTATTTTTATGACCAAACAAAAACAGATCCAATGGAAATAAATGATGAGACCTTAAAACGTATTCAAATTTTAAAAGATAAATATGCTTCTATCGGGCAGGATTTGAATTCTTATCTGGATGGATTAATTTACGCTAATCCTTTGGCGTATTGGGATTATATTGAAGTAGATGCATTATTGAGTCTGCAAAAACCCAAAACGGATTTTCCGGATGAAAAGATTTTTATTGTTTATCATCAGATAACGGAATTGTATTTCTGCCTCGCAGAGCATGAACTGAAACAGATTGCAAACAACGGTAAAAAAATCAGTGATCAGGGTCAGGATCTTGGCTGGTATGATAAACTGGATGTGAATTATCTGATTGACCGTTTGCGCAGAATCAATAAATATTTTGAAGCACTCACTAAATCATTTGATGTGATGCGTTTTGGAATGGATAAAGATCAGTTTACCAAATTCAGAATGTCATTGCTTTCAGCGAGTGGTTTTCAAACAGCAAGTTATCGCAGAATTGAAATCGCATGTACTGATCTGAGATATCTGGTGCATGAATCAAAACGTCAGCATTTGTGGAATGCTGAGGTACATGAACAACTGGATAATATTTACTGGAAGCAAGGTGCTATTGTTGAAGAGACGGGTGAAAAAACCTTAACTCTTAAACACTTTGAACAAAAATACATGGCTGATTTTCATAAACTGGCTGATGAATATGAAAATACAAACGTCTGGAAAAAAGTACAGGAATTAAATGAAACAGACAGAAAAAATCCGAAACTGATTAAAGAATTACGCGAGCTGGATGTCAATGTAAATATCAACTGGCCGCTTGTTCATTACAGAACTGCGGTGAGATACCTGGCTAAAGACAAAGGTGAATCAAAAGGAACCGGCGGAACCAACTGGCAGAATTATTTACCACCCCGTTTTCAACGCAGAATTTTTTACCCTGAATTGTGGTCACAGCAAGAGAAAGAAGAATGGGGTAAAGCTTGGGTAGAAGAGGTTATGGCTGATGGTATTCGTACAGAAAATTTACGGGAGAACATTTAATGGTATAAAATACCAAATCCAAAATTTCAAATTCCAAAAATTTTTTCCCTATGGTCAGTTCACGTCCTAAATATCCGTATTTCGTTTATTGCAATTATCCCAATCCGGTTTTAGATGAATGGGGCGGGGCATTGGTAGAAGACGTAATGGCTGACTCCATCCGCACAGAAAATCTGCTTGTGAATATCTGATCAGAACGAATTCTCATAAACATCTGACGTTTAATAAACATTAAGACATTTGTTTTGATTAGGCTCATCATCTGCCTAAATTTGCAGAAACCTTAACCTGATCATGCGATTATATTTTTCACTGGCTGTTTTTGCGGCATTACTCTCCTTTTTTCATGTGGCGGAAATGCTGAATCTGATTCAGTTGAAAAAGATTCTGTTGTTGTAAAAGAGCCGGAGATTGAATATGGATTTAATCTTGATTCTTTTCAGGTAATACGTGATACGGTTCAGCCTGAATGGACCATGAGTCACATGTTTTCCAAATACGGAGTTTCACAGGTGAATATTAATCTGGCCGCTGAACTTGCAGCTGATTCGCTTGTTGGATTGAAATATGTGAAAGAAGGTGTTCCGTTTCTTGTACTTTCAGAAATTGGCGATACTTCAAAAAAAGCCTTGTACTGTATTTATCCTAAAAACGTGGTTGAATTTGTAGTTTTCGATTTTAGAAATGATTCAGTTGTTGTAACAAAAAGAGAAAAAGAAACAAGTACTGCTGAAAAAATACTTTCAGGTGAAATTGTAAAAAATTCAAACCTCACCTTTGCACTTGATCAGCAAATGAAAGACATCAATATGACCGGTGAAATGGCAGAGTTTATTGCCGGTGTTTTTGCATGGACAATTGACTTTTTTAAATTGCATCCCGGTGATGAATTTAAAGTTGTTTACAATGAAAAATCAGTGGAAGGTACTCCTTACTCTGTAGGTGATATTAAAGCTGCCTGGTTCAAACATCAGGGAAAAGAATTTTTTGCCTTCAGATATGTAATTGATTCTGCAAACAAACAAATAGGTTATTTTGATACAGCAGGTAAAGAAATGAAACGACCTTTTCTGATGGCGCCGGTTAAATATTCGCGCATCAGTTCAGGCTTTACCATGAAGCGTTTTCACCCGGTTCAGAAAAAATGGAAAGCGCATCTGGGAACAGATTACGCTGCACCTCACGGAACACCCATTATGGCAACGGCTGACGGAACTGTGATTGCAGCAACTTACGCCGGCGGAAATGGAAATTATGTAAAGATTCATCACAACGAGACCTATGAAACACAATATTTGCACATGTCTGGTTTTGCTCCCGGAATCAAAAAAGGGGTGTATGTAAAGCAGGGAGATATTATTGGATATGTAGGAAGTACCGGACTTGCAACAGGCCCGCATGTGTGTTACCGTTTCTGGAAAATGGTCAGCAAATTGATCACCGTGCTGAAAAATTTCCGGAAAGTGTGCCGATGGTTGACTCTTTATTACCCCATTATCTGGAGTACATTAAACCAATAAAAGCGCAACTGGATTCTATGCCGGTCACACGTTATATCATGACGGGTGACGAACCGGTTGAGGAAGAGATTGAACAATAATTTCAGGAGAAAATCGTTTTGGCTGGATGAACTATTTTACCGGAGTTTTCTTTTAATTCCCTGATGGTTTTTTCACAACCCCTTACTTTTTCTCCTTCAAAAATTCTGGAAAAAAGTATTGAGCCTGATTATTACAGCACGGAATATATTTTTATTTCCAATAATACTGATTCTCCGCTAACAGTTAATTTTAATCTGTTTTCAGCAGATGTGCCTTCAGAATGGTCAGCCACCGGATGCACAAATACCTTTTGTTATATAAAATTACCGGATGATGGTACATTTGGAATGCTTGAACCGGATGGCCAGGGATACATGTCAATCAATCTGGCTGCAAACGGAACAGAGGGAACGGGTGAAGTTTCATTCATCATTTCTGTTGAGGAGATACCGGAGTTTTCAGACACGCTTCTTTTTATATATTCATCTCAAAATAATACAGATACAATTCAGCAATCCTGGGCGCAGATAAATTTTTCCCAGCAGGTTATTCATATTTTTTTAGATGATGCTTCTGTTGGATCACGGATCAGGATGTATAATTTATCCGGAGAAATAGTTTTGAATGCGCCACTCGAAAAAATCACGTCTTTTTCACTGACATCATTTACCAGAGGTATTTATTTTGTTGCAGTAAGGAGAGAAGATGGTAAAGAACTTGTACAGAAAATTCTGGTAGTGTAATCAGGAATTATTTTCAGTTTTAGATTTCATTCCGCAGAATTTTTGTTCCCATTTTTTCTTGTCTTCATCAGACATTTCATTCCATTTGGATTTGAATTTTTCTTTCCATCCATAATGATGACCGCCGTGACAACTGTGTTTATGTTTACTCCAATGTGCGCCAAAAAGTATTTTAGACAATACTAAAATTCCAAGTGCCTGCCAGAAAGTAATTGTTGTCAATCCAAATATTTCAGGCATCAGCCAGTTCCAGAGATACATAACTGTTGCAGTAAGCGCCCCCGCAAGAAGCACAAACAGAAGCGTCCAGAGTAAAAATTTCCCTTTCATAGTGCCTTAGTTTTTTAAAATTTCATTGTACAATTCACCCATTTTTTTTCTCAGATGCAGAATAGCATATCTTTTTCTGGAGATTAATGTATTCACTCCTTCGCCAGTAAGTTCTGAGATTTCATTGAAAGACAGATCTTCAAATTCATGCATTCTGAAAACATCTCTTTGCTCAGCCGGAAGTTCAGAAAGACCTTCTTCCAAAGTTTCCCATACCATTTCGCGTGTAAGTTTTGCATCCGGCATGTCGGTGATATCCGGAATATAATCTTCAAAATTCAGGGATCCTTCTTCATCATCAGAACCCATATCAAACTGTGAAAAATTTACAGGTTTATTTTTGCGGTACAAATCAGTGATGCGGTTACGGGCAACCTGAAACAACCATGAACTTACTTTTTCAATGGTTTCTACCTCTTGTGATACGCGCACAAACTGGTAAAATACGTCCTGAAGAATATCTTCAGCATCCAGTGTTGATTTAACGCGTTTGCGTATGAAATTGAACAGTCTGCCTCTTTCCTTTTCAACAGCCTGCGCAATATCCCTGTCTAAAACCGCTTGTTTTGCTATGGTCATTTTTGACTTATCTTGCATTTTTTGGTGTTGACGGATGGTAAGAAGCAATATTTTAAGGTAATTCAAAATTAACCTGATTCTCTGTTATGATTTGTTAAACCTGAAAGGTAATTTCTTAAAAATCAGGTAACAGTGGATTAATAGCAGTTGGCTCAATTTGCATATAATTTCAACCAACGTTTACATTCGATGTTTTTAAAACTATTTAATCATTTCAGACTCGGTCTTGTATTATTTGTTTTTCTGGTTGCAGGATATTATGAATTTTCAGATTCGTTTCCGTTGCAATATGACAGATCTTTTCAGTTTGGAAAATTAACGCAAACCATTTTTGATTCTGCTGAAAGTAATCTGGCAGCCGGAAATTTTAAGTTAACCGTTAAGCGTTGTCAGGAGTGAGGGATTAAATTTCCTCCACCCAATCACCATGCTCTTTGATAAGATCAATCAATGCCTGAACAGCTTCATCTTCTGAAACATTTTTTCTGACAACGGTTTTTTCTTTGTAGAGATTTATTTTTCCTTTTCCAACACCTACATAGCCGTAATCGGCATCTGCCATTTCACCCGGGCCGTTGACAATACAACCCATAATTCCAATTTTGAGTCCTTTAAGATGATTTGTTTTTGCACGGATTTTTGCAGTGGTTTCCTGTAAATCAAACAATGTTCTTCCGCAAGAAGGACATGAAATGTATTCTGTTTTTGAAATGCGTGTGCGTGTTGCTTGCAGAATTCCAAATCCGGTTGAAGTAGTGAGTTGTGGTGTTGAACAGTTTTTTGTACGGATACAAATACCGTCTCCCATTCCATCAATCAGTAAAGTTCCGAAATCAGTTGCGCTGTAAAGCTGAAAAGTTTCGTTGTCAAAATCTTTATAAGAATTTTGAATAATAACCGGCAAGTCAATTCCACGATGCATCAGCTCCGCAAAAAACCTTCTCATTTCAGCTGCACAATGCGTATTATCACTGCGCAAAACAAGAACAACCGGCTCATCAGAAATCGTTTTAATACGATGAAAATTTTCCAGCTCACCCGCATCAACCCGTACAAAATTGATTACCTCACTTCTGTTTTCTGATTCAATAAAATCATCAATTTCAAAAACCGGATAAACCTGATTCTGGTTTTTCCATACTTCATGTTCTACAATAACACCTAATGTTCCGGGCAATTCAAATTCTGGAATTATATTTCCGGTATACAAATAATCGACCGCCTGATCTTTGATGGTCCATTTATCATCCACTATATTATAAATGTAGCCGTAAGCAAAAAGATTGGCAGGTTTGATTTCATTCAGCTGACTCAGATCAGAAACAATTACGGGAACATGATGATCACCTATGTTTAAAATAGGTTTTGTTTTTCTGCGTGCGTATTCAAACGGGTTGTATGGCAGGTCAAAATCGATAGGCGCAATGTCAAAATGGTAAGGTCTGTTTTTGTAACGTTCCGCTAATTTTTTTGCAACGGGAATTTCAAATTCCGGTTCTTCGGTGAGTGAAACGCGAATGGTATCACCAATTCCGTCTTCAAGCAAAGTTCCAATTCCAACAGCTGATTTGATTCTTCCGTCTTCACCGTCGCCAGCCTCAGTTACGCCTAAATGTAAAGGGTAAATTTTTCCGCGCTCAAGCATTTTTGCAACCAACAGACGATAGGCCTGAACCATCACTTGCGCGTTGCTTGATTTCATTGAAATGATGAGATCAAAATAATTGTTGTCTTCGCATATCTGAACAAATTCCAAAGCAGATTCAACCATACCAAGCGGTGAATCACCATAACGGCTCATGATGCGATCTGAAAGTGAACCATGATTTGTTCCAATGCGCATGGCACGCTTTTTTTCTTTACACAACAATACGAGCGGTGTGAATTTTTCACGAATGCGCTTCAGCTCTTCTGCATACGATTCATCGGTATACTCATGCGTTTCAAATTTTTTCTTGTCGGCATAATTTCCCGGATTCACCCTGATTTTTTCAATATGATGAGCTGCTTCTTCGGCGGCGTTGGGGGTAAAGTGAATATCAGCAACAATGGGTGTTGTATAGCCTTTTGAATTTAATTCCTCCCGAATGTTTTTAAATTTTCTGCTTCTTTGATCGATGGAGCAGTGTATCTTACCAGTTCACATCCGGCTTCAATCATACGAATAGCCTGCTCAACTGAAGAGGTCGTATCCATGGTGTCAGTTGTGGTCATCGACTGAACACGAATCGGATTATCTCCGCCAAAACCAATTCCGCCAACAATTACTTCACGCGTTTTTAACCGTGTGTATTTCGTCAGGCTGTTGCAATATTTTTGGTTTTTATTTTCTGACATATTTTGAGGACAAAGGCAAAAGGACAAAGCCAAAAGTTTAGTGCTCTATCTATTGCATTTATCTTTTACTTAAAATTACACCTAACAAGTCCCTTTTTACTTTTCACTCTGTCCTTTTGGCTTTTTAACGTATTTCACAACCACCTTCAAACCCCGCCTCCGGAGAAACAAAACTTAATTTTCCCTCTGCATTTTCTGCCATTAAAATCATTCCCTGCGATTCAACACCTTTAATTTTTCTGGGGGCAAGATTGATTAAAACAGCTACCGTTTTTCCAATAACATCTTCAGGCGAATAATGTTCAGCAATTCCTGAAACAATTGTACGTTTGTCAAGTCCTGTATCAACCAATAACTTTAATAATTTGTCAGCTTTTGGCACGCGTTCAGCTTCAAGAATAGTTCCGGTGCGGATATCCATTTTGGTAAAATCATCAAAACTGATATTTGGTTTTTGAGGATCAGCAGAACTTTGCGATGCCGTTTTTGATGCTTCCAATTTTTTTACCTGCGCTTCTACAAAACTATCCTCTACTTTTTCTACCATAATTTCAGGTTGATTTAATGCGTGACCGGCGGACAACAGGGCATCACTTCCTGCCTGACTCCAGTCAAGTTCTCCAATATTTAAAAAACTTGCAATCTGTTTTGATTTTTCAGGTAAAAATGGTTGGAACGCCAGAGTTAGATTTGCTGTAATTTGCAAGGCGATATTCATAATTGTTTTTACACGGATCAGATCTGTTTTTGCAAGTTTCCAGGGTTCTGTATCGGCCAGGTATTTATTCCCAAGCCGTGCAAGATTCATGGCTTCATTTTGTGCATCACGCAACCGGTAACGCATAATCAAGTCATCAATTTTTGCAGGAAAAGCAGCAAGTTCTTTTAAAACATCTTTGTCGATATCATGCAATTCACCGCGTTCAGGAACATCTCCCTGAAAATATTTTTGCGTGAGAACTATTGCCCGGTTGACAAAATTTCCAAGAATATCTGCCAGCTCATTATTTACTCTTGCCTGATATTCTTTCCAGGTAAATTCGCTGTCTTTACTTTCCGGTGCAATACATGTTAGTGTGTATTTCAGTTCATCTGTTTTAGTTGGATTTTCTGCAAGAAATTCATGCAGCCAAACCGCCCAGTTTCTTGAAGTTGAAAATTTATCTCCCTCCAGATTCAGGAATTCGTAAGCCGGTACGTTGTCTGGTAAAATAAAATCACCGTGTTCTTTTAAAAGAATTGGAAATATAATGGTATGAAAAACAATGTTGTCTTTACCAATGAAGTGAACGAGTTTGGTATCTCCTTTCCAATAATCTTCCCAGTTTTTTCCGTTGTCACGCGCCCATTCTTTTGTTGCAGAAATATAACCAATAGGCGCATCCAGCCATACATAAAGTACTTTGCCTTCTGCATTTGGTAACGGAACTTTCACGCCCCAGTCCAAATCTCTTGTCATGGCTCTGGGGTGCAAACCACCATCTATCCAGCTCATACATTGACCAATTACCTGATTGCGCCATTCTTTTGGCTGGTGATGCTGTTTGCCGTTTAGTATTCCATCTTTAATCCATGACCGCAGCCAGTCTTCATGACGTTCCATAGGTAAAAACCAATGTGAAGTTTCTTTCAGCACAGGTGTTTTTCCGCTTAATGTTGAAACAGGATTAATGAGATCTGTAGGACTCAAAGCACTGCCGCACTTTTCACACTGATCACCGTACGCACCGGGGTTACTGCATTTTGGGCATGTTCCGGTTATGTATCTGTCAGCAAGAAATTGTTTGAATTCAGTGTCAAAATATTGTTCGGTTGTTTTTTCAGTAAAACTTCCGTTTGCATTTAATTTCTTAAAATATTCCTGTGCAGTTTCATGATGAATCTGGTTTGATGTGCGGGAATAGATGTCAAATGAAATATTAAAATCTGCAAATGCTTTTTTATTGATGGCGTGGTATTTATCTACAATGGCCTGCGGTGTGCTGTTTTCTTTTTTGGCGCGCAGCGTTATTGCTGCACCGTGCTCATCACTGCCACACACAAACAAAACATCTTCTTTTTTCATGCGCATAAACCTGACAAAAATGTCAGCGGGTAAATAAACGCCGGCAACGTGACCTAAATGAAGCGGTCCGTTTGCATAAGGTAATGCGGCTGTTACGGTGTATTTCTGTTTGCTCATGTAAATATTCTGTTTCTGTGCAAAAGTAAGGATTCTCAGATAATTCAGAGATGGCAGTTGTCCCCAATTGGGATTAATTATTTTTTACTGCCATGAACCGCCAACGTGGTTATTAAGATTGACAAACACCATAATTTGAATTTGGTTTTATTCTCCCGCAGATTACCGCCGATAAAAAATCGCAGATCAAAACAGAAAAATTCGATCTATAAACGCAAACAGGAACTGCGAAAATCTGCGCATTTTGTCTGCGAAAATACGCGGGGATGAAACAGGTGCATAAAACCGTAGTTACGATTGAGTTAAAGAACATGGAGATACACGGAGCAGAATTAGTATAATTGTATTTACTAAATTTAAAAATGACTGCACCTTTAAAATCCTGGGAAGTAAAAAAATTCAGACAAGTCACTGTGCTGGCTTTGCAGCCGGATTTTTCTGTTCAGCTTACTAATCAGTATTCAGACAGAAATATATCAGTGGAGGAATTAATGAAGGAGTGGTTTGGTTTTGAAGAAAATAAATCCAAAGAAATTACTATTATCATTGAGTTGCTTTCGTTGGTTCCTTTAGAAAGGATGGGAAAACATACTGTGCGCATTGCTAAGTTTTATGCGTCTTATCCTGACCCTCAGAATTGGACAGACAATGAACTCAGACCAGATCAGTTGTTTTTTTACGGGCCCAGAAAACATAGCTTGTCTCTGAACGAAAGAAAAAAAATCAGAGCAGAAATTCACTCGAAAGTGGCGCAGAATTTTCAGCTAACGGATGGTTTTTTACTCTTCAATTACGATGAAATTCAATATTCAAAAGAAGTCAGAAATGATTCAGACGGGGAAGATTATTTTAAGATTAAAAACGGAAAAGTAACTTACGGTGGTTATGACGGCGCCAACAATGGTGGGTCACAAGATTGGGATTTGGAGTCGGTTTATTATTGGCATGAGGAGTCGTTTAATCTTTTTACAAATCATCGTTTTAAACGCACCCAAAAGGAAGTGAAAGAAATTATGGATAAACACATCATCAAAGAATAACTTTATCCAGCTGGCGATATGAAAAAAATTTACATCACTGCTCCTGCGAAAACCATTGAAAAAGAATGTATTGATTTTGCCGTTGATTTTTTTCAGAAGAACAATTTTGAAGTTGTGCTTGCTGAAAATGTAACAGGTAGACAAAATTATTTTTCAGGTGCTGATCAGCAACGATTAGCTGATTTTCAGAAAGGCCTTGATGATGACTCAATAGATTTTATTCTTTGCGCAAGGGGAGGATACGGTTCTGTGCGTATAATTGATCAGCTTGATTTTTCAAAATTTAAGAAGAAACCAAAACTGATTATTGGATTTAGTGATGTCACCGTTTTTCATTCTCACATTCATGCGTGTTTTGAAATTCCAACTGTGCACGCAACCGTGCCGCTTAATTTTAAATCCAACACTGCTGAATCGCTTCAATCTTTGTTAAATGTGCTGAACGGAGAACCAAACCGGTATGAAATTCCAACCAGTAAATTCAATCGAATCGGTGAAATTTCAGCACAAGTTGTTGGTGGAAATCTTTCTATCCTTCACGCTTTGAACGGAAGTGTTTCTGACATTAAAACAGATGGAAAAATTTTGTTTATCGAAGATCTTTCAGAAGCTATTTATAGTATTGATCGTATGCTGTATTCACTTAAGCGTACCGGTAAATTAGATAATCTTGCCGGATTGATTGTAGGTGGAATGACGAATATCAAAGACACTGAAATTCCGTATGGAAAGTCAGTTGAAGAAGTAATTGCTGAAATTGTTTCTGCTTATTCGTATCCTGTTTGTTTTAACTTCCCTGCAGGACATATAGATGATAATAGAGCACTTATTCTTGGCAAGAATGCATCCCTTTCTGTTGGAAATTCCGGAGTTGTTTTTGAGCAGTGAACCTTTTGAAGGGAGAATTCCAAAAACAGCTATATTTGATCAGACAGATTGTTATTTCATGCCGCAAAAACGTGTTCTTCTTGTTGATGATCACCAGCTCATTATTGACGGGCTGCGGGGATTCATTGAGACCAATCCTGATTACAAGGTAGTGGGTGAAGCCAATAATGGTGTTGAAGCGATAAGGCTGGCGTCAGTTTTGAATCCGGATGTCATTCTGATGGATATTGAAATGCCTGAAATGAGTGGTATTCAGGCGTGTGAAGAAATAAAAAAAATAAAACCGGAGACAAAGATCATAATTGTCTCAATGCATCATGAGAAACAGCTCATCAGAAAACTGATTGATCAGGGCGCTGATGGATATCTTCTCAAAAATTCGCAGCAGCAGGAGGTCATGGAGGCAATTGTCAAAGCCTTAAATAATGAGCCCTATTTTTCTGAAGAAGTAAATCAGGTTCTTTCAGAAAAAAATTCTCCTAAAACCGGCAGTACAAATTCAGAAATCTCTTTATTGTCTCAGCTGACTGAGCGTGAAATTGAAATTCTGAAATTAGTTGCACAAGGCATGACTAATAAAGAAGTTGGAGACGCATTGGATATATCACACCGTACGGTGGATACGCATCGCACCAATCTCATGAAAAAACTGGATGTTACCAATGTGGCAGGGTTGATCCGGATTGCGTTTAAGAATGGGTTGATTAACTGAAAATTATTGAATTTTCTGCCAATTATTTTTCTGTATTTCAGTATAGTTTTCATTCTTACCTTTGTTCGCTATGTCAAATAATGATCTTACAGCATTCCTGAAAAATAAAATAGAGGAAATTGCATTTGCAAAAGTTGGTGATACAGATGAACTTATTGATTCAGGTATTCTTGATTCAGTTAATGTTGTGGAATTATCAGTTGAAATTGAAAACGGACTGAATATCAAAATTCCTTTAGAAGATATTAATAAAAATAATTTCAGTAGTATAATTACGATAAGTGACTATATAGCAAAAATCAAGTCTTGAAAAAAAATGACAGAAAATTCCTGATAGTTCACTTTGCTGCATTGCTGAGTGCATTGTTTCTTGTCTTTATTACCGTTTTATTTATTTCTAAAAATACGGATCGGATTCCTGAAAAGCATAAATTGGTTTCAGGACAACAGAAAAAGTGGAAAGGGTTTTATTCAAGTTTGGCTGAAAGTGATCAGGCAGAGCTTGATTTTGTTGCGTCTATCCGGAGCAAAAATCAAATCACACTCTTAGGATCTTCTGAATTTGGAAACTCTCCATATGCCTCATATAATTTTTTGCCGGACAGTGCCGGACTTCCCACACTTGGTGTAGGCAAAGGATTTCATCAATGTTTCAGCATGTTTTGTGAGTTACTGGCCGTGCATGAACATCTGGAAAATTCGGAAATCTGTATCATTCTTAGTCCAACCTGGTTTCATGAGTATGGTACTAATACAGAATCTTTTCTTGAATTTGTGAGACCCAATTTTCTGAACCATATAGCCGCTGACAAGAGTATTCACACAAAGTATAAATCAGCCATTGGAGAATATATTGATGCGCATCTGGATGAGTTCAGCGGAATCAGTAACTCAATGGAATATCTGGTTGATAAGTACAGGTTGGAAAATAAAACTGAACCTGGATTTCTTTTTTCGGCACTGAGAAAAACAATGAAGGAGATTCACTTGTCTGTTTACAGCGTTCAGGATGTAAGATACAGAATAGATTCTTTTACAGTTCCGTTACCTGATACGGCCCTGGTATACAGTGATGATTATATAGCGGTTCTTCAGAACAACTTTATAAATTCTGTTACGAATAATCATATTTATGTTGAAGATGAATACTACAGTGAGTATCTGGTTTTGGAAGACGGTAGTCAGCGTCCTGGTAAAATAAGGGAAATGAATTTCGAAAATAACAGGGAGTGGAGTGATTTTTTACTTCTTGTTGAATTGATGCACGAATCAGGTGCAAATTGCAGTTTTATTATGCAACCCATGAATCCTTTCTTTTATTCCAACCTTGAACTGAATGACCCGCTTATTGACTCAGTAAGCGCGGTATTAGGCGCATATGAAATTCCTTTTTATAATATGTATTCATCTGACACCTCTTCTTATGAGCCTGGAACACTGAAGGATATTATGCATCTGGGTGATTATGGCTGGATGAAAATAAATAATTTTTTAATTGAACAATATGGAACCCCGTAAGCTGTTTTTGAAATACCTTCTGATTTATTTCTTTCTGATTCTGGGATTCATTTATTTGCATGTAATCAATATTGAAAAAATTATATACCCGTTTTCTGAGGAGAAAGTTGAATCAACTGTTGATTTTGTTTACCAGCAATTCTGATGAACTTATACGCTGTTCATAACACTCTTCCATTTACCTCCCTGACATTTGCAATGTTTATGGTAATTGTGATTGCTTTATTTCTGTTTTTCAAATGGATGAAAGCCAAACAAAATGTTTACAAATGGCTGCTTTTCTGTTTTAATCTGGTATATCTAACCGTTCTGTTTCCAAAGCCATTGCAGATTATAATACTCATTATGTATTTGTATCTGGCTGTTTTTCTCCTGCGAAGATTTTATAAATCAGAGAACATTGTATTCCCAATGGTTATCCTTTCTTTACCAATGATTTATATGAAATACATTAATGCACAACCCGTGTCAGAAAATGACGGATCATTTTTGACAGAATCCCGCAAAATTATTCAGATTGCGGGACTGTCTTATATGATTTTTAAAGTCATAGGATTATATATAGATGAAAGAAGGACTACTATGAAAATTTCATTTGTTCATTTTTTCAATTTCACTGCGTTTGTTCCCGCTTTGCTTATTGGTCCGATTGATAGATACGGCCGATTCAGAGAAGACTGTATAAAAGGGTTTGAAAATATTTCATTCCCCTTATATCAGAAGGCATGGAACAATTTAGTATTGGGTCTTTTATTCAAGTTTATTATTGCTGAGTTTATTCACAGAATGATATTGTCTCATTTAGTAAACGATGCATCATTTACTTATCATGTAAGTTACATGTATACCTATCTGTTTTATTTGTTTTTTGATTTTGCAGGATATTCTTTGCTGGCAATAAGTTTCGGAAATTTTATTGGCATTCATGTTCCTGTAAATTTTGATAAACCATTTCTTGCTGTTAATCCTAAAGAATTCTGGAAACGCTGGCACAAATCTTTAGGTGATTGGCTAAATGATTATTTCTTTAAACCAATTTTTAAATTTCTTACAACCAAACAATGGTTTAATTCTATTCAGAGGCAAAGTATTGCTTTGTTTTTAACTTTTACTTTGATGGGATTTTGGAATGGTTTTGAATTGCACTTTGTAATAAGCGGAATGTTATTTGGCGTTTATTCAGTAATACATAATTATTACCAGCACAAGTGCAAGGTAAAAGGGAAAGATGTCTTTTTTGGGAGTGCAAATCCAGCAGCAATTCAATATTTTTCTTTGTTCCTGATGATCAATATAGTTGCCTTTGCAATTTATATCTTTAGCGGCAAGTTATTCTGATTATGAAATTTTCATTTGAAATAAGGGATTTTGTTGACGTTGATTTTCATACAGAAAAAATTGCCGTTGTTGGAGATGATTACAAACTTACCTGGAGTGAGTTTAATTCCCGTGTATGTGAGTTGTCAGGTGAATTATTGAAAAACAATATAGATCAGGTCAATAGGCCGGTAATAATATACGGACATAAAAGTGCCGGAATGATTGTGTGCATCTATGCTTGTATCAGGGCAAATATCGGATATGTGCCGGTAGACATTATTTACCCTGCAGAGCGTATTAAGAAAATATTACATCAATCTGGAGCTAAACTGATATTGAATACTACTGATCAAAAGTTGGGTTTTGAAAATGTTCATGAAGTACTTTGCAGCTCTTCAATATTCAAAGAAACTTTGCAAAAGTTCAGTGCCGTTGAAAAATTTACTGCTGCAGATGACAGTTTGGTTTATACAATATTTACTTCTGGAAGCACAGGAGAGCCAAAAGGAGTGCAGATAACAACAGAAGCAGTACAATCCTTCGTCCGCTGGATGTGTTCAGATTTCGGATTTAGTTCATATGACGTTTTTGTCAATACGGCTATTTTGAGTTTTGATCTTTCTGTTTTTGAATTGATGACATTTGGAGCTATTGGCGGCACAATAGTTTTGACATCAAGAGCAATTGCATCTGAGCCTAAAAAGTTTATGGATCACATTGCGCAATATGAAGGAACCGTGTTGATTGCAACACCTTCATTCGTTTTACCATATTGCAGAATGAATGGTCAGGAGAAACTTGAATCACTGAAGTGCTTTCTTTTCTGTGGAGAAATTTTACCTAACAGTACCGCGAAAAATTTACTTGAAAATTTTAAAAATGTACGCGTAATAAATACCTACGGTCCAACCGAAGCAACAGTAGCAACTACAATTGTAGAAATAACAAAAGAAATAGTTTCCAGATTTGACTCTTTACCTGTAGGTGTTTCGAAACCAGAAAGCAAACTATTAATTGAAGAGGGAGAAATTGTAATTGCAGGACCAAATGTTTCGATTGGTTATTTGAATAATCCCGATTTAAATGCGGAAAAATTTGTTATGCGAGATGGTCTGAGAGCATTTAAAACAGGAGATTCGGGTTATCTTGAAAACGGTATGCTTTTCTTTAACGGGCGCAATGATGACCTTGTGAAACTACATGGATATCGCATTGAATTGAATGAAATTACCAATGCATTGCACTCTGTTCAAGGCGTTATTCAAGCTGCAACAATTGGACTGAAGAGAGACGGAGTGGTAAAAAAAATTGTAAGTCTGGTGAATGTTGAGAATTCTGTTTCGGACAGCGTTATGCTCAAAAATGAACTGGCAAAAACTTTACCGCATTATATGATTCCGGCAGATATCAAATTTGTAAAGGAAATTCCGCTCAATGCAAATGGAAAAGCGGATAAAAAGTTATTGACGGAAATTTATCTTTCAGCTCGTTGATTAGGATTTATTAAAACTCCGCCTTTTTCGGTGTTCTTGGAAACGGAATCACATCACGGATATTGGTCATTCCGGTCACAAACATAACCATCCGCTCAAATCCTAATCCAAATCCTGCATGCGGCACGGTTCCAAATTTTCTGGTTTCCAGATACCACCAGATTTCATGTTCAGGAATATTGAACGCTTTGCATTTTTCCAGCAGCACATCATAGCGTTCTTCACGCTGAGATCCTCCTATAATTTCTCCAATACCCGGGAACAAAATATCCATTGCGGCAACAGTTTTTCCGTCTTCATTCTGACGCATATAGAACGCCTTGAATGATGCCGGATATCCTGTAATAATAACCGGTTTTTTAAATTCTTTTTCTACCAGATAACGTTCGTGTTCACTTTGAAGATCTGTTCCCCATTCAACCGGATATTTGAATTTTTTCTTTTTATAGGGAGCTGAATTTTTTAGTACGTCGATTGCTTCTGTATAAGTGAGGCGCAGAAAATCATTACTAATAACAAAATTCAAACGGTCAATCAGACTCATTTCATTTCTTTCTGCCTGAGGTTTTGTCTGGTCTTCCTGAGCTTCACGGTCATTTAGAAATTTCAGATCATCGGGATTATTGTCCAGAACAAATTTGCAGATGTATCTCAGAAAATCTTCTGCCAGATCCATGTTGTCATGAATATCATTGAAGGCAACTTCAGGTTCAATCATCCAGAATTCTGCAAGGTGGCGTGCGGTATTTGAATTTTCAGCTCTGAAAGTAGGACCGAACGTGTAAACTTTTCCAAGAGCAAGTGCTGCAAGTTCTGCTTCAAGCTGACCCGATACGGTAAGATTGGTTTCTTTTCCAAAAAAATCTTCAGCGTAATTTATTTTTCCGTCTTCAGTTAACGGTGGATTTTTGGATCAAGTGTAGAAACACGAAACATTTCTCCTGCTCCTTCAGCATCTGATCCGGTGATTATCGGTGTATGAATGTAATAATATCCTCTGTCGTGAAAATATTTATGAATAGCATAAGCAACAGCGTGACGGATTCTGAACACCGCTCCAAATAAATTTGTTCTGAATCTTAAGTGTGCCTGTTCACGCAAAAATTCAAGACTGTGTTTTTTGGGCTGCATAACCGTTTTGCTTACTTCTTCCGGATCTGCATCGCCAAGTATCTCTATTTTTCAACAGCAATTTCTACTTTTTGACCTGAACCTTGTGAGGCGATAAGTTTACCAGTGATGCTTAGTGCTGCTCCGGTGGTAATTCTTTTGATCAGCGATTCATCAAATTTTTCAAAGTCAACTACCGCCTGAATGGTGTGAATTGTAGAACCGTCACTTAACTGTATGAAACGATTACTGCGGAATGCTTTTACCCATCCTTTAACTAATATGTCTGATCCGGTTGGATTTGCTTGTAATGCTTTTACTATCTCTGTGCGTTTCATTAGATTCTAAAATTTCAGGCTCCAAAAATACAAGATTTACCCCGGAATCAGTCCAAAACTTACTCCATCTTCAGATTTTCCTGAAATTCTTTTTTACAACATTTATTTTTGGTCAGTTGGATTCAAAGTTTAGTCGAATGACATTGGGCAAATTGGTTAATCGAATAATATGCGTGCATAATAAATAATACGATCGACGAAACTGGAAAAAGTATCGTCTAAATCTTTTATTCAGTTGGGGGACACGTCGAAAAAATCTTGACTCTTGTTTGAATTTCGGCTTAACTTTTCGGTGAACCTTAAAATCTGACTTTATGAAAACGCTACAATCTTTTACAGCCGTATTAGCTCTTACAATTTCAACTCTGACTTTTGGAAACGGATCTGATACATCCAATAAAAATGAAATGAGAATTTCAGTAATAGAAATAATTAAACCAACCTGCAATGGATTATCAAACGGATCCGTTACGGTTGAAGCGGAAGGTGGAAAAGCGCCTTATACTTATCTGTGGAATACGTTTCCTGAACAAACAACTGCTATGGCGGTCAATCTGAAATCAGGAATTTATTTTGTACAGGTCACTGATGCAAATGGTGCAGTTCATTTTGAATCAGTAAAAGTTGATGACAGAATTTCAACAACTGCTTCTTCTTCTGTAACAAAACCGGTTTCTGAACAGACCATAAATATCAGAACAGAAAAAAATCCGGAAAATTATACATATGTTCTGGATGGTGAAGTGCTGAAAGAACCGGTGATAACCGGACTGGATGTTGGTATACATAAACTGGTCATCAGTGATAATAATAATTGTACCGTGATGCAATTTATTCAGGTGGTTGAAATAGAAAGTACAGAGTCTTCAGAAGTTGTTCAGGCAAGCATTGAAACATCTGCCATAGAGTCGCTTGAAATTCTGGAAAATGAAATTTACAATGTCAATCTGAGTATGCTGAATGAATAGAAAAATCTCAGTTGAGGTTCAGGTCAGGTTCTCTGGACGCAGTGAATCCCTGATCTCAGCTAAGCTACTGAACGCCGAGCAGTGTAAGTGTTTCTTGTGAAGCCTGCTGCTCGGCTTCTTTTTTGGATTGACCTTTTCCCATGCCCCATTCTTTTTCATTGATCACAACCTGGGCAATATACGTGTAGTCATTTTCTTTGGAGGCGTCCTGAAGAATTTTAAACAGAATGGCCAGTTTGTTTTTTTGTCCCCAGATCAGTAGCGCTGATTTAAAATCAATTTCCTGTTCAAGAACTTTATTCAGATCGATGTAATTACGGATGATATAATGGTAGAATATTTTTTTTGTGGTATCGAAATCTGAATCAAGATAAATGGCACCGATTAACGCTTCAAATGCATTTCCCTCAATTGTTGCAACACGAATAGACCTGCCGGTTTTATATTTAATATGTTCAGCTAATTCCAGTGCGGCACCAATTTGAGAGAGCATGTTTCGGTTTACTATTTTGGATTTTAGTTTTGTCAGATATCCTTCATCCCTGTCCGGAAATTTTTCAAAAAGAAAATGAGCAACTATTAAATCGATAACAGTATCTCCCAGATATTCTAACCGCTCATTACTTTGAATATCATCTCTGAGGTTGGAATACGATTTATGCGTAAAAGCCTTATGAAAAAGCCCCATGTTTTTTGGACGGTATCCCAGTTTGCGCGCCAGGAATGACACCATCTTCAGCTCACTGTCTGTTTTTCTTTTCCTGAAAAAAAATCGCAGCAAGCGCCCTTGAATTAATTATTGTAAGCTTTGAAAATCACAGATGTGTTGTGGCCTCCGAATCCAAACGTATTGCTAAGTGCATAACGGATGTTTCTTTTTTGGGCTGTGTTGAATGTGAAATTGAGTTTATTGTCAATTTCAGGATCGTCTGTGAAGTGATTGATAGTTGGAGGAACGATGCCGTGTTTAATTGCCATAATGCAGGCAATAGCTTCAATAGCGCCGGCAGCTCCCAGCAAGTGACCAGTCATAGACTTGGTCGAAGATATATTTAATTTATATGCGTGTTCTCCAAATACTGCTTTGATGGCTTTTGTTTCGGCAATGTCACCAAGCGGCGTTGAAGTTCCGTGAACGTTAATGTAATCGATTTCATCCAGTTTGGCACCGGCTTCAGCCAATGCCTGTTTCATTACACTGATTGCCC
Organism: Crocinitomicaceae bacterium; assembly: GCA_016719925.1. Lineage (GTDB taxonomy): Bacteria > Bacteroidota > Bacteroidia > Flavobacteriales_D > Crocinitomicaceae > JADJGJ01. Next base: position 491,511 of record JADJYC010000002.1, on the reverse strand, counting down.
CTAATCCTTCTGGATGAGGTGCGGTAATGTGATAGGCGTCTGCAGATAATCCGCTTCCGACAATTTCACAATAAATTTTGGCTCCACGTGCTTTAGCGTGTTCAAGTTCTTCCAATATAATTGCACCTGAACCTTCACCTAAAACAAAACCCTCCCTGTCTACGTCAAAAGGACGGGAAGCGGTTTTAGGATCATCATTACGTGTAGAAAGCGCTTTAAGAGCATTAAATCCACCAACGCCTGACTGATTAATACAAGCCTCAGATCCGCCGGAAATAATGAGATCGGCTTTCCCTAAACGAATCAGATTGAAGGCATCAATCATTGCGTTATTAGAAGATGCGCAAGCAGAAACAGTAACATAATTAGGGCCTCTGAAACCATAATTGATTGAAATGTGTCCTGCAGCTATGTCAACAATCATTTTGGGAATAAAGAAGGGATTGAACCGCGGAATTTCTCCGCCGCCAAAATAATCTCTTACTTCATCCTGGAATGATTTTAATCCGCCAATTCCTGAACCCCAGATAACACCCGCGCGTTCAAGATCGATTTTAGTAACGTCGATCCCGGAGTCCGCCATAGCTTCAGCAGATGAAACCATGGCGTACTGGGAAAATTGGTCTAGTTTTCTTGCCTCTTTTTTATCGAGGTGATTTTCAATGTTGAAGTTTTTCAACTCACAGGCAAACTGCGTCTTGAATTTTTCAGGATCAAAATAAGTAATGCGTGCAGCACCACTTACTCCGTTAACAAGAGAATTCCAGTAATCGGTAAGATTATTACCAATTGGTGTCAAAGCACCAAGTCCGGTTACAACAACTCTTTTTAACTCCATTCAAATAAAGGATTCGTTAAACCTGATTGAGAAAACAAAAATTATTTTGCGTTAGCTTCAATATAAGCTATCGCGTCACCTACAGTCTGGATTTTTTCTGCTTGATCATCCGGAATAGCGATGTTGAACTCTTTTTCGAATTCCATAATAAGTTCAACTGTATCCAAAGAATCTGCTCCCAGATCATTGGTGAAGCTTGCTTCTGCAGTCACTTCATCTTCAGCTACTCCTAATTTGTCAACGATGATTGACATTACTCTTGATTTTACATCAGACATAATTAATCTGTTTTAAAGGTTTATTTCAGGGTGCAAAGAAAATACTTATCCTAACAAAATCAAAATTTACTCGAAATAAATTGCAACCTCTTCATAGCTTTTACGTGTCAGATCCGGTATTTTACAGGCCTTTGCGGGGTATCCGACAGGTAAAAGAAGATAGGGTTTTTCTATATCTGGTCGTTCCAGCGCTTTGGAAATGAAGTTCATAGGACTTGGAGTGTGTGTAAGTGTTACCAATCCGGCGTTGTGAATAGCAGCAATTAAAAAGCCACAAGCTATGCCAACAGACTCATTTACATAGTAGTTATTCGTTTTAGAACCGTCTTCATCAAAATCATATGATTTTTTCATTACAACAATAATCCATGGAGCGATATCCAGAAATTCCTTCACTTCATCTGTACCAAGCGGAGCTAAATCTTTAACCAACGTTCACCTTCCGGACCATAGTTCCTTTTCTCTTCTTCTTCAGCCAACAGTCTTATGCGGTGTTTCAGATCTTTATTACGGATGACACAAAATACCCACGGTTGTTTGTGCGCACCGGATGGTGCTGTGGAAGCTGTTTTTATAATGTTACAGATTATTTCTTCAGGCACATCTTTGTCAGAAAAATCACGGATACTTCTTCTTCTGTCCATAAATTCAAAAAATGATTTTGCACGTGATTTTGATTCTTCTTCTGAAAATTCAACCGGTTTGTATTCTATAAAAGGAAATGACATGAACTATTTTTTCTGAAAATTAGAAAAATTAATTCATTCAAGTCAGGAAAGAAAAATTGTTCAGGGATTGTTATCTCAGAATCTGTACCCATCCATGAAGCACAGGTCCCTGGGATGGAGTTTCAACAGTGTAATAGTATACACCTTCAACTACTGATTTATCAGAAAGATCTTTACCATCCCAGTAAACGTTGAAATTATCATAATTGGTAACGTGAATGATCTGATCACCCCAGCGGTTAAAAATTACAACTTCGTTTTCTCCTGCAGGCAGATTTTCTATATACAGATAATCATTTTTACCATCGCCATTTGGAGAGAAAGCAGTTGTTTTGCAGTCACCGTTATCAATGATTACTTCAACAGTATCCATAATTGTACAGGTTGACTGTTTGATCTCCACAACAAAATTCTGATTGTTGTAAACTTCAACGTTCTGATATTGTGCTGAAGAATCTGCACTTGCATTTAGCCAGTAATAGGAGTTTCCGCCATATGCATGGAAAGAAGCAATGCCACCGGCACACACATATAAAGGACTTGTTGTTCCGTATTCCTGATCAGAATATAAAGCAATTGGCTGCAGCAAACTGTTGTTTGTTGTGATGTCATCACCTGAATAATTTATGGTCAGTATACTTGTCGAGTTTACACTTACCTGTCCCAGATTAATGACTTCATCATTACCGGGCAACAGATAGCCACTGTAAGGATAAGTGAGAACGGTTGTAATTCCGTTAAGAACAGTAAACGTACCGCCGTCAATTGGAGCCAGCCCCATATTTTTAATTCCAACTGATATATAAAAAGGTGTTCCGGGACAACTTGAACTTGGCCCGTTGTAGGACATAAGTTCAAGATCTTTTTCAGGTGCAAGTTTGAGGATTTTCCCATCGGTGCCGCATGACCAGACGTTGAATGCATCAGCTGAGGAAATAGAGGGTAATGTATCGTCAATACCGGTAATATTTTCAATCCAGGTTGATCCGCCATCATTCGTAGAAATTATTGTTCCGACTGCACCGCTGATAAAAACATGCTCCAGATCAGCAATTGTAATTCCCCAAAGTGTAGATGTAACCGGCGTTGGCTGTTGCACCCAGTTTGTGCCTCCGTCACTGGTGTAAAGCACTGTTCCGTTTCCGCCGCACATCCATCCTTTATTGGCATCATACATTTCAATCCTGTTCATTTGAGCTGTAGTAGGTACAGTTACAGGTGTCCATGATGAGCCGGAAGTTTCGGTATAATAGATGTCGGAATAATCCATTGCAAAACCGGTAGTACCGTTAATGAACTCAATGTCCAAAATATCATACATCAGTCCGGGTGTGGTGTAAGGATTCCAGGTGTTTCCGCCATCGGTGGTATAATAAATTACAGCATATCCGGTAGAAGTATTTTTACCCCCTACCAAACCCGCAATGCTTCCCAGCATATTGATTTGATGAAATTCAAAAGGCGTTCCTAATGTTGTCATTGTCCAGTTTGCACCGCCGTTAACTGTTTTCAAAATCACACCATTTGCACCGCAAACCCATCCGGTCAGTTCATTATAAAAATGAGCATCCCAAAGGTCAAAAACAACGCCGCTTGTTTGTGCGCCCCAGGTTGTTCCGCCATTTGTTGTTTTCAGTATCACCCCATCCATGCCTACCGCATAACCGGTATTTTCATTGATAAACTCAACATCCAGCAAATAACTGGTTACACCCGAATTCTGCTCGATCCATTCAGGTTGTGAAAATGAATTCACACCCGAAAAACAAAAAACAAAAAATCCTATTTTGAAGATATGTTTCATGAATTGAATTATCCAAATTTAAAACTAAAGACGTTTGACGGAACAAATTGGTTGACAATTCGTTCAGTACTCCAATGTTGCAAAGATCAATTCAGAAGCTTTACCATCATTATCTGTGACCATGGCAACGTTTAAACGATTTTTTTTTGAATCCAGAATACAAATAGATTCAATCTTAACAGGGGCTGAATTATTGATAACCGGAATTTTCGTTAATCGTGGAGGAATATATTTGGATGTATTTGTCAAATCAATAATTCCTACATAGCTATTTCCTATTTCTCCGTCGTCATAAGAATTGGGTGTGTCTTCAATTGTAGCAGTGAATAAAAATTTACTGGTATTTGGAATCAAGCACCCGCCAGAAAATTTTGGTTGCAGATTTTCTTCTTTGGGAAGACTTACATAATGTGTGTCAAAGGGCGCTCTATCCAGCTCCCCGTTAATTAACCTATTAAAAACTTCAAAATTAATTCTGATAATTTCGTTGTTAAATCTGTTGAGCAGATAAATTTTATTTTCAAAAATAATGACCCCCTCAATATTTAATTCTGTTTCAAAATAGTCACGCAATTGATTGTAAATCCCTTTTAATGAATAAGTGTTGACAGTCTTCTTATCATCCAGTGAAACTGTTTTATAGAAATCGCGCTCAGGAGACAAGGAGCCTGATCCAAACAACATTAAGAATGACTTGTTTTTATCATTAACCAGAGCCATTGCCTCAAAATCCGGTTTGATACTTTTTGGAATGACACCATTGGAGTCTAACAAAACAGAATCAGCAATTAAAATTTTTTCTAAAATCTGGCCTTCTTGGTTAAGCACAAATAAGTGTGGGGAATTGTCGCCACATACATATAGTTTATTATTAAAAAATTCTATTCCAGATGCTGATGGAACTTCTGGTATTGAAATTTGTTTGGTAATTCGAATCTTTATGGAATCAGTAAATGACATTGCATTATTATATGAAAAGACGAGTTGAAAAATCAGAAAAAACCCCCAATTAATTCTCATTTGGTTCAAGGTAAATATTTGTTTTAAAATCTGTATTTCTATAACCGGTTTTCAGTTTTTTTATTTCACCTCTTTTCAATTCTATGTCGATTACCGGAGACACATTTGTTGCTCCCTTTACAAAAACTTTGTAAGTACCCGTTGACAATTCAGCGAATGCAGCTTTACCGTTTGAAACAGTTGCTATGTGTTCACCATTCACCAGTATTTTATTGTTGTAAAGTGCTTCCGGCAAACATTTTTCTCTGAAGACAACTATACCGGTTTTCCCTGAAAGATCCGGCATGAAATTTTTGTTTTTACCACTTAGCAGACGTACAATAATTACCACTGGTAACCATGGAAGAAGTAAGGCAAGAAAAGTAATTAATATGGACGCTTTGACAGGAAACATGTTGTCATCTCCGGTAAGCAGGTCAATAAAAAACAAGGCAGGCTGAACTTGCATAAAAGTTGTTATCATGGCTATTGCAAGCGCCACAATGACATAGATTATGCTAAGAATTTTCAACATGATTTTAAAGCCGCTAAAGCTTTTTCGTAATCAGGTTCATTTACTATGTCAGCAACTTGTTCAGTGTATTGAATGACGTGATTTTTGTCTGTCACAATTACAACTCTTGAATGCAAATTTTTCAATTTACCAGTGGTAATTTCCAAACCATATGCCTGTCCGAATTTTCCATCGGCAAAATCAGAAAGAGTGATAACATTTTCAATCCCTTCTGCACCGCAAAAGCGTTTCATTGCAAATGGCAAATCTCTGGCAATGCAAAGTACTTTTGTGTTTTCTAATCCCGATGCAAGTTTGTTAAATTGTCTTGTTGATGCAGCGCAGGTGCCGGTATCAATGCTTGGGAAAATATTCAGAATCAATTTGAAGCCCTTATAATCTTTCAACGAAACGCGTGAAAGATCATTCTGAACCAATTCAAAATCCGGAAGAGTTTTTCCAATTGCCGGAATCGACCCTGAAGTTTCAACCGGTTCTCCTTTTAATGTTATAGTTGCCATTTTTAATTTTTGAAAAATAAAATTACTTCAATTCTTCAGATGACGGTTGTTTTCTGTCTGTCATTATTATGCACGTATAATTAATTCCATTTTGTATAAATATTCACAGTATTTGAATTAAGAGTTCAGAATTTATGAATTGGGTTTTGATTTTTTGAAGTATTAAGAAATGAGTTGGGATGATTTTTCTGTTATTCCAAAGGGTTTGTATGCGATTGGCTGGCATGATGATTTGACCAGATTGAATGTGGGTTCGCCCCCTCAAACTTAATCAGTATGATCTCTGATTTTAAATCAAATAACTGAATTTACTAAATTCGCCCATCTCTCAAAAAATCTGTATCGTGATTTCAAAAACAAAAGTCATGGAAAAAGTAGGCGCAGCTAAAGCTTTAAGCGCTTATGATTTCTATAAAATGCTGGCTAAAGATTCCTTTGTGCTTTTGTACATGGGAGTGTTTGATGATCAGCTGACCACTATTTTAATGGACATCAACGATGCCGGTAAATTTGAAATGAAATCTTCACGCAAGAAAATTTCTTTTCTGATTGCAGAATGTTTCCAGAATATTGTTCGTCACAGTGATGAGGATTCTAAGGCAGCAGTTGGGTTTAAATTACCTGAAATGTTTTTGCTGCGCAACAGAAAATCAATCCACCATTTGATTACAACTAATGTGGTTAAACATGAGGATCGCATCAAAATCAGCAACAGCATTGATCATCTGAAAACACTCACGAAAGATGAATTGAAAGTATTGTATCTGGATGTTTTTACCAATGAATCACATTCAGAAAAAGGCGGAGCCGGACTTGGATTAATTGAAATGGCGCGCAAATCGGGTACTGCACCCACGTACAAATTTGAAGAGCTGGGCGGACAGATGTCTAACTTTTTCTTTCAGGTAAATGTTTTGCCAAATGATGCTGATGTGAAGGTTTCTGAAAAGATCTTTCATTGGACATGGCTGAAAAAATTTATGATCACATGCACCAGCAAAAAGTTGCGTTGCTGCAAAAAAGGTGATTTTTCAAAAGAATCCATCATGCCTTTGATTCAGTTGTTTGAAAGTAATCTTTCATTAAAAGCTGAAGACGTTGAGGTGATGAAAAAGGTAATTACGCTGCTGATTGAAATGCTTGAAAATATTCATGATCATGCTCAGGAAGTAAATGGTTTCAGAGAAGGTATTTTCTATGTTATTGAAAAAGCTCCCGGTAAATACGAAATCAATACGGGTAATTTTATTCCTGTAAGTCAAAGTTTGATTCTGAAAGAAAGACTGGATGCAATTGCAAAACTGACTGATTCAAAAAATTCCAAAAAGTATAACCGTCAGCTTGAGAAACTGTCTGATGGTGAAAAATTCAAGCCGGGTGCCGGATTAATTGAAATCTGTAAAAACAGCACCGGAAAACTTGAATATGATTTCAAACCAATCGGTCATTCCCTCTCATTTTTCTCATTGAAGGTTAACCTTTAATCAATTGATTGTAAACCAATCCGTGATCCCGTCAGGTATGGTATAACGCCGTTTCATTCTGATTTTGTAATTTAGGTACCGGCAAAGTGTATTTGCCAAACCCAAAACATGTCGTCATTATCTGTGTTTAATCTTTACAGGATATTGTCTCAGGATTCTTTTGTGCTTATATACATGGGAGAATTTGATGATGAACTCACAACCGTTTTAATGGACATTAATGATGCGAGTAAATCAGAAATGAAGGCGCAGCGCAAAAAAATATCTTACCTGATTGCTGAATGTTTTCAAAATATTATCCGCCATTCAGATAAAAAAAACCGCGCTGATATTTCTGCTGAGATTCCTGAGATGTTTGTGCTGCGTGACAGAAAAAAAATTCATCAGCTGATTACAACCAATATTGTAAAAAATGAATTTGTAGAAAGTTTGAAAGTGAAACTTAATTCATTGCAGAATCTGAGTGCCGAAGAACTGAAAGAACTTTATACGCAGGTTTTTCAGAACAATGAAAGAACAGAAAGAGGCGGTGCCGGACTTGGATTAATAGACATGGCCAGAAAATCAGGTACTGCGCCAACATATGAATTTGTTGATTTGGGAAATGGGTTCTCCAATTTTTTTATGCAGGTAAATGTGCTTGCAAAAGACTTTGAAGGCGTGGTGAGTGAAGATGATACATCTATCAATTCAGCGCTTGACATATACAATCAGATGACAGCTGAAAAAGTGGTGATGGCAAAAAAGGGTGATTTTTCGCAGGAAGCAGTTTTGCCATTAATTCAGTTATTTGAAAATAATCTCAATCTGAAAGAAGAACAGATTGGTCTTGCTAAAAAAGTGCTCTACATTTTAATTGAGATGCTGCAGAATATGACGCGTTACGCCGAGTTGCAGAACGGAATGAAAGAAGGGATTTTTTATATCTCAGAAACAGATTCAAAAAACTACACCGTTTGCACAGGCAATTTTTTGAAATCAGAACAGGCATTAAAACTTAAATCAGATCTGGAAGCTTTGCTTAAAATGGACAAGATTGAATTGTCCAAAGCGTATAAGAAAAAACTGATGAGTGATGAACAGGAAGAAGGAAAAGGTGCCGGAATTGGTTTAATTGAGCTCTGCCGTCATAGTGCAGATCAGATAATTTACGATATTAGCGAAACCGGAAACGGGTTGTCCTTTTTTTCACTGAAGGTAAAAGTATAAATTATGGAAGATCGTTTTTCTCTGATCGCTACAGCTGAAACACCTGAAATTGTTTTTGATAAATCAAAAAATGAATTCAGCATTAAAGGTAAGTCCATGCCTGAAAGTGCTTTTGATTTTTATGCTCCGGTCATCAGCTGGCTTGAGGAGTATAAAACTAAACCAAACGACAAAACTGCACTTGATATTTCATTGGAATATTTCAATTCCGGTTCGGTTAAACAGGTATTTAAAATTCTTTGTGCGCTGGAAGAAATTACTGAAACAGGTAAAGAAGCAGAAGTAAAATGGTTTTACAAAAAGGGTGATGAACTGATGCTTTCCAAGGGGCTTGAGTTTGGGAAATTTCTCGATTTGCCTATTGAGGTAAAAGAGATTTAAACTCTGAAACCAACGACCAGTACATCATCAATTTGTCTGGTATTCCCTTTCCAGTTATTGAACGATTTTTCAAATTCATTTTTTTGCGATGACATGGGTTTGTCAGCCAGCTCAAGCAGCAATGTTTTGAATCTGGGAAGATTAAATTTGGATTGATCTGTTCCGCCAAACTGGTCCATGAAACCATCTGTTGTGAGATAAACGGACGACCCTTTTCAAGAGTTAATGTGGTGGATGCAAATGCCGATGCCAGCACTTTCTTGCGCAATTCAATTCCACCAATTGCTTTCAGTGTAGGTTCAATGACTTTGACCTCCTTTTTTTCCACAACATAAACCGGATTCATGGCACCGGCAAACTGAACAGTATTGGCTTTTTTGTCAATTACAACTAGAGACAAATCCATTCCGTCCTGATTGTTTTTATCAGATTCAGATTGTCTCAGGGAATAAATTATTCCTTCATGAAGTTTATCAAGAATCTCTCCGGCATTGGTAATTTTTTTCTCGTTCACAATGTGATTCATCAGCGTATTACCTATGAGAGACATAAATGCGCCGGGTACACCGTGTCCGGTGCAATCGGCTACGGCAAGAATTATTTTAGAATCAATTTCTGAAACCCAGTAAAAGTCACCGCTGACAATATCCAGCGGTTTATGATAAATAAATGAATCAGGCAGCAAATTCTGCACTTGTTTTTCAGTGAGCAAAACTGATTGCTGAATGCGTAATGCATAATGAATGCTTTCGGTAATTTTTTTGTTTTTTGCTTCCAGTTCTTTATTCAGCTGTGCTTTTTGTTTTGCATATCTGAAAATAAAAAATGCAGATACAGCAAGTACTGCTAATAGTAAAATCAATAACAGAATTTTGAAATTCTGCGCTGCAATTTCTTCTTCCTGAAGGGCAATAAATTTGCGGGCATCTTCCAGTTCTTTTTCAGCAGCTACCAGCAATTCTTCTCTTGCCTGAATCATGGCAAAATCTTCCGGTGTTATAGCCAGCAGTTTGTCTTGCTCAAGTTGTTTCCAGGCAGCATCAATTTCCTGTTGTCTTGTTTCCAGATCAGCGCCAGTAAGATTTTCAAGATTGAGCTGTGTAAGTGTATTTATTTTTTTAGCCTGAGGAAGTGTATTGTCCGGCTCATTGGTTACAACCGGATTCTGAGTATTGGAGTTATTTACTTTTCCGTTTGTGGTTGTTGAATTTGTATTTACTGTCTCATTGGTTGATACGGCTTCAGTAGTTGAATTGTTGTTTGTGTTTTTTTTAATGGACTTTTGCATCAGATTTATTGGAGTATTGTCTTTATTATCTCCAAATAATTTTTCTTGTCTTCATAGGTGATTTCTGTAAATGCCAAGCATGGGATGAAGCGTTGTACGTCAGTTTTCCAAAGGGTCTTCCGTCTTTTGTTTTGTCTGACACAAAACTGTTCATGGCTAATTCTATATTTTCAAAAATTAACCCGGTTTGAATCATGTCTTCAGGTACAGCAGAAAGATCTATATTAAAACTTCCGGTCACATAATTGTCTTTTGAATATTCCAGCTTCAGATCTTTTTCAATTGGCACTTCTATTGAAAATGTTCCGTTGCCGGATGATTTTGTACTTGAAATTTTTGATGATCCTTTATACAGTGAAATAGAAACTCCGCCAATAGATCCTTCCAGTTTGGAATTCTCTTTGTTCAGTAATTTAACAGATGGATCAAAACTATAACCGTACACCGTTCCGCTGAGAATCATTTTCTGCGGAATTCGATTTTGTGAAAAGGAAAGTAATGCCGATAATAAGGCAAGAAGAACAAAGTAAATTTCACAAGCTTTGGGTTTTGGTTTTGTAAAGATAGGAAAAAACACGGACCGATGATGTCTCGCAGGCGCAGTTCATTACGTAGGCGTCCCAATGGGACGACCTGCGCCTGCGGAATGACCCGCAGTTTCAAATTCAGTCTTTCTTTCTGAAACCGTATAAATTCAGCGGTACAAATTTTTTCGGGAATTTTTCAATGCCGTCAAAACCTAATTTTATGTCACGTCCGTCTGACGGAATATAATTGGTGCGGAAAATATAATCCCAGATACTCAGTGTAATTCCAAAATTAGCACCGTATTTATGCTGGGGTGATAATTCATAAGCATGATGCCAGATATGCATTTTGGGATTATTCAGAATATATTTCAATGGTCCGTAACTGATTCCGATGTTGGCATGATTTAAATGACCGATTGCAATGGCAAAATAGAAAACAATAAATGCCTGTTCAGGAGTAAATCCTCCGATTAACATTACTGCAATATATTTCATTGGTGAGTAGAATACATTTTCCATCCAATGGTAGCGGAGGTGTGCTGCAAATCCCATTTCTTCAACCGAATGATGCACTTTGTGAAACTTCCAAAGGAAATTATACCGGTGTAAAAGTACATGGGTGAACCACTGAATAAAATCTGTTATCACAAAAAAGATCACCAGCTGCGCAATGGCTGGAAGTGTTGAAATATCAAATAACGCCAGACTTTTTAAATCTCCTCCAAACAAATCTTTAAAAGCCATTTCTGTCACGTTGGAAAAAGCCATAAAAATGACTAATTTGAAAATGTAGAAATTGAAGAACATGAAAAAAGCATCGATCCAAAAATCTTTTCTCAGCGTTGGCTGATTCTTTCTCCAGGGAAATGCAATTTCCAGTCCCCAAACAACCAGAGATAAAATTACCAGCCACCAGAAGTAATTGACGTACCACGGATCAACATTAAAAGTTATTTCATTCCAGGTATATCTTGCAAAATCACTGAAAGATTTTAAAAATGTATCTATATATTCTTGCATAACAACGTGTTAAAATTAACCTCCTAATCCGGAAATCAAAAGCATGTTCAAAGATACTGGTGATGTTTCATTATATTTGTGTGTTATATCACAATACTCTTCACTATGTACGGAAAATTACAAAAACAATTGCAGGATGAACTGGCAGCAATAAAAGAAGCTGGCCTTTATAAAAATGAGCGAATCATTATTACTCCGCAGGGAGCTCAGGTAAAAGTGAATACCGGTGAAGAGGTGATTATTATGTGTGCAAATAATTATCTTGGATTGTCTTCTCATCCAAAAGTTATTGAAGGAGCTAAAAAAGCGTTGGATACACATGGTTATGGAATGTCTTCTGTACGTTTTATATGCGGAACTCAGGACAATCACAAGTTGCTTGAAAAAAAGATTTCTGATTTTCTGGGAATGGAAGACACCATTTTATATGCAGCCGCATTTGATGCAAATGGCGGTGTATTTGAGCCTTTATTTGGTGAAGAAGATGCAATCATTTCTGATGAATTAAATCATGCTTCTATTATTGATGGTGTACGTTTATGTAAAGCGGCCAGATACCGCTATAAAAATTCTGACATGGCTGATCTGGAACAACAATTGAAAGATGCACAGAAACACCGCAACCGAATTATAGTAACAGACGGTGTTTTTTCAATGGACGGCTATGTAGCAAAACTGAATGAAATTTGTGATCTGGCAGATAAATATGATGCCCTTGTTATGGTGGATGACAGTCACGCAACCGGATTCATTGGTAAAACCGGAAGAGGCACACATGAACATCATAACGTGATGGGCAGAGTGGATATCATCACTTCAACATTAGGTAAGGCACTGGGTGGAGCAATGGGCGGTTTTACTTCAGGTAAAAAAGAAATTATTGACATGCTGCGTCAGCGTTCACGCCCGTATTTGTTTTCAAATTCACTCTCACCGGTAATTGTTGGTGCTTCTATAGCTGTGTTTGATATGCTTAGTTCTACTACAGAATTACGTGATAAATTAGAGTCTAACATCAAACATTTTAAAACCGGTATTAAAAAAGCGGGACTTGAAATAAGAGAAGGAGATTCTGCTATTGTTCCCGTAATGCTTTACGATGCAAAAGTGGCTCAGGAATTTGCATCACGTCTTTTAAAAGAAGGAGTTTATGCAATCGGATTTTTCTATCCGGTGGTTCCTAAAAATCTGGCAAGAATACGTGTACAGATTTCAGCAGCGCACACCTTTGAACAATTGGATAAAGCGGTTGCCGCTTTTGAAAAGATTGGAAAAGAAATGGGTGTTGTGAAGCAGACGACCTAACAAGTTAAGTGCTGATGAAAAATTTTGGGTTTGGAATTTTTGTATTAACCGGGTTGAGTTTTTTCAATTTCAGTTGTAACGGAACCAGTGATTCAACATCTGAAGACTTAGAGATTCCGGTAAATGCAGATTGCCAGTCAGAAATTTTTACCTTGTTTCTTTCTTTACCGGATTCGGTTTTTAAAAATGATCCAACATTTGACCGGCAGCAGATAGAAGATCTTGTTTGTAATTCAGATGTGCAGCTGCCTGAAAATTCATGGAAACAATATATGATCAGTGAAAGTAAAATGCTGCTGTCACTTTATCACAATGTTGAACCGTTGTCATATGATTTTATTGATTGTGATAATGGTGCATTACTGTTGTTTCAGCAAAATGGCAACCAGAATCTGACACATTTCCTGTACGATGAAAACACAAAAATATGGTCGGCTGGATATGAAATTCCATTTCCGGCAGAAACAGATTTTTATTCTGATCTTACCGGTCTTGATCAAAACTATATTCTTGAATGGGGTTTACCCATGATGTATCCAATGCAGGATGGAAAAGGAATTGAGTTCATGCTGATGCAAAAAGCACAACAGGATTCTTCAGGAAACCAAATTTCAATTCCGCCTTCTGATCTTTATTTTGAATTGCACTGGAATGAGGATAGTTTGTGGCTTGAAAAATATTCTTTGGAACTGGAGCCGCTTACTTTCAGATAATTTCTGTCTTAAATCTCCGGGTCATAAAAATTGGAAAACCGTTTGCTCATAACCTCTTTTGCGTAAGTGAAAAGAACCGGATTGGTTTTTTGAAATATGCCCGGTGACAACTGCCAGTGATTTTTGAATGTATGAATGCTGTGTGCCTGATCATAAAATCCTGCGTCCAGGGCTGAGTGTGTAAGTTTATTATCATCAGACATCAAAGTAAAAAAGTGATTGAGTCTCCAGGTTGTGGCAAGCGCTTTTGCACCAATTCCCAAATGCTGAATAAAATTTTTGTGAAGTCCCTGTCTTGAAATTCCGGCTTCAGAACACAATTCTTCTATGCGGATATTTCCTTTTCTGTCCAAAATATAATTGACCTGTGCACGCAGTTGTTCATTTAATCCGTATTGATGATTCAATAAATCAAACGCGGCATTTTCCAGTGATGTTTTTTTTATTGACAGATCAGTTGAAAAATCAAATTGCTGAAACCAGTTGTTGAGGTTTTTTGGTTGTTTGATGAGGTGTTCCAATTCAGTGATTGCATCAACCTGACTTGCGTTTTTACCAATGACATTACTCAGTGAAAATGCTTTGAAACGTATGCCATAAATGCGGCCGTTTGTGACAATTTTTATTGGCTGAATTAACAGCGGAGAAATATAAACGCCTCTGGGATATTCAACAAGTTCAGATATAAATGATTGTTCAGCTATCAGGACATTAAATGTTCCGTCAGGAAGTAAAATCATTTCAACGCCATCATGTCCGTCAAACGACCAGTAGCTTTCAATGAATTTGGATAATTCAGCTTTTGATTTTAATTCTTCCAGTTTCATGTAGTGTAAAAGTAGGAAGCAATGTCTTAGGTGATTTAAAAAAGGGATGAACGTTAACAATTCTTGACAGGAGTTAAAAAGAGTTAAGTTGAACGGTGGTTGACATTTTTACAATTTTTTCACGCTGCACCCTTTTACTTTTGACCTGTTCATTGGTAAAATCCGCATGAATATTTTAAAACCATGTCTGCTGAAACTGAAATAAAACCGTTCATCCCAGCCGGATATAACCGCCCGTACTTTCAAAGGTGGTTTAAATCCGGTAAACATAATTCACAAATAAGATTTTTAGAAATGATTCAATTTTGATCCGGATAACAGATTATGCAAAAAGTAATATTCATCTTCCTCTTTTCCTTTACAACGGTATGTGCCCTGTTTGGTCAGTTTACTGTTAACGGAAAAATTTCTGACAGCGCTGATAAAACTCCTATTGAGTTTGCAACTGTCACCGTTTTTAATCAGGCAGATTCTTCTTTAACCGGCGGAACGGTTACTGACTCAACCGGATTTTCAGTCTTGAAAATTTGGAAGCGGGAACGTATTATATAAAAATGAGTTTTATTGGTTACAGTGTTTTATACCTGAATGATGTTCAGCTCAACGCTGAAAATCCTGTAAAAAATCTGGGAGAACAATTGCTGAAAGTTTCTGGTGAATTGGGTACGGTTGATGTGGTAACCAGTCAGGCTGTTTTTGAAACAAAAATTGACAAAAAAGTTTTTAATGCTGATCAGAATCTCACTTCACGTGGCGGAAACGGATTGGATTTGCTGAGACAAATACCCACAATAACTGTTGATGAGAATGACAATATTCAGCTGCGTGGTGATGGAAATGTAACTGTTTTAATTGACGGAAGACCAAGTTCAATGCCGGCAAATCAGTTGCTGAGACAAATTCCTGCATCAGCAATTGAAAAAGTGGAAATCATTACAAATCCATCTGCAAAATATGATCCTGAAGGCGTATCCGGAATCATAAATATTGTCATGAAAAAAAATAAAATGAAAGGTTTCAACGGAACAATTGATACTTCATTCGGATACGGAATTTACCCTAAATCAAATTCAACCGTCAGTTTAAATTACCGCAACAGCAAAATAAACATCTCTTCAAATTACAGTTTTTATTACGGGCAAACCTGGTTTGGCGGAGAATTGGAAAGGGATGTTTTATTGGCAGACAGTTCCTGGGACAGACTGCGTTCAGATGATTATGGTGAACGCATAAACACTTATCATTCCGGCAGAGTTGGACTCGATTATTTTGCGAATGATAAAAACGCATTTTATCTGACAGCAAATATGGACTACGGAACAAATTACGGAAACAGACTAATGAATTATAATAACGTTGGTGCAGGTGAAGAACTAGTTTACCGCTCGCAGCGAAACGGAGAAATTCAGGCTCCAAGTTTTAATAATGTTTATACGGCAGGCTGGCAAAAAACATTTAATAATCCTGATCATACATTGTTTGTTGATCTGAATTATTCCAATATGAAATTCACCGGAGATGAATGGTTGTGGCATAAATATTATGATGCGTTTGATTCATTGACAAATACAAACTATCAGCATACACTGGATGCAACTTATAATCAGACAATGCTTGGAAAAATTGACTATATCTGGCCGGTAAATGATTCAACCACTTTTGAGGCCGGATTTCATTATACACAACGAATTGCTGACAATGATTTCTTTTCTGAATCTGCCGGTGATGATGAAATTTATTCGACAGATACAAACATCACCAATCATTTCAGATATGTGCAAAATACATTTGCTCCCTATGTGACTTTTGCCAGACAATTTAAAAAACTGGGTGCAAAATTGGGTTTGCGTGCTGAGCCAACTTTAACGCTTGCTGAAATGATAACCACAAATGAACAGTTTGAACAGAATTATTTTCAGCTCTTTCCAAGCGCACATCTTTCATACAATTTTAATGACTTTACTGTTTTGCAATTGAGTTACAGCAGAAGAATAAACCGGCCTGAACTGGACCAGTTGAATCCGTTCACAAATTATTCAGATAACCTGACACTTGAAACCGGCAATCCATTTCTGAAGCCTGAAATTATTCATGTGAATGAACTTTCTTTTATGCGTTACTGGCAGAAGTTCAACCTCAATGCAACAGGGTATTTCAGAATAATAAATGATTTGATCAGAAGAGAATTATTTTATGACGGTGTTTATACGCACGTAACTAATACCAATCTGGGAAACAGTTTTCTTTCCGGTGGAGATTTGATTATGACATGGATGCCGGTGAAGGGAATGCGAATTACTTCTTCAACCAGTGTGTGGAATACTTCTACCAATGATCCCGAGGTGACAAATGGTGACTGGAATAATTTTATTGGTATGTACACCAGTCTTATGGGTTCATATCGCATTAAAATGGCTGGAGCTTTCAGGTGTGGGGTAGTCATTCGCCAACAGCACGTGTGATTCAGGGATATATTCTCAGAAATTACGGCGGAGGTTTTGCAGTGCAGAAAAGTTTATTTAAAGATAAAGGTTCCATAAACTTCAGTGTCTATGATATTCTTAAATCGCGGTGGTTTGGATTTGAAACGTATGATTTGGGGAATTATACCATGAATAGTTACAGAAGATGGGAATCACGTTCAGCATATATTTCATTCACCTACAATTTTGGAAAAATGACAGAAGGAAAAGAAAGACGTCAGAATAATTCGGGCGGAATAGGAGATGACCTGGAAGTTCCTTTGTCAAACTGATATGTAAGATCGTAAGCGGTTACGCTGTAGACCGTTTTACTTCTCAAACGCCTTGCAAACGAGCGGGCTTCCTAAAATACAATATACAGCAAGTAAATTTTTCATGGGAACCATTCTCGGGAGGAAAATAAGTAAGCCAAATAGTAGATTCCTCCCGGGTTGGTTTACCAATAATTTTGAAAAAATTATTGGTAAACCTCTTCACTCTTCCCAAAGGGACCACTCTGTGGCATTCTTATTCTCACTTTGATTCTCTAACTTGTCGTATTTTCTTAATGGAATAAAAACGTGCCGGTTGTTGCTTTTTGTTTTGAGAACTTCTTTTCGATTAATATTGCCTGTTTTGTTTGCCACGATTTTCATTAAAAAAATCCGAACATTTTTTATGTTATAAGGCATGACTTTTATCACAATGCTCTCAAAATTGATCAGACATAAAACAGAGAACAAGGTTGTAACAAACTTGATGATGCATCAGTTTTGATTAAGTGAAGTGACCGGTGTTTTATGAGTATATTGCTGATTGGGTATTATCAGCAAAGCTTAATGTAATTTTTGTCTTTAATTACTTGTAAATAATTTCATTAGCATTGGTTTTTTCAATTTATTTATGTAGACTTGTGAATCAATCTTAATTCAAAAACCTATGAAAAAATTTATTAATTCAATTATTGTAGTTGCCGTAATTGGTTTGTTATTTAACTCATGTACTGTTGAGAAGAGACTTTATAACCGTGGTTATTATGTGTCCTGGAAACACAGTTATAAAGGCGGTGAAGAAGCTAAATCTGAAATTGCAGAAGTAAACACGAATATAGAGGAACTGCAAATTGCAGAATTGAATTCTTCACCAGTCAGAAGAATCAGGGATGAAGAAAGTGGATAATAATTCAGAAGAAATTATTAATACAGTTAATTTTTCTTTTGAAGAGAAAACGTCTGCTGTAGTGGGTTCTGATGAAAACAAACTCAGCAGAGACAATTCATTCAAATCGAATGATGTCACTTCACTTAATGTTGTAAACAAAAAAACCAAATCTGAAAAATTAAGCAGACCTGTTCTGAAGAAAGTTTCAAAAGCTGAATCAAAATCTGCAGGACCTAGCCGTGGAGTATTATTTATACTTTGTTTTTTAATTCCGTGGTTAGCGGTTGGTTTAGCAACAGATTGGGATCTGATGCCGCTTGTATTTAATTTACTCTGGTCACTAACATGTATTGGCGGAATTATTCACGCTCTTATCGTTGTAAACAGAGAGGCATAAAATCAAAAAAGCATTTTATATATTAATACTTTGCGGGATGATAGCACTGCCGGTTTGGTTGTTGCTGTCACCCGCAAATTATTTTGACGCAGGTGAATCCATTTGTCCTTCAAAGGTTTTTTTTGGAAAAGAATGTCCCGGTTGTGGTATGACCAGAGCGACTCAGCACATGATTCATTTCGATTTTAATGAAGCATGGAATTTTAACAAACTGAGTTTTTTTATACTTCCCGTTTTGGGATTTTTATACGCGAGAATTTTTTATAAATTTCTTAAACGTGTCACATAGTTTAATCATTATTAAAGAATTTCTTCTTGTGTTTCATTTTGAATTTACGGATGTGATGAATAAACGAAATCAATTAGCATTATCATCCAGCCCGTTTAACAATAATTTTTTTATAATGTCTAAATTCTATTCTTTGTCTTTTCTTACGGTTTGAATTCCGTAATGACTAAAACGTATCATTTTCTGCCGCCTCCAGCAAAAAGTATTTTATCATATCCATGTCCTTTTCAATTTCACTTACAGAAAAAAATGTTTTTACATAAACCTGTTTGCGGTTTTCTTTCTCCAGAAAATGTTCCGGATCTTTCAATAAATAGCCATTACAAAATCCAAGTTGAACGCCCTTGAGTTTTACATTTCCCCAGGGCACTGATGACGGCCAGATAAAACAAATTCTTTTTCTGACAGAATAGTAAGGAACATTATAGGAGAGTTTTCTTTTGACACCAGGTATCAGTTCCTGAATGATGCTGTCAAGAAATGAAACAATCAGTTTTTCTTCTTTTGGCAGAAACTCAAAGAATTCATCATAAGAATGAAACTTAAACGGTTGCGGATTCATTTAAAGACTGAACGGTTGATAAGCAGCATGCACTTCTACAATAATAAATCAAATTTTTCTTAGTTTTACTTCGATAAGTAGTATTTGAAGTTGAATACGGCAGGGGAATTTGAGCAGATACTACAAAACTCATACTTACTCAAATGAAAAAAATAATTCTGATTGTGCTGGTTTTTGTTGCTGCAACAGCAATATCCCAGGAAACAAAAAAATATCTTGAAAAGGGACATTTTGCGCCCGGCCTGAGAACAACAACCAGTGTTTTCGGTCATGATCCGGTTCCGGGATTAGGCGTTGGCGGGCAAATGCGTTTGCAAATTTTGGATTACATCAGTACAGATTGGTTTGCTGATTATATCACAATTGACCTTAATGGCGCCGGCACAAGAAATAATGCGCACATCGGTTGGTCTGTTCTTTTCTACCCAAAACAATTAAACCGTTTTGTTCCATATGTTATTGCCGGGCATTGTTTTGATTATGCCAATGTGGTCCCTTTAAGTACGCCATATAATGATCGTTCAGGTGAATCAGTAAGCAGATGGAGTTCTGCCGTTCAGGGAGGTTTGGGCTCTCATTATTTTCTGACGGAGCGTTTTCATCTTACTCTTTCTGCGCAGTATATGATGCACCTGGGGAATCATCTGGAATATGAACTTACAGAAACATCAACCGGATGGTATCTGAATACAAATCCAACCACAACTGGAAATGATGAACGTCTTGAAGGACATTTACTTTTGACACTTGGTCTTAATTACAGAATAGCTGACTTTTGGTAATCCACATTTTTATGAAAAAAATTCTTGTTATTGTATTTATCATTGTCAGCTCGTTTTCATTTGCACAAGCAAACAAAAACTGGAAATTGAAAACGGCTTTGTCTTTTGCGCCGGGGTTACTTACAGAAAAAACATATTCTCTCCAGCTGCAGGGTTATCTTGGTTTTGTTCAGGATAAAATTGAATGGAGAGGGGAAGCATTTTACTTTTTAAATCAGTATGGTGACAGACCAAGATTCTCAATGAATCATCAGATTTATACCGGAGCGTTTTATCATTTTACGGACAAAGCGTTTCAACCGTATCTTGGTTTTCAGCCGGGAATTGCAATTTCACAATCATCTGAATATGGCACGTTGAATACTGAAACTAATGCAATCGAATATAAAATTGCAGCTAATCCTGTCGGATCTGTTGCAACAGGATTTGATTTTTACGGTGAAAAATTGTTTTTTCTTTTTGTTGAAACCAGATATATTTTTGGAAAGCATAAAGCTGATACTTACCCTGTTTATCTGGATGAGTGGAGATTCTCATTTGGTTTGGGATTATATTTCTAAACAGATTCACTGCGCTTGATAAAACTTTTCTTATTTTCGTGACATGGAGAATTACATCCTTGAAGGCACACCTAAATCACCTCTGGTAAACTTTAACGCACAAACTGGCACTTTGATCATCAGTGGAAGAAGTATTCCGGAAAATGCACGGGAATTTTACCGCCCTATGATTGAGTGGATTGAAAAGTATGCAGGCAGTCCTCAGCCGGCTACAGTTTTTGATATTTGCCTGGAGTATTTCAACACCAGTTCATCCAAAGCATTGTTTGATTTATTTAAAACTGCGGAAGATATTCATGTTGCCGGCCGTTCAAACATTGTTGTGAAATGGAAATATGAAAATGATGATTGGGAAATGCGTGACGCCGGTCTGGAATACAGCCGTATTATTCAAATTCCTGTTGAAATGATTGAGATTGAAGTCTGATCTGCCATTGCAATAGATTCCTCCTTTTACCAGTTTATTTTGTTTTTGTATCTTTCCTGAAATTGATTTTTCATGAAAGTATTTTCATTTATCATTATCTGTCTGATATTTTTTTCCTGCAGCAATAATTCAACTGATCACAGTACGCTTGTCAGCACTGAATCCGGACAAGGAATGACAGACGGAAATGAAATTACTTATCAGAGCAGAATCATGTACGAATTTTTGCGTTTGAGAAATCCACAGACCGGTGAAATACCAGCCGATATCAGAAATAAGGAATTAGCATTTGCAAAAACGCTGCCGGTAAACATGAAAAAATCATTTACCTGGGAGCAACGCGGGCCGGTAAATAAGGGAGGAAGAACACGCGATATTGCAATAGATGTTAACAATGAAAATATCTGGCTGGCGGCTGGTGTAACAGGTGGAATCTGGAGATCAATTGATGCAGGTGCTTCCTGGAACAAAGTAACTTCTCCTTTGCAGCCACACAGTATTACCGCATTAACTCAGGACACACGTGTTGGTCATGAAAATGTTTGGTATGCCGGCACTGGTGAACATTACGGAATTGTTAGTGCATCAACATTTGAAGCAAGATATTCTGGTAACGGATTATTAAAAGTACAGACGGTGGAATTACCTGGACAGAATTGACTTCCACCCAATCAAATACGCCGCAAACTTTTCTTACCAATCATGATATGGATTTTGTTTGGCGCGTTGTGACGGATCCATCAGATCTGACAAATGATGTTGTGCTGGCTGCAGTATATAATGGTGTATCGAGAAGTGATGACGGTGGCGCAACATGGACTGAAGTTTTAGGGTTTCAGCAGGGATCAGTTTCAGCGCCATACTCTGATTATGTTGATTTGGCTGTTACTTCAACGGGTGTTTTTTATGCAACTATTTCCAGTGACGGACCAAATAAAGGTGTTTATCGTTCAGATGATGGAATAACCTGGGCAAACATAACACCTTCAACTTATCCGTCAAGTTATGGACGAATGGCGATTGCAATAAACCCTTCAGACGAAAATCAGATGTGGATTTTTGGAAATGCCGGTACCGGTGAAGCAAACAATCACGGGTTATTTAAATATACGTATGTATCAGGAGATGGCACAGGTGCTGGAGGAAACTGGGATAACCTGAGCGCAAATCTTCCGCATGAACAATGTTATATTACGGAAATTGCGTTTGAATTAGGATATCTGAATACACAATCTTCTTTTGATGTGCACATTGCTGTTCACCCGGCTGACCCTGATGTAATTTTTATAGCCGGTACAAGTATCTGGAGATCCACTGACGGATTTACAACAAATACGAATAATAAGTGGATCGGTGGATATCAGTGTGACCCGCTCCCGTACAATGATATAAACTGGCAGTTGTCTTATCCCAATCACCATCCTGATCAGCATTTTCTCACTTTTTTACCTTCAGATCCAAATGTGATGATCAATGTAAATGACGGAGGTATTTATAAAACGGTAGATGATTTGCAGGATTCTGTAGAATGGGTTCCGTTAAATAACGGATTTATTACAACTCAGTTTTATGCCGTATCCATGGTACCGGGAAATACAACAAGTGATGTGGTAATTGGCGGCATGCAGGATAACGGAACATGGCATACAAATACCTTTGAATTTGATTCAGCCTGGGTTGAAATTGGTGGTGGTGACGGAATGTATTGTGCCATTACTGAAAATGAAGAATTTTATATTACGTCTACGCAAAACGGAAAATTATTTTTGAAAGAAATTGACGGAGACGGAATTGTTTTGGGGCATGAACGTATTGATCCGGAAAATGGTCCTTCTTCATACAACTGGTGCAACAGTTTGAAACTGGACCCAAATAATACAAACACGCTTTATTGGAATGGACGTACTAAATTATTCAGGCTGGATGATTTGCATGACATTGTTATTATGGGAGATAAAACAAATAAAGAACCTGATTTTTGGGTAGAAATTGCAGAGAGTCAGGTTCAACCCGGAGGAGGTTCAATTACAGATATTGAAATGTGCCATGCAGCGCCAAATACTGTTTGGTATGGGTCTTCACAGGGACACGTTTACAGGTTGGACAACTCAAATTCTGCAACGCCTGTTCAGGTAAATATTACACCGGATGATTATCCGTTCAGTGCATATGTTTCATGTATTGCCGTAGATCCTTTTGATGCGGATGACATAATTGTTACATATGCCAATTACGGCGTACAAAGCATTTTTCATTCAACTGACGGCGGGCTCACCTATGAAGATATTGGTGGGAATCTGGAAGAAAATTTAGATGGTACCGGATCAGGTCCTGCTGTTTTGTGGGCTGAAAATTATCCAAACGGAACCAAGTTTGTGGGGACATCAATTGGATTATTTACCACAACTCAACCTGATAGTTCAAATACTGTTTGGGTGCTTGAAGGCGGTATAGGAAATGTTGTGATCAATCACATGGAATATAGAACGTTTGACGGAAAAATGATTGTTGGTACGCATGGAAACGGGGTCTATTCTACTAATCTTGTTCCGGCATTTGCATCAATTGAAAATACGGAAGTTGTTTCTCAGATTGCGGTTTATCCAACACTGGCAGAAAATGAAATAAATGTACTTGCGCCTGAAGGATCTTCTGTTTCAGTTTATGATCTCAACGGAAAAATATTGTATTATACAGAGAACTCAAACTACATGACAGTAGTGAGTATTCAAGAATTCAGAAAAGGAATGTACCTTGCCGTAATTGAGAATAAAGGAAAAAGAGAAGTCAGAAAGTTTGTAAAAAATTAAATTGGCTTTTACTGAAAACTTGATCTTCCTGATTTTTTTGTACGAATCAGATAAGCCACACTGAAACTGAAATAATGATGATTATTTAATTCATCAGCACCCCGGTCAATGCGGTAATCCGGAATTCCTAGCGTATAATATCCGCTGGTTCTGAAACCATTGGCTTCATAACTCAAACCACATTTAAATCCATAATCAAAGGTTCTCAGATTTTCTTTTGAACTGGATTCAGTAAAATTTTCTTCATATGCCGGCGGGAATAAAAATGAGATAAATCCGGTTGGGTCTAATGAATCAATATTAAATGTCTGGAGAAACGGAATGATGGTTTCAGTTTTTTCTCTTGTCCAAGCCCGCACCATAAAGTGCATATAAGGTCCTGCGAAAACAGAAAATCCTTTGTAATTGTATGAAGCCATAATTGGAATTTCAATTCCATATTGTGATGTCACACCTGCTGTTTTTGTGTAGACATTAAAATCTGCACCCGGAATTCCAAGATCATTCAGATCATAACCAAATACGTTCAACTCAGAGGTGTCTGATCCAAAATAGTTTTTTTGACGTTGCGAGAAATATACTCCGGTTCTCAATGAAAGATAATCTGTAATATTCCAGTTAAAAGCCGCACCTGAATTCCATCCTAATCTGAATTCATTTCCAAATTCATTTTTTTGCAGAAGTATTGTATTGAAACCAACTTCAGGTCCAAATGAAATAGATTGCGAAAATGAAATGAGCGGACAAAAAGTCAATGCAAATAAAATTGAATTTAATTTTTTCATTTCAGAAATCAGATATTGTTCAGGTCAAGCTGACGGATTGCGCCATACCATTTAATTACTTTTTCACCTACCCCCGGTACTTCAACATGTATCAGATAAACACCACCGGCAATTGGTATCTCAAGATAATTTTTCAATGTCCAGTCAACGTAAGTAAGTTCATTGTCTTTGTCAATTCGTTTAACTAATTGTCCTGAGATATTGTAAATGGTTATTGAACACGTTTGAGGTAAATTTGTAATTCTTACTCTGTTGTCAACGCCGTTACTTTCATAAGATGAATATGCATAATAGGGATTTGGTACAACTCTGATTTCATCAAGGGCTTCAACAGCAGTGCCGTTTTGTTGTGTGAGTGTTGCAATACCTGAAGTGCTGAAACGATAAGCTGGCAAGCCATCATTTAGTCCTGTATATATTTTTTCCTGATGCGGATGATTGACACGCATCTGTACCCTTGCGTCAGTAGAAAGCACTTGTTGATTTGGAATCAGCATAGGTGCCATGATCCACATACAATTTCTCCAGGCTTTATTATAAGATGAACTGGTTTCATCTTGAAGTTGTGATTGCAGCCAGGCACCTTGATCATATTCCGGCATTCCGGTTCCACCAATATCTACTCCAAAAACGTAAATAAAATGACAACCACCGAACAAAGGTACTCCGCCGCCATCAAAATAATCAGATGTCGGATTCCATAACATGTCATTTCCGTTTGAACCGGCAAGCCATGAATTTTCCGCAAACGCCATGTTCAATCTTGCTCCGCTTTCAACATCAATCGCATATCCCGGGAACCAACCCATTCCTGTTCCGCTTTCTGCATTTCCATTCTGATCAACGGAAGAATCAGAACGCAATTTTAAAATGGAAGAATTTCCTTCTGCCTGTGCCGGAACGTGTGATGCTTCAATTACCGGACATCTTGTCCATTTTGATTTGTCATTGGTAAACACAACATCTACTCCATGTATGTCCGCAAAGCTGACCATGCTCTGCGCATTGCTGATGTTAAACCAGGAGGTTGGTTCCAGATCAGTATTATACACAACATCAGGATAACCTATCGGCATCCCTAAAAATTCGTTTCCAACTAATTTGAATGGCGCAACTGTACCTTCGAGTAATTTTTCATACAACTCTTCAGGGTCTTTGTTTTTGTCTTTGTAGTAACAAGGATTGTAAATTTCTCCGCCAATACATTCTTCCGGCTGAGGATCAAAAATTCCTGATCGGATCCAATTTGTCGGATAATAACTGTCATCATCCATCACACCGGCCAGCCACATTCTGGATGAATCTGCAAAACTGATTCTTGCGTCAATTGGATTTGTTCCCCAACTGGAATATGGTCCGCCGCCGTTCTCATATTCTGTTTGTGTAATGGTAACTGAAATTCCCCACTCCGGAATCAATTGCTCATTTGGAAAACTGATTGGGTGATTGGAATATACTGTATCGTTGGTTCCGGTTTTTACCGCTTTCCAGTTTGCTGAATCCAAATCACCGGATTGATCATTGACAAAATACAATTCAAATGAAGCATCCTGCAAATTAAGCGGATCAATCACTTTTATTTTTACCGGACCTGCACCGCTGATGTAGGTGATTTCATTTACGGTATTGTTTTGCAAAATTTCAGCTTCTGATTCAGAGGTGATTTCTGTCCAGTTGCCGGCGTTGCCCCAACCATCAATGCGCGTAACAGGAAGTTCATATCCGTAACTCACGGTAAAAATTGTTCCGCCGTTTTCAGGTTGCGGATTATGTGGAATCGCTGCGTAAGAAATAATTTCACCAATAGCTGCTTTTCTGCTTGCCAGATATGGAATTTTTTGTCCGTCCAATGCAAGCGGATCATTGGGATCGTATTTTTTAAATTCATTACTTGCATACGTCACTGCCATGTAATGATACGTTTTGAAATTCACCAACTTTCTGTCACCGGTTGCAAACATATCTTCCTTCACACTGAATGAATGAAAAATTCCTTCATTGGCTCCGTCTACTTTTACAGTTGGAATACTTGTACCAATTTCATCATCATAAGTGTAGTTGACAAGTTTGCTGATGCTGTCTTTTTTATCACACTGAAAAACAAGTCTTGCCTTATTCACATCTCCCAAATCAGTGGGTGAAACTGTTTCGTCCAGAATCTGATAAACCTGATATCCCTGAAAACGGTAATTGCCGTCAAAATTTGGATCATTATCTACGTTGACAATAAACGGATCCAGCTCTGTATAATCTTCATAATAATTATTGGATGCAGGAGAATTATAAATGGAGATAATTAGTTCATTTTCCATTTCCTGAATAGAAAGTTCAGGTGCATGCGGACCATCCAACACTTTAAAACAATTATCAAACAAAGCTTGTGCTTTATCATCTGCTTTTTGCAATTCAACTACTGATGCAAACGGATCTCCTTCATTGGATCTTGCCCAAACAATTCCATACGTAATATTATTTACTGCACCGGGCTTTAATACAAATGGTCCGGCTGATTGTGCAAATCTTCTGTCGTATGGTAAGTTGCCTGCAGTTTGTTCTGTCCAAAGTGGCTGAGGTATTCCGCTAGTTCCCCATCCAACCGGATCAGTATCAGCAGGAAACATGTAGTTAGCTTCAATGG
This sequence comes from Crocinitomicaceae bacterium, assembly GCA_016719925.1. Classification (GTDB taxonomy): domain Bacteria; phylum Bacteroidota; class Bacteroidia; order Flavobacteriales_D; family Crocinitomicaceae; genus JADJGJ01. The sequence goes on along the minus strand of JADJYC010000002.1, from coordinate 464,199 downwards.
CAGGATTTGCATTTGGATCACCCGGATGTCCGTTTCCTCCATACACAAAATGAGTTCCGTCTTTCCAGTATCCGGTGAGATAATTATAATAATCCTGTGCGGTTTGCGGATCAGTTTGCGCAGCACCTCCGCCTCCTGTATTGTTGTAATATAAAAAGCGGTGCATACCAATTCGTTCATTGTCTACAACACCATCTCCAAACCCAATACCCAAACCTGAATATGGAATTCCACCTTGTGTTACAGCGGTTGTATAATTTGCAACCAGGGGATTATCTGAACCATCATTGTCTTTGTAGGGTCCTTCAAAAAAATCAATTCCTGCAGCAGGTGGATTTGTTCCATAACCTTTCCAGCCTCCGTCATCAGCGTCAACCGCTGCACCATTGTAACAATAAGCTAATCCGCGGCTGACATCACATCCTACAAAATCATTAAACGGATTTCCGAGCGCGGCGTCAATAAAAATTCCAAAATAGGTATCATACAAAGTTTGTGTGGAACGATTCACCAGTTCATAATTGTAAAACGTCATGTTGTTGATTTCATCATTGGTTGCAAAAGCAAATGCCTGACATCTGATTTCCATACCCAGCGGATCACCTCCTGTTTCAGTGTGAATATTTCCTTTGTCATTCATCACCCACCAGATTGTTTGATCTCCGTAAAGCGTTACGGTGCGGTCATTTGTACAGTCTAATTCTTTTTTGATATCATACCACGGGTAGTCACCGTCTTGCGGATTGTAAATGGCGTCATCATTTCGGTCATAAAAAGGCGCCAGATAAAAATCTTGTCCAAGTGCAGGATTTCCATGAGCGGGCCATTCAAGTATTGATTGCGGAATGGAATAATCAGGAAAATTTTCAGATTGTGTATTGGTTCCGTTCAGCGCATCCATTTCACCGGCTGTAAACCACGCGTCAAATTCACGTACTTCATCTTGACTGATGACAAAATGTTTGTCAAATTCCATACAGGTCTCCGGTAAAATTTCTGCTTCACCGTTATTAGTAAGCGGACCGGTCCAGTAATCTTGTCCGTCACGGTAACGCACAGCTGCAAGTTTCAACTGACCGTTGATGTCAACCCCGCCCAGCCAAAGTGCTGAGGTAAATAACGCCATGATTCCGGAACCTTTTGGAACTTCATATTGTGATAAATTCTGACCGGCAATCTGCCATAAATTTCCACCGGAATGAATAAGCGCTTTTACATTATTGTATTCCAGAAAAGCAGATGAATTTGCCGGTGAACAACCTGCTGCACGGTCATCTTCAACAATCGGTGCATGATATTGCATACCGTATTGCTGGGCAAAAGTAAAAAGAGAAAAACCTGTTACTAAAAGTGTAAATAAACGTTGTTTCACATTGCCAATTTACAATTTTCTGGTGAGAGTAGTGAACAGCTTGATGCTAATTGAGGGATTGTTATACTGGTGAGATTTGATTAATTAGCCGTTGTATGAAGTTGTTTTTTGTGATGCAGGCTCTTATAAATAAAGGCGTTGTGGTGGTTTTGAATATCTAATCCAGAAAAGAAAGGTATAAGTCTAAAGTATAAATTTTAGAGGCGGACCGCGCTAAGTACGAGCGAGACGCTTGCGCCAGCTGAAGTATTTTATCTGTCATCTGCATTACCACAATAAAAAAAGCCATCCCTGAATTTCAGAGATGGCTTTTTAATAAAAAACAATCAGATTAATTTTTTACAAATTGAACTGTTTGAATGGTATTGTCATTTTCAATTCGGATGAAATAAATTCCTGCCGCAAAATTTTCAACGTTGATCAGTTCTTTATCTGATCCGTTTGCAGTCAGAATTAAATTTCCGCTGATGTCTGTAATATTGTACAGGAATGTTCCCGGCATTTCAACGGTTAAATTTTGTACCGCCGGATTTGGATAAACCGCAATTGGCATTTCTGAATTTTCTATTCCAACCTGAGAACCTACAGCAATAGTTTCAGTATATAAACATCCATTTGCATTTACTACAACAGTATATGAACCTTCTGCCAATCCTGAAAGGTCTTCTGTGTCGTTAAAGTCACCCGTTCCGTCATTATCCCAGTCATAGGTAATTGGTGCAGTACCAGATGTTACAGTAAGAGAAATTGTTCCATCATTTCCTGTCATCTCATCAGTTGAAGTAAGATTAATTACTACGGCGTCGTTCACAATTACATCAACCTGATCAGTACTTGTACAACCTGTTGCAGTTATTTCTGCTGTGACTGTATATGTTGTTGTTCCTGCAACAGGAGTGAAATATGCGCCATCTGTAATTCCATTATCCCAGGTATATGTGTCACCGGTTCCGGTAGCTTGTAAAAAAGTATCTGTTGGTGTTCCGCAGAATAATACATCAACACCACCATCTACTGTAGGAACGTCATTTACCACGATATCAATTATAAAAGAGCAATCTTGCAGATCAGTGCTTGTTGCGGTATAAGTTGTTGTACCAGCAGAAACTGGAGTAAAAGCAACTCCGTCCGTGATGCCATTGTCCCAGGTTACAGTTCCTCCGTTGGTTGAGGTTGCAGATAAAGTAACTGATTCACCAATACAAATTGAACTTGAAGAAACTGTAGTTGTCAGACCGTCACAGGTTGGTGTTATTGATATTTGTCCATTACCGCTGTTGTAACCTACAGTATGTATAACGGATGCTGCAAGTACTGCATCACTATAGCTGCTTCCGCCGCCACCGCCAGACCATGCGCCGCCGCCGCCGCCGTAGTAGCCGCCACCGCCACCTCCACCCGCACCATCAACACCTGCATGTCCACCGGTTCCAAGTGTTCCCGGAGAAGCATTTGTCCAGCCACTCCAAACTCCGAAATTTCCACCTGCTGATTGAGTACCGCCTGTACCGCTGCCTGATCCAACAGAACCGTTACTTAGTCCATCTCCACCTGTAAGTCCGCCACCTGCACCGCCAATGTCACCCGATGAATAATTATATGCACCACCTCCACCTCCGCCGGCAACAATGACTCTGTCATTCAAGGCAGTGCCTCCAATACGAATATCAGATGCACCGCCACCGCCACCACCGGCATATGAGCTATATCCATTTCCACCATTTCCACCACCGTTAAAACCACCTACTCCTGGAGTTGGGGGTACGCCGTTTGTTCCTGCACCGCCCACATAAATATTTAATGTTGTTCCGGGTACTACTGTAAGATCAGCCTGAATACGGCCACCATTTCCGGGATTTTGAGTTCCTCCTCCTGATCCCATTGACAAGCCACCACCGGCTGCAATCACATCAACAGAAATTTCTGTAACACCAGCAGGCACCACATAAGTTTGCATTGCACCCGTGTAATTAAAAACCGTTGTCTGGGCAAAAGTAGCCGCTGAACAGAGGAATGAAAGGGCAATGAATGTTTGTTTAAAAGAGTAATTTTTTATCATGTTTTATTTATTTAAAGCGGTAAAGATAGGAAAAACTTGTTGCAACATCCATTAAAGTGTTATCAAAGCAACAGATTATTTTATTGTTGCAACAAAATCAATAATCAGACTTTGAACTTCATCAAATTTGTGCAATGGCGTATTTTCAGCGGTATCAAAAATATCATGGTAATTGGTGACACTGCCCATGGAGTAGATAAAGAATGCAGGCACTCCGGCTTCTGAAAAAAAGTGATGATCAGAATTTGCCGCAGCACCTCTTTTTTTCACTTCGGGAATATAATTTTTAGCAGTATTAATTTCAACCATGCGGTTAAATTGAGCTTCATGCACTGACCCGTTGACTACTGTAATCCCTTTATCTGCTGCTCCCATAATATCAATGTTCATGACAAATTTTACTTTGTTCAGTTTGAAATAAGGATGATTGACAAAATAATTTGAGCCAACCAAACCCGCTTCTTCACCACTGAAAAAACAAAAGACGGTTGTAAATTCCGGTGGATTTTCAGTATAATATTTTGCAAGGGAAAGTAACATGGCGCAACCACTTGCATTGTCATTGGCACCGGGAAAATACGTGTCGGTTCCCATTCTTCCCAAATGATCATAATGTGCTGTGAAGACAACAAATTTATTTTTCTTTTTTCCGGGAATGGAGGCAATCACATTTTTACTCTGGTACTTTGATTCATATTTGTTATTGATTTGAAGGGAAATTTTTTGCGGAGAATTATATGCAGCGGAATCCAGCTCAACCAACGGATAATTTTTCTGACTTCGCCCAACGGAATAGGTTTTTTTTGTACGCGTAACCCACACTGTCGGAAAATAATTCATGGATTCATTGGCATAACCGCGCAGCGTTTTTAGTTTATCCTTATCTGTAACATCTGTAAAATTGAAGACAATAATTTTTTGCTCAAGATCTTCCTTACCGAAAGAAATTTTACCCCCGTAAACTGAATAGAAATTTTCTGAATTCAATTCCATCACTTCAAATTCACCACCCGCAGTTCCAGAAGTTGGATCAAGAATATAATCTGCTCCCGGAATCAGTGTATCGTCTTCAAGAGCAAAATAAATGGAATAGGGAAAAGTATTGACGTTAAATATATAAGGCTGCTCCATGGAGTTTTCTCCCAGTTCTTTTGCCCCTATATTTTTTAATTCACTGATTAGAAAATCAGCTGCACGCACATCCCCTTTGTTGACGTAACCACGTCCGTCAAAATGCTCACTGCAAAGTGTGTCCAGAATTTTTTTGGCATATTCTTTTTGTGCAAAGACGTTATCCGCATTCGAAAAAACAAGGATAAAAAGGAAAAAGAAAACCGGTTTTAGTAAAGAATTATTTTCCGGCATAACAGGTTAAATTAAATAAATCTGCGTTCAACCAGTTCAACAAATTTAACAATGGTTTTTTCTTCCAGATTCCAGCGGTAAACAGATGCAAATACATTGAGTTTTTTACGGGCAGCGTCCTGATCAGCGCAGTTGTTCAGTTCATCAATAGCTGTTTCATAGGCTTTGTTGTCACCGGCAAACATCAGGTTGATGTATTCAAATTTTTTACCGATTCCAATTTCTGAACGTAAATCCTGAATTGGTTTTAGTCCTAATTTTTTGCGCAGCGGCAGATCTTCTTCTTCTTTTTCAGTTTATCATTCAGATCTACATCTTCTTTCAGAAATTTTTCATGGAGGGAAGATGAATCCGGCTTCACTTCTTCACGAATTACATGAATTGGTTTTTTACTTCAGGCTCAGCAACCGGAATCACTTTTTTTGCCGTCTTTTCAGGCTCAAATACCGGAATAGAAAAATCAATGGATGTTTCAGGTTCTTCAACAGGAAGTTCTGCTTTTATTTCAGGAGCTGAGGTAATTGGTTCAGTACTGAAGCTGATATCAAAGGCAGGAATCTCTTCTGTTTTGTTTTCAGGAACACTGATTTTTTCTGCAGGCTCACCGTGTTTTTCATATGCCTTGTGACGCAGTACAGCCATACGCTCATGCAAATCAGCAGATAGTTTTACCAGTTCTTCCAGTTCTGAAACCAAAAGATTTCCTGATTTTAGTTTAGCAATTTTCGCATCAATTTCCTGAACGAGTTTTTGCAGATTTTGAAAAGATGTTTTCCCCATTTAATTCAAGTTATTCACATTTTTAATAGCGACCTAAAATTACGTCTAAATTTGACAGACAAAATGTAATAATCGCGAAAATTACTCACAAACAATCTGTTAATAGCGTTTCCCGTCATACTTTCAGCACCCGTGCGGTGAACGGAAAGGTGCAGGTTGTTTGCGGACCCATGTTTTCAGGGAAAACCAAAACATTGATAGTGTTAATTTCAGGATATCTGAAAGACCGCAAAAAAGTAGTGGTATTCAAGCCAAAGCTGGATGACCGTTACGCTGAAGAGTCCATTGTATCTCATGATAAAGATGAAGCTCAGGCTTTTGCGGTGACGCGTCCGGCTGAAATGCTCGATCTCTTTCACCGTGCAGATGTAATTGCCATTGATGAGGTTCAGTTTTTTGATGAATCGATTGTTGGTGTTTGTGAAACCATTGCAGACTACGGTAAAATTGTGGTTGTTGCCGGTCTGGATCTCGATTATCTGGGAAGACCTTTTGGCTCAATGCCTCAGCTGATGAGCGTGGTGGATGAAATTATTAAACTGAATTCTGTTTGTACATTTTGTTCCGGCCGAGCGCGTTTTTCTCACCGCATTTCAAAAGATGCAGGCGTGGTGGTTTTAGGAGAAAAAGATAAATACGTTCCGCTTTGCCGGAGCTGCTATAATGAAATGAATTCCAAACAGCTCTGATAGCTGTTTTCCTGCAAATAATAATTCTCTCCTTTTCATTTCTGCTTTTTCAGATTTTCTGCTGATTATTCTTTAGTTTTGATTACTGATGAATATTGATTTTTCTATAAAAGAGCTTGCCGAAATTGTAAAAGGTGAAATTTACAATCCTCTGAATCTGTCTGCAGATTTTTCTGTTTCCAACGTAGTAATTGATACCAGAAGTCCTTCCATTCAGGAAAAAACGCTTTTTGTTGCGCTCACCGGATCAAAAGAAGACGGACATAAATTTTTGGAAACATTTCGCGCCAAAAAAGGACAGGTTGCAATTGTTTCCAAATCAAATCAGGCAATTTCTGTTTGTCAGATTGTAGTTAAAAATCCACTGGAAGCGTTGCAATCACTGGCTGAAAAACACCGTTCCAAATTTACATATCCGGTTATAGGAATTACCGGCAGCAATGGAAAAACAATTGTAAAGGAATGGTTATATCATGTTTTAAAAGATAATTATTCAATTGTAAGAAGTCCGAAAAGTTATAACAGTCAGATAGGTGCCGCACTATCTGTTTTGGAAATGAACGCTGATCATTCTCTTGCAATTTTTGAAGCCGGAATTTCAAAACCCGGTGAAATGCAAAAGCTGGAAAAAATGATTCAGCCAACTATTGGAGTATTTACCGGAATTGGTGATGCGCACAGTGCTAATTTTTCTTCCGATGAGCAAAAACTGGAAGAAAAGAAAAAGCTTTTTACAAATTGTAAAGTACTTTTTGATAATAATGCGGTAAGCATTTCTGAGATTCCGTTTACGGATGAAGCATCCATGAAAAATGCTTCACTCGTTTCGCAGGTTTCTGCTTATCTGGGGCTGAATGAAGATTTGATTTCAGGCAAACTCAAAACGCTTCCTGCAATTTCCATGAGGCTTGAACAGCTTGAAGGCAAAGACAATTGTCTTTTGCTCAATGACTCTTACAGCGCTGATCTGCAATCTCTGGAAATAGCATTGAAACAATTGCGTACACTCAATAAATTCAATACACGTATTTTATTTCTTTCTGCTTTTGAAGAAAATCAAAATGATCAGATAAAAATAAATCTCCGGCAACTTTTAACTGAAGAAAATATCAGCAGATTGGTTTTTATTGGAAGTAAAAATGATTTACCTGAGTTGAAAATACCGGTTGATTTGTTTGACAGTGCTGATTCTTTTTTAAAAGCAGGATTGAAATTTGAAAATGCAACTATACTTTTTAAGGGATCCAGAAAATCGGGTCTTGAAAAAATTGTTCATCATCTTGCAGAGAAAAAACACATTACCAAACTGTTGATTAATTTCAGTGCGGTGCGCAATAATTTGAATTTTTTCAGATCACGTTTGAGTGCATCAACAAAAATTTTGGTGATGGTGAAAGCTCAGTCATATGGTGGCGGATTGACTGAAATGGCGCACTTTCTTGTAAACCAGAAAGTAGATTATTTTGGTGTTGCTTATGCAGATGAAGGAGTGCAGTTAAGACTGTCAGGAATTACGTTGCCGATCCTGGTAATGAATCCGGAAGAAAGTGCCTTTGATGAAATTTTAAATTACAATCTGGAGCCAAGTATTTATTCTCCTGAAATGCTGAATTCTTTTTTGCGTTATCTGATTTTAAATCAGAAAAATCATTACCCGGTTCACATCAAATTAGATACAGGAATGAATCGTCTTGGTTTTACTGAAAACCAGATTAAACAGTTGCTTGATACCCTGCAAACGCAGCCTGAAGTTTTTGTAAAATCTGTTTTCTCACATTTATCTGTAGCTGATGATGAAGCAGAAAATGCATTTACTTTTAATCAGATAAGATCGTTTGATATTCTGAGCGGAATTATTTCTGATCGCCTGCCGTATAAGTTTGACAGACATCTTGCCAATTCAGCAGGTGCGGTAAATTTTTCAAGAGCTGAATATGACATGGTGAGATTGGGAATTGGCATGTTTGGTTTGGTTGACAGAAATAACCGGGAGCTCGAAAATGTACTCAGTCTGATAACTCAAATCTCACAGATTAAAGAAGTACATGCCGGTGACAGCGTTGGTTATGGAAGAACATACATTGCCACACATGATCATAAAATCGGTATTATTCCGGTGGGATATGCTGATGGTTTGAGAAGAGGGTTGAGTCAGCAAAACTGGTCAGTGATTGTCAATGGCAAAGCTGCACCTATCATTGGTAACATTTGTATGGACATGTGTATGATTAATCTGGAAGGAATAGATGCATCGGTTGGTGATGAGGTAGAAGTTTTTGGAGATTCCAATTCCATTTTTGAGATGGCCATGAATCTTAAAACCATTCCGTATGAAATTATTTCTTCTATTTCATCACGGGTTCACCGGGTATATACTGATGAATAATAGAATTGGGGAATTCGAAATTTTTTCAGATTTTATTCCTGCCGTTTAGTCGATCAAAACCCTTACTGTTGCTGTTGTTCCTGCTCCTGTACTGGATTCAAAATTGACTTGCCCGTGTATGGTGTTCAACCTCGACTTGATGTTCATCAAACCATGTCCATCTGTTTTTTCAATTTCAGAAATTCCCTTGCCGTTGTCTTCAATTATCAAGATGAGTTGATTTTGATTTTTGAACAGCTGAACAGAAATGAAATTTGCCCTGGCGTGCTTAATCACATTGTTTACAAGCTCCTGAGATATTCTGAAAAGTGCCAGTTCCGTTTTTGAAGATATTCGTTCATCAAAATTATAATGCTCAAAGCTGTACCTGATTTCCGATAATTTTAATGATTGCTCCAGCATCTGTTCAATGGCCGGCACCAGTCCAAAACTTTCCAAAACTTTTGGCATCATGCGGTGTGATATTTCTCTCAGTTCAGATGAAGTGTCATCCAGAATTTTTGAAAGCTGCTGTAATTTGGCTTTTTCTTCTTCACTCAGTGTTTTTGAAGAGATGGTTAAGTTCTGCCAGGCTAACTTTAAGCCGCTCATTTGCTGACCAATTCCGTCATGTAACTCACGAGATAACCGCTTGCGTTCTTCTTCAGTTGCTTCAAAAACCGCCTGAATACCTTTTTCTCTTTCGTCAATAATTGCTTTGTCTTTTTCAGCTTGTGCCAAATGGGATTTACGCTGATAAAGAAACAACCCGAAAAACAAAAATGCAATCAGAAAACCTGCTGAAGCTATGAGCCATTTGTTCCGGTTGGCCAGCTTTAATTCTGTTTCTACACCTGCTTGTTTTTCGAGCAGTAAATCATTTTCAATTTTTTCTGTCTCATATTTCACTTCCATTTCTGAAAGTGCTTTTAATTTTTCTTCATTCAATAAACTATCCTGTAAAAAGTGACTGCGTTCAATGTGATAAAAAGATTTTTCATAGTCTCCGTCCTTAGCATAAGTATGGCCCAATTGATAATGAGCATTTTTGAGCAGATCAGTGTATTTAAGTTGACTGGCCAGATCAATGCATTGCTGATAGGTACTTATTGCCAGATCATATTGTCCGGTTTGTGAGAATAATGCTGCTTTATTAATCAGGTTCATTGCAACACCTTGGTGATTGCCAGCCTTTTCAAGTATTGCAATTGATTTGTTTATCTGAATCATGGATGAATCAGGTTGCCCTTTTAACCGGTAACACTCTGCTCCATCTGCATAGATATAAGCCAGACCAATGAGATTATTGTTGCGCATGGCAATTTCTTCAGCCTTTGAATAGTAGAAGATGGCATCTTCGTATCTGCCCATCATCTCATATATTACTGCCCGGTTGTTTAATGAAGTTTCTACGCAGCTGCTGTCTTTACAATCTGTGCAAGCTTTAAAACTTTTGTCCAGACATTCGAGTCCTTTCTCGAATTGCTTTTGTTTTCTCCAGTAAACAGAAAATTCGTTATTGGTTCTGCCGATATAATTCAGGTCGTTTATTTTTTCAAAAATTTCCAGAGCCTTTTGATAATTATCCAGACAGTTGGGATAATCACCCCGCATATATGAGCTCATTCCAATGATGAGATAACTTCTTCCAATCAATTGTTGGTTGCCTGATTGCTGTGCATAATTTAACGTTTGTTTCCCCCAGGCAATTCCATCATCATAATTCTGAACATGCACTGAGTAAAAATTGTCCAGCATAATTTCAATACCATCAGTTCCTCCTATAGATAAAGCTTTTTGATGCAGGCTGTCTGCAAGAGTTGATTCAAACGCTGAAGCGCTCAAAATGGAAAATGAGAGAATAAAACTGAAAATGATTCTGATCATTGCGGGTTGAAATTAGCAAATACCTTTTTGGTTGGCAGCTAATTCAGGCGCATATTATCTATCAAACGGACTTTGCCACAGAACGCAGCAATAAAACAGTGCACAGGTTGATTTTTGTTTTTTACCGGCTGCAGATTTTCAGGATTTGCCAGTTCAAGATATTCAAGGTGCAGATTTCCTTTTTTGAAAAAGACTGTCAGTTTTTCCGTAAGCTCAGTGATATCTGAATTATCCTTTATCCAGTTTTGACCAGATAAAAGCGTTTTGTAAATGATTAAGGAATTCTCTTTTTCTTCTTCTGAAAGAAGCATGTTTCTTGAGCTTAAGGCCAGTCCTTGAGTTGATCTCAGCGTTGGGCATGCAATTATCTCAACTGCATGCTTTTTTTCCTTGACAAGTTGTCTGATTACAGCTACCTGCTGAAAGTCTTTTTGCCCAAAATAGGCTCTATCTGGCCGAACAATTCGGAAGAACCGGTCAACCACCTGAGCAACTCCTTTAAAATGTCCGGGCCGGTGAGCGCCTTCCATTACGTTGTCAATTCCGCCAAAATCCATATCAAACGGCTCATTCAAGCCATTTGGATAGATATCATCCACAGCCGGAAAGTACACTATATCACATCCATTATCAGAAAGCATTGCCGCATCAGCTTCGGCGGTTCTGGGATATCTTTCCAGATCTTTGGGGTCATTGAACTGCGTGGGGTTTACAAAAATGGAACAGACTACCAGCTGGTTTTCTTTTTTTGCTCTTGTTATAAGACTAATATGTCCCTGATGCAATGCACCCATGGTTGGAACAAAGCCAATTTTAGCATCTGGATTTTGTTTCCTGAAATCTGCCAAAAGGCTTATCAGGGCTGAGGAATTGTCAATTGTAATCAAGGCAGAAACAGCTAGGTGCCACAAGGGCAAACCGGCAAATCTATATTTTTACATTGAAAATGTGCTTTTTTTTCCGTAAATTTGCTAACTATTAAATGTACATATCCTCTATGGAAAAGAAAAGAGTACTATTTATCTCTCAGGAAATTTCTCCCTTTTTACCCAACACAGACATCTCAGTAGCAACCAGAAAACTCCCTCAGGGAATTCAGGAAGCAGGCAAAGAAATACGTGCGTTCATGCCCAGATACGGCTGTATCAATGAGCGCAGGCACCAGTTGCATGAAGTGATTCGTTTGTCAGGAATGAATTTGATTATTAATGATGTGGATCATCCGCTTATTATCAAAGTAGCGTCTGTCCCTTCTGCAAAAATTCAGGTTTATTTTATTGATAATGAAGATTTTTTCAAACGAAAAACAACTGTTCAGGATGAAAAAGGAAATTATCATACAGATAATGATGAGCGCGCCATGTTCTTCGGACGCGGTGTTCTGGAAACAGTAAAAAAATTAGGCTGGAAGCCCGATGTGATTCATTGTCACGGCTGGATGGCGGCGTTGGCTCCGCTTTATATTAAAAAACTTTACAATAATGATCCTCACTTTGCTGAAGCAAAAGTTGTTTATTCAGTATATGATGATCCATTTAACAAAAATTGGGACCCCAAATTTTACGAAAAACTTAAATTTGACGGCTTTGATGAGGCTACTATTGCTCCTTTAAAAAAGACGGATTTTAATGCGTTGAATGAGGCGGCAATCAAAGTTTCAGACGGAGTGGTTCAGGGAAGCCCTTCAATCAGCAATGAATTGAAAACTGTGATCCGTAAATCCGGAGTTCCTTTCCTTGAATACTATCCTGAAGAATCTTTCGTTAAGCCTATGGATGAGTTTTACGATCAGATTATTGAAGAAGTAGTAGTTTAAATGACCAGAAAAAATCAAATAATTATCCGGCGGAAGGTTCTGAAACTTTCCGCTGTTTTTTTTATAGCAGGATCACTTCTTGTTTCCTGCAAAAAAGAAACAACAACCATTGGTGACGGACTTGAAGGCAGTTCGCTAAATACTTCTTTCACAGATACCTTTTCACTCAAAACATATACTGAATACGCTGACAGTGTAGAAACAGATGAGACCTCTGTAAGTTTGTTAGGTGCTTATTCTGATCCTGTCTTTGGAAAAGTTGATTGCGGAATTGTTACACAGATGAGGTTGTCCTCTGTTGCGCCGGAGTTTGGCAATGCAGGAACATTAACCATGGACTCAGTGGTACTGACTCTGAGATATACAAGCATCAATTATTACGGCAATATTCAGCCAATGACGTTTGAAGTGTATGAGATTACAGATGATTTGGTAAGAACAGACAAAGAATATTATGCATTCAATTCACCAACTGCTACCGGATCAAATTTGGTTTTATCCGGTTCAGAAACAATCACACCAAATATAGTTGCTGAACAAGTAGTGGGTGATGATACATTACCTGCTCATTTACGCATCCATCTTGATCCTTCTTTTGGAATGGCTATGGTTGCCGCCAATGATGCCGGGCAGATGAATACTGATGATGGTTTTGTCTCTTTCTTTAACGGGTTGAATATTAAAGTGAATAGCGCATCCATTCCTGTTGGTCAGGGAACCATTCTTTATACCGTAATGGAAAATTCAGTTTCAGGTGTGACGATGTATTTTAAGGATAACGGCACACCAAAAACATACAATTTTGAATTCAACAGTTCGGCAGCAAGATACAATGACATAAAATATGACCGCACAGGCACAGATGTTGAAGCTGCGCTTTTGGATTTGGCTGAAGGTGAACAGGCGTTTTATATGCAGGGCAGTGCTTTGCGGGCAGTAATTGAAATTCCCAATCTGATGGATTTTAATTATGATTCACTTGGAAACTGGGATCCGAAAATCATCAATAAGGCAGAATTAATTTTACCGGTTCAGGATTTTACATCCGATGTTTTTGATGTGACTTCCAAATTATTTATTGCAAAAATTGTGGATGATAAACTTTCTCAAAGTACGCTTGATTATCAGGGAGGATCATCCCTGCTGACTGTTGCATACAATGATGATAAAAAGGAATTTCGTTTTTATGTAACGCGTGAATTACAAGCCATGTTATCAGGTGAAAGAGATTTTAACGGATTCAGAATTTACAGTCCGAGTTTCTTTGGGTCAACCATAGAACGGATAGTTTTCAACGGATCTAAAACAACGTTCAAGGAAAAACCACGTTTGGAAATTACGTACACCAATTATTAAAGACAAACTATGTGTGGAATTGTTGGATATATAGGAGATAAAAAAGCGTATCCTGTTTTGATTAAGGGATTGAGCAGACTTGAATACCGCGGATATGACAGCGCCGGTGTTGCATTATTGGAAAACCCATCAACGCTGAATGTTTATAAAAGACAAGGAAAAGTTCAGGACCTGGTTGCATTTGTTGAAGGAAAATCTACGGCAGGTTCCTTAGGAATTGGCCACACCAGATGGGCTACACACGGTTTACCAAATGACATCAACGCGCATCCTCATTTTTCAGGAGACGGAAATATGGTTTTGGTTCACAACGGAATCATAGAAAATTATGATGTACTGAAAAGAGAATTACTGAAACGCGGACATAAATTTCAAAGTGAAACAGATACGGAAGTACTTGTTCACCTGATTGAAGAAATTAAAAACAAATACAAAGTTGATTTAGTTGAAGCCTTAAGAATGGCACTTAATGAAGTGCATGGTGCTTACGCAATTGTAATTGTTTCAAAAGATGAACCAAACAAATTGATTGCTGCTAAAAAAAGTAGTCCGCTTGTTGTTGGTTTGGGTGAAGATGAATATTACCTGGCTTCTGATGCGACACCAATCATCGAGTACACGAAAAATGTTGTTTATCTCGAAGATGAACAGATTGCCATTGTTGACAGAAAGGATGGTTTAAGAATCATCAGCATTCATAACAAAGAAGTTTCACCGGAGATTACAGAACTCAGTATGCAGCTTGAAGAGCTGGAAAGAGGTGGTTATGATCATTTCATGCTGAAAGAAATCTATGAGCAGCCACGTGCTATTCATGATAGTTTCAGAGGAAGGTTAAATGCAAAAGAAGGTTGGATTACATTAGGCGGTTTAAAGCAATATGAAGATCAGATTGCCAATGCAAACCGTATTATCATTATTGCATGCGGAACTTCATGGCATGCCGGATTGGTTGGGGAATATTATTTAGAAGATCTTGCGCGAATTCCGGTTGAGGTGGAATACGCAAGTGAGTTCAGATACAGAAATCCGATCATTCGCAAAAACGATGTAGTAATTGCAATTTCACAATCTGGTGAAACTGCAGACACACTTGCCGCACTAAAAATGTCTAAAGAAATGGGTGCGACCATTCTTGGAATTGTGAATGTGGTTGGAAGTTCTATTTCAAGAATTACACATGGCGGATCATATACCCATGCCGGACCGGAAATTGGTGTGGCATCTACAAAAGCATTTACCACGCAGGTTACTTTACTTGCCATGCTTGCTATGATGATTGCAAAAAAACGCAACACCATTTCACCAAACAGATTTCAGTCTCTTCTTGATGAGATGGAAGCGCTTCCGAAAAAAATTGAAAAATTATTGCAGGGAAGTGAGCATATTAAACGTATTTCCGGTGAATTTAAAGATGCACACAATGCGCTTTATCTTGGGCGCGGAAGTTCATTTCCAATAGCTTTGGAAGGCGCATTAAAACTGAAAGAAATTTCTTACATCCATGCTGAAGGATATCCTGCTGCTGAAATGAAACACGGGCCTATTGCTTTGATTGATGAAAACATGCCGGTTTTTGTTATTGCAACCAAAGGACCGAATTACGAAAAGTAGTTTCAAATATTCAGGAAGTAAAAGCAAGAAAAGGAAGAATCATTGCCATTGTCACTGAAGGAGATATGGCTGTAAAATCCATTGCTGAACATGTGATTGAAATTCCGGATGCGGATGAAATTATTGTTCCGATTCTTGCAACAATTCCATTCCAGTTAATTTCTTACTACATCGCTGTAATGCGTGGTTGTAATGTGGATCAGCCTAGAAATCTTGCCAAGTCTGTTACTGTAGAGTAATTTTTTAGGGACTGGAATTTAGAAGAAAGGATATAGTGATCTTTCTTCAACGTTGAATACTCCGGGAAAATACATTACTTATTCAGTAATTGATTTTTGCTATGAAGAGGTTATAAATTGAAGCCAACTTTTTTCTCATTCCTCAAATAGCACTCCTTAATCCTATATCCTAATTCCTCCTTTTCTGCCATTCCGTCATTGAAAAAAATCTGGTTTGGTATTTGACAAATTGCATTCATGCTTGAATCAAAAATTTCGCGGATAGCGCTGCTGATTTCTTTTTCATTGGTGGGCTTAATGTGGGTAGTCCATTTGTCTGACATTACATTTGGACTGAATCTTTACAGATTTGGTATATTTCCTTTGCGCCCGTCCGGTCTGACAGGTATTTTGCTTACACCGTTTATTCATAGCACCGCCGACTTCTCACACATTCTGAATAATTCTTTGCCGGCTTTCATTCTAACCTGGTTGTTGTTTTATCATTACCGTACAATTGCCACGCGTGTCTTTATACTCATTTATTTTCTTACCGGAATTTCTATGTGGCTGCTTGCAAGAGAAAATTATCACATTGGAATGAGCGGAGTCATTTACGGGTTGACTTCTTTTCTTGTTTTCAGCGGCTTTTTCAGAAAGAACATGCGCGTTGCAGCTGTTTCTCTTATTGTCATTTTTCTTTATGGAAGTATGGTGTGGGGTATTTTCCCAACCGCAATTAATATTTCCTGGGAAGGACATGCCCTTGGTTTTTTCTCTGGAATAATTGTTGCAGTAATTTACAAATACAGTGGTCCGCAGCCACAGAAACTGCGTTATGAACTGGAAGAAGAACTTGGCATTGAACCGGAAATTGAATATTGGAAAGAAGAGCCGGATATTACGCCGCAGGAACCTGATAAGGATGAAACTAAACAAGCGGAAATTTCAATACAATACGATTACAAACCCAAAGAAGAAAAGTAGTTTTTAATCTCTCCGGTGTTTTTTCAAAGAGACATAAAAGGTAGTTCCTTCTCCCGGTATAGATTCAAACCAGATTTTACCGCCGTGGTTTTCTATAATTTGTTTAGTCATTGCAAGACCCAAACCTGTACCGGTTGATTTAGTAGTGAAATAGGGGACAAATATTTTCTCTCTTTGTGAATCTGAAATGCCGATACCATTGTCTTTAATTGCCACAACAAAGTAGTCAGCAGTTTCTTCCAGTGAAACTTCTACTTTACCTGAACCTTCAAAATCTTCTTGTGGTTTAACGGCCTGTGTTGCATTTTTAATCAGGTTATTAAAAACACGTAATAAAAGATCTTTGTCTGCCCAGATAATAGCTGGTTTGTCTGATTCTAATTCAATTGAAAATTCATACTCGTCTGAATCGGCAAAAACAGTTGCGGCGTTTCTCAGAATTTCTTTCAGATCCAGTTCATTTTCTGACGCCTTTGGCATTTTGGCAAAATTGGAAAACTCGTTGGCAATTTGTGTCAGGGCATCTATCTGATCGATCAGAGATTTTGTTACGCGCTCTAATTTTTCTTTGGAATCATCATCTGCCAAATTAATGGAACGCTTCAGATGCTGAATGGAAAGTTTCATTGGTGTAAGCGGATTTTTAATTTCGTGGGCTACCTGTTTGGCCATTTCTCTCCAGGCACTTTCCCGTTCACTTTTTGCCAGCTGCTCTGCATTAATCTGAAGTTCTTCTACTTTTTTATTATACTCTTTTACTAATTCACCAATTTCATCTGAACCACTGTATTCAATAGGTTTTGAAGCTGAGCCAATCTGAACACTGCGCAAACTGTCCTGAATATATTTTAGCGGACGCGTTAATCTGTTTGATAAGGTAATTGCAAGAATGACAGAAAGCGCCAGCATGAATACCATGATGTTGGTAATTGCAAGAAGGAATCCTGAGATTTGATTTTCTAGTTCTCCCTGTCTTGAAATATATTGCACATTGAGATAGGCCAGCATTTCATGTTTGTTGTTGTAAAAAGGCATGTAAGCAGACATGTAAGTCAGTGAACCAATTTGCTCATCATGTATGAATTCACTTTTGTCAAGTAATTTTAATTGACGATATGCTTCCGGATTCATTTTACGGGAAACAATTCCCTTGCTGTAAATTTTGGGTTGGGATGAAGCAAGTAAATCACCTTCAAGTGTGTAAAGGTTTATGTCAGTCAGGAAAATACCTGAGAATTTTTTAAGCAGATATTCAAGATAATCTGCCAGCTCATGTCTGAGCCTCTTTTCATCTTTGAGTTTATTCTGGAATTCTGTTTTCACTGAAGTGATTTTTTCTTTAATCAGTTCTTTATTGTTGTCATGATATTGTCTTTCAACAAATGTTCCGGCGCCAATGCCAAATGCAATGAGAGAGGTCAGAATCAAACCAATCATGGCAGCATGAATCTTCACATTCATCTTCAGATTTTTAAAACTGATACCTGCCTGAAACTGCTGATAAGATATAGGAATAAGAAGCAGTACACCAAAGAAAATCAACAAGTATGAGAATGCGGTCAATAAAGCAAAACCAGAAGTTATTTTTTTACTCAGCACAGTTTTATGACCCTTTTCACATTCGTAAACATAATGACTGTATCCGTCCATTTCTTCAAACTTCCCGCTTTGTGTAAAATAATCTTCTGAATTCAGCGGATAAGAAAACTCACCTTTATCATTCACTAATTTATTTTCAACATATTTTGCAATGGAATAATGTTTCAGTTCATCTGAAAATTTAACCGGCTCTTCCAGCAAAAGTGAAGGAAGACCTATATCTTCAGGAAATTTTTTAGAACGCATTTCAGTAAACAAATGACCATGAAGTGAATCTCCGGATGTTACCAGAAAATGGCCGATATAACTCAGCTTGTCATAATAATCTCTGATGTAGTAAATGTTGCTGATTGAATCAGAACGTTCACCTGAGTTGCGGATAGTTTCAATGATCCGGTCATATCCTTTAACTTCATAATTTTTAAAATCTTCTACTATGGAACGGTCTCTTTTAAATAGATAGAAAGTCAGGTCGTATTTTTTTTTCAGTCGTCTGAAAGGTCCGTATTCTAAATCTTCATTGAGTTTTTTCTGATTGAATTCTCCGCTGAAATAAGGCACAAGAAAGTCAGTTTCTTTCATTTCCCTTTCGGCCTGGCTATAATCATATTCAGCTTCTTCGTCCCTGTCTGCTTCAACAATTTCGGCTAATGCAATGCGGTCGGTTTTTTCATTCATCGAAGTATAGCCGTTTAAAATATATGCGGCATAAAATGAGATAAAGGCCAGCGCTGAAATGATGTGGACAAACTTGTATTCACGTTCCTGATATTGAAACCATAAAAGGACTCCGCTTAATATTACCGGCCAGCAGGAGGTGAGCAGTGAGTGATCTGAAAAAATTTGATCAATAACTATATATGCCGCACAAATAAAAAACCACAGAAAAGCAAGTTTGTTCAACTCAAACTCACTTTTTCTCAGTTGAATTACGATGTACTGAATAAGCCGGAAATAGCAATAAAAAACAGTACCGATAATACCAATGCTGATAAAACTATAAAGATCAAGATCAAAAAAGTATTCAAGATCAAATTTGATCTGAGAATCATAAACCAGATCTCTGATCAGATCATTGATTTCAAATGCAACAAGAAACGAAACGGTGAAAAGAGGAACGATAAAAACTAACAGTTTCAGACGCGTATTTCCCTCTTTAAACCAGTTGCGTGTGCGCTTCAGCAGAAAATGAACCAGCAAATAAAAAATGGCGACATTAATTATCAAATCACCCAGTGAAGAAACTCCTTCTGACGCAAAAAGTTCAGGATTAAAAAGTTCAAATTTTTCAAAAGGTCCCAGCCATCCGCTTTTTATCCAGATTACACGGAGCAATAAAAGTGCAATCGGAAAAATCACTAACAGAACGGGTTTCCTTAAAAGCAGTTTCTGGGTGGCATTGATCAGTAATTGAATCAAAATCATGAATGAAATCATGTAGCAGAAAAAAATGATTACCTCAAGCAGTGTGTTTTTTTCAGGATCTTCCAGCGGAGCAATGCGGAATATAATTTTGCCGTATTTGTTTTTCACCGGATATCCTTCAGGACCAGCAGCCGGCAAAAGTTTTCCTTTAAAATTTTTCAAAAGATTGGGAGAAAATTTATTGACCAGCTCATCATTTTCAAAACCGTATTCATATTTGATAAGCATGGCGGCAACGTATAATTTTTCACCCGCTGTTATATATTCAAATTTGTAGTATCCGTTTTGCAGAAGGATGATATTACCATCATTGATTGTTGTGTCTCTTGTGGTTGAAACCGGTATGGAGTTGGAAGTCCATAACGTCATTGTATCCCGGGTATAGACAAAGTAGTCGGTTTGCGTTTGCTCTGCGTATTGTTGTGCCCAGGCAAATTTTTCAAACTCGTCGTCACGCGTTTCAATACCGGTTAAAAAAAGCTGCAGATTGTCTTCGAGTTCAGCGCATTTTTCCTGATATGAATTTTCGAATTTTTTTACATCATCTTCAGTAATGGAATATTTTAATCCAAAGTGATAAAGATAAAAACCGGTTAACCAAAGCAAAAAGCCAAGGGCAGCTGACCACAGAAATTTCTGCTTAAACTTTCGGTTCATTTTGAAGGTTGAGTTTGGAAGCGATTACCTCAGTAAGAACATGAATATTGTCATCAAACTGTTCATTGTTTGTTATGATCAGATTAGCCGTTTCTTTATGTGGCTGAACAAAACTGTGATAAGAAGGAATTACGTGATTGTGCCACTGATAAAGAATATCAGACTCCGTATAATTTCGTTCATTCACATCTCTGAGAATCCTGCGTTCAAGTTGTAACTCAGGTTTTACAGACAGATAAACAGAGTAATCAAGCACTGATTTGACAAACGGATAATGCATAACAAACAAACCTTCCACTATCAATAATTCTTTTGGAAGAATTTCAAGTTTGTCTTTTTTCGCTTCCGGGTTATTGAATCCGTATATTTCCTGTTCAATCGGGTGACCTTCCACCAGGCGCGTGAGATCCATCTGTATGCGGTTTTGGTCAAGTGCCGTTGGCAAATCAAAATTGATCACACCATTTTCATCTACCCATTGATGTTCTTTTGGCAAATAATAGTTGTTCAGTGAAAATGTGGAAACGCGTCCAAGAAAGTCATGGTAGAGTTTTTTGATCAGCGTAGTTTTACCTACACCGCTTCCTCCGGTGATACCAACAACAAATTTTATTCTGGAAGAACTGCCCGCCATGTTTGAATCTTAACGCAGGGTGAAAATTACGAAATTTTACTGCAATCCTGAATTTGAAGCTTTGGAATTTCGTAGCTTTCAGTTTGTCAATATCAGATAGTATGAAAAGAAAAATTTACAAATTTATTTTGGCGGGATCATTTGCCTTTGCCATAAAATCAGGCAGCGCACAGTGTACCACTGCACAAACATTTAATTACACGGGGGCATTGCAAACTTTTGTTGTACCTGCAGGAGTAACTACAATTACTGCCGAGTGTTACGGAGCTAAAGGAGGAAATGGAAATCAACCCTCCAGCACCGGAGGAAACGGTGCATATATTAAAGGGGATATTAGCGTAACTCCGGGTGAAACGTTAAATATTATTTCTGGTGGAGCGGGAGTTTCAGGAGTCACTAGTTTGGAAGGTGGAGGAGGTGGAGGAGGATCTTTTGTCATCCGTGCAACCGGAAACGTTCCATTGATTATTGCTGGCGGTGGCGGTGGCGGAAGCTATCAGGCTTCAACACCGGGAACAGGCGGTTCCTCTACAACTACAGGTAATGCCGGTGGATATGTTCCAACCTTGCCGGGTCAGGGTGGATTTTCTGATAATGGTGGCGGCGGAGGAACCGGCGGTGGCGGCGGTGGCTGGAATGCAAATGGATCTTCAAACACCTGGGCAAATGGCGGAACCATGCAGGGTGGTGCAGGAGGCATTCCTAATTTTGGATATATTGGAGCTGGTGGATTTGGTGGTGGCGGTTCAGCATTTCACGGCGGCGGCGGTGGTGGCGGCTATTCTGGCGGCGGCGGCGGAATTTATACAATAGGTGGCGGCGGCGCCGGCTCTTATAACACCGGAACAAATCAAACAAATTCGGCAGATGTAAATTCAGGAAACGGGTATGTTGTTTTAACATACGCCTCTGTTTACAACATGACTGTTTCAGAAACAATTTGTTTTGGATCAGATTATACTTTCCCAGATGGAAGTACACAAACCGGAATTACTTCTCAGGTAGTTCAAACTTCTACTCTGACAGCTGTTGTTGGTGGCTGTGACAGTATTATTGAAACAACAGTGGATGTATTTCCTTCAATTGATAATGGTGTTTCACTGGCAGGATTAACAATTACCGCTGATGCAACTTCAGGAACATATCAGTGGCTTTTATCTTCTGACAATTGTGTTTCATTTACTGCAATTGGCGGTGAAACAAATCAATCATTTACGGCAACAGCTGATGGTGATTATGCTGTTATAATTTCTGATAACGGTTGCTCAGATACGTCTGTGTGTACCAACATTACGTATTTTGGATTGAATGAAAATGACGCTCATAGTTTCAGTTTGTTTCCAAATCCTGCAGATGATGCAGTAACCGTTTATTTATCACAAGCTTCAGGTGTAAACCGTGTTGAGGTTCTTTCAATAACAGGATCATTGGTGGCCAGTGTTAATATTTCATCCGCACAGGTTAATATCGGATTGGAAAATTTAAATCCTGGTGTTTATTTTGTGAGAATAAAATCGGAGGACGGAAAAATTTCTGATACACAGAAACTGATCATTCGTTAAAAGAATTTGTTAGTAATTTTAGAGGCAGATTATCAACCAGATGATCTGCCTTTTTTATTCATGAAAAAACTAAAATTTTCAAACGGTGATCTTTGGGATCAGATTGGTCTTGGCACCTGGAAGTCCAAACCCGGTGATGTTGGCGCAGCAGTTATTTCTGCAATAGAATCAGGTTACAGACACATTGATTGCGCAGCTATTTATCTCAATGAACCTGAAATTGGTCATGCATTAAAACATTGTTTTGATAAAGGAATTGTCAAAAGAAATGAACTTCAGATTACTTCCAAGCTCTGGAACAATGCGCATAGAAAAAATGAAGTATTGCCTGCGCTGAAAAAAACACTTTTGGATTTACAACTTGATTATCTGGATCTGTATATTATTCACTGGCCTGTTGCCATTAAAAATTCTGTTGTGAGCGCAACCATGGCCGAAGACTATATCCCCCTTTCTGAAATTCCGGTTGCTGAAACCTGGAGTGCAATGGAAGAATTAAAATCATCTGGTCTTGTAAGACATATTGGTGTTTCAAATTTCAGTCAGAAAAAACTGGAAGATCTTTTAAAAAAGTGCCGCATAAAACCAGAGGTGAATCAGGTTGAACTTCACCCTTATTTACAACAGAGGAAGTTATTTGAATTTTGTCAAAAGCATGAAATTATCATGACAGCTTATTCACCACTGGGATCAAAAGACAGATCAGATGCTATGAAGGGAAAAGATGAACCCGATTTATTTAAAGATGCTGTTATTAATGAAATTGCAAATGCTCACAATGCCACTTCAGGACAAATCTTGCTTGCATGGCATGTCAACCGGGGAAATGTAGTCATTCCAAAATCAAATAATCCTCAACGTCAGAAAGAAAATTTAGAAGCCACAGAAATTGTTTTGTCAAAAGAAGACATGAGTAAAATTGAAAAACTGGACAGGCACTACCGTTTTATTACAGGTAAGTTTTTTGAATTACCGGGGAACGGTTATGTGAACATTTATGATGAGTAGCTTTTGGTTGATGCGTTATTATTTGGAATTTTGGATTTTGTGATTTTAGCTTTCGGTATTTTCAGCTTTTAGGAATTTTAGACCTTTAGCACTTTTTAATTTTTTGACTTTAGACCATTTATCCTTTTGGCCTCTAATCCTTTCCTTATATTTGACAAACAACAATATCGCTCATGAATAAAATTGAAGATCAAAAAACAAATTACGGAGCGCTCACTATGCTCACAACCGTTTTCTTTTTCTGGGGATTTATTGCCGCCGGTAATTCAGTGTTTATTCCTTTTTGCCGGAATTATTTTGCATTGGATCAGTTTCAGGGACAATTGGTAGATTTTGCTTTTTACGGTGCTTATTATTTAGGAGCGCTTGCACTTTTTGCCTGGGGTTCAGGTAAAGGAAAAGACATTGTAATGAGTTGGGGTTACAAAAGAAGTATTGTTTACGGATTGCTTTTTTCGGCACTGGGTGCAGCAGCAATGATTATTTCAGTTTACGTGAATGTTTTTTCGGGTATGCTGGTTGGATTATTTATTATCGGACTTGGCTTTTCATTGCAGCAAACATCTGCAAATCCGTTCATGATTTCTTTGGGTGATGAAGCCACCGGAAGTAACCGTATCAATCTGGGTGGTGGAATAAACAGTTTTGGAACAACCATCGGGCCTATTGCAGTGACACTTGCCTTGTTTGGAACTTCCGCTGCTATTTCTGATGATCAGATTCAGTCACTTGGTCTTTCCAAAGTAATTATTCTTTACGGCTGTGTCGGATTACTTTTTTTGTTGACTGCTGCCATGTTTGGATTTTCTAAAAAAGTTCCGGCCATGATTAAAAATGAAAAAACAGAAAAGGCAAACAGGGCTCTTTTGACATTAACTGTAATTACCGGATTGCTGATCATTTGTTTTGCGCCGGTATTTTCCAGTTATAGAAGCGATGAAGCGAAAGTGCTTTCAGAAATGGAGATACGATTACCTGAAATTCAGGAGCAGGTAAAAACAGGATTGCAGACTCAGTTGTATTTAGACAAATTTCAATTGCAATTGGACAATGTAAAAAATCCCCTTGAACAAAAAAGAATGATGTGGCTGAGTTTTGGTTTACTTGTCATTTTAGGTGGATTGCTTTTTGCTTTTTTCAAAGGCAAAAAACAAAAAGAAGGCTGGGGCGCCATGCAATATCCGCAGCTGACTTTGGGTATGCTTGCCATTTTTGTTTATGTGGGTGTTGAGGTAACTATTGGAAGTAATTTGGGTGAATTGCTCAAACAAAAAGAGTTTGGCGGATTTGCTTCTTCTGAAATTGCACCTTTTATTTCTATGTATTGGGGAAGTTTAATGATTGGCCGTTGGGCGGGTTCAATAAATGCATTTAGTTTGTCTGCGTCCGCAAAAAATATTTTACGGTTTATTGTTCCGTTAATTGCATTTGGAATTGTGCTGGGTGTTTCAAAAATTGTTGGATATAATGTAGATGTTTTTTATTGGTACGTGATTTGTGTCCTTATTCAGATACTTGCATTTTTTGCCACACAAGATAAACCTGCGCTTACATTGGGCGTTTTTGGTACACTTGGTGTGGTGGCAACAAGTATAGGTTTGATGACAACAGGAATGACAGCGGTATATGCGTTTTTATCAGCCGGATTATTTTGTTCCATCATGTGGCCGTGTATATTTTCTCTTTCTCTGGCAGGACTTGGAAAATATCAATCACAAGGTTCCGGTTTTTTAGTGATGATGATTTTGGGTGGTGCAATTATTCCGCCGCTGCAGGGAAAACTTTCTGATGTGATTGGCATTCAACCCTCTTTTTTTGTTGGGGTAATTTGTTTTGCTTATCTGGCTTTCTTTGCTGTTTATGTCAGAGGTTTATTAAAGAAAAACGGAATTTCTTTGGATGATCAGGTGGGGACGCATTAATTTGAACCCGTTTGATAATAAGTTGATTTTTCTCATAATTTGCTTTGTTTGACACTTCTGTGACAAAAGACGTTCTTTCGGTAGTGACCTTTGTTCTGAAACTGAATTATGGTACGCTTTAACGTTATCGCTTTTACACACAACAGCATCGGTCTGGATGAAATTGGAAAATTTCATGTGGAGCAGGAACAGGTTGTTGAACGCATGAACAAAATCAAACAGGAAATGAACCTGTCTGAAATCATGTATCTGTCAACCTGCAACCGGGTAGAATTTATTTTTGTGGCGGATGAAGAAGTGGATAACGATTTTCTGGCACTTTTTCTCAAAGCATTCAATTCAAACTGGGATCACGCACACATTCAGAATTACATAGACAAGGCAAAAACCTGGAACGGAATCAATGCCGTGAATCATCTGATTGAAGTAGCATCTTCTGTTGACTCCATGGTGATTGGTGAGCGTGAAATTATAACGCAGGTGAGAAATGCTTTTGAATTTTCCAGATTGCATCAGTTATCTGCTGACATAATCAGGATTGTGATAAGACAAACAATTGAAACAGCAAAAAAAGTTTATACAGAAACTACCATTGCCAACAAGCCGGTATCAGTTGTTTCACTGGCCTATCACCGCTTGTGCGAAATTGATCCTGAATTAAACGCTCGTGTTGTGATAGTTGGTGCCGGAGTAACCAATACAAACATGTGCCGGTTTTTGCAAAAACACGGTTTTAGAAATTATACCATTTACAACCGTACTTTAGAAAAAGCAGAAGTGCTTGCACGTTTTTTAGGCGGAGTTGCAAAACCGCTTACTGATTTGGCTGATCATTCCGGCGGATTTGATATTCTTGTTACTTGCACTGGTTCGCAGGATCATGTTATAAATTCTCCCATTTACAAAAAACTTTGCGGGGCAGATACAAATAAAAAAATTGTAATTGATCTGGCTATTCCAAGTGACCTTGATCCAAAACTGAACTCAGAATTTTCAATTGAGCATGTTTCAGTGGAGTTTCTCAAAACAATTGCAGATGCAAACCTGAAGGAAAGAAAAAAAGAACTCATCAAAGTGCGTCAGATTATCTATGAGAAGGTAGAAGAGTTCAAAGAGATTTTTAAAATGCGTCAGGTGGAATTAAAAATGAGGTCAATTCCTGAACGGGTTAAAGAAATAAGAGCAACGGCAGTCAATGAAGTTTTCTCAAGAGATCTCAGTAAACTGGATGAAGAATCTAAAGTAGTGCTGGATAAAATTCTTGACTATATGGAGAAAAAATACATCAGTGTTCCTATGCTTGTTGCAAAAGAAATGCTGGCAGAACAAAGAACAGAAGAAATCTAAAAAGAAATCAGCACAAAAATGAAAATCAGAATTGGATCACGCGGCAGCGATCTTGCTTTATGGCAGGCAAATTTTGTAAAAGATCAGCTTGAAAAACTGTGTCATGAAGTTTCCATTCAGATCATTGTTACCAAAGGTGACCGTATCCAGAATTTAAGTTTTGACAAAATTGAAGGTAAAGGATTTTTTACCAAAGAAATAGAAGAGGCGCTGTTAAAAAATGAAGTTGATCTGGCGGTTCATTCGCATAAAGATCTGGAAACAACAAATCCTGAAGGGCTCATAATAGGTGCTGTTTCATATCGTGAAAATCCGGCTGACTTATTGTTAATTCATCAGGATGCCGTGGATTTATCGCAACCGTGGAAACTGAAAAAAAATGCGGTGATTGGTACTTCAGCTGCGCGCAGAAAATCACAACTTTTAAGATTAAGACCAGATTGTTCGATACAGGATTTGCGTGGCAATGTTCCAACCCGTGTTCACAAACTGAGAGATGGAAATTATGACGCCATTGTTTTAGCTGCTGCCGGTGTGGAAAGATTAAAACTGGATATGACCGGAATTCAGACTGTACAATTTCCGGAAGAAGAATTTATTCCTGCTCCTGCTCAAGGTGTTTTGGGTTTGCAGATCAGAGAAAAAGATACTGAACTGAAAGAAGCGTTAAAAGCAATTCATCACCCGGACGTGAAGGAATAAATGGCTATTGAACGGGATGTGATGCGTTTAATGGAGGGCGGATGTCAGTTGCCGTTAGGTGTTTATTGTCAGAAAATAAATAATCAGTTTGCTGTGAAAGTAAGTTTTTCTTCTTCATCCTCACAACCTGGAAAAGTACTGACTTATCTGGCTGAAAATACAAACGGCCTTGCTCAGAAAATTGTGGGAGATTTAAAAAAATGAATGGCAGTAAAATAATATTGGTAACCCGCTTTCTCAGGTCAGGTTCTGCAATCCGGCAATGGGCAGATCAAAACCAATATCAGCTGATTGAAAAGCCATTTATAAAAACGGTTGCTGTAACTGGTTTAATAATTCCGCCAACTGACTGGATTTTTTTTTCATCGCCGCAGGGGGTACAGTTGTATCTGGATAATTATCCCGTAAAAGCAAAAAAAATTGCTGCTTTATCTGAAGGCACCGCCCTTGAACTGGAAACCGCCGGATTAAAACCGCAGTTCACCGGAAACGGTTCAATGAACACCCGTGAAATAGGTCAGCAGTTTTTTAAAATCTGCGGAAGGAATGAATCTGTTCTATTTCCCCTGAGTGATATTTCCAGAAAAAATGTGTCTGCACAAAAACAAACACAGCAGGTAACGGAACTTGTTACTTATCAGACTGTATTAAATTCTGAAAAACTGAATGTTGTTCCTGCCGCCATTTTGTTTTCAAGCCCTTCAAATGTGGATGGGTTTTTAAAATCCAATCAGGTTGAGGCGTCTACCAGAATTATTGCAATAGGTGAAACCACTGCGGCACGTTTGAATGAATGTGGATTTGGTAAAATTTTTGTCTCCGAATCAACCGCTGAAGAACATCTGGTTAAAACACTATCTGGTTCTTTGAATAGCTGATTATTGCTGTTCAGATGCCTGTTTAATGAAAAGTGTTTCATTCTCCCTATCTTTGAATTATAGAACAGCGACATGAATTCAACTGTTTCAGATCTGAAGCATACCGGTAAATGCATCATTGTATCTGCACCATCAGGTGCGGGTAAAACAACAATTGTACAATATCTGCTGCGTGAAATTCCTAAACTTGCTTTTTCAATTTCAGCCTGCAGCCGTGAACCAAGAGGCCGGGAAATTGCAGGTGTTGATTATCATTATTTCAGCGTGGAAGAATTCAAAAAGAAAATTGCGGATAATGAGTTTGTAGAATGGCAGGAGGTGTACCCGAATAATTTTTACGGCACATTGAAATCTGAAATTGAAAAGAACTGGGCCGCCGGCAAAATTGTTGTATTTGATGTGGACGCTGAAGGCGGAATTAATCTGAAGAAAATATTTGGTGAATCGTCGTTATCTGTTTTTGTTAAACCACCCAGTCTTTTTGTTCTGGAACAACGCTTAAGAAACCGCAGAACTGAATCAGAAGAAAATATCAGAATGCGTCTTGAAAAAGCAAACAGAGAATTAATGAGGGCAGATAAGTTTGATTATACTCTGATGAATGATAATCTTGAAAAAGCCTGTAAAGAAGCAAAAGATCTGGTAGCAGAATTTATTGCACGTCCATGAAAAAAATCGGATTATACTTTGGAACATTTAATCCTATTCATGTAGGTCATCTGATTATTGCAAATCACCTGGCATCACATTCCGGTCTGGATGAAGTATGGTTTGTGGTTTCGCCGCACAATCCGCTGAAAGACAAAAATACCCTGCTGGATGATCATCACCGGTTGGCTATGGTTAAACTCGCTGTAGAAGACAATCCCAAATTAAAAGCATCTTCCATTGAATTTGATCTGCCCAAACCTTCTTATACTGTTTTAACACTTCAGGCACTCAGGGAAAAATATCCGTCGTATGAATTCAGTCTTATAATGGGTGAAGACAATTTGCGCACACTTCACAAATGGCGGAACTATGAATTTATTATGGAGAATTTTGACATCTGGGTTTATCCAAGAGTGAAGACAGGTGTTGAAACGGATACGGTTGATTTTTCTAAAATGCCCCGGGTAAAATTCTGTCATGCCCCGGCCATGAATATTTCTTCTACGTTGATAAGGGAGTCGGTCAAAAACAGAAAGGATGTGCGTTATTTGCTTACTGAGCCCGTATGGAAATATGTAGATGAAATGAATTTCTACAAATAGTTTATACGCTCTGGCATCAACTTTGTAATTTTCTGATAAATGACGGCTATGAGATTTCTTCTTTTGATTGCTGGTTTACTTCTTTTTGCTCCGGCTTATTCACAGTATAAGGAAAAACGGGTGGAGAAACCGGAAGGTATTTTCATTTATTGTTATCACAAGAACGGAAAAATCTCTACTGAAGAATTCCGTAATACCGCGCCGGATTACATGTCACAGGGATACGCAAAAGCATTTAACAAAGAAGGTAAAGAAATTTATGCTGAAACCACCTCCCGAACCGGATTGATCAGTTCTGTCCACTTTTCTTATTATGAAAGTGGTGCGGTAAAAAAAGCGGTATACAGTTCACATCCGGATGCCGGTATTCAATGGTATCGGAAGTATACAGAGTTTGATGAGGACGGTAATATTACCAATGTGACAGAGCTGAGTGATGATATGACCACGACAACGGTATTAACAGTTCCTGATACTGCCTATCACAGAATTGAAAAAGAACGGGAGCAAAGAGAGAGGGAAAAACAACAAAAGGAGTTGAATGAGAAGAGAGAGCAATATGTAAATGACTCACTGGCATTTTATGTCTCGGGCAAAATTGAAAATGAAGATGGTACGGTAACAGAATTTATTTCTGATCCGGCAAATGGGATGAGGCAAACTGTCATCACCCGGTCAGGAAAACAAGTTCAGGTGCTGATCGAGTATTTTGACAAGTCTAAGGGAATTCATTCCGTTCGGCGAACCTATTTTAAAAACGGCCGGATTCATGAAGAGTTTATCTATGAGGCACAGATCTGGCATTACCGTGAATATGATAAAAAGGGAAAACTGGTAAGAGAAATCCTCAACCAGTCTGTTGCGCATTCCAAAAAATCTTGGTAACATTACTTTATAAAATGTTGTTCTATGCGTTATTTACTTTTGATCACAGCCGGTTTGTTCATTTCAATTCAATCATCCTACTCGCAACGCGTTTCTGATTTGGGAATTCGTTTCAGTTCTGCAGAGTTTAACCGTATAATTATTGAGTACAGAAAACCAGTTGGTGAAAATTTCAGGTTCAGACTGGGTGCATCTATGGGATATGTTTATGAATATCCGATTGAATCAATATTTGATGCTAATGACAGTTTGGTTGTCATCAGAAAGAAAGAAACTTTTGGAAATCATTACACGCTTAGAGCAGAAATTACTTTTACTCGCCTGATACAAATGGTGTCTGGTTGTTCTCTGATGAAAATCCTTTTACCCTTCAGGATGAACTAACAGCGACATCCATTAACTCAGTTGTGGGCGGCGGTATTTGTGCAGGGCTCTCTTTCAATTTTCCGGTGACGGAAAGTTTTATTCTGAATTTTTCAGGTGACTATACTGCTTTAATTCATTTTGCAGTTGCTCAAAAGGAAACTGATGATGTGTATAATGAGTTTGAGCTCTCGTCCGGGAATGTGATTAATGTTTTTGCTTCGGCAAGTATTGGATTGCGTTTTGTTTTTAACGGAGGATCTTCTGACACCGCTGCACCTTTGGATAAATAAGTGCGGTTGCTGAACCGGTGCTTTTCTGTTATCTTATAGCATATCCTTTGGTTAACCAACATTCAATTTCTTAGATTCATTCAATTCAGACAATAAAAAAAGCCGTCCTTTCGGAACGGCTTTTAATAAGTGCTTTAGGCTCCTTATTATTTTTTAGCTGCTGGAGCAGCTGCAGCTGGTTTAGCGGCTGCTTTCTTTTTAGGAGCAGCTTTCTTTTTAGGAGCTGCTTTTTTAGCTGCTGCTTTTTTAGGAGCTGCTTTTTTAGCTGCTGCTTTTTTCTTAGGAGCTGCTTTTTTAGCTGCTGCTTTTTTCTTAGGAGCTGCTTTTTTAGCTGCTGCTTTTTTCTTAGGAGCTGCTTTCTTTTTTGGAGCTGCTTTTTTTGCTGCAGCTTTCTTAGCTGGAGCTTTCTTTTTGGCTGTTGCTTTTGCCATAGTTGAAAAAATTTTAAGGTGAGTATGGGTCAAATGTAAGGCGAATTTGTTATCGTGCTTATATATGTTGTTGAAATATCCAACAACCAATTGTTGAAAATGTCAGTTAACAACTCTAAAAAATTTTCCGTTGTCAGAAAATATTTTTTCATATAGACGTTTTGAATCAGTTTATTTTATTAACGTTCCCGAAGATTTATTTTTTTCATCACATCATTTTTTTCTGATTTTTCAGACCAGATTTTTCCTTTTTTTTATTGTGAATAACTCGTCGTTTTTTTCTGAAAATAATTTTTGAAGGGGTATCTGAGGAACTCTTTTTCCAAAAAATCACCGGTTCAATTTTACTTTTTTTTGGTTTCAGTCAGATCAAGCTGAATTGAAAAAATCGCGAGCTCTTAGTTGTATAAATTTTCAAAATGAAAAACGGAAACAACTGATAGGTGTTGTAAGAATAAAAATAGCAGATTGCTGAATACTATTGATATTACTGGTGTTTCAGAGATGTGTGAGTGTGAGTACCGCGAGGTGAAGAAAGTTTTACCACCGTATTTTTTTGTCAGCGCAGGATCGAAAAAATACCATTCAGTATTTTTTTTGTCCTTGTCTGAAAAGTTGTTTCTGATTTTTTAGAAGGGAGTTTTTCTAATTCCTGATTTCAGTTTCTGGAAATTCCTTTCAACCCTTCCCGTTTAGACAAGCCTGATAACCGTTGCTCATTTTCCTCTATGAACTGCTCAATGATAGCCGGATTTGTTTTGGCATTCTCTCTAAGCATCCATCCAATAGCTTTATTGACAAAAAATTCTCTGGTTTGACAAGTCTGAAGGATGGTTTCAAACATCAGGTTTAAATCAGTGTCCTTTTTATATTTAAGCTGAAAAATTAATGAGGTGCGAATCAGCCAGATATTTTCAGACTGTATCCATTCTTTAATTTTTGCCCTGCGCGCTTCCGGAAATTTTTTAAAGTACAAACCAACCAGTTTGGGTGCAATAAAATCTACTGTATCCCACCAGGAGTTTTTTAAAATAAACCACTCCATCCATAAAAGGTCTTCTTTTGAAATATCCTTTTTCAGATTCTGTAACAAAAGTTCAAGTGCCAAATAATGTAATTCTCTTTGAGGCTGGTTCCATAATTCTTTGGCAAGATCAATTGTTTCTTTTTTTGAAAGTGCCTTGCACTCTTTCAATATGGGTTTGGAAATTTCCCTTCGGGCAGGTGACTTGATTCCATAAAACTCAAATTTGTTTTTCATATAGGTTTTCATGGGACCAACTAAAGCGGGATTCCCGTTTTCTGAAAACTGGTTTTGAATTATATCAAGCATACATATATATAGGAGTGCAAATTTGGTGAAAAGGAATTTGAAGACCTTGGTAATATTCAGGTTGTTAATTTTTAGTTAACTCCCTAAACGGTTTAGAATGGCAAAATGTGTTTCTCAATCTTTCAAAATCAGAGGTTCAGGAAAAAAACGGCACAACGTTTGCATGGGATCGCTGTAACGGAATATGAACATTAAAAATCTATTTGGTTACACTCACTAAAAAACTGAACTATGAAAAAAAACTTACTCCTGTTCACCTTTGCAGCGTTAGCCTTCACGGGTTGTCAGAAATACAAAAACAAAGAAGTCTATGCAAACGTTCCGGTTTATATGGACTATACTACTTTCCGTCAGTCATTTTCATTTGAGAAAGATGTAGCCATACAAGGCGCGGGTAATATTTATATATATAACCAATACATTTTTTGAGTGAAGAGGATAAAGGAATTCATGTAATCAATAATTCAAATCCGGCTTCACCGGTTGTGGAAGGTTTTATGAATATTCCCGGTAACACTCAAATGGCTGTTAAGGGAAATTATTTGTATGCAAACAGTTTTATTGATTTGCTTGTGATCGATATTTCAAACATCGCTGATCCCAAACAGGTGAACCGGTTGAATGATGTGTTTTCTTATGCAACACCGGCAACCAATGATGCTTACCCGGTAGCGGATGTACATTCAGACAGAGGGGTTGTAATCGGATGGAAAATTGAAAAAACAAAAGAAGTATCAGGATGGGGTTCTAAATTCTTTGTTTCAGATTGTCCTGAATGTGAGCAGACTGAAATGACTTCAAAAAGCGCGAGCAGTTTACCAACCACACCTTGGAGGATCAATGAGCAAATTCACAATCTATGATGATAACTTATATGTAGTAGATAATAATAACCTGATGACATTTGATATTACTCAGGCGTCACAACCTGGTTTCAAAGTGAGCCGCCCAACCTGGAGAACCTGTGAAACAATTTTTGAAAAAGACGGATACTTATATATGGGTACTACAAACGGCATGGTCATTTATGATGCTAAAAACATGCCCAATGATCCACAGGAAGTTTCTGAGGTAACACACGTAGAAGCATGTGACCCGGTTATTGTTGCAGGTGATTATGCGTATGTAACTTTGCGTACCGGTTCAGAATGCGGTGGTGATATCAATGAACTGCAGGTAATTGATGTAAGCAATAAAAATTTCCCGGTGGTGAAGAAACACTATGACATGAGTAACCCTCACGGACTGGCTTTTGATAACAATCTGCTTTTTCTTTGTGACGGTGATGCAGGATTGAAAATTTTTGATGCATCAGATCCCAAAAAAGTTGGGCAGAACTTATTGTACACCCATCCGGGAATCACTGCAACGGATGTAATTATGAATAATGGTATCGCCGTTTTGATTTCAGAACATGCCATTTATCAGTATAACTACAGCAATCCTGCAAATCTTCAGATTGTAAGTTCGCTGGAATTCTAAGACTTTCTTTAATTACAATTGATTAACTTTAAAAGGGCTTCTGCACGGCAGAGGCTCTTTTTGTTTTTACTTGCATCTGAATTTGTACTTTTGAATAATCAATACTGAACTATGCTTCAATCAATGACCGGATTTGGAAAAGCCTCCGGAAACTACGGCGCCAAAAAAATTACCGTTGAAATCAAATCACTTAACAGCAAGAGTTGTGATCTTTTTGTACGGATGCCATCTGTCTACAAAGAAAAAGAACTGGATTTACGCAAGCGGTTAACGGAAACACTTGACCGTGGAAAAATTGATTGTTTTATCACTGTTGAAAATAATGGAGATTCATCAGCCAATATTTTTAACCGGGAACTCATGCGTGATTATGCAAGAAATTTAAAAGAGATCAGCGTGGAATTGAAACTTCCGATGGAAGATCCCATGGCACTTCTGATGCGTTTGCCGGATGTACTTTCCACACAACATGAAGAATTTGATGAAGCAGAATGGAAATACATTCACAGCCTTGTCGAAGAAGCGCTGAAGAAACATATTCAGTTCCGCAATGATGAAGGGGCCGGATTAACGAAAGAGTTTGAATCCCGCATAGGAAAAATACAAACGCTCCTCAATGAAGTGCCTAAATTTGAATCAGCACGGATGGATGGAATTAAATCCAGAATTGAAACCAATCTGGAAGAATTTGTAGGAGGAGCAAAAGTGGATAAGAACCGTTTTGAACAGGAACTCATTTATTACATTGAAAAAATTGACATCTCTGAAGAGAAGCTGAGACTAGGACAACATCTGAATTATTTTATAGAAACCATGAATCAGCCAACATCACAGGGAAGAAAACTGGGTTTCATCACTCAGGAAATTGGGAGAGAAATAAATACGCTGGGTTCAAAATCATATCATGCTGAAATGCAAAAACTGGTGGTGCACATGAAAGATGAGCTGGAAAAAATGAAAGAACAGATTTTAAATACACTCTGATAAAAATGCTCTACAGCGTAATTTTATCCCTGCATATTATTTTCATTGTTACCTGGTTTGCTGGTTTGTTCTACATTGTGCGTCTGTTTGTTTATCAGACTGAAGTAAAAGATAAATCAGAAAACGAAAAACAAATTCTGACACCACAATATCGGTTAATGTCCAAAAGGCTCTGGTACGGAATAACCTGGCCGTCTTTTATACTGACTATGATTTTTGGTCCCTGGTTATTATATATTAATTCGGGATTACTGAAAATGCCTTTCATGCATATCAAGCTAACTTTTGTTGCCGGTTTGATTATCTATCATTTTATCTGTCACGCCATTTTTAAGAAGCTGCAAAACGGAGAAACTAAATTGTCTTCTGATTTTTTCAGAATTTGGAATGAGGTGGCCACTTTGTTTCTGGTAGCCATTGTTTTTCTGATCATCATGAAAAATGAAGTAAACTGGATTTATGGTACGCTGGGGTTTGTATTATTTGGCATCATTCTGATGATAGCAATCCGTATTTATAAAAAAGTAAGACAATCTGGAAAAGGAACTTAAACCTGCCCGCCAAATAAATCAAGAAATTCTTTTTTGCGTTGAGCTGAAATAGCTTGCTTCATATTAGTATTGCCACAAATGCACGAATTTCAGTGAAAAAGATAACATCGGCCATTTGTCCTTTTACAAAAAAATTATTCGTGCATTCGTGGCGAAGAATGTGTGTCATAAAGCGTCGAATCGAACATTGTTCTCTACAAATTAAACCTGCCCGCCAAATAAATCAAGAAATTCTTTTTTGCATTGAGCTGAAATAGCTTGCTTCATATTAGTATTGCCACAAATGCACGAATTTCAGTGAAAAAAGATAACATCGGCCATTTGTCCTTTTACAAAAAAAATTATTCGTGCATTCGTGGCGAAGAATGTGTGTCATAAAGCGTCGAATCGACCATTGTTCTCCACAAATTAAACCTGCCCGCCAAATAAATCAAGAAATTCTTTTGCGTTGAGCTGAAATGTCCAGCCACACTCCGTCACTTAATTTTACCTGGGCGGTTTTCCCTTTTTTGAACTCACTGATAAATTTTGTGTTAATAAGGTGTGATTGGTGAATGCGAATAAATCCTGATTCGTTTAGCAGTTCCTCAAAAAATTTCAGGGTACGGGAAACCACCTGTTTTGTGCCGTCATTAAGATAGACGGTAGAATAGTTATTGTCTGCTTCTACACGCATGACATTTGCAATTTTAACAACTACAAAACCGCTTAGGTGAGGCAGCACAATCTGCTTTTGTTCTGGATTGTTTGTTTTGTTATTTTCAAGAAGTATCTTAGCAGAAGATACGGGTTCATTTTTCTTTTCGCGTATTTTTTTTACAGCTTCAGTCAGTTCATCAATATCAACCGGCTTAAGAATATAATAGGTAGCGCTCATGTTCAATGCCTTGATAGCGTAGTGACTGAATGCCGTAATAAATACAACATCAAAATTAATTTCGCCTGCTTGGTCAAGCAAATCAAATCCATCACCAAATGGCATCTCAATGTCAAGAAAAACAATATCCGGTTTGTGTTTCTTTATGGCAGTTAGTCCTTCATCAATGTTTTTACAAAGAGCGAGCACCAAAACGTTTTCACAGTATTTGGAAATATAACTGTTCAGTGTTTCACGACTAGACAGCTCGTCATCTACAATTATGCAGGTCAGGTTTTTTTTCATTTTGCAGAAATGGGATATACAAATACTTTTACTTCTGTTCCTCTTTCGTCTGGCAGATCAATAATTTCAAATCTGATTTTAGTCTTAAACAAATTATTAATTACGCGAGTTCTGTTTTCAACAATGCTCATGGCAGCTGACTGATGCTGTTTCTGATTTTTGGTTTTCAGGCGCCGTGAAGCTTCTCGGCCAATGCCATTATCTTTCACATTGATTTCAATAAATTCTCCCCGGTCAATAAAATTTATCTTTAATTGTCCGCCTGTTTCTTTATATCTCAACCCGTGCCAGATTGCATTTTCGACAAATGGCTGTACAAGCATGGGTGGTATTTCATAGAGATCAGGTTGAATGGAAGCGTCTATTTCAAATGTATATTCAAATGTATCTCTGAACCGCTCATGTTCTAATTGTACATATAATTCCAAAACTTCAATTTCTTTTGACAACGGAATAAATTCTGATTCAGACTGATCGAGAATTTGTCTCATCAGTTTTGCAAAACGGGAAAGATATTTATTGGCTTCCCGTTCATTGTTCTGGGAAATAAATGAATTGACCGAATTCAATGAGTTAAATATAAAATGCGGATTCATCTGGCTCCTCATTGATTTCAGATAAAGTAACTGTGTGGCCCGCTTTCTTGCTTTGTTATTCCGGTATATGTAGAATCCTGCTGCTGCAAAAGCCAGAATTAAAAACCCAAAAACATAAATGAGTGCGCGTTGATTTTGAATTTCTGATTCATTAACTTCTTTTTCTCTTTCCAGCAAATCAATAGTTTGCTGATCCAGCTTCCGTTGTTTTTCCAGTACTTCCACATCAGTCTGAACATTATTAAGAGCTATCTGATTATTGGTGTAAAGGCTTTGTTTGATATGTTTTATTTTTTCCAGCGAATCTTTCAGCTGCATATAATTGTTGTATGCTTTAATTGCTTCTGAACCTCTTGCTGAGGTCATGTTATAAACGGAGTAAAGTTTTTCAGCAGAAATTGTCTGGGTAGTCAGATTGGCTGTAGCGCCAGAAAGCGTAAATGAATATGTGTATTGATTAATAGCATCTGTATAATTTCCTATCTGTACGTTTTGATCTGCCATACAAAGTGTGGTGTTAATCATTCTCAGCGTATCTCCTGTTGATGAGAAATAATTGCTGGCGTCATTCAGAATCAGATTTGCATTTACATCATCATTGGAATTAAGATATGCATTTGAAAGATTGAGATTGGAATTAAATATCAGATCATTGTTCTTTGCATGAATAGCGTGGATTTTTGCCTGGTTAAAATATTCTTTTGCGCCTTCTGAATTTCCTGATTGCTCTTCCAGATTTCCCAATTCTATTTCTGATTCTGCAGCAATGGAAAAATAATTGTTGTCCAGCGCAGACCGCTGAACATCCTGCAGGTATGACTTTGCAATAGAGTTTTCCGTCAGTACGTAAAGTTTACCCAAAGCAAGCCGTAATTTTAGCTCTTCTTCTTTATCTGATTTTTTACATACGGTAATTGCGGTTGAATAATATTGTTCAGCCATGTCATAATTTTCAAGTATTACATAACAAGATGCAAGAATATGTATTGACGCAAAATATCCTTTTGATTGATTGAGACTTGTATAGGTTTCATTTGCCCTTTTTGCATTTTTAATTGCGTTTTCACACTGACCGGTTGCTTTATTCATTTCACTCAGAAGCAAATAAGCATCAGCCATTTCAAGCCAGTATTTACCGTAAACAGATTGATTGAGTACCTCTTCAAGTAATTCCACATCAATGACTGAATCCCTCTCAAAAAGTAAACGGGCATTTTTAATTTTTTGCTGGAGTACAGTTTTTGAAAGGGTATCACGCTGAAAATCATGTTCTGTATACGAGCTGTTAGATTGTGCAAAGCTTCCGCTGGTCCGGACGGAAAGAACAAGAAATGCTATGTACACGAAATACTTCACGCAGTATCAATCCTTTTTTATTTTAAAGGTATAAACAAATAACAATACCGGTCCCTGCAATAACAAGGTGTTAACATTGATTTGAAAAGAGTCACTCAGTCAAAGGACGCAAATTCTCATCCGGATGACCGGAATACTCATTCTTGATTTTTAAATCTGTCCGTTGCTTCTACTTTGGCTAAAAATAAATGGTCAGACTATGGAAACTATCAGAAAATGGAAAAACGAAATCAGTGCAGTTTTTATGCTTGCACTTACTGCCTGTACAACGGCAAATTCCAGAACCAATGAAATTCATCTTTCAAGTTGGGTGAGGGCTGGGGAAGGCGTATTTGACAAAGTGCAATTTCCAACCGCTGATCTGGCAGATGCAAATACAATAAAAATTGCTTTGCTGCTGGATACAAGCAACAGTATGGACGGTTTGATTGAACAGGCAAAATCTCAGTTATGGAGAATTGTACTTCAATTATCCACTGCACAAAAAGAAGGTGTAAATGCAAATTTGAAAATTGCTTTGTATGAATATGGAAATGATGCGCTGAATTCACAGACAAACTGGGTACGTCAGATTACACCGTTCACTTCTGACCTGGATGAAATTTCAAAACAACTTTTTGAGCTGCGCACGTTTGGCGGCAGTGAATATTGTGGTGCGGTAATAAACCAAAGTTTAAATGAACTGGAATGGTCTGATCGTTCCAATGGCCTGCAGGTAATGTTTATTGCCGGTAATGAACCCTTTGATCAGGGGAGTATTGATTTCAGTCATGCCTGTGAAAACGCCATCAATTCTGACATTATTGTCAACACAATTTATTGCGGCGATTATGAAAGCGGAATAAGTACCAAATGGAAAAAAGGAGCCGATATCACGGAAGGTTTCTACGGAACAATTGATATGAATTCAGCTACTGTTTATATAGAAACGCCTTATGATGAAGAAATATTGAGATTGAATCAGCAACTGAATAAAACCTATATCACTTATGGAGCCACCGGGGCAAGTTATTCATGGAACATGACCCTGCAGGATGCAAATGCAACTACTTACGGAACCGCAAACTGTGTTGACCGTGTTTCAGTGAAATGCAGTCCGTTGTATAACAATGCAACATGGGATCTGGTTGATGCAGTTAAAGATTCATCGTTCAATATTAAATCAATCAAAAAAGAAGAACTGCCTGTTGAAATGCAAACTATGACCTACTCTGACCAGGTAAATTACATTGAACTGAAAAGTGAAGAGCGGGCAGAAATTCAAAAAAAGGTGAACGAACTCAGCGCAAAAAGAACAGAATACATTCTGCAGAAACAAATGGAAATGGGCGGAGAAAACACAGGTTTGGATTACGCCATTATCAACGCCATCAAGTTGCAGGCAATGGCTAAAAATTTCACTTTCGGATGCTGATATGAAAAAATTTAATGTTGCTTTTTTCATGCTTTTCCTGTTTGCTGTCAATGTGAAAACATTCATGGCGCAGGAATGGCTGATTTTTAAAATTTATGAAACGGGAGATCTCAACAGCAAACTCCCGTTTTTTGATGATTATTTCTATTCTGAAATTGCATATGCAAGAACTGAACGAAATACGGATTTGTTTGAATTGCATGGCCGCGTTAGAATGATTGAACAGAGGGTTTTCCGAGATTCAGTCAACTTTGTTGCAAATGAAAATTTGATCTGGCAATTTGACGAAAACCAAAATCTGATAAAATTTACAAAAGGTGATTCTTCAGATCATGGAGGATGGCTGATTGAAGAATTTGAATACGATGAAGCAGGTCATTTAATCAAACGAAAAACCGCGCAAGATACCTATGGTGATTTCAGTTATTGTTGTTACATATATGATATCCGTGGATTTTTAACCGAGCGGATTGACAGTTTTCATCTTATGATGGTGTTTATTATTCTCAGGCTTTATTTGGCTATGAAGATGATTATACAAAACTCAATCTGGAGTTTTTTCCATTGAATGAGAAGGAACTTTTCTGGAGTTTTGAAAATGGGAATTATGATATTCAATATGATGGGCAAGGACGATATATGTCTGCGGGGAGAACGGTTGATTATGATAAAAACGGCAGGCCAATTGGCTATTTCATTAACAACGGATGCGGCTCCAATTCTGCCTTGTGCATTCAGGTTAATACCAAATATGATGAAAACGGAAATGTGATTGAACAAACGGTTCATGATATGACTACTCGAAATTCACTCTGGTCATTCAGCAGTAATTTTACTGCAAAATACAATGAAAAAAATCTGATTATTCAAAAAGAAATTTTTCCGGTGGACGATTATAATTACCTGTCTCTTTTTGCTTCCAATCAGAGCTCTGAAGAAGGTACAAAAATCCAGTCATCTGTTTATACATACGAGTATGTTTATGATGAGAAGGAAACTGGATTTCAAATACAATTTTCTGAACGGAGTGTTCCAGGAAAAATTGTAAGAACCATTTTGTATTATTAAAATATGCTATGAAAAAAAATCTCTTCCTTTTTATCTGTTGTTTTTCTTTTCTGCTTGCTGATTATGCTGAAATGCTTCACGCCCAAGGCACCAGAACAGTTGTATATGATCCGGTTCAATATCCCGGATATCCTGTCAAAACAATTTATATTCCTGTTGCAAAAACGGGCAAAGATTCCATTCCGCTTCATTTAATTCAGGCCGTTCAATCTGCAGATATTGTGAGCAATTCTGTATTGGTGAATCCTTTAATTTGGTCAGGTAATTGGCCGCAACTTTATT
The DNA here is from genome assembly GCA_016719925.1 of Crocinitomicaceae bacterium. Classification (GTDB taxonomy): domain Bacteria; phylum Bacteroidota; class Bacteroidia; order Flavobacteriales_D; family Crocinitomicaceae; genus JADJGJ01. The sequence goes on along the minus strand of JADJYC010000002.1, from coordinate 422,504 downwards.
GGGGTGAGCAATATCCGCCGTATGTATATGATTGGAATATTCCTCTTGGAACTTTTACTGTTTGGGTTACACTCGCATGCGGAGATTCCTTTCATGAAAACGGACAACTTTCTTCCAGAGTCGAATGTGTTGATGGTGTCATGCACGGCAAGGCATTTTTTTGGGATGAAACCGGACACAAAACATCAGAGAGTACCTACAGTGAGGGTCATCAGATCAAACAAAAAGTTTATGACAGCCGTGGAAGAATAACTTCCGTAACTCATTTTGATTATCAGGGGCAATACCACGGAATTTGTATTTACTACAATTATTATGACGGGTCAAACACCAAAACGGTTTCACGTTACAATCATGGAGTTTTGGACGGATGGCAGGAAGAGTATAATAATGGAATTCTGACAACAAAAACAAATTATAAATCAGGTGATCCAATTAGCGAACTGAGTTTTAATTCAGACGGAAAACTGCAGCGTAGTAAAACGAAAGTAAGCGGGTATCTTTTAACAGATATAGAATTTAATTCAGTGGGTGACACGATTTTTTATCAGAAGGGAAATGAATCCGGTCAGTTAGAATTTGTGAGACGCTGGTATGATGATGGTACAATTTATCAGGATTGTACTTATGAAAATGGAAGACCTTATGGAACCTGGTTATTGGGATATAATCCGCAAACCGGTATTTTTCAGAAAGAAATCTATGAAAATGGAAATAAGGTTTTGTACTTGCACGGATCAGATGAATTAATGTTCAACCGGACGGAATATTTGAATGGAAATTTGTTTAAACAGACTCTCCGGAATGAAAAGGGAGATACCACTTCAAACACCATTTTTCATGCAGACGGAAACATTGCGTATCAAAAAAAGTGGAGTGAAGCAGGGTTTGTGCAGCACGAGTATTCTACTGAAAATGACACCACTTCATATTTGCTCACAGGTTCAGGATACTACCTGCTCCATGATACATTGTACAAATATACAGTTGAAGAAAAACCCTGGAACCACTATTTTTCAAGATATGTAATCTGGAAAGGTGATACACTTAGAAAAGAGTATTGTATGAATCAGGGAGCACTGAATGATTACCAGCATGTTGTAAGTGTGAATCATTTTGTTGAGTATAACGGTGAATCAAAAAAACACGGTGAGTGGAAATATTATTCGAACAACAATCTGGATAGCGTGATCACCTATCAACATGGAATCAGGAATGGAAGAGCGGTTTATTATTCTTGTGAAACAGATTTGGTTGAGCTGCAAAGTTTTGGAAATTATAAAAATGATTTGAAAGATGGAGAATGGACTTTTTTGGCGGATAAAATACAGATCACTGAGCAGTATATATCTGAAAGACAAAACGCACCTCTTTTCACAGATGCAAAAGATTCAGTTGTAACAACATTTGTAAACGGAGTGGCTGATGGCTCTTACATATTTTATGACGGCGCTAATGGTTGTTTGACCAAGGGAAGTGTGGCCGGAGGAATTGCTGTGGGTGTTTGGGTTTATTACGATGAAAGCGGAATAGTTATTCGAAAAAGAAATTATAAAAATGGCACACCCTCAAAAAAGAAGCAGGAGAATATTGCATTGAGCAATTAATAAAAAAAATGCCACAAATGCACGAATTTTAAAGAGAACAAATAACATCGGCCAATTATTCTTTTACAAAAAAATTATTCGTGCATTCGTGGCGAAAAAAACCAATTCTCATCAAAATCAATCCAAAGACATTTCATTACTCGGTTAGTTTTTTTAATTTGGCCGGATGATACGTAATTTATTGTTCTTTTTTCTGGTTGTTTTAATTTTTGCATGTGGCGGAAGTCCTGAGTCAGTTGTTGCCAATGATGTCGATACAACTCCGGTAATTACATTTGACACTTCATCTGCTGAAGCATTCATTACAACTTTTACTGAAAACAGAAAATCAACGCATCCGGTGGATTTTGAAATAAAGGCAAATTGCATTCTTGACACCGGTTTCTTCAGAATAATCAACTTTGTTGAAACAATGGGAAATTACTCCTACGAATATTGTATTGTCATGAACCCGCTTGAAAAAGTAACAATTGAAAACCCTGAAAAAGACACATATATAGAGGTAAAGCAAATAATCTCGGATAACAATTTTAATATGAGTCTGTATGAGGGAGATCTTGCACCAATTTATTATGATTTGAAAGGAGACGGCTCAGAAGATTATCAGCTCTCACTGGATGAAAGTTACCACACGGATATGCATATCACTCAAACCATTGTGCTTTTTGACGGAAAAAACGGTTTGGAAAAAACGGATATTATTGCCCGTTCCATGTGCGTTGCAGGTGAAGCTGATGACTTTTCAGGAATTCAGGAAAATTTTGTGTTCAAACAAAAAGGAAAAAATCTTCCGCAGGTTATTCTCACACATAAAGAACATGATTTCAAACCGGATGGAACATATCAAACCGGAATTGGAAATTTTGACTATACGCTAACCTGGCAATGGACTGAAAATTCTGACTGGGGTGCGCCGGAATGGGAAACTTCTTTTAAGGGAAATTACAAAAACTGTATGACTGCGATTGATGAGTTCAGCAAACCTCGTTTTCTTTTAAGTGAAGAATATGAAGGATATGCCATTGTAGAAAATTGTCAAAACGGCGGACCGGATCATTTTGTTTTAAATCCTTTTTCAGATGATTACGGAAGCAATTATTATGTGGTTGGAGATAATTGGGATGATGTTGGAAGTACTGTTTTGTTATACATTTTTGAAGAGGAAACACAATACACTTTGCTGTTTGGAAGGTATGAAAAATTTGAAGCTAATACCGGAGGTTACAGACATATTGGTTATGATACAGACATACGTTTTATCAGTAAGCGCGGAGAGACTGATTTGGAAAAGCATTGGGGAATTTCAACGGGACCAAATTCCTGGTATACTGTGGAAATGAATAAATATACTTTTGTTGCCTGTGAAGGATATTAATTTCATCAGGATTTGTCCTTTTCAAAATAATCAGAAACCAGTTTACCTTTAGAGTTTCCTATAATTTCTGAAATTTCTTCTGCACTCGCTTCACGAATTCTCTTTACGGATTTGAAATGATTCAATAATTCTGTGGCTGTTTTTTCTCCTATTCCTTCAATTTGTGTCAGCTCAGTACCCAGTGCATTTTTACTCCGCTTATTGCGGTGGTGGGTAATTCCAAAACGGTGCGCTTCATTGCGCATGTGCTGAATTACTTTTAATGACTCGGATCGTTTATCAATATACACCGGAACAGAATCTCCCGGATAATAAATCTCTTCTAATTTTTTTGCAATTCCTATCAATGAAATTTTTCCGCGCAAACCCAATTCATCAATACTTTTTAAAGCGGCACTTAATTGTCCTTTTCCCCCGTCAATAATTACCAATTGTGGCAATTCTGATTTTTCATCCAGCATGCGTTTGTAGCGCCGGTAGATGATTTCTTCCATGGATGCAAAATCATTTGGCCCTTCAACAGTTTTAATATTAAAATGCCGGTAGTCTTTTTTGGAAGGTTTGGCATCTTTGAAAACAACACAGGCCGCAACCGCATTTGTTCCCTGAAAATTAGAGTTGTCAAAACATTCCATGTGAACCGGAAGTTCTGTAAGGCGTAAATCTTTTTTTAACGTTTCCAAAATTCGTTCTGTATGCCTTTCCGGGTTTACCAATTTTTCCTGCTTGTGTTTTTCAAGCATATAAAATTTAGCGTTTCGTTGTGAAAGTTCCAGTAATGTTTTCTTTTCTCCCCGCTGCGGATTTGTGATGGTGAGATTCTGAAACAAGTCAGCAATATCTGTGTCAGTAATTATTTCCCGGGCATCTTCACCATAACGTTCTCTCATTTCCACCAAAACCAGCGGAATAATTTCTTCCGGTTTTTCATCCAGTTTTTTCTTCACTTCAACTGTGTGTCCCTGGATAATTGCTCCGTTATTTATTTTGAGGTAATTGACATAGGCTTCTTTTTCATCTTGTACCAGACTAATCACATCCACATTATGAATGGTAGGTGAAACAACGGCTGATTTGCTGTGATAGTTTTCAAGTATTTCTATCTTTTCTTTGAACTGATGAGCTTCTTCATATTTTAATTCGGAGGCTAATTTATTCATGCGTGTTTTCAGTTCCTGAATGACCGATGTTACGTTTCCTTTCAGAATGTGTTTGATTTCCTGGATGTACAAATTGTAGTCTTCCGTTTTCTGTGCACCAATACACGGTCCAAGACAATTACCGATATGATATTCAAGACAAACCCTGAACTTTTTTTGTTCAATATTTTCAGGAGATAATTTTAAATTGCAGGTCCTGAGCGGATAAACATCTTTGATCAGATCAAGCAGGGTGTGCATCATTTTTCCGGATGCATACGGACCAAAATATTTAGAACCGTCTTTGATAATTCTTCGCGTATAAAAGACTCTTGGAAATTCTTCATTTTTAATGCAGATCCACGGATATGTCTTATCATCTTTTAATAAGATATTGTAGCGCGGCTGATATTTTTTGATCAGATTATTTTCAAGAAGCAAAGCATCCAGTTCTGTATCCACAACCATGTATTGGATATCAGTAATTTTACTGACCAGAATATTGGTTTTTGCATTGTCATGTGCCTTAACAAAATAAGAAGAAACTCTCTTTTTTAAATCTTTGGCTTTGCCGATATATATAATGGTTCCGTTTTTATCAAAGTATTGATAAATTCCCGGACTGCCAGGCAGATTTTTTATTTTGTCCCTGACAATATCTGACATTGGAAAATGAAATTAGGGATTAAAACGTTCGTAAAGATAGGTTTGCCCGTCTATAATTACCTGCAGCTGATCTTGTTCTTCAAAAAACCGGTATTCAAATTCTATAACTTGTCCAACTGCCATGGCAATGCAGGATGAATGAATGAGACAATAAAATCTGGAAGCATCTTTTTTAGCAATGAAATAACTCGGACAGGCGTAACCGTTAGTTTCTGAAAAGCAGCATGCAAATCCTGATTCTTCTTCACCGGGTAAGAGACTGATGAATTCTTCGCTGTCCAAAATTGGTGCCGGTGAACTTACTTCAGTTGTTGGCACAAATTTCCAATACCCGATCATCGGATCTTTTTCTTCAGCATTTTGGCGCTTTCAATTTGTGAAAAGCAAATGGAAGTGATCAGAAATGTGAAAATGAAAAGTGAAATTCGCATGTTTTAAACCTTATTGCAAAGGTAAATAAATTCTTAGTCAAATATTTACACATAATAGTACCGTTGCAACACTTAATAAGTACCTGTTTTATTTCCGCATCTGCTTAAATAAAATTACACGGCAATTGCTCACCTTCAACTCAAATAATGAGTTATGCGGTTTTTTCATTCATTCCTACTTTGTGGTTTGCTGATTGGCTGCCAGTCCAATCATTTTTATTCAGATAGAAAAGCGGATTTTGTTTCACCCGTTTCAAACGTGCATCATTTTGTACTCCAACAGGAAGAACTCAAACAAATGAAAACTGCAAAATACCGTACCACAGAATATAAAGTGAAACTGGAATTATTGAGCCAGCATCAATTCATTTTTCTGGAAGATGCCATGTTGGAAGAAAGCGAAGTGGATGCACTTCCAAATATCACCGCTGATTTTAAAAATGTGTCAACGGCTGTAATTGTGTATGATCTTTCTAAGCATGATTATGCAGCTAAATACAGTGAGTTTATGGGCAGAACTATTTCAGTCTATGATTTTAACCGGGTGAAATCACAACTTAAAATTCAGCGTCTGGTTTTGATTGCTGATCCAGCTTTTGAAAAACCCTATGTTGCTCTGGCAGTTGAAAACACTGATCAATCCTTGTTCTATCACGGTTTTGCCACTTCTGACAAACGCATGAATCCTTTTCCTTTTATTGAAATTGAAAATCCTGAAATTGCTCAAACATCACTGGCTTATTTTGATTCCTTGTCTGAATATCACCGGTTGAAAAATGAAATAGAAAACAACCAGATTGAAATTGAATCAGAAGATTTGGAAGTACGGATTTTTGAATGGAAAAAAAATGACCGGTTTGTTTTTGTGCAGCATCGCTTTAATGAAAACTGTGATCAGCTTTATACCAGTTATGCGGCCTTGTATCATGTCACACGTGATAACTGGATTCAGGAATGTGAAGGAGTTCTGGAGTATAATTTTTTGGATTTAATGGATTCAGATGATGATAATTATCCTGAATTGCTGATGGCACAACCCGGTGTTACGGCGATTATAGAAATCAATGATTCTGGTTTCAGCGTGAAAAAGAAAATAATCTGGGCTGAGGCGGAGTGTGCTTGTTAGTTCATCAATTACATAAACCTTTTATCCCTATTTTAAAAAAATTGAAAAGGATTTGATTATTTTGGTTGTCGTTATTTAATGCGCCATGAAAAATCTTTTCTCTTTCACTTTAATAATTCTTTCCCTGAGTTCATTTTCACAACAGCCTCACCGCTGTTATACGCATGAGGCTATGCTTGAATTTGAAACAAGTCATCCCGGATATCTTCAGGGTGTAGATGAAGTTTTTTACCGCGCAAAACAAAACGGTTCTCAGGACAGAAGTACTGTTTATACAATTCCGGTTGTGGTTCATATAGTTTATAATACTCCGGAAGAAAATCTTCCTGATTCTGTGATTTTTAATCAGATTGAAATTCTGAATGAAGATTACAGAAGATTGAATGAAGATACTACAAACCTGCGTGATACATTTCAGACAATTGTTGGTGATTCCTTTATCGAATTTCAATTGGCCATGTTTGATCCAAACGGAAATCCAACAACTGGAATTACCAGAACATCTACTACCCAAACTTCTTTTCTTGGTGTTGGGGGTATGCCGGCTGAGGGTGTTAAGTCAGATGCAAACGGAGGTATTGACCCATGGGATCAATCGCGTTATTTGAATATTTGGGTTTGTGATATGTCATTGTTTGGTTCGCCATTTTTATTGGGATATGCTACGCCGCCAGCTGACTTACCTCACTGGCCTGCAGGTTCAACGGACGGTATGAGTGATGGAGTGGTAATACAATATGAAGCGTTTGGAAGTAACAATCCTAATGCACTTGATTTGGGTGCAGGACCAATTACCGTTTTGGGAAGAACTACCGTTCATGAAGTAGGACATTATTTAGGTCTCAGACATATCTGGGGAGATGGTGATTGTACCGCTGAAGATGGAATTGATGATACACCCAATGCGGTTGATCAGTCCAATCAGGATTGTAATCTGACTGCAAATACCTGCACAGATAATATTGGTGTATTAGGTGATTTGCCGGATATGGTAGAAAATTATATGGACTATTCTGCTGAAACCTGTCAGAATTCTTTTACACTCGGACAAGTGGATATGATGCGCGCAATTCTTGAAAATGAGCGCTTTGATCTGATCAATGGAAATCCGGCAATTGGATTTGAAGAAAGTAATTTGTCTCAGGTAAAAATATATCCGAATCCATCCAACGGAAATTTTGTAATTGAAGGTTTGACTGAAGAAGTAAGCGTGGTGTCAATTTATTCCAATAACGGAAATCTGGTGAACACAATTACGGCAGCAAAACCACAGCTTGAAATTTCAAATCTAAGTGCAGGAATATATTTTATTTCTGTTCAAAATGATGAAAGTGTTGAAGTAAAAAAGATTGTGGTGCTTTAATCACAAGCTGGTTGACCAAACTACTGATCCGTCTGAAATAGATAGAAGAACAACTGTTCCGCCAAAGGTGCAGATCAGGTGATCATTGGATTTGAGAATCAATCCCGGATTCGGATTGTCTCCCCATTTATCTGAAGGTGCAATTTGTTTCTGTTCAACCCGCCACACAGATTCAAGATCAAATGAAACCGCAGTCAGAATACTGTGTTTATCTTCCAGGGTTTCAAAATGGCGGACAATAAAAAGCCGGTCTTTTTCACTGTAACCAACAACTGACGGATGCAGAAATTCACCATTATAAACTTTGACTGAATCACGGTAATTTTTAAAAATCAATTGCTCAATTTCACCGGTTACTTTTTCAAAGGTGAAATATGAATCCTGATAATAATCTTCAGGATGTTTAATTCTGAATTCATATTCGTCAAACTTGTATTTTTCTGGTTCATCATCCGGCGGATATTGTGTTGCAGTGAGTTCATCGGTCAGCAAATTGTAACAATAGTAATGGCCGTCATTGGCGGTAATTGTCAGCCAGGCATTATTTTGTTCGGCAAAATGATCGGAGCTTCTGTTCAGATCTTTGATCCCGCATTTCAGCGCGTCAAATTTTTCAAATCCTTTTTCTTTGCTCCATTCATTTATCTGCTCACCGGTCCTGAAATCATATTCTACTGCTGAACTCCATAAAAAGAAAACAACAGAATTTTCTTTGACACATAACATTTCGGGAGATTCAATATTCATGCGTAACAGACATTCTCCGGTTTTCATATCGATTGTGTACAACCTGTATGTTTCATAAGATCCGCCGTCACCGTCTCCTTCATAGTGTTCTTCTGTCAGACAGATTACTTCATCGTTTGACATGCCCTGGATAAATTGTACAGCATATCCGTGATGACTCAATAAAATGTACATCAGTGTTGAAAAGGCTAAAACACTTACGCCAATTTGTACAGTTCTTTTGGGTATAAGTTTGTCTTTAAACGGCGGTCTTATTAATACAACAGATGGCAGTGAAGCAAAAAACAGGAATGCGATATAAAATGCCCATTCTTCAGAAACAATATAATCCAGTAATCCGCTCATCAGTATAAAGATAGAAAAATACCTTTCTGAATTAATTTGTCTGATCAGAACAATTGCTTGTATCTTTGTTTTATGCGCTTTGATGATTACAGAATATCACCCGAATTAAAAGAGAATCTGAATGCAATGGGTTTTGCCCGGCCTACGGATATTCAGTTCAAATCTATTCCGCACATTCAAAAGGGTGAAGACTTGCTTGCAATTGCGCAAACCGGTACCGGAAAAACAGCCGCATTTGCAATACCGGTAATTGATAAAATCCAGCTTCTGAAAAGAAAAAAAATGGATGGAATCAAATGCGTGGTGATGGTTCCTACCCGTGAGCTGGCGCTGCAAATCACAGAAGTTTTTCATAAACTGGGAAGAAATACCGGCATCAGAACTTTTTGCGTGTATGGCGGTGTTGAACAGGACAATCAAATTGCCGCACTTGAAAGAGGAATTGATATTCTTGTAAGTACTCCCGGAAGATTATTTGATTTGGGAAGTCAGGGATATATCAAATTAAGAAACGTACAGGTGCTTATTCTGGATGAAGCTGACAGAATGCTGGAACTTGGATTTTATCAGGACATTGAAGATCTTCTTAAATATCTTCCTAAACAAAGACAAACACTTTTTTTCTCAGCTACCATTGATGCTAAAATTAAAAAGCTGGCATATTCTCTTGTAAGCGGCAGTGCAATACGTATTCAGATTTCACCCAAAGATCCCGTTTCGAAAAATGTTTCTCACGCAGTTGCATTTATTGAAATGGATGACAAACGTTTTTTTCTGGAGAGACTGATCAAAGAAAATCCGGAGAAAAAAATGATTGTATTTGTACGCACCAAAGTAAGGGCAGAAAGAGTTAAATCTGCGATGGACAGAGCGCAGATTGAATCTGAAACCATTCACAGTGATAAAGATCAGAAACACCGTGAAAAAGTATTGTCAGATTTTAAAAAAGGATTAAATCAGATTCTGATTGCAACGGATGTCAGCGCACGCGGCATCGATATTCCGGATGTGGATTTTGTCATCAATTATGATATTCCTGACAAGCCGGAGAATTATGTTCACCGAATTGGCAGAACAGGCCGTGGTACAAAAAAAGGACAGGCCGTTTCTTTTTGCGCTAAAGAAGAAAAGGAGATGCTGGAAGCAATTGAGAATTACATCACCAAACCAGTTGAGGTTTTAAAAATTGATAAGACAGATTATCAGGATACCATTTCATTTAATGACCCTGCGGAGCAAGATTGGAAAAAGCTGATTGAAGAAGATAAAAAATCAGTTTTGAAAAAGCGGAAGGGTTCTTCAAAAAAATAATAAAGCATTCATTCTTTTCACCTGATTTTCTGATAGACTTTTGTTTTTAAAACTACTATTGTTTTCATTCATTAACCGTTGACCATGGCTTGGCCCAATCCGGCATTTGATCAGGTTCAATTTCAAAAACAGTTGTGCCAAGTAAATACATGAATGCTACAATCACAATGGCAGAAATTAAATTCAGAGCAAAGCCGGTGCGAATCATTTGTGACATTCTGATTTTTCGGGTGGCAAAAACCAGTGCGTTTGGTGGTGTGGCAATGGGTAACATAAATCCCATGGATGCAGCCAGTGTTGCCGGAATCATAAAAAATAGCGGATTGACGTGAAGTGATAAAGCAAGGCCGGCAAGCACCGGTAAAAAGGTTTCAACTACCGCGGTGTTCGATGCAATTTCTCCCAGAAAAGTGATGAATAAAACAATGATCAGTAATATTAAAACAGGGTGAACATGTTCCAGAAATAAAAGCTGCTCACCGCACCACACCGATAAGCCGGATTCTTTCATGCCGCTGGCAAGGGCAAACCCGCCGCCAAAAAGTAAAATGATTTCCCAGGGCAAATCTTCTGCATCTTTCCAGGTCATCAATTTGTGATTTTTTTTATTGCGTGAAGGAATCATGAAAAGAATGACACCAATAAAGATTGCAATTGTTCCGTCATTGAGATAATCCTTAAAGTAAAAGATAGATGACCAGCCGGGAATGGTAAAGTTGCCAATCACAATTTCTTTTCTGAATAACCATAAAAGTGCCATCAGAATAAACAGAAAAAGAATTATTTTTTCTTCATAATTTATTTTTCCCAGCTTGTGATAATCAAGCTGAATCTGTTCTTTGGAAATAGGTTGCCACTCACTTTTTTTTCTGACATAAAACCACCAGAGGTACCCGAAAAAGATCAGAAATAAAACCACACTAACAGGCAATGCAAAAATGAACCAGTCACCAAATGAAATGGGTTCAGCATTGGGAAAGTACATTTTAAAAATGCGCACAAAAGAAAGATTGGGAGGTGTACCCACAAGTGTTGCAATACCTCCGATGGTAGCGCTGTATGCAACCGCTAACAGAACGCCAACTGAATAATGAGAAATTTTTTCCGAACCATTTATCTCCTCCAGCTTTGAAAGAATGGAAATTAAAATTGGTACCATCATCATGGTGGTTGCGGTGTTTGAAATCCACATAGAGATGAGCGTTGTAGATAACATAAAACCAAATAAAATTCGTGCCGGACTTACCCCAACTTTTTCAGAATCCAAAGTGCGATCCGTTTATGCAGATTCCATTTTTGAATAGCAAGTGCCATGAGAAATCCACCCATGAAAAGAAAAATAACATCATTGAAATACACAGCAGAAACATCTTCCCCGTTCATGATGCCAAAAAGCGGAAAAAGTACAATGGGCAAAAGTGATGTTATAGCAAGCGGAATAATTTCGGTAACCCACCATACTGCAACAAGAACAGTTATTGCCAGCATGTAAGTTGTCTGCGGATTTTCAGGATTCAGATTTCCTTTCCAGGCAATCCATCCGGCAATTAAAGGAGCAAGCAAAAACAACCAGAAGCGGATGCCCCGGTTATCTTTTTTTTTCAATATGCTCCGAGTTTTTCATGCACTAATCTTCATCCTGAATTTCATTATGCTCTTTGTTTTTTTCAGGCATAGGTCCGCGCAAATGAATCACCAAACCGTTTAAAAATTCCTCAAAAACTGGTCACCGCAATTTTTATATTTAGGATGATCTTCTTTTCTGAATAAAGCACCCAGTTCACTTTCTGAAACCCTGAATCCAACCAGACTGCAGATATGCACAATGTCTTTGTTAGTCAGTTTTAAAGCTACACGCAGTTTTTTTAGGATGTCGTTGTTGGTCATTGGTATTTGTGTTTGGGTGAAATTACAAATTTTTTATTGTGCGAACCGAATGGTTTGTTTTTCATCACACAAAAATTGAATCAAACCCAATGGGGTGTTAAATGGTTGAAACCATTCTGGGTCGTTATTCACTCATAAAAGGTAGCGAATTAATTCGCTCCCTTTTATGAGAATATGAAAATTTGACAAACCGTTTCAACGGTTTATATTTTTTACCACAATTGGTTATTTTATTTGTTAACGCACATTTTATTTTGTTTTTTTATAGAGAGAATTAATTTATTTCTAATTTAGCAACGGATTATTCCATGAACAACATCTGTTTCCGGATGTGGTTTGCCACGACTCACATACGCACATTTTGAATTAAAACGATAGAACGGATTTATTGTTTAATTTAATTTATGTCATGCCTAAATCTTTCAACAGAATCTGGATTCATTCGATATGGTCTACTAAACATCGTTTGCCTCTGATTGAGCCAAAAAATGAAAACATAATTCATGATTTTATAAAGAACGAATTAAGAGAAATGGGCTGTCCGGTTGGTGCTGTTAACGGAATGTCGGATCATGTACACTGCTTATTTTTGCTGAGTCCCAACAAATCAGTTTCTGAAGTTATAAAACAAATCAAAGGCAGTAGTTCTCATTTTATCAACCAGAATAATTTATCAAAAATCAGATTCTCATGGCAGACGGGTTATGCTTCTTATTCAGTTTCTGATTCTGTGCAAGGCAGAGTTTATCAATACATAATGAATCAGAAAAATCACCACAGAAAAAAATCATTTCAAAATGAGTTTGATGAAATTGTTCGCGTTTTTGGATTTGATAAAAACGATGTTTAACAAAAATTACGGAATGTTAAATGGTTGAAACCATTTTGGTTCGGTATTCATACATAATAGAGAGAGAATTAATTCGTTCTCTATTATGTTGAATTGATATTTTGGAAAACCGTTTCAACGGTTTATCACTCCACCACAACCCTGATACCCTCAGAATGCGACGTAAACTCCGGCGCATACATACACTGTATCGTTGTAATTCCATTGGAGAAATTTCCTTTGTGCTGTACACGCAAATCATATTCAAACACATACGTTCCTTTTGGAATGTAATCAAAGAAGAAATTTGTTGCGGCATCTTTGGTTGCTTCATAGTATCCTAAACCATCCTGATATTTATACTGTGATAAAACATTGATTGGTTCAAAACCGGATGCGCGCATGTCTTTCATGTGAACATATTCCAGATTGCGGTCTGTTCTCAGTTCAATACGCACTCTGATTTTGTCTCCGATATGCAGCACATTATTTTCATTTACCGGTTTGATTTGTTCTCCCTGATTGGTTACTTCTACCAGGAATAGTTGTTTCTGCAAACTCAATGGTGTTTCAGCAAATGTGATTTTATCCAGATCTTCAAAATATTGCCAGTACGCAGCACCCCATGCAATTCCTTTGGTCGATTTTTTCAAAGAAATTTCTCCCATATTTTCTTTGATGTGATCACCTGTCCATGCCGTTTTAATATAACCGGTTCCGGCTTGCGCTTTTACCTGATATGGGTCAGATGCATATGGATTTTCTACATACTGAATTGGTTTTCCGCCAACGGTTATTTCTACCAGATCATCATCAGCAATCAAATCTGAACCTTTCAAAAGCAATGCATAAACTGCCTCTGTTGTTTGTTTGGTAGTTTTCCAGTTGGTGGTTTGTTTTTGTTTCAGCAGCCAGATTTTTAATTCCTCCACAGTTTCCTGGTCATTGGTTACTTCATCAAACATTTCTATCATCAGTGCCTGTGTTTCAATTGGTGCTTCATACCAATACCATCCTGCCTGATATTCTTTCCAGTACATACCAAACTCTTCATGTCTGATAGCATTATCTTTCAGTGATTTTACAATGTCTGTTGCAAGTTCAGTCATTTCAAAACGGTGAGCTGCAAGTGCAATCATTCCTTTTGCGTACACGTTAAAATTGAGCCAGAATTTTACTGCCTGATCTTTGTAATAATCAACTGCTTCTTTTGTCGCTTTGTTTAATTCAAGCTGCGGGAAATATGACCGCGCATATAAATATTGAATTTGTGTGTATCCAATATGCTGATTAACCAAATAAGCCGGATCCCATTTTTTAGCGTAGTTGTAATCTCTCACAATTTCTCCGTCCAGATAATCAACACCTTTTTTCACCATCTGCCAAACTTTGTGATTTTCTTTCACATCTTTTATTCCAAGATGATCCAGATGACCCATGCCGGTGATGATGTGCTGTGTGATATATCTGCTTTCAGGCATACCCGGGAACCAAGGCCAGCCACCATTTGCTGATTGAGTTTTGATTGTTTTGGTCAGTGCTTTGTCAAGTTCTTTCGACATTCTGTTCATATCCAAAAGCACGGCCAGATTTCGTTTGCTTTGTTCTTCATTTTGCGCATCAAGTACCCATGGGGTCTCTTCTAAAATAACAGATTTCAATTCTTCATTTTTCTGAAGATTTGAATAGAATGCTTCGGGTGATTCTTTCCCCCACGCATCAATTACCTGTTTGATTTTTGGATTGGAATTCATGATGTGAGATGCTATGGCATTAGAATAGTAACGCGTAAAAGTTTGCTCAGCACATTCATACGGATACTCCATCATATATGGCATTGCCTGAATGGCATACCAGGCAGGATTAGATGTAAACTCAAGCGTATATCGGTGATGTTTCAGCGTTTTACTTTTGTTGTTCAGGAGCTTTTCAAATTTGAACGTTTTGCTCTGATTACCGCGTAAAGGCATTGGCATAGCTTCAGTCACCAACATACGGTTTGATAAAATCGGTACAGCATTTTCTTCACCGTCAGAAAAATTTCCTGCGGCTGCAACAATTTTGTATTTCACGGCACTTATAGCATAAGGCACTTCAAGTGTCCATGAAACTACTGTGCTTTTTCCGGCATCTGCACTGAAATCAAGCTGGTCAATTTTTAATTTGAAGGCGTCGTTTAAACTTGCGTCCGTAAACGGATCAATCAATGAAAGCTGAACGCGTCCGGCCAGATTTTCTTTAGAGATATTTGAGATTTTTGCTGATAAAGTAATTTTATCTCCCTCTCTGAAAAAGCGCGGAACATTAGGAACCACCATGAGGTCTTTTTGCGTTACAACATCTTCCTGAATTGTGCCTGTTTTTAAATCAGCCGTGTGAGCTAAACCTAAAAACCGCCATTTGGTGAGTGACTCAGGAATGGTGAATTTTATTTTTACATCACCGTTTGAATCTGTTGTCAGTTGAGGATAGAAAAAGGCTGTTTCGTTGAAATTAGAACGTGCACTTACATTGCTGAGATCAACACGTTTTCCGTCATCACCTCCGGGCATATTATTGTCTGCACGGAAATTTCCACCTACTTCATTTTGATTTTGTTGCTCACCGGATGACTTGTTCACTGTTGTGATTGTGCTGGCCATTGGTGCGTTTTCTGATTCTTCCAAAGCCATCTCTGCATAACCTTCTGTGTTTTTTGAACGGTCTTTACCGGAAGTTTCCTTGTCTTCAGATTTCATGACTCCGCCTGTTACAGTTACGTCATCCAGATAATCTCCGTCAGCGTAGTTGTAATAATAGTACCTGCCATAATAATAGGAGTTGAATCCGTGATAATTCAACGCAGGAAAATATCTGTATGGATAATAGACATAATCATTCCAGTAATAATTGATGTTGTACGCACTGATTGATCTAATTCCGGATCCTTCTCCCCATTGCGCATAACCATAATAGTACTGCCAGATATTCATGAAAAATGAATTTGGTGTATAGAGTTCGTCCAGACTGGCATCATATAGCGTTGCCAGTAATTCTGCCGCTTCTTTACCTCCTTTTTTATTGCGGATGGTTAATGTCCATTCTTCTTCAGCACCTGGCAGCAGTTTATTTCTGAAGGTTGAAAAAGAAAGATCAAGTTCTTTATTGGTGTAAGGAACATTAATAGTAATTGACTGTGAGAATCTCCGGTTATTTTTAATGGCGGTAAAATGCACGGTGAAATTTCCGCGGTATTCTTCTTTCACTAAAAAGGATAATTTTTTCTGCTCATTAGTTATTGAAAAACGGTTGCTTTCAATAACCTTATTTCCAACTTCCAGATCATAGTAAACGGAAAGATCTTTTTCTTTTGACCCGATAAGAATGTCAACAGTAGTGCCTGGTTCTGCTGTATGCTGAACATTTTTAATCCAAAGCACGTCATTTTTAGGAGCAATTGTTGCATTAGGATTATAAACTGTAAAATAGGCAACATCTTTAACTTCAATTCCGTTTTTGTCTTTTGAAACAGCGTCATAACGGTAAACTCCGGGTTCCCATTTTTTATAATTTCCAATAGCAATGCTGTCAGTTACTTTTGTATCAAAACCAGACTCAAATACTTTCTTCTCGTCTTTCCACCGGTACATATCGTTTTCATTGCTGAATTGTTCATGCGGAAATAGGGTCCGGAATTCTTTCTCTGACCACAACTGCATATCTGATTTTCCCCAGAAAGAAGAGTAGTATGGTCTGTCCGGAGTTTCAAGTTTTGTAACTGTAATTTTTCCGTTTGCCGGAACTTTTTGTCCGTTGAGATTGGTAGTTGAAATTCTCAGAAAATAATCTTCTTCATTATTCATTTCTGAACTGAAATTATTGCTCAGCTGAAGACTCTGATATCCTACCACAAAACTGGTGCTTGTTGAATGGGTCTCACCATTGATGTCTGTGACATCTACATACACTGTGTAGGTAAATAATGGAAGTTCTTTTGGATCAACTGATTTATCCGGCAATGCTGTAAATTCAATTTTAAACTCACCGTTATCATCCGTAATTAATTCTCCTTGTTCAACTTCTTTTGGCTGATAATAAGGTCTCCACCAATACCAGTAAGAATAATATGACCAATGGAAACCGGTTGAGCGGGTGATGCGGTATTTTACTTTTGCTCCGTCAAGTCGGTTACCGGCATAGGCCTGGGCAAATCCTGTTGTGGTGACTTTTCATTTACTTTTATTTCACCTTCCACCGGATTCATTTCAACACTGAATTTTGGACGTTTGTATTCTTCTACTCTGAAGCTGGTACTTCCGTAATCATTGGAAATTGACATGTTACCGGTGAGCACATCATACGGTGCTGTGAAGCTTCCTTCAAAAGATCCGAACTGATTTGTTGTTACGCTTTTTTCACCAACTAATTGGCCGTTTACATCATAAAATCTGACAAGCGTAGCCCAGTTTTTCATTACACTTCTCTCTTTGTCATCATATTTGACGCAAATCCCTTTATAGTAAATTGTTTGTCCCGGACGATAAATTTTTCTGTCAGTGAAAAAGTAGGTCACGTAATCCTCATTATAGTTATTGTAGTAATAATAGTTGTAGTCATAAATACCCTGATTAGGTGCGTAGGTCTGTCCGTTGTGGGAAACAGAAATCATATACGTTCTGTATTCATCTGCATGCGGATATTCTATGATACCATTTTCGTCGGCCGTAAATGTTCCAATGGATTTGTTTTCATAATAACGCAGTTTGTAATTGTACTCCTGATAAGAAACATTCACTTTTGCTCCAGCCATTGGAAAACCTGTCGTTCTGTTTGAAACCATGATTTGTGATTTCTCATTCATGGATCTTGACTGGTAAGTGATATCAGTAACCCACAATGGCATAAATGCAAATGCACTTTTATTGTCAGAATAATCTTCATTGGATGCCATGATGATGAAATAGAATCCTGGTTCAAGTTCTGGTATCAGTAATTCCGTTGTGTGATTCTGATAGTCGCCGGGATTGGTCAGATCAACCTCTTTGGAAAATAATGGTTTCATTGTTCTAAGTTCTTTGATGAACTTATCGTAATCGGTTCTGTTGTTATTGTATTTTTTGTAGTCGTATGATGCAATTTTATAATAGAATTTATTCAGATTTTTGTATTGCACCTGAAATTTGGAAGATGTTTTTGGAGCAACGGCTTCTTCTCCCTGCAGGTATAAGTTTTTTTGTTCAATGGTAGATTTGAGTGCAAGACATTGATTGGCGCCATACGTGTCTTTGTATCGCTCAGCTATTTTGGTACAAATTTCAACCGCTATTTTTTTATCCCAGCGTTTTGTCGTGTCTGCAAGATGGTTATAGGTATCTCCGCGCAGTGAATGAATCAGTGCAATTTCATACCATGCCTCTGATACGTACGGTACTTTTTCATAAGCAGTTGTGAGTGCATGCAGGGAGTTGTAATACAACTCATCTTTATCCGGATGAACAGATTTGTATTGAAGATATTTCATGCGCTCAAGATCTACTTCAAACAATGCAGCCATGTTTTTATCTTCTGTATGAAAACGCGTTAATTCCTGCAAAAGCCGGACAGCAAAAAACTGCGTATTCAGAGAATCATTAGTTACAGGATTAATAGAAAGGAAAGTAGAATTGCTTCCAAAATATTTTTCGTCTTCAATAACAAAAGTTTCAGCCGGACCAGGCAGCGCAAACGAATTGTTTTTAAAGAAGTCAAGCGCACGGTGAGCAAGAAAGTCAAAAAGTGTTGGTCTGATTTCACTTGATTCAGATGTATAAGATGCAATTTCATTGTAGTCACTGATCAGTGCTTTTTGTGAAATTTCTTTATTCATTAAAGACAGAAAATAATGGTATCTGATTTTTTCAGCAATGCGTTTCAGGTCCCATGTGCGGATATCTTTCAAATCTGCATCAACTACGTTGGTGCGGTCAGCAAATTTCCAGCTGTTAGAAGAGTAATATCCCCAGTACACTTCAGCAATGAGTGAGTGCAGAATTTCTTTGGATGGTGAAGGTGCTTTAGCTGCCAGTTCATCCAGCCTGTAAATGCCCAAAACGTAATCATCTTCTTCCAGATAGGAATTGTATTTCAGCTCATAGAGAACAGATTTGATAACCTGATTGTGATGGCCGGATTTACTGGCTTCATCAAATATTTTTCCTACTTCTTCCAGCGCCATGCGGTAAAGGCCTTTGCGTTCCAGAGAGTCTACTTTAGTCCATTGCGACTGATAGGTTGGGTCTGTTCCGTTCATTCCGCTTTTGGAAGCAGCTGAAGAAGACAAAACAAAGAGAGAAATAATGAAGACAACCAGGGCTGCCGGAATGAGGCGTTTCATGCGTTAGAGTTTAGATTCGTTTAAATGTACAAATATCCTTCAGAAAGGTTCAATGATTTTAATCAGGGCAAAAATTCGACAAAACCCTGTTGAAGAATTAGACGAATGGTGTTTAAACATCTGTCAATATTCCATAGATTTGTACCCGATGAATTTAACTTCTTCTAAACAGGACCTCAGTGGCTTACCGGTATCGATCAATGATATACGTGATAAGTATTTTGAAGACATTCCGTTAAGTCAGGATGAAGAACTGGCGCTGAAGAATTTTGATAAATACCGCATGGATTATTTGAATTCAGCACCTAATGAAGAGGTTTTTGAAAAACGATATCTGGAGCTTCAGGCCAAAGCAAATCTGGCTTCATTTACTGAGTTTTTGGATTTATCTTCGTTAAAATCTCTGGAGTAACTACCAGGAAATCACAAAATTTTGCTGCTCTGTTGTTTCGATTGCGTCAGCTCCGCGAATTGATCTTACGTATTCAATGGCTTCCTGACCGGTTTTACCCAGATATGCTTTTGCGTAAACTGCCATCACAGTTCCGCTTCTGCCAAGTCCGCCAACACAATGAATCAGTACATTTTCTTTTGCTTTGATTTTTTTGTGAACCCATACAATAATTGTCGTCATCTGCTCTGGTGTTGGCAAACCGTAATCCGGAATAGGGGAGTGAAGTAATTGAAGATTATGCTGACTGTATTTTTCAAGCAAAGTTGGTACTTTATATTTTTCTAATTCTTCGTTGGATACCAATGTCACTACACTAGTTATTTCGTTGGCGGTAATTGTTTTCGTATCTGCTTCCAGGTCAACTCTGCCTGGTAAAGGTGACAGGGCAATAAAACTATGCTTCATTGGAAATTTATACACGGCGTATGGATTTGGTTTCTGGTTTTCTTTGGCGCAGGCTGTCATACCAAATGCCTGAATTGTAAATACAGCTGCAATTATCAGAAGGGGTCGCATTGAAAGAATTATTTAGCTGAAAGTTATCAAATTTCGTGCAATAAAAAACCCCCCGGGTTATCCGGAGGGTCTCTTAAAAAAATAAGGTGATCTATTATTTGTTAGAAACAACCATTTGTTTAGTTACTTTATTGTCTCCAATTGTGAAAGTGTAGAAATAAACACCTTCAGCCATGTCTGATCCATCCACGTTTAATGAATGTGAACCAGCAGTCATGTTTCCAGGAGTCATTGTTTTAACCACTTTACCAGTCACATCAGTGAAAGTAACAGTAACATAAGCAGCTTCAGTCAATGAATAATAAATAGTAGAATTAGCACCAAAAGGGTTAGGAATGTTTTGTCCTACAGCAAGGTTTGAATTCTCATTGTTTTCGATAGCCAATGACTGGTCGAAATTCAATCTTTACATTGGTTCGTCACCAGCTAGATACCATGTGTCGTCTGAAGCAAAGTATACACGGCTTGAAGCATCTTCATCAAAAGAGTTTGCACCGTAATAAACTACTTCCCCACCTTCAAGGGCTAATACCGCAACATATTCTGCTCCAGCAGTTAATGTTAATGGAGTATATCCATCTTCACCAAGGTGGAAATTGAATGTATTGTATTGTCCAATCATTCCTGCTTCCAAAGTGAAAACAAACGGTCCACCGAGCCAAGAATAAGCTGATCCATCCCACTCGTAAATATAGAAATCGATTTCAGCAGTTTCATCAGTTGGATTGGTAGTTGTACCATCAGAGATGTACATATCCACCCCATGTAATTCAGCATCTTCGTAAAGCAGGAAAGATGCGCCTACCTGATGTTCTTCCTGAGCTGTTCCGCCTTGATAAGTCTCTTGCGTAGGAATTTCAAAATTGAAGTGGCTGAAAGTATTGTCAGTGATATCGAATGATCTCCAAAGGGTATCATTTTCCATTACTTCATCTGTTTCAGTATAATCAACTACTGTTCTTACATAATAAGTTCCTGTAGCTAACGTTGCCAAATCGAAAGTGGTAGCAAATGTGATTGTATCAATATCACCCAATGTTAATGGAGGATTGCTTAATGTACCACCAGTTGACTGATGAATTTGTGTCATAGCATCGTCATAAACAGTTACTTGAAGACCAAATGCAGTTGGGCTGTTTGACCCCATTGATTTTACAAGATTTTGAACAGTTAAAGTTGGAGCCTGAGAAGTTGGAATTTCTCCATACTCAAACCAGGCAGAAATATCCTCTAACCACATTTTTTGGTTTTGTACTTCATTAGCAGGTGTTTCATAGATAGAGATATCATCCAGCATCCAGAAATAGTGAGTATTCATCTGACCATTTCCATCTGCAGCAGTTCCTTGCCATTTGATACGCAATTTAACGTTACCCGGAGTTGTTGCGATATAGCTAGAAATGTCTACTGAATAAGTCATTGGGTGAGCAATATCTTCAGTAGGTACGTTTCTGTCTACTCCAAAATCAATTACGATATCCGTTGACCAGGTAGTTCCTCCATTTTCTGAAACTTGCAAATACCAAGGTTTTTCCTGATAGTTGCAGCAATACATAGATTCAGTAACAAACTCTACAATTGCACCGTTTGTTTGACCGCTTAGGTCCATTACCGGAGTTTCAATGTAACCGGCAATTGCAGTTGTTGCAAAGTTGGTTTCGCTGTCATTAGGATTGTAAGAATCCCACATTAAGTGACGGCCATTCATTGCATTGGTCCATCCAAAAGAAGAAAGCGGGTGAGCCGCAGTCCCGATTGTCCAATATGAACCATTTGCACCGCCTACAGTATACGTACCGTTACCAGTAGTAAGTGCTGTTGAACCGGCAAAATCTTCAGTCCATAAAATGTTTAATACGCGATCCTGATTCTGAGTAGTTGTAACAGGGCGTTGTGCTTCGTGACTTTCAAAATTGTATTTTGACAGTTGAGCACCATGAAAGTTGTAGCTTTTACTTGTCTGCTGAGCAAATGTTGCAGCACCAAGAAAAAAGATACCACCTAATAAGTAAACCTTTTTCATTTTTCTTGATTTTAGTATTTATAAGTGCTAAAAGTAAGGTAAAAATTAATGTTATCCAAACAAGCAGATAAATGTTTGAGTAAAAGGGTGCTTTTATCAATTGAACGGTAATTAACTATTAATCCGCATCCATAAAGGCCGGGAACAACGACCTTATTTGAGTGAGAACGGTATAGTCAAGGGTTAAAATTTTCACCTGTTCTTTGTTTTTTGTAGCAATATAAAGCTCGTTTCCCCACGGATCAATGGCTGCAGAGTCACCTGAATAGGTTATTTCTTTACCGTCCGTTCCAACACGGTTTACACCAATACAATATGTCTGATTTTCTATTGCCCCGTTTTAGTAGCGCTGACCAAGCTAACGATCTTTTTCAGGCCAGTTGGCCAAATAGACGACCGCATCATATTCCGGCTGACCATTAATTACTTTGTTTCTTGAAAAAACCGGAAATCGCAAATCATAACAAACCTGAAGCAAAATTTTCCAGCCATTCAGATGATAAATAACACGATCAGATCCCGGAGTAAAGTGATCATTTTCACCTGCCATTCTGAAAAGGTGTCTTTTATTATAATACGTCTCAATTCCGTCTTTTGAAATTATTACAAAACGATTATAAACGTTGTTTTGTTCTTCTATCATGAGTGTAGCTCCAATCTGACAATCAAAATATTGCGCCCATTTTTTAAGCCATTGAACTGATTTTCCTGTCATTTCTTCAGCAAACAGATTTGTACTCATGCTGAATCCTGTATTAAACATTTCAGGTAATAGAATCAGATCACATGAATTTGGTTCAATCTGTGCAAAATGAGTTTTTTCAAAGTGCTCAAAGTTGGCTTCTTTGTTTTCCCAGAATTGATTGGTTTGAATCAGGGCAATTTTTGAGGCTGCATAATTTTTCTGTGGCTTTTATAATTGTCTCATCTTTTTTGGCAAAACAAAAACGCAAAACGTGGTTATCAGTTTGATCTTTATAAAAAACAGAAACAGGTATGGATGCAACACCGATTTCTTTAATCAGTTGTTTTGCAAATTCAACATCCGGTTCATTGCTGATGGATGTAAAATCCAATAAACAAAAATAAGTGCCGTCACAAGTCAGTGGTTTGAATTTTGATTTTGAAATTGCCTGCAAAAACAGATCTCTTTTCTTTTGGTAAAAATCTGCTATTGATTTTGTGTCCGCATACCTGGAGAGATAATCAGCCACACCGGCCTGAATGGTATTGTTGACACAGAATACATTGAACTGATGAACTTTTCTGAATTCTGTTGTGAGCGCTTCCGGAGCAATACAATATCCCAACTTCCAGCCGGTGACGTGAAGGGTTTTTCCAAAACTGAAAACGACAAAACTGCGTGATCTTAATAACTCGTTTTTTAATACGGTGTGATGTTGTTTTTTGAACTGGATGTATTCATAAACCTCATCTGAAATGACATAAAGATTTTTATACCGGCTGACAATTTTTTCCAAACGGATCAGATCATTTTCTGTCCATACAGATCCGCATGGATTGTGTGGATTATTGGTAATGATAATTCTTGTTTTGTCATTTACTTTTTGTTCTGCTTCATCCCAGTCAATTGAATAATCCGGATGTTTCAGTTTTAAATGAATTGGAATGCCGCCAAAAACTTTGACAGACGGATCATAACAATCATAAGCAGGATCAAACATGATGACTTCATCTCCCGGATTAACCAGAGCAGCAATTGCGGTGAAAATGGCTTGAGTTGCGCCGGCGGTTATTGTTATTTCTGAATCTGGAAGTACAGAAAGTTTGTATCTGTCATAAATCAATTTTGAAATTTGCTCTCTGATATCCGGTCTGCCGGCCATAGGCGCATACTGAACGTGTCCTGCTTTTAATGACCGCAGCACTGAATTTTCAAGATTCGGGTCAATAGGAAAATCAGGAAAACCCTGTGATAAATTAATTGCACCGTATTCATTTGCCATGGCAGACATGACGGTAAATATACTTGTACCAGTATCGGGTAATTTTGAAATCATGAAAACAGAATATGTGTGAAAGATACATAATAGAATTTCTTTTGAAAATCAGTTATGTAGAATTATTCTAAATAAGTGTTGAAAATCCCCTTACTACTGAGTAGCTTTGTAAAAATATTGCTTTCTGAAAGATATAAATCAAATACGAAATGAGTTTCCGATTCTGAATACCAGAATTGGAAAAAATCCGCTGATCTATTTTGATAATGGAGCAACATCTCAAAAACCACTATCAGTCATAGAGGCCGAACGAAATTTTTATTAGACTGAGAATGCAAATATTCACCGCGGGGTCCATCATCTGAGTCAGCTGGCTACAGAAAAATATGAAAATGCCCGGGAAATAATCCGTAATTATCTGGGTGCAAAATTCAGTCATGAAATTATTTTTACTTCAGGTACTACAGCCGGAATAAATCTGGTTGCATCTTCTTATGGAAAACTTTTGCAAAAAGGAGATGAAATTGTGATCACACAAATGGAACATCATTCCAACATTGTTCCATGGCAAATGATTGCTGAAGAAAGAGATCTGATAGTTAAATTTATTCCTGTCCTGAAAAACGGTGAATTGGATTTAAATCAACTGAATAATCTGCTCACATCAAAAACTAAACTGGTTGCTGTTACTCATGTTTCAAATTCGCTGGGCACCATCAATCCAATAAAAGAAATTATTGGTAAAGCTCATCAGAAAGGAGCTGTTGTATTGATTGATGCCGCACAATCTTTGCAGCATTTTAAACTGAATGTACAGGAACTGGATTGTGATTTTCTGGTTTTTTCAGGACACAAGGTTTTTGCTCCAACGGGTACCGGAATTTTATTCGCAAAAGAAAATCTGCTGAATAAAATGCCACCTTATATGGGTGGAGGTGATATGATCAAAACGGTGACCATGGAGAAAACCGAATACAATGAACTGCCGCATAAATTTGAAGCGGGTACTCCAAATATTGCGGGAGGAATTGTTTTGGGTAAAGCCATTGAATGGTTGTCACAATTTGATCTGAAAGAAATAGAAGAATACGAACATGAGTTGCTGGAATATGCAACTGAGAAATTGAAAAAAAATTCCGGGTGCGGTTATCTACGGAGAGGCAAAAAACAAGAGCAGTATTTTGTCTTTTTTAATTGAAGGGACACACCCATATGACGTTGGTACGCTGCTCAATCAGCAGGGCGTTGCAGTACGCACTGGTCATCATTGCGCACAGCCTGTAATGGATTTTTTTGGTATTCCCGGAACAATCAGGGCGTCTTTCAGTTTCTATAATACGCGCGAAGAAATTGATTACTTTATTATTGCTTTGAACAGGGCTGTAAATATGTTGAGATAAAATGACACTGGCAGAAAAAGAACAATCAGTTATTGATGATTTCTCAGTTTATTCTGACTGGATGGAAAAATATGAATACATCATTGAATTGGGAAAAGATTTGCCACCATTAGATGATCAGTATAAAAAACCGGAAAACGTAATCAAAGGATGTCAGTCAACAGTATGGCTGCATACTGAGAAAAAAAACGATCACATTATTTACTCAGCAGATGCAGACGCAATTATTACAAAGGGTTTGATTGCTCTGCTCATTCAGGTTTTATCAGATGAAAAACCAGATGATATTCTGAATTCAGATTTGCGGTTTATTAAAGAAATTGGTTTGCAGGAGCATCTTTCACCAACCCGTTCAAATGGTTTGCTTGCCATGGTAAAACAAATGAAACTGGATGCACTTGCTTTAAAAATGAAGTCATGATTCTAACAGGAGATCAGAATATGGATAAGGAGGCAAAAAAAGCGCTGGAAGCAGATATCATTGCTGCCCTGAAAGAAATTTACGATCCGGAAATACCGGTGGATATTTTTGAGCTGGGATTAATTTATGAAGTCAAAATCAAAGAAACTGGTTTTGTAGAAATTGATATGACATTAACGTCACCTAATTGTCCGGTTGCCGAGTCTCTGCCAGTTGATGTTAAATCAAAAATTGAAAGTCTTCCGCTTGTTTCTGAATGTAAAGTCAATATTGTTTTTGATCCGCCATGGACAAAAGATATGATGAGTGAAGAGGCGCAGCTTGAGTTGGGGTTTCTTTGAGTTTTTAGTTGATAGGTTTGCTTCGGCTTCGAGAACCTCAGCCTTCGCCGATGGCATTAAGTTATGACTAAAGGCTCCTGACTCAAAAACTATGTCCGGTTAACCCCAAAGGGGCCGCCATGTGGCGACTTGCGATTTCTGATTTCCGATTTTATTTCACGCAAAGACGCCAGGTACGCCATTCATTTTAACCCTTTAAAATTTTTAGACTTTTAGGATTTTTTGAGTTGATAAGTTAACTCTGACTAAAGACAAAAAACCTCCCAGGCGGCACTTCACTTTTTACCAGCAATTTTAAATTTCAGGTTACCATTTTAAATTCTGGACATAAACTATCTGAGAAAAAAAATAGTTTATGAAAAGAAGTTTATCTGTTCTGATTTATCTGCTTGCTGTTAGTTTAACACAAGCGCAGCAAGACAAACAATTCACGCATTATATGTATGATAAAATGTCGTACAATCCTGCTGCAACTGGTTTTAACGGGTACTGCGCAACCATCATTTACAGAAATCAATGGGATCGTGTTGAACGAGCACCCAATTCTACTTTAGTAAATGTTCAGGGAAATTTTCCACAGCAAAATTTAGGTCTCGGAATTTCATTTACGAATGATGCAATCGGATTTCAAAGAAATAATACATTGCTTTTAAACGGGGCCTATCATTTTGGAACCAGTGCAGGGGTTTTAAGTGCAGGCTTTGGTGCAGGAATTATTAATGTCGGATTTTCTCCTGACTGGGTTCCGCCGCAAACATATATGGATCCTAATTTACCCGCACCATTATCAGGTTCAGGTTTAGATATGAATTTTGGTTTGCACTGGTACGGCACGCATAAGCCGTATTATGTAGGTTTTTCAACCACGCATTTATCTCCGGCAACCTTACAAAGTATAAACTACCAGGTTGCAAGGCATTATTATGTTTCAGGAGGATATAATTTTCATTTGCCTGATTCCAAAATTGATTTAAAGCCAAGTATTTTAATTAAGGCTGACGGTGCAACTGCTATTTTTGATTTCAACACCACGGCAGATCGCTGGCTGAATAATTATTCATTTGTCTGGGGAGGATTTTCTTATCGACTGCAGGATGCCGTTGCGTTGAATGTTGGATATGCATTTTCTCCCTCCAGAAATACAAAACTAAGTATGGTTAAAATTGGTTACTCTTTTGACATAATGACAAACGCATTAAACACCTACGGAAAAGGTACGCATGAATTAATGCTGAATCTTTGTGTTTTTCCTCCGCGATTGATTGGCAGTCATGGTAATCCATTTATTCTTCAGTAATTAGGCCTAAGGACAAGCGTTGAGGTTGTTGAATTGTTTATTGCCGATGTTTTTTTGAGTTTTTAGTTGATAAGTTGATGAGTTGGTGTTGTTTTATCAAGAATAGATTTTAGGTTTTTAGACCTTTCGGTTTTTAGGATTTTTAGACTTTTAGTTGATGAGTTGGTGTTGTTTTATCAAGAATAGATTTTAGGCTTTTAGACCTTTCGGTTTTTTAGGATTTTTGATTTTTTAGTTGATAAGTTGATAAGTTGGTGTTGTTTTATCAAGAATAGATTTTAGGCTTTTAGACCTTTCGGTTTTTAGGATTTTTAGACTTTTTAGTTGATAAGTTGATGAGTTGGTGTTGTTTTATCAAGAATAGATTTTAGGTTTTTAGACCTTTCGGTTTTTAGGATTTTTAGACTATTAGGATTTTTTGAGTTGATAAGTTTATGAGGCTGACTCCTTTAGAAAACAACCTTCTTATTCTCCACAATCTGATTATTCTGAACAACTGAAACCACATAAACTCCCGCCGGTAATTCAGGCTCTATTCTCAAACTTCCCAAAGCTGAATGCTGATAAACCATTTGGCCAGAAAGATTGGTAAAAACCACTTCAAACGGATTTTCATTTTTAGTTTCTACATTTATACTTCCGTTAAAACAAAAGATGAAAAATTCTTTCTGTTTTTCTTCTGTGATTTCAGTTGGATCAATAATCGCCAATGGCTCTTCACCTTCTAATTTGATATAGGAACATTCAACAAAGCCGTCTTTCTGAAAACTCATATCTGCAACAATTTTTATGTATCCGTCTGCCATGTCATCCAGTGCCGGGTCGTGTACAAAATCACCATTCAGGTCAACCGGTCTCCAGGTTTTTTGATCTTCAGAAATATAAAATGAAATGCTGTTCAGCTGACAGTTAATCAACTGATCAAACTCAATCTGAAGATTGTATTTCGAGTACCTTCTCAGGTGTTCAACTTTTCTGGAAAGTTCAAGTGAATAATCACCGCCGTTTTCTACAAAAAATGAAACGGATTCTTCTGTAAAATTGACATAGGTAAAACAACGGTAAGGTTCAATTTTCCAGCCGTTGAAATTGCTGCCGGAATTTTTTCCATGTTCAAAAATGACATGATTAGACAGGGCATTGCCTGATACAAACAATAAAATCCCCAATACAACTCCTCTTTCCATAGCACAGTGATTTTAGAAGATAATTCAGAATCAGAAAAAGGTTACAGCACAATCATTCAAAAACATATTATATGCGTAAACGTAAGATCATAACAATTATCTTAACGCCTTTAAATAAATTATGAAATCAGAGAACCTTAAGACTGCAGGTCTCGTTGTTGCAATTCTGGTCCTGAATTTTATTCTGAAGGGAATTTATTTGTCAGCAAACTCACTTGGATGGGATGAGCCGTTCAGTGTATTTCATTCGCAGTTAGAGATTGGTCAGATTGTTGATTTACTTTCTGAAGGAAATAATCCGCCGCTTTATGAAATTATGCTTCACTACTGGACTAAACTATTTGGTTTGAGTGAGTTTTCAGTGCGCTTTCCATCTTTGATTTTCAGCAGTGTTACAGCAGTGATTGTTTTTCTCACGGGCAGGAGACACTTCAGTTTGCCAGTTGCAATAACTGCAGCACTACTGTTCTCATTTTCCAACTACCAGGTATTTTTTGCGCATGAGGCCAGGGTGTATGCTTTTTTTGGAATGATGGCAGCTGCGTCCATGTATGTTTTTTTAGATGTTTGTTCAAAACAGATTTTCAGTAACAGGAATCTCATTTTACTAATTCTGTTTAATACCGTACTGATTTACGCGCATTACTTCGGCTTTTTTATTCTCTTCATTCAACTGCTGACATTGATTTCAATAAGTTCACTCTGGAAAACTTTATGGAAAAAATACCTTTTGCATTTGGCTGTTCTGGTTCTTTTTTATTTGCCTTTGGTGACGGTTGTGCTGAACCGGTTTCTGGATTCTGCATCAGAAGGGACATGGGTTCAGGCACCAAACAATTTGAATGAAATTTATGAAATGCTCAGGCGTTTTACCAACGCACCGGCGGTTACTGTTAGTTGTTTGGTGTTGCTGTTTTCTGCTTTGATTTTATTTTTTGTCAGACGCAGCAGAGTGATTGTTTCCGTTCAGCACAAGATTATTCTGGTTTGGTTTTTTGTACCGTTTTTTCTCATGTTTATACTTTCATTTTGGATACCCATGTTTGTAGACCGTTATCTGATTTATCTGACGGTTCCGCTGTACATGCTTATTGCTTTTTCAGCTAATTTCATTTTTCAGAATAAAAAAATAGCAGTGGCTCTGCAAACAGTTATTGTGCTGTTATTTGCAATTACCTGCAAACCAAATCTGGATAATAAAAGACATGTGGAGGAGACCATTGCCAAAATCAATGATTTAAAAAAACCTGAAACCAGAATTTATTTTTGTCCTCAGTCATTTGTCTTTAACTACGCCTATTATGAGGATATAAAATATTTTCAAAATATTAATTTGACTGATCCAACCGGTGCATTAAATAAAGAATTACTAAAGCATGGAATCATGGGAATAAACAGTTCGGCAGAGATTGATCCAAATGCAGCGCAACACATCATTTATCTGGATGCCGGTGCTGAATTTTCGAGTCCGGGCAATGGTATTTATGATTATTTGAACCGTGATTTGAATTTGAAAGAGAGTTATGAGTATGCTGAAATTTTCAAGATTTTTGTTTTTGAAAACGGGAATTAGTATTTAGATTGAATTTAAAATGTAGTGTTGGGAGAATAATATTTGCACATCTCATTTATTTTTCTGTAATTGGTATAATTAACTCAATTTCTTGAACTTATGCCATTGCTTTTTACCCCCCATTTTGCGTTTAGAGCGCTGAAATTAATTTTTTTTGGAATTTTATTTCTGATGTCATTTTCTGTTTTTTCTCAAAACCCAACAGTTATAAATGATTTCTTGATTGTTAATTAACGGCTTTATGCAAAAGAAAAACTGATAGTGGATCTTGAAGCTAAATTCAAACAGGATATCAAAGTTCAGGGGAGTGCACGCATCAATACAGATGTAAGAATAGATGGCGAACTGAGAGTTGACGGAACATCAAAACTGAACGGAAATGTCAAGTTGAATAATATTGCACTTACAACGTTAGATGATACCGCATTAAAAGTTTTGTTGCTGCATCCAAACGGAAATGTTATGAAAGTAAGTTTACATGGTTTGAGCGCAATACCGGATAATTTGCCCATTTATTGTCCGCCGGGAGAAAATATTCCAAACCCTTATTGGCAAAGCGGGCTAAATAAAATATTTGTTCAGTGTCCGCCGGTCAATGTAGGAATTTCCACCGCCAATCCGATGTATAAATTGCACGTTGAGGGTAATGGGTATTTCCAAAAACTTTTATCCGGTAATTCTACTGGTTCTTTGGGTGCTGTGATAAACGGATTTGCAAAAAATGATTTTGACAGATTGATTCATTTGGGAGTAAAAATTGGAAGCGGTGCTGAAAGTGTAAGATTTTCAATTTCTAATAATGGCAATGTTCAAATCTACAATGTAGCTTCAGCTCCGAGTCTGACAATTAATAATGGTACCGGCCACGCAGTCGTAATTTATGATAATGGCGGAACAAAAATTCTACAAGTAGAAGACAATGGTTTGTTAAGAACCCGTGAATTACGAATAGACGCTACAAACTGGGCTGATTTTGTATTTGATGAATCATATGACTTGCCTGAGTTGAATCAGGTTGCTGCATTTATAGAAGAGAATCATCGTCTGCCGGGTGTTCCAAGTTCAGAAGAAATTAAAGAGAATGGAATCAACGTTGCAGAGATGCATACTTTGCAAATGCAAAAAATTGAAGAGCTTACCTTGTACATGATTGAAATGAATCAGAAAATGGAAGAACTGCAATCAGAAGTTACAAGATTAAAACAGGAAAATCAGGAATTAAAAAAATCAGAAACAAAATAAAAGTATCTGGTATGAAAAAGTATTTTTTATTTTCCGGTGTTTTAATTTTTGGCGGCAAGGTTAATGCGCAAACAGTTATTCCACAAACCATACCGTGTATTACTGTGACTCAATCCAATGTCACAAGTTTAGGAAGTGGTATAAGTGCGGTTGATTGTATTGAAACAGATGGCAATCTGACTTTTCTGCAATATGAAAACTATTCTATAAAGGCAGGAGAGTATATTTCTTTTGGTCAGAATACAACTATTGATCCGGATGCTTCACATCAGTTTCACGCATATATTGACAACAGTGGAATGGACATTGCATGGTACTATCCAAATAGCACGCCGGGCACGGTTGGTATTTTTGAAAAATTAGAATTGGGTGTTGAGTTTGAAAATGAAATTGATCAGTTGATTCAAAATTTTACTGCTACGCCGCAAACCTTGCCAAACTTGAATCCGTTTAATCCGGAAAAGGTTGATTTGTATGCTGAATTCTGGTGGTATCATGATGGAAGTAATCCGATGCTGCCGGTTGGATGGTATGGCCCGCAAAAAATCAATGGATTTTATTTTGAAGAGTTTGAACGTGGAGCATCTGATTGGACAATGATTCCAACAGCGTATGATTTCAGAATCAGATTTGCGCCACGCTATTTAGGTTTATGGCGTTGTAAAATAACGGCAAATGTTCAGGGATTTGGAACTTACACTTCTTCAGAATTTACGTTTAATTGTGTAGACAATGGAGATAAAGATTTTATGCAAGTAGGGGAGAACGGAAAATATTTTAAAATTGGAGATGAGCCATTTTTTCCAGTAGGACATAATTTAAGTTATCCGCGTCCGGAAATTGGTTGTTGTGAATTTAATACAGCGTTTCGTGCACCTGTTGCAGATTATGAAGCATACGAGGAACAATTACATACCTTGTCTTCAAGCGGGGCTAATTATGTTCGAATTATAAATAATCCAATGTCAACGGATATTGAATTTGAAAAATTGAATGACTATTCTGACCGTATGATTCATGCCTGGGAAATGGATAATATTTTAAATATTGCAGAACAGGAAGGGTTGAGAATACATTACGATCTTGCATTGCAAAATATTTTTGATGTATCGCATGCATTTGGAGCCATGCAATGGGACTGGTGCGCAACTAATGATACCGGCAATTCAGGAACTGATTGTGTTGCGCAGAATGATTCGGGATATTGTTACAGGGCGGCATTGAACCTTGAAGATCCTAAAGATTTCTTTTCAGATCCAGAGGCAATGAAATATTATAAGTATAAATTGAGATATTTAATTGCCCGTTATGGTTTTTCTAATGAAATAGCTATTATTGAATTGCAGAGTGAGGTAAATAATACATCTGTTTATCTACCAAAGGAATTGTTGCCTACCGGTGAAGATGATATATATGGAAACCCCGTCATGGGTTGTTATAGAATAGAAGAAGAAATTTACGCACCCTATAAACAGAATTATCCCGGTTATGTACAGGAAATTTATGTTTGGCAAAATGAAATGTGCAGGTATATCAAAGATTCTTTGCAGCACAGCAATCATCCACTTGCAGTGAGTTATTCAGGCCCTCCGGATTTTGAAAACGGTGATCTTTCTTATTATTCAGAATTTGTTGATGTCAACACATACAACAATTATGGAAGAGCTATTAATAAATGGAGTAATTATGTGGATTCGGTTGCAATTCAAAGTGCCATTGGAAAACCTTTTATGTTCAGTGAATTTGGCCCGGGAGATGATACGCCTACTTGTGATCAGGGTTCTGATTTTATAAAAACATTGATATTAACGCCATTCACAGGCACAGCTGGCGCGGCAATGAATTGGGAATGGCAATACCCCGGCCAAGAGCAGTACTGGCATCACATGGGTCCAGTTAATGAATTGATGTCTGGAATAAAATTGGACGAGGAGAATTGGCAAGCGGGTGAGCCACAAACATACGAAGACAACATGGTTGAAATGCTTTATTTGTATTCAGAAGAGGATGGAAATAATCAGCGCAAAGCGGTGGGTGCAATTTCAAACCGTAGCTACAATTATTACACACAAAGCGCCGTTGATCCCTGTCATCCTTCAACTCCACCGGAAGAAATACTTTTAAATCCTGTTTATTCTTCGCCTTAAATGTACAAAACTCGGATTTGGATAACTCTCTTATTCTTGATAATATGGGGAGTAACAAACAATACCATGTTGAATGGTACAATGCCTTAACGGGCGAATTTATAGTGCAGCAAGAATACCCGTCTAGTTTTTTGTTGGGCAAATTAGAATTGTCTTTTCCAGATACTTTGACTGGCAATTCAATTTCTCCAATTTTTTTCTTTACGGTCCATCCGGCAGGGGGTTCATTAAAAATGAGTGAGCAAGATACTACCAAAACAGAAAAAATCATTATTAATTTAGATATCGATTCAACGGCGAAGGAAATCAATCCAACAGTCTGGCATTCACAAAATGTAGTTCCAGACATTATTTTTAACGTATCACCAAATCCAGCAACTGATATTCTCACAATAAATGTAACTGTCGAAAATCTTGAAAGATACTCGTGGTTTTTAATGTCTGAGAATGGAAATATTGTTATAGAGAATAGTATAATTAGCAAGTGCTTTACAATTGATTTAAGCCATTTTGAGACAGGGAACTATTACTTTGTTTTGAAAGACAATGTAGGGAACAAATACACGCAAAAAATAATTAAATTATGATTTTGAGGTTTGCAAAATTAAGCCTGCTGGTTGTTGTTTTTTTTAGTTGTAAAAAAGATAAACTGAAAGACGAAAAGGAAATACTAATTGGTAAATGGAGTTGGGTATATACAATTTATGAGTACGATAAATGTCAGCAGAATGGCGGTTATTCTGAAGTATTAAATCCTGCTTCTGAAAATGTGACCTATCAGATGGAATTTTTTGAAAAGGGAAAAGTAAAATTTTATGAGGATAATATTGAAAAATTTGAATTTAGGATTGTATTTGATTACTTTAAACCTTCTGATAACGGACCATTTAGCGATCCTATATTCCATTTTATCATACATCGAGACAACAGTAATGAACAGATATTTGCGGGTATCGTAAGCAATGATTCACTCTTTACCTATGATGAGCCATTTGAAAGTATTGACTCTCCTTGTAGTGACTATAAAAATTTTTGGGGCAAATAAGAAAATTATCTAACCGTTGATGCCTCTAAACCCCGCTGCGAAGGATATCCATCCTGCGTGAATCTACCTAAATGGCGATATTCATCGCCTGACGTAAAGTTATTTCAGAAAAGAAGCTATATTTAATTGTAGTAATTGTTAGCTTGATCATTCATTATGTGGATGTTTGTGCGTTCGGATAAATATCCGAAAAATTGTGGTTTGGCGCAGGATGGATATCCTGCGCAGCATACATCTGTTTATCTACCAAAGGAATTGTTGCCTACCGGTGAAGATGATATATATGGAAACCCCGTAATGGGCTGTTATAATATTGAGGCTGATAAATTTGAGCCTTATAAACAAAATTATCCCGGTTATGTACAACAAATTTATATCTGGCAAAATGAAATGTGCCGTTATATCAAAGATTCTTTGCAGCACAGCAATCATCCGCTTGCAGTGAGTTATTCAGGCCTCCGGATTTTGAAAACGGTGATCTTTCTTATTATTCAGAATTTGTTGATGTCAACACGTACAACAATTAGGGAAGAGCTATTAATAAATGGAGTAATTATGTGGATTCGGTTGCACCAAAGTGCCATTGGAAAACCTTTATGTTCAGTGAATTTGGCCCGGAGATGATACGCCTACTTGTGATCAGGGTTCTGATTTATAAAAACATTGATATTAACGCCATTCACAGGCACAGCTGGCGCGGCAATGAATTGGGAATGGCAGTTCCCCGGGCAAGAGCAATACTGGCATCATATGGGTCCAGTTAATGAATTGATGTCTGGAATAAAATTGGATGAAGAGAACTGGCAGGTCGGTGATCCACAAACATACGAAGACAACATGGTTGAAATGCTTTATTTGTTTTCAGAAGAGGATGGAAATAATCAGCGCAAAGCGGTGGGTGCAATTTCAAACCGTACATATAATTATTATACCCAGTCTCCCGCTGGCTCTTTGTGTAAAGATTCATTGAATACTGCTGTGCAATATAAGAACGATGAAAATTTTATAAGCACTGGCGTTAATGTAGAATTAAGTAACATGGGTTTTTTAAAACAATATCATGTTGAATGGTTTAATGCATTAACCGGTGATTTTTTAATGCAGCAAGAATATTCTTCGGGTATTTTTGAACATTTAGATTTATCATTCCCAGATATATTGACCGGTAATGAAACATCTCCTATTTTATTTTTTACTGTTCATCCAGCAGGTGGTTCATTGAAAATGACTGAGAAAGATTCCTCAGTCTCTGATAAAATTATTTGTCAAAATTTGATTGCTGATACAACAGTAAAATATATCAAACCAACAGTTTGGGATAATACGTTAGAACAAAATAATGATTTGATTATTCATGTATCTCCAAATCCTGCATCTGATATCTTGAATATTTCTGTTGAGTCAAATAGTATTGAAATTTATCAATGGTATCTTTTGTCAGAT
Source organism: Crocinitomicaceae bacterium (assembly GCA_016719925.1). Lineage (GTDB taxonomy): Bacteria > Bacteroidota > Bacteroidia > Flavobacteriales_D > Crocinitomicaceae > JADJGJ01. The sequence goes on along the minus strand of JADJYC010000002.1, from coordinate 386,276 downwards.
AAGGGTGATATTCTCATCTCTGGAATATTAGGAGACAAGAATTTCGTTGTTGACTTGAGTGGTTTTGAATCTGGCACTTATTATTTTGCACTTGAAAATACTCTCAAAAAGAAAGTAGTAACTAAAATAATTAAGGTATGAAAATAGGGTCCGTGTTATTTTTAATGTTTGCTCTTTTTTCTGTAAGCTGCAAAAGGGATAAATTGAAAGATGAAAAGGAAATATTCATTGGGGACTGGGATTGGATTTATACAGATGCTACATTAGGAATTTGTCAAAATATGACTTACAGCGTAGTGCTTAACCCAACAACTGAAAACTGCGAATATTCTATTTCTTTTGAAAAAAAAGGAAAGGTGTTGTTCTTCAAGAATGATACTAAAGTAAATGAATTTAGAGTTGTATTTCAGGATTTTGATTTCCAATATTATTGTTTTACTGGATATAAAGCCTTTGCAATCAACTTAGATAACAATCAAGGGACGGACCCTGAGGGCGGTATACAAGGGTGCATTAGTAATGATACTTTGATGATTGATATTGGATTTCCATTTTATTCTGACGGCTGTAGTTTTTATAGTAACTATTTTGTGAAGCATTAATGAGTAGAGACAAATAGGACTATGTTCACGCAAAAAATTATTAAGCTATGATTTTGAGAATGGCAAAATTAAGTGTGTTGATTTTTGTCTTTTTCAGTTGCAAAAAAGATAAATTGGAAGGAGATAAAGAAATATTAATTGGAACTTGGGAATGGTATAAAACAGAAAAAATATATTCCCTTTGCAATCCGCCTTCAATAGAAAGCCAATTGACTCCGAGTAGTGAACAAACATCGTTTTCGATTACAGTCTATAAAAACGGCAAGGTTACTTATATTGAGGCGGGCCAAGAAATAGCGACCTATAGAATTATATTTACATCGTTTGATAAACCTAATGTTTGCAGTTTGCAGGGGTACAAGTATTTTAATATAAATTTGGATAATAATGTAAACAATGTATTGCAAGGTTGTGTTTCAGAGGACAGCTTAGTTGTAATACGAAACTTTCCCTATCCTGACCCAGAGGATGCATGTGAAAATTATACCAGTTATTTTGTAAAGCAGTGAGAAAATTTATAATGATACTGATTTTGTTTTTAATGTTTATTTCTTGTAAAAAAGACAACGTCTCAGCTGCGCAGGATATTCATCCTGCATGAATCTAACTGTATGGCGATATTCATCGCCTGACGTAAAGTTATTTCAGAAAAGAACACTATATTTAATTGTAGTAACTGTTAGCTTGATCATTCATTATGCGATGCTTTGTGCGTTCGGATAAATATCCGAAAAATTGTGGTTTGGCGCAGGATATCCATCTTGCGCAGTTGGGAATTTTCAAGATTTTTGTTTTTGAAAACGGGAATCAACCTGCTGATTGAAATTGATTCAATCTTATGCTGAAATTTCTTTGCTCTGTTCCTCCGCCGGAACATTTTCCTGAACCACCTCAGGCTTTTTAAAGAATGTGCGGTATCTGAAAATAATCATCAGCACACCAAAAGAAATGGCGGAGTCTGCAATGTTCCAGATGGCGCCAAAAATTTCAGTACCACCTAAACCAAAGGGCATCCATAGCGGCCATTTTACAGTGAATTGAAACATATCTACAACGCTGCCCAACAGAAAACCATTTGGTCTGATCACCGGACTGCCAAACTCATCCATGACAAAATTATCATTTCCATCTATGGCATAATTCCAGGCAATGTTTGGATCAATATCAAAAATATAATCGTAGAACATGCCGTCAATTAAATTTCCGGTAGCGCCTGCAAAAATCAAAGCCATACAAAAAATCAATCCGGGGTGTGATTTGTTTTCACGGATATTTTTAATCAGATAATACGCAATGGCAATAATGGCTATCAGTCTGAAAATGGAAAGCAGGTATTTTGGACCTGCACCGGCACCCAGAGTTGTACCAAAGGCCATGCCCCGGTTTTCAATATAATACATCTGAAAAAATCCGTCAACTACCGGAATGGTTTCATGCGGATACATGTTTCCTTTTACCCAGAATTTGACCAGCTGATCAATTACCAGAATAGCAATTATGATCAGTAAAATTTTAAATCGTACTATGATTTTCCAGACGTCTTTCAGGAGTTTGCGTCTTTAGTAAGCAGTTTCAGAATTAACCTTGAGCGTTTTTTGCATCAATGCTCAGCGTTGCATGCGGCACCAGTTTCAGTCTTTCTTTGCTGATGAGTTTGCCTGTAGCACGGCAAATACCATACGTTTTATTTTCAATACGAATCAATGCGTTTTGCAGATTCTGAATGAATTTTTCCTGACGTGAGGCAAGCTGCGCCATCTCTTCACGTGACATGGTTTCTGATCCGTCTTCCATCATATTGAATGAACGTCCTGTATCATCTGTGCCATGATCATCACTGTGATCCAGCTGCCCTTTCAACAAGGCAAGATCTTCTTTTGCTTCAACAAGTTTCTCTTCAATGATTTTTTTAAACATTGCCAGATCTTTGTCTGAATATCTTACGTCTCCCATGCTTCGGTTTTTTTTAAGAATGGCAAATATAGGTATTTAATCTTTGTATTCCTGACCTGAATCACTTAAAATTAAATTGACCTGAAGGCTTTGAAAACAGTGAGTTTCAGAATACCAGTTAAAGAAATTAAGAATTTATTATTGCTGTGAAAACGTTTGAGTTAAACGTGAGATAATTATTTGAACAATTCTGTCATCACCCTTCCTTCACTTCCTTCCATGGTAAAGCCCATCAGTTCACCTATTGTAACAGGAATATCAATCAGTTCTGCCGGAGTATCAATAATTGCATTTTCTTTGAAGTCGGGTCCGTATGCATAGAAGTTGATGTGTCTGCATCCTTCACAGTTATCACCGTGTGAAACAAAACCATCTTTATGACCATCCAGATGTCTGCCGTGATCATTGGTTACAAAAACAGTTGTCTGATCTTTGTAAAATTCATTGGCACGCAGTAATTCAAAAAGCAGATAAATGTAGTTATCAGTGAGTTTTGTTCCTTCCAGATATTTATCCCAGTTATTTCCGTGTCCCCATGAATCAGGCTGCTGAAAATTGATCAGCACCAGTTCAGGATGTTCAGTTTCTAAAATGCGTTTTGAATTATTGTATGTTGTGAGATCAGAGCGGTATCCTGAATAAATTCCGTCAACACCGCAATCAGAATAAGGGCGGTATTTGCCTTTCCATTTTTATCACGGCAATCAGTCAGTATTGCCAGTTTGTCTTTACTTGCTATGACATATGCAGCATTTTTTGCTTTTGCAGTTGCCTTGAGCCAGTACTGAAACATACCCGGATGTTTTGGAAATTCCAATCCGTTATTTTTGATGTTCTGATAAATGCCTGTTGTGATTGCAGTATGTCCGGCGTTTGTATATGTTGGACCATTATTTCTGAAGTTGACATTAACAATACCAAGCGGCGCCATGTCATTGGCCATGTGCGGAATGTGTTTATGTGAGGTATCTCCCCAGGTTTCTGTCCACCGCGGACCGTCCATTACAAATACAACCACGTATTTTGTTTTGTATTTAGACTGACCTTCTGCAAATGTGAAAGACACTATCAATAAGGCAACAAGGCTCAGCAGGTATTTAAACTGTATCATGATTCAAATTTACAATTTATCTGTAAATGCGGTCAGACATTCTGAAACCATCACATTTTCCGCAATCTGATGTTAGTTAATTCTTATTGCCGGCATGTTATTTGAAGGACATTTTACGGTCTTTTGCAGATTGAATGAAAGTGATACTTACTTTTTTGGTTTCCTGCTGTTCCGTTTTCTGTTTTTCACAGATGCTGAATAATCTTCATTTGGGGTATTTGAAGGAACACCTGAATTTGAAAGAGCCTATATGCGTACGCATCAGATTCACACCATCAAAGGCAGTATTCTTTCCAAGGCAGATCATGATGTACTCAGAGAAACCAATCACGCCACGTATTATAAATTCAACAAATTTGGTGAACTCACTTTTGAGTATAAAACAGTTTTGAATGATACCATTTTTACGTTGTATGTGTATGATGAACGGAGTAATCTGATCATAAAAAGAACGGCAGATAAATTTGGATTTGAATCCTGTCATTACCGGTATGATTCACAAAACAGACTTATTTCGAAAGAGGTACGCATTCAGTCAAACACCGGTCAGGATAAATACCTGCACGTACCGGATGAGTCTTTTTTACAGCGTACAGAAAAATATGAGTATGTGGAACTGGGAACAGATTCCTACAAAAAAAATTACCTCAATAACAGCGGAACAATTTACCGTGAAGAGTTTTTTTATTTTGATGACAAGAACAGATTAATCAGACAGGAAGCTTATCAGAAAAGCGGATCAGGCAAATCAGTGCTTGAAGTTTTCTACAATGAAAACGGACAACTGATTGAAAAAAAAGCAACCTCATCTGTCATGGAAAATTACAGCACCAGTTATCAGTATGAGTATGACGAATCAGGCAATATTTACGCCATGAAATTTTATGAAAACGATGTCTACAAAACAGAATTTCAGTTTGTGTATGATTCAGAATCAGGTTACCTCAAAGCCATTATTTCCAGAGACGTTGAAACACAACGCATGACGATTGTGAAATATGATTCGTATACTTTTTTCTTAGACTATCCATTTTTGAATAAGGTTAGATTTTTTGCGAAGCGTTTGCCCGGCCATCAAAACATGACAAGGAAAGACGAAGCGAATTGTTAGTAAGGACGGGAAGCTGCGAAGCAGATCACCCGTCCGCACTTACAATTTGTGAGTATTGACGCCAGAATGTTTTGCAGGCCTTGATTTTTTGATTCTTTTGTACTTGTGCTGAGCTCTGTCGAAATATCAAGACAAAAGAATAAAGACAACTGTAAGTTCAGAGATCTTTGAATTTTAAGCATGCTATTCTTAAACTATTCATTTTAGTCCGTTTGGAAAAAATGAATAGTTAATGCTTGTAAAGATGATAAAATGAAGTTACAAAATCGTCACAAACCCCTGAAACGTTCTGTCAGATTCTTTCAGATATAACGAGTAAAAATAAACCCCATCATTTAAATTCTCAGGGCTCCAGTTATTGTCATAAAAATCATCCTGAAAAACAACTTCACCCCAGCGGTTTAAAATACTAAGTGAACATTCTTCAATCAATCCCTTGATGAAAAAAATGTTATTGATGTTGTCTTCATCATTGGCAGTTAAAATATTTGGTACTTCAGGTTTCACATAAAGCACAAATGTTTCATTTACCAGACATCCGTCTGTTGTGTAATAACTGAGTTCGATGATTTGATTATGATTCAGTAAAACAGTAATAGAAGAAGTATCTGAGGCAACAAGAGTCCCCTGATAATACCATTCATTATTTGTTCCGTCAACCAAAGCTGAGAGCATAACCGTACTGGCATATTCACTTTCTGTCACCTGATCAGGAAAAGGAAAAAGATTTTCCAGTTTGAAATCATCAATGAGCACAGATCCGTTTTTAAAATCATTGTCTCCTTTTTTAAATTCCAGATAGATGTAATTGATGGTTTCACTGGCGTGAAAAACGGCGGTGTATTTTTTCCATTGGCAATTAGAAACTGTTTCAAAAAAAGCACAGGTTTGTCCGGTTGCGCAGCCAAATGTTTCAGAACCTCTGATGGTAAGATCTCCCGGATGATTGAGATCATACGGATATAGTCCGGAGATACTGTCCTGACAGGCCTGTGAAAGATAAATTTCTATTTTGTAACACGCACCTGAATCCAGAGGTGTTTGCAGTTTCTGATAAACTGATTCGGTTGTGCCGTCTTCTTTATACAAAAGATCAATGTAAGATTTTCCTTCTGCCGGTTTGTTCTCCACATTCCACCATCCCGGTTGTGTATCCGGTGTATTCATTACCCCGCAGCCTGCAAACCAGTCGGCCGGAATTACCTCTATTCCATCTTTCCCTTCAAAGCCGGGATTAGTGATGTAGTTTTGGGAGAAAGCCTGAAAAGTTCCACAGATCAGCACACACTGAATTCCTATTTCAAGCTTTTTTATCATGCACTTTTATTCGCCTTCAAACTCTACAATATTACGTTCCGTTTCGTACAAACGTATTTTAAGTGTTAGAGAAGAATCGAGTTTTACACGCAGCAGTTTCCAGCAAATGACACAGATATTTTCAGCCGTTGGGTTCAGGTTTTTAAATTCTTCGGTGTCCAGGTTGAGGTTTTTGTGATCAAAACGGTTTTCAATTTCCTGTTCAATCAGTTCTTTCAGGATTTTCAGATCAACCACATAACCGGTTTTTGGATTGATATCACCAGTTACCCATACCTCCAGTTTGTAGTTGTGTCCGTGATAGTTTGGATTATTGCATTTGCCAAAAAGCTGTGAATTTTCCTGTTGGCTCAGTGAAGGGTTGTGCAAACGGTGTGCGGCGTTGAAATGAGCAATACGGCAAACGGATACTGGCATAAGTAAAGTGAATAGTGTGTAAAGGTAATGCAAATCAAAATGTTTCGTTTTATTGCCGGCAGAAACCTTTAACTGCAAGGGTTTAAACGTTAAAGCAATCTGAAATCACCAAAACAATTCAGACGAGTTTTTTGTTTAATTTTTCCTTAAACAATATTTTTTTGCTTACTTTGCATCACAATTCTCAGGAATTGGGTATTTGCAAAGCACTAATTATCAAAGTCGTTCAAATTAAAAAAGTATTCTTTTTTGCTTCATTCGCTGTGTTAATGCTGACTGCCTGTGGCGGTGGTGAAAGTACAGAAACCACAGAAGGAACAGACACCAGCACGGTTGACTTCAGTGATATGGATGAGCTGACTCTTGCTGATCAGGGATTGAATATGCAGATCATGCTGCCAAATGTTGCTTCTTCAACCGGAGCATCTATTGAGCCTACTGTTGAGCATTTTGACGGAGATTATTTGTGGGATGTGAAGATTGGAAACCAGTTTCACCTGATTATTGAAGATTTCGGAAAAGAAAAAAACAAAGTGGCTGAAGAGAAAAAACGTCTTGACGGTCTTGGAAAAATCTTTGTGATCGAATACATCATTGATGAACCAAAAGTGATTATGTACAAACGTGATCTTCATGAAGGACAGGGTGGAAAAACAACGTATCACTGTTATGGTGAAACAGAAGTTGACGGATATACATACGTGCTGAGATCACAGGAAGACGGTAACTTCAGACCAATCATTGAAGACATGGTTAAAACCATCCGTTCAGCTAAACAAATTGAAAAACAACCGGCATAATTAATTCGGTTATCTGATAAATTTAGAAATGAGGCACAGGTTGCCTCATTTTTTTTGCGGTATTTTAGTGTTGATACTTTGATTGAGATAAGCATCTGCGTACTGCTTTGATTAAACAGTTTTTGGAAATCCTTTGCAAATAAAAAACCCGTCCCTGACCTGGCAGAAACGGGTTACAGTATAATGTGGATGTTTCTAATTAATAAAGTTTCAATTTAAGAAAGGTACGCATTTCCTTAATTTCTTCACGGTTGAATTTGTTTTCAGATTTTTTAATCAGCTGAAGCAGATAGATCAGGTTTTCATTGTCAGTACCAGGCTCCAGTAAAAATTCTTCTCCTTCTTCATTTTCTTCTTTTTCTACCGTGTGATCAAAACATTCGTTTTCACGGATGTATTCTGCTGCCAGACGGAATGTTTTAGCCAAAAGCGGGTCTTCATCTTTCAAAGCGTCTTCACGTAAATTCATTAACGCAGTTGCAATAGCTTCTACATTAAATTCTTTTTCAACCTGAGCAATCAGTTTGTCAATCTTTGCATTTGATTCAGCACGTACCATGTAAAAAAATTTTTTGCCAAAATTAATTATTCTATCGTATCAACCCAAATAAATGCTTACTTATTAAGTGATTTGATGTGTATTATTCCATTAAACCATGAATTGGCTGACTTTCTGATTTGATCAGATATCTGAACTTGCCTAAGTTTTTGTATTTTCGTTCAGTTGGATGAACCATGAAAACAGTTGACGTTTTAACATCACATAATATTTCCATTGAATATGAAACCGCTTCTGTCATGAACAGAGGGGTGGCAGCCTTTTTGGATTTACTGATTATGGGAGCGTATTTTCTGATCATTTTGTTTCTCAGTATTTCTATGGGGCTTAATGCCTGGTCATTGAATTTGTTCACTATTGTTTTTTATGCACTGATGCTTCCGTTATTTTTCTACAGTGTTTTATTTGAGTATCTGCTCAAAGGTCAAACGGTTGGAAAACTTGCAATGGGAATTCGTGTTGTTAAACTAAACGGCGAAAATGCTACACTTTCAGATTATACCATGCGCTGGGCTTTCCGGATTATTGATTTCTGGATTTCTGCCGGTTCTGTTGCGGCCATTTTCATTGCAAGTTCTGAAAAAGGACAACGTTTGGGTGACATTCTTGCTCAGACAGTGATGGTAAAAAATCAAACCTGAACAGGTTTATACGATTAAAGATATTCTCAGCATTATGGACCGCTCCAAACACGAGCCTACTTATCTGGGTGTTTCCAAATTTACAGATGAAGATATGATCCTGATTAAAAATGCTATCAGCAGGGTACAGAAATATCCGAATGAACCACACAAACAATTGGTGCGTGAACTGGCAACTAAAGCAGCACATGAATTAAAACTGGCTGAGGTGCCTGAAAAAAAACTCACTTTTCTTAAAACGCTTTTGCAGGATTATATTGTACTTACAAGGTAGCGGAGCAAAGATTTTGGCAATGCACTTGTAAAGACATTTCTGAACCACTACTGGAAAAAAATGGAATCTGATTCCATTTTTTTCCATATATTTGCTTTTATGATTCAGAGGGATGCAAAAGACAAACTAAAAAATCTGGCGGCAAAATTTAAAGCCGTAGCTGTTATTGGTCCCAGACAAACGGGTAAAACTACGCTTGTTAAACAGGTATTCAAAACCAAACCTTACGTTTCACTTGAAAATCCTGATTTCAGAAATTTTGCACTGGAAGATCCGCGTGGATTTTTGGCCAATTATCCAAAGGGTGCAATTTTAGATGAAGTGCAAAGGGTGCCTGAAATTTTTTCTTATCTGCAGGAAATTCTTGACAATTCAAAAGTCAAAGGCTTGTTTGTATTATCCGGATCAAATAATTTTCTTTTTCAGCAATCTATATCACAATCACTTGCCGGCAGGGTGGGATACTTGCAATTATTACCATTTTCTCTTTCTGAAATGAAAAAGGGAAAAATTTTATTACCTGAAGATGATCAGCTGATGCTGAACGGATTTTATCCGCCGGTCTATGATCAGAAAATTCCTCCGGCTGATTGGTGTGCAAACTATATCCGTACATACATAGAGAAGGATGTCAGACAAATAAAAAATATTACGGATCTTATAACCTTCGAAAAATTTATTTCATTGCTGGCGGGAAGAAACGGGCAGGAATTAAACAGTTCATCACTGGCAGTTGAAACTGGTGTTGATTTGAAAACAATTCAGTCCTGGATTGGCATCCTCGAGAGCAGTTTTATAATTTATCTGCTCCGACCACATCACGCTAATTACAATAAAACGATTGTTAAAAGACCAAAAATATATTTCTACGATACATCTCTGGTCTGTTATTTATTAGGGATACGCAGTATATCGCATCTGAAAACACATCCGGCAAGAGGAGCAATTTTTGAATCTATGGTAGTTACTGAACTGGTAAAGAAAAGAACCAACAAAGGTCTGCCAGTGAATTTATTCTACTGGCGTGACAAAACAGGTCATGAAATAGATGTTATTATTGATTACGATGGTAACCTGCTGCCGGTGGAAATTAAATCCGGGATGACATTCAGAGAAGAGTTTTTCAAAAATCTCGATTACTGGACAGCCCTCAGTAAGGCAAAAAAATCAGTTGTGCTATATGCCGGAGAGAATAATCAAAAAAGAAGCAACGGTAAAGAGATAATCTGCTGGAGGGAACTGGTCAAAAAGGATCTTTGATAAAACTAAATCTCCCCAAGAACAGCTTCAGCAAAACAATTCAACCCTTCCACACAAAGACGTTCCAGAAATTTTGCCGGGAGCGCAATTGGTGTTTCTACTCCGTTGATTTTGTAAACAAGTTTATTGTCAAGAATTGCAATGGGTAAATTTTGTCTGGAAACCAAATCATAAATTTTCACCGGTACGTGATTCATTTTTACAATGGCCAGCACACTCTGGTCATTAAAACCATTTGCTTGTGTTATTCTGCGGTAAGAAGTGATGAGTCTGATTTCAATTTCTTTTCCTGACGGATTCAGCCATTTGATTGTTCCTAAAAAGTGAACGGTTTCAGAACCCCAGGTATGCTGAAGATCTCCTTTTGTATTGGGTTCAAGGCTTGCGGCATACTCCCAGAATACGATAGTATCACTTTCGGGTGAAATTTCATCCTGAGAAAATACCGGATAAAAACTGAAAATGAATAAAACAGAAAAAACAAATTTCATAACCGGGTATGTACTGCAAATCTATACGAAAATCATACCAAAAAGGTTGAAATTCAAAATTTTGTAAAAAATGATAGAATTATCTGAAGACAAAATGTCTTTCATAATTTACAGCACCAATGGTGCCTTTTGTAACAACAATAAAATACATTTCTGAAGTGAAGTCGGTCATTTGTATCGTGTGCCCCTGAATCAGCAGCGTTGATTTTGTTTCATAATAAGCAAGATCAATGGGAAACGGACTGGCCGGACCAAATTCTCCGTCAATGTATAAAAGTATTTGTGCTCCGTTGGGTGCCCAGGTGCCGGCAACATCACCTGTGATTTCATAATTGCGGTGAAGTTTCATGGTGATTGCACGCTCATCTTCCTTATCATAATATATCTGTGTGATGAGATTGGTTGCTTCACTCCACTCTATATGACCAATAGCGGTTATTTTTCTCGGTCCCGCCAATTGCTTGTGACAGGAATTCAGCGTGAGAATGAGTGTAAGAGCAAAGAGTGTTTTTGCATGAAACATGCTCAGTTTACGATAAAACAGCACACAAGTTGCAAAAATTCAGAGTGAGAATGAGTGTGAGAGTGACGTGTTTTTATACGAAGCATACCACAATTACAATTAAATGGTGAGCTGGCTTTGACTGTCAGAAAGAGTAATTCAGATTAACAAAAATGTTGACTTCATTTCTGTTGATAGTTCCGGCGTCAATTGCAAGACGCTGCATCCAGTTTGCGTTCATGGATAAGTTTATTTTTCCTGCTTGTTCATTTTCAAATTTAGGAGAGTAGGTAAATGACACGCGGTGATTAAAAACATTGCCGGTTAAAACATCATAGGCATACTGCCGGTTATAAGTTGATCCAAATGCAAGACTGGATTTTTTTTTGAAAAGACTTTTTTGAAAGTTCAAAGTAGGACCAATGAAAGTACTTTCAGAAAATGAAGAGATAGTTCTGTTTACATTGGTTGCAAAAGTAACGGAAGCATTCATTGATTTAATTTGTTTGCTGTATGCCAGATTTGCTGCGTGAACATTGACCGGAATGCCGTTTAATGCAGTTTCAGAATTTGCCCCAAATGCACCGGCATCTGCAATGTTTCCGCTGAGACTAGTACTCTCCTGATAATTGTACATCAGCTGCAGGATGTTTTTATTTTCAGATTTTCCAAAATTGTATGAAATCATTGCTGAAGCACTTTGTGTGAGCTGATAAAAATTCATGGTATCAGCCGGAGCAAAATAGAACGGATCAGTTGCCGGACGATTTTTTGTGAACGTAGAAAAATTGGAAAATGTTCCGTTGAAAATAATTTTGGGTGACGGCACAAAAGAAGCATTGATGCTTCCTACCCAGCGCGTGGTTGTTGCTGATTTGTCACCGGCCAGATTATTCCGCTGAAAACCAGTATTGCCTCCAACTGTCAGTTTCTTCTTCAATAAAATGAAAGACGGTGAAATAGTATAATTATTCAGATCATTATTGAAATAGTATCCGCCTAACGTTTTGTAACCCGGATCTATATGTTCAAAATTAAATCCAACGTTCATCCATTTCATCTGATATTTTATGGATGATTTAAATGCCTGAAAAAAATCAGTGGTTGAATTGGCAGCAATAAGCGGATTTAAAAAACTAAGATTAGAATTTGTACTCGCATCATTGACGTCATTCATGTTTTGAGTCAATGCAGAAAGTGCGTATTCAGCTTCCAGAAAAATGCTTTTGAAAAGAGCTGCCTTACCTGCAATACTCATCACCAGATTATTCTGAGGTTTAATGGCAGAATTAAGCGGTATAAACGGAAGTGATGATGCATTGTCTGATGCTTTGAAAAGGATAATAGTTCCGCCAAAACCTTTGTTTTCATAGCCGCATTTTACACCGTAACCAAATCTTCTGAAAGCAATCTGATTGAGATTATCTGCAGTCACGTCATACTCCACTTCTTTTACTAATCTGCCCGCCATGGCTGAAATTTTCCATTTACCCGGCGTAAGATCAACTCCCGCTCCCAGAAACAAATGTCCCGTCAATGTGTAAGGTGAGAAATTCATGCTTGTCATACCTATTGTACTTTTTATCCATTTGTAAGTTGGATTCAATGAAGTACGGTTAAATGGTTGTGTTAATTTTCCGCCCTGATTGGAATAGGTGTAAGTGAAAGGTAAACTCACATCGAGAATATTTACATTGACGTTGCCGGATGCATACCACGTAAACGGCTCACGACCCGGATTAAGAATTCCGGACGAAAAATAAGTAATGGTATTTAACGCCAAACCACCGCTTACCTGAACCATTTCTTTGGAACCTATTTTTTCAAGATTCTGAGAGAAGGAGTTGTTGGAATGAAATATCACCAAGACACCAAAACACCAAGTTTTCACCAGAGCGTATAAAAACTGTGACTTCATTTATCTGGCTAAAATAAAAGTGATGGATGCGCTGTCAAATTCAGAAACCACTTTCAAAACATAGGTGCCATCAAGTACAGACAAGTCAAGAAAAATATCCTGAGTGATAATTAACGACTCATCATATTCTTCAAAAAAATACGTATTTGCAATCATATCCTGAACAAGCATTGCTGAACGCTGCGTTTTATAAAATTCAACTTCAACAGTAAAATTTCCGCTTGTAGGATTTGGGTATAATTCAATGGATTTTATGCCGTTCAGATTATACATTGTTGCGTTGAGCGAATCAAACGGTGATGCATAAATTATTTTAGAAATTTCCACCAGACAATTTCCGTAATAGGCCTGCATGGTAATTGAAAATGCTCCGGTATCCGGAAGCAGTATCATTGGATTTTGCGCATTATCATCCAGCACAATTACCGGATTTGGAAAAATCCAGCTTGTGCTGTCAGCTGGCGGATTACTTACATCAATAATGACTACGGTATCTGTTTCAAAATTATACGTTGAAAATAAAAATGACGGCACAGGAAGTGAACTGTTTTCATCGATTGTTGCGGTGAAATTATATTCGCATTGTATCGAGTCATGTACTAATATTGGATATGTACCAATATACAAACCTGTGAATACTGGTGATGTTTGAAAATTATTTCCATTGTCAATTGAAAAGGAGAATGGAGATAAACCACTTACCGGCGTTGCAACAATTTGTCCGGACGGACCATCATCACATGGTTTAAATCCTTCAAAACTGATTACCGGAACGGGAGGAATATTTATTTCAACGGTATCAATTCCATAACATCCTCCATCACCAAAAACTTCTGCTATTGCTATAGGTGTATCACCTCCTGTAAAATTTGCGTTCGATGTGGATGAACCATTATTCCAGAAATACGAAATACCTGAAATTGTGCCGGTATAATTTACATTCAGGTTGACACTTTCATTTTTGCAAACGAGTGTGTCGTTCCCTGCATCCACTTCAATTGAATTTGTTTGGGCAATAATAACACTGTCAGTATTGGTGCATCCGTTAACAGGATTTGTGGCAGTGATGTAATAAGTTCCTGCATTATAAATGGTCACCGGATTGGATGAAGGAGAAATACTTCCGCCCGACCATTCAACCGTTGCTCCGGGTGTTAGTGAGCCACCAAAAAGTATAAGAGAATCAACAGAGCAATTTAGTTCTCCGCCTGAACCTGTTCCAACTCCGGGCTTGGTAAAAAATTCAGCGATATTTATTCCCAATGAACTGGTACACCCGTTATCACTGTCTGTTGCAAAAATAAAATAACTACCACCAGAATTTATTGAAAGTGTATTGCCATAAAAGGCTGAGGTATCTTGTTCCATCCATTCAGTTGTTGTGTTTGATGAATCAGAAAAACAAGTAAGATTTAATAATGGTTGAATGCATGTGAGCGTGTCAATTGGTTGTGTAATATTCAAGGATGTATATCCAGCTATTTGAATGTTTGGATATTCGTAATCGGTATCCACATTTATTCCTAACGCTTCTTTGCATCCGTTTGTATTATCTGTTACCTCCAGAAAATATTGACCTGGAGCAGTGACTGTGTATGGATCAGGAAAATACTGATCAGTAGTCTGATACCATTGTAAAGTTGTATTAGGTGTTGTTGATGAACCGGAATAAGTTTGAGAAGTTATTGCACAGGTGAGGAGGTATGGTGGGGGAGGTAAGGTCACGTTGGGTTCTGCAGTATTCATAGTAACTATAACGGTGTCATAGTTGAAACAACCAAGTGGACTTTGCACACGAAAAACATACGACGATGCACTGTCAACTAGTTGCGTTTGTCCGACAATATTTGGGTATGGAAAATTATATACCCACTCATAGGAGCTTACTACACTATCGGAGTATCCGTAAAGTTGAATTCCGGTGGTGTCATTGTAGCAAGTTATTGTTGTGTCATTACCTGCGTTCACATGTGGCAAAGGATTGGAATGAATATTAAGAGATACTGTTTTTCCATACACTTTTGTGATTCCGTTGCAAAGAGTATATGGTGTCACTTTTAATATTCCGGGAGAAAAATCTGGCTGAAATGTTATTTGTTTAGAGTTCTGTGAAATTCCGTCAAGTTCAATAGGTGAGGTTAAATAACCATGTCCCACCAAAAATGCACCGTTTCCTGTATATTCCCATTTATATCCATCGGCATAATCAGACAGCTGTAATGAATATGTAATTGTTTGCCCGGAACAAACAGTGGTATCAAAACTGGTGAATGTATTAACAGTTTTTGGCGGCAGGCAGTATGCACCTAATCTTATTCTTGATTGTCCTGAAAGTGTTGTAAGATTAGTAGAAGAAATAAAAAGCTTGTTTCTTGCAGTGTGAACATTTCCAAAAATGTTCGTATTTATTGTTGACGGTACCAAGGCATTCCAGTCAGGTGAATTGATAACTGGTCCAGTGCTTTCACTTTCTACTCCAACGATATATTCACCTGCCCCTCCAGTTTTGACATAAACATTTTGGTCATACACACACATTGAGTTAACAGGGCCTGCCACATTTCCAATCAAGTTATTCGATGCAGGATATAGCGAGTGATTCGTTTTGTCTGTGCCATTGCTTTGTCTTACAACAAAGAAACAATCTGCAGATCCGTTAGATGAATTCCGGTCATCTGCAACAAATATCAGGGAGTCTTCAACAAGATCAAAAGCATAGACGCTTTGAAGCACGGAATAATCGTAATTGAATGACAAAATTTTGTTTCCGTTTGAATCCATCTTGAATAATCTTCCTTTACCTAATCCACCACCGTTAATATATCCTCCTGCATAAAGATTTGCTCCTTTTTTTCTTATGCAATAATATCTGGACATGTCATAAGGCCCTGTTGCCATTAACGGATAATTCAGCGGCGTTGATCCGTTGATGAGATATGCTGCTATTCCATCTCTTTGAGTCCATCCTGTTATTTCATTCACCGCCATAAAGGAACCAGAGAAAATGACAGTATCATTGGTAATAAGAATGTCATCTACTCCTTCTGCAGAAATTCCTGTAAGTAAGGGAGTCATATCAATTTCTGCATTCCACGCATTAACAGTAAAATTTGAGTGAGAAGGAGGAATTGAAGTTTGGCTTGCAACCAGTTTGGCTATGCCTAAACGGGTAATATTTCCACTGCCGGTGTTAATGTATGAAAAGTTACCTCCAATAAATAAATGATAAGTAAATACTCCAAGAGTAAAAGTTTTTGTCAGTTCAACACATCTTATTTCACCGTCCATGTCCTGAATAGGTTTGAAATACGATTCAGTTTTTACCTCCATGGTGGTGGCGTCAATAAATGCGATATTTTTTCTGAAATGATTGTCAACCATTATGAAATTTCCGACTATTATATAACTGTTGTGTGACTGGTCAAAAATTACATCATTGATGTATCCACCAGGGCTGAGATTTATAACAGCCGTATCAAGAACCTGCCCCTTCACATTCTCAAAACTGAAAACAGAAAGAATTAAAAAAATCAGGTATGTAAGAAAATGGTGCCGCACGGTTTTTTTCTTCGGGGGCGTAAAAGTAGCAATAGCTTACTAATTACCAAATAATTAGGTGGCATAATCAGTAAAAGTTGGCTAAACGGATTTAAACGTTGAAACATCATGTAACTGACTGACACCCGTCAGAAAACAGCAATCGATGCTGACGTAACTTCGTGTCATAAATTCAATCTTTATGAAATCATTTTATGTTCAGGTTATACTAATTCTGTCTCTGATTTTTAGTTTGCAGTTTGCTTATGGGCAAAAAGGTTCTGTCAGAATTTTTTGTGAAGTATCTGGCAGTAAAATATTTCTTGATGATGAGTTAAAGGGGACAGATATTTCAAGTATTGATTCAGTTGTTGCTGGTAGCCATTATCTGAAAGTGACCAAAGATGAAATCATTATTTACGGTGAACTGATTCAGGTTAACTCTGGTCAGGTGACCACAATTCTTGTTAAGGATACTAAAGAACTTCAGGACAAGTTGGTAGCATTTAAGCCAGAGGTTGTACAACAATACAAAGAGAGAAACTAGACATATATGGATACGAAATATTTTACTGCAACAACGGAAACAACAAATGTAAAGGGGGCGCATACAGCGTTTTTCCGGGTATTATTCGGTTGCAGGTAAAGCTGAAACCACAACTATATCCACTACTTATTCCACCAGTGATTGGTTTTGGTGCAGGGAAACAAAAGGATATCCGAGCTCCAATTTGCTAATATTACAAATAACACTGCCATAATTGAGGCGTATAAACAGGCGGATTCAGACATGGATAAACTCAGACATAAAAAAGCTGTAGCAAGCAGAGTTACCATGGGAGTTGTGGGAGTTCCTGCTACAGGTTTGGGTGTGTTTTTTTTAATGAAGGGAATAGAAGCGGATATTGATACACAAACTGCAGTTAAGGTATTTGGAATTTTTGGGGGAGCTGTCTTTACAATAATGGGTGGAACAATGGTAATTATGTCTGTTGCAAATCGCACCAAAAAATTTGAAAATTATTTAAAGTACAATGCAGATGATCTGAATTTGATCAGCTTCACTGAAGCAGAAAGAACGATTATTACTTATAATCAAAACCTAAAGAAGGAACTTGGACTACCGCTGGATTTCGAGCCACAGGAGTAATCTGAACTTACAACGGAATATTCCCGTGTTTCTTTTTTAGGTAAATGCGCCACTTTATTTTTCAGCATATCAAACGCACGAATTAATTTCTTGCGCGTATCATGCGGTTCAATTACTTCATCTACGAATCCATGAGCGGCTGCGTTGTAAGGATTTGCAAACAATGCAGCATATTCTGCTTCTTTCTCCAGCAATTTTTTTGCGGGATCTTTTGATTCGTCAATTTCTTTTTTGAAAATAATTTCTGCTGCGCCTTTTGCTCCCATCACCGCAATTTCTGCTGTAGGCCAGGCATAATTCATATCCGCGCCAATATGTTTGGAGTTCATTACATCGTATGCTCCTCCGTATGCTTTTCTGGTAATTACTGTGATACGCGGAACAGTGGCTTCACAAAACGCATACAATAATTTTGCACCGTTGTTAATGATACCATCCCACTCCTGATCAGTGCCCGGTAAAAATCCCGGAACATCTTCCAATACTAAAAGCGGAATATTAAATGAATCACAGAAACGCACAAAACGTGCTGCTTTGTTGGATGATTGGATATCCAAAACACCTGCAAGATAAGCCGGCTGGTTTGCAACTATTCCAATACTTTTTCCTTCTAAAAATGCAAATCCCACAACAATGTTCTGCGCATAATTTTCATGCACTTCATAGAATGAATTTTCATCCACAATGTTGACAATAACATCTTTAATGTTGTAAGGCTGATTAGCGTTTTCAGGCACAATTGAACTTAATGCCGGACGATTTGCATCACCTCCGCTGTATGGATATTTTGGTGATTGTTCCTCACAGTTCTGCGGTAAATACGATAAGAGTTTTTTGATATCATTGATGCACTGCAAATCATTTGCCACCGCAAAATGCGCAACGCCTGATTTTTGAGAATGTGTACTTGCACCACCCAGTTCTTCTGAAGTAACTTCTTCATGCGTCACCGTTTTCACTACGTTGGGCCCTGTCACAAACATAAATGACGAATCCTGAACCATATAAATAAAATCAGTGAGTGCCGGTGAATAAACCGCACCTCCTGCGCAGGCCCCATGATTGCAGAAATCTGAGGAATCACACCGGATGCAATGGTGTTTCTGAAAAAAATATCTGCATAACCTCCCAATGAAACAACACCCTCCTGAATTCTTGCACCACCTGAATCATTTAAGCCAATAATCGGAATACCATTCTGCAGGGCTAGGTCCATGATGCGTACAATTTTTTTTGCGTGAATTTCAGCAAGTGATCCGCCAAATACAGTGAAGTCTTGCGCAAAAACATAAATGGGTCTGCCGTGTACTTTTCCATATCCGGTAACAACTCCGTCACCTAAAACAATTTGTTTGTCCAGTCCAAAATTGGTAGAACGGTGTTCAGCAAATTGTCCGATTTCTTCAAAAGTATCTTCATCCAATAACAAACTGATACGTTCACGGGCGGTAAGTTTGCCTTTGGCATGTTGTGATTCAATACGTTTTTCTCCTCCGCCTTTTAAAGCTTCTTCTCTTTTTGAACGCAGTAATTCCAGTTTCTGTGACATGTGATCAGGTTTTGTGTTTACGAATTTAGGTTTTTTTGAGGCAATAGCCATGAGCCATGTGGCAGAAGTGCTAAATTGATTGTATTCAATGTTCGGCTGAGTTCTAGACTCTTGAGCGTCTGATCCTTTCTGCCTGCCACATGGCATCGGCCTCTTGGATGGTTCTTAAAAAAACGTAACTTTACCTCATGGCAGATGAAATCATCAACAAAGTTGCTGAAGCTGGTATTGAACAAATAGATCTCAAAGATTTTTTGCTAAAAAAAGGTGTGGTTGAAATTGATCTTAAAAATCAGCTGTGGAATGATTTTGTCTTAAAGGAAAAGGATTTCAGGGACTGGATTAAAATTCATGACTGGAGTGTTTACGAAAACAAAGTAGTTGCCCTGTACTGTTCTGCTGATGCGGTTATTCCTGCATGGGCGTATATGCTTGTTACCGCAGAATTAAAAAATGCGGGGGCGGTTTATTTTTCATCTCCGGAAAAAATCCATGAAGAATATTTTTTCGATCAGTTAAAAAACTGGAATGTAAATCAATTACTTGATAAACGCGTGATGGTAAAGGGATGTTCAGATATTCCCAATCCGGAAAAGGCATACGTAATTCTGACACAAAAATTAATGCCTGTTGTGAAAAGTCTCATGTTTGGAGAACCTTGCTCAGCCGTTCCGGTTTATAAAAAGAAATAATATGAAACCCAGCCGCCGGTTTTTATTTACGTTAGCTTTTATTGAAGGTGCATCTGTAATGGCCTGTGAATTATTCAGTGCAAAAATGATTGCACCGTTTTTTTGGCGATCATTGTATGTCTGGGCAGCAGTTTTAGGTATTACACTTTTTGCATTGATGTCCGGTTATTATTTTGGCGGATATATTTCTTCCAGAAAAAAATCTGAAAATACAGTTTACTGGGTGCTGGTTCTTGCAGGAATTTTTTTGATGATGATGCCCTACACCAGTGTGTGGATCATGACAGCAAATCTTAACATGAGTGTGCAGCTGGGGTCAACGGTTTCATTGCTGGTTTTTATGTTCCCGCCCTTGCTGCTGATGGGAATGACATCTCCCTTAATTATCAATCTCATCAATACACAATTAGATGAAACCGGAAAAAGTGCCGGCAGTGTGTATGCTATTTCAACCATGGGCGGAATTGTTGCTACTTTTTTAGTTGGATTTTATTTATTGCCAGAATTTGGTATCAAAACTCCTTGTTTTTTATTTGGTGTTGCTTTGATGATTTTACCATTGATTGCACTGCTGAAATCAAAAATATTTTCAGCAGGACTTGTTCTGATTCCGGCAATTTATTTTGGTTTTCAATCGCAGGCAAAATCTCCTGATGAGGTGGATGGTATTCATGTGGTGTATGAATCAGAAGGTGTTTTAGGTCAGATAAAAGTGGTTGATATGTATTATCCAACTTTAACCAGAGGATATGTACCAGGAAGATCTTTAATGGTAAACAATACAGCACAGACAATTATGGATCTTGAAAATCCGCAGTTTGATTTGTGGGAGTGGTCACATTATTTTCCAACTGCGGTGAGTATTTTTCCTGAAGGCAGTGATGTTTTACTGTTAGGTTTAGGCGGAGGTACTTTAGTGCGTCAGTTTGAAAGACTCAATTTTAAAATGGATGTGATAGAGATTGATCAGCGTGTAAAAGATGTGGCGCTGGATTATTTTTTCATTGATCCTGCAACAAATATTATTATTGATGATGCCCGCAGATTTGTGAACACCTGTGAAAAAAATTACGACGTTATTACGCTGGATCTTTTTTTGAATGAAACTCCGCCGGTACATGTCTTGACACTTGAGAGTTTTGAAAAAATAAAAAGTATGCTGAATCCCGGCGGCATGGTGATGATGAATTTTTACGGGTACATCACCGGAGAAAAAGGAAAAGCTTCGCGCTGTATTTACAAAACTTTTGAAGAGGCTGGATTTTATGTTGACCTTTTGGCTACGCCCGGTGAAGAGGCATACCGCAACTTAATTTTTCTGGCATCTGCGGAGCAAAAAGATTTTTCTAAAATCAATTACGGAGAACCATACAGAGATACTGTCAAAAATCTGGCTGACCATTTTATACCAAGAGAAGAAATTCTTATGGAAGATGCGTTGGTGCTGAGAGATGATCAGCCCATTCTTGAAAAAATATATTTACCCGCTGCGTTAGACTGGAGAAAAAGTTCCATTCAGGCAAATCTGATTCCCATGGTTCAAAGAGGCATGCAGGGTGTAAAATAAAAAAGCCGTTTCAACAAGTGCAGAAACGGCTTCAATTACTAATTGGTTTTTCTTTACTTCAGCAAATGTGATTTGGAATTGTTTTTCCATCCGGCTTGTGATTCATAATCTACCCAGTAGATTTTCAAATCAGCCTGTGATTCGTAATCCACAAAATAGACTTTCACATCCGCCTGAGATTCGTAATCTACAAAATACCATTTTCCATCTTCATCGGCCTGTGATTCATAATCCACTTCATACACCAGCAGGTCAGCCTGCGATTCATAATCAACAATGTAAACTGTCACATCTGCCTGCGATTCATAATCAACTTTATAAATTGATTGTGAGAAAACCAGGTTGGAAATAAACATCAAAGCAGATGTTAAAACCAGAAATAATACTTTTTGCATACAACACAATTTTTAAACCAAGGTACAAAAAAAAGGGATTCCGCAGAATCCCTTTTAACAATCAAAAATTCAATTTGCTTAATCAATGGTTAATCTGGAAACACGCATGGTTTTGCCTTTTCTTCCAAATACGATCATTTCATTTGCTGAATACTGGATAGATGAACGCGGCATCAACGGCATTTTATATCCTGCTTCTTTATCCTGAGATTTGAAAAGAACATCAGCATTTAATTTACCTTCAGGAGTAACAGTTACCAATTGAGTAACTGAAGTTTTCTGTCTTACAGATAAAAGCTTTTTACCTGCAGCTGCGCGCTCAGCATTTTTTGGATTTTCGTTATACATGATATAAATATTGTCTTTGTTTTGCATAACTGAAATTCCATAATAAGGTAATTCATTTACGCCTGGAGTCATACCTATTCCTAGTTGCTGGAACAATGTTGCCCCTCCGTCTCTTGCAGTACAATACTGTCTTTTCTTGATAACAGCGGCAGTCTTCATTTTACCCTGATCATCTACAAACATAACCAGTACGTTACCAAACAGCCACGTTTCTGTTGTGTGTGTATTTCCGTTTGCATCGGTTGATGTATTTTTGGTATAAACATAATGTTCTGCAACAACTGCCATTCCTCCATCAGCCATTGGCATTGTTCTTCTCACAACATACGCGGGCATTTCTTTGCCTTTTTCAGCTCTGCGCTCACCAATAAGTTCCGTCAGCAACTCTGTACCAAAAGGAGATAAACTTTTTGCAACCACTTCTTTCGTTGCGGGATCTATTCGCAGATAAAAGAAACCTTTATAGGTATCCATCAATTTTCTCTCACTGTAAAAACCAGTACCAACAAGTTCATTTTTATTGTTGACTTCCAGTTCAATGGTTCTCATGAGTTCTTCCTGGAAACCAATTTCATATTGTTTTAACTCACCTGTTTTCCAGAAGTAAGAATATACATTCACATAATATCTTCCTCTTGAATCTTTGTCATTTTTTTCCTCGTTGGTCATTCTTATCTCGGCTACCAGGTGAACGTTACCATCTTTGTCGATCTCAATGTCCATCATGGTAAAGTTTTTGTCTTCAATGGGAAATTCAATGTCCTTAGACCAAACTTCAGACATGTCCGCATTTACTACTTTCATTCCGTAGCGCGCATTCTCATTGTTTTTTGTCGGATATCTGGTCAAAAACATCACTTTCATTGAGTCAACACTTCGGGTTGCTGAAAACGGATTGTTGTAACTTCTGAATTTATCATCCGTTACTTTTACCGCTTCCAGGTGACGGTTGAAATTTCCGGTGTTAGGATTTAACTCAGATGCAAACAAGTAATATGTATTTGCTTTGTTGTCAAAATAGCGTGACATGAAATAAACATTGCTGCCAATTTTGGTAGCCCAGAAATATTTCAGTTTTTTACCTTCCACTTCAGGTATTTCAATTTCAAATTTTGATTTTTCATTCAGTTGACCATCCAAATTCAGTACTCTGAATTTATTACTGATAAATCCGGCGCGTGTCAAAAATGAAGTTTGATTGTCATTGGCGTCAATTACGGTTTCAACACTCTCAAGACTTGTCACGGTGAATTGTGCTCCGTTGTGAATTTTAATTTCCTGCGCATTGGACTGAAGCCCAAGTCCGGCAATGAACAAAGTTACAATACTTAATAATTTCTTTTTCATAATAGGTTTAATTGAATATTCAGGGATCTCATTTGTTTCAGTTCTGAATATCAGTGAATAAACCAAAAATAGTGATTTTAAAGCGTAACAAACTATGATGTGGATTTTTACGTTGTATGGGTAGAAAGATTTGTATCTTTGAATTGCTTATAAAACGTACAGTTTATGAAAAAGGGATTTTTAATTTTAAGCATGCTGATTTCAATATTTGCAAAAGCTCAGGACGGACCAACCGTTGTTGTTTTTAATTCTTCATCGGAAAAAAAGGCACCGGAGTACTGGAAAAAGTACAACCTGGTTAAGTTCAGCATTTTTGAAGCTTTTGCAGGAGATTTCGCCTTTTATTATGAACGTGTTCTCAGTGAAAATTTTACCGCTGAAATTGGGTTTGGTCCAACACTTTCCAATTACGCGTCCATGCTGTGGAATGATAATTTTACAATTAATGATGATAATTATGAGCCTTTAATGGGAGGCAGTTTTGCTTTGGGTGCCAGATATTATCCGTATCACGCAGCTGATGAATTTTACTTTGCACCTGAATTTAAGTATAAGTTTTATCACAATAATCTTACCTATATGAACATGCTGGGTCAGACAGAAGAGATGGAAGAGTCATGGCAGGTTGCAATGGGCAGAATAACATTTGGATATTGCTATTTCTTTGATGACAATATTTTTATAGACGGCTCTGCCGGATTTGGAATTGGAAAAGTGAAAATGGTTTCATTGGATTATGATGATGTTACTGGTGTTCCGTACGCCAAAGAAGATGACATTCTTGCGCCGCGTTTTCAAGTTGGACTAAAAGTAGGTGTAGCGTTTTAAGGAGTTTGGATTTGTTGTAGCTGGTTTTTTTAGTCTGGAGTCAACTTATCAACTCTTCAACTAAAAACTCAAAAATCCTAGAGGTCTAAAAATTATAAAAGTTTGAAATGCTTTGCGTACTCGGCGTCTTTGCGTGAAAAAAAATCGCAAATCAGAAATCGCAAATCGCTACATTGCGGCCCCTTTGGGGTTAACAGGAAATAGTTTTTGAGTCAGGAGCCTTTAGTCATAACATAATGCCATCGGCGAAGGCTGAGGTTCTCGAAGCCGAAGCAAACCTAAAACCCAAACGTCACACCACCCAAAACCTGAAATCCCTGAACCGGATATCCATACCATCTCTGATACGATTGTGCGGCCAGATTATTGAATTGCAGAAACGCAGAAAGTCTTTTACTGTATCTGTATTCGACGTGAAGATTAGCATCAGCAATTATTCCCATTTCACTCTCTGTTGTTGCGGTGTCGAAAATTACCGCCGGATTTTTTCTTCCTCCTTTTAAAACAAAATCTGCTTTGATATATATTTTTTCAAAGAGATTGTAATTACCTCTGAGCGTAAACACATAGGTTGGTAAATGCCAAAAGTTTTCATATAACAATCCGACAATGTTTGAAGAATAAATATTGTACTCACCAATCAAATCGATTTTTAGTTTTTCAGCATTCTGATAAGAAAATGAACCATCAATGGAAATCACGTTTGCGTCATTGTAAATTACTCCAAAACGGTATTTGTCTGAGAACAACGTATCATTAACAAAGAGCGGCAGATTGTCAATGTTCTTATATGAAAAGCGCGCATTGAAAGAAATTGTTTTTGAAAGAGTTCCTTTTATTCCTCCGTAAGCATGAATGGTCCTGGTATTGTGCAGATCAAGTCTGTTTAGAATAAATTCATTGGTGCGGTTGAGTGAATAATAGGTGTTCTGTTTTACTCCTCCGTCTACTCCAACATATGGAATAAACATGTCATTGAACAAACTGTATTTGGCTTCAACAACTGGAATAATTTTGAACGATGTATCAGCTGGTGTGTCAATATTAAGGTCTACTCCGTAAGTTACTTTCCACTTTCTGCCGTATGTTGTGATTGTTGGTCTGAAATGAATCAGCCAGTTCATTTCTTCATGTTCAGAAAATCCAACTGCAAATGAAGTGTCCTCCAAATTAAAATTGTACTGATTGTAATTGATATCAAAAGTACCTGCAAAAATATTCTTCTTGAATTTGTAGTGCATATCTGTGCCAATGGAAAACAGATTATTTTTACCATTTAATCCAAGCGTGTCGGTTTCTTTTTGAAAATCATGGAAATAATTATAACGTGTATAAATACTAAACATGAGTTTGGCACTGTCACGGCTGGAGAAATTTGAAAATTTAAAACTTCCGCCTATGCCCTGAACGCGGTTGTACAGGGAATCTTTTCCAATCAGATTTGCAGTGTCTTTAATTCCGTAATAATGATAACCGTGATTGAGATAATTCAGTTCAGGCTGGAATCTGAAATTGGTTGTAAAAAAATCTCCGAAAACGCTGCCTGATGTTTTGTCAAAGGTACTGGGTGCATAATCTTTGATGTTTCCAAATGCAGAATTGTGTTTGATGGCAACACCGTAATTTGCTCTGCGGTTGCGCATGGAATTGTAATAAATTTCTCCAAGCGGACTTGCATAATTACCAATTCCCAGGCGCACATAACCGGGATAAAGTTTGTCTAACTTTTCTACAATTTTAATTTTTGACGGCTCAATTTCAGTGACAATAATCTCTGTTTTCAAATGACGGTTTAATAATGGATATTGCGCTGTCGGACTTGAAATAATTGTATCTACAATCACCGGATTTTCAGTAATTCTGTATGCAGGTGAAATGATTCGTTCACCAATGGTAATATTGGTCCACGTCTCCGGATCTTCCTGAGAGAAACTTCTGAAAGAAATCAGCGCTGATAAAAACAGTATGCTCTTCAGATTATTCATTTCCACCTCCTATTTCTATTGTCCCGTTATTTTGCAGTTCTATGTCTTTATCTTTGTTCTTAAGCTGCATGAGTTCATCTTTTACTGCCTGCGCTTCAAGCAGAATTCCGTCTTCCTGATTTTTGTAATTGTTCAGCACTGAATTTATTGTGTACTCGGCCTGAACATAATCTTCTATTGCCATGGAGTTTTTAGCTTGCAGTATGAGTGCTTTTGCCACCCAGTATGAATAAGATGCGCGGTTTTTAACTATTGATCTTACTTCAGTTTCTGAGTCTTCATAATTCATTTGCAGATGATAAATCAGAGCAATCAGAAATTGAGATTCGGCACCAATTGCACCATTACTTTTAAATGAAACATACATAAGCGAATCAACGGCATTATCATAATTTCCATCTTCAAATTCTGCTTTACCAATCACATAGTTAGCTTCAATTTTTACATTGTCCAATGAAAGTGAATCTTTCAGCACATCATGTGCATAAGGTCTGGCAAAATCCAGTTCTTTTTTGAAAGTATAACAACGCATCAGACCAATTTTTGCGGTCAGTTTATTTTGTGCATACGTTGCACTGATTTCCAGTTTTTTATAAGCGTCAAGCGCGGCATCGTAATTCTTTAATTCATATTCATGTTTGGATACTACAAGCGCGGCTGATTCAGTATAAATGCTTGTTGGTTTAGAAAGTACTTTTTTATAGGCTTCAACGCATTTTTCTTTATTGCCGGACTGATAATAACTGTTGCCCAGATAATAATATGCCTCTAATTGTTTGCGTGGATTTGGTAGTGTAAGGTATTTTTCAAAACCGGTTATTGCCGAAGAGTAAAGTGAGTCTTCATAAGGTCTCATAGCTGCATCAAACATGAGTGCATCCTGATCATTATCATCCAGCTGAATATTCAGGCGGTCAAGTACGGCAACGTATTGTTCAGGCTGACCCATGGCTGAATAAACTTCACGCAGAATTTCAACTGCTTCTTTAAAACGATGTGATGAAGGATACTCATTTACCACACGTAAAAATTGTGTTTCTGCTGCTGTATACTCTTTGGATGTATGATGAATAACTCCCAGCTGGAAGATGGCATCAACGGCATGTGCATGTGTTGGAAAATCTGCCAGCAATTGATTGTAATATCTTTTTGCGTTGGAATAATCTTCCACCACGCGGTATGTTTCCGCTACTTCATACAGCGCAGGAACCAGAAAAACAGATCCGGTATGATTGTTTACAATGTCCAGCATCATACTTATTTTTTCAGGATATCTGGAGGTAAAACCATATGAAAGACCAATCTGATATTTAGCATAATCGGCCTGACCGGCGCTAACTTCAATTGCTTTCTGGTAGTAAAGAATCGCGTTGTTATCATCTGCCGGTTTCTGAATAAAATAACAATCACCAATTCTCAAATAGGCATCTGCAATTTTATCACGGGCAGTTTCATTTGCATCTTGTGTAAATGTTCTGAATGCAGTTGCGGCATTAAAAAAATCAGATTGGTTGTAATAACAGTATCCGATATTATAATAAGCATCATTGTGCTGGATCAGACCTAAGCTGCCCGGCTCTTCTAAAAATTTGCGGTAAGATGCTATGGCTTTTGGGAAATCTTTTTTGCGGTAATGCGCTTCTGCTGTCCAGTAAACACTTAATGCATTCAGTCTGGGATCAACCGGATATTTTTTAACCAGTACAAAATTTTCAATGGATTGATCAAGCTGATTATTCTGAAATAATTCCACTCCATAATTATATGCCATTAACTGATACGCCGTCTTTAATTTAAAATCTTTGTTTTCAATTTTATCAAGCGATGCCAGTGCAGCCGGATAATTTTTCATAGTGGTATAAATATTCACCAGATATTCATGAATATCCTGATTGCGTTTTGAATTCGGATAACGGTTGAGATAAAGATTAAATGCTTCAACGGCGTCATTGAACGGATTGAAATCAAGTTTGTAGCACAGCACCGCATAATTGTATAAAGCATCTTCTTCTATAGCCGCATCAAACGGCATGTTGGACGCAAGTTCAAAAGCATTTCTGGCATAATAGAGATTGTCCATTTTCAGATAACATTCACCAATGTGATACAAAGAAATCTGTCCTAATTCATCTTTTACCTTGGCAACCTTGTCAAACATTTTTACCGCGTTTACATAATCATTGCTTTTGAAATAGGCATATCCTAACTGATAATCGTCATCACGGGTAGTTGCACTTTTGCGGTTGTAACTTTCTAAAAACGGAACAGCCTCATCGTATTTTCCCTGCTGATAAAACGCATCACCAATCAGGTGCTCTATACAAATAGAATTTTTGGTGTCGACAGAATCCATGATTGTAGGTCCGTACGCAATGAGCTCATCAAATCTGCCCTGTAAATAATAGATCTGTGCTATGTAATAAGGAACTGTTTCTAAAAATCCGGGATCATTTTCAAGTTTCAGAAATCCTTCCAGAGCGGTTTGATAACTTTTTTCTAGATATGCGATGTGAGAATAATAATAGAGGGCAGGTCCGTAATATTCTGTATCTGCATTGATAATTTCATAAAAGGCGTTGCGTGCTTCTTTTAATTTATCAAGATTGAAATAGGAGTAACCCAGCTTAAAATAATATTCACCTTTCTGATCATCTTTTAAATTATAGGGATCAATTTGGGTCAGCCACTCGATAGTTTGTTTGTAATTTTTTTTACGGTAGTAATGTCTGCCCAGTTCAAAATAAATTTCCTGACGGTAAATACTTTCAGGATATTCGTTCAAAAATCCAAGCAATAATTTCTCTGCATCATTATGAAAAAGATACAGTGCGCAGATGGCGTGATAATATTTTGCCTTAATGAAAAATGGGTCCTGCGCATCTTTGTTCTCTTCCATGAAAAAAACAAATTCCTGCTGGGCAGCGCTGTACTTTTGTTTTTCAAATAAATCTTCTGCTGTATGATAGCGGGTATAGTCACCGGTATAACGGTCTGATTGCTGTGCAAAAACAGTAACCTGTATTAAAAACATGAACAGTAATCCAACTCTCATCATGACAGAAAAAATTGTGATCAGTTGTATCCGGATTTGTGTCACGGATGCAATCAATCTGTAAAATTACGCCTGATGAGAAGGGTTCTTGTGAGAGGTATTTGAAAGTTATAAACGCAATTCTGTTAAGATTATTGTACGCTTCAATCCTTTTCTTGCTGACGGCAGGTTGCGGTGATCACATACCTTTTTCAACGTTGTCCTTTTCACAAAATTTAAGTGATGGATTGTTAAATACCATACTTTCAAAAAGGATTATATGTAGTTTTACAACAGCAAAATATTATGGCTTCACCAAACAGAAAAGGATTAAAAACGGCGTATGTTTCAACTGTGATTGGTATTGTAATGGTACTGGTAATTACCGGTTTTGTGAGCTGGTTTGTGCTTGGATTGAATCACCTGAAAAACACCAAAATTGAAAGTTTTGAAATTGATTTGTTTTTTGATCAGTCACTTACAGAAGTAGAACTTGCTGTAATAGAAAAGCAGCTGGCCGCAAAAGAATATGTTTCGTCTGCCTCCTATCGCTCGGCTGATGAGGCCCTTGAGATTTTACTGGAAGAAGTAGGGGACAGCGCACTCGCTGCAATTGACAATGAAAATCCGCTGAACCAATCAGTCATCATCACTCTGAAAAGAGATTATTTTAACGCAGATAAAGTTGCAGAAATTGAAACAGAATTAAAGGCTGAGTATGCAGGACAGCTTACTGAAATTTCATACCGCAAAGAAATATTTCAAGAGTTAAATCAGGGATTGCAGAAGATGGTTTACTTTTTTGTTTTGCTTGCGCTGATGCTTTTATTTATTGCTATTGGTATGATTAATAATACAATCCGCCTTTCTCTCTATTCAAAAAGATTTCTGATTAAAACCATGCAATTGGTTGGCGCAACACCGGGTTTTATCCGGCGCCCGTTTATTATGGCGGCTATTGGTCAGGCACTTATTTCAGGTTTGATTGCCGGTTGTCTGGTACTTGGTTTTGTATTGCTTTTAGAGCGGTATGACCCCATTTTTCTTGAGATGACAGATATGGGTATCTACCTGATTGTCATGGGAGGAATTGTTATTTTTGGAATAATCATTACCGTTTTGTCTACTTATTTCGCTTTGCGTAAGTATCTTCGCTTAAATCTTGATAACCTTTATTGAATTTATGGCATCTAAAGAAAAGTTTGTTTTTGGTAAAAATAATATCGTGCTCATTCTGGCCGGAATACTTGTTACATTGATTGGATTTGCATTGATGATAGGCGGAGGATCTGAAGACCCGAATGTATTCAACAAAGAAGAACTTTTCAGTAAAATGCGTATTACCGTTGCACCATTTTTGGTAATTGCCGGTTACGGCGTTGTGATTTACGGCATCATGAAAAAACCTAAAACAGAGGTTTAAAAAATGACTTTATTTGAATCAGTTGTTCTTGCCGTTATTGAAGGATTAACTGAATTTCTTCCCGTTTCTTCTACTGGTCACATGATCATTGCCTCCAAATTTATGGGCATTGCAGGGGATGATTTTACCAAACTTTTTACAGTTGCTATTCAGTTTGGTGCTATCCTTTCTGTGGTTGTGATGTACTTTAAAAAATTTCTTCAGGGAATTAATTTTTACGTCAAACTGGGTGTAGCATTTATTCCTACAGGTATTATCGGTTTATTATTGAAAGACACCGTAGATTCATTGCTTGAAAACGTAACCGTAGTTGCTGTTTCATTACTTGTGGGCGGAATTATTCTTTTGTTTGTGGACAAGTGGTTTGCTAAAAATGAAACAGAAGGAACGGAAGAAGTTTCTTTGAAAAGCGGAATTATTATCGGAACAATACAAGCCATAGCAATGGTGCCCGGTGTTTCCAGATCTGCAGCAACTATTTTAGGCGGACTCACCCAAAAACTGACACGAAAGGCTGCTGCCGAATTTTCATTTTTTCTCGCCGTACCAACCATGTTTGCGGCTACAGTCAAATCCATCTGGGACAGCAAAGAATTACTCGCTGCTTCAGGTAATAATGAAATTTTGATTCTGGTTGTTGGAAACGTGATCGCTTTTATAGTGGCTTATCTTGCTATCAAATCGTTTATTGGATTTCTTACCAAAAGAGGTTTTCTGATTTTTGGATATTACAGAATTGTTGTCGGATTAATTCTGCTTGCAATGATTCTGGGTGGTTATGAATTTGAAATGATCTGATGGATTTTGTTACAGGTGAAGTCATGCTGGTTCACAAACCGCTTACCTGGACTTCTTTTCAGGTTGTAAATAAACTGCGTCATCATCTTAAAAAGAAAAACGGGTTTAAAAAATATCAAGGTAGGACATGCCGGCACACTTGATCCGCTTGCAGATGGTTTGCTGATTATCTGTACAGGAAAAAAAACCAAAGAAATAGAATCATTTATGGGTTTGGAGAAAACGTATTCTGGTGTTATTACTCTGGGTGCAACAACTCCTTCTTATGATCTCGAAACAGAAATTGATCAGCGTTTTGATTTGAATAATCTTTCTGATGATCAGATAAGAAAAGCGGCTGAATCCATGACCGGTGAAGTGGATCAGATGCCTCCCATTTTTTCAGCAAAAAGAGTAGACGGAAAAAGAGCGTATGATCTGGCAAGAGCAGGTAAAGAGGTAGAATTAAAACCAAAACGAATTGTCATATCCGGTTTTGAAATTCTGCAGATTAATTTGCCCGATGTTCATTTCAGAATTTCCTGCTCAAAAGGAACATACATCCGCAGCATTGCATTTGACCTGGGTAAAAACCTGAATAACGGCGGACATCTCACAGCATTGAGAAGAGAACGAATAGGTGAATTTGATCTTAAAAATGCGCACACTATTGAAGAGTGGATTGAGATTATCGGATAGACCGGTATTTTATTTCTTATTTACGTTTTCACTGACTGTAATTCTCCGTCACACACACTATATTTGCAAAAATGGTTTCAGTAAATGAAATAAAAGCATGTGTTGACAAAGAGATGATTCTCTTTGAAGAAAAGTTCAGGGAAGCACTTCGGTCTGATGTTACTTTACTGGATAAAATCACTCATTATGTCATTAAACGCAAGGGAAAACAAATGCGTCCCATGTTTGTTTTTCTTACTGCAAAATGTCTGAACGGAGAAGTGAAAAGAATCTACGTACGTTGCTGCTTCTCTGATAGAATTATTGCATACCGCAACGCTAGTTCATGATGACGTGGTTGATGATGCAAATGAGCGCCGTGGTTTTTTTTCTGTCAATGCTATCTGGAAAAATAAAATTGCTGTGCTGGTTGGTGATTATCTGCTTGCAAGAGGGTTGCTGGTATCGGTTGAAAACAATGAGTTCAGACAACTTCAGATTATTTCAGGCACCATGAAAGAAATGATTGAAGGGGAATTACTGCAGGCAGAAAAAGCCAGAAAACTGGATATCACAGAAGAGGTATATTTTCAGATTATTCACCATAAAACAGCATCATTGGTTTCAGCCTGTTGTGAAATAGGTGCCGTGTCTGTTACCAAAGATGACTTGTTAATCAGTAAAATGAAAAAATTCGGTGAACTGGTTGGGCTGGCTTTTCAGATTAAAGATGACATTTTTGATTATGGTGACAGTGATAAAATTGGTAAGCCAACGGGTAATGACATTCGTGAACGGAAAATGACTTTGCCATTAATACACGCCTTAAAAAATTCATCAGAAGAGACTCGCCGTAAACTCATAAACATAGTAAAAAATCACAATGAAGAGCCTTCTAAAATCCGTGAGGCCATTGGATATGTTATTGGATCAGGCGGTGTAAAATATGCACATGACAAAATGATTGAAATAAAAAATCAGGCGCTTGAATTGCTGAATGAATTTCCTGATAATTCTGCTAAAAACTCACTTAAAGGATTAGTTGAATATACCGTTTACAGAGATAAATAGTATGAAAAAATACGTGCACGTTTTATTAATTCTTACACTAATTTCCTGCAACGGAAATGAAGAAAGTGTAGTTCCTGAAATAGAAAGTTCAGACAAAGAAATTGAAGAAGCTGCGCATGATAAAATGCCTTCAACTACTACCCTTCAGGCAGGTGAATATCTGGAGTATTATGAAAGCGGGCAATTAAAAATCAAAGGTTATCACAATCAGTCAATAAAGCGTGAAGGGTTGTGGATTTCTTATTATGAATCCGGCATAAAATGGAGCGAATCCTATTACATTGATGGAAAAAAAGACGGACATACAGTGACTTTCTTTCCAAACGGTTCAATCAGATATGTAGGTGAATATGATAACGATGAGAAAGTGGGAAAATGGACTTTCTATGATGAAACAGGTATCGTAACACACGAAGAACAGTACTAGTCAACAACCTGAAGGGCACATTTTTTTCGTTACTCAAACGTTTCTTTTCTTACCATTCGATAGATAATTTGGACATCTGGCTACAATTATCTCATTAACCCCTTGATTTTTAATATATTTGATTTACTTTCAAAAGGCAACCAATTTAGGCCGTTAAACGTTTAGACAGGTACGAAGTTTGATAGTAGAAAACTGCTGGACTCATTCATGAAAATTAAATTGCTATTCATCGGTATTTTGTTTTGCTCCATTTCTTTGGCGCAGAATGAAATCTGGATCAGACCAAATCACGGTCAGTGGCATAATAATGTTGAGTATCTGATAAACATTCCCGGCGGGCAGATGTTTTTGGAAAATGGCGGATTCACTTATGCGTTCACCAACTTTGGAAAAAATCACCTGCATGATGACGGAGAAAAACATCATGGTGAAGAAATTAAATCACATGTTGTACGTACACAATTCCTGAATTCAAATGCAAATCCATCTTTTGAAGAACTGAATCAGGCATCTTTTTATGAAAATTATTTTCTGGGGAATGATTCCACCAAATGGAAATCTGATATTATTCCCTGCAATGAAGTGAGATATAATTCCCTTTACAATCAGATTGATCTTCATCTGTATGAACAAAACGCAACACTTAAATATGATGTTGTGGTGCACCCTGGTGGTAATCCTTCAGATTTTAAAGTGGAGTACAAAGGTCAGGATGAACTCTATGTTTTGAATGATGAACTTATTATTGAAACTTCTTTGGCAACAATTACCGAAGGAAAGCCAAAAGCGTTTCAGATCATTAACGGAAGCCAAATTGAAGTTCCAAGTTTTTATGAGTTGACAAATGGCGTGATGCAATTTGTTTTCCCTGAAGGATATGATCAGAATTTTGATCTGGTTATTGATCCCAATCTTACATTTTCATCTTTCACCGGATCTACGGCAGATAACTGGGGAATGACTGCCTGTCCCGATGTAAACAAAAATCTGATTGCTGCAGGAATTGTTTTTGGTGCAGGATATCCGCTTTCAACCGGACCATTTGACGGATCATTCAATGGTGGTCAGGTAGATATTGGTGTTACAAAATTCAATGCAACCGGATCTGGAATTATTTTCTCTACCTATGTCGGCGGATCAGATGAAGAATCTCCGCATAGTTTGATTGTGAATGATGCCAACGAACTTTATATTTTTGGTGCAACATCATCCACTAATTTTCCCACGTCCGGAGGAGCTTATCAGACTTCAAAAGAAGGCGGAACACTTTTTCTGTTTGACAATTTTGTAAGTTTTGACGGTGGATCTGATGCATATATCACCAAACTTTCAGCTGGCGGAAATACGCTTTTAGGAAGCACCTATCTTGGCGGCTCAGGGAATGATGCTGCTTCTTTTGGCTCAACTATCGCATTCAATTACGGTGATATTTTCAGAGGTGAAATAATGGTGGATGCAAACTCAAATGTCTATGTTACTTCAAGCACAAACTCAACAGATTTTCCAATTGCCGGCGGAGGATTTGATAATACATTGGGAGGTACACAAGATGCATTTGTTGCCAAACTGAATTCAAATCTTACTTCACTTTTATGGAGTACTTATGTTGGAGGTTCAGGACTTGAATCCGGTAATTCAGTACAGCTTTCTTCAACAGGAGATATTTTTGTAGGAGGCGGAACAACAAGTTCAGATCTTCCGGCTACATCCGGTCATTTGAATCCCGGTTTCAAAGGTGGAACAACGGATGGTTATGTGATGAAATTTATTGCTCCGGCTTATGGATCTCCGGCGGCTACATATCTTGGAACAAATGATTATGATCAGGCCTATTTTGTTCAGCTGGATATTGATGATTTCGTTTATGTTTATGGTCAGACTAAAGGTCCTTATACGGTTACTGCCGGTCACTATGTAAATCCAAACAGCGGTCAGTTTATTCATAAGCTGAGTAACAATTTAGTTACGTCACAATGGTCGTCAGTATTTGGAAGAATGAGCGGGAATGAAGAAATTTCTCCAACGGCATTTCTGGTGAGTGATTGTTATGAAATTTATATTGCCGGCTGGGGCGGAACAGTAAACTCTGCAAACTCAACAGCGGTGAACAGTACAACAACTGGTTTTCCTGTTACAAC
This sequence comes from Crocinitomicaceae bacterium, assembly GCA_016719925.1. Lineage (GTDB taxonomy): Bacteria > Bacteroidota > Bacteroidia > Flavobacteriales_D > Crocinitomicaceae > JADJGJ01. Next base: position 350,377 of record JADJYC010000002.1, on the reverse strand, counting down.
TGATGCATATCAGCTCACAACCTCAGGCAGTAATTTTTATCTGGCGCAATTTACTAAAGACATGGTAACGCTTAAGTATGCAACCTTTATGGGAAGTACAACCGGTTCCAATGATCACGTTGACGGGGGCACAAGCCGTTTTGATAAAGTCGGTGGAATTTATCATGCGGTATGTGCGGCATGTGGTGGAAACGTAAATGGTTTTCCAACAACACCCGGGGTTTTTGGTCCGACAAACAATAGTTCAAATTGTAACATGGCAGCTTTTCTTTTTGAGTTGTCAAAAATTGAAGCAGTGCTTGGTACCGGTACGCCGGTAATTTGTATTCCTGATCCGGTAATTTTTGATAATACAAGTCAAAACGGCAATACGTATTTATGGGATTTTGGTGACGGACAAACTTCTACAGATTTTGAGCCGACGCATTTTTATGACACGCCGGGTTTTTATACCGCCATGCTTATTGTGTCTGATTCAAGCGGATGTTATTTGCCGGATACTGCTTATGTTGATGTTGAAATTCAGTTATTGCAGGCTGAAGCCGGAACACTTTCTGATACAATTTGTCCGGGCGAATCAGTTGAACTTTGGGCAATTGGTGGTGATACCTATTTATGGGGACCAGCCGATGTGCTGGATGATCCGACAAGTGCAAATCCGATTGCAACAATCTGGGAAGAAACAACATTTACTGTAACAGTTGGAAGCAGTTGCGGAACAAGCACAGTTGATGTCACGGTGCATGTGTTTGGTGTTGGTGCGGCAGCAGGTGCAGATACAGCAATTTGTGTTGGTGGCAGTGCACAATTATCTGCTGCAGGAGGTGAAACATACAGCTGGACTCCTCCGATTTCGCTGGATGATCCAACTATAGCCACACCAGTAGCTTCACCGCTTATTACTACTTATTATATCGTTGAAATTGTTACGCCGGAAGGTTGTCACATTTATGATACAACACGCGTAACAGTTGATCAGGATTTACCTTATCCAAATCTCGTTGACGAAGTTACAATTTGCAAAGGTGAAAGCATTCAGATTGCAGCAGGTGGCGCAACCAGTTATCAATGGTCTCCAAATTATAATATCAGTGCAACCAATGTATATAATCCATTTGTTTATCCAGGTGTTGATACATCTTATGCTGTGACATTCACCAATGCATGTGGTTCAACATTTGACACTGTTGATGTAATTGTAATTGAAGTAATCGGTTCAGTAAATCCGGATACAATTATTTGTCCGGAAGGGCAGGCTGTTTTGTGGGCAACCGGTGGTGTAAGTTATAGCTGGAACCCGAGCGGAACACTCTCAGATCCGCATGATTCAATTACTGTTGCAACTCCAAATTCATTAACGGTTTATAGCGTCACAATTACAGATCAGTATGGTTGTTCAACTACTCTTTATACACAGGTTGATGTCTTTGAGTCACCGGTAATTTTAGTTACACCGGACGTGTATGCCATACAAGGAGACACCGTTGCAATTTCAGCGGATGGCAACGGAATAATTGTCTGGTCACCGCCTTATAATTTATATTGTATTGAATGTTTTGACAATTTTGCCTGGCCGGATCATGAGACAATTTACACCGCTACTATTACGGATGCGAACGGATGTACCGCAAGTGATAATGTAACGGTGCATTTTGATCCGCTGATTTATGTACCCAATGCGTTTACACCAAACGGTGACGGAATGAATCAATATTTTCAGGCAATCACACATAACATTGATCAGTTTGAAATGCTCATTTTTAACCGCTGGGGAGAAATAGTTTACCGTACCAATACTATAGACCATCAATGGGATGGGACTTACTATGGTGCTAAAGTGCCAGATGATGTGTATGTTTGGGTAATAGAATATTCAGATCTGAATGGTGATCAGTTTCAGCTGAGAGGACATGTTGCAGTTCTGAGATAAATTACTTTATGAGAAATAAAATTTTATTCCTGTTTTCAGTTTTGACTTTTTCCCTGTTCACAATCTCCATGTCTGAAGGTGCAAAAAAATCATATCTGTATATTGATGGCAACAACAATGATTATCTAATTAAATCAGATAGTATATATTTTAATCCTGTAACTCCAAATGAAAGTTCATCAGGTGAATACAACGGTGGTGAACCAAAAACCGATAAACTGACTCCAGAAGAATTTTCAAAAATTGAATCTCTGATTAAGTCAATGGTGAAAGACAAAAAGAATCACATTGATAACCGGCTGATGGGTTGCGGAACATTGGCAATCGGAAACAAAAGTCTTTTTATTGATGTAAATTCACCGTTGAAATCAGATCTTGAAAATTATCTGAATTCTTGTTTGAAATAAATTATTTCTCGTCAGTAAAACGCGGATCTGCTTCCATGACGTGACCGCATTTTTTGCATGTTCTCAGATCAACAGAATTGTAAAACTCCCTGAACCTTGGTTGAAAATCTTTTTCTACGTTCTCAAGTTCAAAATAAGTTTCGTGTAATTTATTATTACACTTATCACAAAACCATAATAAACCATCTCTGAAGTTGGTGCCTTTTCTTACACATTCTACTACCAACCCAACAGTTCCTGCCGGACGTGAAGGACTGTGCGGTGTATTTGCAGGAAGCAAAAACATTTCACCCTCCTTAATATCAATTTTTCTTGCCTTATCATCTTTCTGAATGGTTACTGAAACATCACCTTCCAGCTGATAAAACAATTCTTCTGTTTCATTGAAGTGATAATCTTTGCGCGCATTTGGTCCGCCAACAATCATGACAATATAATCACCGGATTCTGTGTAAAGATTTTTGTTTGACACGGGTGGTTTGAGCAGATTTCTGTTTTCATCAATCCACTTTTTCAGGTTGAAAGGAGCACGGACAGCCATGAGATTATTTTTTGATAAAGGTATAAAAAAAACGTCCCGGCTAACCTTCAGGTTGCCGGGACGCTTATCACAAGTTTCAGATTAGAGTTTTACTACACGAGCTTCTTTGAAAGAATTTTCAGTTGTAGTTCTGATCACATACATTCCTCTTTGAAGTTCATTCATGTTAAGAATATAGTTTCCGTAAACACCATTCATCTGAATAGATTTTACAACTTTTCCCTGTATGTCTAAAACATCAATTACTCCTGAATCAACTGAAAGATTTTGAATTGTCAATTCATTCACAACCGGATTAGGATATACAGAAATGAAAGAATTTTCATTTTCGTCAATTCCAGTACAATCAATTACGTCAACGGTAACAGTTGAAGTATCATTAGGGCAGAATCCGTTATTTACAACATAATCAAATGTGTATGAACCAGGCATGGTAGTTAAAGCAGGATTCCAAACACTTCCTGTCAATGTTCCTTCTCCTGAATTATTAGTCCATGTTCCACCTAAATCAATTGTTCCGCTGATACCCTCCATTAGGTTGATTGCAGTGTGGTTTGAGCAGATGTCAGAAATCGTTGAACCTGTACCTGCAGCTGATGCAGAGTGAACAGTTACTGTTGCACCTGTTGTATCTGTTGTACAAGCAGTGGTCACAATATATTCAACTTCATAAGTACCGTCAGGCAACAAAGAAAGATTCAAATCAGATCCAGAAACAACTCCAGGATTTGGTAAAAACTCCCATACTCCGTTTGTCTCACCTTGCACAATGACAGTGTTCAGATCAAGTGTATTATCCAGACGGCAAACATCTGTTGAACCATCTGTTCCGGCATCCGGAATACAGATATCAATGCATACCTGATCAACATACATATACCAGCCATCAGAACCTCCGGCAGGAATGTGGAAAGCAATAAATACTTCACCTGAATATGCGCTCAGATCCAGAGTCATTAAACTATAAGTAGTATTGGAATAAGTAGCCAAAGGAATCAGAGTTGTAGTAAAGTCAGCCGGATCAGTTCCGGTAGTTGACAATAAGACTTCCATGTCATTTGGTTCACCACTACTTTGAACTCTGTAATAGAAACTGAAAATTTCATTGTTTGTGAGAATTAATTGCGGTGTAATTAACCAGTCATCATTTGCCCCGGCGTTATAGTCGGTATAAATAGATGCTGTTTGATCACCTGAGTAAGTGTTTGAAGTATAGTCCATATTCCATGAGTCAGCATCAGCGTTAGCGTTGTCAACAGTCCAGCATGGTTGTGTAGGTGAGCCAGAATCAAAATTTTCACAGAATGCCTGTGCATCAAAAGGATCACACATGGTTGTTTCTGTTACTAACACCCAGTCACCAGCTGTTGTACCTGATCCGCAATCAGCGGCAACATAAATATCGTAAGTTGTATATCCTGAAAGACCAGAGATGGTGTATGAATTGGAATTAGCATTTGCTGAACCAATTTCTGTTCCTGTTCCAGGCGTAAATCCGGGAGCACCCCATTCAATATGCCACTCTGATTCTGTACCGCCAGCTGTCCATGTAATATCAATATTATCATTAGTAAATCCGGTTACAGAAAGTGCTGTTGGAGCTGGTGCGTTGCCAATGGTTACAACATATGTTCCGCTGGTTTGTGAACCTGCATCTTGAACAATCACGTTGTGATCACCCAGGGTAAGATTTGTAGGAATTGGTCCGAATGAACCACCGTCAACTGAATACGTAAATGGAGATGCACCGCATGTAACAGTTCCCAATGTGAACGAACCGTCATTTCCATTATTACAGGTAAGATCTACAGGCAACAATTCAACAACTACATCTGAAACGTATATTGTCACTTCTGTTCTGTTAGCACTTACGCACGCACCAGACGCAGACTCAGCGAAAAATGAATAGGTTCCGGCAAGAGCCGGGCTTCCCAATACGGTTGTACCAATTGATTCAAACGGAGATCCTGATCCGACATTTGTGCCTGCAGTTGAAGCATCAAACCACTCAATGGTTGCAGCAGGTAAATTGTAATTAATGATCAATGAAACCTGACCAATTTGAGCGTCATTACCTCCATCATTATAAGTATCGGTAATGACAAGATTCATAGATCCGCCATTCACCGGAAAACCAACCAAATTAATTGTTGGATCAGGAGTGATTAATCCTGAACTGCTTAAAGCAGAGATTTGTGTTTGTGCAAGTGTATAGTCGCTGCTTAGCGCAATTCTGATTTCACTTCTGTAAGAAGCACCCAGTGCTTCAGCAGAATTAATCAATAAAATAGCAGAGGTAATTGTAGCGCCCGCTGGTAATGCATTAACTAGGAAAGGAACTGTTGTCGGAGCATCTCCGGTACTAATTAAATTACTACCAATAATATAAGAAACACTTCCGCTCGATGGAGCTGTTGCAGTTATCATTTCAGTTAAATCACCTGAACACAGATAATATGCATTTGGCGTCGCCGTTGGTTCAGCAGGAATATAAGTATCAACAGTGACAACAATAGAACTGGTAGTTGACCAACATCCTGTACCTGTTTCATATGCTGCTAGGTAATAAGTTCCTGAAGTTGAAACGGCATAAGTTGCAGTTGCTGGTAAAAGATTTGATGTACCGGATGAATTTGTTTCCTGCCAGTAATATTCTGTGCCCATTGGAGCTGGATCTGCAGTTAAAATAGTTCCCGTTGTAACACATGAAGGATTTAAATCAGCTGTAGGTGCAGGTGGGGTTGTTGCAACTGGAAAATTTGTTACGGTTATTGAAGAAGCTGTTGACCAGAGTCCACTTGGCGTATGTTGTGTGCGGATATAATAAGTTCCATTTGCAAAAATTGTAAATGGACCAGCGTATGGGTCAGATAAATCTGTACCAGAAGCTGATGATTGCCAATACCAAATCATGTCAGTTGGAGCTGTACCCGCAACATCAATCGTAGTGCCTGTTAAGCAATCTGGCGTTCCTCCAGCTTGTGTTGGAGTTGGTGGAGCTGGTATAACCGGTGTTCCATTTAACGTAAATGATCCGGGACAAGGACTGTTTGGTGTTGGATAAGTATCAAACATGATGAAATATGTTACACCAGCTGTTAGGGTTCCAGGAATTACTAAGGTTTTACTCGAAGCGCCGCTAGTAATATTCGCAATGCACGTTCCGCCTGTTGTCGGACATCCTGCCCAAATAAAAATCCCTGTCCATGTTTGACCAGTGTATTGTATAGTCACGCCTGAATAATCTAATGAGGGCGTCCAGGCATATAGGGCCTCTTGTCCACCGACATAAGAAGTCGATCCACAGACAGAAACGTTACCGGAATTAATGTCATTTGTGCCGCCACAAGTCAGTGCCTGGGTGTAGGGCATTGTTGGTGCTGCTGGAATAAGTGTTTCGCTTCCACATGTGGTCGCTTTGGAAATTCCAGAAATACCAACAATGCCAAATAGAATTAGTAATGATTTTTTCATAATTAATTTTCTTAGCAGTTGTTTATTGATTTTTTTGCAAAGCTACGGTTGAATTAATATTAAACAACCATATTGTTAATAAGACATTAAGCCAAGTGGTTTTTCGATTCCAAGAACAATGGTCGTAAACAAAACAAAATCAGCAAAATAGATGATATATGTTTAAACATCTAATACAGCCAAAGGAGAATTTGCGCTAATAGTTGTAGAATAACAGTTTCAAAAGATTTTTGATAGAATTGAAGCCAATACTATGCGCGCATTGTTATTATTCTAAGCGTTTAATAAACGACAAGTCAGGAATCCAAGAATGAATTAAATAATTTAACAACTCTTTGCCAGTAAAGCAAGATTTGTAAAGCAAGAATTTTTGAAAAACAGCCAGTGTCTAATTGATGCGGTAGCTGAATACCGGCGCATTATTAGAGCTGATCAAAACCAGATCTTTGATCATCACCATATCTTTTGCATCCGTGTTCACAAAAATCCTGATTCTGCGGGAGACAATTGTCTGAAGTTTCCATTCCCGTCACCCAGCAAAAGAACTCCTCTGCCACCATCATAGCGAATTGTTTCTACCTCTGCAGAAAAATTATTTCCCACACCCAGAATATCTAAATGTCCGTCTTTATCAAAATCATGAATCAATGTTTTATTCAATGGACCTAATTGCGCAAACACCGGAAGAGGTCTGATTTCATAACCCGCACCTTTGCTTAATAAGATAGATGATCTGAATTCATACGCTGAAAAATGCATAGACGCTTTCAGGTTTTCTTCACCGTAAATTGTTTTTAGATCTGCCAGCGCAAAATCATTGTAGGTTGGAAATTTATCTTTGATAAACGGCATTTGTTCACTGGAACATTGTCTGCCTCTTACGGGAAAACATCTTCCGTCCTGATACTTTCCAAGCACAATATCCGGCATGCTGTTTTTGTCAAAATCATTGAGATAAATTTCAAGCGGATATTTTTCAGACGGATGAAATTTATTGTTCTCTCCAACATTTCCAACAACGTAATCGTTCTTGCCATCTCCATTAAAATCACCAGCGGAAATAGACATCCACCAGCCGTTTGTTTTTGACATTCCCATTTTGGAAGTGGCATTCACATAATGTCCGTTGGTGTTTTCAAAAAATGAAACCGGCATCCATTCTCCCACACAAATTAAATCAAGATCACCGTCATTATCATAGTCATCAAAAATGGGTTCTGTAATCATTCCGGCATTCACCAGTTCAGGTGATTCAATGGTTGCATCTGTAAAAATTCCTTTTTCATTTCTGAGTAAAAAACTACGCGGACTCATTGGATATTGTCCCGGTGTTTGTCTTCCGCCAACAAATAAATCCTGATCACCATCACTGTCGTAATCAGCTGATGTAACCCTCATTCCACTGCAATCCATAAATGGCAAACGCGTTGAACTTTCATTGGTGAAATTTCCTTTTCCGTCATTGATGTAAAGTTGATCCTGCACGGGTGGAGACAACAGCATAAATTCATTGGAACCGCTAACAACATATAAATCCAGATCACCATCTGTATCTGCATCAAATAAAACTGAACCTAATTCCTCACGTATAATTTCTTTTTTCCAAGGCCCGGTTTTTTCAGCAAATGTTCCATCTGTATTTTGAAGATATAGTGAACCTGTTCCTCCTGCCGGACCAGAAATGTAAAGGTCTTCCAGATTGTCTCCGTTGACATCACCGGCTGACATAAACGGACCGAGCTGACTCATTTTATGCGGCAAAAGAATTTCTCTTTCAAAATCATTTTTGGAAATTTCTTTGTGCAGATGATTGATGACCGGTTCGAATTCAAAATACTTTTTTTCGACTTCAGTCACCTGCGGATTCATCATTGCATCTTTATAATATACTGTCAGAACCTGATTTGCTTTCACATCATCCAGAATCACTTTTTTTTCCATTGGGCCAGATAACTTCAATTTGATCAACCGCAGAATTTGCTCCAAGACCAAAATGCACAACAGGCTCTACGCTTGACTGATATCCACGTTCTGTTTGAAATTCACGATATTGAACCTGATCTCCGGTTTTGATTTTGACTTTTACTCCAATACCCAGTTTGTTATTTTCATCTCCGGATATTTTTACACGCAGATAATGATTGGGAGATTGCAAATCATTGCGCATAACAAATGAAACTTCGTCCATGTTATTTACTGCAAGATCCAGATCACCATCATTATCCAGATCAGCATAAACAACGCCGTTTGAATTTACCGGCTGATTCATTTTCCATTGTTCGGTTACCTTTTCAAATTTTAAATCACCCGTGTTGCGGAACATGTAATTTTCAATTTTAGTTGCAGGTAATAATTCAAGCGCTGCATTAAAATCAGTTTTCTGCAGTTGATTCTCTTTGATTTTTGCTGTTGCATCTATATCACGCGCATCACGTTTGTACCCGTTGGTGATAAACAAATCCTGAAAACCGTCATTGTCAAAATCAGCAAAAATCGGTGCCCAGCTCCAGTCAGTTTTCGATACACCGGCGAGCTGACCGATTTCTGAAAATGTACCGTTTCCGTTATTGAGCTGAAGTGCGTTAAACATGTATTGATAATGTAAACCGTTATTAACTGATTGCCAGAATTTTTCAATATTCATTCCGCCCATATTTCTTTTGGAACGTGCGTGATCTTCACTCACCATATCCAAGGTCATAATATCCGGCAAGGCATCATTATTAAAATCTGCAATATCATTTCCCATGGAGAAATTGAAATGTGTCCGGTGCGCTGCCATATTTCATTTTTAAATGTTCCGTCACCCTGATTGATGTACAAAAAATCTGGCATGGAATAATCGTTGGAAACATAAATGTCTTCATCAAAATCATTGTCAATATCTGCAATAGCCAAACCTAAACCAAATGCGTAATTCCAGATACCGGCTTCTTTGGATACATCCGTAAATTTTCCGTTGTCATTTCTTAAAAGCACATCGGAGAAATTTTCATAACCAGCCTGCACTTCATTCATTGAAGCGGATCCGCTTGATGATCCGTCAATATTAAATTTATTGTAAAGATGATTCATGACATAGAGATCTAAATCACCATCATTGTCATAATCAAAAAAGGCTGATTGGGTAGTATTCTTTTTTATATTGACTCCAAATTCTGCCCCGCGTTCAGTAAAAGTGAGATTGCCGTTGTTAATGTAAAGGAGATTGGCCAGTTGATTTGGATCAGATGGTAAACCAGAGCGTGATACGTAGATGTCCATCAAATTATCATTATTAACATCTGCCATTACAACACCCGTTCGCCAGCCTTCATTTGCTTTTGCTCCAATGGCCGTTTGTGTGATATCTTCAAATTTTAAATTGCCTTTGTTGAGGTAAAGTTTATCTGAAACCTGATTGCCGGTGAAGTATAAATCTGTCAAACCATCATTATTAATATCACCAGCTGCAACACCGCCGCCGTTATAGATGTATTCGTAATTAAAGAGGTTGAAGGAATCGTATTCAGTAATTTTATTTGTGAAATCAATTCCGCTTTCTGCGGGTGAAAGTGTCGTAAAGGAAATAGCGTGTTTGGTTGAATCTGAACTTTCAGCGTCTTCATTTTTACCTGAACAGGAAATGAAAATGGGAAGTGCAAAAACTAAAAGCAGTTTGTACATAAACTTGGTTTTGGAGGCTTATGTAAACTTAAGAAAATTTTGAGTCAAGAATAATGTTCACTCAAACTTCACCTTTTTGATTAGCGTAAGTATGTCAGTGCGCTTAAAACGCAGATGCAATTCACTGTTGAGCATAACACCAATTGTAATTCGGTTTCTGTCAGAATTCTGCAGTTAAGATTTATTCAAGAATTTTCAATATCTTTCATTTAACAAAAACTACTTTGTGCAAAGTTCAATCACAAAAAAACTCATCCTCCCTCTGTCCTTTGTCCTCTGCACTTTGCCCTTCAATAGTTGCAAAAAAGATGAAATCTGTGACCACCCCGGTTTACCTTGCCAAACTCATGAAGGCAAAAATACTTTTGGTTGTTTGATTGATGGCGTGCCGTTTGTGGCTGAGGTTAAATTTACAATTGGTGGTGCTGTCCCCGTTAGCGGACAATTTGATGAAAGCGAAAATTTTTTCCAGATACAAGGTACTAGAGAAGATGCTGATGAAAATTTAGATAAAATAAGTTTCAAGGCGTTTCCCACCGCTGGTATAGGTGTTTATATAATGGATGTCAATACAGACCAGTATAATGGCTATATGGACTATTCAGGACAAAACTGTGAATACTTTCATGATTTGAACAACAAGGGCACAGTAGAGATTAAATACTTAGACACTGAAAAAAATATTATTTCAGGCACATTTTTCATGACACTCATAAATCCAGCTTGTACAAAAGAATCAATCGTTATAACGCAAGGTCGATTCGATTTTGGATATTAATTTTACTCTTATTTAACGCTATGAAAAACACAATTACGTTATTGTTTTTATTACTTTTTTATAGTTCGTCTTATTCACAATGGACTACTGATTCGATCGTGCATCCTGCGGATTCTGTGCACCAAGAATATCGGCAAAGAATGATCGAAATGTATGAGCATGTGGATTTATCACAAGTTCCTTCTGGTATTTTATATGATCGTGGAATTCCTTTCATTACTTTCGAACCTTTTCAAGGAGTTGCAAATGATTCAAGTGAAGCAACTGAATTGAGCTTTGGTTTGGCTTATGCTTCTCTTTCAAGTATGTCGGTTGACTCAACTAAAAGCTTACCTAATCCAGGTTTTTACAGAGAATATATTTTGGCCTTGCCAGTTTCTTAATGAATCTGGGTCAGTCACATTGAAAAAAAATGAATTTTCCTTATTTAAAAAAAACTTGCCAATTTCTAGAAATGATTACTTTTGTATATCATGATAAAATAAAGTATAAGTTTACTATATCATGTAAATGTAAAATTTGAGAACGGCTGATTATGTTTGCAAGAAAGCAATTATTTGAAGATGCAGGTAAGGAGAGTTTCTTTTTATGGGGAGCCCGACAAACGGGTAAAAGCACTTTATTGAAACGTCAATATCCTGGCGCAATGTGGTTTGATTTGTTATTAGCTGATACCTATGAGCGCCTGCAGCGAAATCCAACATTAATCAGGGAAATCGTTTTAGCCGATAAAAAAATAAGAAGAGTTGTAATTGATGAAATTCAGCGAATTCCAGAATTATTAAATGAAATTCACTGGTTAATGACCAATCAGGGAACACAATTTATCATGAGTGGTTCAAGTGCAAGAAAAATTGTACGATCCGGAACTAACCTGCTTGGTGGCCGGGCTTTGCGTTATGAATTGTTGCCGCTTACCAGTCAGGAAATACCTGATTTTAATTTGATCAGGGCCATCAACAATGGACTTTTACCCAGGCATTATTTAGCAGAAAATCCAAAAAAAATGTTGTCAGCTTATGTTGGAAATTATTTACGAGATGAAATTGTCAATGAGGCAAAAATCAGAAATGTAAATGTATTTACGCAGTTTTTAGAAGCGGCAGCATTTAGCAACGGTGAAATGGTAAATTACGCGAACATTGCAGCTGACTGCGGTGTATCGGCCCCCACAATCAAAGAATACTTTCAGATTTTACAAGATACTTTAATAGGACGTTTTGTTCCGGCATATCAAAAGAAACCTAAGCGCAGAGTAATTATTGCCCCCAAATTTTATTTTTTTGACATGGGAATAGTCAACCATTTACTAAGAAGGGGAAAGATTGATTTCGGCGGTGAAATATTTGGTCATGCCTTCGAGCATTTCATCTATCTTGAAATTTACGCACATAGTCATTATTCCGGATTAGACTACCCAATCAGTTATTGGCGAACGGCATCACAAATTGAAATTGATTTTGTTTTAGGAAATAATGAAGTGGCTATTGAAATAAAATCAGGATCTAAAGTAAATGAGCGCCATTTGAAAGGATTAATAAGTTTTTCTGAAGAATATAAAGTCAAACATGCTATTTTAGTGTGCAATGAACCTTTGGCACGAAAGGTTGGAAAAATTCTAATTCTACCCTGGAAGAATTTTCTTCAAAAGCTTTGGGCTGGTGAATTAATTTCTTAGTCTTGAAAAGCGCTATGTAACGCAGTTGTCTTCTTACTCAAACTTCACCTGCTCAAACGGATTAAAAGCATTCACCGGATTTAATTCTACCACCGTTTTGTTTTCCACTTTAAGTGTACGTGACGGAAACTGTTCCATGATAGACATGTCATGCGTTGCCATTAAAACTGAGGTGCCTTCTTTAGCAATTGACATTAAAACAGCCATCACTTCTTTGGAAGTTTCCGGATCTAAATTTCCGGTTGGCTCATCTGCAAGAATAAATTTTGGATTGTTGACCAATGCTCGGGCAATGGCTACGCGTTGTTGTTCACCTCCTGAAAGCTGGTGAGGCATTTTATTTCCCTGATGATCTAATCCAACAAGACTTAAAACAAATTCAGCTTGTTTGGTAATTTCTGCTTTGTTTTTCCAACCGGTGGAACGCATCACAAAATAAAGATTCTCATTTATGTTACGGTCAGACAATAATTGGAAATCCTGAAAGACAATTCCAAGTTTTCTGCGAAGAAAAGGGATGTCCTTTTTTTTGAGATTTTGCAAATTAAAATCAGCAACCATTCCTTCTCCTTTTGCCAATGGTAATTCACCATAAAGCGTTTTGAGAAGAGAACTTTTTCCGGCGCCTGTTTTTCCAATGAGATAAACAAATTCTCCTTTGCGAAGATTGACGTTAATATCTGCCAGAACAGTCACACCGCCCTGATTAATCTCTCCGTTTTTAATCCAAAAAATATTATCGTCTGATTCCATATTTTTATCTGAAAGTAAAATTAGAGAATCAGGTATAAACAGCAGAGTGAATTGCAATGAAATTTTCAAAACATTTCAACGCAAAAAAGTTAGCTGTGTTGAATTCGTGTCAGAATTTTCTCTGCTCATCTTAGCTTACTCCGCTTCTCCGTGTTAAATTTTTTATACACGGAGAAGAAAAGTGAACAGAGATTTAACGGAGGAGTTAGTTTCCTCTGATCAGATGAACATTTCCTTGTCCTTCAAAGACAGTATCATTGGTTGCAACTGCGCGGTATGAATAAAAGTACACACCGTCAGTACATGGTTTTCCGTTTTTGTTTGTTCCATCCCATTTATCCGTAATTGAAGTGAATACAAAAACTTCTTTCCCCCAGCGATCCACTACGACACATTCAAATTCGGAAATAGCAATTGCTTTGCTGCTGAATTCAAAAAAGTCATTGGCATCATCTTCGCCTGGAGTAAATACGTTTGGTGCAACCAGTACCGGAACATCATGAATGATCAGTGTTTTACAAAGTGTATCTGAACATCCGTTTTTATTTAGAGCAACCAGACAAACTGCAAATTCTCCTTCTTCATAATAACAGGTGTCAATTACATCATTGATATCATGACTGATTTGCCAAGGTAATCCGTAACCAAAATCCCAGAAGAAAGTGGTATCTGCATTTGGGTCATTTGGATTGGCAAAATTCTGAGAGAGATTTGGGAACGTTGCGCAAACAACGGCTGTTCCTTCCAGATTAATTAACTGATCTGAGATCACATCAAAATCTGCAATCGGATTTAATGAATCCAGTTCAATGGTTTGCACCAGAGTACAACCCTCATCATCTGTTACTGTCATTTGATACGTTCCGGGATTTAATCCACCCCAGGTTGTGTTATTGGATGTTGCACCTGTTTCTAAATTCAACCACTCATATTCATAATCAGGAACTCCGCCAGATGCTGAAGCAAATACAACTCCGTTTCCGGATTGATAACCTGCAGTGCGGCAGAAAGCAGGTTCAGATCCAAATTCAACCATAACAATTTCTGGATTTTGTGTCAGTGTAAAATAGTATTCATTGTAACACAAATCATCCTGAATATTCAACACGTAGGTACCAATTGGCAATCCACTTGCAAGGCTTGATGTTGATGGCGGATTAGGAACAATACCTGAAAGATTCCAGAAATAACTCACATTACCAACCTCATTATAAACTTCGTCAACAATAATTCCGCCAGTGCTGTCTCCATAACATAAAATATCTTTAATCGTGAAATCTGCATACAATGAATCAGGCTGTCCCAAATCAATCATCACGGAATCCATACAACCGTTGTCATCGGTTCCGTATGCCCAGTAAATTCCTGCATTCAGATTATTGAATGTATTTCCGGGAACCGGATTTGTTGGATTCCATGTAAATGTAATTGGAGAAACTCCGCCCGTTGTAGAAACCGTTATTGATCCATCACTGAATCCATAACAAGTAGGCTCGTTTGAATTTGCCACGTACATATCAAGTGCTTGAGGTGCACCAATGACTAGTGGAATGGTAACTTCACATCCGGCATCATCAATCACGGTGATGCTCCAGTTTCCTGGTTCCAGTCCGCTTTGCGAATTGTTTGCCGGTCCACCCGGATCACCGCCGGGATGTTGTCCGGAAGGACCTGTCCAGGTGATACTTTCTACATTTCCGCTTGGTGTGGGAACTGCAGTAATTTGAGCACTTCCGTTTCCATCTCCATAACAAGCTTCATCAGACTGTGAAACAATATCGACATCAATAAAATGGCCGGTTGATGTAATTGTCGCTGAAGAATCTGTAATACATCCTTCCTGATCGGCTACTACAATTGTTACTAATGTTCCGGCAATATTACTGTGAGAATCTGTTGTACCTGCGGTTGGCGGATCACCTGCCATTACAATTGTATAAGGAGCACCATTTCCAGATGTTCCATTCACAGTTACGTTAACAGTTCCGTTTCCGCCAAGCGGACAAGTTAGAGCAGGAGTAACGGTAATGTTTTGAATTACCGGTGCATCAAATGTCCCGCTGATAGTTGCAGTACATCCCTGTGCATCTGTAATATCGATGTCATATGTCTGGCCATTTTCAAAGTCAGTAATTGTTGCTGTTCCTCCGTTTGGAACAGATGTAGCAACAAGATTTCCGTCTCCCTGATTAACAATTGTATAGTTTCCGCTTCCACCGGTAATCTGAATATCCATTCCATTAATTACTGCCGGTGGATTACAATTGATAACTGGTGTTGTCTGAATTTCACATGCATAAGTAACTTCAATAGCGGGTCCTAAAACATAACATCCATTATTGTTTTTATCCCAGTCTAAACCTCCGTTATCATTGGTTCCATTGGCCACGTTATTATTTCCTCCAACGCCATCGTCACCAGCTACCGGAACAAAATAGTATGTACCGCAACCTAAACCTGCACCGGTAATTATCGGACTGCTGACATCATTAATATCTGAAATATCTTCACCCGGAATAATAACATCCAGAAAACCGGGATCAAGAGATGGATCCGGATCTACAGGCATCGCATCATAAACAAGCCACATCACCTGAGCAGAATAAATTCCATCTCCGGGAGGATTTGCAAGTGTGTCATTAGGCAGAATATAATTGTCGTTTGAAATAAATTCAAAATCATCACCTTCACATAAATATATTGGAGCCGAAGTAAGTGAACCGTTTTTCTTCACTACAAAAGTTCCGGGATCAGAGACACATGGATCAGGAGTTACAATGTTACAGTTTGTTCCTCCGGTGCCACCTGTCTGCGCTAAGGTGAGGTCCTGTACCACACCGGCAAAATTTGCAATTACAATAACATAAACCTGACCAACCACCGCTCCAGGAATATTAATGAATTCAGTTGCTGATGATGAGATACCACAATCTATTACCACGTCAGTGCCGGGTGCATTTCCCAGGTTACCGCAGTTTGCAACTGCGGTGGGATAATCTGAATAAGGACCCCAGCATACAAAATCTATATCCTGAGGTGCCGATAACGTCATATCAATGTTTCCTGCAATACCAACCTCAAGATAAAACCAGGATGGGTTTGGCCCGGTCCACATACAACCATAATTGTTGGTAGGAAAAGCAGTAACGATGTTTACACCTCCGGTTCCTGCTGTAAAAGTCAGACCAACATCTGTACAAATAGGCAGCATATCAGGACAAAGTGCATTTTGTGCGCTCAAACCTGTGCAAAGAGAAAGACCAATTGACAGGGTAATTATTTTGTGTGAAATCATAGCAAATCCAAAGGGTTAAACAAAAGACGACAGTTCAAATATAAACGTTGCACCAAATATTTTTTATAGATTTTTATCGGATGCACATAAAGTATATAAATTTGCACCACTAAATCTAAAACAATCGAACGAAAATGAAAAAAGAAATTTTACTGGGAATGGCTGCATTCTCTATGTTAATCGCTTCTTGTGGTGGCGGAGAGTCTGCTGACACAACTGGTGCTGACACTACTAAAAAAGATACAACTCCTGTAGTTGTAACAAACAATTATTCAGTTGATACTGCTGCTTCTATGGTTAGCTGGAAAGCTTACGGGTCATTGACTGATACAAGCAAATACCACACCGGATCTTTGAAATTATCTGCTGGTAACATCACAACTTCTGATTCAGCTGGTACTTCAACTTTGACTGCAGGTGATCTTACATTTGACATGGCTTCTGCAACTGATGCAGCTGGTATGACAGATCTGGATGCTCACCTGGAATCAGCTGAGTTTTTTGATATCGCACAGTTTGCTACAAGTTCTTTCGCTTTCGAAAGTTTTGACGGAACAAATGCAACTGGTACTTTGTCAATCATTGGAAAAACTGTTTCTATCAGCGCTCCAACACTTGTAACAATTACTCCAGAGTCAGTTAACATTGAAGTATCTATGTTCCTGATCGATTTCTTAGCTATGGAAATGCCATACTATGTTGCTGATGCAAAACAAAAACCGGCAAAACAACACAACCCGAAAGTAGAGGTAACAGCTACAATCGTTGCTACAAAAATCTAATTTGAAGATTTAAATAATTAGTAAAACCCCGGACCTGTTGGTTCGGGGTTTTTTATTTTCTTCCAATTAGAATTTGTCTGAATTTTCAAATCTGTTATCTGTCAGTTTTAATAAGACTAATACAAGAACCACCGCATTTATTCAGAACACTGTTTTGTTTTTATATGCTTACATAAAAACATTGATTCATCCTTAAATTAATATTATCAATTCAAGCAACCTTGAGCAGAAAGAATCGTTTTGGCTATAGACTCGGAAAATTTTATTTACCTGATTTTTTCAGGAAACCTATAATAAAAGATCAAAAAAATGAAAAAAATTATTTTAGTTGGCTGGGGAATAATTGCGGCTATAACGCCTTTTGCCCAATGTGCATTTGACAATGTTCTTACCGGTGCGCCGGTAACTCCATCTTGTCCCGGAACTACCAACGTTACATTGACATCAGGTCAGTATGCTCTGGTGAATGTAACTTCAGGAGTGCAATACACTTTTGCTACGTGTGGTTTGACAGGATGTGATACTCAGATTTCATTGTATAACGCTGCCGGTACAATCAGTTATGGTTATAATGACGATGCTTGCGGCTTGCAGTCGACTGTTATCTGGACAGCTACATATACAGGACAATTGGCACTGTTGCTGGATCAATATTATTGTTCAAACGGATGTACCAGTCAGATAAGTATTACTTGTCCGGCTCCACCTGCACCACCTTGCGTTGCTGCACCGGTACCGGATGATGCGTGCTACCAGTTAGTGATTGATCTTGATCCTACCTGTTGCACTACTGCCTGGACAGCAGCTTGTCAGAACACTTATGACAATTGTACTTCAGTTGATATTTCTTTTTCAGGTGCTCCTACAACATGGACAGTGCCTAACTGTGTAACAAGTATTACTATTACAGCTAACGGTGCGCAGGGCGGAAATGCTTTGGACGGAGCCGGATCTACCGGATCTACCGGAACACCAGTCCCAGGTGGAGCGGGTGCATCAGTTACTGCAACCATTCCTGTAAACCCGGGAGATGTTATTGATATTAATGTAGGTGGCCAGGGTGGCCTTGGAAATGTTGCCGGATACAATGGTGGCGGACCAGGAAACTTTTCCACTGATGGACAATTGGTAAATGCTTCTGCCGGTGGCGGAGGTTTAACCAATGTTGGAATTAACGGAACAACAGTAATCATTGCCGCAGGTGGCGGTGGTTCAGGTGGCGGTTCTTACTCTTTTGCAGCAGAATCAAACTATGGTGGTGATGGCGGATGTGCAACAGGAGAAGCACAAGCTCCTGGCTCACCATGGATTGGAGTAGGCGGTGGCGGAGGTACTCAAACCGGACCAGGTGCAGGAGGAGCTCCATGGGCTGGTGTACCAACCGGTGGATTTGCCGGTGTTGGCGGAACAGGCGGACAAGGCGGAATCTGGCAGACAGCTCCCGGTGGTGGAGGTGGCGGCGGCTACTTTGGTGGCGGCGGCGGCGGTAACGATGGTTGCTGTACCGGAGCTAACGGTGGTGCCGGAGGTGGAGGAGGATCAAGTCTTATTCCTCCGGGAGCAGGATGTACCCAAGGTGCAAATACCGGAAACGGAAGCGTTACTATCGCTTATATTGGTGGTGGCGTAACAGCAACAATTTCACCTGCATTAATTTGTGAAGGTTCAACTACGACAGTTGATTTGATTGGAGCTACGGGTACTATTCAGTGGGAAGAATCAACAGACGGCGGAACAACATTTACACCAATTCCGGGTGCAACAACAGCAACCTATACAACAGGAGCGTTGACGCAAGACATGTGCTACAGAGCAGAAGAAACAGGTGGTTCATGTTCGTTGACTCCTTATTCAAACGTGGTTTGCGTAACAGTTTCTCCAATGCCAGCACCAGATGCCGGACTGGATGATTCAATTTGTTTCCCGACACCTTATGTATTACAGGGAACATCTTCAGGCGGAACAACTACCTGGTCACAAACAGCAGGAACAGGAACATCTTCGTTTGCACCAAACAGCGCTGACTTAAATGCAGCTGTAACTCCAACTGCAAATGGTATGCATACTTATACATTAACAGAAGTTGATCCGACAGGCGTTTGTCCTTCAGCAACAGATGATGTAAATATTTTCTTCTCAGAAGAATTTCATACAACAACATTTACTGATCCAACCTGTAACGGATATTCAGATGGTTCAATTACCATTACATCAACCGGATTAATTGGTGCGGTAGATTATAGTTTTGACGGAGGTACAACGTATCAGGCATCCAATACAAGCGGACTTACTTTACCATCCGGAACGTATACGGTAATTTCAAGAGACATGCTTGGATGTACTTTCCAAAGCACGGTGACATTAACTGATCCACCGCTGGTGGTGGTGAGTGTTTCAAATGACACAACAGTTTGTCAGAATGGAACAGCAACCGTTTCAGCCAGTGCAACCGGCGGAACAACGTATTTATTCCATTGGTCACAGACAGCAAGTACAGCAGCAGTTCAGACCGTCATGCCAACTGCACCTACAACAGTAACTGTGTTTGCAGAGAATGAATTTGGCTGCGTGTCAACTCCTTTGGATATTGATATCACACTTTACACACCAATCACTTTGACTATTACACCAAATGATACAGTGTGTCCGGGATATGCATCATCACATACAGTAACAGCATTGGGCGGACATAATGGATATAACTATGCATGGACTGCAAACGGTACTGCAATTGCCGGCGGATCAAACGTACAAGATGTTAATCCTGCTTCACAGACGATGTATTGCGTGACAGTTTCTGATGCGTGTGAAACTACACCGGTGAACATTTGTACCAATACACTTATGCGTGAAGTACCAAATCCTATTTTCACTTCTGATACAACAGGCGGATGTGCACCAACAACTATTGAGTTTGAAAATCTGACTTCACTGATTGCACCGGCTTATGTTGACTCAGTAACATGGATTATTGAAGGAGTGGTTTATCATGACCTGACACCGTTCTCACATACGTTTGTAAATATCGGAACATATGATATTTATCTGGAAGTGTACACCAACTTTGGTTGTCACAATTCAATCACAGTAGATGATTATATCACCGTGCATCCTTATCCGGAAGCAATGTTCTACTCACAACCAAATCCAACAACTATTTTTGATACAGAAGTTGAATTCAATAACCTTTCAACTCCTGGTAACAATACATACTTCTGGACATTTGGCGGTGGTAATCCATCCAACTCAACCAGTGAGTCACCAACGGTAACTTATCCGGAGGGAATTGCGGCACAGTATCCGGTACAATTAATAACTATCAATGAATTTAATTGTGCAGATACCATTCAGGGAATTGTGGATGTACAAAGTGACATTCTGATCTTTGCTCCAAATGCATTTACGCCTGACGGAGATGAGTTCAATGAATACTGGAGAGTGTACATTGACGGAATTGATATTTATGATTTCCATTTGACAATCTACAACCGTTGGGGAGAAATAGTATGGGAGTCATACAACCCTGAAGGAATGTGGGATGGATCATACGGAAGCACCATGGCTAAAAACGGAACCTATGTGTGGGTGATTGAAGCCAAGGATAAATTCTCTGATAAAAAATTAGAATGGAGAGGACATGTAACTGTTCTCAAATAAAAACAGAATACTAAGAGAATAAAAAAAAGGAGCGATAGAAAATGTCGCTCCTTTTTTGTTTTTGGAAGATTAAACTTATCAGGAATTTATAATTCTATGTTTGTGTTCAAATCCTCTTAAGGAATTTTGATTGTAAAAAACGAAGTGTACCTGACAAAACTATTGCGATAAAGACAGTCCAAAATAACAAGGCGATTCAATCAGATCGCCTTTTCATTTATTTTAAATTAAATTTTAAAGTGTTCCTCTGTTTTCCTGTTCTCTTTCAATAGATTCAAACAAGGCTTTGAAGTTTCCTTTTCCAAACGATTTTGCTCCTTTACGCTGAATAATTTCAAAGAACATAGTTGGGCGGTCAACTACCGGTTTGGTGAATAATTGTAAAAGATATCCTTCATCATCACGGTCAATGAGAATTTTATGTTTTTTGAGTATCTCTACATCTTCATCAATTTTACCTACACGTTCAAATAAATCATCGTAATAATTATCCGGCACGTATAAAAATTCCACACCACGGTCACGCATTGCACCTACTGTTGCAACAATATCATCAGTTGCAACTGCAATGTGCTGACATCCTGAACCGTTATAGAAATCAATGTATTCTTCAATCTGTGATTTCTTTTTTCCTTTTGCAGGTTCGTTGATCGGGAATTTAATTCTTCCGTTTCCGTTGCTCATCACCTTACTCATGAGTGCGGTAAATTCTGTTGAGATATCTTTATCATCAAAAGAAACAATCTGAGCAAATCCCATTACTTTGGCATAGAATTCAACCCATTTATTCATCTCTCCCCAGCCTACGTTGCCAACCATGTGATCGACATATTTCAGTCCGACCGGTGAAGGGTTATAATGTGATTCCCATTTGCGGTAACCAGGTAAAAATGCACCGTCATATCCTGAGCGCTGTACAAAAATGTGAACGGTTTCACCGTAGGTATAAATTCCTGAGCGAACAACATAACCGTTTTCATCTTCTTCACGCGTTGGTTGCATAAATGGTTTTGCTCCGCGTTTAGTTGTTTCTTCAAATGCTTTTGTTGCATCTTCCACCCATAAAGCAATTACTTTCACACCATCTCCGTGTTTGTTGATGTGATCATTGATCTCACCACCGGGAGTTAACGGAGTAGTCAGTACAAGTCTGATTTTATCTTGCTTTAACACATACGAAACGCGATCTCTTACACCAGTTTCCAAGCCGCAATAAGCTTCACTCTGAAAACCAAAAGCGGTTTTATAAAAGTGAGCAGATTGTTTTGCGTTTCCAACATAGAGCTCGATATAATCTGTTCCCAGCAAAGGCAAAAAATCTTCTGCATCAGCAAATTCTTTTTTCAATGAATACTCGAAATTTTTTAAGTTCTGTAAATTTTTTATGTCTGACATATAGAATGTTTTTAATTAAATCATTATTCAATTATCCATGACTTATAGTAGTCATCAACCTGCAGCTTCAATGCTTCTTCTGTAATACTCATTGGAGCAAAAGGATCAATCATTACGGCAAGTTCCTGTGTTTCTTTTTTTCCGATACTGCGTTCAATTGCTCCCGGATGAGGTCCGTGCGGAATTCCACCCGGATGTAATGTGAACATACCTTGCTCAATATTATTCCGGCTCATAAAATCACCGTCAACGTAATACAGAATTTCATCTGAATCTACATTGCTGTGATGATAAGGAGCAGGAATTGATTCAGGATGATAATCATACAATCTTGGAACAAATGAACATACCACAAATCCGGCTGCTTCAAATGTCTGATGAATTGGAGGAGGCATGTGAATACGTCCGGTGATTGGTTCAAAATCAAAAATGGAAAAGGCATACGGATAGTTGAATCCATCCCAACCGACTACGTCAAATGGATGGGTGCCGTAAACATACTCCCACAACACGCCTTGTTTTTTTATTTTTATTTTGAAAGATCCCTTTAGATTATTTGTTACCAGATTTTCAGGTAAGCGCATATCCCGTTCACAAAAAGGTGAGTGTTCTAAAAACTGACCGTAATTATTTCTGTAACGTCCGGGAGTAAAAATAGGCGAGAATGATTCAATAAATAATAAGCGGTTATCTGTTGATTCAAAATCCAGCTGATAAACCGTGCCTCTTGGTATGATCAGATAATCGCCATACTTAAAAGGGATTTCACCATACATGGTTTTTAATTTTCCGCTTCCGCGGTGAATAAAAAGCATTTCATCTGCGTCACCGTTTTTATAGAAATAATCTTTGCTGAAAGATTCTGGTGCAGCAAGTCCAATATGAAGAGAGCTATTTACAAAAAGAGTTTTTCTGCTTTCCAGAAAATCTTTTTCCGGTTTTATAGAAAATCCTTTTAAGCTTAAAGCCTTCATGTTTTTTTCAATGGCAATTTTTGGCGCCACTGAGGTTGATTTAACAGGCTCGGTAACTATTGTTGGCGGATTTAAATGATAGATCAGGGATGACATTCCTGAAAACCCAAGTGTTCCAAATAATTCCTCGTGGTATAAATTACCTTCAGGACTTCTGAACACAGTATGTCTTTTCGCAGGAATTTTCCCCAGCTTGTGATATCTTGGCATAACTAGTTTGTGTAAAATTAAGAGTGAATATTAATTGAATTTCTTGGAGGAAACTCAATTTCATTCAGGATTCCTTTTGATGAGGAATTTCAGAGACATCAATAAATAGTCAAAAGTTTTTACCATACTATGATTGAGATCATTGTACACAAATATACAGAAACGGTGTGTTTTTTCAATGACATTTATCAGCCTCCAAGAAATAAAAAATTATTTTTGTCTTGGTCCTTGTGCAATAATGCGGGGATGAACACTCAAAAAACCGTACATGAAAAAAATACTGGTGATCGGTTCGTCCGGTCAGATTGGAACTGAGTTGGTAATTGAACTCAGAAAACGATTCGGAAATGATTCCGTAATTGCGTCAGATGTCCAGCCGCCTAAGGCTGATCTTGGAAAAGGCCCATTTGAAATATTAGATGTGTTGGACAAGAACAGATTAGTTGAAGTGATTCAAAAACATCAGATTAAAGAAGTGTATTTATTGGCTGCTTTGTTGTCTGCAACTGCTGAAAAAAATCCCGCCTTTGCCTGGAAACTTAATATGGAAGGATTGTTTTATGTTTTGGATCTGGCTAAAGACAAAGTAATTGATAAAATTTTCTGGCCAAGTTCAATCGCTGTTTTCGGACCAACAACCCCGAGCGTAAACACGCCTCAATACACTATTATGGAGCCAAGTACTGTGTATGGAATTTCAAAACAGGCAGGTGAAAGATGGTGTGAATATTATGCAAAGAAGCATGGTGTTGATGTGAGAAGTATTCGTTATCCGGGTTTGATTTCGTACACCTCACCTCCCGGCGGGGGAACAACGGATTACGCTGTAGATATTTTCTACTATGCCAAACGCGGTCAGAAGTACTCGTGCTTTTTAAAAGACAATACACCGCTTCCGATGATGTATATGGAAGATGCAATCCGCGCTACCATTGATCTGATGGATGCTCCGGCGGATAAAGTTAAGATACGCTCATCGTATAACATTTCAGGTATTTCATTTACTCCAAAAGAGATTTATGAAGAGATCAAAAAATCGATGCCTGATTTTCAAATTGAATATGTACCGGATTTCCGTCAGGCTATTGCCGACTCTTGGCCCGGAAGTATTGATGATACTGAGGCAAACAAAGATTGGGGATGGAAAGCAAAGTATGATCTGAAGGCTTTGGCACAGATTATGCTTAATCATATTCAAGCATAATAAATTTAACTCCTCGTTCAATTGTTATCAGCCGGTTTGAATTTTTTATCTTCAAATTCTGCCAATTCATCGAAAAGTTATTTTTATGTTTGGATTAATTTGTAAATTGTAAGCAAAATGTATTAAAACCCTACTGTTATGAAAAGTTTTTTTACCACATTCATTTTCGTAATACCACTTTTGGGCTTCAGCATCGTTGATGATGGCTCAAAACTCACATCAAACATTGGCGTTGAAGGAATTGATCCGCAGGCAACCAATCAGAAAGATGCCGCCGGATTGAAACAAGGCTACTGGATTTTCTATGGAAAAGATATGCCGGAAAAAGGCTATCCTGAAGATGGAAAAGTTGAAGAAGGAAGCTTTAAAGACGATAAGAAAACCGGTGAGTGGATCATGTATCACAAAGACGGAAAAACTCCGCGTACCAAAGGTTTCTTTGAAAACGGACGTCCAAAAGGTGCATATATAAAATACTATGAAACCGGAGGAGTGATGGAAGAAGGCACATATTCTAACGGAAAACAGTCAGGGGCTTTTGTTCGTTACTATGAAAACGGTAACAAAGCGCAGGAGAAAACGTTCAATGTTGAAGGAAAAGAAGAAGGAAAAGTTACCCTGTATCATGAGAACGGACAACCGGAGTTTGTATTCACTAAAGCAAATGGTGTTACAACTGGTCCTGCTACCCGTTTCAATGAAGATGGTTCTGTAAAACAGGAAATCGTTTATGGTGCTGATGGTGCTGTAGTATCTCAGACAGATGTTAATGTAAAACAGGAAACTGTTCAGTCATCTGGATCCGGCGGACCTAGCGGTGCTGGCGGTGTTACCAAAGACGGTAAAAAATTCCAGAGCGACGGATATAACAAAGTCTACAACAAAGACGATGAATTATGGATGGACGGAACTTTCAAAGGCGGTAAACTTTGGGAAGGTAAACTGTACAAATACGACAGTGATGGTATCCTCCTTAAAATCGAAATCTGGAAAAACGGAGCTTACCACTCAGACGGTCAGCTTTAACATTCTGAAAAAATTTATAAACCCGTCCACCTTTGGTGAGGCGGGTTTTTTTATTTCATCGTGTTTTGCTTTTAATAAATTCATCGCCTGATTTTGGACAATTGTCGAAATAATAATTGTACTTTTCGTCAATCTTCTTAAATTAAAGTTAGTTAAACCCACCCGTTATGAAAACTTTTGTTTTAACATTGATTGTTTTAGCTCCGATGATGAGCTACAGCATCACAAGTACAGAAGATAAATCCTATTCACCAATTCTGGAAGAAGATGAACCCCGTGTTGCCGGTTACACTGATGCAAATGGGAAACAAGGATGGTGGATTATCCGTGGTAAGGATTATCCTGAAAAAGGTTATCCTGCTGAAGGGAAAATTGAAGAAGGTAATTATAAAGATGACCGTAAGGTTGGAGAATGGATAATGTATAATACCGATGGTGTAACTCCCAGATTGATCGGAAATTTTGTTGACGGACGTCCGAACGGACCTTATCAGAAAATGAATGCTCAGGGAGTGGTTGTTGAGAAAGGTGATTCATATAATAAAAAACAACGCGGTGAATTCATTACGTATTATGATACCGGTGCACCAAAACAAGTTAAAAATTTCAATGCTGATGGTAAAGAAGACGGACCTATAACCTTTTATTTTGAAGATGGAACCGTTCAGTATGAGGGTAAAGCAGTTAATGGAATTCCTGTTGGAGAGGGAATTCGTTATTGGGAAGATGGCTCGGTAAAAGAAATCGTTACCTATGGCCCGGACGGACAAGTAGCAGCAACGAAAATTGTTAATGCTGAACCTAAAGTTGCACCAAAAATTGAAACCGGAAGCGGTGTTTCAGGTGCATATGCCGGTAATATGAAAAACGGTGAAAAATTTAAACCAGATGATTATAACAAAGTGTACAATGATAATGATGAGTTGTGGATGGATGGTCTTTTCAAAAGTGGTAAACTTTGGAATGGAAAATTATATAAGTATGATCAGGATGGTATTTTATTGAAGATCGAAATTTGGAAAAATGGGGTTTATCATTCCGATGGTCAGCTCTAAAAAAGAATATTTAAATTTGAGCCCGGGTTTAATGCCCGGGTTTTTTATATTATAAAAAAAACTATTGTTGAATAACTTGGGGATTTTCGTTTTAATTTGTGGACTACAAAACAGTAATAAGTGTTTTTAAACTGCAGGGTGACCGTATTGAAATCACCATCAATCACAATGCCTCGTTTGAACTTGATGTGGTAAAGGAGCATTTTAAGCAAGTGTATGAAGTTATAAAGTTGCCAAAGTCAAAAACAATATTGGACTTCCGAAACACTGAATTTGCAAGTATTCCTAAAGAATCAATGGAATATATGGCTAAGAATGAATACACTTGTGACAATACTTCTATTGCCATTATTGTCAACGGACTTTCTCAAAAAATTCTGAGTAATTTTTATCTAAGGATAATGAGACCAAAAAGAAAAACACGTCTTTTTAATAAAATTGAACCGGCAATAGCCTGGCTCGATACCGTTCATTTATAAACATAAATCAATAGATGCTTTGTTGATACCTGTTTATTTGTGCGAATTCCTCTGATTAAACTTGAATATGCCCATCTAATTTTCTTAATCAGGCCATATTGTACATCGACGATCAAAAGAAATTATAAATTTATAAGGTTTTAACATACTACCCTTCAAAAATGGAGCAGCAATTACACATTTATAATACACTCAGCGGAGAAAAAGAATTATTCAAACCAATAGTAGAAAAACATATTGGCATGTATGTGTGCGGCCCGACAGTATATAGTGATGTGCATTTGGGAAATTGCCGCACGTTCATTTCATTTGATATGATCTATCGTTATTTTCTTCATCTGGGATATAAGGTAAGATATGTTAGAAATATAACTGACGCAGGACATCTTGAAAATGATGCTGATCAGGGAGAAGATAAAATTGCACAAAAAGCAAGACTGGAAAAACTCGAACCCATGGAAATTGTACAGCGGTATACTGTAGGTTTTCATGAAGTGATGCGATTGTTTAACACGCTTCCGCCTGGTATTGAGCCAACAGCAACAGGTCATATCATTGAACAGATTGAAATCACAAAAAATATTCTTGAAAAAGGATTGGCTTATGTAAGCAATGGCTCTGTTTATTTTGACGTGGAAAAATTTAATGTCAATGGAGAATATGGCCAATTGTCCGGAAGAAAAACAGACGAACTGATTTCCGGTTCGCGTGATTTGGATGGTCAGGATGAAAAAAGAAATCCGCTTGATTTTGCACTCTGGAAAAAAGCAGCGCCAACACATATTATGCACTGGCCTTCCCCGTGGAGTATTGGTTTTCCTGGCTGGCATTTAGAATGTACTGCAATGTCCACAAAATATTTGGGAGATCATTTTGATATTCACGGCGGAGGAATGGATTTAAAATTCCGCATCATGAATGTGAAATTGCGCAGGGAAAAGCGTCAACAGGAAAAGCGCCCGTTAATTATTGGCTGCATGCAAACATGCTTACACTCAACGGAAAAAAAATGAGTAAATCAACGGGCAATACGCTGTTGCCTGGGGAATTATTTTCAGGCAAAAATGATTTGCTGAGTAAGGCTTTTCACCCAATGGTGGTGAGGTTTTTTATGATGCAGGCACATTACAGAAGTGTATTGGACTTTTCTTCTGAAGCATTAACAGCTTCTGAAAAAGGATTTGTAAAATTAATGACTGCAATAGCAGATTTAAACTCGTTGAAAATTTCAGATTCAAGTTCTGAAAATGTAGATGCGATGATTTCAAATTTCTACTCAGCAATGAATGATGATTTTAATACACCAGTTATGATTGCTCATTTATTCGAAGCAGTCACATATATTAATAAAGTGAAAGATGGCAATGCTACAATTTTTTCAACCGATCACAAAAATTGAAAACAGCAATTGATGGTTTGGTGTTTGATGTTTTAGGTTTGACAGAAATAAAATCTGCTGATGATTCAAAACTCAATGCTGTGATGGAATTTATTTTGGAGATCAAAAAAAAAGCAAGAGAAAATAAAGATTGGCCTACTTCAGATTTACTGCGTGATCGTTTGGCTGAGGCAGGCATTCAGATTAAGGACAGTAAAGAGGGAGTGACTTATTCTATTCAATAATTTTTTGACCCTGTAGGCTCAGGTCGTTTTTTACGTCGTAGGCGCAGGTCGCGACCTGCGCCTACGACGTAAAAATCAATGTATCGAAATGGAATCTATATAAAACACGCAGGGGCAGGTCGAAACCTGCCCCTGCGTGTTTTTATAATGTTTAAATATTAATTCTGCGCTACAATAGCACCATCAGCAGAAAGTGCATTCCATCTTGCTGCATCAATGAATTTTGACAAATCAAATCCGTCTTTTTTCAATTGAGTAAGATCGGCATCTGAAAGTGCATTTACGTTTCCTTCTGTTATGCTTACTGAAGAAATATTGTTTTCGGTTTTTTGTTCGATGCCAACAGTTACACCTAAGGTATCTGTCAGAACAACTTTTTGTACGTCCATTGTTTGGTTTTCAACCTGCACTGTTGGATCAGTTATAACTGTTGTTTCTTCATGATGTCCTTCACCTAAAATTGGTGCAATAACAAGACCAACCAGACACGTTAATTTGATTAAGATATTCATGGAAGGACCTGAAGTATCTTTGAATGGATCACCAACTGTATCACCAGTTACTGCTGCTTTGTGCGGTTCAGATCCTTTATAATAAGTTTGCCCACCAATTTGTACTCCTTTTTCAAATGATTTTTTTGCATTGTCCCAAGCTCCACCTGCATTGTTTTGGAACAATGCCCAAAGTACACCCGATACAGTAACACCTGCCATATATCCACCAAGCATTTCAGCCCTCATTAGCAAAGCCAATCAACATTGGGGAGATAATGGTAATCGCACCAGGTAACATCATTTCACGGATAGCCGCTTTGGTAGAAATCTCAACACATTTTCCGTATTCAGGTTTTCCGGTTCCTTCCATGATTCCCGGAATTTCTCTGAACTGCCGGCGAACTTCATTCACCATGTCCATAGCCGCTTTTCCAACTGAACTCATTGCAAGTGCTGAGAAAACAACCGGAATCATTCCACCAACAAATAACGCAGCAAGAACATCTGCTTTGAAGATATTAATTCCATCAATTCCTGTGAACGTAACATAGGCAGCAAAAAGAGCAAGTGCTGTTAAAGCAGCTGATGCAATTGCAAATCCTTTTCCAATAGCAGCAGTTGTGTTTCCAACTGAATCCAGAATATCTGTTTTCACACGAACCTCTTTTGGCAATTCGCTCATTTCGGCAACACCACCTGCATTATCTGCAATTGGTCCAAATGCATCTATCGCTAACTGCATTGCTGTTGTTGCCATCATTGCTGAAGCTGCAATAGCAACTCCGTAAAATCCGGCAAGTGAATATGATCCCCAGATAGCTCCGGCGAATAAAATTACAGGCATAGCTGTACTCATCATACCCAGTGAAAGACCAGCAATGATATTTGTTGCAGCGCCAGTTCCTGATTTTTCAATCACACCATTTACAGGTCTTTTTCCCATTCCGGTATAAAATTCTGTGATGTATGAAATCAAACCGCCAACAGTTAATCCAATAATTACTGCTCCAAAAACCATCATGGATGTAACTTCTTTTGCACCTTCTCCAAAGAAATTCATGGTCATTTTTGCAGGCAGCATCATGTCAATAATAAAATAAGATGCAATTAATGTAAGCAGGATAGAAGACCAGTTACCCATGTTTAATGCGCCCTGAACTTTTGCTTCATTTGCACCTTCTTCTTTTACTTTTACAAAGAATGTTCCGATGATTGAGAAAATAATTCCAAGCGCTGCAATAACAAGCGGTAAAATAATAGGTCCTAATCCGCCAAATGAATCAGTTACTGAACCACCCATATCAGCAATAACGTAGTTTCCAAGAACCATTGCAGCAAGCACTGTTGCTACATAAGAACCAAATAAATCTGCACCCATACCTGCAACATCACCTACGTTATCACCTACGTTATCAGCAATGGTAGCCGGGTTGCGCGGATCATCTTCAGGAATTCCGGCTTCAACTTTTCCAACTAAGTCAGCTCCAACATCCGCAGCTTTTGTATAAATACCACCACCTACACGTGCAAATAAGGCTATAGATTCTGCGCCTAAAGAGAATCCAGCAAGGGCTTCAAGAACTTTAGTCATGTCACCGGTGTTTGTCCACTGACCATCCATAAACATGTTGTATAATAAGATAAACAACATACTTAATCCAAGTACGGCAAGACCGGCTACACCAAGACCCATAACTGTTCCGCCGGTGAAAGAAACTTTTAAAGCTTTTGCAAGAGATGTTTTAGCAGCTTCTGCAGTACGCACGTTTGCTTTTGTTGCAACACGCATCCCAATAAATCCTGCAAGCGCAGAAAAGAAAGCACCAATAACAAAAGCAACTACGATGAACCAATGTGAGTGCTCAGCTTTTATACCCGGCACAGTTGAAATGATTCCTAACAAAATACCCGCAAGTACTACAAATATTGCAAGTACGCGATATTCAGCTTTCAAGAAAGACATTGCTCCATCCGCAATTGCATTGGCAATACTTTGCATTTTTTCATTCCCTGCACTTTGTTTGCTCACCCATTTTGAAAGGATAAACATATAAACCAGCGCAATTACGCCAAAAGCAGGAATGATATAAATTAAATTCTCCATAATTCGTTTTAAAATTGAATAAGCCTTTTCAATCAAAAGGTCGGCAAAAGTATATCATTTGCTTTAATTGTGCAAACCTCAGACAATATTCAGCAAATAAGCGGAGTTCAGAAAAAATGTAATGCAGGCATGGTGCGTGGAGATAAACAAGATTTTTTTGATAAAAATCAACCCTTTTGTTTTAAAATCGTCTTCAATCATATAAATTTATACGCTGATCAGAATTTGATGGGGTAACACATCTTCAGGTCAGAAATTAAATCTTTAAGACAGATGAAAAAAACGGCCTATACTTTTTTAGTTGCTATTTTAATAACACTGAGTAATTCATTGAATGCTCAGACAGTTGTTTACAGTGAGGATTTCGACGGTGCGCTAACCTGGACACTAAATACAGATCCTACGGCTGAAGGCTCCAATCCAAACTTTTGGTATATCTCCTGTGAAGAGGAGGGAGTTGGCTCTGGTGTTTGTGGCGCTCCATGCGGTGCAGGTGATCAGACACTGCATGTCAGTACAGATCCTGCATTGCTTGGCGATTTAGGAGCTGCTTATTTTGAAACTGGAATTGGTATGACAACAACAAATAGGCGAGCTGAATCTGCCAATATTAGTACTGTTGGTTTTACCAATCTGACGCTTGATTTTGATATGATTGGATTTGGAGGAAATGCTTCAGATTATTGTGAAGTGTTTTATAGTATTGATGGTGGTGCTAGTTGGGTATCGCTTGCTACTCCGCTGACAGCTGCATGTTGTGGTGGTGCATGTGACGGAACATTACAAGGACTTTGGCAAACCAATTCTTATGTCCTGCCGGCAACATGTGAAAATATTGCGAATCTCAGAATAAGTTTTGTATGGAGAAATAACGACGACGGAATAGCAACAGATCCTTCATTTGCAGTTGATAACATTGAAATTACTTCGCCTACAGTTGCTCCTCCGGTTGCTTCATTCACTGCATCTGCAACAACAATTTGCGTTGGTGACTGTATTGATTTTACAAACACAAGTACAGGAGGACCTTTTACGGCAACTGACTGGACATTCACGGGTGCGGCTACTGCAACTTCTTCTGCAAACAACCCAACCAATATTTGCTATAATACTGCCGGATCTTTTCAGGTGGCATTATCTGTGACTGATGCAAATGGCACTGATGTTCAAACAACACCGGCTTTTATCACGGTAGTTAACGCGCCAAATGCTGGTGGTGACGGTACATCAAACATATGTAACAACGCTACGCTTGATTTGAATACATTGCTTTCAGGCGCTGATGCCGGCGGAACATGGGCTGAAACTTCAGGAACTCCAAGCGGTCAATTTACAGTGGGTACAGGTGTTTTAGATGGAAACGGATTAGGCGTTGGAAATGTATACACGTTCACTTATACAGTTTCTGCTTCATGCGGATCTGATGTTTCAACATTCACAATAACCGTAATTGATTGCAGTGCTGGTACACCTCCAACGGCTGCATTTACGCCATCAGCTACAACAATTTGTGCTGGTGATTGCATCACATTTACTGATAACAGCACACCTGGTGACATCACCAACTGGGCATGGGATTTTGGTGGTGGTGCAACGCCGAATAACTTTGTAGGTCAAAATCCGGGAAGTGTATGTTTCAATACAGCAGGAACATTTACAGTAACGCTTGGCGTGACAAATCCTTTTGGAAATGATCTTCAAACGGCAACAATAACAGTAAATGCGTTACCAACTGTAACTGCATCTGCAAATCCATCTACAACAGTTTGTGCAGGTGATCCTGTTATATTGACCGGTTCAGGGGCATCTGCTTATGCATGGACAGGAGGAATTTCTGACGGAGTATCTTTTATACCGGCAGCCAGCGGATCATATACCGTAACAGGAACAGACGTCAATTTATGTCAAAACACTGCGACAATTAATATTTCCGTGATCACTTGTGAACCAATGGTGGCGGGATTCTCATACAATGACAATATCTGCGTTGGAGATTGTATCACATTCACTGATACCACTACAGGAAATCCAATCTCATGGAGCTGGGATTTTGGTCCGGATGCAACACCAACTACTTCAACTGATCAGAATCCTGTGGTGTGTTTTAATACTTCAGGAACGTTTAATATTCAGCTGACAACTACGGATGCATCAGCAGCAACTTCTTCTACAACAAATTCGATTTCTGTGTTTGATTTACCAACTGTTTTCGCGGAAAATGATACGGCTACACAAATTGGAAATGAAGTTCCTTTGATGGCAACCGGAAGCGGAACCGGATCTTATTTGTGGACACCTGATGATAATACAATAGATTGTGATACCTGTTCTTCAACGTATGCATCACCTTTGGTTGATACAAAATATACCGTAGTGTTTACAGATGTGAACGGATGTTCCGCTGAAGATTCTGTTCTGGTTTACATCAACTTCATTGAAGCGATTGATGTGCCTCAGGCGTTTTCTCCGAATGGTGATAATAACAATGATATTCTTTTTGTAAAGGGATATGGAATAACATCACTGGATTTTAAAATCTATAACCGATACGGAGAGATGGTTTTCCATACAACTGATCAGAATATTGGTTGGGATGGAAAATTCAAAAACCGGGACGAAAACCCTGGCGTATTTGTGTGGGTACTTACCTATACCACAGTTGAAAATTCAGGAAATATCAAAACAGGAAATACAACATTAATCAGATAAGTCAGACATTATGAAAATCAGAATCGCA
The DNA here is from genome assembly GCA_016719925.1 of Crocinitomicaceae bacterium. GTDB lineage: Bacteria > Bacteroidota > Bacteroidia > Flavobacteriales_D > Crocinitomicaceae > JADJGJ01. Next base: position 316,115 of record JADJYC010000002.1, on the reverse strand, counting down.
ATTTTATCATTGGCAGGCTGGCTTACTTTTAATGCATCAGCCCAACAGGACAAACATTATAATATGTTTGCTGAATCACCCGTTTATCTGAATCCTGCTGCTGCCGGATTTTTTCCGGGAGGTATGCAGTTGTTCACCAATTTCAGAATGCAATGGCTGCCTGTTTCAGACACACCTTACAGAACAATTTCTGCTGCAACTGACTGGCGTTTGTTTGACAATGGAAGTTTTATGGGAATGGGTGTAAACTTTTATAATGACTATGGCGGAACAAGCGGATACATGACCAATGAAGTAACAGTTCCGATTAATTATGCCATTGAATTGAACAAAGACAATCACTTTGCAATTGGTTTACAGCCTGCCTGGTATCAACGTACTATCACCAATGAAAATCTTACATGGGATAATCAGTGGACAGGTACAGAATTCAATACCAGTTATGATCCAAATGAATTGCTTCTGAATGAAAATATGAATCTGAGCAAATTTGATATTTCAGCAGGAGCATACTGGTACGCACACATCAGTAAACAAACTAAATTATCTTTCGGTCTTGCGGGTCATCACTTGTCCAAGCAGAAAATAAATTTCATGAGTGCTGAAGAGAAACTGTACCGTAAACTGACGTTACATGGTCAATGTGAATTCAAAAAACAAAATTCAGGACTTTCTTTTATACCTGCATTTTATGGATTTCTTCAGGGACCAAACAAAGAACTCACTGTTGGATCAAATTTCAGATATGTTGTGCGCGGGTCATCACGAGTAACAGGTTATTTTAATGAGATGGCCGTATCTTTTGGAACATATTACAGAATTGGTGATGCATTACTTGCCAATTTCATTTTTGATGTTTCCGGATTTTCTGTTGGTGTTGCTTATGATCTGAATATTTCCAAACTCATCATTTCAACCGGAGGATTTGGAGGATTTGAAGCTTTCTTAAGATACCGTGTTCAATTTGGAAACGGTGGTTTAGGAAATCCAAGCATACATTAATAAATTCCAAATTCAAATTTCCAAATTACAAATGAACTGTTTGTAATAATGGTCAGAATTCTTAGTCAATGTGTATCACTGACAATTTGGATTTGTCGTTATTCTGTTTGATGGTTGCGTTTGGAAACGGTGGTTTAGGAAATCCAAGCATACATTAATAAATTCCAAATTCAAATTTCCAAATTACAAATGAACTGTTTGTAATAATGGTCAGAATTCTTAGTCAATGTGTATCACTGACAATTTGGATTTGTCGTTATTCTGTTTGATGGTTGCGTTTGGAAACGGTGGTTTAGGAAATCCAAGCATACATTAATAAATTCCAAATTCAAATTTCCAAATTACAAATGAACTGTTTGTAGTAATGGTTAGAATTTTTAGTCAATGTGTATCACTGAAAATTTTTGATTTGTCGTCATTCTAATTGATGGTTCCGTTTTGATATTTGGAATTTGGAATTTGAATTTTGTTTTTTGGAATTTGAATTTTGATATTCCTCCCCCTTTAGTCCTTATCTTTGCAAAACTTTAATGAGCGTAAAAATCAGAAATATTGATCTGGGAGATTTTCCTTTGTTGTTAGCACCAATGGAAGATGTGAGTGATCCTCCGTTCAGAGCACTATGCAAAAGACATGGAGCTGATCTGATGTTTACGGAATTTATTTCTTCAGAAGGATTAATCAGAGATGCCGCCAAGTCTGTTCAGAAATTAGATATTTACGAATATGAACGTCCGATCGGCATTCAGATTTTTGGATCAGAGATTGAATCGATGAAACAAACTACGGAAATCGTAGAAAAAACAAATCCGGATATTATCGATATCAACTATGGATGCCCTGTTAAAAAAGTAGCATGTAAAGGAGCAGGTGCAGGAATTCTGCAAGACATTCCAAAGATGGTGAGCATGACCAGTGAAATTGTCAAATCAACCAAATTGCCTGTTACAGTTAAAACCCGCCTAGGCTGGGATGACAAAACAAAATATGTTGTTGAAGTAGCTGAGCGCTTACAGGATATTGGAATTGAAGCCATATCAATTCATGGCCGAACGCGTCAGCAGATGTATAAAGGTGATGCTGACTGGTCACTGATTGCTGAGGTAAAAAATAATCCGCGCATGCGTATTCCTGTTTTTGGAAACGGAGATATTTCAACTCCTGAAAAAGCCCTTGAATACAAAAATAAATACGGTGTGGACGGAATCATGATTGGCAGAGCGTCAATCGGACATCCCTGGATCTTCAATGAAATAAAACACTTCATGAAAACCGGTCAGCATTTGGCACCGCCAACTTTGAAAGACCGTGTTGCGGCCGCACGTGAGCATCTTGAAATGTCTGTTAAATGGAAAGGAATTGGTTTGGGTATTGTGGAAATGCGAAGACATTATTCCAATTACTTCAAAGGAATTCCGCACTTCAAAGATGCAAGATCAATTCTGGTAACTTCACATAATCTGGATGAACTGCGTCAAACGCTTGACAATATCGAGCTGCAATTTGCTGATTCATTTCCGGCCTGATTTTTGAACTTTTCGTTCTTGTAATTGTAGTAAGATGAAAATACAGTTCATGAAATATTCTATTTTATTTTTAGCCAACTATATTGTTCTGCAGTTTTTTTCCGGTTGTATGATTGCGCAAACCAAACGTGCAGAAACTGTGCAGCAGAATTTACTGGACGGCACATCCTGGCATGTGGATGGAGTTCCGTTTCAGGATAAGTCAAGAGATAAATACACACTCACAGAGTATGATGCTCTTGAATTTGGAAATTGGGGACATACCATCACGTTTGAAGAAAAAACCTTCAGCAGTCATTATTCTGCGCCATGTGGCAATGATTGTTTTACCAGTGTCTATGGCGAATATTATTTCACGGAACAATACAAGATAAAAGTGAAAGTGACACAAATTCATCGCAGCGGTTTCTGTGAGCAAAAATCAGAAGAATTAAATCAGGACATGGGTTATTATATCCTGAATAAAAAAGAAAATGGGTGGGAACTTACCCGTGCAAATTAAAAATCAAATTTAATTCCCTGTGCAAGCGGTAACGCAGCAGAATAATTGATGGTATTTGTTTGTCTTCTCATATAAGCCTTCCATGCATCAGATCCTGATTCACGTCCGCCTCCGGTTTCTTTTTCACCGCCAAATGCTCCGCCGATTTCAGCACCGGATGTTCCGATATTCACATTTGCAATTCCGCAATCTGATCCTGCGGCTGAAAGAAATAATTCTGATTCGCGAATGTTGTTTGTGAAGATAGCTGATGACAATCCCTGTTTCACATCATTCTGAATTTTGATAGCGTTGCTTACTTCCCCCGAATATTTTATCAGATATAAAAGCGGTGCAAAAGTTTCATGCTGTACAATTTTAAATTTGTTTTCTACTTCTGCAATACTTGGTGAGACATAACATCCTGATTCATATCCGGCACCCGATAAAACTTTTCCTTCAACCAGCACTTTACCGCCTTCTGTTTTTACTTTCTGAATGGCTTCCAGATAAGTCTGTACAGCATCTTTGTCAATCAGAGGTCCCATGTGATTTCCCTGATCAAGCGGATTTCCAATTTTAATCTGACCATATGCTTTCACCAGAATATCTTTCACCTGATCATAAATAGAATCATGAATAATCAAACGGCGCGTTGAAGTACAACGCTGTCCGCTTGTTCCAACTGCACCAAATACAACACCCGGAATTACCAGTTTCAAATCTGCACTTGGAGTAATGATGATGGCATTATTTCCGCCTAGTTCTAAAAGTGCGCGTCCAAATCTTTTTGCCAGTGCTTCACCAACGGCTTTTCCCATGCGGGTTGAACCTGTTGCAGATACAAGTGGAATGCGATCATCAGCAGTCATCATCTGACCAATTTCTGCTCCGCCGATTACAATTCCTGATACTCCTTCAGGTACATTATTTTCTTTAAAAACTTCTGCTGCAATACGCTGACATGCAATTGCAGTAAGTGGCGTTTTTTCTGATGGTTTCCAGATACAAACATCTCCGCAAACCCATGCAAGCGCAGTATTCCAGCACCACACCGCAACCGGAAAATTAAATGCAGAAATAATTCCAACTGTTCCAAGCGGATGATATTGTTCATACATACGGTGAGCTGGTCTTTCAGAGTGCATGGTGAATCCATGAAGTTGTCTTGAAAGTCCAACAGCAAAATCACAGATATCAATCATCTCCTGCACTTCTCCTAAACCTTCCTGCAGTGATTTTCCCATTTCATATGAAACCAGTTTACCAAGCGGTTCTTTGTACTCACGCAGTTTTACACCAAGTTGTCTGACAATTTCTCCTCTTTGTGGAGCCGGCATTAAACGCCACTCCTGAAAAGCTTCCTGACTTTTTAAAACAGTTGCTTCAAAATCAGTTTCTGATGCGCTGTGAACAGATGCAATCAGTTTGCCATCTACCGGTGAATATGAATCTATTTTAGTTCCACGGGTGGCAAACCAATAAGAACCGGTTGAAGCTCCGGAATTTATTTCTTTAATGCCAAGCTGGCTCAGAATGGATTTAATATCAGTTTCAACAGCAGTTGCAGACATAGTAATTGAATTTATGTTACAAAGTTACCTAATAATAGCCCGGAAAATTGTAATTTTTATAAAATTTAAGACTGACCGGCATCATATTTGATTTAGCAACAATGGCTTATATTTGCCTAAATTCTGAAAATTATGAAAAAACTACTTTTTTTGCCATTGGCTTTGACGGCAATGGCTTTTACTGTTTCCAATGAAAATCCAAATGGCTGTGAGGGTTACTGGCTGGTTGAAAAAGGAATAACCCTGGAGTATAAAGATTATAACTCAAAAGATAAACTGCAGGGCAGTCAGCTGAGCAGTATTACTGAACTGGCTGATGTGGATGGAATTCTGAACGTAACCCTTCACTCAATTACAAAAGATGATAAAGAAAAAGTGACGTCTGAAGGTGATTTTAAATTCACATGTAAGAATGGTGAGATTACAATTGACATGAAAGCGGCTATGGAAAGTCAGGGGCAGGGCATGGAAGAAATGGAAGGCATGGAAGTTTCAATTGATCAATCAAATTTGGTTTATCCTTCAAAATTTGAAGTAGGGCAAACATTACCTGACGGAACAATGACGATGAAGGTTTCAAGTGGTGGAATGGTGATGATGACCATGGTTACAAAAATTACTGACCGTAAAGTTGAAGCGTTTGAATCTGTGACAACACCTGCCGGAACATTTGAGTGCGTAAAAATGTCTCAGATTACACACGTAGATATGGGTATGATGAAATCTTCCACTAAATCCATTGACTGGTTTACACTGGGAGTTGGATCAGTGAGACATGAATCGTATGATAAAAACGGTGCACTGGAAGGTTACCGTGTTCTGACTCAAGTGATAAAATAAATCGGTGAAACAACCCGACTGGACATCCTATAAAACTATTTTAATTGCTGCTTTGGTCATCCGGATCATTGCAGCAATTTTTTCACAGGGGTACGGCATGCATGATGATCATTTTCTGGTCATTGAAGCTTCTTCATCCTGGGTGGATGGATATGATTATAATCACTGGCTGCCCTGGTCACCCGAAAGTAAAGGAGTGCCGGAAGGTCATAGTTTTACTTATGTCGGCCTGAATTTTATTTATTTCTGGTGCATGGATTTTTTGGGTGTTGATGACCCTAAAATTCTTATGCTGATCAATCGTCTTTTTCACGCTGTATTTTCTGTACTGATTGTTTTTTTCAGCATTAAAATCACAGAAAAAATTTCAGAATCCCAGGGAACAGAGCGAGCAAAAAAGAATGCAGTTATTGTTGGGTGGATACTTGCATTGCTCTGGCTTCTTCCTTTTTTATCGGTGAGAAATCTGGTTGAAATAACATGCATTCCATTTATGTTGTGGTCTGTCTGGTTAATGATCAGTACAGAAAATAATAAATACTTTTTGTACGCAGGTCTTCTGATGGGACTGGCAGTTTCATTCCGGTATCAGGTTGGTGTTTTTGCAGTAGGTGTTGCTGCGGTATATTTTTTCAAATTTCAATGGAGCCGGTTTTTTGCTTTTTTCAGCAGGGGTAGTGTTGGTTTTTATTTTGACTCAGGGATTGGTTGATTATTTTATCTGGGGATATCCTTTTGCTGAATTCATTGGTTACTTCACTTACAATTCAAATGAAGGAACAGCGTACATTCCCAACAACAATTATTTCATGTACATTCTGGTGCTGATGGGTACCTTTTTATTACCGCTTGGCTTACTTGCCGGTGCAGGTTTTTTTGCCGGGTTTAAAAAATATGTGGTGATTTTTGTTCCGGTATTTTTATTTATTCTTTTTCATTCTCTTTATCCAAGTAAACAAGAACGTTTTATCATGCCAGTTTTGCCTTTTTTCTTTTTGCTTGGCGTGGTTGGCTATCATGAATTTTTTAAAAAAGAAGGCTGGAAAAAACTCTGGAATGTGTCGTATAAAATTTTCTGGGTGATTAATATTCCTTTGTTGTTGTTAGCCAGTTTTACGTACACAAAAAAGTCCAGGGTAGAGGCCATGTATTATGTCTATGAAAGTGGTGACGTGCCGCAGAAGGTTATACTGGATGCAACCGGAGATGAAGAAATTGCCATGCCTCCAAAATTTTATTCCGGTCACTGGTTATTTGGTACGCTGGAAGAAACGCATGAAACGCATCATCTGGAAATGTACCCGACTTACAGGTATGATTACATTTTATTTTTTGGTGACGGAGATCTGGATGAACGCATTGAGAAATACAAAAAAATGTATCCGAAAATGGAGCTTGCAAAGAAATGTGAACCCAGTTTAATTGACCAGTTTTTAAAGTGGTTAAATCCCCGGAATTCGAATGAATATATAGAGGTCTGGAAAACCAATGAAACGCCTGCCTAAACTTGGTTTAGCTGTAATTTTTTATTCTCATTTTCCGGCACAAATCTTGTTTACATCTTGTTTAAAACTCATACTCATTTTTGACCAACTTCAAAATGAGTTAAACGTTTGATTAAGTAGTTTTAACTGTTATGCGAATTAAGCTCATCATTTTTGTACTGGTTGCTTTTTTAGTTGTGTCAGCGGTGCTGGCGTAAAAGTTTCTCTCGAATTTGTTTAGTTGTGGTTTTTTATTTACACGGAGAAACTGAGTAAACAAAGGAAAACAGAGAAATACAATTCTTTGAAACTTTCATTCCTTGTTGTAAGATGTAGTAAAAGACAAATGCTCTGCTGATCTCCGTTTTCTCCGCTTCTCTGTGTTAAAATGAGACACACAAAACGGATGGAATTACCCCTTATAAGCCGTTCTTCTGATTTCAGCAATCAGTTTCGTCTGTGCATCATGAATGGTATGAATTTCAATAAAATCACCACCGCCTTTTGTAACAATAGTTTCCATGTGTTCTGCAACAAAATCTGTTGTTTTGATACCTACAACGCTGAAACGGGTTCCGTCTGATTTAAAGTAGTTCTCAATGGTAGCATCATAATCGGTAGAACCTTTATTGAAAAGGCCATCAGTAATCATAATGATGAGATTGTTTCCATCATGCAAATGACGTTGTTTATTTAAAGCATAAGCGACTTTAATTGCATCACCTCCCGCAGTTGATCCGCTGGTTTTAATTCCTTTAATCACAGAAATAATTTCTTCTTTTTTATCACCAGAAACATGTTCCAGTAAAACCTGCGCCTCGGCTGCATATTTTAAGACAGTGACGTTGTCATCCGGTCTGAGAATTTTTACCAGCTCAATCATACTCATTTTCATCAGATCTAATTTGCCGTAAGAATTCATGGATGAACTTGCATCCAGAATAAAAGTAATGTTACTGAATTTAAAATAGCCCGGATCCAGAATTGTATCCGGTATATCATTCAGCGGCGGAATGATGGTGACAATTTCCGGTTCGGTAATCGTATCTTCCGGAACTTCATTAATGACCACCGGATCAGGAATACTCACTGTATCCACTTCATCTTCATAAACCGTTTCAAGCGTTTCAGGTTCTTCATAATACACAATTTCGGGTTCAGTAAAGCTCAGTTCAATCTCAACATAATTCCGTTGAGCATTGACATAACCTTCAAAGAAATTAGCGTAGTACGGATTTTTTCAGCGCCGATAAAATAATAACCCAGCGGAACATTGCGTATGACAATTCCTTTTTGATTGGTGGAATATTGTCCAACCAGTTCACCTCTTTCTACCAAAGAAACAAGTGCATTTGGAATTGGCTCACGGGTAATGGAATCAATCACTTTTATCACTAATGTAAAATTCAAATCACCGGAAGGAGGTCTGCTGTTAAAGTCCGGGCAATCAGTCAATGGATTACTTGCAACTTCTTTTACATTACCGGTCAGATAAATTGGAGTGCCGGTATTTGAATCACTGAAATAAACATCTACCTGATAATTGAATTTACCTTTTAAACCATCATTGATTTTGAAACGAATGATGATGGAACTGTCCGGCAAAAGTTTTTTGGAAGAGAAAATATAATAGACATCCCGTGGTTTATCAATGGTAAGCAGAAACTGTGTTTTGTCCGTATTGTTGGTGAAGGTGATGTCAACATATGTTTGTCCTTCTTCATAGATATCACCAAAATCATGAGATGTTTCTGAAGGAGTAATTTGTGCAGAAATACTCCACCCGATAAAAATCAAAAATATGCTGATCAAAAAACGCATGCCCTAATATACGCTATAAGTTAAATTAGTTACAGCAAGAATGGGGCCGGAAAAGTTTTTCGTTGTTTAAAATGATTGTGGTATTAGATGTCAAAGGAGATATTGCATTCGAATCATAACGTTTCTGCAAGTTTGTTTCAGTTTTTGACTCATTTATTAAATTCTGTATCTTTAATAATGTAAGTCATTGCTAAATCAGCTTTTTACAAATTAGATGATCATGTGTAAAATGATAAATGGGTCGGATAAATATCCGATTTTTATTGGTTTGGCGCAGGATGGATATCCTGCGCAGCGTGGGTTTATATTGTCTGTTTAACGAATCAATCACAGATTAAGAATCAAAAATTAATTGTGCATTAGTATGAAAATTCTTCTTCTTATTTTATTTATTGGATTTGGATTCCTCGCCTGCAAAGATGAAAACAGTAAAAAGTACACTCAGGTAAAAGTTAATGTGAATAATTTTGCAAGTGGCTTGCCAATTGAAGATATAACCTGTTCCGTTTATGAGCAAGATGCAATAGGAAAAAATACATTACTCAAATCCTCCATTACTACTGGAGGCATTTTTGAATATAGTTTTTTGGCAAAGAAAAACAAGAGTTATTTTATGACTTGTTCAATTGACTTAATGAAATATCATTCCGTTTCCTTTGCGCAATATTTGCCAATTGAAAAATACACTTTAAATAGTTTCGAATTCTTCCTAACAGAATACACTTATATCACTTTTGACATTACGAATACAAGTTGTTTCGATAGCCAAGATAATTTTTATTTCATTCGAACTTCTGAAACCGGTTATAATGGTTATACACCAGTTACTTTAATCGGTTGTCAGGATATATTGCCAGGTACTTATGGAAAAATTCCGGAAGGGAAATGGTATTTTCAGTGGCAAGTAACAAAAAATAGTATTACGACAAGTCATTATGATACAATATCACTCTTAGCTAATGATAGTATCGTGTACGTTCTGAATTATTGATTTAAACTGTTAGAAACCTGAACCTATAAAAATTTATACGAATTCAGTTTTGTAGCAAAAAGCAAGTCATACTCTTTTGACGACACCATTTCTTTAAATGAAGGTGATAGTTTAACTTATCTAATTGAGTATTAAGAGCCCATTTGAATTATCTCAAAAAAATCTCTTTTTATGTGGATGACGATTCTAAATCACTCTTGTATCAACTCCCCATCCCCAGTCTTTGTCAGAATAATCGTATCCGGGTCACCACTGTAAATAACATTGCCGGTTCCTTTGATGGCAATGTTTGCCGCGGCACTGTCTAAGTTGACTTTTAAATCACCGGTGCTGTTCTGATCCAATAAATAAGAAAAAGAAGTGAGCTGCGTTGCATCACCGGAAGCTCCTGCCTGTACACGTAGATTTGCATAGTCAGCATGGCCGCCAAGGGTATACGAACCTACACCGTTTGATGCATTCATTATGAGTACATCCGCTTGTGTATTGAGAATGACTTTTCCTCCGCCTAAAAACTGATCAACATATAAATAATCTGATTGGATGGTGTCTTTGAAAACTAATGAATCATCTGTTTCAGAATAGATCCATTTATAAAAAGGGTAATGAATTTCTACCAGAATCTGGTTATCAAAATCACGTAAAAAATTGCATTTGTTTTTATTGGTGATTGACAGCGCGGTTGAATTATAGGATAATTCAATCAGGCTGATGACATTTTTTCCTCCTTTGATAATTACTTTTCTCAGCGTATCCTGATAAATGTGGTAGCGGATATTTTTATACAATTTGAACCGGTCTACTGAATCGAGCGCAAATTCAATTTGTGAGTCATCTCCATAAGATTTAAAGCAGGTGCGTTCTGAAGATTTTTTGCAGGAAAAAATCAGCAGTGAAATAGAGAGTATGACTAAAAAATATTTCATCGTTTCAGAAAATGATAACCAATTCCAAATTCAAAATAATCTGCTCTGGCAGCATTTGCTTTAATGGTAAAAACGGCGAACCAGTTTTCTTTGAAAAAATATCTGTACCCAATTCTGTTATATACCAAACCATCTGCATTGATTGGATCTCTGAGATAAACACCAATGCCTAAAGCAAGTTCTGTTTTGTTGAATCTGATATAACCTCCGCCATAAAATCCAATCTGCAATATATCAGAACGTACAAATGTGGTGTCATGATATTTATGAAAATTAGCTTCATTGTGAATGATGTCTAACCCAAACTCACTTCCCCAAAAACCAAATTTTGAATAGGTGTGTGACAAACGCGCTGCAATCACCGGATATCTTTTTGCTTCAAATGGAATGGCTCCAATTTCTTTGGTGGTTAAAATAAGTTCAGCACCTAATCTGTGATTCGTTTGCAATTTGACGCAGGCACTTTTGTCAAGCGGACGTGCACCAATTCGCTGTGTATTTTGATAACCAACCTGCAAAAAAACGGATGGTGAGTTTAAACCTAAATTGGGAGTTGTGATAGATCCGTTTGAAAAATGCATGAATTCAATTCCGCCGCCAAAATGAAAATTGCGGTAATATTTTGTCAGGGAAAGTTTGATATTTACTCGGCCGTTCCAATGTGAACCTATGGCATTGTTTAACGGGTTTTCAATCTTGTCATATTTTTTGGTCAGATACCCGGCACCAACACCTAAAGTCAAATCCAGAAATAAACTTTTTTTAGTTTGAAAAAGCGGATATACCATATAAGCGGTGGAACTGATTGCTTGTCCTAAAACTTCAGTGTAGCCGAAATTCCGGTATTCTAAAGAGAGTCCGCGCAGGGGCAATCTGCGTTTACAATTTACCTGATTACTATCCAATAATTGTTGCCACACGGCAAATTCAAATGAGTTGGAATTTTCACGCACCAAATGGGTCATGTTGGGGCGGTGCGCAATCAAAAATCCTTCTTTGGGACTGAATGACCAGAACAAAGGCCTGTCATTTAGCTGCCCAAATAATTTAAAAGAGCAGAGCGTTATCCAGAATAGAAGGGTGGATTTCATTTTATCAAATATGGAGAAATTTTTGGTGATTTGGAAAAAGTGGAGGGGTATATTTAATGAGTTGCGTGGTTTATAGTTGATGAGTTGATAAGTTGAGAGTTGATGAGTTGAGAGTTGAAAGTTTTTGCATTTCTTTTTTCTGGTTTTTTTCTGTTTTTTTTCGACCTTTAGACCTTTCGGATTTTTATTAATTGATGAGTTGAAAGTTGAGGGTTGATGAGTTGATAAGTTGATAGTTTTTTCTTAGTGAACTTTGTGTATTCTTTGTGAAGCGATAGCGCCTTTGTGGTAAAACTATTTCCGGAGCTGAGGGTCATTGGATAACCTTATTAAATTTGAGCGAGCAGGCTGGTGTCTGAATTTAGATTTAATTGATCACGCAAAGACGCAAAGGTTCTGGAATTAGAGTGGTCTCAAAAAAACTTATTGCATTTGGAATTTGTAAATTTGAATTTTAGAATTTTTTATCCTTTGCATCCGTATAAAAAAATGTACTTTTAAAAAGTGCGCAGATTCTTTTTCATCTTATTTCTTTTTCCATTAATTGTCAAAGCACAGACTGCAACTACTTTTTACGGCTATTCTGCAGGAATTTGTTTTGATTTTGGAACCAAAGTAAACCGCATCGGGATTTCTGTAAACGGATTTTATGGTTATCGTTTTGTACAAAGCAATGCATCTTTTAAAGTCTTTTATAATTTTCAGTCTTTAGGTCTGAAGAAAAAAACACCTGAAATACAATTGGGCGGCGGACTCAATTTTGGATACGGTGCTAAAGATTCTGTTACTATGCGGTTTACCGGATTGACTGAGAATAATTCTGTTTTCAGATATGCTGCAGGCTATACGTATCTCCGTTATTGGGACAAAAATCAAACGTCACAATCAACAGGCTTATTTAATTTTCAGATTCAGAATTTCAGACTGATAACCGAGAATGATTTATTAGCGGGTGGTAAAGGATGGCGTGACCGTTTTAGAACAGGTGCAATAAAAGTGGATTATACCTATGGTGAATACCGTTTTGGAATTTCAAACGTGATGTGGACCGGAGATTTTATTGGCTGTGAAATAGTAAAAGACTCCCTTTATCCGTCCCGTTTTGGTTATCGCAAAAAAGATAGATCAACATACGGTGATTTTTCGCTGGGTTTATTGAGTTTGCAGGCGGATTATATCATTCCGGGTGTACCATTGAATCAGGTTGCCAGAATAAATATCGGAATTGATTCTGAAAAAATCAGACACGGTTTGCAGAATAAATTAATACATGATCAGATTTATTTTCCGGCAAAATGGGTCAAGACAGAAAATCCGCATATACCCATGATAGCTTCTGATGGAAGTCAGTTTCTCTTTCTGCCCGGCCAAAAGGTAAAGCCACTTTCTCTTTATTTTAATGCATCCCTGAATAACAATCTGTTTTACTGATTTTTATCACTACGGTATTTTACTGATATATCCTGCAGATAAGTAATTTAGCTTTGTAAAAAACAGATGTTATGCTTAAACCCCTATTAAAAAATCCGGTGAAGCTTTTGCTCACGGGTCTTTTCCTGATCACGTTGCTGACGGGAAATGCTCAGATGTCTTATGAAGAGTATCATAAGAAATACATTCCGCACTATGAAACAATTGCACCAGACCTGGAGGTGGTAAAAATCACCAATGAGTCAGATGTTGAAACCGGAAATCTGATTGTACAATTATTAATTCAGCAGGCTGAAGGCGGTGATGAAGATTCAGAATTAAAAATGGTAGCCATCATTACCAGTTGTAAGAGAGATGTAGTTTGTAAAATTCTTGCTTCACTTCCTACTGAAACTGCTGTGAAAGCAATGAACTATGTCAACTTTGACTGGCAGCGTGAAATTATGTGGTTTGTAGATAAAACTACGTATCACAATTTAGCACCGCACTTATTTTCTGTTCTTTTATGGAACGGACCTGAAGGACCTTTTGGACCAGAGTTGAATAATTTTGGAATTGCATACGCAGGTATAGCTGCTGATTTATCATACGGCGGATACAAAGGATTAAATAAATACATTGAAGCATACAATGCGTGGCCTACAAAAGTTGGACCGGATGGAACAACATTATATAATCTGGAAAACCCGGTTTCTGAAGTAAAAGGCGGAAAAGGTATTGCAGCTTTTGGCGCATTCTATATTAAAGAAAAAGGATTTTTGCAACTTGATTTTTCAACCCGTTCAGCTAAGGGTGAAGGCGGTGGAACAGCTCCTGCATGGTCAAAAGAGTTTAAATTTTCTTCTATGAATTTTGGAATATCCTATTTAAAATCAGAAGGAGAATACAATAAAAAATTCCGTTTTGCTTACGGCCCTGGAATTCATTTTCAGTATGGCGGAGCAACTATGAGAAACAGTTTATCGGGAACTGACTGGGCAAAATTTGAAAAAGAAATTAATGTCGGATTAAATTATAATCTGGGACTTTTTGTAAATCCGTTTGAAAAAATTCCGGTGATGTTTGGTGTGAAAACATATGTGACCATGAATTTCCTGAAATACGACATGAACTATCTGGAAAATGCAAGTTCACAATTACCGTGGTCAAGCGGAATTACAACCGAAGATCTTTTGTCAGTGATGAATAATGTAGGTGTTCAGTTTCAGGTAATGTACAAATTTGGTAAACCAAAAGATCCAACTGTCTATACTGATTTTGATTCTGAAGTTGCAAGCAGTTATGATAAACATGTCAACACAACATATTCTGAAATCATGCCGGTAATTTCTCCGGATGGAAAAACCATTTATTTTATTCGTTCAGATCACCCTGTGAATACAACAGGTTCATATGCTTCACAAGATGTATGGACTGCAAATGTTTCAGGCGGATTAGACAATGCTACTGCTGAACACATGGCAAAAATTCCGTTCAACTCACAGCAATATAACATGGTTGCCGGTGTTAGTCCGGATGGAAATACGATGCTCATTAAAGGTGTTTTTGATTCAAACGGTGAAGTAACCAAAAGAGGATATTCTGTCATCTACAGAACAAAAACCGGATGGTCAACTCCTGAAGAACTGAAAATTGATTCATACGATGATATGTCAAAAGGAAATTACACCGGAGCAAACTGGTCACAGGATGGAAAACACATCGTTCTTTCTTTCTCTGAAAAATCAGGTGACGATAATCAGGATCTATATGTAACCCACAGAAAAGATGATGGTACCTGGACAAAACCGGCTGCACTTGGACCAGTGATTAATGCGACAGATACAGATGAACATTCTCCGTATCTGGCATCTGACGGAAAAACACTTTACTATTCATCCGACCGTGAAGGAGGTTTGGGAAGCAATGATATCTACATGGTAAAACGTGAAGATGATACCTGGACAAAATGGTCAACGCCAATCAATCTTGGAAATGAAGTAAACACAGATGCATGGGATGCTTATTATACGATCGATGCTCAGGGTAAATACGCGTATTTGTCCAGTCAGAAAAATTCCAAAGGAAAAAATGACATCATCCGTATTCAGCTGAAAGAAGAAGTGCAGCCTGATCCTGTTGTTTTGATCAGCGGAAAAGTACTGAACAAAAAAACAGGTGAACCGTTGGATGCAACAATTACTTATAATGGTCTGACAGACGGAAAAAATTATGGTATTGCACGTACCAATCCGTCAACCGGAGAATATACCATTGTGTTGCCTTACGGAGTGAATTATGATTTTACAGCAAACGCTGAAGGATTTATTGGTATCTCTGAAAATCTTGATTTAACTGGAGTAGGAGAGTATCAGGAAATCAAACGTGATTTGTATCTGGTTCCTATTGAGGTTGGAGCAACTGTTCGTCTGAACAATATTTTCTTTGAAACCGGTAAGGCAGATCTGAAAACAGAATCGTATTCAGAGCTGAACCGTGTGATTGACTTTTTACAGAAAAATCCGAATGTAAAAATTGAAATATCTGGTCATACAGACAATGTTGGAAATGCAGATTTCAATAAAACACTTTCGCAGAAAAGAGCAGATTCTGTAATGGCTTATCTGGTATCAAAGGGAATTGATCCTTCAAGACTGATAGGTAAGGGTTATGGAATGGAAAAGCCTGTGGCAGATAACACCACAGAAGAAGGGAAGGCGCAAAACAGAAGGGTAGAATTTACCATTTTGTCTAACTAACACGCCAACTCATAACAATCTGTCTCCGCCCCGACCCTCAACAGTCGGGGCGGTTTTTTATCTCTTGCTTAATGTGTTTACAACAGCCATTAATAAATAGAAAACCTTCCAAACACATTTAGCAAGAGTTAAACACTGAGCGAACAAAAAATAATCGGTCATGCTTACAGCAATGAAGGAGTCGAAGTGTCTTTCGATTGAACGAAACTATAATATTGGAAATAGCATAGGTTTTTTGAATCTAAATTCCCAAACACATTTAGCAAGAGTTAAACACTGAGCGAACAAAAATGGATCGGTCATGAATACAGCGATGAAAGAGTCGAAGTGTCTTTCGATTTCTCGAAACTTGAAGATTGGCAATGACAACGACGATTTTATTTATTGAAACCATCCAAACAGCTATCAAATACATTCTACCATAGCGGACGAATTAATTCGTCCGCTATGGGTAATGTGCCAGGGTCAGAAACCATTTCAATGGTTTAACCTTCCGAATATTTAATTGAAAAAATGAATTTGCTTTTCACAATTCTTAAATGACATCCTTCTGCCGGGAAAGTTTTTATCATTTATTGATGATAAAAATTCTACTCAAATTTTTTATTTTATACCATTCAATGGGGTGGTAAAAAACATTTATGAAATGTAAAAAGACCAGATTTTCCTTCTTGGAAAAAGACAAATATCTGTAAATAAGCTATTTATATGATGGGTTGAATTAAGACATAGTATCTTTTCCATCTATATTTATAACACTCAATAATTTTAAGCAATTTTAATTTTTACCAACTCATTATTAAATGAATGCGTAAACCAATCAAATGCTGAGACAGTTCTTTCCAAAAGTGAATTTTCACTTAAAAGAATGTAAGGGTCGCGGTAAAAATGTTTAAATTAAAAAAGATCCCATGAAAAAAATCTACTTCCTTCTCTCCTTGTTTTTGTTTGGAGCAATTAATTCTTCCCGGGCGCAGGTGAATATTCTTTATACACCTGACTCTATCAATATGGAGTGTTTTACTGGAACTGCATTGTTTGATTTTGTGGTCAACGCTGAAGCACCTCTGTATTCACCTTCAGACGTCCCTGTAATTTTCATTG
The DNA here is from genome assembly GCA_016719925.1 of Crocinitomicaceae bacterium. Taxonomy (GTDB): domain Bacteria; phylum Bacteroidota; class Bacteroidia; order Flavobacteriales_D; family Crocinitomicaceae; genus JADJGJ01. Next base: position 299,106 of record JADJYC010000002.1, on the reverse strand, counting down.
ATTTTGGAGATGGTAACAGCATTACCTATAATTATACTGACTTTGCATTAACCTATCCATACATTAATTATAATACATTGTATGCCTACACCGCTCCGGGCATTTATGACGTTACTTATATTATCACTATGCCGGATATGGCAACTGATACCGTGATTAATTATAGCAGTAATTCTGTTTTTCCATGTGAACTTGTTTCCGGAACAGTTTATCATGATGTGAACTCCAATTGCATTTTAGAAGTTGCAGATAATCCGCTGGAACAATTGGTAATTGCTAACGATGCAATAACCGGGAATTTTTTGGCTGCGGAATGGACTGATGTGAATGGATATTATGAACTAGCTGTTCCGGCAGGATCAGCTGTTGAGCTTACACTTTCACCGATGTATTCAAGTTCTATATATGTTTGCCCCGCAACAGGAGTAATTACTACAACAGGTCCTTCCAGCGGAAATGATTTTGCACTTAACAGTACTGGATTTGATTTAATTCCATCTGCATCCGGAGGATTTTTTCAACCCTGATTTACTCAGTCTATTTTTGTAAATGTGACTGACTTATTTTTGTTTAACACGCCAAATGTTCAATTGAGAATTGTACCAACTGATCCGCTTATTACTTTTGTTTCAGGTGCAGCTCTTGGTGGTGATGTAATTCCCGATATTTCAGGTGACACGTTAACCTGGGATATCCCTTCAGCATATGTCCCAAGTGTTAATTCCAGTCTGGCTCAACTTGAGTTATTGTTTACAACTGATGTCTCTGCTCCGCTGAATACTGAGATCTGTTTTGATGTAATTGCTCAACCAATAACCGGTGATACTGATCCGTCTAATAACGTTCAAACTTTGTGCTATCCGGTATTAGGTTCATATGATCCAAATTACATTGAAGTAACTCCGCATGGAATTACTACTGATGGTTTGATTAATCCAAATCTGAACATGATTTATACCATACATTTCCAAAACACTGGTAATTTTCCGGCTATGTTTATCAATATCAAAGATACATTAGATGGAAGCGTTCTTGATTTGGGTTCTTTTGAATATCTGGCAAGCAGTCATACTTTGACATATATTGTTTCTGATGGTAACGGTGCACTTGTTTTTAAGTTTGACAACATCAATTTGCCTGACAGTACATCAGACGAACCAAACAGCCATGGTTGGATTTCTTACAGAATAAAACAACAACCTGATTTGGCTCCCGGAACGACTATTGAAAATACGGCACATATTTATTTTGATTTTAATGCTCCCGTTGTAACTAATACGGCGCTGAATACTATTGCAGATAATTTGAAACTGATTGAAAATACATCTGGAAATCCTCCTTTGACAATTTACCCGGTTCCTGCTTCTGATTTAATTTATGTTTTTATTGAATCTGATGATGTTGTGAATTTTCAGGTCATGGACGTAAATGGTAAAACAGTTCAAACCGGAACAGTATCAAGCGGTGAGCAAATTTCTATTTCAGCACTTCAGAATGGTGTTTACTTTTTTCAATTAGAAGATGGTACAGTACAAAGAATTTTAATTCAGAAATAATTTACTGCCGAATTTTTTCAGATTTTAAACATAAAAAAAGCCATCCCAACGGATGGCTTTTTAATTTGAATTTTTAATTATTACACCACTTCATCCCGCGTATAAACGGTATCAATTGTTCCGTTATTTGAAAGCGATCCTCCGGGTTCATACGCACTTTTTATCACTGGACATAAGAATAATTCCAAGTACAAGATCGATGGTGAAACCCATTCCGACATAAATCAGAATTACCATTAGAAATACTGAATTTCCGGATGACATCAGAATAATCAATGTCAAAAGATTCAATCCAAAAATCCGAATAGAGCATATTTCGCAAAATTCAGGTTAGCGGGTTTTGGAGTCAGAAGTTTTGCTCCGCCAATGATATAGAAAACACAACTGATAAATCCAAGTACGCCGCTGATGGTTAAAAATGTGGCCTGTGATTCAGAAATTCCAAACATTTCACCATACATATTACTTACTTCAGAAAATTCGTTGCCATAAACAGAGTCGTAAGTATTCATCCGGTTCATCATATTTCCCTGAATGGCAATCATTCTTGGAATAATCAGTTTGTATATCTGTATAAAAACTCCCAATGCACCAAAAATGATCATCAGAATTCCTACTGCTTTGCCCCATCCGGGAGCGGTTTTGGATTGTGCCATAGTTCAATAATTATGGCTAAAAGTAACGAAAATTAAAGAGTTTACCTGCGTCACTAATCACAGGTCCTTGTTTAAAAGTTCAAATTCCCGTTCAATCCCTCAGCCGGCTTAATATTTACCTTTATTTGTTTAAATAGAATTAACCATGGCATATACAAATTTACTTACGGAACAAAAAGGACATATTTTATTGATTACAATAAATCGTCCGAACCAGCTGAATGCGTTGAACAAGGCAACCATTGAAGAACTTAATCACGCATTAAAAAGTGCAAATGATGATAAAAACACGGGCGTTGTTATTCTTACCGGCTCTGGTGAAAAGGCATTCGTAGCGGGTGCAGACATAAAAGAATTCGCAGATTTTTCTGTTGAAAAAGGAAAGGAGCTTTCTGCCGTTGGTCACCAGATTCTCTTTGACTTTATTGAAAACATGACCACGCCTGTGATTGCCGCAATCAATGGTTTTGCACTGGGTGGCGGACTTGAACTGGCTATGTCTTCTCATATCAGAATTGCTTCTGACAATGCAAAAATGGGTTTACCAGAAGTTTCTCTGGGGGTGATTCCGGGTTACGGCGGAACACAGCGTCTTGCGCAATTGGTTGGTAAAGGAAAAGCATTTGAAATGATCACAACTGCAGGAATGATTCCTGCTGCAGAGGCGTTGAACTGGGGATTGGTCAATCACGTTTTTCCGCAAGCGGACCTGATTGCTGAAGCGGAGAAAATGGCGGGTAAAATTTTAAATAATTCGCCAAAATGCAATTGCAGCGGCGATCAGATCAGTCAACGCAAATTTTAAAGACGGTGTTGACGGTTTCAAAGTAGAAATTGATGAATTCGGAAAATGTTTCGGTACTCCTGAGTTTAAAGAAGGCACCGGTGCATTTCTTGAAAAACGCAAAGCAAATTTCAGAGGGTAAACGGATACTTGTTGTTACACAAAGTTGCACAAAGAAAAAAGAAGTTACACTAAGAAAAATAAAGATAGTCGGCTGAGTTAGATGAATACAGTTTTAATACGTCTTAGTGAGCATTTGTGTTGTTTGGTGCACTTAGTGGAATAACTTACGGCATTGACAATTTGGTTGAAATGATGTCATACAAATAGTTTGAAAAAGAAGTTACGCAAAGAAGAATGACTGAAGACGAAATATCAAATAAAATAATTGGATGTGCAATTGAAGTGCATAGAAAACTTGGGCCTGGTTTGCTGGAATCAGCATATCGTGAATGTTTATCATATGAACTCATGTTGATGGGTTTGAAAATTGAAAAGGAAAAAGCGATGCCAATTATATACAAGGAAGTAAAGTTGGATCATGGATATAGAATGGACATTCTTGTTGAAAACAAGGTTGTTGTCGAAATAAAAACGGTGGAAGAATTAAATGATGTTCATACTGCACAGGTATTGACTTATTTGAAATTAGGAGAATATAGACTTGGTTTGCTCTTAATTTTCATGTCGCCGTTCTAAAAAGAGGAATAAAGCGAATAATAAATTGAATGGACTTCACAATAATAGATTACTTATTTCTTCGTGAATCTTTGAGTTTCTTAGTGCCCTTTGTGGAATAACTAAACAGGACGTGTTAAAAATAAATAAATGAGCATCCTTAAAAAATTAGCCGGTCAGACAGCGATTTATGGAATGTCCTCCATTCTTGGAAGACTGCTCAATTATTTACTTGTACCTGTTTACACTTCACTTTTTACAACATCTGAATATGGTATTGTCAGTGAATTTTACGCATATGTAGCGTTCTTTACTGTGCTGCTGACTTTTGGTCTTGAAACAACTTTTTTCAGATACGTTTACAAGAGTGAAAATCCTGAAAAGACATTCAATCAGATTTTCTCACTCGTATTGATAATTAATGGTGCATTTCTGATTCTTGTTTTGATTTTTTCTCAGGCAATTGCCAATGTCATGCTTTATCCGCAATACCAAAATTTTGTGATGTGGCTGGGAATCATTCTGGTGTTTGATGCAACCAGCAGTTTACTGCTTGCCAAACTGCGTTTCAGGAATGAACCCAAAAAATTTGCATTGATTCAACTGTCTTCTATCGGATTAAATATCGCACTGAATCTGATTTTCCTTCTTTACGCAAAAGTACAGGTAGATGCCGGAAATTCGGAAGGAATGGCAGCTATGATTTATTCACCGGTGATTGGAATCGGATACATTTTTATTGCCAATTTATTGTCTTCACTTATAAAACCGCTGATGCTTTACAAAGAGTTAAGCGTTTTTCGTTTTACACTGGATAAAGCGGTTGCAAAAAATATTTTGTGGTTTGCAGCACCACTTGCTGTTGCAGGATTTGCTGGTATAGTCAATGAAACCATTGACCGGCCGATGCTTAAATATGTGTTGTACGGACAAACGGGTGATCTTGAATTTGCGCAGGCACAGGTTGGAATTTATTCTGCCAATTACAAATTATCGATTCTTATTACACTTTTTATTCAGGCCTTCCGCTATGCTGCTGAACCTTTCTTTTTCTCGCATGAAAAAAATGAAGACAAATCAAAAATTTATTCACGCATCATGACCTGGTTCGTCATTATTGTGACATTGATTTTTATTGTTGTTTCACTTGAACTGGATATTTTCAAATGGTTTATCGGAAAGGAATTCTGGTCAGGTTTAAATGTTGTTCCTGTTTTATTACTTGCTAATGTTTTTCTGGGGATCTATTACAATCAGTCTATCTGGTACAAACTTGCAGACCGGCCCATGTTTGGTGCATACATTGCCATTGGCGGAGCGGTGGTAACCATTATACTGAATTATCTGACTATACCGGTTTGGGGATTTGCGGGATCAGCCTGGACAACATTTATTGTTTATGCCGGAATGTCAGTGGCATCCTGGTATTTGGGGCAAAGGTTTTATCCGATTAAATATAATCTGAGAAAAGTTTTACTCTATCTGATTTTATCTGTTTTGCTGGTGGTTATTGGCAGACTGATTCAAAACGATAATGAAACATGGAATATCACCATTGGATTTTTATTCACGGGTTTATTTGCAGGTGTGATTCTGTTTTTAGAGCGTCCATTGGCTATGTTGAGAAAGCGATAAATGATTAAATTTGAAACTTTGCTAAAACGTATGAAGGTAGAGATCATCAATAAGTCAAAACATCCGCTTCCAAAATATGAAACATCGCTTTCAGCAGGTGTTGACCTGAGAGCAAATCTGGATGCTCCGGTTGTGCTGAAACCATTGGAGCGTGCTCTGATTAAAACAGGTTTGTTTATTGCTTTACCTGCGGGATATGAAGCACAGGTAAGACCGCGCAGCGGACTGGCATACAAGAACGGGTTGACGGTTTTAAATTCACCCGGAACAATTGACGCAGATTACCGCGGTGAGATAGGTGTGATTTTGGTGAATTTGTCAAATGATAATTTCACAGTGAATGATGGTGAACGAATTGCGCAGCTGGTTGTAGCAAAACATGAGCAGGCAGATTTTGCAGAAGTTGCAGAATTAAATGAAACAAGTCGTGGTGCCGGAGGATTTGGCAGCACCGGTGTTAAATAAATTGTAAGAGCATGAAAGTTATTATTCCAATGGCAGGCAGAGGAAGCAGGCTGAGACCACACACATTAACTGTGCCTAAACCATTGGTGCCGGTTGGCGGAAAACCAATTGTTCACAGACTGGTGGAAGACATTGCCAAAACACTTCCTGAAAAAATTGATGAGGTTGCATTTATTATTGGAGATTTTGGAAAAGAAGTAGAAAATGAATTGATTGCAGTGGCACAAAAACTGGGTGCCAAAGGCAGTATTTTTTATCAGCAAGAAGCTCTTGGAACTGCACATGCGGTGCTTTGCGCTGAGCCTTGTCTGACGGGTCCGGTTGTTATTGCTTTTGCAGATACACTTTTCAGAGCAGATTTTACCTTGGATAAAAATGCGGATGGAATTCTCTGGGTGAATCAGATTGATGATCCTTCCGCATTTGGAGTTGTGAAATTAGATAAAGACGGAAACATCACTGACTTTATTGAAAAGCCAAAAACATTTGTTTCTGACCTGGCAATGATTGGAATTTATTATTTTAAAAACGGTGATCAGCTGAAGCATGAATTAAAATATCTGATTGATAACAATATTGTAAAAGGGGGAGAATATCAATTGCCTGATGCATTAAAAAATCTGACAGAAAAAGGAGTAAAATTCAAACCCGGAAAGGTACTGGAATGGCTGGATTGCGGAAACAGAGAAGTAACTGTATATACCAATCAGCGCGTACTTGAATTCGATAAAAATGAAAAACTCATTGCAGATGACCTGGTTAAAAATAATACAGTAATTATTCCGCCGTGTTTTATTGGAAAAAATGTAGAAATTCAGAATTCAATCATTGGTCCGCATGTATCTGTTGGTGACGGAACAAAAATTTCAAACAGTATTATTTCAAATTCCATCATTCAGAAAAAAACGATAATTGAAAATGAAATAATCAAAGATTCCATGATTGGTTCAAATGTTGTTATAAGAGGTAAAGCAAAAGATTTGAGTGCCGGTGATTTTACAGTGATAGGTTAATGTATAAACAAAAGGAAATAGTGGCGTATTGGATGACAAAATTTGTCATGCTGTTCTTCTTTTCTTTTATGCTGGTTAATTGCAAAACAGTTGCAGAAACTGAACCAGTTGCAAAAGTTACCAATCCGCGTGAGCAGTTCAAAAATCTTTTTCATGAAGCCATGTCAGAAAAAATGATTGGCAATTATGACAAAGCAATTGTTTTGTTTGAACAATGTCTGACACTTGAAAATGAAAATGGTGCAGTGTATTTTGCACTTTCTGATATTTATAAAATCCAGGGAAATGCAGTTAAAGCCATACAAACAGGAGTTGCAGCATATCAGTCTGACAATACAAATAAATGGTACGCATTGAATCTTGCACAGCTTTATTACATGGTTGGTGAGTATAAAAAAAGTGCAGATTATTTTGACATTGGTTTAGATGAAGAGGAACAAAATCTGGAATTGAAATACATGTACGCTGAGGTATTAATTGCCAGCAAACAATATGAAAAGGCGATTCAGGTAATTAATGATATTCAAATTGAAACCGGAAAAATTGTTGAACTGACAGTGGTGGTTTATGATTTATACAACATGCTTGGAGAAACAGAAAAGGCCAATGCTGAAATCAGAACCTTGCTGGATGAAAATACATCAGATGATGAAGTAAGAATCAAATTGGGTGTCTGGTATTATGGTCAGGATAAATTTGAAGAGGGTAAAAAATTGGGTGAAGAGTTAATTCAGATTCATCCGGAACATGGTGAAGGGTATTTTCTGGCAGCTGATGGTGAACTGAGATTGAAAAACACAAAAAAAGCTTTTGACCTTTACGCGGCTGGTTTTAGTAAAGCAGATATTTCTCTTGAAAGGAAACTTGAAATTATCTGGACACTGAGTTCAAAGCCTTTTGAAAGAAATAATCCGGACGCAAAAATTGCTGAAGCAGGTTTGCAAAAATTATTTGATCTGATTTATGATGAATCTTTGAAAAATGAAACCCTTCACACTTATTATGGAGGTTTTTTAATGAGTCAGGGAAATACTCAGGGAGCACTGAAGCAATATAAAATTGTGTGTAACCTGAATGCATCTGATTTTACTTTCTGGAGCAATTTACTGATGCTTGAAAATGATCTCAATGCTTTTGAAGATTTATTTACAGATGCGCAAAAAGCGCTGGAACTTTTTCCTAATCAGCCGGTTTTTTATAAACATGCCGGGGTGGGCGCCTATGAGACCAGAAGATTTAATGAGGCTGAAGAATTTTTAATTCTTGGAAAAGATCTTGTAGTAAACAATACAGAATTGCTGTCAGATTTTTATACGCATCTTGGTATTATGTATTGTGCTCAGCAAAAATATACTGAAGGATATGCGCAGTTTGATCAGGCAAAAAAAGTTCATACGTCTGGTGCAAAAGTATATGGCATAGAAGTGATTTATTTACTGGAAGAGAATAAAATTCAGCAGGCAGAGGCAGCCATCCAGACAGGACTTTCCATCAATCCGGAAGATGCTGTGGTACTGCACGCTCAGGGGTTGATCTATCTTAGAAAAAAGGAATACTCCAAAGCGCTCAGCGTTTTTGAAAAGGCAGTAATGTATGACATTAAAAACGGAGATTTTTTTGAATCTTACGGTGATGCATTATTTCTGACCGGAGAAAAAGAAATGGCAATTGAAGTTTGGATTGAAGCACAAAAATTAGGCAATAATTCAACGGTGCTTGAAAAGAAAATTGCCAACAAAAATTATTATGAAAATTAGTACATACAGAATATATTATTCATTGCTGGTGTTCATCACCTTGTTTACCGTTTCTTGTAAAACAGCTCAGAATGCAGCCAGTGATCAGCCAAAACGCCTTAATGAAAAAGAAACGGTTGAATTGCTTTTTGAAAAGGGAAAAATTCCGTTTTATTGTTTTTATTCCAAAATCGGAATTGATTACAGTGACAGCAGCCGTTCAAATTCGTTTAAGGCAACTGTAAAAATGAAAGTAGATTCAGCTTTCTCCGGTACGCTCAGCGTGGGCCCTGTAATTGGCGCATCGTATCTGGTTTCTAAAGATTCTATCTTCTTTACAGATAAAATGAAGAACTGCTATTTCAAAGAAAATATTAATTATCTCACGGGTATTTTCGGAACAGCTATAGCGTATGAATTTTTCCAGTCGCTGATTCTTGGTTTACCCCTTGGTCTGGATACAGAAATAAAATACAACTACAAACACACCCGTGACTTTTATATATTATCTTCTTATAAGAAAAAGGATCTCAGAAAAATCGAAGATGAAGAAGAAGATATTTTTGTTCAGTATTATATAAACACTACCACATTGCATCTTGACAGAATTGCCATTCAGGTTCCTTCAGATACAGTGACAATTGACATTAATTATCTGAACCGGATTGATTATGAAGGATTTTTTCTGCCGGAGCAAACCAATATTAAAATTGTTCATCCGGGTGATTCAATTCTGATCAACATGGATTATGGTTCAGTAAAACTGAATGAATGTAAAGAGATTGACATTAATATTCCTGACTCGTATGTTAAATGTAAATAGAAATTTATTTGCGCTGATTTTACTTCTTGCGTCAGTGGTTACTTTCGGGCAAAAGGAAAGTGACCGTCTTAAAAAAGAACAGCAGGAATTGCAGAATAAAATTTCATTTACACAGAATCTCCTTGAAACAACCAAAGCGAACAAGGCGAATCTCTCAGAAAATATTGGTTTGATTGACCGCAAGATTGAATACCGAAGTGAATTACTGTTGAATCTTGACAATCAGCTGAGCCAGCTTTCACTGGAAATTGAGGATCACAAAAAAGCGATTGAAAGTTTACGGGTTGAAATTGAACGCCAGAAATCGGCCTATAAAATGATGCTTGTTCATGCTTACAAAATGCGGAGTTCAAGAGCATCTTTGCTTTTTATACTTTCTTCAGAATCATTTAATCAGGCAAGTAAGAGAATGTCTTATCTGAAACAACTTTCAAAATTCAGATCTGATCAGATCAAACGGATTGAAAAAACAAAATCACAACTTGATCTGGAATTGTCAGATCTGGAAGCTAAGAAAAAAGAAAAAGATGATCTGATAGTAAGTCAGAAGGGTGAACAGGAACAATACATCAAAGACCGCGAATATCAGAAATCACAAATTGAAAGTTTAAAGGGAAAAGAAGTACAGCTGCAAAATGAACTTGCGCTGCAAAAGAAAAAATCCAAGGAATTGCAGAATGCATTGAACTCAGCTTTGAATAAAGAAATTCTGGATAAAAAGAAAAAGAACGAAGACAAACCACTTACTGATAAAGAAGTTAAAGAAATTGAATTAAGCAACAAGAGGTTTGAGGCAGATAAGGGAAAATTACCGTGGCCGGTGAGTAAAGGTGAAATCACCAAAGGATATGGAAAACAGGCGCATCCGGTGCATATAAATGTGTATACCTATAATAACGGAATTGATATAACCACCGTGAAGGGTGCAACAGTGCGTGCAGTGTATGGTGGTGAAGTAAGCAGTGTCATTGTTATACCGGGTGCTGGTAAAGCAGTCATCATTGCGCACGGAGATTATCGTTCAATTTATTCCAATCTTGCAGATTCTTATGTAAGCAAAGGAGATAAAGTTTCCACCAAACAGGAAATAGGCTCATTACTGGTAAATGATTCCGGAACGTCAGATGTGCATTTTGAAATCTGTAAAATTACCGCTGAAGGAGATATACAGCATGTGAATCCTACTTACTGGATTGTGCCGTGATTTTTGAAAATAAGAAATTCTAAAGGTCGAGAAATCCTAAAGGGAAGTCAGGAGTCTTTAGTCAGGAGTTAACTCATCAACAATAATCTCAAAAAATCCTTAAGGTCTAAAAAGACTTTTTGCATTAGTCAGCCATATTAAATCGAAAATCTGATAAATTCTGGTAAAGTGATAAGGTGGATTTTTTTAGTCAGGAGTCAACTTAAAAAATTCTAGAGGTCTAAAATCCTAAAATGAATTCAACTCTCAACTCATCAACTGAAAATCACAATACTTCGGCGCAGCGCAATAACCGATGATTACAAAAAAACGTACCCCTTTGCCCTTAGCCCTTTGTCCTTTGCCCTCTGCCCTTAGCCCTTAGTCCTCCATTTCAATCCAACCGGTAAACAGAATTCCCATTTTTCAAACTGAAATTAAAGTACAACTCTTGTGCTGAGAGAACTGAATTACCTTGTGAATCTGTCGCCGGAATCCATACCGGCATTATTCTTACTACCCGTTCAGCTTCACGTTCAAATAAGTTTGCTATTTTTTGATTCAAGACCATTTGAGTTGAATTCATTGGTTTGTCATTTTCATCACGCAGGTTAAAACAGGTTGACTCAATATTGGTTCTTGTTCCTTCTGATGTGACCAGAAAAGTTACTTTAACATTTCCTGAAATTTTCTTTTCTTTAGATGTGCCGGGGAAACGCATGTTTTCATTAATAAATGAATTCAGAGCAACGTCTCCTTTTGGATAACTTGCTATTCTGTTGAGGTCACGTGTTTCATTTTTATCACTGGTCTGAACGTCATCCGGTGTACTAGTCACATAACTGTTATTTTCATTGGTGTAATTAAGATTTTGAGCAGATTCTTCAGCAGGATTGTATTGATTGGATGAGTTATTTTCTTCATTAATGGTGTTGTTTACCAGATGTTTGTTTTGCGGAATATCCGGTACAATCCGCTCACCATCTTCCATCACAAAATAGGTTGTTCCATCTTCAACAATCGTATCTTCTACCAGCGTTGAATCAAAATTTTGAGTGATAATTTCTGACTGCTCATTTATCTCCGGGTTGTTGTCTGATGAAAAATACACCGCGGCAGTAATTCCTCCGATGACCAGTGCGGCACCACCAATTCCTACCCAGGGATTGGCATACCATGCAGTTCCGCCAATTCCCGCAACCGCATTAATTTCTGCAAGTAAAGCTTTTCTGCTCACGGTCTGAATCAATAATTGCTGATCGTTGACCAGTGATTGTAATTCAGGATTAATCGCAAGCTGATTTTGAAACTGACTTAATTCTGATCCCTGTAATTTGCCCTGTAAATACAAATCAATTTGCTCCATGGTATGTAAATCTGCTCTCATATTCAGGCCTGTGTTTGAAGTTCGTTTGGATTTAATTGTCTGGCAAGTTCTATGGCTCTCTCCATGCATTTGTATTTTTGCGTCTTAGCAGAATTCACACTTGAAAATTCAAGTTGTTTTGCAATGGCATTCATATCTTCTTTCTTGAAATAAAATAATTCCAGAATTTTTTTGCACCGGTCGGTTATCTGATTCAGAACTTTCTCAAGCAGTTTTATTTTTTCTTCTTTCTCTTCATTATATCCGATTTCATCTGCAGATAAAATCAACGTATCCTTCCATTCCAGTTCCGGATTTTTATTTCTTCTTCTGAGTTCATTCTTCCATAGAAATCTGTTTATACCGAATAAATAGGTGGAGAGTTTTGAAGTAAGTTCAAATTGCGGATTGGAAACTTTTTCAATTAGCAGGATTAAACTATCGTGAAAAATTTCGCGCGCAATTTCAGCATCACCTCCACTGTATATGATGTTGCTTTTTATTTTCGGAAATTCAGTATACAATGCCTTGATGGCCTGTTCCCTTTTACCGGTTCTTATCTGTGCTATGATTTCCTGATCAGTCATTTTAGCTTTCTTTATCAATTTATGTCAGATTTTTTAAAAAGTAACCAAAGGGGAAAGAAAAATTTAATTATTCCATCTATTGCGCCATAATCAATAAGGTCTATGACTGCAAACCATTTATTGATTTATCACGTACAATATAGTATGAGAAAACTGAAACAAAAGGCGTTAATTTTTCTTCCATTCGTTGTTTTGCTGATTTCTTTTCAGTCATCCAGGTCAAAATTAGATGACAGACTGAACGCATTGAGTGCTGTGCTGCCTGAAGGATGGTCAATGGATTTACATTATGATACCTTGAAAATTTACTGTGAAAAACCAATTTGGGTGCTTGAATCAAATTTTATCAACGCTCCTGAAATGGATCTGAGAAAGGATGAAAGGAATCAAAAACGAATTGTAGAAAACGGAAAAAAGAGTCGTGCTGAATTTGTTTTTCTGTTAAAGAGACTCAAAGGTCTTGCCAAAGCAGAAAGAAATAAAGCTAATTACCTTAGTACGCTATGGGCCCTGTATCAGGTCTCAGCTGTTGGATATGATACCCCATATCAACGTGTTTATCCGTGGAAAACGGAAGAAGAGGCCAGCCATATTTATTTTGTCACCCTGATTGATAAGCTCAAAGCTGTTACTGGTCCTGTTTACAGTGATATAGATTAAATACATCCCAAAGTAAATTGAATGCCGCTTTAAGGCAGGATTTTTGTATGGTGAATCAACGAAACCCTCATTTAAAGCGTCTTAACAATTAAAACGGTGCATTTTCGTTACTTTTGAGTTTGATTTTGAAAAGATTACTGCTAATACCGGTCTTGATTTTCTTTGCATTAAATTTTGCAAATGCATCTCACATTGTTGGAGGTGAAATGTATTATGATTGTTTAGGCGGAAGTCAATATCGTATCACATTAAAAATTTACCGGGATTGTGCATCAACCGGAGCAGCGTATGATGACCCGTTGCCTGTGACTGTTTTTAACGGAAGTAATGTGCAGATTGATCAATTTGATATTGCATTTCCGGGTTCAGTGGTTTTACCTGTTATATTTAATAATCCGTGCGTTTCAATTCCATCAGGAATTTGTGTTGAAGAAGCGATCTACCAGAAAGTGGTTACGCTTCCGGCATCTGCAAACGGATACAAACTTTCATATCAGCGATGCTGCAGAGGACCTGCAGTCACAAATTTATCTGTGCCGGAAGATCAGGGTTTGACTTTGACTATTCAGATTCCGCCCGCAGCTTCAGCAATCTGCAACAGCAGTCCGCGGTTTACAAATTATCCTCCGTTATTATTGTGTGCAGGTCAGCAATTGGTTTTTGATCATTCAGCAACTGAACCGGATGGTGATGTCATTGTTTACGAATTAGTTCAGCCATGGCTTGGAGGAACAAGTGTTGCACCGGCTCCAAATCCTGCATCACCACCGCCATATTCTCCGGTTATCTGGGGAGGCGGATATTCTCAAACAGCTCCTTTTGGACCTGATCCAATCAGCATCAATTCAACCACCGGATTGTTAACGGCAACACCTACTGTACCTGGTTTGTATGTAGTTGGAGTTGCTGCTAAAGAATATCGCGCAGGTGTATTAATCAGTACAACTGTCAGAGATTTTTTATTTAAAGTAATGAGTTGCCAGGTCAATCTGGAGGCAGAAGTTGTTCCTCAGGTAGACATGACCACTTTCGTTTCTTTTTGTCAGGGACTTACCATAGATTTTGAAAATGACAGTTACGGTGGCACAAATTATCTTTGGAATTTTGGTGTTGCCGGTACAACTGCAGATGTCAGTACAGCATTTGAACCGTCTTATACTTTTCCGTCAGCAGGAACTTATAATGTGCAGTTGATTGTAAATCCGGGTGGCACAACATTTATGTGGGAGTTTGGTGCAACAACAAATCCTGATACAGCATTTACAGAAGATGTGCTGAATGTGGTCTATTCAGATTACGGTTATCAGCATGTCACCTATACCGTTTTTTATGATGTGTGTGAAGTAAGTTATACCGATTCAGTTTTTATTTATGCTGAGCCAGAAATTGGTTTTTATGTACCGGATGAATTAATGTGTGCGCCGTATTTTGCTGAATTTTTTGATACCAGTTTTGCGCATACGCAAATTTATTATCAGTGGAATTTTGGTGACGGTTCTGATTTGTCTCCGCTGCAGAATCCAACACATATGTATCCCAATCCGGGTGTATATGATGTTACACTGACTATATGGACCGATGCCGGTTGCATTGATACCTTGACATTAACTGAACCAGGTTTGATTGAAGTTTTTCCAAGTCCGGTTTCTGAATTTACAGTGAACCCTCCGGAGGCAGATGTATTTCATCCGCATTTTTATTTTGAAGATTATTCGCAGGACAGTCAGGAACATTATTATTATTTTGATGACGGAGCAAGTACAGCTGACAGATTCACCTGGCATTCATATGTGGAATCAGGCTGGCATTATCCGTATCAGGTGGTGATTAATCAATACGGATGTCCGGATACAAGCTGGCAGGCAGTGTATGTAATTCCGTACACTACCATATATGTTCCAAATTCATTTACTCCAGATGGAAACGGCAGAAATGATATCTGGCAGCCGGTTGTATATGATACTGAAACATATGAATTATGGGTTTTTGACCGCTGGGGTCAGCCTATATTAAATACAACAGATGAACAGGTAGGCTGGGATGGAACCATGAATGGAAAACCGTCACCAATTGGTGTCTATACGTATTTCATCAAATACACAGATATCGACACCGGTCTTCCGGAAGAAATCAGAGGGCATTTTAGTTTGATTCGGTAGGTTGTATTGATTTTTTTACAACGCTTGTTTTAACGCTGAGAAATTTTCACAATCGAAATCAGGCCTTCAGCGTGAAGGTTAATTTATTCTTTCATAAATCATCCCTTTGATGCACTTCAGACATCAACTTTTAAATCAGTCATATTAATTTTGGTAATTAGCCAGTAGAGATGTCAATAGAAAATGACGTTGCATGAAGCCGGAACTAAAGACTTTATTGTTGCCAGATCTTCTTTTGATATCGGATTACCAATAATATTCAGTTGCTTCAGGTTTTGCAATTTTGAAATGGAGGCAGGCAAGTTTGAAAGTTTATTTCCACCAACATTTAGTTCTTCAAGGAGCAAGAGTGAGCCAATTTCGTCAGGCAGTGATGTTAACCCATTACCTGAAATATCCAGATACTTCAATTTTTAAGCATACTGATTTGGGTTGGAATAGTCCAGTTCAGATTTGCGCCATAGGCAGATGTTAAAACCAAATGCTCAAGTTTTGTAAGAGAACAAACACTAATTGGAAACTCAGGCATCTTAAGACTTGTCAGCCAAAGAGTATCCAACATTTTCAAATTCTTAAATGATACAGGGAGACCTGATTCCAAAGGTCCTTGGATCATTAAATCGGTGAGATACGTCATTTTGCCAAAACTCTCAGGTAGTTCAGTAATATCAGAACCAATGAAAAGACGTTTCATTTTGGTAAGAGCTCCAAAATCTGATGGAATTTTTGCCATTCCTGAACAATTCACATGTAAATTCTGCAATGAAATTAAGCGCGAAAAACATGCTGGAAGAACTGTAAAATTTTTAAGGTATAAGGTCAGCGACTTAAGCTTGACTAAGTTGCCAAAACTATCAGGAATAGTATCAATTAAATCCGGCATAAAGAGATATTCTAAATTTACCAGATTACCAATGCTTGATGGAATGACATGTATTTTGTCTCCATCAATAGTAAGTTCTTTTAATGAAGTAATACCGCAAATTGATTCCGGAAATTTTTTAAACGTATTGTCTCCGTAAAGATTGAGCTTTTTTAAATTAATTAACTTGGTTATGCATACTGGAATTTCAGCAAGCTTATTCTTGGAAATGTCAAGTTCTTCTAAATTGATCATTGTGCAAATTGAAGAAGGAAAGTTTGTCCATCCCAGGTTTTGTAACCTCAGCACCTTTACGCTGTCAATCTCTTTCTTGGCGTCTGAAAGATTGTAATAGATCCCTTTTTCCTGAGCCCATCCTGAAGCAAAAGAAAATATAAATAATAATAAAAGTGAAGACTTCGTCATAGCGTTTAATACTGCTGATTTATCTTGTGAAGATATTCAATAAAAATTTTTAGATGTCATGTAACTTTAAATATAAATACACCATGGGCAAACTGACATGTACATGGCTTAACATGAAAATATGGATTGATCGCGACCTTTCTCTGCTATGGTTCTAATTTACTTCCACACGATTTATTTTGGCACCGCAGTAAACTTTTACACCCTTCAAACGTCTTAACAAATGTGGGCAACCGCTGATACAAGTAGCGAACAGTCTCCAACGGTTGCAGTGTGTTTCGGCTCTTTTTTGTAAATTTGAGGTAGTGAAAAATCTGCTTGTCATTTTATTTCTGATCCAATTTGGTTTTGCCGGATTTAGTTCACACATTGTGGGCGGTGAAATCTACTATGATTGTCTGGGTGGAACTACGTATAAAGTAACCGTTAAATTATATCGTGACTGCAACTCAACAACACCCTATGACACAGATTTGCCGGTCACTGTTTTTAACGGATTTGGGGCGCAGATTTTTGATTTTTTAATTCCTATGCCAACACCTGATTTGCTGGATGTGGTTTTCAATAATCCATGCGTGAGTATTCCTTCAGGTATTTGTGTTGAAGAAGCAATTTATCAGAAAACAGTTACGCTTCCGGCATCTGCTTCTGGTTACACTTTATCCTATCAGAAGTGCTGCAGAACCGGCAGTACCACAAATCTTATTAATCCGGGTGATCAGGGAATCACACTAACGATTGATATTCCTCCGGTGGCCGATGCAATTTGCAATAACAGTCCCAGGTTTAATAATTACCCGCCTTTATTGTTGTGTGCAAATGAACCGCTGATATTTGATCATTCGGCTTCTGATCCCGATGGTGATAGTCTTGTCTATTCTTTGGTGACACCTTTTCAGGGTGGAGGAACAACTTTGTTTCCACCTAACTGCGGAACATGTCCAAGTCCTATTCCTGCACTTCCGCCACCATACACAGGCATAACCTGGGCCGGAGGTTATAGCGCATCCAATCCGTTTGGCGGAGGATCTATCAATATAAATTCCAGCACCGGATTACTCACAGCTGTTCCGCCCATGTCTGGTTTTTTTGCTGTCGGAGTTTGTGTCAAAGAATACCGTAACGGAATTTTACTCAGCACCAATATCCGCGATTTTATTTTTCAGGTAATGAATTGTAATTTTTTACTGGAGGCAGAAATTACACCGCAGGTTGACATGCCGGGTTTTGTTTCTTTTTGTGACGGACTAACAATTACGTTTGATAACGCAAGTATAAACGGCACAGATTATATCTGGAATTTTGGTGTTGCCGGAACAACTGCAGATCAAAGTACATTGTTTGAACCAACGTATACTTTTCCTTCTGAAGGAACATACAATGTCATGCTGATTGTAAATCCAAGCGGTGCACCTTGCACGGATACCACGTGGCAATTGTTTACAGTGTATGAAGATATCACGCCGCAGTTTCCATTACCGGCATCTCAATGCATAACAGGTAACAGTTTTGATTTTGACGGACAGGGAATTTATCCAACACCCGGTACAACATTCGAATGGGATTTTGGAAGTGACGCAGTTCCTTCGACTGCATTAACTGAGGATGTTTCAAATGTAGTTTATTCTGATTATGGATATCAACCGGTAACATATACTATTTTTTATCAGACCTGTGAAGAGTCTGTAACAGATTCTGTTTTTGTTTTTGCTGAACCGGAAATAGGTTTTCAGATTGCAGATGAATTAATGTGCGCTCCCTATTTTGCAGTTTTTGATGATACCTCTTTTGCTTCTACTGATATTTTTTACATGTGGGATTTTGGTGACGGAACTGAACTTTCTAATTTGTCTGACCCGTCACATATGTATGTAAATCCGGGAACGTATGATGTTACTCTGACCATCTGGACTACTTCTGGTTGTATTGATACCCTTACTCTTTCAATGGCTGATCTGATTGAAGTTTTTCCAAGTCCTGTTTCTGCATTTTCAGTTTCACCTACCGAGGCAACAGTGTTTTATCCGAATTTTTTCTTTACTGATTTATCACAAAATGCGGTGGAGCAGACTTTTTATTTTACAGATGGATATTCCACTACAGAAACTCCGGTTTGGCATTCTTATGTAGAATCTGGTTATCATTATCCGTATCAGGTGGTATATAATGAATTCGGATGTCCGGATACCAGCTGGCAGACTATCTATATTATTCCATTTACTTCAGTCTATGTACCTAATGCATTTTCACCAGACGGTGATTCAAGAAATGATATCTGGCAACCGGTTGTGTATGATACAGAAACTTATGAAATCTGGGTGTTTGACAGGTGGGGTCAGCTGATCATGAACTCAACCAGTGAAGATGCAAACTGGGACGGAACAAAAAACGGAAAATCTGCTCCAATTGGTACTTACACTTATTTCATAAAATACACTGATCAGCTGGATGGAATTCCAAGAGAAATCCGCGGGCATTTTAGTTTGATCAGATAATTTTTATTGTTCTCACATATTCAATTAAGGCATTAGTGACACTCGTTAATTGCCACGAATACACGAATTTTTTGAGGGATGAAGTGGAACAGGTAGATTTTTATTTGCGCATTGTTGGCAATCTTTAATTTTCGTAAATACCAAAATTTTGTGGGATGTTATTGAACTGGTAGATTTTTATTCGTGCATTGGTGGCAAATAATTTCTTATCTTTTTTTTTTCGCAATTTTGAACAATGGTAAGTATTTTATATAAGGAGGAAAGTTTCATTATTATTGGAAAGTGTATGGAGGTGCACAATAATTTGGGCGCCGGATTTTTGGAGATTGTTTACAAAGATGCACTTGAATTGGAGTTTCAGAAAGCAGGTATCCCATATGAACGGGAAAAGCGATATGATGTTAATTATAAGGGGATCAAACTGCCGCATAGTTTTTATGCAGATTTCGTTGTTTATGATAAAATAATTCTTGAAGTAAAGGGAGTTTCAGGAATAACAGAAGAGTTTTTAGCGCAGGCGCTGAATTATCTCAAGGTTTCAGAAAACCGCCTTGCTTTGATCGTAAATTTTGGAGAGCTGAAATTAAATTCAAAACGAGTAATACTTTGAAAGAACCCCTTGAGTTTTTTCAAATTAAATCTGACTAAGCTTAACCATGTTTGATTTTCCTTTTTCTTCTATTGGAACAGACGCAACATTGATTACATAATCTCCTTTATTGACAAGATTTTTTTCTTTTAAAAACTGCTGGCAATCTACTATAGTCTGATCAGTACTTCCAATCTTATCATAAAAATATCCTTTCACACCCCAGACAAGATTTAACTGAGTGAGAATTTTTCTGTTTTCAGTAAACACAAAAATGTCTCCCTTTGGGCGTTGTGATGAAAGCTTATATGCAGTGTATCCTGAAAAGGTCATGGTAATAATTGCTTTTGCTTCTACCCTTTGTGCAAGCCGGGTTGCATTGAAGCAGATTGAATCAGTTATAAAACGTTCTTCACTTCGTGCAGGCAGTTCTTCTTTGTGATAAATCTCATCATTGTTTTCAATTTCTTTAACAATACGGCACATTGTTTTGATTACTTCAACCGGATATTTTCCAACAGAAGTTTCACCAGAAAGCATCACAGCATCTGCGCCATCAAGAACTGCATTTGCAACGTCATTTACTTCAGCACGGGTAGGTGAAAAATTCTGAATCATACTTTCCATCATCTGGGTTGCAACTATAGTTGGTTTACCAAATGTGCGCGCTTTTCGGATAATCATTTTCTGAATATTCGGCACCTTTTCGGCTGGTAATTCTACGCCCATATCTCCGCGCGCAATCATGATTGCATCTGTTGTTTTTATGATTGCATCAATGTCATCAATTGCTTCAGGCTTTTCAATTTTTGCAATGATTTTTGTGTGCTTTTGTTTTTGGTAATAAGTTTTCTTAAATCTTCAATGTCTTTTGCTGAACGCACAAATGAAAGTCCGATCCAGTCTACATCATGATCCAGCGCAAAATCAAGATCACGAAGATCCTTAACTGTAAGACAAGGAAGTGAAATTTTTGTATTGGGAAGATTTACGCCTTTTTTTGAACTTAGAATTCCGCCGTTAATTACTTTGGTTATTACTTCATCAGCACGATTTGTTCCGGTAACTTCCAGCTGCAGTTTACCATCATCCATCAGCACTCTGTCACCAACCGCCACATCTTTTGGAAACTCCTTATAAGTCAGATAAACTTTAGAAGCAGTTCCGATACATTCCTTTGTTGTGATGATCAGTTGTGATCCGTCAATTAATTCTACTCCGTTATTTTCAACTTCTCCGATTCTGATTTTTGGTCCCTGCAAATCTGCCAGCAATGAAACATCCACATCCAGTTCTGAATTAATTTCTCTCACCATTTGAATGGTGCTGAGGTGATTCTCATGTTTGCCGTGCGAAAAATTTAACCGGCAGACATTGGTGCCATGGATGATCATTTCTTTCAAAACCTCTTTTGAATTTGTAGAGGCCGGACCCATTGTTGCAACTATTTTGGTTTTTTTCATTTTGTATATGTGTTAAACAAAGATAACGTATTTGGTAAACTTGTTTACGCAGTCTGATATTATGAAAATGTTGTTAAAAATCCGTGTAAAGTAAATCTGATCAAAAAAAGGATGAGATCAGAATAAGAGATTGGATCTGGACTTAAGTTCATTCGGATCAAAAATAAAAGCTGTTTCTACGCCTTCACTTGATTTTAATTTTTCAAGAATGTCTTCAAGATCATGTACAACATTATTTTTCAGCAAGAGAAAATAATCTATCTGATCTTGTTCCGGTATCAGTCGTTTAAAAGATGAAGAAACATTTTTGATGAGGTAATATTCTGTCAGATCAAACTCATGTGTGAACTGATAAAAAGAATGAAAACCATCTTCACCTTTCTTTTTTGTTCTGATGCAATAATCATCTTGTTTTTCAAGTGATATATGGAGACACTGATTGATGTTCCAGCTCAACCGGTAATCACTGAAGCCTGAACAAATGCCGATTAGTTCGAAGTCATAAAACTCCTGAATTTCATCATCATCAAACAATTTATATTTTGTCATTCAGTTTATATTGAAAGTATCTGAACTGACACTGAAATCACTCAGACAATTTGCAAAAGATCAATCCAGTTTAAGTACAGCCAGAAATGCTTCCTGAGGTACTTCAACACTTCCTACCTGACGCATTCTTTTCTTACCCTCTTTCTGTTTTTCAAGGAGTTTACGTTTACGTGAAATATCTCCTCCATAACATTTTGCAGTTACATCTTTGCGGAGTGCTTTTACAGTTTCACGCGCAATTATTTTTGCACCAATTGCAGCCTGAATTGGAATTTCAAATTGTTGTCTTGGTATCAGTTCTTTTAATTTCAAACAGATTTTTTTCCCAAGATCAAATGCATTGCTTCTGTGCACCAGTGCTGATAATGCATCCACCTGTTCACTGTTAAGTAAAATATCCAGTTTAATCAGATCAGATTGTTTCATCCCAATCGGAAAATAGTCAAATGAAGCGTATCCTTTTGAACATGATTTCAATTTATCATAAAAATCAAAAACGATTTCTCCCAAAGGCATTTCAAAAGTAATTTCAACTCTGCTCTGAGTGAGATACACCTGATTTTTTAATTCACCTCTCTTTTCAATGCACAAATTCATTACCTGACCAACATAATCTGATTTGGTGATAATCTGAGCTTTGATATACGGCTCTTCTATATACTCAATCTTGGATGGATCAGGCAATTCGGATGGATTATTCACAACTATTTTTTCCAGATCTTTTGTGAGGTAGGCATTGTATGACACGTTTGGAACTGTTGTAATAACCGTCATTTTAAATTCACGTTCGAGACGCTCCTGAATAATTTCCATGTGAAGCATTCCAAGAAATCCGCAACGGAATCCAAAACCAAGAGCTTGTGAAGATTCTGGTTCAAAAACAAGTGATGCATCATTCAGTTTGAGTTTCTCAAGTGATGCTCTCAGGTCTTCAAATTCCTCAGTATCTACCGGATAAACTCCTGCAAACACCATGGGTTTAACATCTTCAAAACCTTTGATAGCATCTGAGCATGGATTTGCAACAGTTGTAATTGTATCACCAACTTTTACTTCATTGGCTTCTTTAATTCCTGATATAATATAACCAACATCTCCGGCAGAAACAGTTTTTCTTGGTTCAAGATCCATTCTTAAAATACCTACTTCATCAGCATAATATTGTTTCTCGGTAGCAAAAAATTTGACCAGATCTCCTTTATTTAATTTACCGTCCAGAATTCTGAAATA
Source organism: Crocinitomicaceae bacterium (assembly GCA_016719925.1). GTDB lineage: Bacteria > Bacteroidota > Bacteroidia > Flavobacteriales_D > Crocinitomicaceae > JADJGJ01. The sequence continues at coordinate 276,191 of JADJYC010000002.1, read as the reverse complement.
TGCAATGATTCCTCTGAAAGAATTAAAGACAGAATCAAAAATCATTGCTCTCAGCGGAGCGTTCACATCTCCCTTTGGTGCCGGAATTCTTTCAATAATTGCAGCAAGAATTTTATCTACTCCTAATCCGGTTTTTCCGCTGGCTGGAATAATTTCAGTTGGACTGCATCCGATTAAATCTACAATCTGATCTGTGACTTCTTCAGGCATTGCGCCCGGCAAATCCATTTTATTCAGAATAGGAATGATGGTCAGATCATTTTCTAATGCCAGATAAAGATTTGAAATAGTTTGTGCCTGAATACCCTGTGCTGCGTCAACTATCAGCAATGCTCCTTCACAGGCGGCAATGGATCTGGAAACTTCGTATGAAAAATCAACGTGACCGGGAGTATCAATGAGATTAAGAACATATTTCTTCCCATTGAAAGTATAGTCCATTTGAATGGCGTGACTTTTAATAGTGATACCGCGTTCACGCTCAAGGTCCATGTCATCCAGGGCCTGTGCCTGCATCTCTCTGTCAGATATGGTGTTGGTAGTCTGAAGCAGTCTGTCAGCAAGTGTACTTTTACCGTGGTCAATATGTGCAATTATGCAGAAATTCCTGATGTGATCCATGCGGCAAAATTAATCTCTTTTTTAGGATTTAACGCTATACTGTTGTGATTTAGTGCTGGTCCCTTTGAAGACATTTGCAAGGCTTGTCCGGACTTGAATAAGGATTTTCAGCGGTGGTTGAATCAAAGTGAGAAATGAATTTTTTAATTCTTGCTGAATTTTTCGGTATTTGTTGCATTGTAATGTGCTATGATCCAATTTTAAATACCAACAATTTCCTATATTTGCCGCCCTGTTCAGTTTAAAGAAAAATAATACTCAATGAAAGTCATCGATCACATTAAAAATGCAAATGGTAAAACGCTTTTTTCGTTTGAAATTCTTCCTCCGCTGAAAGGGACAAGTATTCAGGCAATTTATGACGGAATTGACCCGCTGATGGAGTTCAATCCCAAATTTATCAATGTGACTTATCATCGTGAAGAGTATGTTTACAAAACCCGTGAAAACGGATTGCTGGAAAAAGTGAGTATCCGCAAACGACCTGGTACCGTTGGTATTTGTGCGGCATTGATCAATAAATATAAAGTGGATACAGTTCCGCATTTGATTTGTGGTGGATTCAGCAAGGAAGAAACAGAAAACGCACTGATAGATTTACAGTTTCTTGGTATTGATAATGTACTTGCGTTGCGCGGTGATGCTATAAAAACAGAGACCGGTTTCCGGCCTCATCCTGACGGACATCAGTTTGCAAAACAACTGGTGAATCAAGTTGTAGATATGAATTCAGGAAAATATCTGATGGATGATGTAAATCTGGCACCAACTGATTTTTGTATTGGTGTGGCAGGATATCCTGAAAAACATTTTGAAGCAATGAATCTGAAATCCGACATGCAGCACCTGAAAGAAAAAGTAGATGCGGGTGCTTCTTATATTGTTACACAGATGTTTTTTGACAATAAAAAGTATTTTGACTTTGTAGAAAAGTGTAAAGAAAACGGAATTAATGTTCCAATAATTCCCGGTATAAAACCAATCCAGAATCTGAATCACATTTCATTTCTGCCAAAATTTTTTCATATTGATTTTCCTGATCAGCTTGCAAATGAATTGATGCAATGTAAATCAAATGCAGATGTTCATAAGCTTGGGGTAGAGTGGGGAATTCAACAGGCAAAAGAACTTAAGGCTGCCGGTGTTCCATGTATTCATTTTTATACCATGAGTAAATCAGAATCTGTCAAAGCAATTGCTAAAGAAGTATTTTAAAAATTAGATTATGAAATTCTGGAAATTCATCTGTTCTGTTTCATTTATATTCATTCTTTTTTCCTGTGGTGAAAATCAAAATGTAATTGAAGGTGAGCAAAAAGAATTTGTGGCAGATGAAGCTCAGGTTGTCGATTCTACTTCTCATACGGCTGTTTTTATTTCAGATTCTTTGAAGAACGAATTAGCAGATTATTTCTCATCTGATTTAATTAAAGAAATTGAAAATTATCTTACAGATTTTAATTTGGCTGATACGGATACTTTGTTGGAAAAATCATATCATATTGGAGTTACGTTATTTGAAAAAATCAGAAAAGAATTAGTAGAACCGCAAACAGAGTACCTGCTCGGTTTAATTGAAAAAAACGAATATGAAGTTTTTAGAATTCAGGGAGAGCTGTCGGATTTTAATGGGCTGCTGGGCCCTGTTTATTTTGGTTGTCAGGCTGAATGTACGGAGTTTGAGATGTACTATGATCTTGTTTATATGAAAGAAAAATCAGTTCTGACCAAAGGAAAAGCAGATGATGATTTTTTTAGTTTGCTTCATTTTGTAGAAGGAGATTTAGGTTATGCAGGACAATTTGATTTTAAGGTTTGGGACAAACAGTATTGGGATTATGGAGGTTCGCACAGATTAGGTGATGATACATGTTTGGAAGTTGTAAAAAAACTGATGGACTACAAGAAAAAACATTTCCTGTTTTCAGACCTCATTGCTGTTATTCATGATAACCTGTTTGATTCTCTTTCCGGTGGACACAGTTATGAATATTCTGTAGAGGAAGTTCTTGCTGAGTACAACAGGATTTTCAAATTGAATTATTTTCTGGACGATGAGCGCAATGCGCTGCAAAATCAATTTGATGAAATAAAACAACATCCTGAAAAATTCCAATTCAATTGTGAAGATGGGAATTGTTCTTTTGGATAGTTTCATTTTGAAAATCTGCTTATTCAGATTTGTTTGATTAGACTTTTTTTGAATTTTTTATTTCATGGTGTAGGCTCTAAGCAGCACATTTTTATTAGCTTATAAATGATTAAAACACGGTTTGTATGTTATGAAATAGTAAGATGTTTTATTTTTCGCATACAAAGCATCTTGTTATGTGCTTGATTATCAAGTATTAATGAATAAAATTATCTTTAATGCATCGTATGAAGGCTGAACTACGTCTTTAAACATACAAAGTTTAACGATTTAGCGCTACATTTGTTGTCCAAGCTACCCAAGTGAAAACGGCTACTTTACTTAATAATTTCATCTCAAAAGTAATTAAGGCATCTCTTGTGCTTTTTTTACTTTTTGTGAATGCAAATCTGTTATCTCAGGTAACTGTAATTTTTCGTGCCAATATTGTCCGTACTACTGTTGCTGATTTAGATGCTGGACCAGGTTCATCTGACCCAACGTGGGAATTTCAAATCACCGATGTACCGGCTGGTAACACAGGCTCAGGTACGTATTCACTTGCTGATACATCTTGTCTGCCAGGTCTTGCTTTTCCTTACAATGCAATTCCTCCCGCAGTCAATAATGTTTTTTTTACACAAGTTTATGATTGTCCGGCTGATCTTCCTACTAATTATACTTTTGTCTGGTCGGCTTATGATAAAGATGGACTTCTTCCGGCTAATCTTAATGATGCATATGGTACTGCTACTGTCAATATACCCGCTGCTTCAATTATAATCCCGCAAGCTTTATTTACAACATTAGGTTTTTATACTATAACTATTCCTGGTTTGCCAAGCTGCAATGGAGCAGCAAATACCACCTGGCGGTTAAGGCTTCAATATAGAACCATTGGAGCAAATGATGACATTGTCGCTCCGGTGATAACTTGTCCGGCGGATCAGCTTGTCACCCTAACACCATTGTGTGATTACACATTACTTGATTACACAGCGCTTGCAACTACTTCAGACAATTGTTCACCTCTGGTAACCGTAACACAAAGCCCTTTACCCGGTACCGTTATAAGTGCTGATCAGATAATCACATTGACAGCAGACGATGGAACGGTGACAACAAACCCAATAAGCACTTGTACATTTGATATAATTACAGATGATATTGTACCGCCAGCGATAACTTGCCCGGCTGATATCACTCAAAATAATGATGCAACTTTATGTGGGGCTATTGTGAATTATCTTGCTCCTGTTGGTACCGATAATTGTGTAGCTCCGGTAACAACTTTAACTGCGGGACAGGCCAGTGGTACTTTGTTTCCGGTCGGAGCTACTTTGAATACCTATACAGTAACGGATGTACATGGCAATTCAACTTCGTGTAGTTTTATTGTAACCATTGATGATATTGACGCCCCAGCAATCGTATGTCCTGCCAACATTACTCAGAACAATGACGCAGGAGTATGCGGTGCGACTATTACGTATGCAACGCCGGTAGGCACAGACAACTGCCCGGCACCGGTGACTGCACTCACAGCAGGACAAGCATCAGGAACCGTTTTCCCGACAGGAACCACAACGGTAACCTATGAAGTCACCGACGCAAGTACCAATACCAATACCTGTTCATTTACAGTAACGGTAAACGATGCAGAAAACCCAGCGATAGTATGTCCTGCCAACATTACCCAGAACAATGACGCAGGAGTATGTGGTGCAACTATTACCTATGCCACACCGGTAGGCACAGATAACTGCCCTGCACCGGTAACAGCACTTACGGCAGGACAAGCATCAGGAACTGTATTCCCGATTGGAACCACCACAGTCACATACACGGTAACCGATGCAAGTACCAACACCAACACTTGTTCATTTACAGTCACAGTCAACGACACAGAAAATCCGGCGATTGTATGCCCGGCAGATATCACACAGAACAATGATGCGGGCGTATGCGGCGCAACAATTACGTATGCAGCACCTGTAGGCACAGATAACTGCCCTGCACCGTTAACAGCACTTACAGCAGGACAAGCATCAGGAACCGTTTTCCCGACAGGAACCACAACGGTAACCTATGAAGTAACCGACGCAAGCTTAAATACCAGTACATGTAGTTTTGATGTAACGGTAGACGATGCAGAAAATCCGGTGATCGTATGTCCTGCAGATATTACCCAGAACAATGACCTGAATGTATGCGGAGCAAATATTGTTTATGCCACACCGGTAGGCACAGATAACTGCGCAGGATCAGTTACCACATTAACAGCAGGACAAGCCAGTGGCACCGTGTTCCCGATCGGAACCACCACGGTAACGTATGAAGTCACCGATGCAAGTACAAACACAGCAACCTGCAGTTTTGATGTGACGATAAACGACACACAAAATCCAGCGATAGTATGTCCTGCAAATATTACCCAGGCAAATGACTTAAATGTGTGCGGCGCGAATATCACGTATGCCACACCGGTAGGAACGGATAACTGCCCTGCACCGGTAACAGCACTTACGGCAGGACAAGCATCAGGAACTGTATTCCCGATTGGAACCACCACAGTCACATACACGGTAACCGATGCAAGTACCAACACCAACACTTGTTCATTTACAGTAACGGTAAACGACACCCAAAATCCAGCGATAGTATGTCCTGCCAACATTACCCAGAACAATGACGCAGGAGTATGTGGTGCAACTATTACCTATGCCACACCGGTAGGCACAGATAACTGCCCTGCACCGGTAACAGCACTTACGGCAGGACAAGCATCAGGAACTGTATTCCCGATTGGAACCACCACAGTCACATACACGGTAACCGATGCAAGTACCAACACCAACACTTGTTCATTTACAGTCACAGTCAACGACACAGAAAATCCGGCGATTGTATGCCCGGCAGATATCACACAGAACAATGATGCGGGCGTATGCGGCGCAACCATTACTTATGCAGCACCGGTAGGCACAGATAACTGCCCTGCACCGGTAACAGCACTTACAGCAGGACAAGCATCAGGAACCGTTTTCCCGACAGGAACCACAACGGTAACCTATGAAGTAACCGACGCAAGCTTAAATACCAGTACATGTAGTTTTGATGTAACGGTAGACGATGCAGAAAACCCTGTGATCGTATGTCCGGCAGATATTACCCAGAACAATGACCTGAATGTATGCGGAGCAAATATTGTTTATGCCACACCGGTAGGCACAGATAACTGCGCAGGATCAGTTACCACATTAACAGCAGGACAAGCCAGTGGCACCGTGTTCCCGATCGGAACCACCACGGTAACGTATGAAGTCACCGATGCAAGTACAAACACAGCAACCTGCAGTTTTGATGTGACGATAAACGACACACAAAAATCCAGCGATAGTATGTCCTGCAAATATTACCCAGGCAAATGACTTAAATGTGTGCGGCGCGAATATCACGTATGCCACACCGGTAGGAACGGATAACTGCCCTGCACCGGTAACAGCACTTACGGCAGGACAAGCATCAGGAACTGTATTCCCGATTGGAACCACCACAGTCACATACACGGTAACCGATGCAAGTACCAACACCAACACTTGTTCATTTACAGTAACGGTAAACGACACCCAAAATCCAGCGATAGTATGTCCTGCCAACATTACCCAGAACAATGACGCAGGAGTATGTGGTGCAACTATTACCTATGCCACACCGGTAGGCACAGATAACTGCCCTGCACCGGTAACAGCACTTACGGCAGGACAAGCATCAGGAACTGTATTCCCGATTGGAACCACCACAGTCACATACACGGTAACCGATGCAAGTACCAACACCAACACTTGTTCATTTACAGTCACAGTCAACGACACAGAAAATCCGGCGATTGTATGCCCGGCAGATATCACACAGAACAATGATGCGGGCGTATGCGGCGCAACCATTACTTATGCAGCACCGGTAGGCACAGATAACTGCCCTGCACCGGTAACAGCACTTACAGCAGGACAAGCATCAGGAACCGTTTTCCCGACAGGAACCACAACGGTAACCTATGAAGTAACCGACGCAAGCTTAAATACCAGTACATGTAGTTTTGATGTAACGGTAGACGATGCAGAAAACCCGACGATCGTATGTCCGGCAGATATTACCCAGAACAATGACCTGAATGTATGCGGAGCAAATATTGTTTATGCCACACCGGTAGGCACAGATAACTGCGCAGGATCAGTTACCACATTAACAGCAGGACAAGCCAGTGGCACCGTGTTCCCGATCGGAACCACCACGGTAACGTATGAAGTCACCGATGCAAGTACAAACACAGCAACCTGCAGTTTTGATGTGACGATAAACGACACACAAAATCCAGCGATAGTATGTCCTGCAAATATTACCCAGGCAAATGACTTAAATGTGTGCGGCGCGAATATCACGTATGCCACACCGGTAGGAACGGATAACTGCCCTGCACCGGTAACAGCACTTACGGCAGGACAAGCATCAGGAACTGTATTCCCGATTGGAACCACCACAGTCACATACACGGTAACCGATGCAAGTACCAACACCAACACTTGTTCATTTACAGTAACGGTAAACGACACCCAAAATCCAGCGATAGTATGTCCTGCCAACATTACCCAGAACAATGACGCAGGAGTATGTGGTGCAACTATTACCTATGCCACACCGGTAGGCACAGATAACTGCCCTGCACCGGTAACAGCACTTACGGCAGGACAAGCATCAGGAACTGTATTCCCGATTGGAACCACCACAGTCACATACACGGTAACCGATGCAAGTACCAACACCAACACTTGTTCATTTACAGTCACAGTCAACGACACAGAAAATCCGGCGATTGTATGCCCGGCAGATATCACACAGAACAATGATGCGGGCGTATGCGGCGCAACCATTACTTATGCAGCACCGGTAGGCACAGATAACTGCCCTGCACCGGTAACAGCACTTACAGCAGGACAAGCATCAGGAACCGTTTTCCCGACAGGAACCACAACGGTAACCTATGAAGTAACCGACGCAAGCTTAAATACCAGTACATGTAGTTTTGATGTAACAGTAGACGATGCAGAAAACCCTGTGATCGTATGTCCGGCAGATATTACCCAGAACAATGACCTGAATGTATGCGGAGCAAATATTGTTTATGCCACACCGGTAGGCACAGATAACTGCGCAGGATCAGTTACCACATTAACAGCAGGACAAGCCAGTGGCACCGTGTTCCCGATCGGAACCACCACGGTAACGTATGAAGTCACCGATGCAAGTACAAACACAGCAACCTGCAGTTTTGATGTGACGATAAACGACACACAAAATCCAGCGATAGTATGTCCTGCAAATATTACCCAGGCAAATGACTTAAATGTGTGCGGCGCGAATATCACGTATGCCACACCGGTAGGAACGGATAACTGCCCTGCACCGGTAACAGCACTTACGGCAGGACAAGCAAGTGGAACGGTATTCCCGATAGGAACCACGACAGTGACTTATGAGGTAACCGATGCAAGTACCAACACCAACACTTGTTCATTTACAGTAACGGTAAACGACACCCAAAATCCAGCGATAGTATGTCCTGCCAACATTACCCAGAACAATGACGCAGGAGTATGTGGTGCAACTATTACCTATGCCACACCGGTAGGCACAGATAACTGCCCTGCACCGGTAACAGCACTTACGGCAGGACAAGCATCAGGAACTGTATTCCCGATTGGAACCACCACAGTCACATACACGGTAACCGATGCAAGTACCAATACCAATACCTGTTCATTTACAGTCACAGTCAACGACACAGAAAATCCGGCGATTGTATGCCCGGCAGATATCACACAGAACAATGATGCGGGCGTATGCGGCGCAACCATTACTTATGCAGCACCGGTAGGCACAGATAACTGCCCTGCACCGGTAACAGCACTTACAGCAGGACAAGCATCAGGAACCGTTTTCCCGACAGGAACCACAACGGTAACCTATGAAGTAACCGACGCAAGCTTAAATACCAGTACATGTAGTTTTGATGTAACAGTAGACGATGCAGAAAATCCGACGATAGTATGTCCTGCAGATATTACCCAGAACAATGACCTGAATGTATGCGGAGCAAATATTGTTTATGCCACACCGGTAGGCACAGATAACTGCGCAGGATCAGTTACCACATTAACAGCAGGACAAGCCAGTGGCACCGTGTTCCCGATCGGAACCACCACGGTAACGTATGAAGTCACCGATGCAAGTACAAACACAGCAACCTGCAGTTTTGATGTGACGATAAACGACACACAAAATCCAGCGATAGTATGTCCTGCAAATATTACCCAGGCAAATGACTTAAATGTGTGCGGCGCGAATATCACGTATGCCACACCGGTAGGAACGGATAACTGCCCTGCACCGGTAACAGCACTTACGGCAGGACAAGCATCAGGAACTGTATTCCCGATTGGAACCACCACAGTCACATACACGGTAACCGATGCAAGTACCAACACCAACACTTGTTCATTTACAGTAACGGTAAACGATGCAGAAAACCCAGTGATAGTATGTCCTGCCAACATTACCCAGAACAATGACGCAGGAGTATGTGGTGCAACTATTACCTATGCCACCCCGGTAGGCACGGATAACTGCCCTGCACCGGTAACAGCACTTACCGCAGGACAAGCATCAGGAACCGTTTTCCCGACAGGAACCACAACGGTAACCTATGAAGTAACCGACGCAAGTACCAATACCAATACCTGTTCATTTACAGTAACAGTCAATGACACAGAAAATCCGGCGATTGTATGCCCGGCAGATATCACCCAGAATAACGATGCGGGTGTATGCGGCGCAACCATTACTTATGCAGCACCGGTAGGCACAGATAACTGCCCTGCACCGGTAACAGCACTTACAGCAGGACAAGCATCAGGAACCGTTTTCCCGACAGGAACCACAACGGTAACCTATGAAGTAACCGACGCAAGCTTAAATACCAGTACATGCAGTTTTGATGTAACAGTAGACGATGCAGAAAATCCGACGATAGTATGTCCTGCAGATATTACCCAGAACAATGACCTGAATGTATGCGGAGCAAATATTGTTTATGCCACACCGGTAGGCACAGATAACTGCGCAGGATCAGTTACCACATTAACAGCAGGACAAGCCAGTGGCACCGTGTTCCCGATCGGAACCACCACGGTAACGTATGAAGTCACCGATGCAAGTACAAACACAGCAACCTGCAGTTTTGATGTGACGATAAACGACACACAAAATCCAGCGATAGTATGTCCTGCAAATATTACCCAGGCAAATGACTTAAAATGTGTGCGGCGCGAATATCACGTATGCCACACCGGTAGGAACGGATAACTGCCCTGCACCGGTAACAGCACTTACGGCAGGACAAGCATCAGGAACTGTATTCCCGATTGGAACCACCACAGTCACATACACGGTAACCGATGCAAGTACCAACACCAACACTTGTTCATTTACAGTAACGGTAAACGACACCCAAAATCCAGCGATAGTATGTCCTGCCAACATTACCCAGAACAATGACGCAGGAGTATGTGGTGCAACTATTACCTATGCCACACCGGTAGGCACAGATAACTGCCCTGCACCGGTAACAGCACTTACGGCAGGACAAGCATCAGGAACTGTATTCCCGATTGGAACCACCACAGTCACATACACGGTAACCGATGCAAGTACCAACACCAACACTTGTTCATTTACAGTCACAGTCAACGACACAGAAAATCCGGCGATTGTATGCCCGGCAGATATCACACAGAACAATGATGCGGGCGTATGCGGCGCAACCATTACTTATGCAGCACCGGTAGGCACAGATAACTGCCCTGCACCGGTAACAGCACCCCACAGCAGGACAAGCATCAGGAACCGTTTTCCCGACAGGAACCACAACGGTAACCTATGAAGTAACCGACGCAAGCTTAAATACCAGTACATGTAGTTTTGATGTAACAGTAGACGATGCAGAAAATCCGACGATAGTATGTCCTGCAGATATTACCCAGAACAATGACGCAGGAGTATGCGGTGCGACTATTGCGTATGCTACCCCTGTAGGAACGGATAACTGCCCGGCACCGGTGACTGCACTTACCGCAGGACAGGCAAGTGGAACGGTATTCCCAATAGGAACCACAACGGTAACTTATGAAGTTACCGACGCAAGTACAAACACAGCAAGCTGCAGTTTTGATGTGACGATAAACGACACAGAAAATCCTACAATCGTATGTCCTGCCAACATTACTCAGAACAATGACGCAGGAGTATGCGGTGCAACTATTACCTATGCCACCCCGGTAGGAACGGATAACTGCCCTGCACCGGTAACAGCACTTACGGCAGGACAAGCAAGTGGAACGGTATTCCCGATAGGAACCACGACAGTGACTTATGAAGTCACCGACGCAAGTACCAACACCAATACCTGTTCATTTACAGTAACGGTAAACGACACCCAAAATCCAGCGATAGTATGTCCTGCCAACATTACCCAGAACAATGACGCAGGAGTATGTGGTGCAACTATTACCTATGCCACACCGGTAGGCACAGATAACTGCCCTGCACCGGTAACAGCACTTACGGCAGGACAAGCATCAGGAACTGTATTCCCGATTGGAACCACCACAGTCACATACACGGTAACCGATGCAAGTACCAACACCAACACTTGTTCATTTACAGTCACAGTCAACGACACAGAAAATCCGGCGATTGTATGCCCGGCAGATATCACACAGAACAATGATGCGGGCGTATGCGGCGCAACAATTACGTATGCAGCACCTGTAGGCACAGATAACTGCCCTGCACCGGTAACAGCACTTACAGCAGGACAAGCATCAGGAACCGTTTTCCCGACAGGAACCACAACGGTAACATACTCGGTAACCGATGCAAGTGCCAACACAGCAACGTGCAGTTTTGATGTAACAGTAAATGATGTAGAAAATCCTACAATAGTATGTCCTGCGAATATCACTCAGGCAAACGACTTAAATGTATGTGGCGCAAACATTACTTATGCAACACCAGTTGGATTGGACAACTGTCCTGGATCAACTACAATACTCACTGTTGGACAGGCAAGTGGAACTGTGTTTCCGATTGGAACAACGACAGTTACCTATTTTGTGTTTGACGCATCATCAAACACCAACAGCTGTTCATTTACAGTAACAGTCAATGACACACAAAATCCAGCGATCGTATGTCCTGCAAATATTACCCAGGCGAATGACCTGAATGTATGCGGTGCGAATATCACGTATGCCACACCGGTAGGAACGGATAACTGCCCAGCATCGGTAACCACACTCACAGCGGGACAAGCAAGTGGAACGGTATTCCCAATAGGAACCACAACGGTAACCTATTTAGTAACTGATGCATCAGCCAATACTAATACCTGTTCATTTACAGTTACAGTCAACGACACCCAAAATCCAGCGATTGTATGTCCTGCCAACATTACCCAGAATAACGATGCAGGAGTTTGCGGTGCAACTATTACGTATGCCACACCGGTAGGCACGGATAACTGCCCGGCACCGGTAACAGCACTTACAGCAGGACAAGCATCAGGAACCGTTTTCCCGACAGGAACCACAACGGTAACCTATGAAGTCACCGATGCAAGTACCAATACTAATACCTGTTCATTTACAGTTACAGTCAATGACACAGAAAATCCGGCGATTGTATGCCCGGCAGATATCACGCAGAACAATGATGCTGGTGTATGCGGCGCAACCATTACTTATGCAGCATCAGTAGGCACAGATAATTGCCCTGCACCAGTAACAACGCTCACAGCAGGACAAGCATCAGGCACTGTGTTCCCAATAGGAATCACGACAGTAACCTACACAGTCACCGATGCAAGTACCAACACATCAACGTGCAGTTTTGATGTAACAGTAGATGATACAGAAAATCCGACTATAGTATGTCCTGCGAATATCACTCAGGCAAATGACCTGAATGTATGCGGCGCGAATATTACCTATGCTACGCCTATAGGATTGGATAACTGTCCAGGTTCAACAACAATACTTACAGTTGGACAAGCCTCTGGTACTGTGTTCCCGATAGGAACAACGATTGTTACTTATTTTGTATTTGATGCTTCATCAAACACCAACAGTTGTTCATTTACAGTCACAGTTAACGACACACAAAATCCAGCGATTGTCTGTCCTGCAAATATTACCCAGGCGAATGACCTGAATGTGTGCGGAGCGAATATCACGTATGCCACACCGGTAGGCACAGATAACTGCCCTGCACCGGTAACAGCACTCACAGCAGGACAAGCATCAGGCACAGTCTTCCCAATAGGAACCACAACGGTAACCTATTTAGTAACTGATGCATCAGCCAATACTAATACCTGTTCATTTACAGTTACAATCAACGACACCCAAAATCCAGCGATTGTATGTCCTGCCAACATTACTCAGAATAACGATGCAGGAGTTTGCGGTGCAACTATTACCTATGCCACACCAGTAGGCACAGATAACTGCCTGGCACCGGTAACTGCACTCACAGCAGGTCAGGCATCAGGAACGGTATTCCCGATAGGAACAACGACGGTAACGTATGAAGTAACCGATGCAAGTTCAAATACAACAAGTTGTAGTTTTGATGTAACAGTCAACGATACAGAAAATCCGGCGATTGTATGCCCGGCAGATATCACCCAGAACAACGATGCTGGTGTATGCGGCGCAACCATTACTTATGCAGCCCCAGTAGGCACAGATAATTGCCCTGCACCAGTAACAACGCTCACAGCAGGACAAGCAAGTGGCACTGTGTTCCCAATAGGAATCACGACAGTAACATATTTAGTAACTGATGCAAGTACCAACACATCAACGTGCAGTTTTGATGTAACGGTAGATGATACAGAAAATCCGACTATAGTATGTCCTGCGAATATCACTCAGGCAAATGACCTGACTGTTTGCGGTGCGAATATTACCTATGCTACGCCTATAGGATTGGATAACTGTCCTGGTTCAACAACAATACTTACAGTTGGACAGGCGTCCGGCACTGTGTTCCCGATAGGAACCACGACTGTTACTTATTTTGTATTTGATGCATCATCCAACACAAACTCTTGTTCATTCACAGTTACAGTCAACGACACACAAAATCCAGCGATTGTATGTCCTGCAAATATTACTCAGGCGAATGACCTGAATGTGTGTGGTGCGACTATTACGTATGCCACGCCGGTAGGAACGGATAACTGCCCTGCACCGGTAACAACACTCACCGCAGGACAAGCATCAGGCACAGTCTTCCCAATAGGAACCACACCGGTAACCTATTTAGTAACTGATGCATCAGCCAATACTAATACCTGTTCATTTACAGTTACAATCAACGACACCCAAAATCCAGCGATTGTATGTCCTGCCAACATTACTCAGAATAACAATGCAGGAGTATGTGGAGCGACTATTACCTATGCTACCCCGGTAGGCACAGACAACTGCCCGGCACCTGTAACAACACTTACAGCAGGACAAGCAAGTGGAACGGTATTCCCGATTGGAACAACAACAGTAACATATTTAGTAACTGATGCAAGCTTAAATACCAGCACATGTAGTTTTGATGTAACAGTAAACGATACAGAAAATCCTACTATAGTATGTCCTGCGAATATCACTCAGGCAAATGACCTGAATGTCTGCGGGGCGAATATTACTTATGCTACTCCGGTAGGATTAGATAACTGCCCGGGTTCAACAACAATACTTACTGTTGGTCAAGCATCAGGCACTGTGTTCCCGATAGGAGCCACAACAGTAACCTATTTTGTATTTGATGCTTCATCCAATACCAATACATGTAGTTTTACAGTTACAGTAAATGATACACAACTTCCGGCTATTGTATGTCCTGCAAATATTACTCCGTCGAATGACTTGAATGTGTGTGGCGCGAATATTACCTATGCTACTCCTGTAGGCACAGATAACTGCCCGGCACCAGTAACTACATTAACAGCAGGACAAGCATCCGGAACAGTATTCCCGATCGGAACATCAACTGTCACATATACAGTTACAGATGCTTCTTCAAATACAACGTCATGTTCTTTTAATGTTACCGTAAATGACACACAAATACCATTGATAACTTGTCCTGCAAACATCACTCAGAATAACGATTTCAATGTATGTGGTGCCAACATAAACTATGCAACTCCTGTGGGCACAGATAATTGTCCTGCTTCTATGACAGCATTAACGGCTGGTCAGGCATCCGGTACAATTTTTCCAGTTGGGACGACAATAGTTACCTATCAAGTCACAGATGCAAGTTCAAATGCCGCAACCTGCAGTTTCAGTGTTACAATAAACGACACGCAAAATCCTGTTATCGCATGTCCGGCCAGTATCAACCAGTCAAATGATCCTGGAGTTTGTGGTGCACCAATTTTCTTTGCTTCACCAGTTGGAATTGATAATTGCCCAGGAACATTAACATTCCAGACAGCAGGTTTGCCAAGCGGATCGGTATTCCCAATTGGTACAACAGTAGTTAGTTATCTTGCGGCAGATGTTACAGGAAATATTGCCACATGTAATTTTACAATCACAGTTAACGACAGTGAAAGCCCTGTAATCATATGTCCACCTTCCATTGTTCAATCGAATGACGCAGGTGTATGCGGGGCATCGATTGCTTACGGAACGCCGTTAGGAAATGATAACTGTCCCGGATCTATAACAGTAATGACAACAGGGCTTCCTTCAGGATCACTATTTCCAATCGGAACCACGAATGTTGCATTCAGCACATTTGACGTAAGCGGCAACATATCAAGTTGCTCATTTACGGTTACAATTATTGACACTGAAGCTCCGGGAGTTGTTTGTCCTTCAGATCAGAATGTATCTCTCAGTGCAACATGCGATTTCACAATTCCTGATTACGTTATTATGGCAATTTCAGGTGACAATTGCGGAGTCATGAGTGTGAATCAGAATATAATTCCGGGAACTGTTATAACATCAACCACGCCGGTAACAATTACAGCAACTGATATTTACTCAAACTTTACTACATGTACTTTCAATATTATTCCAACCGATAATACAGCACCAACAATTACATGTCCTGGAGACCAGACAGAATTTGTAGATGCAGTTTGTAATTATATTGCGAATGATTTCACTTCAATGGCAATATCAGCTGACAATTGTGGTGTGATATCAATTTCTCAGGTACCACTTCCAGGATCTACATTGAGCTCAACAGTTTTGGCAACATTGACTGCAACGGATGCTACAGGTAACAACACATCGTGCACATTCAACATTATTCCAATTGATACTATTACTCCACAAATAAATTGTCCGATTTTCCCTGTTTCTGATTTCTTTGATGCAAGTTGTCAATTTACCACACCGGATTATTCTTCTTTAGTTTCAATAGTAGAAAACTGTGGTCCTTATACTATAACACAATCACCTGCAATTGGCGCAAGCTTAACGGTAAGTCAGACAATTACAATGACGGTCACGGATACCAGTGGTATTGCTAATTCGTGTGTATTTGACCTCATCTTGTCAGATACAATTGCGCCAGTTATCAGTTGTCCGGCAGATCAAGTTGATGTACTGAATGATACATGTTATGCTGATTTAGAAGATTATACGGGCCTGGCTGTCACTACTGCAAATTGTGAGGTAGTGATTGTGAGTCAAGGCCCAACTCCGGGAACAGTATTCAACTCTTCTTTAACTATTACCCTTACCGGAACAGATGCAAACGGAAACAGTTCTTTCTGCTTCTTTAATGTAACGCTTATTGATACAATCAGTCCTGTAATTATATGTCCGGCAGATATTATTACCTGTGATAATGTTATAAATTATACCACACCAACTGCAACGGACAACTGTGGTGTAATTTCAATTACGCGGATTGCAGGCCTGCCATCCGGTTCATTCTTCCCGGATGGAATTAATATTGTTACCTATGTTGCAGAAGATGCATTTGGTAATACTGACACATGCAGTTTCAATATTATAGTTAATGAAAAACCTGATCCTTCAGCAACATCCACCCTTGTTACCTGTGCAGGATTTTCAAACGGAACAGTTGATTTAACTGTGGTCTCAGGAACTCCTCCATATACTTATGTTTGGTCAAACTCTTCAACTACTGAAGATTTAAATGGTGTACCAGGCGGCACTTATACAGTATATGTTTATGACTCTAAAGGATGTTATGATTCTCTGGATATTTTTGTATTCGAACCATTGCCATTGGACATTGGCCCTACAGTTCAGGATGTAACTTGCTATGATGCGAGTGACGGATCAATTGTTGTTGCTGTTGGCGGAGGAGTACCGGGGTATAATTTCAACTGGACTCCGTCTTATTTCGGAAATAATTTACAGAATCTGCCGGGCGGTACGTATAGTCTTAATCTGGTTGATGCAATGGGTTGTGTTTTTGATACGGTATTTACATTGACTAATCCTGATTCAATTTTAATTACCGCAGACGTTTCTCAATATCCAAACGGGTGGCAAATAAGTTGTGAAGGATGTTATGACGGATGGATTGATACAGAAATTTCTGGTGGTACCGGTTCATACACTATTGACTGGTCAGACGGAAGTATTACAGAGGATCTGAACAGCCTTCCTGCTGGTACATATACAATAATTGTAACAGATGAAAATGGATGTACAAATGAAGCGACATTTATACTTGATCAGCCGCTTGCTGTTGTAATGTCAGACGCATTCAGCCCGAACGGTGACGGTCTCAATGATTATTTCCAGATTAAAAATATTGACAGATATCCGAACAATACTTTAACGGTGATGAACCGATGGGGAAGTGTTGTATACAAATCCGCGCCATATACCAATAACTGGTACGGCGAGTGCAACAGCGGACTGGTATTGTATGGCAATGAAGTGCCGGAAGGGTCCTATTATTTTATATTGGATCTGAAAGACGGATCAGAGCCAATTAAAGGATACATTGTAATAAACAGATAAGATTTATGAAATTATTACAGATCATTTTTGTTTTGTTTTCGATAATCCAGATTGGATATTCGCAGAACCGGGTGAATTACAGTCAGTATATGCATAATCACCAGATTTTTAATCCGGCCTACATGGATGCAAATAAAAGTGTAGGCGGATCAATGCTATACAGAATGCAGTGGATGGGATTTGAAGGAGCGCCTAACACGCTGATCGGAAATGGATTTTACAATTTCAAAAAACATTCATTCAATCTTCAGTTACTGAATGAAAACATTACCATATTCAAACATCTTGAAGCTGGATTTTCTTATAGTTATTCTATCAATTTGGGAAGATATACCAGAATGTCATTAGGTATTAAAGCAACCTACAATCAGTTATCTGCAAATTATGGTTCACTGAGTTATTTTGACGGTGGTGATGCAGCACTTTCAGGATCAATGAGCACGTTTGATATCAATTTTGGAGGAGGGCTTTTTGTAAGAAGTAGTGATTGGTTTGCTGGAATCGGCGCGCCTTATATTTTTAATAACCGGAATCTCGACCCTCAAATGTCACTTTTTGGAAGCGTTGAATACGACCATTTTTATCTGACCGGTGGTTATAAAATGGCAGACAATTACATGTATGTATTATACCCTACTGCATTGGTTAAATGGACAAAAGGAGCCCGCTTGCCGCTTCACTTGATATGAATATGATTTGGAATGAACGCATTTGGGGCAGTATCGGCTAACGGATTGATAACACAGTAGTATTGTCTGCCGGTTTAATTTTTCTGAAAGATTTTAAAGCGGTTTACTCCTATGATTTGGGACTCGGAAAAGTAAGTCGTTATGGAGGCATGACACATGAGCTTTCAATTGGTTACGGTATGGAGCTTTACAAAAGTGCATTTACAAACCGCAAGTATACGACCCGTAAAATGGGCTGGAGAAAACGTATCCATAGATCACGTTTCCATTAAGCATTTTTTTATTACGTAACCGTAAGTTTTTTGTTTGGTATTCGTCTGATTGTCCATGAGATATTTTTTGCTTCTAACTTATTTGCTAATTTTTTTGAATGTTTCGGCGCAAGGACCATTGGACGGATTTTTCAAGGGCAAAAATAATCTTGATCTTGCCCTTTCAGGATTTTATCAGCATTCAGAAAAATATTTCGGAGCTACAAATTTTAATTATCCCAGAACTCTTTCTGGCGCATCAATTTTCGGAGAATACGGGATACTTGATAATCTGGATGTGATCGCAACAGTCCCTTTTATAAACGGAAAATTTCAGGATGCAGGCATTTATTTTAAATACGGAATTCCGTTTAACCGCAGTGCCAAAGAAAGAAGAATCAGAATAATTCCGGCAGCCGGAATTTCATTTCCTGTCACAGATTATGTAACACAATCTGGCAAAAGTATTGGTCAAAAGGCAATTTTGATTCAGCCAAAATTAATTTTTCAGATGAATTTTAATCACGGCATTTTTATTCAGGCACAGGGAGGATATAATTATGCTCTTGCGCCGGTTATTTCTTCTGTTCCTTTTTCAGTAAAATTTGGTTGGGCCGGAAATAAATGGTACACAGATATCTTGTATGATTTTGTTCACGGCTTAGGGGATGAATTGTGGATTGGAGGCGTTAGTCAGGATTTCAGGACTTTGCCGGTCTCAAGTCAGAAAGCTGGAGGAGTTATTTATTATTCCATTAAATCAAAATGGGGTGTATTTGCCAACGGATCGTATATTTTTTCTGGTAAAAATATTGGTAATGCCTGGTCAGCCGGTGCAGGACTGGTTTACAAAATATCTTTCAAAAAATAAATCAATAAAGGAAATTGTGAAACGGATAACGGATCTGAAAAACCCGTTTTGCTTCTTTATAAATTAAAGCTTTGAGTTCATCAATGTTTGTTTTTTCTACAGCAGAAATAAATATACAATGATCTCCGCCCAGTTTTGCCATCCAGGTATTTTTTAATTCTTCCAGCGCAAATTTTTTCCTTCAGGGTGATACCCGATATCTTCTGGTTTTGGATTGTAGGCATCCACTTTATTAAAAACTACAATCATTGGTTTCTCAGTTCCTTTAGGTCTTACGGGCACATTATCATGTTTTGGAGCAGCTGCCAGTTTTTCTTTTTACTCACATAATCCTCCGCTTTTTTTGGCTTTTCCTTTTCTTCAATATCTGCAATAGTTTCATTCACCACCTGATAATGTTCTTCAAAATTTGGATGTGAGATATCAACCACATGAATCAGAATATCTGCTTCTCTTACTTCATCCAATGTTGATTTGAAAGATTCTATAAGCTGGGTAGGAAGTTTGCGGATAAATCCAACAGTATCTGAAAGAAGAAATGGAAGATTTTCAATCACCACTTTTCTGACAGTGGTATCCAAAGTTGCAAACAATTTGTTTTCTGCAAAAACATCTGACTTACTCAAAAGATTCATGAGTGTTGATTTACCCACGTTGGTATAACCAACCAGCGCTACTCTTACCAACTGACCTCTGTTACTGCGTTGCGCAGCCATTTGTTTGTCGATCTTTTCAAGCTGCTCTTTCAGCAGAGCGATTTTTGCTTTGATAACCTGTCGGTCACTTTCAATTTGTGATTCACCCGGACCTCTCATTCCAACACCACCCTTCATACGGTCAAGGTGTGTCCACATTCTGGTAAGACGCGGCATCAGATATTCATATTGCGCCAGTTCAACCTGAGTTTTGCATGAGCTGTTCTGGCGCGTCCGGCAAAAATGTCCAGAATTAGATTATTGCGATCCAGAATTTTTATTTCCAGTTCGCGTTCAATATTTCTTAGCTGAGATGGAGAAAGTTCATCATCGAAAATGGCGACATCAATTTTTTCTTCTTTGATGTAAGTTTTGATCTCTTCTATTTTTCCGCTGCCGATATATGTTTTTGGATTTGGATGATCGATGCGCTGAAGAAATTTCTTTCTGGTTACAACGCCTGCAGTTTCAGCCAAGAATTCAAGTTCGTCAATATACTCTTTGGTCATTTCTTCTGTCTGATCAGAAGTAATAACTCCAACCAAAACACAGGTTTCCTGTTGCTTTGCCGTTGAAATTGATTTCTCCTCCTTTTCCATTCCGCACTGATTAATGGACTAGAACCACTGTCCTCCCAATGCTCTGAAAGGCCATGGAATGGTTGCCAGAATAATAAGCAAAGAAATCAGGTAGAACCAGAAAATAGTTTTGAATTTTTTTTCTGAATCCGTGATTTTTTTCGACTTGCTGTAGCCCATGGTGATCAATACAAAGGCAACCGTCATTCCGAAAATATGTTCAATACCATAAAAACGTAAAACAGAATCTTTCATCATGCCTGCAACAAAATTTACTTTTGGCGACATAAAATACATAATTAAGCCAACAAGCCATTGAATATGAAAGGCAATCATGGCAAACATAGCCAGTTTAACATCTTTAGGTGAACATTCTTTTTTGGAACGCCACATACTAAAAGATTTAAAAATTGCCACCAGTAAGAGGATTAATACCACCCATCTCCAACCTGAATGAATATGAACCAATGTCTGCATAAATGATTATTTTTGACAAATGTAGTTTTTTAATTGCCAGCACCGTTTATGAACTTCCGTATTTTTTGGACCTGTGTACTGTCTTTCCTTTTTAATATTTCAAATGCACAGACAATTGAACCCGAAAACGGTGTGCATGATCCGCACAACACAATTTACGTGCTGCAAAATGCCAAACTGGTTATTAGTCCTGATCTGACAATTCCAGGTGGCACGCTCGTTATCCAAAACGGAATAATTCTCAGCGCAGGCATAGATTTTATTGTTCCGTCCACGGCTGTGAAAATAGATATGGAGGGTTACACCATTTATCCATCTTTCATTGATATTTATTCCAGTCAGGGGATTCCCAATCCAACTTATTCTTCTGGTTCTTACGGTCCTCAATTAGGTACACTGAAAGAAGGACCGTATTACTGGAATCAGTCTATGCATCCTGAAACAAAAGCATATGAAATTTACAGAGATGCTGAATTCAAAGAAAAAAGAGATTATCTGGAACAAGGTTTTGGTGCTGTTGTTACTCACCAGGGAGATGGAATTCTCAGAGGTACATCCGTATTAATTTCCTTGTCAGACAATCCAACGGTAGATAATATTTTAAAGGCCGAAGTTGCCAATCATCTTTCTTTTTCAAAGGGGAGCTCAAACCAAACTTACCCGTCATCACAAATGGGAGTAATTGCTTTACTCAGACAATTCTATTATGATGCAAAATGGTATGCATCACTTGACGATCCAACCAAAGATAATGTCTCATTGAGAGAAGGACTTGAAAATATGAAACTGCCTCAGATTTTTGGGGTGTCTGATAAACTGGAAATTCTGCGCGCGGTAAAACTTGGAAAAGAATTCAATGTTGAACTGATAATTAAATCCGGTGGTGATGAATATGAAATGATCAGAGATGTGAAAGCCACAAATGCCAAATTAATCGTGCCGGTAAATTTTCCGGATGCATACGATATGACTGATCCGTATTTGTCAAGATATGTGACGTTGTCGCAATTGAACGCCTGGGAAATGGCACCTTACAATCCTTACATTCTCCATAAAAACAAAATCAGTTTTGCTTTTACGGCAGATGGTTTGAAAAAGAAAAATCAGTTTCTGGCAAATGTCAGAAAGGCTGTTAAACATGGGCTGCCTAAAGATGAAGCATTGAGAGCACTTACTCAGAATCCTGCAAAATTTGTTGGGCTGGAAAATAAAATAGGAACACTGGAAAAAGGAAAACTTGCAAATTTTTTAGTAGTGAAAGGAGATCTTTTTGAAGACGGAGAAATTTATGAAACCTGGACGAAAGGTGACAGAAAACGATTTAAAAATATCATGTTGCCGGATTACAGAGGTGAGTATTCTCTCACATTAAACGGAACCGTTTATGATTTTTCGATCACCGGCTCACATGAAAAACCAGCTGCAAAAATTACGGCGTATCAATTGGTGAAAGATACAAAAACCGGAACTACAAAAATTGATACAATTGATGTGAAACCTGAACTGATAATCAGTGATCTTCAACTTAGTATGATGTTTACTTTAAGTGACGGACAAATTGATGGAGTAGTCCAGCTGAACGGATCTTTTTATCCCAAGTTAGGAATAATGGAAGGCACAGGTACACTGCCAAACGGTACCTGGGTGAAATGGGCAGCTAACCGAGGTGACAAATTCAAGGAGAAAAAAGACGATGATAAATTCAAATCAGATACATCTGCGGTTTCAAATATTCGTTATCCAAATATGGCATATGGTTTTGATACTTTGCCAACTCCAAAATCATACTACATCAAAAATGCGACACTCTGGACCAATGAATCAGATGGAGTGATCCGTAATGCAAATCTGATTATTCAGGATGGAAAAATAAAATCAGTTAACGGAACATCTTCTGTACCCGGCGGTGCAATTACTATTGACGGAACAGGCAAACATGTTACCTGCGGCATAATTGATGAACATTCACACATTGCAATCAGCAAAGGAGTAAATGAGGGCGGACAATCTATTTCTGCTGAAGTTTCAATTGCTGATGTTGTGCGCAACGACGACATCAATATTTACAGACAACTTTCAGGGGGAGTTACTGCTGCGCAATTATTGCATGGCTCAGCAAATGCAATTGGCGGACAATCCGGTCTGATAAAATTGAAATGGGGATACTCACCAGAGGAAATGCTGATTGATTCAACCGATGGTTTTATCAAGTTTGCTTTGGGAGAAAATGTAAAACAATCCAACTGGGGAGATCAGAATTCAATCCGTTATCCGCAGACAAGAATGGGAGTGGAGCAGATTTTTTATGATGCCTTCATTCGTGCAAAAGAATATAAAAAAGCATGGGAAGATTATTATAACAGTTCACAACGGCAGCAGGGAAAAACGGAACCTCCTCGCAGAGATTTAGAATTGGACGTGCTGTGTGAAATTCTTGATAAAAAAAGATTTATCAGTTGCCACTCCTATCAGCAGGGAGAAATTAATATGCTGATGCATGTGGGCGATTCAATGGGATTCACTGTGAACACTTTTACACATATTCTGGAAGGATATAAAGTAGCAGATAAAATGAAAGCACACGGTGCAGGAGCTTCAACTTTTGCTGACTGGTGGGCCTACAAAATGGAAGTGACTGAAGCCATACCATACAACGCTGCTATACTTGAGCAGATGGGAATTGTTGTTGCAATAAATTCAGATGACGCTGAGATGGGAAGACGATTAAATCAGGAAGCTGCAAAAGCAGTTAAATATGGTGGAGTATCAGAAGAAAGTGCCTGGAAAATGGTGACATTGAATCCGGCAAAACTACTTCATCTGGATGACCGCATGGGAAGTCTGAAAGAAGGAAAAGATGCAGATATTGTGATCTGGTCAGATAATCCTCTTTCAATTAATGCGCGTGTGGAAAAAACATTTATTGACGGAATTCTTTTTTATGATCAGGCACAAAGTTATCGTTTTCACCAGCGTGATCAGGAAGACAGAAAAAGAATTACTGCATTGATGAATGAAGCAAAAAATGGCGGAGCACCATTGCAAAAACCATCTGCGAAAAAACAAACATTATATCATTGTGAAACGATTGGAGAAGAAGGTGAGGAACATCATGATCACGAGTAAAGGGCTAAGGAGGACAGAGGACAAAGCCAAAAGTAACCGGCCGAATTTAGTCTGGGTGACAATGGTAAGAAGTGAAAGAGAAAATGTAATTGAAAATTAAAAATTCTGAAGATTGAGGCGGGTTAGTTTTTGACAGAAATAATAATGAAGATGAAAATATTAAAACAAAATAAATTGAATGTCTTTTCCGGAAGTTGGTTACTGACTCCTGCATTTAGCCCTTTGTCCTTTGTCCTTTGTCCTTTGTCCTCTTCTCTAAAAACTACTCTGATTTTTGTAATTGCGTTTGCCCTGAATTTAAACCTCTATGCACAAACACCAGCTCCAATAAACCAAAAACATACTAAAATTCTTTTGCAAAACGGAGCTGCACACATTGGTAACGGAGAATTTATTCCAACAGCCAGCATCGGAATTGAAAACGGAAAAATTCTTTTCGTTAAAAATACACTGACCATGGAACTGGTAAAATCAGAATGGGACACCATTATTGATTTGAACGGACAACACGTTTATCCGGGTTTTATTGCCCCTAATGTTACAACAGGTTTGACAGAAGTAGATGCGGTAAGAGCGACCAGAGATTTTAATGAAACCGGAATTTTTAATCCCAATGTTCGTTCGCTGATTGCATATAATACTGATTCAAAAATTCTTTACACAATCCGCACAAACGGTGTTTTAGTTACACAAACAACACCACGCGGAGGAACCATTTCAGGAACATCTTCTGTTATGGCATTGGATGGCTGGAACTGGGAAGATGCAGTTTATAAGGCAGATGACGGAGTACATTTAAACTGGCCTGAAAAATATAACCGCTGGGGTTGGTGGGCAGAACCGGGAGGCTCCAATTCAAATGAAAATTATGTCCGTGCAAAAAATGAAATCTGGGATTTTTGTTCAAGAGCAAAAGCATACGTGAATGAAAAATATCCTGATGAAATGGATTTGAAACTGGAAGCAATGCGACATCTTTTTAATGGTGACCAGCGTTTGTATTTTCATGTTGACTTTGCTCCTGAAATGAATGACGTAGTTGATTTTGTGCGGTTTTTTGAAATTAAAAATCCCGTGATTGTTGGTGGATATGATGCACCAATGATTGCTGATCGTCTGAAAGAAAATAAATTTTCCATCATCATAAACCGTCCGCATGCGTTGCCTGAATTTGAAGATGATTTTACGTATCAGTATTATGAATTACCATACAAACTCCAGGAAGCCGGATTACTTTTTTGCATCAGCACAGCAGGTGATATGGAAGTAATGAATACGCGTAATCTTCCATTTCTTGCAGGCACCGCGCGCGCTTACGGTATGACTGAAGAGCAGGCAGTCGCATCCATTTCTTTAAATGCAGCAAAAATATTAGGCCTTGATGATAAAATTGGATCACTAGAAGCGGGTAAAGACGCAACACTTTTTGTTTCACAGGGTGACGCACTGGACATGAGAAGTAATAATGTCACACTTGCAATGATCCGCGGAAATTTTATTGATCTTAATAACCACCAGAAAGAACTCTATGAAAAGTATTGTAAGAAGTATGGGTTGGTGGTGGATGAGTATTGAAAAATACAGTTAAATTTGAAGTGTAAAAAGGGGAATTAGCTCATTTGGCTAGAGCGCAACGCTGGCAGTGTTGAGGCGACCGGTTCGAATCCGGTATTCTCCACATAAAATCCCATCAGTTTTGATGGGATTTTTTTTTGGAAATTATTTTTCGCGCATCACCATTGCCGCAAGTCACCGCAGGCCCAGGTCGAGACCTGCGCCTACGGTGACCTGCGCCTGCGGTATCGCATAAGGTAACATCACCCCCTTTTTACCGTACAATTCCTTAAAATCCGTATCTTTACATCCCCCATGAAACTGGAAAACCACATAGCTGATTTGCTGAAACTGCACAACTGTGTGATTGTGCCGGAATTTGGCGGGTTTATTGCCAGTTATGAATCAGCCTGGGTGAACCGTTCCAGATCGGTCATTACGCCTCCGTTTAAAAAGGTATTGTTCAATGACAAGTTAATCCAGAATGATGGGTTGCTTGCCAATGAACTTGTGATTCAGCATGCCATTTCTTTCAATGAAGCGATGTCTGAAATTCAGATGCACGTTAATGCGTGGAGAAAAAATCTGGAGGAAGGACATCGAATAGAACTGGGTGAAATCGGATTTCTTTTTAAACAGGAGAATAAAATCATCTTTGAACAAAACCGGGAGGTCAATTTGCTGTTGCAGGCTTATGGTTTGAGTCAGGTTTCATTTGTTGACTTTGCTGCCAAAGCTGTTGTATCTGAAATTAAAACCGAAAAACCGGTATTGGTAAAAACAGAAAAATCAGCTGACATCAAAGAAGTAATTCAGAAACCGGTATTGACTGTGGTGGAGAAAAAGGCGGTTCAGAAATCTGCAGAAAAGAAAGAAGAAAAAATTACTCCGGTTATTGAGCTGAACACTGCTGAAAAAATTGAACAGGAAGAATTAACTCTACCGGATGAAAAAGTTATTCCGATCAATCAGCCCAAAAAGAAATCACGCAATTATAAATATGCAATTGCTGCTGCGGTTGTATTGCCTGCCTTGTTTTATTCTTACTGGATTCCAATGAAAACAGATTTTCTGAATTCAGGAAAAATTCATTTGAGTGACTTGAATCCGTTTAATAAAACCAGCACAGCCGTGTATGAAAAAAGAATTCAGGGAGATATTCCTGCATTATCAACTGACTGGAAAACGTGGGAAGAATTAACGAGTGGTATTCCTGCCGATGTAAATGTTTATACGCTGGAAGTAACAGAAGAACTTTTTGTTCCGGTTGATCTTGGCAAAACGCCTGAAACTAATCAATTCAATGCCGGTGGTTCATTCCATATTATTGGCGGATGTTTCTCCGTTGAAACCAATGCTGAAAATTTTGTGAAGAAACTGTCTGAGAAGGGATATGGTTCAGGAATTGTAGACAAAAAAGGCGGCTTATACCGTGTAAGTGCAGGTTCATATGGATCTGAATCAGAGGCTGAATCAGCACTTGACAAATTTGAATCAGACGGATTTTCAGGCTGGATTCTGAAGAACTGATTTCTCCGCTTGTCTTGATTTAAATACATCCATCCTTTCAAACTCAGCAGAAAGCCTTATTTCTTATTGTTATCTGCAATCAATTCTTAATTTTACATTAAACCAATTTTTAACGCTATGCAAAAGCTGATATTAATTTGCCTGGTTGTATTCTCGACAACATTGTTTGCGCAGGAATTCACAACCAATAAAGAAGGCAGCGAATATAAATTCGAAAAAATCGTACACCTGGATGCAACGCCTGTTCAGTCTCAGGGTTGGACCGGAACCTGCTGGAGTTTTTCAGCACTGTCATTTTTTGAGTCAGAAATAAAAAGACTTGGAAAAGGAGATCATGTACTTGCTGAAATGTGGATTGTTTATCAGGCTTATTTAGGTAAAGCTGAAAAATATATTCGTACTGACGGAAATACAAATTTTGATGAGGGCGGTGCTTTTCATGATATTCCTTGGGTGATCAGACAATTTGGAATTGTACCCAATGAAGTTTTTGCCGGACTTAATTACGGAACAAAAGGACATAATCACGCTGAACTTGTTTCAGTTCTTAAAGGTGCTGTAAACGGCGTTTTGGCTTACCGCCAGGACATGGGTGAAAATTCAAATCTTTCTACAGCATGGTTAGATGGTGTGCGCGGAATTCTGAATGCATATCTGGGAACGGTACCTGAAAAGGTGGAAGATTTCAAATTCAAATACAATGGAAAAGATTACAACCCGCTTACTTTCCGCGATGAACTTGGTCTGAAAATGGATGAGTATCATTCATTGACTTCATTCACCAATCATGAATTGTATAAAGAATGCCGTCTTGAAATTGCTGACAATTGGGTTTGGGATAAATCGTATAATGTAACCATTGATGATCTTTGGGCTGCGGCTGAATATTCTCTTACGCAGGGATATACTTTTGCATGGGCTGCAGATGTTTCTGAAGATTATTTTGATTTCAGAAATTCGATTGCTTTGGTTCCGAAAGACAAATCAACGATCTATGTTGACGGATCAAACAACAAAAATTTCTCAGATGCAGGATCAGAAAAAAAATCATCTTGTTTTATGACGCCTACAGAAGAGGATGTAGTTACAACAGAAATGCGTCAGCAGGCGTATGACAATAAAAGAACTACAGATGATCACGGAATGCACGCTGTAGGATTGTATAAAGATGCTGCAGGTAAAAAATGGCTGCTGATAAAAAATTCATGGGGTACATCCAATGATTGTGACGGATATATGTTCATATCAGAACAATATTTCAAATACAAAACCATCAACATTTATCTTCATCAGGATGCCATTCCAAAAGATCTGAAAAAGAAAATTGGTTTATAGAAAAATCAAGAAACAGTTCCGCAGAAAACGGAACTGTTTTTGTTTTGTACCTGTATTATTTAATCGGGAATCTGAAATATTTGGTGGTGGAAGATACTTTTTCGACGGGCATTCCAAATGAGTCAATTTTAATTTTACCCCAGTAGTCCTTGTCATAAACTGTGTAAATCATTGCTTTGAGTTTTCCATTTTCTTTTTCAAAATGATCCCATTCAGCATTGGTTAGCGCTTCCAGATCATATGTCATAAAAAAATATTTTCCGTCTGCATGGAGTTTTATTTTATATCCGAAACCTAAATCAACCACGTCTGCAAAATCAAAATAATCTAAATAGGAAATTGCTTTAAGATCAGAATTCAATAAAAAATAGCGTTTCTCAATTTCAATGGTTTCCTGATTCCAGTTGTTTTCTGATCTGCTCAGAGATTCATAAAATTCACCGGTTGATGCTATGAAATAACCATTTGCAACGGGCTCAATGGTTGCGTAATACGGAGAAATTTTTCTCCAGCCCTGTTTTGTTTTTTTCCAGACAGAGGAGTTTTCTGTCTGAAAAGATTGTTCCAGATTATAATAACCGGATTCATCATAACACTCAATACATGGGTCACCACCTTTATCTGTCCAGTCATTTATGACGATGATTGAATCGCCTGTCATTTTAAACGATAAATAATATTTAAAACCATGCGCTTGAATTTCTGATAAGTTTGTGGTGTCATTACCTGAAATTTTTATCAGTGAATGAATGTATTTTTCATCTTGCTGCAGAAATCTTGTATTGTGATAGATTAATTTATCATTTAAAGATGCTGAAGTATGAAAGTATGGTGAATTAAAAAAGACTGAATCACCGCTTACTCTGAAACTTGACTTTATTTCTGAACTGTAATGCACAAACTCAAAGTAATTATTCTCAAACTGATTTTCAAAATAAATATCCGGATGAAAAATACCCATACTGTCAGACGAGAAAATATAAAAGGATTCCGGCTTGCTGTTTAATCGTGAATGAGCCATCAATCCTCTGGTTCCGTTTTGAATTTCAACACTGTTTTCAAAGGGAATGACATTGGCAAGCAACTGTGGGTCTGAACAAATTTCATCTGCTGATTTTCCTTCAAAGAGTATTTCACCCGTGTTATTAAAAGCGGTATAATAATAATCGTTCAAGCTGAAATAAAAAGTATTGGAAGGATAACATGAAACGAATTTTTGATTATTCTGAATGACATTAAAATATTCCGGCTGGATCAGCCAGCTTTTTGAATTCAGGTTGTAAACACCTGTGGTGGCTGATCCGGGTACGGCTAAAGAATAAACGACATTATAATTTTCGTCAATCGAGTCTTCTCCGTGATATAATATGCTTTCGACAGCATCCAAAACTGCCTCACTTGACTTGTGAACCAAAAGAAGTGAATCATTGAGAATTTTTAAGCCTGAACCAAAGTCCGGAACACGCACGAAATAATCTACAATATTAAGGACAAGTGAATCACGGTAATCATCTGCCGCAACAGCTGAATCGGGAGTTACAATTGTTTTCTGATAGTAATATTCATCTATGTAAAAACCAATCATTTTCGGATGAGAACTAATTTTGACCGGTTGGTTTTCTCTGTTCATCCAGTAGAGAGAAATGGCATCTTTAGCTGATTTGTTCAGCGTCAGAAAAATGTGCCGGGTTGTGTCAGCATGAATGTACTCAAATTGAGGTGTGAGTAATTCTGTGTATTGAAATTGGGGCAATGGTTTTTCGTCTGACAAAATCAATTGAAACATGAACATTCCCTGTTTATCTGACAACCTCGACTGATAAATAGTTGGAAAACCGGAATTAATTATTGCATCAAAACCGAGAATCTCTGATAATAAATCAGGTGATAATTGACTTAGCCCGGTCGCCATTTTTTCCGGTGTACCATCTTGATTTAATTTAAAGATATCGTATGTATATCTTTTACCTTCTGCCTGAATAATCCTGTCTCCGTCCATGATTCTCTCAACCTGGTACTCCAATGCACAGAAAAAATATCCGTTCAGCTGACTGATGTATTTATATGATGGTTCGATCAGCCATTTTTTTTCTTTTACTGAATAAATTCCTGATCCGTTTATTCCATTTTTCTGATGAACCTGATCTTGATTATCCATCCACTTAAGCTCATTCCTGAAACTATTAATCAAATAAATTCCATCTGTAATTTTTTTAATTTCATGCAAACCCCAGTCGGTTGTTCCGGGTGGAACAGAATCTGCATATTCATCTGTTGCAACATTGTAATACTTTCCGTTAGCTTCCAAAATGGAATTCACTAACGGGTTTGAAACTTTGATTATTCCATGTTCAGCAGAACAATAAAATGTGATGTTTTTTTCTCCGACAGGAAAGTGTATAATTATTTTCCCGGGCTTAACCGGAATTTCTGCATACACATTTGATCCCGGAAAATTGATGATAAAATTTTTTGTGGCTGCAACGCAAATACTTTCAGTTCTCAGATTATAAACTGTTTGTTTTTTCCCTTTTGTTATGATGCAGCTAGATGAATCATAACTGTAAAAAAGCTGATCATATTTTATGTCTTCAGGAATCTGACCGAAAACAAACAGCGCTTGAAGAAATATACTTAACAGAATGATCCTTTTCATGAGGTGGATTTTAAGTAAATTTAAGAATTGATATCAAATTACATCACAGGCAGATAACCACAATTTATTTCCGCATTCAGCAGCGTTAAACCCTCGCTGATACTTGATTTCTGAGCTTTCCTTTTTTTATGGCAAGTGGATTTTCAAATAATATCTCAACGCTTACAAAAAAAAGACTGTGAAAAACTTTGAAGTATCAGTGAACATTGGCGCGGTACTTGTGACTTAAATTTACAGGATGAAGCAATTCTGGCTTTTAATATCTTTTGTTTTCGTCATCAGCTCAAATCTGCTGGCTCAGCTGGATACTGTAAAAATCGGACTGGATACCTGGGTAATTGTTCCGCAGGGATATAAAATCAATTATGATTCGTTGTTTGCTATTCATCCGCAGATAGAACTTAATCCGCAGTTTTATATCGAAAGATATAACGAAGGAGATTTGATGTATAAGATCACGGACAATAAAGGAAACGGTTTTGATTCTTTGTACGGTACCAGAAATATGCGTCCGGTTTTGCATGGCGTAGCTTACCGTGGTGGCGCAAATAATTATTATCACAAAACAGATAACAGAGATAATCAGAATCCGATTCCGCTGGATGGAATGCACAATTTATGTGAAGAAGGATTTTCTACCGGAATTTATCTATACCGCAAAGGAATTGAAGAATACCCGATGGCTGATACCTGCAGTTGTATTGATCAGTCATGGAATCAGTTTAATTATCATCAGCTTGATTATTTTGATTCAACACACATTTATAAAATGCTTCAGATGACTTATCTGTCTGCAACTAATCCCGATGTTGGTCCAATTTATCTTCATTGCTGGAACGGTTGGCATGCTTCAGGATATGTTTCTGCGGTAATGCTGAAACAGTTTTGCGGATTGTCAAACTGGGATGCGGTTAATTATTGGGATTTGGGAACAGACGGAGCAAATACAAGTCCGCGCTATCAGGAACAACGTGAACATATAAAAGAATTTGTGCCGTATCCTGAATTTATGATTTCTGATTCACTGCAAAAATGTTTGTGTCCGAAAATGCCGGAGAAAATTGACAGTTCGCAGCTCCACGTTGAGATTGAACACCTGGTAGTGGTGCCTGAAGCAATTCCTGTTGGATTTCAAATTGTTTTGTACAATGTAAATTTTGCACCGGGCAGAACAACGCTCACAGGAATTGAAACTAATCCTGATATAATTTATCTTATGCAGGCGCTGGATGTGGATCCAAATCTGGTTATAGAAATTGGAGGATATACAGATAATTCCGGCAGCTATGCTGAGAACATGTCGCTGTCTGCACAAAGGGCAAAATATATTTATGATCATCTGCTTGCAAAAGGATATCCTGCTGAACGAATTTCATATAAAGGATACGGACCTGCAAATCCAATCTACAGCAATAAATACAAATCTACCCGTGAAGGCAACCGGCGTATTGAAATCAAAGTAATTAATAAAACACACCATGGCGGAACGCAGCTGGTTGATGAGTCAGTTTATGAAAATGCCAATGTGGTAGATGAAGAAAAACTTCGCAAAATGTCCTTGTCTTATTTTTTTGAAAATCAGGGAGCAAATGATCTGGGAGCTGTTTTTATAATTGACTCTCTTAATTTTCCGTCAAGCATGGCAACGTTACCTGAGAGTGGTATCGGAAAAGAGAATCTGGATAAACTTGTTGGTTACATGAAAGAGAACAAGTACGTAAAAATTACAATCAACGGATATACAGATGCATCCGGAATTGAAGAAAATAATCTGCTTTTATCAGAACAACGTGCAAAGGCCGTTTATGATTATCTGGTTGCAAACGGAATAGAGGCAAGCCGCTTGATTTATAAAGGCTGGGGTTCTGAAAATCCTATTGCTCCTAACAGATACAAGTGGGGCAGAGATATCAACCGCCGGATAGAAATTGAATTTGTGGCTGATTGATTTTTCTTTCTACATTTAACTTCCTTCAATTATCAAATGAGTCAGCAAAAGGAAGTTTCATCGCTACTTAGTTACCGCAGAATTTTTGTTGTTCTTCTGATTTGTATTTCCGTTTCAGTGTTTCTTTTTTACAATGAATTTTCTAAAAGTAAAATTGACTGGAGCGCAATTTCATTTACTCCTCTCTCCGTTCTCTTTCTGTTTCTCGCCCTTTTAATGGTGGTGTTCAGAGATTTTGCCTACATGGTTCGCATCCGCATTCTCACTGATAAACTTTTATCCTGGAGGCAAAGTATGAATGTAATTTTATTGTGGGAATTTGCATCTGCTATTACTCCGGGCGTGGTTGGCGGTGCTGCAGTTGCTATGTTTATACTGCAGCGTGAAAAAATTCCGCTTGGAAAATCAACGGCTCTTGTGATTATTACGGCAATAATGGACAATTTTTTCTACATTATTTTTCTGCCGTTTTTGTTTTTATTTATTTCCATGCAATCGCTGCTTCCCTTAAAACTGGAAGCCATCAGCGGAGATATCATGTTCTTTTTCTGGATCGGATTTTCAATTCTGACGCTGGCAAATCTCCTTCTGATGACAAGTGTATTTGTTTATCCTAAATTGTTTGGAAAAATAGCTATGACCATTTACCGGTTGCCGTTTTTAAAACACCGTATGGAAAAGGCTAAAAAATTTGGAGAAGATATTGAAACAGCTTCATCAGAACTTAAAGGAAAATCGAAATCATTCTGGGTAAAAATTTTTCTTGCAACCTGCTGGTCGTGGTTGTCACGGTTTATGGTGATCAATTTTATTTTACTTGCATTTATTGAAATTGGATTGGCTGATCAGTTGATTGTTCTTGGCAGACAACTGGTGATGTGGCTGGTGTTAATTGTTACCCCAACTCCTGGCGGAGCCGGTGTGGCTGAGTTTTTATTTGGTGAAATGTTATCCGATTATATTGTCAACGGAACACTTGCTTTGAGTCTTGCTTTTTTATGGAGATTAATTTCCTATTATCCATATCTCATTATTGGTTCAATATTGCTTCCGCGCTGGCTGGGGAAGAAATCGGTAAGTTGATTTTCTTTTTAATTTCTAAACATATTGCAATGCACAGGTTTGGACTAACAAATAGCCAGAGAAATGAATTGGTCGTTAATTTTTAACTTTGGAAGATGCTGAAGTGGATGCTCCTGTTTATTTTATGTTTTGCACTTAATGGCTTTGCACAGCTTACAGTAAAAAAACTGGTTGAGCTGCCTGATAAAATGTATGAAACTTCCGGCCTTGTATTTTATCAGGACCGGTATCTGCTCACCCACAATGACGGAGGAAATGATCCGGAAATTTTTGTCATGGATATTAAAGCGGGCACACAGCGTACTATTCAGATTGAAGGGGTAAAAAACAATGACTGGGAAGATCTGACCGTGGATGATGACGGTAGAGTTTATATTGGTGCATTTGGAAATAATCTCAACAAAAGAGAAAGATGTTTTGTCTACATTCTTCCCAAAAATTTTCTGGAAAAAGACAAAGTGGAACCAAAAAAAATTGAATTCATTTATGAAGATCAGCTGAATTATCCTCCTTCAAAAAAAGAACTGAATTTTGACTGTGAAGCTTTTTTTTGGGCAAATGATTCTCTTTACTTCTTCACCAAATGCAGAACGGAACCCTATTCCGGAATTACCAATGTGTATGTCATGCCAGACAAATCAGGTGACTACAAAGCAAAAAAACTGGGCAGTATACAATTGTGTTCTTCTGACTGGAGATTTTGTTCTGTCACGGCCGCTGATTATTCTGAAAAATTTAATGTGGTGGTTTTGCTGACTTATTCCCGTTTGTATCTGATCAGTGATTTTAAAAATCATCAGTTTTGGAATGGAAAGGTGAGGTCATATCAACTCAATTTGGTCAGACAGCGTGAGGCAATTTGCTTTAAATCCAAAAACAGCTGGTACATGACGGATGAATATAAAAAAGGATTTGGTGGTGGAAATTTGTATGAAGTTAAATTGAAGGAATGAACAAGTTGATGTCTTTGGTATGTCACGTGCTTTTTGTATATTCGTGTTATGAATTACCTCAATTATATAGAGATAAGAGCAGACAAGAGATTTGGTAAGCCTTGTATTAAGGGTACCCGGATATCTGTATATGATGTGCTTAACTGGCTTTCAAACGGTATGAGTAAAGAGGAAATTATGGCTGACTTTAATGAGCTTAATATCGACATGATAAACGCATGTCTTGGTTTTGCTGCAGATAAAGAGCACAAATTAAGGATTGCCTCTTGAAATTATTGTTTGATCAGAATATCTCTCCGCGGATTTTAGTTCAGATTGAAGCTGAATTTCCTGAATCAACCCATGTTCGTTTTGAAAGTTTAACTGACGCTTCGGATATGGAGATATTTAATTATGCAAGATCTTCTGCTTTTACCATTGTTACTTTTGATTCTGATTTTGTTGATCTGAATATTCTTCGCGGAATTCCTCCAAGAATAGTCTGGCTTAAAACTGGAAATTTAAGCACTATAAATGTTGCACTGATTCTGAAGCAAAATTCAGCCGTCATCAGAGATTTTATTTTAAATTCTGAAAACGGTGTTCTTGAAATCATCAAAGATTAAATTTCTGTTAAATGAAAGCAGTAATTTTTGATATGGATGGAGTTCTGATTGATTCAGAACCTTTGTGGAAGATTGCAGAAATTGAGGGATTTGGTAAAGTGGGAATCAATCTCACTCAAACGGATTGTGAAGAAACGGTTGGTTTGCGTATTGATGAGGTGGTGCGTTTGTGGCACAAAAAAGCGGGTTGGAAAAACAAATCCATTGAAGCAGTTGCAGATGATATTGTCGATGTACTGATTCGTGAAATTCACAAACAGGGTAAAGCGCTGGAGGGAGTTTATGAATCACTTGAAATTTTCAAATCACGCGGATTTAAAATTGCACTGGCCACTTCATCGTATCAGCGAATAATCAACGCCGTACTTGAAAAACTTAAAATCGAACAATATTTTGATGAAGTACACTCTGCTGAATTTGAAAAATATGGTAAACCACATCCTGCGGTTTTTTTGACAACCGCTGAAAAATTAAATGTCCACCCAACA
Source organism: Crocinitomicaceae bacterium (assembly GCA_016719925.1). Classification (GTDB taxonomy): domain Bacteria; phylum Bacteroidota; class Bacteroidia; order Flavobacteriales_D; family Crocinitomicaceae; genus JADJGJ01. Next base: position 239,457 of record JADJYC010000002.1, on the reverse strand, counting down.
GAATGTCTGGTAATAGAAGATTCATTCAACGGTGTACTTGCGGCAAAAGCTGCACGCATGAAAGTGGTGGCTGTGCCTGAAAAATCTCATCAGTATGATCAGAGATTGATAATTGCTGATCAGATTTTATCTTCACTGAAAGAAGTTGATGTGGATTTATTAAGAGGCATTTTTAGTTAAGAACAAGCCATAAGAAAATAGGAAAAAGACATCTATATTTCTCAATAAGCTACTTTATTAGTTCCGACAATTTTCCCTTAATCCTTGTCTGCATGACGCAGTCAGGCAGGCTTTGTCCTTTTCCCTTTGTCCCTGTCCGCATGACGCAGTCAGGCAGGCTTTCCCTTTGTCCTTAGTCCTTTGCCCTTAGCCCTTTGTCCTTTGCCCTCCTAACTAAATCCTTTTAATACTGATTGAATAAATTCTCCCCTTGTTTATAAACGCTCAGGTGAGGCGTGAACACTATATTTGCGTTCCTAAAAGTTTGAGAACATGCGGTTTATTATTTTTTCTTTACTTCTTTTTACTTCTGTTGTTTTTTCTCAGGATCAAATTTCTATTCATCAGCAGCAACTGGAATATTACAATTCGTTGAATCAAACAACTGAATGGTATGAAGAAAATGTGAATACAGAAAATTATGAATTATCGGGTTCACGCGTTGGGTGTGCACCTGACAAAGTAGTTTATGGCTGGCATCCGTATTGGGTTGGTTCTGCTTATGCAAATTACGATTGGTCATTGCTCACACACTTTTCATTTTTTTCTTATGAAGTCAATCCGGCAGACGGCGAACCATTGTCAACGCATGGCTGGGCAACATCTTCTGCCGTGGATGCGGCGCTGGCAAACGGAGTGAAAGTAACATTATGCGTAACACTTTTTGGCGGTACAGATCTTGCAACATTTCTGACCAATTCAACTGCAAAACAAAATCTGATTGACAACCTGATTAATCTTGTTCAAACAAGAGGTGCGCACGGAGTAAATATAGATTTTGAAGGATTACCCGCTTCACAAAAAACCAATTTTGCAAATTTTATGGTGGACCTCAGTAATCAGATGCACACAGCCATTCCGGGATCAGAAGTGAGTACAGTCTTATATGCTGTTGACTGGAATGACGTGTTTGATTTTTCAATTATGGAGCCTGAAGTGGATCATTATATTGTAATGGGATACGCGTATTATTATCAGGGAAGCGGAAGTACCGGACCATGCGATCCGCTTTATCATTTTGGATCATCATACAACTATACGCTTTCAAAAACAACTATTGATTATCTGGATGCGGGTTGCCCTAAAAATAAATTGGTGATGGGCTTGCCTTATTACGGATATGAATGGCCAACCACATCGCTGACAATTCCATCAACCACTACAGGTTCAGGCGTTGCAAGAACGTATGAATATGTCATGGATAATACATCCGGAAATTATTCAGCAGGAAATCACACCTGGGATGATGACAGTTACACGGATATTTATGCGTTTAACAGTGGTGGAAACAAACAGTGTTTTATTTCGCTTGAAGATGCTTTCAGAAAAAGATTGCATCACATACGTACAAGTGATATTGCAGGAATTGGAATATGGGCTTTGGGTTATGACAATGGTTATAATGAACTGTGGAATGCCATTTCAGATTTTATGACGGAGTGTTATGCTGATTCTTGTTCAGGCATGATTCATGATTTTGGCGGACCATTTAAAAATTATTACAACAATGAAGATTATACATGGACAATTGCTCCGCCAAATGCAACAAGTATAAATGTATCTTTTTCATCTTTTAATATTGAGTCTAACTATGACTATCTCTATATTTATGACGGACCAACAACTGCTTCTCCTTTAATTGGAACTTATACCGGAACAACTTCTCCCGGAAATTTTTCCACTTCATCCGGCTCAGTTACTTTCCGTTTTACTTCAGATGTTGCAACAGTGAGTTCTGGTTTTCTTGCAACCTATAATTGTGTGACAGATGCAAATCCGCCAACCACTTCGGTAAGCACATCCGGTGTTTGGAAGACAGCTGATTTCAGCGCAAACTTTACTGATGCAGATGATATTGGTATTCAGGAGAATTTTTATTGTGTTTCAGATTTTGACGGAAGTGAATGGAGATCAAACAGTGATTTTGGTTTTTTCAGAGATGAATTTTCCGGAACAATTATACATCCGGAATGGACTTCACAAACCGGAACATGGACACTGAATTCCGGTCAACTTTTGCACAATGATGAAGCATCAAATAATTCAAACATTTATACTTTGGTAGAGCAAGATGATCAGCACGCCTATCTTTATCAGTGGCAGGGGCAGATCAATGGAACAGGAACAAACCGGAGAGCAGGGCTGCATTTTTTCTGCAGTGATCCAACGCTTGATCAGCGAGGTGATTCGTACATGGTTTTCTGGAGAGCTGATCAGAATAAATGTCAGATTTATAAATCAACCGCTAACAGCATAGTTTTGATGACAGATGATGATGTGATTGTTGATCCAAATGTCACTTACGATTTTAAAATTTATTTTGATCCTTCAACGGGAAATATCAAAGCGTATTTGGATGATTTATTAGTTTCTGAATGGACTGATCCAAGTCCTTTTTTGAGTGGTAATTCAATTTCACCCCGTACAGGAAATTCCATGGGCACCTATGATAATCTGACTGTTTATAAAAGCAGAATTTCTTCAGAGACAATAAGTATCGGAAGCAGCGCTGATGAGATCAGATTTCAAAATCCTGATCCGATGACACCGTCTGCAAAAATTATTTCCATCAATGTGGATCTGGCTGAAAATTTTTCAGTGGCGGATGAAGAACTGCTCAACATTGACTGGACAGCACCATCTGCAGTTACAACGGTGAATGACGGAAATGCCGGAGATAATGATTTGTTTAATACATCATCTGAAATTACCGGAAACTGGTCTGCATCATCTGATACACATTCTGATATTTCATCCTACTGGTATGCGGTTGGAACAACATCAGGCGGAATGGATATTGTGAACTGGACAAATAATTTATTATCTGCTTCATTTACTGAAACTGGTTTGTCATTATTGGTTGGTCAGATTTATTTTATTTCTGTAAAATCTGTAAATGGTGCAGGTCTTGAATCATCTGTTTCAATTTCTGACGGACAAACTTTACAAGCCGGAACAATTCCACCGTTGGCTGATTTTATTCTTCCGGCAAGTCCTGTTATTTGTAATGGATCAACCATTCAGTTCACAAACAATTCAAGCAATGCCAGTAATTATTATTGGGAATTTGAAAATGGAATTCCGGCTACAAGCACAGATATAAATCCGTTGGTGACTTATACAACTTCCGGTTCCTTTGAAGTAATGCTGCACGCTATTGAAGGAACAGATACAAATACAGTTTCACAATTTGTAACAATCAATGTGGCACAATCACCGGTTGCTGATTTTACTTCAAGTTCTCCGGCAATCTGGCCAAATGCAGCTGTTTTCTTTACCAACAATTCAACCAATGCTTCTGGTTATTTCTGGGATTTTGGTGATGGAAATTCTTCTTCTGATGTGAATCCATGGAATGATTACGGCTCAATTGGAGTCTATCAGGTCATGCTGGTTTCTGAGAATGATCTTTGTCCGGATGATACGTTGTATCAGTTTGTTGAGGTGATTGATGTGACATCTGCCGGTGAGATTGGAAATAGTTTTGCTGTTTATCCTAATCCGTTTAATGATCTTCTTTTTATTCAGGGATTAAATGTGTATTCTTGGGTGAATCTTTCTCTTTTTGATGCTGCCGGAAAATGTGTTTACACAAATCAAATCAATGAGCCAAGTGCCATGGTTGAGATTTATTTTGAAAGTGAAATCAGTTCAGGTGTATATTGGTTAAAATTAAATTCAGAAAACTCTGAGCAAATTTTTAAACTGATAAAAGAGTAAAAGGTAGAAAGGGAACGAATTATTTTCCCATTAATCTTTTCACATACTTTCCAATAATATCAAATTCCAGATTAACCACAGAACCGGGTTTCAGATTTTTGAAATTGGTATGTTCAATGGTGTATGGAATGATGTGTACAGAAAATAATTTCTCTTCTGATTTTACAACGGTGAGTGATACGCCGTTAACAGTAATAGAACCTTTGGCACAGTGACATCATCGTAATTGTAACTGAAAACAAATTCAGTACTTCCATCCAGATGATTAACAGCGCTGCAGGTTGCCGTAGTATCTACATGCCCTTGTACAATGTGACCGTCCAGTCTGGAACCAATTTGCGCGCAACGTTCCAGATTTACTTCATCACCTGGTTTTAATAAACCTAAATTGGTGCGTTTTAACGTTTCATCAATAGCTGTAACCGTATATTGATTTCCGTTGACAGATACAACTGTCAGACAACATCCGTTGTGAGCGACACTCTGATCAATTTTTAGTTCAGAGGTAAACGGACAGGAAAAAGTAAAATGCACATTGGAGTTTTCTTTTTCAGTTTTTTCTAAATGCGCAAGTGATTCAATTATTCCGGTAAACATTATTCTGCATTTAAGATTTGTATGTTGCCCTGAAATGATCTTGGTATAAGACCTTCCAGTTTTATTTCATAAACTACAACCGTGTAAAAATACACTCCGTCATTCAGTTGATTTCCGGTTTGCATATCGGTTCCGTCCCATAAAATATCCGGATCAGTTGTTTCATAAACCAATCTTCCCCAGCGGTTGAATATCTTTAAATCAATGCTGTCAACAAACTTATAGGGCAATAACGGATGATACAAATCATTAAACAGATCCAAATTGGGAGTGAATACATTTGGCAATTCATAATACCCTGCACAGTTGTCAATACAAACACTGTCTGACGGTAAACTTTCATTGTTGTACTGAACAGAATCTAGCGCTGTTACATAATAACAACCGGCAATACTTCCACGGTCTTTGTGAACATAAAAGGTATCAAATTCTGTGCTGAAGCTGGTGAGTAATTCCAGTGTATCACCATAAAAAGGAGCAAAATATAAATTGTATCTGGTCACATCATCTGCGCATGAATTATTTGGATTTGTCCAGTTGATATACGTTTCTTCTTTATCACAATCTCCGTCAATAAAAATATCCGGTGCGCAGGGAGGAGTGAGATCAACCGGAACTGCACAGGCTTCCTGTGACCAGTTTATTATTGGATTTATTATGCCGCTTGAAGTATATCCACCGGTAGTTTTTATCTTGTAGCAATAAGTTTGACCATTCACTAAACCAGTGTCTGTAAATCCAATTGAATTAGTTGAACCAATCAAATTAAAAACACCGCTTCCTGTTGGTGACTCACGGTAAATTTCATAAGATGAATTTGTCCACGGAATATTTTCTGTCCAGGTGATTCCTATCTGATTATCATTGGGTGTGAGTGAAATAAAAATGGATGACGCTTCCAGTGATGATCCTATCAGAAGATTGTCACTGAATAATTCAACACGATAGGTATATGGAATTGTTTCAGTAGATAAAACCACATCAGTAAAAATCGTGTCATCATTTATGATTGATACCATTTGTGGTGAACTGAGAACAAGAGTTTCTGCTCCACCGCCGTAATTATCAGAGCGATACAACTGGTAGTGATAAGGTCCCGGATACAAAACAGTATTCAGTTCTTTTGGATACGACCAGATAATGGAATCTTTACCTGTACCAATTGCTGTTTCATAAACTGTGACATGCGTCATTACCGGAATTTCAAAATTGAGATGTTCACACGCTTGTTCAGAAACACAACTTTCAACACCAGATTGATTTACTGCGGTGATCATGTAGCAATAATCATTTCCAACAATGAGCGGACCATTATCAATGAATGAGTTTGTGGAAGAATTTCCAACCAGTGTATAACCCATCATAGCTGCAGTACCTGCTTCACAACAATTATCAATTTGATTGGTGCTGTCAGTACTCCTGTAAATATTGTATGAGACGATACCAGTACAGGCAGAAATATCCCATGAAAGTGTCATTGAATTACCTGTAGGTGTTACTGAAAGATTTGTTACCGGTGGAATATTTACTTTGATTCTGAAAGTACTTAAGTCAGATAATTGAACACCTGGATCATTATCTTCAGCATGAACAATAATTGAATAAAGAGAATTGGATGCATTGCTGCAATCCGGTTCCCAAACAAAAAATCCGCTGACTGAACCAATTGCTGTTTCTTCAGCAAAAGATGCCGGATTGTTTGACTGGTGAAAAACAGCACCCGTTGCATAAATGGTAACAGAATGTCCCGGATCAGGATCGGTTGCAATAAATTCAATACTGACTGAATCACCTGCATACACACAGGTGTCTGGAACATCTTGAATTACCGGCGGATTATTCGAACACGCTTGTACAGTCAGCTGCATATCCTGCACAACTGCACCAACATAAAAACCATTTCTCCATTCTGAAATTTTAATTGCCAGATTATATTCACCCGGCACCTGAGGTCCATCCCAGCAAAGTGTTCCGGTGATGGAATCAATGGTCATAATTCCTCCTCCAATATCATCCGGATACCGGTAAATAGCAGGTATACTCATCTCCAGACAATCTTCACCACGGCAAGGCACAAGAGAATAACTTAAACTGTCTCCGTCAGGGTCATAAGCAGACAAATTATAACAATACATTTGATTGAGACATGCAAATTCAGGGCACGGACAATCTTCAATAATGAGTGAATTATTTGGTGTTCCTATAAAAGGAGAAATAATCAGTTCCGTTTGAATGCAAAAACTTTGTCTACCGAATTGCTTATGTTAACAACACCGGCATTCCGGTTTGGATCTTCCACACTTACTATATAAGAAGCCGGTCCAGTATAGGTATGCTCATAAACATAAGTGTTGATCTGAACATCATACGGCGGAATCAGTTCGATACTTATTCTTGGGATTGTGTCTGATGAACCGTCACCCCATTGCACTTCCAGTTCCGGACGGTCAGCTTCACTGCTTGATTTGGTACAGGTGGTAACGGTGAACTCATATTTATAGCCTGAAATATGTCTGTAACGGATAGTACCCGAACGGTTGTGTGTAGCAAATGCGCCGCTTGAAACGCACAGCAAAACCAGAAGATATATTGTCCGGATAAAAATACTCGCCTTAACAAATTTACGAAACTTGATTGAAACCGTGTGATTTCAATAAATATAGCTTGTTTTAGAAATAACGTTTAAGTAAGAGTAAAAGTTTGAATTGAAAAAAATTGGAATTTGAATCCCTGAATACTTTTTAATAAGGCGCAAAAAAAAACGAGATGAACCAGCATCTCGTTTTCTGTTTTAGTGGTGATGGAGGGAATCCCTGCCTGTCTGACGACAGTCAGACAGGCCTGTCTATCTGTGATAAACAGATAGAGAACCTCCGACACAATTCTAAAGAATCTCTTTTTTATGGAGAAATTTTTTACCAGCAGCACTTTTAAAATATTTTTCTCTTTTTCTGCATTCCTGGGAGTTACCAATTTGTTCAATATAAATGAGTTCCCAGGGTATAAATGAACTGGTGTATTTGGATTTTCCAGCATTGTGTTCATTAAGTCTTTTTTGAATATCGGTAGCCATACCCACATAGATCTTTGCGGTATTAATGCTTCTAATCACATAAACTGAGAATATTTTCTCTTCCATTAGCAAAAAAAAAACGAGATGTTATTTACATCTCGTTTTCTGTTTTAGTGGTGATGGAGGAATCCCTGCCTGTCTGACGACAGTCAGACAGGGAACCTCCGACACAAGTCTAAAGAATCTCTTTTTTATGGAGAAATTTTTTACCAGCAGTGCCTTTAAAATATTTTTCTCTTATTCTGCATTCCTGGGAGTTACCAATTTGTTCAGAATATATGAGTTCCCAGGGTTTAAATGAATACGTATATTTTGATTTTCCTGCATTGTGTTCATTAAGTCTTTTTTGAATATTGGTGGCCATACCCACATAGATCTTTGCGGTATTAATGCTTCTAATCACATAAACTGAGTATATTTTCTCTTCCATTAGCAAAAAAAAAAACGAGATGTTATTTACATCTCGTTTTCTGTTTTAGTGGTGATGGAGGGAATCGAACCTCCGACACAAGGATTTTCAGTCCTTTGCTCTACCGACTGAGCTACATCACCGCCTTAAATTATCTTTGTTTTAACTTTTTAAAACCTGCAAATCAAATCCTATGAATTACTTCGTTGTCTGATTTGGTGGGGGCAAAGATACAAACCTATTCTAAATTTTCACCATTGAAATTATTTTTTTTGCTTTTTGAAGTCTGAAATCATTGTATTCTAGGCAACTTTGTGCTATGAATCTGATAATTGATCAGGGAAATACAGCAACAAAAATCGGTTTTTTTGAAACGGACGAACTTGTCCGCAAAGAGACTTTTAAAAAAGCTGACACTGTAAAAATTGTAAACTGGCTGAAAGAAAATAATTTTTCTGGGGCTTCAGTTATTATTTCGTCTGTTGTGGAGGATCTGCTTGATGTCAGTGAATTGTATCCGGATAATTATTTGGAATTAACATCCGCTGTTGCTGTTCCGCTTACATTAAAATATAAAACGCCTGAAACACTCGGTAAAGACAGGCTGGCAAATGCTGTTGGGGCGTGGAAATTAAATCCCGGAAAAAATTCATTGGTCATTGATTTAGGAACCTGCGTGAAGTATGATCTGATCAATGCTGATGGAAATTATCTTGGCGGAGCAATTAGTCCCGGACTTTCCATGCGATATCAGGCGCTCAATAAGTTTACTGACCGGTTGCCGCTGCTTGAACCGGTAAAAGAAAGTTCGGATATTGGAACAGACACTAATTCCAGCATTCACACAGGAATCAGAACAGGACTCATTCATGAAATAAAAGGGTTTATTGACCGTTATAGTCTTGATTTTACTGACTTAACAATTTTTATGACCGGTGGAGATTTACAGTATTTTGATAAAGCCTTTAAAAATCCCATCTTTGCCAATCCTGATTTAACATTGATCGGACTAAATGAAATTCTACAACATAACATTGCACGTAACTAAGTTCTTGTCCGCTCTTGCTGTTTTAACTTCAGGTTTGACATTTGCACAAAAGGGTACCCAAAACCCCTACAGCGTTTTTGGGATTGGTGAATTGAATCAGGGACAATATGCTGCCTTTCAGTCAATGGGAGGGATCTCCATTGCAAATTCAGATTCCACCATTGCAAGTAATTTTAATCCGGTAAACTATGCCTATGTGCAGCGTTACCGCCCGGTTTTTCAGATTGGAATGAGTGGAAGGGTTTCACAGTTTTCTAATTCAACCAGTTCTACCCGTCAGCAATATTTAGGATTGAATCAGTTTCAATTAGCACTGCCGGTGAAAAAAAACTGGGGACTCAGTTTTGGATTGGTACCTTATTCGTTTACGGGTTATACAATTACCAAATTTGATGTAGTGGATAATGATACGTTAAGTCAGGCCGTGAATGAAGGGTCGGGCGCAATTTCAAAAGTGTTTTTTGGAGTTGGATACAAACCGCTGAATATTTCAAAACTTGACACTAACTACTCAAAAAAAGATACAACTTACACTGTCCGTACCCATGTTTTAGCTTTTGGTGCCAACGGAAATTATATTTTTGGATCATCTTCAAAAATTCAGTCATTTGAATTTTGGACCGGAGGCGGTTTATATAATTCCAGAGTAACGCGTGATCTCAGATTATCTGATCTGGCTGCTGATTTTGGATTTAATTATCAGTATTATTTCAGACCAGCGTACGATGAGAATAAAGTAAACGGATCAGTTTCAGTTGCGGCAACTTATGCTCCCGGATTTAAACTGAGAGCTTTCTCTGATTTGTATTCACACAATTATCTTGGAAGTTATTACGGTGGTCAGTCGTATGTTTTAGATACGGTTGAATATGTGAGAGATCTGGAAGGATCTGTTTTTATTCCTGATCAGTACCGCATTGGATTTGAATACCGTATCGGTTGGAAACCTTCTAAAAAAGGAGAGCGTCTTCTGAGAATAGGAACAGAAGTAAATTTGCAGGACTGGTCAGCTTATTATGAAAACTTTGGCTCAACAGAATATACAGATTACTACAAGAACCGCATGGCACTTGGATTTGGAATTGAGTACTGCCCTGTAATAGGCAATGACCCGTCAATCAATATTTTAGCGCGTACAAATTACCGTTTTGGCTTCAATTATACCCAAACTCAACTCCAGATAAACGGTACAGATCTGAATGACTATGGCATGACTTTTGGATTTGGATTACCGGTGAATATTAATTCAACAAACACCAGTATAAATCTGGGAGCATCGTTGGGGAATATGGGCACTACTGAAAACGGGTTAATAAATGAAAAATACCTCGGATTTTATTTCGGTTTGTCAATCATCCCTGACAGAAATGAACTCTGGTTTGTAAAACGCAAATACGATTAAGAATAAGCATAAAAACTCAAGACATGAATATGAAGAATTTAATTTTAGCACTGGCACTGATAATAGTTGGAGGTGCATCTGCAAATGCTCAGGCTGATTCTGCCAATTGCGGTAAATACAAAAGTTTGTATTATCAGTACCTGAAACAGGAAATGTATAAAGATGCCATGTTCTTTTGGGGACAAGCATACAATTATTGTGGTGGATTTGACGGCGTGGATAAAAAATTCTTTGCCAACGGACGTATCGCATATTTGAAATTGTATGATGCTGAACAGGACGCTGCAAAAAAAGTAGTGTTGCGTGATTCAATTTACTGGATCTATGAAAGCCTGATCAAAAAAGAACCAAACAATCCTGACTGGAAAGGTAAATACGCCACCATGATGATGACTGAAGATGACAAGCGTATTGATAAAATCGATTCACTTTATAAAGAATGTGTACACACCATGAAAGGTGAAGCTGCACCAGTTTATATTCGCCAGTATTTCAAACACCTGATCACAAATAAATTCAATCCTGCACCTGCTGATAAAAAAGAAGAAATCAGAAATTATGTGATTGAAGAGTACATGCTTTTATCTGACTATTGTACTTCCGGCGCTGCTGCAAAACGCACGGCTGCTGATGAAGACGGAGCAAAAAAATACGATGAAGCACAGGAGTTTCTAGATAAATATTTTGTTCAGATTGTAAATGATTGTACTATGCTTACCAGCGTGGTAGATAAAAAATTAGGATCATTGCCGCAAGACAAAACGGTAAAGTCTGAAAAAGTAAAAGCATACATTGGTTTACTTAACAAAAAGAAATGTCAGTCAACCGAAACGTATGGTAAGTTAATGGACACACTGATTACTCTGGATCCAACTGCTGAAGCTTATTATCTGACCGGAAGATATTATCTCGAAAACGGGAATGAAACCAAAGCAGATGATTATATGCAAAAGGCAGTTGAGATGGAAGGTACTGGAGCCAACAAAGACAAATACACCTATGCACTTGCTGATTCGCAATATCGTGCTAAACGTTACAGAGATGCTTTCAGAACTGCAAAACTGGTTGAAGGAGAATTCAAAGGAAAAGCGATGGTGATTTGTGGTAACGCAGTTGCTGCTTCAGCTAACAGCTGCGGTGAAACAACCTTTGACAGAAAGGCAAATTTCTGGCTGGCAAATGATTACTACAGAAAAGCGGCTGCATTAGGTGAAGAAGTGAGCACCGGAAAATTCCTGGGTGATGCTCCTACAAAAGAAGAAGGATTTAATGTGGGTGTTTCTGATGGTTCATCAGTTTCACTTCCGTGCTGGGGTGAAAGCACAACAGCCAGATACCAGTAGTGAAATTCTTAAAAAATATCCGAATGATTTTTATTCCTGCCAGCATACTGGCAGGAATATTTTTTTCATGTGAAAATGATCTTGAAAATGTAAAACTGGTTACTGCAACCAATGATTCGCCGGATCAGATTGTCACCAACGTGCACTCACTTTATTCTGATTCAGGTGTGGTGCGCTTTGAAATTATTGCCTCCAGAATGGAATCATTTTCACAACCTGAACAAAAGACTATTTTTAAAAACGGCTTTCAGGTAAATTTTTTTAAGAGCAGAGATTCAATTGAAGCAACACTGACGGCTGATTACGCTGAGCAAATGGAAAGCAGTAATTCTTTCTATGCAAGAAGTAAAGTAATTTTTACGAACTTTGACAAAAATCAAACCCTGAAAACAGAAGAATTATACTGGGATCAGGCAACAAAAAGAATCCGGACTGACAAAGCCTTTGAAATCATTGGTGAAAAGAGTTATATCAGCGGATACGGAATGGATGCAAACGAAACATTCAGCAACTACAATACACATCATGTAACTGCTGAGTGGAATAACAACAGATAAAATGAACTTAGCAAAACTCAATAAAAAACTGGAAATTTTCTGGTGGTGGATGGCCGCAATTTCTTTAATACTTGTGGTAGTACTTTGTTTTATGGATGGCTTTGACAAGTGGGCATTTTATTTTCTTGCACCGGCAGTAGCTGCCTTATTGGCTGTGGTAAGAAGATTTCTTGCCAAAAAACTTGAAAAAAGTGAAGCAATCAGAGATCAGAACGCTAAAAAATAATCACTCATTTCTTTTTAACCGATACAGAAAAAACTTTGGCATCCCGGCCAAGCTCTGTAAACAAATACATCGTTTCTTCACTGATCCGGTTGCAGTCTTTTGCTCTCAGAATATAAGAGTTTTCTGTTCCAATAACTGGTCCTCTTGCTTTTAATCCGGTCGAATCCAGCTGAACATAAGAAACCTGAAACCTGCGGTTATTGAATAAACCTTTATAGTTGAAATAATCATTTAGTGCAAGTTCATTGTTCTTTTCGCTGTCGTTGAAAAAGAGATAAAGTTCTTTTCCTGTGTTCAGAAAAGTAAACGATGAGTAAAATCCAAAATCATTTGTTGAGGTCTGAAATTTTGGAACTCGGTCAGTCCATATATGATTTCCCAGACTGTCAAAATAACTTACAATGATGGAATTGTAATTATAATGTTCAGTAGTGGTGGTAATATTTGTGCGGGGATCGTAGGTGCGTTCAATGTATTTATAATAGCGTTCACCTATTAGAAAATATGATCCGTTTTCCAGCATGGCCATTTCATTCAGCTGGTAATCTTCCAGTTCTTTTACTTTTCCTCTGTCTTTTTCTTCAATGAATTTAGCAAGATCTTCATCTGTCAGCTGATAAAAAACTGAATTCAAAATATTTAAGGACGGATTAATAATTAATGAAAACATTCCGTTCATACTTTGATATCTGGTTTCATTAAAAAATCCTGCAAGCACCAGCTGATTATTTTTGTTCAATTGCATTCTGACACCGTTTGCCCATTTTCCCTTCATGCGTATTTCAAATTCTTTCAGAAAATTTGAAGAAGGATCATATGCCCATAACGCATATTTATTATTGATCATACTGCGCTCATCTTCTGAACCAATGGCACCGGGTTCAAAATTATAATTACATAAAATATACAAAGGAGTGTGCTCATGATAAACCACATGTTCTATATCCAGATTTTGAAGCGCCATGGGTGATTTCAGCGTTTTCATCCAGTGAATGGTTCCGTTATTCCGTACATATTTCACATCAATTTCCTGTTCTGTGAGATTGCTGAACTTGTGTGATTTTAGCAGTACAAATCCGCGGTTTTCATTTTCTTCTTCAATGTATAATTCTTCATCATCCGGTATGGTATCAATAATCGTTTGGAATAATCTTTCACCATTCACATCAAAATATTCCATGGTGACGTACATAGTTTTTTCCTGCTCGTTGTAGAGATTTGAAAACATGTAAATGGTATCATCATGATAAAATACTTCAACCGGCTCACCGTAAAATCCATCCGGCGGAACTTCATAAATGTTTTTTGAATCTACCAGTTTAAGATCATTCTTATAGAATTTGCGTAAAATCAGTTCTTGTTTTTTGCGGCTTAGATAGAGGTAGTCAATTGTAAAAAGGGTAGTGCCGTTTTCTCCGATAAACCCGTTGAAATTTTCTTTGCGTGCCGTTGAATAGCTTTCTCCTTTGATGGGCGCATTCAGCTGCCCCAGCGCCATTGTCTGAAGAAAAAGTATGAAAGTTGTCTGAAAAAATAATTTCATTTTAATACTCTTTCTTTTAATGCAACGGCAGCATTTTTATTTGCCAGTTGTCCGCAGGCGGCATCGATATCTTTACCACGACTTCTTCTCACATTTACAACCAGGTTAAGTGATTCAAGATACTTTGCAAAAGCATCTGTTTTTTCAGGCAGTGCCTGTTTAAATTCTCCTCCGTCAATTGGATTGTATTCAATAATATTGATTTTTACCGGAACATTTTTACAGAACGTTGCAAGTTCCTTTGCATCCTCTAATGAATCATTAAAGTCACGGAAAATAATATACTCGAACGTGATTCGGGTATCTGTTTTTTCATGAAAGTACCTCAGCGCTTCAGCTAATGTCTCCAGATTGTTACTTTCATTAATTTCCATGATCTGACTTCTCTTTGCATCATTGGCTGCGTGCAGTGAAAGTGCCAGATTGAATTTAACCTGATCATCTCCCAAACGCTGAATCATTTTTGCAATTCCTGCTGTGGAAACAGTAACCCGTTTGGATGAAATATGTAAACCTTCTTCTGAACAGATTTTATCTATACCGGCAAGCGTGTTTTTATAATTAAGAAGTGGCTCACCCATTCCCATAAAAACGATATTGTTGAGGTGCTGACCATATTCTTTTTCTGCAAGATTATTCAGTAAAAACACCTGATCATAAATTTCACCGGGGGTAAGATTACGCATCATTTTTAACCGGCCTGTTGCGCAAAATTTGCAAGCCAAACTGCAGCCGACCTGAGAAGATATACATGCGGTTACCCGTGTAGCGGTTGGAATCAATACTCCTTCCGTGATAAATCCGTCATGTGTTTTAAAAGCGCACTTAATGGTTTTGTCTTTACTTTTTTGCTGATCTGAAATATAAATGCAATCCAGAAAATAGTTTTCTTCCATTGCGGCAAGAACCGGTTTGGAAATATTGCTCATCTCACTGAATGAACGAATTCCTTTTTTCCAGATCCACTCATAAATCTGTTTTGCACGGAATTTTTTTTCACCCAGCGTTTCAATAGCTGCTGTGAGTTCTTCCAGTGACAAATTGCGGATATTAAGTTTTGTTAAAGACATGCAGATACAATACAAATTTAGCGCTTATTGCTGAAGGGATCATTATTTTTAATTAAACCAATTGCAGAAAGATGTTAAAGCTGTTCAAAAGACTTTTATTGTGTTGTGCCTTGTTTGTTGAGTTTGTAATTGCTTTTGGTGTTTTTTATGTTTGCTTTGCTACGTTACTTTCTGTTATTCCGGTTTCGGGTTCAGATGCAAACTCAGGAATGAAAATATTTATTAAGTCCAATGGTATCCATACAGATATCTGCGTGCCGGTGACAAGTAGTGAAATAGACTGGAAAAAATTTATACCTGTTGAAGATTTTCCACAAGTCAGAAAACATGAATATATCTCTTTTGGCTGGGGAGATAAAGGTTTTTTTCTGGATACACCCACCTGGGATGATCTTACATTCACCACTTTTTTCAACGCTGCTTTTTTACCCAGTGAAACTGCCATGCATGTTCAGTATCTGGAAAACACACCTGTTCTGTCTCCTGATTGCAAAGAGAAATTTATTTCTTCAGAAAATTACAAAGCACTTGTTGAATATATACGCACTTCATTCAGCATAAATTCAGATAATCAGGTTGATCTTATTCCTGAGCGGGGTTATTGGTCCAATGACAATTTCTATGAAGCAAACGGATCCTATCATTTGTTCAATACGTGCAATGCATGGACAAATGGTGCGCTTAAAGTTGCAGGTGTAAAAACAGCTTTGCTTGCATTGTTTCAGGATGGAATCATGCGTCATCTTTGATTTTATTTTTCTTCGCTGTTCCAATGAACTAAAGGAGTTCAGATTTTTCTCAAATTATTTTTATGGAATTATAAAACCAGTTGCATCTAATCAGCAAGAACTAAAAAATTATAAGTTATGAGACTGATTATGATCGCAGCAATTTTCTTCGGACTGGGGAACATGTTGCAGGCACAGGTAACAACAGTAACTTTAACAGGAAAAGTGACTAACGATAAAACGCAACTCACCATTCCAATGGCCAAAGTATCGACCTATACTGAAGGCGGATTCAGAGGTGTTCTTTGCGACACAAGCGGAAAATATAAAATGGATGGATTAAAACCCGGCACATATACAGTTTATGCTAAGTCTACTGGTTTTGATACGCTGATTGTCATGGGAGTAGAAGTTGCGCCGGATGCATTAACGTTTGTAGATATGAAGCTGACAAGCGGAAATATGTTGAAAGCAATTCCAATTGTTTACGTGCCACCGGTTGTAGACAAAAACATGCCACGCATCCGCATCTCAACTGAATACATTGAGCAAAGTCCAAACATCCGTAATCCGCTTGCGCTTTTATCCAATTATTCATCTGAAATTCAAATGCCGGAAGGCTCCAATCAGGTAATTATCCGCGGGTCAAGACCAGGTGATGCGGTATATTACATTGACGGAATAAAAATGACTGACATGGGTTCTGTTCCCGGAGTTTCAATTTCAGGAGTAGAAGCTTATACCGGAGGAATACCTGCAAAATATGGTGATACAACCGGCGGGGTAGTGAGTCTGGAGACAAAAAGCTATTTTGATTTGTACAATGCCTGGCTGGCAGGACAATAGCGCCAAACCAGTGTACAGCGACGATCCCGGGGACAATGTCTCCGGGATTTTTATTTTAAAATGTCCCGGAGTATAACCTATTAAGTAGTACAATCGTAAAACCGGTTCCAACGTTAATGATAAACTGATATGCCTTTGTCTGCCGGAAGTGAATTTTTTGGAAGTCTGATGTACGGAATTTTCATCGGACTTTGTCTGATAGGATTGATATACCTTGCGCAGTTCGGGCGTTTCTGGTATCTGCTTAAAAACAAATATCATAAAGCGACGTTTGATGTTTTTCTTCAGTCAGGTTCTGAAGAAGCAAATTATACAGTGAATTGTGAAGTGAAAAAACACTCAATTTTTTTCACAGCTAAAAGTCCTGCCGGAGTTATTCTTTTTAACGGTGAGTTTATCATGAACCCGCTCAATTTAAAGTTTGGTGAAGGATATTATCACAGAGTCAGAAATGAAAATGATCCATCCAATCATGAGGCATATGGTTTTATGAAAGTGATCATAAAAAATGACTGGACTTTTTGGTCGAAGAACAAAGTCCTTCAACAACCAGTACTCCTGAAAAATCCTCAAGTTTGGCGCATCCCGCTATTGTCTGGAAGAGAATTTGATTTCTTTTGATTAAAATGATCATTGAATGTCGTTGATCTGATGAAGAATCAGATACGATATGACATTTTTTTCATTCCGTACATAATTTCCACTTCATCCATAAACTGTAAGTTTTAGATACCTGTTTAGTAAAAAACGGGTCTTGTTCATCTGCTTCAAAGCCAGAGTTGTCGCCATTTTTATAACTTTGGTACGAAAAATGCAATTAATTGGCCAAAACGGGCCTCATTCAAAACCGTTAAACTCAGATTTCCGGATCAGATTTTTCAACCGGAAATGTGATTTGAACGGTTGGCTTTTGAAAACAAAGAACTATGAAAAGAATTTTTACGCTGCTTGTATTAGCTTTCATCACAAGTTTATCAGCAACCGCTCAAACCTATGTCAATTATGACAGAGACTCGCGCTGGTTTATCGGATTAAACGGGGGAGCAACATTCCATACGCAAACAGAAGTTCCTGTTTTGTATCGGGGTGGATATGGATTGACACTGGGTAAATCTATCGGAATGCATCCGGGAAAAGTTTTCAGCTGGGATATCCGCGGAAGATTTTTACATGCATTTTATGCCGGACAATCTACTACTCCATATTTGCTGGATTCCGGAAAAACAGATGCGATTACCAATTTTGGTTCAGGACTGAATGAGTATCAGGATTCGCTGGGATTTTTTGTTCCGAATTTCAGAACTACTGTTACCCGTTTTTCGCTGGAGTTAGTTTTAAATACCAATCGTTTGCGCGAGAGAACCGGATGGAATCTTTCCGTTTTTGGTGGTTTGGGTGTGACAGGTTTTCATACCAAAACAGATTTGTATAACGATGATTTCTTTTCACAATCCATCTATAATTACGATACGTTGTCCATGAGCAAACCCAATCTGCTCTCTCTTCAGGATAATAATTTTGAAACTGATCTGGAAGGAACGGAAGATAATTTCAGATGGGAAATGATGCCAAGTTTTGGTTTTGGAATATCATATCAGATTGCACCGGCAGTTGCTTTTGGTTTTGAACACAAAATGACTTGGACCCGTTCTGATTATTTCGACGGAATGCCAAACACAATGAATGGTTTGAAATCTCCTTCAAATGATGTCTATCACTATACCTCTGCCGGATTCAAATTTCACCTCTGGGGTGGAAGCGGTTATGTTGATACAGATACTGACGTTAACAATTTTGACACCCAGCAGAACAATATTGTTGAGACACCAACTCCTCAAAAACCAATCATTGAAATTTATGATCCCGGTACAAGTCCTTACACCACAACCTGGAATCAGTTTACCATCCGCGCAAGAATTTATCATATAGACGGAAAATCAAATGTGACTTTCAAACAAAACGGAATTGTCAATTCTAATTTTTCATACGACCCATACAGTGATGAATTTTACAGCACGGTTGTTTTAAATCCGGGCCAGAATTTATTTGAGATTTCTGCATTCAATGATGCAGGATCTGATTATGAAACCACCATTATTATTTACCAGGTTTCTGTTCCGGTTGAAGCACCGCCGGTTGTTACAATTACCAATCCGCCGTATTCACCATACAATACATCAGATGCTGTATTTAATATGGCATCAACTGTTCTGAATGTTGACACCAAATCTCAGATTCAGGTTTACTTCAACGGAAATCTTGTTCCTGGTTTTTCTTTCAACTCATCTTCACATGCAGTAAATTCTACATTGAATCTGAATGAAGGATCAAACTCAGTTACTGTAACTGCAACCAACAATGCAGGCAGTGACAGTAAAACCGCAACCATCATTTACACTAAACCTGTTGTTCCGCAGCCACCGGTTGTGAATTATGTTTTCCCTTCGGTTGACCCATATACTCACAATACAAATAATATCAACGTGGTTGCAACAGTATTGAATGTGGCAAGTCAGTCTGATATTACAGTAACGGTTAACGGAATTCCAACTACGAATTTCTCTTACAACATTACTACGAAAGAATTATTGCTGAATACCAATCTGGTTATTGGTGCAAATATTATTGAAACCAAAGCGGTGAACAATGTTGGAATGGATGTGGAAGCAACTACAATTATCTATGCTGTGCCTAACGCACCTAAACCACCAATTGTTACTTTCCTTGATCCTGCGGCTGACCCAACTGTAGTTTACGTTTCTAATTATAACGTGATTGCAAAAGTGGAACATGTTGCCGGACCTTCTAATATTACTTTAACTATAAATGGTGTTCCGTCAACAAGTTTTGCATACAGCACATCTTCCAAATTGATGACTTTCACAACCAGCTTACTGGAGGGTGCAAATGTTATTCAGATCAAAGGAACAAATGATGTGGGCACAGATATTGAGTCAACTACCATCGTTTATAAAAAGGCAATACAACAAGCGCCACCGGTTGTGACAATTACTTATACTCCGGTTGACAATGTTGTATTTACTACTCCAAATATTGATGTTACAGCTACTGTATTAAATGTTGCATCAGCAAGTGACATTCAGGTGCTTGTTAATGGAAATGCAACTACTGCGTTTGGTTTCAACACATCGACCAAAGTATTGACCTTACCATTAATCATGTCTGAAGGAAATAATACTGTTCAGGTTACAGGAACAAATACTGCAGGTACTGATACAAAATCACGCATAATAATTTATCAGAAACCAGCCGTACCTGCTCCGCCAACAGTTGTATTTGTGAATCCTCCTTCAAGTCCGTATGTGAGTTCAACACAAGCGTATACTGTGACTGCAAATACTACAAACATTTCTGCAAAATCTCAGATTGTTTTCAAAATGAACGGTTCAGTGATTGCTGATCCTAACTATACACTTACTTCAGGTGGTCAGGTTAGCTATAACAGTAATTTGCTGAACGGAAATAACATCTTTGAAATTTCAGTTACCAACAATGACGGAATGGATGAGGCACTTGCACTGGTAACTTACAATGCACCTGTTATTCCTTGTATTATTCCGACAGTTGGATATATATCTCCTGTACCATATTCTACGGTTACAAATCCTGCAGTTACAATTGATGCGCAGATAAATAATTATTCTGCCGGAACTACCGTTGAATTAAAAGTGAACGGAGTTAGTCAGGGTTACATGACTTACAATGCAGGAACATCCATTGCAAGTAAAGCAACAACACTTCTTGAAGGTTCAAATGCAATCACGGTTATTGTGACAAATAGCTGCGGAACAAACCTGGCAACCTTTACATTAAATTATCAGGTACCAAATGCTCCTTGTACAAATCCAACAGTGACTGCTATCGGATCTGTGTCACAAACTACCCTTGCAACAACTGCATCAGTATCCGCCAATACAACCGGTGTAACAAGTTCATCCAATATCAGTGTTACAGTAAATGGATCATCAGTTCCGTTTACGTTTGATGCAGGTACCGGTCTTGTTTCAGTAAATAACTTTAATCTTTCTGTTGGAAATAACGCGGTGATGATTACTGTATCAAACACATGCGGAATGGCAGTATTGTCGTACAATATTATGCGTGAGGTATGTAATGCACCGGTGATTGGATCAGTAAATCCTTCAAACGGGTCTAACACAACTAATACTACTGTAACATTTACTGCTGCTGTTTCAAATGCAACTGCCGGTGAAATTATTTTACTGGTTAACGGTATTTCGCAAATGTTTGATTACAATGAAACAAGTGATGTATTGACTGCTTCTGTTAATCTGAATGTCGGAACAAATGTTATATCAGTAAACGTTACAACTCCTTGCGGAACGGATTCAGAATTAATTTCATTGAACAGAGAAATTCCATGTGAGCCATTGGTGACTAATTTAATTTCGCCTGCTACTTCTGATTTAACGGTTACAGATCAAACCTATTCAATTTTACTTAACACTTCAGGTTCAGTAACCGGAATGAATTTGTCTGCAACATTAAATGGCGCAGCGGTAACTCCAGTTCTGGATGAAATTACCGGAAATATTTCTCTGAATAATCTGAATCTGGTTGACGGAATGAATACAGTTGTTGTAACAATGAGCAACAATTGCAGTAATACGTCAGTAACATATCATATTCAATACAACGGTTGTCAGCCACCGGTAATTACAATAACAAGTGTAGGTAACGGAGCCACTGTCAACACTGTCTCTCTGCCATTTGCAGCTTCTGTACTCAATTCAAATGGTTCATCTAATGTGCAGCTGCTTGTTAACGGATCATCCGTTGGATTTGATTTCAATGACGTAAGTGGATTATTAACGGCAAATATTCTTTTGAATGAAGGATCAAATACTATAACAATTAATGTAAGCGGATGTCAGAATGCAACGCAGACTATTAATGTGAACTATGTTGTTCCTTGTCAGAATATCACTTCAACATTAATGCAACCGTATGCAAATTCTCAAACGGTAACAGATGCTGCTTATGCAATTACTTTGGGATTACAACAGGTTGATAATGCTTCACAGATTGCTGTCACTCAAAACGGAAATGCAATTCCGTTCTCGTTTGATACCGGAAGCGGAATTGTAACTATCAGTAATATCACATTAGTAAATGGTTCAAATTCAATTGTTGTAACTGCAACTAATCAGTGCAGTTCAGAAACTGTGACCTATGCAATTCAATACAACGGATGTCTGCCACCGGTTGTAACAATCAATTCTACACAGAACGCTGTTTCAAATTCACTGTTTAGTTTCTCAGCTTCAGTTACAAATATTTCAAGTCAATCTGATATTCAGGTGTTGTTGAATGGTGCTCCGGTTCCATTCATTTTTAACTCAACCAATGGATCTATCAATGCAGAAATAAATCTGACAGAAGGTGCAAATACAATTACTGTGAATGCAAATGGATGTCAGGCTGATTCTGAATCACTGCAGATTACTTATACAATTCCTTGTTCACCAATTTCATTTACACTTGGTACGCCAGCTTCAAACAATGTATCTGTTGCAGATGCTGTTTATGCAATTGAGCTGATGGCACAGAATGTAAATTCATCCAATATAGCAGTAACGGTAAATGGAGTTTCTGTTCCGTTCAGCTACAGCAATGATATCATTTCAATTAATGGAATTAATCTGAACCCAGGAGCCAACACTATTGTTGTTAGCATGACAAATTCATGCAGCAGTGAATCGGTGACATACACAATTACATACAACAATTGTAACACGCCGGTGATTAGCCTGTCGTCGAATTCTGTTACGTCTTCAACTGAGTCGTATGCATTTTCAGCGATTGTGCAGCATGTTGCCAATCAATCACAGTTATCTCTGACAGTTAACGGAGCAAACGTGCCGTTCACTTTTGCAGGCGGATTGGTGAGTGCTAATTTGAATTTAAATGTAGGTTCTAACAGTATCGTATTATCTGCAAATACATGTGCGTCTGCAAGTGAATCTATTAATGTGGGTTACACTATACCATGTTATCCGGTTCCGTATTCACTGATTGCTCCTGCGCAATTAAATACAGCTGTTCAGGGAGCCAATACTACAATTAGTCTTACTATTGAAAATGTATCAGGTACTTCTAATGTGAGTGTAATTTTTAATGGTAATTCTATTCCGTTTACTTTCAACGGAAACGTGATAACACTTTCAAACATAAATCTGAACTCCGGAATAAATACTGTTGTCATCACTATCTCTAACAATTGCTCATCTGAAACAATAACTTACACCATTGATTCTGATCAGTGTGAAACACCAACTATCAACCTTACAAGTGTTAACACCAATGTCAATGATCCGTTGTTTGCTTTTGCGGCACAGATCTATAATGTGAACAACTCAGGCGATATTCAGTTGCTGGTAAATGGTACATCTGTAAATTTTGATTTCAATGCGGGCACACATAATCTGACTGCTCAGTTCAGTTTACAGCAAGGTGCAAATACAGTAGTTGTAAATGTGAATGGTTGTGAATTTGCATCAGCAACTTATACAATCAATTATACGATTCCTTGTAACCCGATTACTTACTCGCTGAGTTCACCAACATCTAATTCAGCAACAGTTACCAATGAAAATTATCAGATCAGTCTGAACACAACCAATGTTGCTTCACAATCTAACGTCGGTGTGTTGCTCAACGGAAATTCAATTCCTTTTACATTCAGCGGATCAGTTGTTTCAATTAACGGAATCGTTTTACAACCGGGTGTAAATACAATTACAGTTACACTTACTAATGACTGCAGTTCAGAAACTGTTACCTATTCAATTAATTTTAATGCTCCTGCACCTTGTCAGGCGCCTGTTATAAATGTGACATCTGCAAATGCCACAGATAACCAGTCATACAATCTGACAGCAACTGTATCAAATATTGATAATGGTTCTCAGATTACTGTAACACTTAATGGAGTTCCTGTTGCGGCAAGTTACAATGCCTCTTCTGATCTGTTAACTGCATCCATGACACTGGCAAATGGAAATAATACCATTGCAATTACGGCAAACGGATGTGAAGTTGCAAGTACTGTTTATGCGGTGAATTTCACACCAGCACCTCCGCCTTGTAATCCACCGGTTGTAACTGTTACATCTTCTAACAACGTAACAAATTCAGTATACAATCTGACAGCAACAATCACTAACATGGACAGTCCTTCAGGAATTTCAGTTCTGTTAAATGGTGCACCGGTTGCTGCTTCGTACAACACAGGAACAGATCAGCTTACAGCAATATTAAATCTTGTTGAAGGAAATAATACAATTCAGATTACTGCAAACGGATGCGCAGTTGGTAATGCATCCTTCACAGTGAATTACGATGCACCTGATTGCGGAACAAGAATTAATCCCGGAAATTCAAAGTGGGAATTCTGTTTGGTAACTCCGGGCGCAACTTATACCAGAGATAATCTTGCAAACGATATCAATTTTACATACAGCGGACCTGCAACAAGTTTATTCTGCAAACCAATTGCAGGAGGTGGTGATGCATTTGTGAATGGACAACCTTATGCCATCAATGTCGGACAATATTATTTGTTCACTGGTAATTTGATTGTAAGTGTTGCCAATGATAATCCAAATGCAATGGGACATTGGGAAGTTTGTATTCAGTCTGATTCAGAACCTGTTTATGGAAATGGCGGAAATCGCCCGACCAGTCCGTGTGAAGCTGCGCCTTGTGATGCGCCGGTGATTAATTTCACTTCGCAGAATACAAGTACTGCTGAGACTTATGCATTAACAGCATCTGTTTCAAATATTGACAGTCCTTCACAAATTTCAGTTACCCTGAATGGTCAGGCTGTTGCAGCTTCTTATAATACAGGAACGGATCAGCTTACTGCAAATATGAATCTTGCTGCAGGAAACAACACTGTGGTAGTAAGTGCAAATGGATGCAGCGCTGCAAACGGATCATTCACGATAAATTATACTCCTCCGGCAAATGATGATATTGATTTTGATATTCAGAATAACGGAACTGTTACTGTAAATGAAACTGCTTGCGCAACAATTAAATGTTTAGGGGAATCTGTTGTTTACAGTAACTCGCAGGAGGCTTATGTGAAAATTCAATTTAGTTTGAACGGTGGTTCTTCATGGTATGGTTTCAACAACGATCAAAATATTGGTGGTGGTGAGCAGGTGAGTGTGAATACACCGGCTGGTTCTAACGTAGTCATAAAAGCAATTTGTACAAACGCAAATCAGAACTGGTCAAATACCTTACTTTCAAATTCAGGAAGTCAATGGGTATATGTATTACAGAATGGTGATGTTGCTCCAAGTTTTGATCCTGCTCAGGGTCAGCAATCTCTTGATGCATTCCTTGCCGGATATATCAACAGTCAGGGTGTTGTCACAATTGGGCCAAATGATGTAATTTACTTGTTTGAATTACGTCATGTTGGAGATGTTGGAATAGATTATCAGGATGCAGTTATGCTTGTGACTTTTGATGATAATCAGAACTGTCCTTCACCGGTTAATCCGAAAAGTATGGGAGGCGGAAGTTCGAACGGAGAAGTTTATGTAAAACCGGTTATTTCAAATATTGCACCTGCACAAACTGCGGTTGAAGTTTCTAATCCGCAGTTTGCGTTCAGAACAAGAATTGACAATGTGAATGAAGGCCAGGATGTACAGGTGACAATAAATGGAGCGCCTGCTTCAGGATTTAATTATAATACTTCAACACGCGAACTTACTTCAACCTTGAATCTTGCTGAAGGTGCAACTGTTATCACAGTCACTGCAGTGAACGGAAATCAATCTGCCACAGCGACTTATACCATTACATACAAGCCAAAAACAACGGTTGATCCAAATGGTAATAACGGAAACACAAACGGTACAGGTAATAATGGAACAAACACAAATGGAACCAATACAAACGGAACCGGAAATGAAGTTATCCGTGAAAATCCGCAGCCGCAAATTACAAACATTGCACCGGCAGGAGGATCAGAAACAGTAACAAGTTCAACTTACATGTTTAAAGCCAGAGTGTCTAATATCAATGCAAAATCAGATATTAAAATAACGTTCAACGGTTTAAATTTTACAGGATTTACTTATAGCACTTCTACACAGGAAATAACTGCAGTATTGAGTCTGCGAAGCGGCGCAAATTCAGTTAAAGTTGATGCAGTGAACGGAGATAAATCTGCAACGGCATCTTATACTATTACTTACAATCAGGTAATAAATACTGGAACCGGAAAAGAAGGAAATGTAAATGGCGGAACAACCAATGGAGGAGGTACAACAACCGGAGGAGGTACAACTAATACTGGCGGCGGAACTACAAATACCGGTGGAGGTACAACAATAAATCCTGAACGCGGTGGTGGTACATCAAATACCGGAGGTGGCACAAACAATACCGGAGGTGGCACAACAACCGGCGGCGGAACAACCACAACCGGTGGTGGCACAACCACAACCGGAGGTGGAACAGTAACTAATCCGGTGAAAGGCGGCGGTACAACTACGGGTGGTGGAACCACAACAACCGGCGGTGGAACTACCACAACTGGTGGTGGAACAACTACAACCGGCGGCGGTACAGTTACTAATCCGATAAGAGGTGGAGGTACAACAACAACCGGAGGTGGAACTACCACTACTGGTGGTGGCACAACTCAGGAAAAAGGCGGTGGAACAACTACAACTGGTGGCGGAACAACTACCGGTGGCGGCAAAGGAGGAATGGAATAATAGTTATTATTTAAAAGAAAAGGGGACAATTCAAATTGTCCCCTTTTCTTTTTTTATCCGGATGATTAATTTCCGTTGTCGTTAAAAATCCAGATTTTGCAAGCAGAAACCAAGTGTAAATTTTTAATCATATAGCAAAGTATTAAACCGAATCTAATTTACTTCTTTAATATCCTGTTGGATTCAGGAAAAAACTAAAATGAGCTGATTTCTTATTGAACGGTGTGTATTTCAGATTTTACGGTCGGCGGTACTACGTTACTATTTTATATATTTACTTGAATTATCGGTGCATGCTGAATTGTGCTTGAAGGACAGTTGAACTGCTGGTAAAAATTAAAAAAAGGATTTTATGAAATTACGTGCATTGGTAGTTGATGATGAAGATCTGGCCAGAAAAAATCTGACCATGTTACTGGAAGAATATTGTGAAGATGTTGATGTAATCGGTGATGCTGGAAATATAAGAGATGCTAAACTCCGGATTGAAGAGTTAAAACCCGATGTGGTATTCCTTGATATACGGATGCCAAGCGGTTCAGAAGGTTTTGATTTACTGGAGAGTATTGAAAACAGAAATTTTCTGGTGGTTTTTGTTACCGCATTTAAGGATTATGCCGTGAGAGCATTTAATGCAAACGCAATTCATTATGTCATGAAACCAGTGGATATTGAAGATTTGCAGCAGGCAATAGAAAAAGTAAAAGAATCAAAGACATCTTTCAGTGAAAATCCAGAAAATTTTGACACGTATTTTGAATCTATCCGTAACCTTTCCAAATCAATGGATACGCAGGGTTATGGTCACAAAGTTGCAATCTCTCACACCAAGGGAATAAAACTGGTTGATATTGAAGAAATCATCTATCTGGAAGCGTCAGGAAATTGTACCATGATTCATTTTACAGATGGAAAAAGATATCTTGATACCCGCACCCTTAAGGTGTATGAAGGAATTTTAAATCCATCTATTTTTTACCGCATTCATAAATCATATATTATCAATCTGAATTTTCTTAAAGAATATGTGAATGAAGACGGGCATTTTGCTGTTCTTAATAACGGAAAACTTATTCCGGTAGCACGCAACCGTGTTTCTTCTTTTGTCAAAACAATCAAATCACTTTAGTGAGAGGTTTACTTTTTTCATTTTTTTTGAGTTTTGTCGGTATAACAGCTTATACCCAGCAGTTCAATTTTGTCAATTATTCCATTGAAGACGGTTTGCCTCAGTCGCAGGTAACAGACATTCTGCAGGACAGATTTGGTTATCTCTGGATTGGTACTGAAACCGGTTTGTCCAGGTTTGACGGAATTCAGTTTGTCAATTTTTCTACAGATGATGGTTTGCCGGATAATGAAATCGATAAAATATATCTGGATGAAAATGGTAAAGTCTGGATAGCAACTCCAAAAGGTATTGCTAAATATTCTAACCGTACTTTTGAGTCATTCCCGTTTTCAGATTCATTAAATACCGAGTACCGCATCAATGATCTTTGTGAAATTAAAGGAGAATTATTCATTGCAGCAGATGAAGGATTGATTGTATTCCGGGATTCTGATTTTGTTTTTGTTGAAGATGATGCTGAAAAATTCGGTTCAATCAGATCACTTGTGAATACAGGTGATTCGGTGCTTTTTTGCGGAACCAAATCGGGTCTGTTTCAGTATAAAAACGATCAGTTTGTCAGATTTGAAAATGCTGAATTTGATTCAATCAATATCTCAGATCTTGTTTTCAGAAACAACGAATTACTAATTTCTACTTACGGTGACGGTCTGATACAATTCCATCTTGAAACTGCTCTTGTCAAAAAAAACAAATTGCCGGTAAACAGAATCCGGGCAATACATGCAAATGGAAATTCAATTGTCTGCGCAACCAAAAACGGATGCATTGAAATAGACTCCGGAGAAGTCAATCATTATACCATGAATAATGGTTTGAATTTTGAAAATATCCGTTCTGCATATATAGACAGGGAAGGAAATATTTGGCTGGGTTCTGACGGAAAAGGATTGTTTAAACTCACCGGAAAATCAGTGACCTATTTCACAAAAAGAGATGGATTGAGCAGTGATGCCGTTATGAGTATTTCACAGGATCATGGGGTACATATTATTTTGGAACTTATGATGCAGGTGTCACAATCTGGTCAGAAGATTTCCTTCAAACATCTATTAAAATTCTGAATCTTGAACTGAAAAATTCTACTATCTGGATAACATTAAATACACGAGACGGAAAATGTATTATCGGTTCTTCGGAAGGAATAGATGTGCTGGGTAACGGTATTATATTATCAGATCATCCGGCCGGAAAAATCAACTCAAAAATAAGAAGTCTTATTTACCTGAATGATTCAACTTTTCTTGCCGGCGGCGCTGACGGAATAGTTGAAATTTCTGAAACAGGTCAGAAATCATTTATTTCAGATCTGGATGTAAATAAAATGATTTTGGATGATGAGGTGATCTATATTGCAGCCAATACGGGTTTGTTCAAGTCAGATCTTTCAGGTAATTATAAAATTATTGAACTGCCGGAAAACAATGTGAAGACGGTTGCTTTGGATAAGCTTGGTAATATTTGGATTGGTACAAACAGTTCGGGTGTTTTTGTACTAAAAAAAGAAGGTGGAATTTTTCCGTTTGTTCTTGACAGAACAGATTCAAAATCAAAAACTATTCTCGGAATCATTTGTGATCAGTCTGGGGATATGTGGATTTCAACTATGAATGGTGTGTATCAGATATTACTGAAAGAAGAAGGTGAAAATGATTTCTCGATTAATCATTTTGGTAAAGCAGAAGGACTTATAACATTGGAATGTAATCAGAATGCATTGTTTGAAGACAATGATAATTTTATCTGGGTAGGAACATCTGAGGGACTGGTCAGAATCAATCCTTCAATGAATGATGATTTGTTCAGATTCAGAAAACCGGAAATGATTATAACCGGGGTGAGGTTGTTTATGGAAGATTTCGATTACAGTGCATTTGATAATCTGATAGATGATGAAACAGGAGTGCCGCAATCAATTACACTTCCTTACAATAAAAATCATCTCACGTTTGATTTTATCGGTATTAATCTGAAAGATCCGCAGGGAGTGAAATATGAATATCGATTATTGGGTGCTGAAGAATTTTGGTCGCCTTTAACTTCGGATAATTATGCTACCTATTCATTCATTTCTCACGGAGAATATGATTTTGAAGTAAGAGCAATAAATGCTTCCGGCAACTGGTCTGAAATTTCCAGAATGCATATTATTATTCTGCCTCCTTTTTGGCTGACCTGGTGGTTTATTATGTTAATCATTGCGGGAGGTATAATTATTCTGATTTTAATTTTCAGAGCACGCATTAAAGTAATCACTCAAAAGCAGGAAAACGAAAGGCTCGAGTTTAAAAACCGTCTTTTATTTCTGGAACAGCAATCACTCAATGCCAGCATGAACCGGCACTTTATTTTTAATTCTCTCAATTCAATTCAATATTTTATTAATAGTTCAAATAAACTGGCAGCGAATAAATACCTGACAAGTTTTGCAAAACTGATCCGTAAAAACCTGGATAGTTCGCAGGCAAATAATTTCATTGTTACGCTGAAAGAAGAACTTGAACGCATCGAATTATATCTCTCTCTCGAAAAAATGCGTTTTGAAGGCAAGTTTGATTATGTGACAGATATTGATGATGATATTGAAACAGATGCCATTGAAATTCCAAGTATGATTTTGCAGCCATTTGTTGAGAACAGCATAATTCATGGAGTATTGCCGGTTGAACGAAAAGGATTAATTCAACTCAAAATATACATGGAATTTGATTTTCTGGTTTTTGAAGTAATTGATGATGGAATTGGTATTGATGAAAGTCTGGCTTTAAAGAAAAACAGGAAAACGGATGATAACCATGAATCGATGGGAATGGAAATAACCAATCGCCGGATAGACCTTTTAAGAAAACTTACCGGAGAAAACCTGATGATAATCGGACCATTTCAAATAAATAATGAAGAATGTAAGTCACTGGGAACCAAGGTTATAATTAAAATATTCGTGCCAAAAAGTGATATAGAATAATTTTCTTGCCATAAATACTTGTTTCGTGCAGGATTTATTCGTAAATTTGATTTAATCAGGGGTGTCCTCTGTACAATTGAAAGATGAAAAAAGGATTAAAAATAGTTGGTTTGTTTGCAGTTCTGCTGGCATTTGTTGCCTGTGAGAAATGTGATAAACCTGTTATGACTGAAGATCCTTTTGTTAATCCAACCAACCGTTCTGCTGAAGAGGCAGAAGGTGACGGTTACCTTTCCAAATCAGATGAAGATGGTGTTGAGGTTACCGGATCAACTTCAAGTGATGGAGGAACATCAATTACAGATCCGAATGAAGATGAAGATTATGACGGAATCGTTGACCCTGAAGAGGATGAAGATTTTGAAGGTGAAGAAGAAGGTAAATAATTCACTTTAACATATTGAAAAGCCTCCTGAACTTCAGGAGGCTTTTTCTTTTTTTATCCAGTACCTTTGTACTTCTGATGAAAGAACTGCCAAGAGATTTCTGGTTCCTTTGTGCCTCCACACTTTTATTTGTTCTGAGTTTCAATTTGATTTTGCCTGAACTCAATTCGTTTCTGGAATCTATAAACGAATCAAAAAATAAATGGGCTGTACTTGTGCCATGGACAATTACTGCTATGCTGCTCCGTCCGCTGAGCGGTAAAATGGCGGATGTTGCCGGAAGGAAATTTGTAATCAATCTTGGAATTATTTTCAGTATCATCGCCGCATTCTTTTATCCGTATGCATTAGTATTTTCTGCTTTTTTTATTCTGAGAATGTTTCATGGTTTGTGTGTTGGATTTCAGCCAACAGGAGCTTCAGCACTTGCTGCTGATCTCATTCCTGAACACATGCGTGGTGAAGCAATGGGAATTTTTTCAATATCTATCTCTCTTGGATTTGGTCTGGGCCAGATTTTGGGTCAGCCAATAAAATATTTGTTTGATCTGCAGGGAGTGTTTTATGCGGTTGCAATTTTTGGTTTGGTTGCACTTATGCTTATGTTTAATGTGAAAGAAACAAAACCGAGAAAAGACAATTTTACATGGAGCGATATTATTCCAAGACCGTCAGAAATCATAGCTCCTGAAGTAATGGTGCCTGCCACAATAATGTGTCTCATTACTATCTGTACCGGATTTTATTTTTTGCTTATTCCTGAAATTTCTCCTGCATTACATATTGAAAACAAAGGAGCATTCTTTTTTACTCACATGATGAGCGGACTCGTTGTGCGATATCTTGCAGGAAGATTGTCGGACCGTATCGGAAGAAAAAAATCTCTCTTAATTGGAGTATCCATTTTTGCAACGGCTACAATTCTGATGATTGGAGTTGACAGTAAGTCATTATTCTTTTTCAGCGGATTTGTGTACGGAGTTGGAACAGCAATTATATCTCCAACCATTATGGCCTGGACAACGGATTTGGCAAACCCTGATAAAAAGGAAGAGGGCTTTCAACTATGTGGATGGGTCTTGAATTTGGTGTAATGATTGGAGCTTTGGCAGGAATGATGATTTACGATAATAAACCTGAACGCATTCCGGTAATTTTTGCTGTTGCCGTAGGCATATTAATTCTCATTGTAATCTATTTGCTCACATTCGGCAGAAAGAAACCTGAAAAGTACAGTGCAGAAAAAATTCTTGCAGACTCAGGAAATACCTATTTATAAAAAAAGCCGTCCCAATATTGCCGGAGACGGCTTTTTATTTAAAATCATTAAATCAGTTTTTCACAAACCGGGTAGTGTAAGATGTTCCTTCACTGGTGATTCTTACCAGATAAACTCCTTTTGAAAGAGCAGTTCCGGAATAACCAAGTAAATTATCACCCGCTTTTAGTTCACCCTGATAAACAACTGAAACAATTTCACCCAGCGTATTCAGAACCGTGATGTTATATTCAGCAGTTTTTGGTACGTTCAGTTGTATATTCATCATATCTGTAACAGGATTTGGATAAACACTTAATCCGGATACCAGTTCCTGTTCAGTTAATTCAGTCATAGATTGCGGATACAAATTAATATTATCGATGAAAATGTTATTTCCGCCATCATTTTCAAATTCAAATTTGAAACGGAAATTGGAAACATAATAATCAGAATTAATATTTGTTACGGATACCATAGGATACCACGCTGATTGGTCAGGTGGAAAATAGGAGCCTGTTGCAGTGATGTTACCTAAAGCATCGCCGTGAATATTTTTTCTGAGTACCCACGTTTCACCACAGTCTTTGGATATATAAAAACGAAGCCATTCATCGGTACCGGCAGTTTTTGTTCTGTAGGAATATCTGAAGTTGAAAATTATTTCATCGGCCGGATCTACTCCGCTTAGATCAATTGGACCAGACATAAAAGCATCCAATGTCCCTGTTGCACTGTACCTGAATTTTTCAGATACACGCAATTATTTCCGCCATAAGATGCGCCGGAAGTAATATCCCATTCCTCATCTCCATCTTCATCCAGAATAGTAAAACGATCGTAATCAGGAAACGTGCTTAAATTTTCAAATCCTTCAAAATAAGGAAGAGGGTCACCCACTTCTGGAATAACTACTATATAATTTGTTTTAGTATTGGTCAGTGTTGACGAACCATCAGTAGCCTGAAGAGAAACATTGTAAACTCCGGCCGTGTTGTATGTAATCGTTGGATTAGCACTGCTGGAGGTTGAAGGTGTTCCACCGGGAAATGACCAGCTGTGACCTGTTACCAGATTGTACGACTGATCTGTAAATGTCACACTTTCACCCGGACAAATTTCCAGAATGTTAGCAGTGAATGAAACAGCGCAAAGCACTTCAGGCGTGCTGACGCCGGTTGCTGAAAGGTTAGCAGGTGTCCATAAATTATCTCTGTCTCCGGTATTGGATTCAAGAGCTGCATGCATTCTTGCTTTTTGTCCCTGAGTGAACATTTTGCAGCAATATGAGTACTCCATAAAATTTTCAACGTTGTCTAAAGAGCTGCATGAAATACCACTTGTATTGCACGAGGTCCAACCAATTGTGTTTGGTGTGTCTGCAACACCGTCGTCATCACTGCAATTACCAGCAAGTCCTGGTTCGTTGGAGTCACCCCAGCAATGTGCCAGATTCAACCAGTGACCAATTTCATGTGTGAGTGCTGTTGACTTTGTTTCATTACTAGTTCCAATGCTGCCAACATAATTGTGCAGAATTTTAATTCCGTTTGACATACTGGTTGCATTCCAGTTGGCAGGATATTGTGTGTATCCGGCTGCACCGCTTGCTTCAGCAACCACAAAAATATTCAGGTATTTATTACCCGGCCAGTTTCCATGCTCAGCATAAACTGCATCTACCTGGTCGTCATCTAAATCAGCATGCGTAGTTTGCGTATAGGTGCGGGTGATTCCGTTTGTACATGATCCGTTATTTTTTTTGCGGGCCAGAACAAACTCAATCTGACAATCTGCAACAATTCCTAAAAAAGCAGGATTGACTAAAGGCCAGTCAGAATTTAATTTATTGAAATCATCATTCATGTTCTGCAGTGCATCATAAATTTGTGCGTCTGAAATATTTTCAGGGCCATTTGTGTGCAGCACGTGAAAAACAACCGGTATGGTATAAATTGCAGAACGGTCGTTTGGACTGTATTGATTGGCAATAAAGTTTGCCGTCCATTCCTCCAGCTCAGTTCTTGATTGCTCCATATCCAATGCAATGGCCGGGTCTGAAGCTTTAAGTTCATCCATTTTTTCATTGGTGTGGCAGGGATGTACTTCGTGCTGAGCGAAACCAAAAATAACTGGAAATCCAAATATTCCAAGCAATATGGTTTTCAATAAATTCTTGCTTTTTTTCATGATTTATTCTTTGATGATTTTGATTGACTCAATTCCATTTTCAGTGGAGATTTTTACAAAATAAATTCCTGCCGGAAGATTTGATGTATTCAGATTCCATTCGTTGGTTCCGTGATTCATTTCTCCGTTATAGACTTCCATAATTTTTTGCCCTGTCAGATTTTCAATGACAATTGTGCCGTAAACAATACCATTAAAGTATTTCTGAATCGTTAATGAATTGTTTACCGGGTTTGGAAAAACACGCAGCAAGTTTTCATTTTCTTCTTCTGAAATTTCAGTCATTGATTCAGGATATAAATTGATGTGATCAATGTAAATATTATTTCCTCCGTCATTTCTGAAAGTGAATTTATATCTGAAGTCAGATGTGTAATAATCTGATGTAATATTGGTCACATTCACTGTTGTCCATTCTTCCGCTGTCCATGGTTCATAGGGAGATATCTGAGTAAATTCTGACAACTGATCACCATGCAGATTTTTACGGATAGACCAGGATTGTCCGCAATCTTTTGAGATACTGAATTGCAGCCATTCATCATTGGCAGATGTTCTTTTCTTATACGCGTATTTAAAAGTAAATACCATATCATCAGCCGGGTCAACTGTACTCAGATCAATAGTTCCTGAAATGAAAGCGTCTGAGCTTCCGTCATTCTCTCCAAAATTATCGATCCAAACACACTGGCTGCCGGTGTAAGAAGTTTCACCCGTAATTTCCCAGGTATCCTGGCCATTGTCATTCTGAACAAAATATGCTGTGTTGTCAGGGAATGTTGTGAAAGATTCAAAACCTTCCACATGAGGCAATGCTTCACCCGGATCAGATAAAACAATCAGATAATCATTTGCAATTTCTGTAACACTGGATGATCCGTCAGTAACTTCCAGAGAAATATCATACACACCCGGTGTATTGTATGTGACAACCGGATTTTGATCTGTTGAACTTGCGGGTGATCCACCAGAAAAATTCCATGTTCTGCCTGTTACATTAAAATATGACTGATCAAAAAACTGTACAGAAGATCCCACACAAATTACTGTTGCATCAGATGTGAATTCAGCTTTGCAAAGTTGTTCCGGAAGCAATACACCTGTTTCAGCCTGATTGGCAAGTGATGTCAGATTTGCAAGAAAATTGATGTCTGTTAGATTGAACATTATAATTGCTTTCTGATCTTCTGAAAACATGTTCTGACATGGCGCATAACTCATAAAATTTTCCCACTGGTCGTTGGCATCAAAACCATAAATATCATTAACAGGCACATCATCACATGAATTCAGTGAGGTCATACATGACCAATGTGCTTCACTTTCAGGAGGTGTATCACAGCAATAATCACCATTATCTGAGCAATCATCTGAGTGGCATCCGCCCTGAAAAGTATGCATCAGTCCAAGACAGTGACCAATTTCATGTGATAAAGTTCTGTCACCTGAAGCAGTTCCAACTGTACCATAGGCGTCATGACGAATGATAACCCCATAATTTGAACTACCCCCGGAATATGGAAATTCAGCATAGCCAAGTGTTGTTCCTTCTCCATCAGATTCAATGGAATTTACAATCCATATATTCATATAATTATTTCTGTTCCATGCGTCCAAACCACCCTGATTATAATGTTTTGCATTATCGTCAGCATTATTTGTCATACCCGGATTATATCTTCTTTCAATTCCGTTTGTACAGTTTCCGTCCGGATCAATTTTTGCCATCATAAACTGAATTCCGACATCTGCCGCAAAGGGAAGAAAAGGAGCCTCTGCTGAATTTCTGGTATTTATTGTATCTGCATTTAACCGGTTAAAGTCTTCATTCAGCATATCAATGCCACTTAGTATCTGTTCAACAGAAATATTGCTTTCACCACCATCATGGATAACATGAACAACTACAGGAATAATTATGGGATCTGTGCGGTCAACCATGTAAGAATTGCCGTGACTGGCCCGCAGAAATTGTTCATGAATAGTGAGTTCTCTGCCTGGATTTTCCTGATTGAGTCTTGTATTTTGAGCATCAAATCCACACCAGTTTTCCTGGCTGATTGCTGGATTGATACAAATTGCAAGTAAGCCGGCTGCAATTGTATTTCTCATAAAATTTTTATTCTAAAATAAGTTTGAGTGTCTCTGTTTGCTGATCACCAGTAATCTGAATAAAATAAACACCTGCTGATAAGTCAGAAGTATTGTAAACAAACTGCTGGTTACCTGCATTCATCGATTGATTAAAAATTTCTCCAACGATATTACCCATGGCATCAATAATGACGGCTGAACATTCAGACTGGTTTGCAATATTGAATGAAAGAATAATCTGATCTGAAGCCGGATTTGGATAAACAGATAATCCTGCAAAATTTCCTTCATTGATTAAGCCGGTCATTGATTCAGGATACATGTTTATGTAGTCCAGATAAAAATTATTTCCGCCATCATTTTCAAAGGTGAATTTAAATCTGAAATCACTCACATAATAATCAGTGGTTATGTTGGTAACAGAAACTTCTACCCAGTCAGACGTTGCAGCGGGTGCCCATGAAGCTGAAACCGGACTTTGATCATCTGCTAATGTTGCACCGTGAATATTTTTTCGTGGAGACCAGGTTTCACCGCAGTCTTTTGAAACATAAAAACGCAGCCATTCATCATCAGCAGAAGTTCTCTGTCTGTATGCATAACGGAATGTGAAAACAATATCATCAGCGGCATCGACTCCGCTCAGGTCAATGGTACCGGAAATGAGCTCATCAGTTGACTGATCATCTACACCATGGTTATTTATATAAACACAATGATCACCGTAGTAAGACACGCTGTTAGTTAATTCCCAGCTGCCGCTTCCATTTCCATCCATGACAAAAAAGCGGTCGTTATCCGGTATGGTTGTAACCTGCTCAAAGCTCTCTTTGTAAGGGGGCAAATCACCCGGGTCAGGCAATACCATAATATAATCTGTCAGTGTAGTACTTACATTTGAAATACCATCGGTTGCCTGCAGTGTAACGTCATAGGTTCCCGGTGTATTATAAACAACAGAAGGATTCTGATCAGTAGTTGAACTTGCAGTTCCGCCGGTGAAAGTCCATGTCCATCCTGTCACATTAAAATAGGAGTCATCAAAAAAGTTTACAGTTTCTCCGGCGCAGATAGTTTGTCTGTCGGAATAAAATGCTGCTTCGCAAAGTACTTCGGGTAATAAAACTCCTGTTGCAGTTTGGTTGCTGAGTGAAACCAGATCTGCCAGAAAATTAATATCAGTCAGATTTCCGCTAACCATATCATACTGTCCCTGTGAAAACATATTTTGACAAGGCGCATAGCTCATGTAGTTTTCCCACTGATCGTATGCATCAAATCCGAATGGATCATTGGTAGGAATGCTGGTGCATGAGTTGTGTGCGGCAGGGCAACTCCAATGCGCTTCAGTTGCCGGTGGCGTATCACAGATAAAATCACCTGCAGCTCCGCAATCTGAACTATGACAACCTGTACCTGCTCCCCAAATTGGTCCCTGAAAAGTATGCAGCAAACCAAGACAATGTCCCACCTCATGGGTTAGAGTTCTGTCACCTGAAGCGGTACCAACAGTTCCATACGAATCATGTCTGATAATTACTCCGTAACCATCATCAGCAAATTGAGGGAACTGCGCATAACCCAATGTGACACCTGCAGTACCATCATTTTCAATGGAGTTAACAATCCAGATATTTAAATATTGGTCGCGTGGCCAGGCATCTAAGCCTCCGCTGGAATAATATTTCGCATTCTCTCCGGCGTTGTAAGTGGCACCTGGTGAATTTCTTCTTTCTACACCGTTGGTACAGTTACCATCGGGATCTAATTTTGCAAGAGCAAATGAAATGTCAAAAGAAACTGCAAGAGGTTCAAATGGAGCTTCTGTTGTATTTCTGGTGTCAACGGTATCAGCATTTAACCGGTTGTAATCAACATTGAGCATATCAATTCCTGATAAAATCTGATCATAAGAAATATTGCCGACACTATTATCGTGAATGACATGAACTACTACAGGAATAATAATTGGATCAGAACGGTCGGCACCTTGAATCTGTCCGCTTGAAATGCGGATGTTGTGTTCAATAAATTCATTAATGAGTTCCGGGTTTGCTGCAAATGTTTTTTGCAGCTGGGCGTCTGTACCACACCATCCCTGTTGTGCATAAAAAGTTGAAGAGTACCCGATAAGGGCAATCAGGAGTAAGCCAAATTTTTTCATGTCTTTGCTTTTGAGGTTTTGAAGTTACGACATTAAAATCTGACTTGTATAAAAATATCTTATTCGTGTTGATTTATTGATTGAACCGTTTTTGACGGGTGGCGGAATTGTAATTTGAGTGGATTTAAGCGGTGCTTTTGTTTGAAAAATCACAGAATTATTAAATGTCTGACAAGCTGATGACACAATTTGGTATACTGCACGGATAATTTATCAATTGTAAAATTTTCATTGCCACCTGATCAGGAGATATTAATTCTCCATCAGATTTTAATTGATGAAAACGTGCACTGGCTAAAAATTTTTCAGGTGATGCGGCTCTGATTTGGTTTTGCATTTTAGTATCAACAACACCCGGAGCTATAGAGTGAATATTAAATTTTTCTACTCCCCGTTGTTTCATTTCTGATTTCACAGTTTCAGAAAAAAGATCCAATGCCGCTTTAGAGGAACAATAGGCTGACCAGGCATCTATTGGTCTTTTGCCTGCGCCGCTTGAAATATTTATAACATGAATTTTATTTTTTCAGGAAGATAAGTGTGTATAAATTGATTGATAAGAATTTGAGGTGAAATTGTATTGAACTGCATTACACGTTGAAAATGATCTGCACTTAATTCTCCTGCAGGAAGAATATCACCAATGATTCCGGCATTATTAATGAGTAAAACTTCAGAGAATGGTGTCTCAGGAAATCTGAATTCAGATACTTCTTTTTGGTTTTGAAGATCCAATTCTAAAAATGAAAAATCTGGATGACGGATAGAATTTTTTCTGCCTATTCCAACTACGGTAAAATTGTTTTTCAGTAGTTCATTTGCCAGCGCAAGTCCAATTCCGGAAGACACACCGGTGATGAAAACTATTTTAGAACGTTCAGACAGATTTGTAGATGTATTATCCCTGAATCACCGGATTTCCCCCTTCAGTCCAGCCTAAAATTCCGCCCTGTAAATTTTGAACATGTTCATATCCGTTCATCTTTAAAAACATACAAGCCTGCATACTTCTTTTTCCGCTGCGGCAGCCCACAATAATATTTTTGTCTTTTGGAAATTCATTCAAACGCATTTGAATTTCTCCCAGCGGAATTTCTTTTTTGTTTTTTATATCGTACGCAATTTCGGCTATTTCATAATCTTCACGCACATCAAAAAAAACGCTGCCGTTTTCTACTGCGTCAAGTGCTTGTTTTGGGGTTATTTCGGGAATCGTCATAGTTTAAAAAGTCTAAAGTTTAGAATGTAATTTCCAATATCAAAATTCCAAATTCAAAATTCCAATATCAAAAATTCAAAATTCCAATATCAAAATTCAAAATTCCAATATTTCTCATTTTCCAAATATAGGGCAAATTTAGGCTTTTTAATATCTCAATCTCGGCGGGAAATTCTTTAAGTCCTCCGGTTAGGCAAGTTGGTTTTAGCACAAATGGAAGCAAATATTTTTCTGATTTCTAAAGATTCAGCAATTAGAGAAGAGCATTCTTTATGAAAAACTGAGTCATTTGTTTCCTGAATTAATCTGATCCAATAAGTTGTCTCCTTTGATTCTTTGCGACAGATTTTTATTCGGTAAATGAAATCAGCTTTGCTCAGTGCTTCATTTGCTTCAATGTAGTTTGCTCCAATTGAGCCGGAAGATCTGACGACTTGTTTTGAATCTTCCATGTTTACTACATTTCGGGGTAATTTTTTACAAAATTCCTGACTGATTTTGCAAATTGAAAATTACGGTCTTCCAGATTATAATATAAAGTCTGACCTTCTTCCACACAATTTTCCATCTCTGCTTATTTGAAGCGAAGATAAAAAAGAAACTGAAATTCCAAATACCAATATTCCAAATTCCAAATACCAAAATTCCAAATACCAAAATTCCAAATTCCAAATACCAATATTCCAAATACCAAATACCAATATTCCAAATACCAATATTCCAAATTCCAAATACCAATATTCCAAATACCAATATTCCAAATACCAATATTCCAAATTCCAAATACCAATATTCCAAATACCAATGTTCAAACTTTTTTGTGATTTGAAATTTGGATATTGGAATTTATCTACCCCAACGCTTGTCTCAGGTCTTCAATCAAATCTTCTATATCTTCAACACCAACTGATAAACGAAGCAGCTGATCAACAACGCCTACTTTTTCTCTTTCTGCTTTTGGAATAGATGCATGTGTCATTGTTGCCGGATGATTGATCAATGATTCAACTCCGCCCAATGATTCAGCCAGCGAAAAAACGTTGAATGACGATGCAAGCTTAAATGTACTTTCCAGCGTTGCATTTTTTGTGGTGAATGAAATCATTCCGCCAAAATCTTTCATTTGTTTTTTAGCTACCTCGTGATTTGGATGATCTGTAAATCCAGGCCAGTATATTTTGTCAACTTTTGGATGTGCTTTCAAAAATTCTGCAACTTTTTTTCCATTGTAGCAATGACGTTCCATTCTTAAATGCAATGTTTTTAATCCGCGTAAAACCAGCCAGCTGTCCATTGGCCCTGGATTTGCCCCGCATGAATTCAGAATAAAATAGATTTTTTCATGCAGCTGATCATCATTCATGACCAGCGCTCCCATTACCACGTCACTGTGTCCGCCCAGGTATTTTGTAACAGAGTGCATCACAATATCAGCACCCAGTTTCAACGGGTTTTGTAAATAGGGTGAAGCAAAAGTATTGTCAACCGCAAGCAGAATATTATTGGCTTTTGCAATTTGCGACATGGCAGCAATGTCAATAATTTGCATGGTTGGATTTGTAGGTGTTTCTGCCCAAATCAATTTTGTATTTTTATTGACTGCGTTTTTTACGTTTTCCGGATTGGTCATATTCACAAAGTGAAATTTGATTCCGTATGGCTCGTAAATTTTAGTGAACATGCGGTATGATCCTCCATACAAATCATCACCCGTTACAACTTCATCACCAGGCTTTAATAATTTGATAACGGCATCCATGGACCCCATTCCGCTGCTGAAACAAACTCCGTGTTTACCACCTTCAAGCGCCGCTATGCAATTTTCAAGTGCAACACGTGTTGGATTTTTTCCGCGCGCATAACCGTACCCTTTGTTTTTTCCGGGAGATTCCTGAACATAAGTTGAGGTTTGATAAATGGGAGTCATGATTGCTCCGGTAGAAGGGTCAGGATGTTGTCCTGCGTGAATTGCTCTGGTTCCAAATCCA
Source organism: Crocinitomicaceae bacterium (assembly GCA_016719925.1). Classification (GTDB taxonomy): domain Bacteria; phylum Bacteroidota; class Bacteroidia; order Flavobacteriales_D; family Crocinitomicaceae; genus JADJGJ01. Next base: position 197,492 of record JADJYC010000002.1, on the reverse strand, counting down.
AGCGATTCTGTTTTATGATTGTCTGCCATTATTCTGAATTTATAATTTCAAAAGTAGCCATTTTTCAGGAATGGCAAATTTGTCACCTGTGCCGTCGCCCGTGGGCGGAGGTCGCGACCTCCGCCTGCGGGCGACGGCAACGGGACGACGTCGTCACCGCAAAAAATTCACAACATTTTCTTCCGTTTTTTTCCGGTTCTTGAGATAATCTGCTGACAACACAATCATTACATGTTTAAACCGGTCCATTATACCACTCATCATCGCTTTAAAATCATGAGTTTCATTTTGACTGGTACAGGGATCTGCCAGCAGAATTTTATTGGAACTGTGCTGAACAAAAGAAGTTATTCCAACGCCTGATTCAGACGAGTATAATCTGAAATCAATTTTATTTTTCTGAAGAACTGTAAGAATTTGATTTTGGAAAACGGTAAGCGTCTCTTTATAAAAACCGGCATGTTCTTTTCCGGTTTCTGAAAAACGAATAAAATCACATAATGCAGCTGCTCCTGGATTTTCTGAATATCCAAAGTCTGCTGATGAAACAGATTTGAAAACAACTAATTTCTCAACGGCACGGGTAAACATCACGTTGAGCCGGTTGATACCGTTTTCAGTATTAACCGGTCCGAATTGTTTTCTGAAAACGCCCTCTTTATTTTTTGCATAGCCGATGGAAATCAAAACAATTTTCTTTTCAATGCCCTGTACGTTTTCCAAATTGCGGAGAAGCAGGTTTTCATTTTCCGGCAAATTCAGTTTCTGTATTTCATTTTCAATTGCCAGTTGTTGTTCTTTGGAGAAAGCAATGATGGCAATATCTGTTGTTTTTTGTTTTAGTAAATCTGAATAATATAGCGCAATGGATTTTGCTTCTTTTGTGTTTTTCTGATCTTCAAAAACTCCATTTACATCAATACATTCAATTGGATAATCAGATTTTACAGGAGGCAATGCTGACAATTCAAAATCATAAAAATGTGCATTTGAAAACTGAATCAGTGCCGGGTGTTCACTGCGGTAATGATTTTTGAGAGAAACATTTTTCAGTTTAAAGGTTGCCTGATCCAGTAATGTTTTTGTTTCTGAGCCTGAAAGAAAAAAATCTGACGGAGGCATTTGTTTACTGTCTCCCACAACAATTAATTGTGCTCCACGATAGATGGACGGCAGGGCATCTTCCAGCGGAATCTGACTGGCTTCATCAAATATCACAACATCAAATAGATTTTTACTGCAGGGTAAAAAATGTCCTGCAGACAAAGGATTTAACATCCATAAAGGATGAAGGTCCAGAACAGAAGAAACATGATTTTTTAATAATTCCAGAACAGAAAGATGTTGTCTTTTTTTGTTCAGTTCATGCGTAATTTTTTTTCTCGCTTCTTTAAACTGAGATTTTGTTTTTTTCTGATTTTCTTTCAGACGTGATGCCGGCGTGGAAAGTAATTTAAGATTTGTGTGAAAGATAGCAGCATGTTTGCTAAAAATGTGTTCAGATCGTTCAGTTCTGAATGTTTGAATATGCTGCCTGAAATTTTTAATCTGCGATTTTAAGGCATCACCTGATAAAGTCCGGAATGCCGGTTCAAATCGCGTTTCTGATATTAATTGCGTATGCGTTACCATGGCATCGAGCTGTTCAAGTGAAAACGGATTTGAATGGATAAAGTTCAAAATCCGAACATCTGTTTTAAAAAACAACTCCAGTTCAAACTGAAATTTTTCCATGGTTGACAATTCATCTTTCAGTAATGGAATAATACTTTTTATCTGCGCTGGATTTTCTTTCAGCTTTGAAGCAAATAAAAAATGGATCAGATTCATGCAGCGGTTTATTACCGGATGAATAGCAGAAAGATCCTGAATCAGGTCAATGGAATTTTCATGAGATAGTATGCGTATGTAGTCATTGGAGTTAACCGTATTCAGTTTGTTTCTGATTTGTAAAATGTGATCAATTTCTGTATCCGGATTTAAAATATTGAGGTCATGTCTGATTTTTATTTTCAGATCTTCCATCTCACCGCGCAAATGCCATTCAGTTCTGATTTCTTCCAGCATTTGAAGCTTTGCCGTAACAGAAAGTGACGGCGAAAATTCAGAAAACCAGGCATGTGATTTGACGGAATTTCTTTTCAAAATCTGAAGAATGGATTTGCTTTTTTTACCGGTGGAAAGTGAAAGATTCTTCTTTTTCTGTTTAAGCAAATCTGCCAGTTCAGTTATTTCTGCAACCGTAGGTTTTTTAATCCAGCGCTGGTTGACTAGTTCAGCCTGATGCAGTTTGTTTTTTACCAGCTGATATTTTTTGGTAAGGGAATTAAATTGTTTGTGTTTTTTATGATCGGGTTGTAAAAGGTCAAGCTGATTTTTATTCACCATGGCCAGCATACTGCCGGCAATAGCCAGATGAATAAACTGATTGAAATCACAGTCAAGCAGATATTTATTTCTGACTGTTTCAATCTGATCAAACGCTTTTTCAATCTGTTCAATGCGTGTGCTGATTTTTGTGACCGGATCAGGTTCAGAGAACACAGCTGCGTTTAAAGAAAAGAAGGCGCATTTGCTGATAGAATCGGCTTGAAACTCGGGAACAATTCCCAGTTCAAAATTTTTCAGAAAGTGAATGGTTTCATTCCACAATTCATAGGGCGGAACGGTTCCTGAATAAATTAAATCATCTTCTGAGAAATCTGAAAGAATCAGTTTTTCCAGCAGTTGCTGAACGGAGGTTTTTGTCTTACTGTCTGTCTTCAATAATTTTTCTGTGTAGAAATCAATCAGATTTCCGGTTTCAAAATTTAGTTGTGTACTGGTTCTTGCCGGAAGTGGTTCTGAAAACAGATCCCATGTTTTTTTCAAACGGGAATAAAAGCGTCTCTTTTCATTTTCTTCTCCTTCAAAATAGGCAATGCACCATTCCAGTTTATTTTTTTTGAGACGGTTGTAAACCACTTCAAGGGCTGATTTTTTTTCAGAGACAAAGAGTATTTTTTTGTTTTGAAAAAGAAGCTCTTCTATTAGATTCACCAGCGTTTCAGACTTACCGGTTCCGGGCGGACCTTCAATCACGGCTGGGTAATGCAGGGCTGTGTTTATTGCTTCTGATTGAGAGGCATCACTGACCGGCAGAATTTTTTTTGATTTTGAAACAATATCTGAAGGAACATTTTTTTCACCCAAAAGAATTTCAATGGATTTTCCGGGAGATTTTAGAATGGATTGATAATCTTTATAGAGCGACGCTTTTTTGTAATTAAAAATACCAACGGCTTCTTTTTGGATGAGCTGCCAGGAGTTTTCTTCATTGAACTCATTTGTGAAGAGGATAGATTTAAACTCCTTTTGAAATAGTTCTTTCAAAGAATCTATAGCTGTTTCCTCCGGTAAATTAATTTTAAATTCTTCTGCAAAAACATAACGGATGACCGGGTTAACAATCCATTTTTCATCTTCATCAGACTGAATTTCATACATTACCGTTTCCCGTTTTTTCAAGCATTATTGCCGGTTTACAAAGCAGGGGGAAGTAAAGTATTTGTCTGATTTATTTTTTTCCAGCGAATAAAAAGTGACACAAGCAACGGTGTGTTTAAACCATATTCTTTTTGCAGAAATTGCTGTTTGGAAAAAATACTGCCGGCCGTTTTGAGATTATTTTTATCTCCGGTGAACCAAAGTTTGTCAGGGTCAGTTTGAATCAAAGAGTTTCTGGCAGAAAGATCAAAAAGATTTTTTTGTAAGGTGGTTAATTCGCGGGTAATATTTGAATTTTCATTTTTCAAAATCAAAGTAGATTAAGATCAGAAATATCCGTTCCTGTTAAATGAATGGTTTGAATTCCCAGTTTTTTTGCACCTTCAATGTGTTGAATGCTGTCATCAATAAAAAGTGTTTCAGCAGGATTTAGTTTGTGATTATCTATGACCAGTTGAAAAGCATCAACGTTTGGTTTTCTTCTTCCAGCCAAATGAGAGTAATACGTTTTTTCCATGAGTGATTCCAACAGATCCGGAGTACCAAAATCGCCGGCAATTTTTTTTCTGAAAGCATCAAAATGTATTTCATTGGTATTGCTGAACAGAAAAATCCGTTTCTGTTTTGCAATTTTTTCCAGAAAGGTAACCCGGTGTTTTGGCAAATCCAGCAACATGGCATTCCACGCATTGTCAATCTGAAAATCGGAAATTGGTTTTTCATAAAACCCGCGCATGTAATTGCGGAATTCGGGGGCAGAAATTTCACCTGTTTCAAACCGGTCAAAAATTTTATCCTGATGAGATTGAGCGTACAGCTGGTCAAAATTTTCTTTGCCTAAATTCCTGAAAGCTTCAACCGTCAGATTATAATCCAGATTGAGAATTACACCCCCTAAGTCAAAGATGATGGCTGAGATTGGTTGAAGCATGGTCAAAAATACAGGCTAAATTTTGAAAATCTGCTATAAATAAGATACATTTGCATCCCAATAAAATGAATGTATGTTCATTTTGGGCCTATAGCTCATTCGGTTAGAGCAACTGACTCATAATCAGTAGGTGCTTGGTTCGATTCCAAGTGGGCCCACAAAAACAGAGTGAGAGCGAGTCATGAGAATGATTCGCTTTTTTATTTTTCATCCATTGATAATTTTGACACAGTTGGGAGCGTGCTTGGTTCCCTGCCTGACTGCGTCAAGCAGACAGGGATTCCAAGTGGACCCACAAAAACAGAGTGAGAGCGAATTGCGAGAGCGTGCTTCGCTTTTTCTTTTTCAGATTTTATGCGGCAAGATCCTTGGCCGAGTTTTTAAATTCTGATGTAAAGGATGGTAATTTGCCTGTATTAAAAAACGGAATCAGATTTGAAAAAATCAAATCATTGTTGCCAATGTGGAAAAGATGATCCAGGTCTGGAATAGTTTTGAAATGGTAATCTTCAAAATACAACCCTATTTTTTACAGAGCGCCGGTGGCGTAAAGTTGTCAATCTCTCCCGTAAAAATCAGCGGAGTAATGTTGATTTTACAGTTTTTATTTTTTTCCATGTTGTAGTTGAGAACACGCAGCGTGTTTTGTTTGAACTGCTGCATCTGGATGTCTGTCATATTTCGGATTCCCGCAGAACTGACCCGACTGACAAGTTCTGAATTCAGCGGTTTCTGATGCTGGTTGGCAATACCGGAAAGAAATAACTGGCTGAAGGCAAATACATCATTTTTCTCAATGGCTGTCAGGCAGTCAAGCATGATGTTCATTTGATTTTCCGGAATTTCAGTCATGGAAGAAGAAATAACCAGTCTGCCAACTTTGGATGTATATTTTTTAGCAAACTCAAATGCAAGAATTGTTGAGTAGCTGGTAGAAAAAATATGAACCTGTGAAATTCCAAGATCACTTAATACCTGATTCAGGCAATCAGCTAAAAATTCAAAATCAAACCGGGAATCCAAAACATCTGATTTGCCAACTCCGGGAAGATCAGCAACAATTACGTTATTTGTTTTTGAAAATTCACGTATGTAGTTTTTCCATGATGCCATATCCTGAAGAACGCCGCCCAAAAGCACGGTTGTGTTTTCAGTACGTATTTCAGATGGATGATATTCGAAATGAATAGTCTTTTCCCGGTAAGAAATTATTCCTGCAGTTTTTTGCTGATGAATCTTCATGGTAATTTTATTTGAAACAAAACTACCGTCAGAATTTTTAAACTGAAAACTGAATTACGCAAGATCAAAAAACCTATTTGCGAAAAACGCAATTCGTTTCAGATAATAAAACAATACAGCCAAGAAGTTACTCTCTGATCACCTTTATTTGATCTGTTTTATTTTCAGAAGTCCAGGTTATAAAATAAATTCCGGAAGCTTCAGGTAAATCAAGATGTACTATATTATCAGAATTAACAGCAATGGATTGAAGTATTCTGCCCTTTACATCATGAACAGTTAATACAGAAGTTGAAAAATTTGCAGGAATGCTGATTTGAATTTCTCCCGTGCTTGGATTAGGTGAAACACTGAATGTATTCAGGTTATTATTTTCATTGAATCCGATTCCTGAAATCACAAAACACGTGGAGGTATCAATACATCCGTTTGACGTTACTTCAACGGCATAATTTCCGTCAGAGGCGGCATCAAATGTCTGGCTGGTTTCACCGGAAAGTGCAGAATAGGAATTATCACAATCTAACCATTGATAGGTTGCGGTGATTTCATCCGCTGTTAAACTAAAACCACTTTGAGTCACACTATTATCAACTGAATTGAGTGTTAGGTCAAGTGTAACAATTGAATCGCATCCGTTCAGAACACTGGTCAGTGTTTCAGTATAAACTCCAGAGGTGTTGTATGTTGTTCCGTTTAAAGCCCACAAATAATCAGCAGCGCAACTATCAACTATTTCGGTTGATCCTGAAATTGCACCTGTTTGATTCTGGCTGTTAATTACGGCACCTGAACTTAACCAGTTGGATGTTGAACCTGTAAGTGCAAAATTATTTAAAGTTCCGTTGTAATTTGTTGTAAAATCCGGCAGTGAAGTTACACCGGTATTAGAACCGCCTGCAACACCTTCATTAAAATTATAATAAGCAATCAATCCAGTTTGTGCAATTGTGAATTCCGTATTCATAGAAGACATAATCTCACAATCAGTTCTGACATAATCCCAGATTCTGAACTCATCCAGCTCACCATTTAAATTCTGAGTCCCATCTGTTTTACTACCTATTGACATGGCATTATCAACTCCTGTACTTGAGGTTCCGCCCGAGGCAGTGGTCACTTCAACGCCGTTAATGTAAATCAGAATTGTCTGCGCAGATGCCTGCCAGGTAAATGCAAAATGCGACCATACACCTGTTGTAAGTGAACTTGTTGTGTTAAGACCATATGAAGTCCCGTTACTTACATAAACGTATGGTGTATTTGAAGAATTCAGAAGTACAGATGCAAAGTTTGTGGAATTGAACTGGGCAAAAAAGATCCTTTGGGTTGTTGCTCCGTTTGGTTTTACCCATGTTTCAAACGTAAAATCATTTGCTGCGATATTAGTAAATACACTTGGAAGTCCGGCTGATACATTGTCAGCTGTGCCGTCAAAATGTAATGAATTGCCAGGTGATTGTGCAAAAAGATTCAAATTGATAATGACAGAAAATGAAATGAAGAGTACAAGTGATTTCATAAGCAATGATTTGTTTTGATTAAATGTAAAAAGAATAATCTGATCAGATTTAGAAATAGAACAGTTTTTGTCTGGGATAAAAAACGTTGGATGTCCATCCGGCTGTTGTCACTTGTTTTCAGGATGTTTGATAAAATGCTTTGTTAAAGTATGTTAGCGAATGATAGAGCAATTCATTTCAATTTTATCTTGCATCAAAATTCAACCCTATGAACCGTATTTTTACTAAACGATTCCGCAATATTGTTTTGTTGCTGATTGCTTTGTTTATGATTTTGTTTTTATTCAGATTGGGATACGGTTACACACTAACGCCCGGTGATGAGGCAATGGAAGAGGTGACATTTGATTATTTTGAAAGTGATAAACGTAATTTTGCTTCAGACAAAAAGTTTTTTGACAAGGATGGTTATTCTGATACACAATACGAAACCACTGCCGAACCAATTGCTACTGTTGATCAGAAGTATGAAAAAATTGCTGAAGTAAAATCTGCTTCCACCAAATTTGAAGACGATGAAAAATTTGTTCGGGACAAAGTGAAGTCAAGTAATGGAATTATTCAGTATGAACGAAAATACGGGAATGAAGGTGACCGCAGATTGCAATTGCAGATTGGTGTTCCGCCGGAGCAGTTTGACAGTTTATATGAGCAGCTGATTCATGTTGGAATAATTCATTCAAAGGAGATTATTAAAAATGATAAAACCAATGAATATCTTGAACTGAACGCACGTAAAGCATCACTTGAAAAAACACATCAGTCATTAATCGAATTCAAAAAAGTGGGCGGTAAAATAGATGAGTATATCAATCTTGAAAACAGAATTCTTGAAATTGAAGAACAACTGCAGAATCTTGGTGTGAATCTGGGAGATTTTGATGAGTCAAATGAGTTTTGCACAATCCGTTTTTCACTCAGTGAAACAAAAGAACCCAAAAAAGTGGTGTGGTCATTTTATTACCGTTGTAAAGTAGCGCTCGAATGGACCATCAATCATTATGTTGTAATCATGGTGTCAGGATTTTTGCGTTGCTTTCTGCCTTTGTGATCATGCTGATTTGGGAGAAATTTCCGGCATTCTGGAAAGGGCTGAGGGGAAAGTAGAAATGTTGCAGCTTAGCGTCTTTGCAATAAAATTAATTCACGCAAAGACGCAAAGGTCGCTGTTGTAGTGGTCAGAAAATTAACTATATAGTTAGAAATATTTCTTTGCGCCTTAGCGTCTTAGCGAGAAAATTATTGCACGCAAAGGTGGCTGCTGTAAGCATAGTAAATGAAATTCTATTTGAAATAACATCACTCTTTAATCCCTTCCAGATTAAGATAGAAAGCGTACTCCAGTGCCTTTTCACGATACTGCTCAAATCTGCCTGATGCACCGCCATGACCAACTTCCATATTGCAATGAAGGAGTAAAAGATTATTGTCAGTTTTCAGATCACGCAGTTTGGCAACCCATTTTGCAGGTTCCCAGTATTGCACCTGACTGTCCCAGTAACCGGTTGTCACAAGCATGTTTGGATAGGCTTTTTCTTCTACATTATCATACGGTGAATAGGAAAGCATATAATCATAATACTCTTTTATTTTTGGATTTCCCCATTCATCAAATTCACTTGTTGTGAGCGGAATTGTTTCATCCCACATCGTAGAAATTACATCTACAAAAGGAACCGCTGCAAGCACACCGTTCCACAAATCAGGACGCATATTTACAATAGCTCCCATCAGCAAACCACCGGCGCTTCCGCCTTCAGCATAAAGGTGTTCAGGGCTGGTGTATTTTTGCGCAACCAGATATTCTGCACAGTCAATAAAATCTGTAAACGTATTTTTTTTCTTGAGTAATTTCCCGTCTTCATACCATTGTCTGCCCATTTCCTGACCACCGCGCACGTGTGCAATTGCATAAATAAATCCGCGGTCAAGTAAACTTAAAAGTGATGAACTGAAATAAGGATCGGTATTGGCGCCATAAGATCCGTAAGCATACAAAAGCAAAGGATTGTTTCCGTTTTTTTCCATGCCTTTTTTATAGACCATTGAAACCGGAATTAATGTTCCGTCTTCTGCTTCTGCGTATAATCTTTCCATGGCATAATTTTCTGAATTGAATGACGGATCCATCACCTTGTCTTTTTTAAGAACGGTTTGTGTTTTTGTTGCAAGATCATATTCGTATTCAGTAAAAGGTGTTACCAGAGATGTATAACTATAACGCATTTTAGTGGTGTTAAAATCGCGGTTACTGTGGTTAAATGCAAAATAGACCGGTTCATTAAACTCCAGATAATATTCAGATTTATCTGCCCATTTGATCACACGCATTTGGGTAAGTCCGTTTTTTCTTTCTGAAACTACCAGATACTCCTGAAAAATTTCAATTCCTTCAAGCATTACGTCATCCCGGTTTGGAATTACTTCAACCCAGTTTGACTTGGTTGAATTTGCAATGGGAGTTTTCATCAGTCTGAAATTTTTTGCATTCAGATTTGTGACAATGTAAAAATCCGTTCCAAAATCTTCTGCTGAATATTCAAGACCTCTTTCCCGCGGCTGAACAACTTTAAATTGTCCGGCAGGATTATTTGCATCCAGATAAAGATATTCTGTTGACATCGTCTGATAACAGGAAATCATGATGAATTTTTTTGATTTGGAATTGTAAACATCACAACTGAATGTTTCATCTTTTTCATGATAAACCAAAACATCTGCAGAGGCATCTGTGCCCAATACATGTTTGTAGATAAAACAATCACGCAATGTCTGAGGATCTCTTTTTGTATAGAAAATAGTTTTGTTATCGTTTGCCCAAACAGCATAACCGGTGGTGTTTTCAATCCGGTCATTGTGAATTGTTCCGGTGGCAATGTCTTTAATAAAGAGTGTATAGTTTCTTCTTGAAACAGTGTCTACACCATATACCAGTAATTTATTATCAGGACTTGCTTCGTATCCGCCAATTTCAAAATAAGAAAGACCGTTACCCATTTCCGGTCCGTTTAATAAAATCTGTTCAACCGAATCAGTCAGAGATTTTCTGCAATAGAGTGCGTAGTCTTGATTAGGTTCATATCTTTCATAATAGCTGTATCCGTTTTCTAAAACAGGTACTGACTCGTCATTAGGATCAATACGGGCAGTCATTTCATCATACAGTTTATCCTGCAATCTTTCTGTATGTGCCAATTTTTTATCCAGATAAGTATTTTCAGCGTTCAGATAATCCAGTACTTTTTTTGTTTGCTCATCCGGTTGTTCAGCATTTTTCTGTTCATCAGACAAACGCATCCAGTGATAGTTGTCAATGCGCTTATTTCCGTGTTCATCAAAAATATGTTCTTCTTTATCTGCAACAGGGGCTTGTATGGTATCAGTCTGATCACTCTCATCACCTGATCCGCCGCAGGAAAAAAGAATAAAACAAAGACTCAGAAAATAAATGGAAGAGACTTTCATAATGATAGGGTTTACATGCAATGAAGCATTGGGCTAAACGAAGATACAAAATTTCGTTTATCCTGATTTATATCGTGTGAGGTCTTGTGAATACAGGAAATTGATGAAAGTCATGTGTTTATTTTTGGAAGATGTGATGTAAAGATCTATTTTGGATAGCGCTATTCATTATGCCGTTTAACAGAAAAGATCATCACAATTTTGGAGAAATCAGACCGAGATTCAGGTTGATAAGTCCGTTGAGTCCTGATCAAATTCTGGAACGATTGGATGCGTTTTGTAAAGATGATAAAACGGTTACAGGCAGAAAAATACATGATCAGTTTTATCTGGATATTCCATTATCGTATAGGCATTTCTGGTCACCTGAATTAAGAATTTTGGTTGAAAAAGATGAATTAGATAAATCTAAAACATTGATTCGTGTGACGGTTGGTCCGCAGGCATTTGTTTGGATAACCTTTGCAATTTCTTATGCCGTGTTAGGTTTAATTTCTTTTTTTGGGGGGATGTACGGACTGGTACAATTGAGTCAGGGCAACGATTCAAAATGGATCTGGTGTTTGCCGGTGACATCATTTATAATTCTTGCTGTATGGATGATTGCCAAGTCAGGACAAAAGGCCAGCAGAGATGATACACTGCATTTGGTTAGCACTTTATATCATGCATTAGGAATCGGAAACGCAGAGCGAATTGAGTCCTGATAAATTAAATTCCGTATCTTTATAAAATATCGCCCGCTCCGGGTTTCTGTTATTTCAAATTTTCACACACTTTTTTGAGATTGTTTCCGGATTAAGAGTCAGAGATTAATTTTTCTGCGGCGAATTATTTTATACTATGGAAAAAGAAAAAAAACTGGCCGTATTAATTGACGGTGATAATGTGCCTTCAGCACAGGTTAAAGAAATGCTGGAAGAAATTGCAAAATATGGAATTCCGTCAATAAAACGGATTTATGGTGACTGGACAAATCCAAGACTGGGAAAATGGAAAGGAGTCCTGCTTGAAAATGCAATAGTTCCTGTTCAGCAATACGGTTACACGACCGGTAAAAACGCAACGGATTCTGCCATGATTATTGATGCAATGGATATATTATATTCACAGCGGGTAGATGGATTTTGTATTGTTTCAAGTGACAGTGATTTTACACGTCTTGCAATCAGGTTGAGAGAAGCCGGAATGAATGTGATTGGAATGGGTGAACATAAAACACCGCAGCCATTTATAGTTGCCTGTGATAAATTCATCTATCTGGAAATTCTTAAATCTGCCCAAACTGTACTTACTGAAAATTCTTCCAAAACAAAAGATACGCAAAAATCAAAAGTGAAACTGGAATCACTGACACCCAAAGTGATCAGTTTTATTCAGTCAACCGTGCAGGATGTAATGGATGAAAGCGGCTGGGCATTTTTGGGTGATGTGGGAAGTCTTCTTCAGAAAAAACAACCCAATTTTGACTCCCGTAATTTTGGATTTCAAAAACTGACTTTATTGATTCAGTCCACCGGCAAATTTGATATTGAGGAGCGAACAAATCAGAAAGGCAGATTCAAATTGATTTTCATAAGGCCTAAACAATAGATGGTCAGATCATAATTTTACACTACCTTTGCAAAACAGGAATCTGTTCAAATTCAAAATTCATTCTGGTCAGGAATGTGGGTTTTACCGGAGCTTGTCAATACCGGAGAAATTTTCCGTTGCCGAGCTTTGGTTCGTCATACCTAAAATCAATCGCTGTTTTTTTAATACATCTAAAAATAAATACTGAGTAAATCGAGAGAAACCTGGAACAAAAAAGAGAAAGAAACTATTCGCAAAAAGAAAAAGGACGACAAGGAAAAAAGAAAACTTGATCGTAAAGAACGGGAAAAAAGTACCGGCAAAAAGTCCTTTGAAGATATGATTGCTTATGTTGATGAAAACGGCATGATTACAAGTGTTGCGCCTGATCCCAACAAAAAGAAAAAAGAAGTAGATGCTTCTTCTATTGTTATAAGCACCCCTGTTTATGAAGATATTGCTGATGAAGCAGAACAGGTGCATACCGGAAAAGTTCAGTTTTTCAATACGGATAAAGGGTATGGTTTCATCAAAGGAATTACAAAAAATGAAAGTTATTTTGTTCACGTGAATGATCTTACTGAGCCTATCAAAGAAAATGATACAGTGACTTTCAATATTGAAGCCGCACAGCGTGGATTAAAAGCCGTGAACGTAAAAATCCAGCGTCCGGAATAATCTGTTTTAATCTTCTGATTTAAACAGTTCAAAAATCAATTCCGTTTCATACCCTTTTGAAGCAAGATAACGTTTGAGTTTGTTTTGTTTATCCCATTCGTTTTTCCCTTTAGTGGTTTTGGATTTGTATTCAAGCAGATGACGCATGGTTTGCAGATACTCATTGTCATCAATCTGTTCAAGCGCTTTTTGAATGGAGTAACTGGAAATTTTTCTCATTTTCAGTTCACGTAATATTTTTATTCTTCCCCATTTTTTTATGCGGAATTTTCCACTGACGAAAGCTTCCGCAAATCGTTCTTCATTGAGATAATTGTGAGTGATAAGATGTGCAATTAATGCGTTGACATCTTCTGATGAAAGGCCCCAGGAATAAAGTTTTTGCCTGACTTCATAGTCACACCGTTCCTGATACGCACAATAAGATTCAATTTTAGGTTTCGCTTCAATCAAGGTATATGACGGCGAATCACTCATAAAATCTTAAAATTCAATTAACTCGTTATTGGAATTTTTAAAATGATATTCCAGAAACTGATGTTCATTGACAGCGTGTACCTGAATCCACTTTTTAAATTTGAAATACCATTTCCATTGTTTGGATCTCAGGAAACCTCCTTTTTTGAAGTAAGCTTCCAGATAAGGGTGAACAAGTAGTGATATTTTTTTCTCTTTTCTGTCGAGCAATAAATAATTGAGCTGATTTTCAATTTCGTCTGTGAACATGATAGATGCCTGAATTTTTCCGCTGCCTCCGCAGCTTGGACAAACTTCAGATGTTTCTATATCTGTTACAGGACGCACACGCTGGCGGGTAATTTCAACCACACCAAATTTGCTTGGTGGAATGATGCTGTGTTTTGCACGGTCAGGTTTCATAAACTCCTTCAGTTTTTCAAGAAGAAGTTTATTATTCTCTTTGCTGTGCATGTCAATGAAGTCAATACAGATAATACCGCCCATATCACGTAAACGCAAAACGCGCGCAATTTCTTCAGCGGCTTCAAGATTCACTGAGATAGCATTTTTTCCTGCGTGTCACCGGCTGAACTTCTGTTACCGCTGTTTACGTCAATGACGTGCATGGCTTCAGTATGTTCAATGATCAGGTAACCGCCGCTTGCCAGCGGAACTTTTTTACCAAAAAGAATTTTTATCTGTTTGTTGATTCCGAAATGTTCAAAGATGTCATGTTTGCCATCATACAATTTCAGAATGTTTGCCTTGTCAGGAGAAATGGAAGAAACATATTCCTTCATTTCATCAAGCAGCGCTTTGTCATTGATATGAATGCGTGAAAAATTTTCATTCAGCAAATCACGCAGCAATGAAGACGCTCTGTTCAGCTCACCCAATACACGTGCAGGAGATTTTGCTGTTTTGAGATTGGTATGCATTTGTTTCCAGCGTGAAAGCAAATCCCGCAAATCGGTATCAATCTCAACAATTTTGCGGTTTTCAGCAACAGTGCGTATGATAACACCAAAGTTTTTTGGAAGTATGCTTTTTACAATATCCCGCAAACGGTCTCTTTCAGCGCTTTCGCGAATTTTCTGGGAAACAGAAATTTTGTTTGAAAATGGCACCAGTACAATGTATCTTCCGGCCAGAGTGACTTCAGAACTTAATCTGGGTCCTTTTGCCGAAATTGGTTCTTTGGCTACCTGTACAAGAATTTCACGCGATGAGGTTAAGACATCTGTAATTTTTCCTTCTTTCTGAATATCCTGTTCAGGTTTGAAGTAGAGTAAGTCTGAAACATTTTGTTTTTCACGCAGGGTATCCTGAGTAAATTTATCCAGCGACTTAAACTGAGGTCCAAGATCGAGATAATGAAGAAACGCATCTTTTTCGTATCCAACATTTACGAAAGCAGCATTCAGGTTGGGAACAACTTTACGTACTTTTCCCAGATAAATATCACCAACGGTAAAATCTGTATTCCCTTTCTCTTCGTGCAGTTCAATTAACTTTCCTTCACGCAGAAGAGCTATCCAAATTCCACCCGGTTTAGAATTAACAACGAGTTCGAAATTCACAAGAATAGATTTTAAGATAAACTAAGAAAACTTAGTAGCCACAGCCACTAAGTTTTGACAATTAATAATTTGTCCTTTCCAGGACAACAGACAAAGATCAAATCAATCCCTTTCAGAGACTATTTTTTCTTTTTGTGTCTGTTTTTTCTTAGTCTCTTTTTTCTCTTGTGAGTTGCCATTTTATGTCTTTTTCTCTTTTTTCCGCTTGGCATAGCTAGTGTTTTTAATTATTAGTAAATCAGTTAATATTATATAAAAAACTTCCTGTTTTGCAGGAAGTTTAATCACATACTCCTTTAAATTGGGAGGTCAAAGATAGAAAAAGTAATTTGTTTTGCAACAAAATTATTTAACCACTACGTGGTCTTTTACTTCTTCTACAAATGTTTTAGCCGGTTTGAAAGCAGGAATGTTGTGAGCAGGGATAATGATAGACTCATTTTTAGAGATGTTTCTGCCTGTTTTTTCTGCTCTTTCTTTAATAATAAAAGAACCAAAACCTCTCAGATAAACGTTGTCACCTTTAATAAGTGAGTTTTTTACAGAGTTCATGAAAGCCTCTACAGTTGCCTGTACTGCTACTTTTTCAATTCCTGTCTGATCTGCGATTTCGGTTACAATATCTGCTTTTGTCATAACTTGGTGATTTATTCGGTTTAATTTGAGCGCAAAAATAACTGATATTCATTGAAGTATTAAAAGAATTTAGACAGAACTTGGCATTTTTTATATAAAGAGTGGATTTTACGACATCAATACAAAAATGGTATAGACAAAACCAGCGCGAACTACCCTGGCGTTCAACCAAAAACCCATATCATATTTGGTTGTCTGAAGTGATTTTACAGCAAACACGTGTTGAACAAGGTATGCCTTACTACAACAGGTTTGTAGAAAAATTCCCCGCTGTTAAAGATCTTGCAGATGCATCAGAAGATCAGGTACTGAACCTGTGGCAGGGACTTGGCTATTACAGCCGGGCCCGCAATCTTCACGCAGCTGCAAAGACAGTTTTGCAAAAACACAAAGGCAAATTCCCTTCAACATATTCAGAAATAATGTCACTGAAAGGAGTGGGTGAATATACAGCGGCGGCAGTTGCATCTATTGCATTTGATTTGCCGCACGCAGTTGTGGATGGAAATGTTTACAGAGTATTGAGCCGCGTTTTTAAAGTTGACACACCAATTGATTCCTCCGCCGGAAAAAAAGAATTTCAGCTGCTGGCAGATGAACTGATTGATCCAAAAAATCCCGGAACACATAATCAGGCACTGATGGAAATTGGTTCACTGGTATGTACACCGTCAAAGCCTGATTGTGAACATTGCCCCATAAGTCATCTTTGTCTTTCTTTTGCAGATAAAACTTCGTTGAATTATCCTGTTAAACAGGGTAAAACAAAAATCAGAAAAAGAAATTTTCACTATCTGGTCATCACGGATGGTAAAAAAGTTATTCTTAAAAAACGCGCTGAAAAAGATATCTGGACTGGTTTGTATGATTTCAGAATGGTGGAGTCTGATGAGTCTGAAAAGCAAATTGAAAATCAGATCAGAAAATTGCATCCTGTTTCTGTTAACCGGGAATTACACCTGACACATATTCTTTCTCATCAGAAAATTGAAGCCACATTCTGGTTTGTATCTGTTAAAAAAATTGTTTCTAAAAAAGGTGAAACATCAGTATTAATAAAGGATTTGGATAAGTACCCGATGCCCCGTCTGTTAATAAGATATCTGGAAAGTAAACACTGCAGTTTGCATAAATAGTATATTTGTAAAGTACATAAAAGCTGTGGCGGGAAGGGTAAATAAAGTTATTCTGGTTGGCAATCTGGGTAAAGACCCAGAGGTAAGGTATCTGGAAAACGGAGTGTCTGTTGCAAAATTTCCATTGGCAACATCTGAAACTTTTACCGATAAAAATTCCGGTGAAAAAAGAGAAATTACAGACTGGCACAATGTAGTTCTTTGGAGAGGTCTGGCCAAAATTGCTGAGAATTATCTCAAAAAAGGTATGAAGGTTTACATTGAAGGAAAACTGAAAACGCGTTCCTGGCAGGATGAAAATCAGCAGATGAAATATGCAACAGAAATTGTTGCTGATCAGATGGTGATGCTTTCGAAAAATGAAAATGCCGGTGAAACGCATAAAACCTATCCGCCTACAATCGAAAACAAGGATTTGCCGCCAATGGATATTAAGGATGACCCAACGGATGCGTTGCCATTCTGATGTTGAACTAAAAAATTTGTTTTGGACTTACCCTCGCATTTTATCTTATTGAATATTGACTGGAGTGTTTCTTTAACTCCGTTTATTATCTGTTGTGTTGTGCTGATTTTGCTTCTTTGCGGTTCTGCAATGGCATCCGCTTCTGAAGTTTCTTTTTTCTCCTTAAGCCCAACTGAACTTCAGGAAATTCAAAAAATAAATTCGAAAGCTTCAGAACATGCCCTGGCTCTTTTGAATAAACCAAAAGATTTGCTGGCAACTATTCTGATAGCCAATAATTTTTTCAATGTGTCTATTGTAATTGTTGGTGCATACATGTCCGCTATTTTGCTTCCGGCTGATACAACAGAGCCTCTCTTCAAATTTGTTATTGATGTAATTGTAATCACGTTTGTTATTTTGCTGGTGGGTGAAGTAACTCCAAAATATTATGCAACCAGACATGGAAAAACAGTTTTGCTTTTTATGGCTACGCCGATTTATTACTTCAGCAAAACCCTCCTTTCAGCTGGCTGATTCAGGGACTGGTAAAAGGCACATCTGTCATCAATAATTTATTTAAATCAAAGCAGGTGGATGTTTCTTCTACGGAATTATCCCATGCTCTGGAATTAACTATAGAAGAAGAAAATGACACACAGGATCAGAAAATTCTTCATGGCATAGTGCGGTTCGGAAAAAAAGATGTGAAGCAGATTATGAAATCCCGTCTGGAGGTTTCAACGGCAGAAATTTCCACACCTTTTTCTGAGTTGTATCAACTTATTATTAATTGCGGTTTTTCCCGGATACCGGTTTACAAAGAAAATTTTGATACAGTAGAAGGAATTTTATTTGTGAAAGATTTGTTGCCGCACATCAACGAATCTGAAAATTTCAACTGGCAGAAATTATTGCGTGAACCCTATTTTGTGCCTGAGAATAAAAAGATTGATGATTTGCTCAAAAGTTTTCAGGAGAGAAAAGTTCACATGGCTGTGGTGGTAGATGAGTATGGCGGAACGTCTGGAATTGTTACGCTGGAAGATGTACTGGAAGAAATTGTGGGAGATATTTCAGATGAATATGACGATGAAGATTTAACCTATTCCAGACTGGATGACAATAACTTTGTATTTGAAGGAAAGACTTTATTGGTGGATGTTTACAAAGTACTGGATATTGACGGAAAAGAGTTTGAAGATGTAAAAGCAGAGTCAGACAGCATTGGTGGTTTTGTAACCGAACAGGCGGGCCGCATTTTAAAGAAAGACGAAACACTGAGTTTCAGCAATTACATTTTTACAGTAGAATCGGCAGACAACCGAAAAGTGAAACGCGTTAAACTCACCCGAACTGAAAATAAAACAGAAGATGAATAAATATTGTTTGTTTCTGATTACCCTTGCACTTACAGTTGTTGTTGCTTCCTGTGGTTCTTCAGCATCAGAAGATTATTATCCCAAACCCATGGGGTATTTGCGGGTAGAATTTCCCGAAAGAACCTATTCAGTTTATGCATCAGATTGTCCTTACAGTTTTGATATGCCTGATTATTTTTCAGTGATTGATAAAGACAGTATGTGTAACAAGAAAGATATTTTTATGGAGCGGTTTAATGCCACCCTTAATCTGACTTACATTCCTGTTGATACCAATCTGAATGAATTACTGGAGCGCTCCAGACAATTTGTGTATGAACACAGCCAGTTTGCAGATGCTATTGAAGAAGAACAGATTCTTAACAGTGAGAATAAAACATATGGTATCCGTTACAATATAAAGGGTGACGCTGCTTCACCGTTTCAGTTTTACCTCACTGACAGTTCAGATCATTTTATGCGCGGCGCATTACATTTTAATGTCAAACCAAATTATGACAGCATCCGCCCCTCACTTGATTATATTCTGGTTGATATGGACCGAATGCTGAGTACAGTTAAATGGAAATCTGATTCATTGCAATGAACCTGTCAAAACCCATAAATATGATCGGGGTTGGGAGTTTGCTCCTCGGTTTATTGGTTTTGCTGGCGCTGATACTTGTGCAATCTTTCAGTACGGTTGAATTTGGCTACACGACATTTTTACTGGTACCGTTAATTACTACCGTTATATCTTTTGTGGTTTTCTGGATCATTGTTGAGCGATTCATTAACAGAAAAATCAAAGTGATTTACCGAATTATTTCCAACAAAAAAATTACGGATGATAATCCGCGTCAGTTTAAAATTACGGAAGACGTTTTGAAAAAAATTACCGATGATACGGTTGACTGGGCAACTACTCAGGCTTCTCAGATTAAAGAACTGGAAGAGCAGGCTGCCTTCAGAAAAGAGTTTCTGGGAAATCTTGCGCATGAGTTGAAGACACCCGTTTTCAGTATTCAGGGATATATTCTGACATTACTTGAAGGAGGACTCGAAGATGAATCAGTGAACAGAGATTTTCTGGAGCGTGCTTTGCACGGTGTTGAGCGTATTTCCAATTTGCTTGAAGATCTTGATGAAATCAGTAAATATGAGTTTGACCGTCATTCACTGAAAAGAAAAAAATTCGATATAGTTGCGCTTGCCAGATCAACGTTTAAAGAACTTGAACAGAAAGGCACAGACAAGAAAATTAAATTCGGGTTCAATAAAAATTATGATCCGATTTATGTGAACGGCGATGAAGGAAAAATTCATCAGGTGCTGGTCAACCTTATCAACAATTCAATTTCATACGGATCAGAAAACGGAAATACAACAGTGCGTTTTCATGAACTCGATATGGATAAATCAGACAGAAAAAAAGGTAAAATTCTGGTTGAGGTTGCAGATAATGGATTGGGAATTGAAGAAAAACATTTGCCCCGTTTGTTTGAACGTTTTTACCGCGTGGATAAAAGTCGTGCCAGAAATGCCGGCGGATCCGGTTTAGGACTTGCCATTGTGAAACACATCATAGAAGCGCACGGAGAGACGATCAAAGTGCGCAGCACAGAAAATGTTGGTTCCACATTTTCGTTTACGCTGGAAAGAGAGTGATAGATGCAACCTGAAAATTGAATATTGCGTCTGACCTGTAAAGAATTTTCATGCGCGGTTCGGTTGTATTTCTTTTTTCTTTTCTTTTTGCTTTGCGTTCTGTTGCTCAATGCGATGACTTTGAACTCAATCTCACATTTACGAATCCTACATGCCCCGGTTATTGTGATGCTGGTATTTCAGGTGTAGTTGTTGGATATAATACAGGTGTGAATGTTGTAATGACAGATGAATCTGGTGCAATATATATGGATCCTTGGGCAACAGGAACGTGTCCAAATTGCCTTTGTCCGGGTTGGTATTTTTTTTACGCAGTGGATAGTGCAGATTGTGAATTGAATGATTCCATTTATGTCCCGGATGTTGACGAAATGCAGGTGGTTATGAATATCAGTTTACCTTCAGAAATTGATAGCTGTAATGGTTATGTTGTTATTGATACTGTCCTTAATTATGGTGGCAGTTATGATAATCTTTCTTTTTTCTGGAATCCGGGCGGACCTGATGGTGTTGGTCAGGATTCTCTGTCAGACGTTTGTTTTGGAGAATATACACTCACGCTAAATAATGAATTAGGATGCGGCGTTGTTGTTGATTTCATTGTTGGAAATCTGGAATTATTATCGCTGTCTGACAATGAAATTTTAATTTATCCAATTCCTTTTAACGATCATTTAAATATTCAGTCTTCTGAAAAAATAAACTCAGTCATCATTTTTGATTTGAATGGCAGAGTTATTTATGAAGAATTTAATCCAGAGGGAATTTCGGAAATTCCATTAAATCACGTTGAAAGCGGAACTTATTTTCTCGAGCTGAATTTTCTGAACAGCCAAAAGTTTATAAAAGGATATTAAAGTATTGAGAAACTAGTTTCCTTTGGCGCTTATCACTGGCGTTTTCGCACCAGCTTTCACTTCAATATTTAACGTATTTTCTGCCGGAGGAATCGGACAGAAATATCCATCAGTATAAGCGCAGTATGGATTGTAAGCCAGGTTAAAATTGATGACAATTTGATTGCCTTCCGGTATCAGAACATCCAAATATCTTCCGCCACCGTAGGTTTCATTTCCGCTGGTGAGATCTTTAAAAGGTATAAAGAGATAATTTTTATACTCTTCTATTTCTCTCATAGAAAGACTCTGGTAAACATAGAGATGACAATGACTTCTTCCCAGATTGAAATGCAGCTGGGCATATTTGATATACGATTTTTCAGTGTCAGCTGAAGTTTTCATCACAACTGTATCACCATTTACAATGCGCTGGAATCCTGCCGTAATCACGTAGTCAGGATTAAATTCATAACGCAGGTGTCCTGTAAATTCTTTGCGCGCTTTTTTGCCTAGCGGTGAAGATTCTTTATCTGCATAATGCGCATTCTGATCTTCCCAGAATTTTTCTGTCTCATAAAAGTAAACGGAATCTTTTTGAGAGATTCCGTTTACGGTTAGCAATGCTAAAATTAAATTGAAAATGAATTTCATTATTTAAGCACAAAAGTATCTGATCCAATAATTACACCTTCACAATAAATCTGACATACATAATTTCCTTTTTCTATGGTTCCGCTCAAACGGTGGAAAACACATACATCAATCTGCTGATTCTGATAGTTGATAGATTTTTTATCTGAATATAACAGGGACTGATCACCTGCTTTGAAGGTGTTATTATTGCTGGTATATAAAACTGATCCGCCCGGAGTAACCACGCGCATATAAAGAGTTTTATCCCCCGGTGTTGCTATTGTATTTTCACCTATAGTAAAACATGAACGGATGTGTGTACAGCTCTCAGCGCGGTCAGTTTCTTTGTATGATCCTGTACCTTTTTCTTTTATGCCTTCAGTAAGAAAAGAGAACGCAGATAGTTTAGAACCTTTGTTTACTTTTTCAGTCAGGTTTTCTGATTGTGTTTTGTAATCATCTCTCTCACTGGTCATGTCGTTCAGGTTTTCCTTTGTTGCATCAAGATCTACTACCAATCCCTGATTCACCTGATTTAAAGAGTCAATGGTGCGGATATAATCTTTCATAATTGAACGCAATGTTTCAGTTTCTTTCTGCAACATATACACTTTACTCATGTAGTGTTTTTTGTCACCTTTTGCGTCATCCAGTTCCTGAATCAGAGAGGTAATTTTATCCTTCTGAGCCTGAATACTGTCTGCCATGGTTTGATTCTGAATTTCAAGATCATCATACTGGGAAATCATGTTCTGCAAATTCTGACGAAGACTTTCTCCAATGGCCATTCCTTCATCTGCCATCATCAGGTTGAGTTCTTCCATTTCAGTAACGAGCGCAGTATTTTCATTGGTGCACTCATTCAGTGATTTGTTTTTTTCAGAAATCAGGTATCCCATATATCCTCCTGCAAGCAGCAGCAGCAGAATGATAATGATATACAACCCGTCTCTTTTCTTTCCGCTTCCTTCATTTCCGTTTGCAGCAGAAGGCACCTGACCTTTTATTGCAGACGGATCAATGAACGTTTTTTTCTCTTCTTCACTCATGGTTATTTGTTTTAGCTGTTTATTAATTTCTCTCTCAGATTTTTCATGAAACTGGAAGCGTAAACAAAACTGATTACCTCTTCGTTGTCTGTTCTGATAATTTCTTTATTGCTTCCTTCCCAGGCTTTTCTTCCCTGATTGATAAAAATAATGTGATCACCAACCTCCATCACTGAGTTCATATCATGCGTGATAACAATAGTTGTCATCTTGTATTCATACGTTAACTCACGAATCAGGTTATCAATCACAATGGATGTTTTGGGATCGAGTCCTGAATTTGGTTCATCACAAAAAAGATATTTCGGATTCATGGCAATTGCGCGGGCAATACCAATTCTTTTTTGCATCCCACCACTGCATTCGGCAGGCAGCAGATTATCTTTTCCGATAATATTCACACGGTTCAGACAAAACGCAGCACGCTCCCGCATTTCTTCTTCTGTTTTATTGGTAAACATGCGCAGCGGAAACATCACATTTTCTATAACTGACAAAGAATCAAACAAAGCACTTCCCTGAAAAAGCATTCCGATTTCTTTACGGATTTCAGTCCGCTGTTTTCTGTTCATGGCTGAAAAATCTCTGCCGTCATAAATAACCTGACCTTCATCTACCTCATGTAATCCAACTATACATTTTGCCATTACAGATTTTCCCTGACCGGATGCGCCTATAATCAGATTCATCCTTCCCGGTTCAAACTTTGCAGATACATCATATAAAACCTGCGTACCGGCAAATGATTTATTTATGTTCTTAACTTCTACCATCAGATAAGAATAAGTTGAGTCAGAACATAGTTGGCAAGAAGAATTGCAACAGAAGATGCAACTACTGCTTTTGTACTGGAGCGCCCTACTTCCAGTGCGCCGCCACGTGTATAGTAACCATAGTAGCTTGGAATAGCAGTAAGTAAAAATGCGAATACTATTGTTTTTGTCAATGCGTAATATAATCCATCAGCATCTTCATACCAGAAAGCCTGAATACCCAACACGTATGTTTCAGTGGTGTAAAGTCCGCTCTGAACTCCGGCAATCCATCCTCCAATTAAACTTAATGTCATGGATACAATCACAACAAAAGGGAAAAAAATCATGGTAGCTAAAATTTTTGGAAGCATCAGATATCCAATTGAATTCACTCCCATAATTTCAAGCGCGTCAATTTGTTCAGTTACTCGCATGGTTCCTATTTCAGAGGCAATATTCGAACCTACTTTACCGGCAATGATCAAAGAAATAATGGTTGGAGAAAATTCAAGAATGGTTGATTGTCTGGTGATATAACCAATAGTATATTCAGGCAACAAGGGTGAACTCATGTTTGAAGCTGTTTGAAGACTGATTACCGCACCCATGAAAACAGACAGAAATGCAACCAGCGGAATGGAGTTGATCACAATGTAATCTACTTCATTAAAAAAGCGTTTGCGGAAAACTTTCCACTTCTCCGGTTTGGTAAATACCGACCGGAGCATGATGATAAATCTTCCTATGTGATCAAACAAATTCATTATGCCGCGAATTTAGGGAATATTTTTGGGGTATGAATCCGTTGAAATCAGGGATTTACGGATATTTTAATAACCTTTAACAGGATCGAAATGGTCCTGGAATATTTTTCCTGATCAATTTCCTGATTCAGAATGTAGGAATCAAGATAGCTTTTCACTCAGCAATCTGATTTCTATTACCGGTGAAATTCGCTCATAGATAATGTTGTTAACCGCCTCCAGAATAGGCATTTCCACGCCAAATTCTTTATTGATTTCAACCACACATTTGGTTGCGTAATATCCTTCAGCAATCATATCCATTTCCATTTGTGCAATTTTAACCGAGTAGCCTTTTCCAACCATCATTCCGAATGTACGGTTGCGTGAAAATTTTGAATAGGCTGTTACCAGTAAATCACCAAGGTATGCAGATGATTTCACGTCACGGTGAATCGGACTTACTTCATCAATGAAATTTTCAATTTCCTGAATGGCGTTTGCAATGAGTACAGAAATAAAATTATCTCCATAACCTAACCCGGAACAAATTCCGGCAGCAATGGCATAGACATTTTTCAGTACGGCTGAAAATTCAGTACCAAAAATATCATCTGATAAAGTAGTTTTAATGAAACGTGTTTCAAGTCGTGACGCCATGTATTTTGCGTGGCGTTCATCCTGACAGGCAATGGTGAGGTATGATAATCTTTCTAAAGCTACTTCTTCAGCGTGACAAGGCCCGCAAATGATTCCGATTTTTTCATACGGAACACCCAGATGCGTGTGATAAAACTGACCGGGAATTTCATTCACTTCAGGAATGATACCTTTCACCGCAGAGAAAACAACTTTGTCTTTAAACAGTTCTTTGGGAAGATCTTTTAATGTGTCAAAAAGAAACGCTGAAGGAGTTGCAATTATCACATAATCTGCCGGTGTAATCATTTCTTTCACATCCGTTGAAATATTGATTCTTTCCAGATCAAACTCAACTGACTGAAGGTATTTTGGATTGTGGCGGTATTTCAGAATATGCGTGGCAGAGGATTCATTGTGCATCCACCAGTTGACAACCTGATTCTGATTGGTAAGCATCTTCATAATAGCCGTAGCCCAGCTTCCGCCACCAATTACCGCTATTTTCTTATCTACTGTAGACATTTTCAGAAAAACAAATTTAGAAAAATCCACGAATCCGGTAGATTTTATCTTTGGTAATGCTCAGATACAACGTTTAAGAACAAATATCTCCTGAAAAAGTGGAGGGTTATACTCCAACACTTTCAGAATTAGCATTTAACACCTACTTTTGTCGCGCAAATTTATAGGCAGCATGAAATTCTTACTTACTCTACTTTCCATTACATCATTTGGTTTATTGGCGCAGAATCTGACACAAACAATCAGAGGAACTGTTATTGACAAACAAACGCTTCAACCAATCATTGGTGCGCGTGTTGTGCTGCTTGAATCCAATCCGGTGATTGGTGCTGTAACAAATATTGAAGGTCAGTTCAGACTGGAAAATGTTCCTGTTGGAAGACAATCCGTTTCAATCACCTATATGGGATACGAACCTGTTGTAATGCAAAACCTGGCTGTGTCATCCAAAGAAATGGTTTTGAATATTGAAATGACAGAAGCGGTGAATTCATTGAACGAAGTAGAAATAACGGCAGAGAAAAAAGGTGAAACGGTAAATAAAATGGCCAACGTCAGTATCCGCTCATTCAGTGTGGAAGAGTCAAACCGTTTTGCCGGTGCGCATAATGATGTTGCGCGAATGGCACAAAATTTTGCAGGCGTGCAGGGTACTGATGATTCCAGAAATGATATTGTGATTCGTGGAAATTCTCCGGCAGGTGTTTTATTCCGCATGGAAGGAATAGATATTCCCAACCCAAATCACTTCGCGCGTTTTGGAACAACCGGCGGACCAATCAGTATGCTTAACAATAACGTGCTTTCCAATTCTGATTTTTTAACCGGCGCTTTTCCTTCAGAATATGGAAATGCAACGGCAGGTGTGTTTGATTTGAAAATGCGCACAGGTAATAATGAGCAACATGAGTATATGTTTCAGTTTGGTTTTAACGGCGCTGAGTTGCTTGCTGAAGGTCCGTTTTCTGACAGCAGTCAGGCTTCATTTTTATTGAGTTACCGGTATTCGACACTTTTATTTTTCAATATCTGGGAATTAACATTGGTACAAGTGCATCACCCGATTATCAGGATTTAAGTTTCAAACTGAATTTCCCGCATAAAAACGGAACAACGAGTATTTTTGGAATTGGCGGAACAAGTGTGGTACAACTAAAGGCAGAAGATGCAGAAGACAGTACGGATTTGTTTACACTTGATAACAGCAATACCTATTATAAATCCAATGTTGGCGCAGTTGGAATTAATCACAAACAACGTCTTGGAAAAACCGCATTTTTAAATATCTCAGCTGGTATGCAAACCAGTCTGAATTTTATAATCAATGACACCGTTGATCTGAATTATGAAAATCCGTTTCTGACATTCATGAGTAATTCAACCATTTCAAAACAGACATCAGACATCTACTACAACAAAAAAATTTCTGCAAAACAAAATTTTAAAATCGGATTGCACAATGATATTTATTTTCTCAATCTGAATGATTCAATTTACAGAAATGATGACAGCGCATATGACGTGCTTCGCTCTTTTAAAGGGAGTACTTTTTTAATTCAGCCTTACGGTCAGTATCAGATAAGACCTTCACAAAAACTAACTATCAATCTGGGAGTTCACGGACAGATTTTAACCTTGAATAATGAAGCCATTGCAGAGCCGCGTGCAGGGCTTTCATGGAGCTTTACTGAGAAGGACAGACTGAGCTTAGGGTATGGTTTGCACAGTCAGATGCAGCCGATGGAAATGTATTTCAGACAGGAAAAAATAAATGGTGAAATGATCAATCCGAATAAAGAAGTGAAATTCAGTAAAAGTCATCATGCAGTTCTCAGTTATCAGCGATCATTCCGTTACGGAATTTATGCAAAACTTGAAGCGTATTATCAGC
This sequence comes from Crocinitomicaceae bacterium, assembly GCA_016719925.1. GTDB lineage: Bacteria > Bacteroidota > Bacteroidia > Flavobacteriales_D > Crocinitomicaceae > JADJGJ01. The sequence goes on along the minus strand of JADJYC010000002.1, from coordinate 170,233 downwards.
ACTTGTATGACGTGCCGGTTGACAGTGACAGCTCTCAGTTTTCCATGGCAAATTTTGGCGGTGACTTCAATACTGCTTTACCAATCAATATGCTCAATACCGGTAAAGGAAGAAATTACGGTGCTGAACTTACGGTGGAAAAATTTCTTGATAAAGGATTTTATTTTCTCATTACCACTTCTGTTTATCAGTCAAAATATACACCCAGTGATGGTAAAGAATATAATACCGCTTTCAACGGAAATTTCACTTTTAATTCACTGATTGGATATGAACTTAAATTCAGACCCGGAAAAAAGAAACAATGTTCTATGACATTTGATGTGAAGTACACGTTAAACGGCGGCAGGAGATATACTGAAATTCTGTTGGCTGAAAGTCAGTTTTTCAATACTGAAATCAGAGACTTGCAAAACACCAACGCTATGCGTTATCCGAATTATCAGCGGGGTGATATCCGTATTGCATTTAAAATGGTTGGTAAAAAAGTAACGCAGGAATGGGCTGCGGATATTCAGAACATCACCAACTACAAAAATATTTTCTGGACACAATACAATGTCTATTCCGGACAAATTGAAACTACTTATCAAACCGGGTTTTTGCCAATCGGGCAGTATCGGATTTATTTTTAGATTTTTTAAGGGCTAAGGACAAAAGGCATAGGAAAGAGGCAAGAGCCATGTGGCAAAATTCTTGTTTTAGGAAAATTATCAATTTGATCTGCGTTTTTTTTCTGCGCAAATCTGCGGGAAATTATTTGATTCTAAACAAAAAAGAGAATCAGAACATGGTTCCTGTCGGGAAAATTCTTGATGGCGGCAAAACAATTTGAGTAGATCTTCCTCCCGGTTTCAGCGCTTTTATAAATTCTTCGGAAAATACTGTAGCCCTTAGGAGAGAGCCCTTAACAGGGAAAACAAAGCGAAGAATACTCAGCAGAAATGATAACAACCCAAGTGAAAACAGAACCATAATGTATGTGAATGGAAATAAAATGACCGATGCCAAAAGTCCTGTCATAAAATCAGAAAAACCCGGTGAGCGATCCATAACATAACTGATTACAACAGCAACCGACATAATACCGGATAAAAAAAGTGAAATGAAAGTGAATTTTCCGGAAGCCCGCCACGCAAAAGACGTTCCACCTTTTCTGAAATAATCAAAGTATGTGCGTGTAATAATATCTTCAAGATACTCCAGCTCCTTCTCTGAAAGCTTTCCATCCAGAAAATACCGGTTTATTTTTTCTTTTTCTTTTGAATAATCCCGGTTGTGAATCTTAGCCAAGATATCTACTCTTCTGATTAAAGCTTCCTGAGATAAATTTTTGTGGAGATAAAAAAATTCGTCTTCTTCTGATTGCTTTTTTACCAGAATAAAAATGGCATACCCGGCAATTATGAATAAAGGAACCCAAAGCAATTCAGCTAATTCCATAATTACCAGAATCTGAAATCCAGCTCCAGATTTTGAATACGTGTGTTTGGAATTTGTTTTCCGTTTGAAAGAGCTGTTACTTTTGAAACAACATATTCCTGGAGTTCAAGAAGCATGATAGATCCGTCACCATTTAAATCAGCAGTTTTACTTTGTAATCCGTTGATCAGACAATAGGTAAAAAGACCGTTTCTCCATTCATCACTTTCCATGGCAAACTCTGCACCGCCGGCACTTGAAATAACAGTTGAACCGGTTCCTCTGCGCAGGTCATTGAATAATTCTCCGGCAAGACGGGTGGGTGTTGCACCGGTTTCTTTTTGAACAACAGCATCACCCACGGCACGGAAAGAAATATCTTCATTGCTCTCTTGTTCTTCTGTTGTCTCAACAAAGAAAACATCATCCTTATCAACCTCACCGCTGTGACATGTATCCATGATCAGAATTTTTTTCAGCGCTTTTAATCCATCTAAAATTCCTTCTAATTTTTCATAGGCAAGTCCTTTTCCTGAAGGATTGGAAAAATCCATATCATGTGTACCAAAATAATAATCGAAATTGTTATCCAATACGCCATGACCGGCAACAAAAACCATAATTACATCATCCGGTTTTGACGTTGAAAGAAAAGTTTTCAATGCCTCCACATTGGTTGAAGTTACATCCTGATTAAAGAGTGATTTTGTTTTTACTGAGCTGTATATTCCGTTTGGATTTGTTGACATCAGCGCAACCAGATCCTGTGCATCTTTTACAGCATAATTGAGGTTATAACGGCTGTCTTTATATTCAGATGTTCCAATTGTAATTACATACAAATCTTTTTTAGGCTGGACACCGGTTTTTTCAACATACACTGTTTGCATCAGACTTTCATATCCGGCAGAATTTCTGCACGAAATCTGAATTTTATTCAAACCATGCGCCAGATAAATTTCTTCTGTTGCCTTGAGTGTTGTTTTGTTTGCAATGATTTTTCCTTTCTTACCATAAAGCGGAACATTATTGACATAAACATTATAAGAAACCAATCCTTTATTGTCTGCCATTTCAAGTGATGCCGATACGGAGGACTTTTCAGTTACTGCCGGAATAGCAAGCGTATTAGTGATTTTAATTGTTGGAATATCTGTGAGTGAAACTTTTGTGTTTGGCTGGAGTCCCAGTTTTTTAATTCGTTTCTGATAAGCCAGTTCATATAACGTCATGAGTGCTGTATCTGTACAATCCATTTTTTTCAGAACCAAATCAGGCCGGTTGAAAACAGCGTCAAATTGTTCAAACGGATAAGCCCTGTTTCCAATCCGGAATGTTACCAGATCATAGCCTTCTTTGGAAACTTTGTAATAATTCTCATCCGTTTTCATAATATAATTTTCACCGTCTGCAACCATCATTAAGTCTTCAGCTCCGTTGGATGGATCTACAATCATAAATTGCCCGCTTTTAAAAGTAATTCCTAATTTCCCTTTCGGGCTCATGGAAATATGTGTGATTTGTTTTGGCGAAACATGAATTCCCTTTACTACAGATTTGGTGAAAAGATTTTCATAATAAATATGATCATCAAAAATGGTGATGGCATAATCACTTGGTTTATCCATGGGTGCTGAATGGCCATTGATCTGAAGCTTTTCCGCTTCAAGCGGACTGAATGTTGCCGTATTGTATTTTTTTACTCCCAACATAGAATTTACTACCATGTACTTTCCGTCAGCAGAAAAATTTACAAACGCGCCTCTTGAGTAACCTAAATTATCCGGCAGAATATTTTCGTACGCAAGCGTCCATGTACCTACATTAAAAACATACGTTTTACTGGTATTGAAACAAACAGCAAGAAATTTTCCGTCCGGTGAAAATGCCAGTGAATTTGCTTCAAAGACATATTTTAATCTTGTTGCATCTGGTCCTGGTGTCGCCAACTTATCAACGAATTCAAATGTTTCCAGACTGATAATAGAAACCGCAGTATCTCCCGAACCAAGCACTGCAAGATATTTTTCATCCGGTGAAGTAAGCATCTGATTGATGTTCATCTGATAGGACCAAAGTGCTCTTTTGTAAACCGGTTTTCTGTTTTCAAATTCGTATAATCTGATTTCATCTCCGTTCAGTTTCGTAATCAGAAAAGTTCCTTTCGAAGAATATTTAATAATCTCGCGGTCAGAAAAACTTCTTTTTATCACTGCTGTACCAACTTCTTTACCGGTATTTTTAATTCCTCCGGTTATATCTCCTATAATAGCTCCGCTTTTTATTCGTTTGATTTTTCCTATAGGATCTTTGGTAACATTTGAAAAATTTAATCTTCTTGGCGGAATTTCTCTTTTTGGTTCCACCAGCTGAAATTGTCCGTAACGTTCAGCCAGATTAAAATCCCAGAATGTCAAAGTACGGTCATCACCCAGCGTAACAACTTCATTATTTACCGGGTGAAAATCAAATGTGTGAATTGGATTTACTGAACCGCCAAGTGTTTTCAAAAGAGAACCTCTGTTCATATCCCACACCCTTATTACATTGTCATTTGCGCGTGATTTTTGTGATTGTGTTCTTCTGAATCCTGTACTCGCAACTGTGCTCCCGTCAGGAGAAATAGTCAGTGCATTGACCATTTCAGAAGATTCATTTTCATCTGTTCTTCCTTTGAACTCAAAAATAAGATTGCCTTCAAAATCCCAGACTTTCATTTCTTTATTCTGTGATGCAGTGACAAATCTGTTTTTTGCAACGTTGGCGTCAAAAGCAACTATTGGTGTGGCTGATGCAGTGAAATGTTTGCTTTCAGATAAATCATTGATGTTCCATAAATGCACAAGTCCGCCGCCACCGGTTGAAATCAGTCCTTGTCCGTTATTGAAAAACTTTAATCCCTTGATAGACGCTAAGTGAATTTTTTCTGCCTTTTCAATCTGACCTGATCCAAGCGAATACAAAATTACTTTTCCGCCGCTGGTCCCCGCAACAATATGTGTTGTAGAAACATCAATTTTCATGATTGGCATTTCGTCTTTGAATAATGTTTCCGGATGCTGAAAATCATTCAGATTCCATTTAAGAACTTTACCACCGGTTGTTGAAGCATAAATCAGAGAAGGATCTGTTGCAGAACAAACAAATTCTGAAACAGGTTCACCGATATTGATTGAATCTACCAGCTTCCAGTTCACAATATCCCACACCATCGCTTTGTCATCTTTTGCAGAAGTGAAGAGCAAGGTTCCGTCTTTATTAAATCCAATAGCGGTTGTAGCGGCATCATGTCCTTCCAGTTTGCCAATAATTTTTCCTGAATTGATGTCCCAGATTTTTACTGAATTTTCTTTTGCAGATCCGGATGCAATTAATGTTCCGTCGGGGCTGTAAGAAATGAGTGTGATTACACCCTGAATTTTTTCCTGGGTGATAACTTCAATTTCCTGAGTAAAAGATATCAGGCTCAAAAAAAGTAATGTGAAGAAAAATAAAGAAGAACGCATAGTAGACAGAATTTTAGCAGGCAGTTTTCTGCATACAAAGATAGTACCTAAATCTTTGAGAACAAAAGACTTTTGTCAGGTGTCAGTACAGCCGGGGGAACAGAAAGTTCAGTCGTTTTATTTCTGATGGGCTCTGCCGGTGGTGTTGGTGCCGTTCATAATGCCTGTGCGGCCAAGCAGCCTGAATTGATTGTCAATCAGTTCATATTCGAGAATATACTCCAGCTGTGAGCCCTGATGGTGGTAATATTGTGCCTGACTGTTTCCAAAAAACTCCATACTGGTTCTGATATCCGCTGTATCTTTTAATGGAAACACATTGTGACCTGCTTCCAGCACTAATTCGGGATTTGAGGATATATTCATGTAAATGGCCGCGTCTTTTCTTCCGTGTTCACGCATGGCTTTTCCGGTTGCAATGCGGTTCCAGTCAACCTCTGAAAGCGGGAAAGTCTCCTTATAGGATTCAACACTTTCAATTCCTTTGTCAACAGAAAGATAAACTGCCAATACAAAAACAATCAATCTGAAATTAATACTCAATGCTGATTCAATCAGAGAAATAAAAACGAGCGTTGCTAGAATTAAAAGGAATCCGGTTTTAAGTGAAGAAAAATCATGCAATGAGTTAAAATTGAAAAACAAATAATAGTGCAGCAAAACTGAAAATGCAATGAGTCCGACAATCAAACCGCCTGCTCCGGCATTTTCAATTCTTCGTCTTGCATTTGGAATAAGAACTGTGACTAAAAAAAGTATTCCAAAGATTCCGACAAAATTTTCAGGCATTTTATAGAAATCATCTAATCGGCCAATCATAAAATCAAATGCCTCATGATTGTCAATTGAAAACCGGTTTGGCGTTTCTTCAGCTGCCTGATGACCGCTTCGCTCACCGTATTTATTCATAGAAACTGCTTTCAGTTTATCCCAGCCGGCAATTGATGAATATTGTGTAATTGTTGTAACCAGAGCAAGAGATGCTGCCAGTGCCGTTAGTAAAAATGCTTTAAGATATCTTTTGCTGCGTTTGATAATCCAGAAAATGAAGAAGAATAATCCTGAAAAAAATGCGAGAAAAAGTCCGAGCCATTCAGTATATGTTGCCAGAAAGAATGTAAGAGTCAAAAGAGATAAAATGATCCATTCATGCTGATATTGTTTTTTTACAAAACGCACAATGAGATAGATTGATGCAATCACAAAAAGTTGTACCAGCATATCTGCGAAATATAAATTACCGTGCATCCATAAATTACCGCAGGCGAATAAATAAAGGAATGAGGCCGTTAATCCTGCAATGGAAATCTGATTTTTTTGTTCGGATGATTTCAAACTTACCGCAATCAGATAGAGAAGAATTGTACAGAAAAAATGAATGACTAAATTCAGGTTACGGATTGACTGTGTGTTTGGTCCGCCAAAAATTTTGTAGTTAGTAGGCAAACAAAAATGAAAACGGCGGATAAGAAACATAATACACTTCTCCTTTATCATCTACTACGCCACCCAGCATTTTACGCCGTATGTTGCCCTCACCAGGGTAGGTGTAAACCGGACTGAAATGGTAAGCAGAGGGGCCGCCGTTTTTTTCCCAGATTTCACAGGTAATTAAAGTGTGTGCAGTGATCCATTCATGATGTCTTGAAAGAGGTACTGAAAAATTTTCCTGACGAATGGAAACCGATATAAAAAACAAAACTACGATGGCAGAAATGCCAATCAGGTGATATTTGTTTTGTTTAAAAAAATTCATTCACCAACACTTAAACCGGATGCGGTGATCGTTGATTTTTCCTGATACTCTTCATAGTCTGTATTGATTGACCACAAATTATGATTTGTACCGGATGTAATATTTTCAGCGGCCATGACTCCCATCAGAATGCTGTGATCCTGATTGTTGTATTTAAACGCTCCGTATCTGCCAATTACGGATAAATTTCTGACACCTGAAAGATAATTCTCAACTATTTGCAATGGTTCTTTATATCCGCGCTGATAAACCGGATAGCATTTTGGTATTTTTACAACGTGACCTGCACTTACTTCAATTCCCTTTATCAAACCAGTTTTTGTCATTTCTGATTTTGCCAGCTCAATCAGATCCTGATCTGATTTTTTCCAGATTACATCATCATCATAACTCCAGTATTCCAAAGCTACAATGGTTGATTTTTCATTGTTATTGATTTCAGGAACCCAGTTGCTGAAATTGGTCACTCGTCCCATTTCAAGATCAGATGCATGCACGTAAAGCCAGTTATCCGGAAAAATATTCTGTCCTTCCAGTTTCAGATAAACCAGAATGGTATTTCTGAATTTAAGATTTGAGTTTGCTTCAATTACCTGGTGAGGTACATCTGTCAGATTTTTTACCAGATGTGTTATTGGCATTGATGAAATCATGTGATCATATTCAATGACTTCACCGGATTTTTTTTGAATGGAGATTGCAGTGTTATTTTCTGAAATAACTTTTTCAACGGGTGTATTCAGATAAACTTGTCCTCCGTTTTTTTCAATAAATTCTTTCATCCGTTCATAGACCATACCTGTTCCGCCAATTGGGTAGGCAAACTGATCAACGAGTGTTTTGTGTTTGTTTTTTTTGCTTTTAAAGAGTGCATTTTTTACCGCTTCAAAAAGAGATAATTTTTTAATCCGCTGAGCGGCAAAATCTTCATCCAGTTCTTTGCAGGAAATTCCCCAGAGTTTTTCACTGTAAGTTTTAAAGAAGATGGAGTAAAGTCTGAAACCAAATCTGCCTATCACCCATGTTTCGAAAGATCCATCCTGTTTTGTAGGTGCAATGCGTTGTTTGAAATAACTCATCACACACAAAAGCTGTTCCAATTCCAAGTTTAAAAAGTGCGTCAAATGGCTTAAGCGGATAGTAGTAGAATTTTTTCTTGTAATAAATACGCGTCAAACGATCTACCATTTTATAGTCTTTACCAACTACTTCCAGCCATACTTTATTTACTTTGCTGTCGTTGCTGAAAAAACGGTGCGGACCTAAATCTACTTTCTGATTCCAGAGGTCAATTGTTTTTGACAAGCCGCCGACACCGTCAGAGGCTTCATATACATGAACTTCAAAACCAGCTTTGGTAAGCTGATAGGCAGCAGTAATACCGGCAGGACCAGCACCAATGACGGCTATTTTTTTTTTCGTCAAGGGAAATTATAATTTCATTTCAGCTACAAATTCCGGAACAACCAGATCTCCTTCCGTTGCTTTTTTTATTTCATCAACAGTGACTCCCGGAGCTCTTTCTATGAGATGAAATTTATTGTCTTTAATTTCAAGCACTGCAAGATCTGTCACAACACGTGTAACACATGCTACACCTGTCAGAGGAAGCGTACATTTTTTGAGAATTTTTGATTCACCTTTTGTATTGGTGTGCATCATTGCCACAATAATATTTTCAGCAGATGCTACAAGATCCATTGCGCCTCCCATTCCCTTTACCATTTTGCCGGGAATTTTCCAGTTTGCAATATCTCCGTTCTGTGCAACTTCCATGGCACCCAAAACAGTGAGCTGAACGTGTTTACCGCGAATCATTGCAAAAGATGTAGCCGAGTCAAAAATAGCCGCGCCTTTTTTTAATGTGACAGTTTGTTTACCTGCATTAATAAGATCAGCATCCTCTTCTCCTTCAAAAGGAAATGGCCCCATTCCAAGTATTCCGTTTTCTGATTGAAACTCTACCGCAATTCCATCAGGAACATAATTTGCAACCAGCGTAGGAATTCCGATTCCCAGATTAACATACCATCCGTCTTTCAGTTCCTGCGCAATGCGTTTTGCAATACCAACTTTATCAAGTGCCATATTTTAATCTTTACGGTTTCTGATTTTAGTTTCAATAAATTCAATAGCCTCTTTTGCATTGGTGGCAAATGATTTTTGTTTTGCCCCTTCCTTTAATGCTGATTCAAACTGATCCAGCTGAGCAGCTGTATAATCCCAGTGGAGTAATTCATCTTTCCAAACACTCAAATCACCTTCTGAATTCATTGCGCTTCTCAGCATAGATTCGAAAATATGAGCTGGTACAGCAGCACGCTGAGTAATTCCTTTCGCCATAACTAATTTTTTTTCCTTACCGTTCTTTGTTCAATGCGCTTTTCAAATTTGTCTCCCTTGAAAATGCGCTGAACAAAAATTCCGGGGGTGTGTATAAAGTTTGGGTCAAGTTCTCCAGCAGGCACTAATTCTTCAACCTCAGCTATGGTGATCTTACCTGCCATTGCCATCATCGGATTGAAATTTCGTGCGGTTGATTTAAAAATTAAATTTCCTTCAGTATCTCCTTTCCATGCTTTGACAATTGCAAAATCTGCCGTCAAAGCCATTTCAATAATGTGTGGTTTTCCATTGAATATTTTTACTTCTTTTCCTTCTGCAATTTCAGTTCCGTATCCTGCAGGTGTATAGAATGCCGGAATTCCTGCTCCACCTGCACGGCATCTTTCAGCAAGTGATCCCTGAGGAATCAGATCTACCTCCAGTTCACCGCTCAGCATTTGTCTTTCAAATTCTGCATTCTCCCCAACATAAGATGAGATCATTTTTTTTATCTGTTTAGTCTGAAGTAATAATCCAAGTCCAAAATCATCCACACCTGCGTTATTTGAAATGCAGGTCAAATTTTTTACACCCATTTTAACCAGTTGTGCAATGCTGTTTTCCGGAATTCCGCACAATCCAAATCCACCCAGCATCAGTGTCATATTATCTTTTATTCCGGCACAAGCCTCTTCAGCGTTTTTTACAACTTTATTCATAATCTGATTTTATAGCGGTGAACCTTGATTTTCTGATTTGGTACAATTAAAAATGGAATTGTCGTATTGAGCTGGTGCTTCAAAATCATCTTTGGAAATTTCCAGCGATTTATCTCCGTACACTTTCTGCATATAATATCCATAAATAGGTAATGCCATTCGTGCACCTTGTCCCCATGGGTATGAACTGAAGTGAATTTGTTTATCATCAGCACCTACCCAAACGCCGGTAACAAGATCCGGAGTAAGGCCCATGAACCATCCATCTGCGGCACTGTTTGTTGTTCCTGTTTTGCCGGCCGTAGGCGCTGTGATTCCACCCCAGGGCTGACTGCTTCTTAAACTTCCGCTTGTTCCATATCCTTGTCCGTTATATGGATTGTGCGCACTGGTAATAACTTTTTTCATCATTGTCACCATGGTGTAAGCAAGATTTTCAGGCATGGCTTCCTTAATTTCGTATTCCAGATCAACAATGATATTTCCGTTTCTGTCTTCCACACGCATAATATAAATCGGCTTTATAAAAAGTCCTTTATTTGCCCAGGTGCTGTGTGCACCAACCATCGTATAAAGAGAAAGATCCATTGGTCCTAAGCACATTGCAGGAACTACTTCTTCCGGTTTCAAATTGATTCCGACATTTTTTAGCAGCTTATCCATTGCTGCTGGTCCTGAACTGGACCCCATTTTTTTCATGACAGCAACCGTGATATTATTTAATGAACCAGCCAAACCGCATTCTGCTGTAATTAACTGACCTGAATTTTTTGTACCCGTTGCCGGACACCATGATTTAAATTTAGTTGGGCTAACAGGAACATCGATACAATAATCCATGTCAGAAAATGCTTCACAAGGATCAATCACTCCCATGTAAATTGCTGCGGCGTAAACAAATGGTTTTATGGTTGAACCAACTTGTCTCTTTGCTTGTTTTACGTGATCATAGGAGAAATGATTAAAATCCGGACCACCTACCCAGGCTTTGACAAAACCCGTTTTCGGATCCATTGACATCAAACCTGCCTGCAGTATTCCTTTATAATATCTGATTGAATCCATGGGTGACATGATGGTATCAAAATCTCCCTGATATGAAAATACACGCATCGCAACCGGTGTATTAAAAATCTTCTCAATTTCAGAATCAGATAAACCTTGTTTCTTAGCTTCTTTATAACGATCGGAATTTCTCATTCCTTTTTTCATAATCGCATCAATCTGCTCATCTGTTACTTTTTCAGATCCGACATAATTGCTGAACGGAGCGCGTTCTTTATATTTTGCATTGTTTTTGTCAAACTCTGCCTGTAGTGTTGTTTCCATATGTTCCTGCACAGCATACTCTGCATATTCCTGCATGCGTGAATCTATGGTTGTATAAATTCTTAATCCGTCAAGATAAATGTTGTATGGAGATCCGTCAGGCTTATGATATTTATAAGTACCGTCTTCATTTTTTTCGGCAAACTTGTTCTGTAGTTCGTCACGGAGTACTTCTCTGAAATGCGGTGCAATTCCTTCTTTGTGATCGACAATCTGATAATCTACTACTATTGGAAGTTTACAAAGAGAATCATATTGACTGCGGGTAATTTTTACCGGTAAATGTTCATTTCCGGATTCGCTGTTTTTCAGCCATTGATTCAAAACGGTATTGCGTCGGTTGTAAGCTCTTGTGCTGTCAAGTTCATATTGTTCTGTTCCTTCAGGAGAATCTTCATATACTTTAAACTGAAATTTAAGCGGATTATACATGCCGGGATTTTTACACATACCAACAAGCATGGCAGCTTCTTCAATTTTCAGACTGTCAGGTGTAGTATTGAAATAAACCTGCGCAGCAGATGAAATACCTACAGCATTGTACAAAAAGTCAAAGTTATTTAGGTACATGGTGATGATTTCTTCTTTTGTGTACTGCGCTTCCAGTCTTACAGCAAGAATGTTTTCACCAAATTTCTGATCCAGACGCTCCCATTTATCTTTGGCAATACCACCTCTGGCAGTATCCTCCATGGTATATAGTAATTTGGCCAGCTGTTGTGAAATGGTACTTGCACCCCCGCTTTCAGCTCCGGTTACTGCTCCTGAGAGCGCACGTCCGATTCCCCAGAAGTCAACACCTGCATGCTCATAGAATCGCTCATCTTCAGTAGCAATCAGGGCAGAAATAACATAGGGTGAGATTTCATTGTAATCAATACTTTTCCGGTTTACACTCCAGAAACGGCCCATTTCAACGCCATCTGCTGAATAAATAATTGACGCCTGTTTATCCGGTGGATTGGCAAGTGCCTGTGAATCCGGAACATGTCCGTTTGCTTTAAGCAACATGACAATTATAATTACCAGAGGCAAAAATGCAATCACCCAGGTTGAAATCAGAATGATTTTGCGGGTTCTGGCGTTTAATTCGGTGCTTGAGTTATCTTCTTTTTTCATCTCCGGATTTGGTGGGGGTAAATTTAGGAAAATATTATGAACGCTTTTTCCAGTAAAATCAGCAAATCACCAACAACTTATTATTAATCAATCTTTCATTAATTTTGCGCCTTATGCGTCTATTATCCGGTTTTATAAAACCCTTTTTGATTGCTCTGGTTTTTGTACTTACCGGATGTAAGGCAGAAACTGGTGAGCTTTCTGACGCCGAACAGCGCTATTTCTGCGGTGCTGAGAATCAAATTTCGGATGAATGGTTTTCCGGGTTTGATGACGGGTACGGAACTTTTGGTTCAGGATCAAGTCAAACCAGTGATACGGTTTTTGAAGGATCATTTGCATGCAAACTTGATTCGGTGCAGCAGTATGGAATGCCTTTGACACTGACTCAAATCAATGAAGGTGAGTTTTTTGAAGCAAGTGTTTGGGTAAAACAACCCATTGGTCAGTCAACTATCATTGCCGGAATTTCCGGTAAATCCAATTATACATTAAATTCCGGTGATATACATCAGGTAGAAGATTCAGCGGGATGGAGTAAACTTTATCTCTATTTTGGAATTGAGGCACCAGCAGACACACTTAAGTTGTTTTTGTTTGCGTCGTCTGAAACACATTATTTTGACAATTTTGAAATTTTGCGCCATAAACAGCGCCCGGCTTTTCATGATTCACTGACATCACAAACACTCAGAATCTATATTCCTGACAGTGCAATGAACGTTTTATCAGGATATAAAAAGCAGGCTCTTCAGCAAGATATTATCAGCGATGATCTGAAAGAGTATGTCAATGGATTTATTCTGGAAAAGGGTGACAGTATTCCTATTGAAATCAGATTAAAGGGAGACTGGACTGATCACCTTGAAAACGGAAAAACTTCATACCGGATCAAAACAGATGTTGCTTATCACGGACTCACTACTTTTTCTATTCAGCATCCTCAGACAAGAAACTATATGCATGAGTGGTTTATGCATAAACTTTGTGACATAGAAGGATTACTTTCTACAACCTATGAGTTTTTACCTGTTGAAATCAACGGTGTCAATCAGGGTGTTTATGCTTTGGAAGAACATTTTGACAAACAGCTGCTGGAAAGCAGAAACAGAAGAGAGGGCCCGATTATTAAAATGGATGAAAGTGGTTTCTGGGCGTTGCTTGCTTCTGGTATGAAAGATAGTTTGGGAGGCAGTTATCCTTATTATGAATCTTCCATGATCACCTGTTTCAAAGAAGGAAGAACAGAAAAAAGCAAAACATTATCGGATCAGTTTTATAATTCAACAGTGTTGCTTACTCTTTTTAAAAATGGTTATCCGCATCCTGAAGAAATTTTTGATTTGAAATCAACTGCCCGTTATTACGCCCTGATGGATCTGGGAAATATTCATCACTCATTAGCATGGCACAACCGCAGGTTTTATTACAATCCAATTACCACTAAACTTGAAATTATTGGGTTTGATATGATACCGGCCATTGAGCCTTTTCATCAGCCTCTTGCAATCAGTAAATTTCAATTTGCTAAAGAAGCAGGGCAAACAGATCTTGCGCTGGATTATTACTTATTTGCTAATCCTGAATTCAGAAATTATTACACGCATTATTACAATTATTTCATGTCCGAAAATTATTTGGATGGTGTATTCAGTATTTTGGAAGATGAAATATCAGCAAATGAAAAAATCATGCAGCTTGAATTTCCAAATTATAAGCTGGACAAACAGTTCTATTATAACCGCGCTGAATTTGGATTAACATGGTCTAAATTAATGGAAACAAAATGGGACGATTTTCTCCAGAATGAAAAATCAAAAACTGGCCCGATGTTAATTACACCTGAATTTAAAAAACTGGAAACAAATTTTATTCAGAAAGAAATATCAGTGAACGCTTATCTCAGGACAATTGATTCTGTAAATTATATTGTGCAACTTGAAAACTTTCATCTTAATGATCTGACGGTAATTGGTTATTCAACTAAAAAAGGAGAAGACACTATTTTTATGCTTGAAAAACCAATTTCACTAAAAACCTATGAGGCTCTGAAACCAGGTGATTATGCTGAGTTCAGTCTGAGCAGAAAACCTAATAAAATACATTTTACTGTTGCGAATATTCCTGGAGCGGTTCATTCAAAAAAAATATTTCCGTGGCCAAAACCACAATCATCTCATCCACGAATTGAACTGGAGAAAAAATTCACAATAACAAATCCGTTGTACAAAATTTCAGGAGATACTTTGATAGTAGAAAAGGGACATTACACACTGAAGGAGATAGTTCTTGTTCCTCAAAAATATGTGGTAAAAATTGAAGCAGGAGTGAATATTGACCTGATTAATGAAGCAGCAATCATCACAAATAACTCAACGTATATAGAAGGCAGTGAAACTGATCCGGTAACAATCACTTCTTCAGATACCAGCGCACAGGGATTTGTTGTTCTTAACGCAACAGAAACAATAATGACGAATGTGAAATTCACCAATCTGGGTTGTTTGCTGCATGAAGGATGGAATCTGACCGGCGCGGTAACAATTTATGAAGGAAAAGTAAGATTGAGAAATGTTGAAATCGCTTACAATACCTGTGAAGATGCATTGAATATTTTCAGAGGTGATTTTGACATCACGCAGCTCTTTATCCACAACACACATGGTGATGCGTTTGATGCTGATTTTTGCACCGGCGGAATTTCTGATTCCCGTTTTGAAAATACCGGAAATGATTGTATTGATTTTTCAGGATCGGTAGCTGAGATAAGTGGAATAATAATCCGTAATTCCGGTGATAAGGGAATTTCATCCGGAGAAAAATCGACATTAACTGTAAACGATATTGAAATTGACGGAGCGCTAACCGCTGTTGCTTCCAAAGACGGTTCAATACTAAACGGTAAAAACATTATTGCAAAAAATTGTGAAAACGGTGCTGCACTTTACAAGAAAAAACCTGAATACCCGACATCGTGGATGACACTGACAAATTGCACTTTTGAAAATATCAATAAACCGGCATTAATCGAAAGAGGTGGTATACTTATGTATCATGGAATTCCGCTATACGGATATACTCAATTTGATATTGAATCTATGTATGCGCGATTTGAGAAGTAAAAAAATTACTTTTTCTTATCTGCTTTTTCAGCTGTTTTGATAAACTGTTCAATGGCCATGGTCATACTTGGCGCAGCAGGCTGCGGAGCAGTTTTACATCCGATAAATCAGACAAATCAGCAGCTACTGTTCTATACAACATCACTTTTGTGAATGGAATATTTGCTGCCAAAAGAGTATTAGGAATATCTTGTTTTAAAATGTCTGAACAAGGTAACAGAAAGTTTTCACCCTTATGTTTTTTAAGAATTTCGGCAAGTTCTGCAATGTTTGATTTACCATAAAAAATTTTGCGTTTTCTGTAAACCACATATTTTTGAAGGTAAAAAGCAATGGCTTCTGACAAACAGAAATATTTCATTGCTTCAGACACTTTGAATCTGGTTTCCTCCGCAATTCTGAAATAATGATCTATACCTGTTTTACTGGTAAAAATTACGGCAGTAAATTTTGTAAGATCAACTTTTTGTTCTCTGAAGTCACGGGCGTTGACACCTTCAACCTGAATAAATGGTCTGAAATCAATCTTCAGTTTATACTTATCGGCAAGGTCAAAATAGGGTGATTTTTCAGTCTCGGGTTTTGGCTGAGAAACCAGAATAGTCTTAACGCTCATAGAACCCCTCGTAAGTTAGTTTAATTCCTCTTTTTATCTGACTAATACACGAATTAAGACGATCAACGGTATCAATTCGAGGGCGCAAAGATACAAAATTATATATACGATGGACACACGTTGCCTTAAAGCTCTTATAATGCTCTGAGCCTCACGGACTAAAATAGATATTCCAATAAAAAAAGCAAAGCCGTAAAACAACCCTCCCTGAACCGATTGAGCCATAAAATGAGTAAGCGCCAGAACCGGTGTTAGAATAACCGCAACAATCTGAAAATAAATTAGATGATTCATCCAGTGCTCACTCAATCCATCTCTGGTTTCAAAAATAAATCCAAGCAGGCGTATAAGAATGAATTTTAAAATGACCATCCCGGCAAAAGCAATTAGTAACAGCCAGATAATTCCTGATTCAGTGCTGCTGACAAATGTGCTCAGAATAATAGCGGTGCAGTTAAAAGACGCAAGTGTCAGCAAAACAGATCCGGCACTGCTCAATCTTAAATCTTCCTGAATATTCTGATAAATCTGACGGTTATAAATTCCCGTTCTGAAAAGAATGGATAAATATCCCGGTTGAGCTGTTCTCACATATGCAAGCGTCATCAGGTTGATAATTATCAGTAACCAGAATTTCCAGTGAAAAGAATTGCTTATCAGGGCAGGATCTCCAAGTTCAGCAGTACTATTCAGGTATTCCAGAAAATCCATCCTGTAAAATTAAATAAAGTCAAGGGAAACTATATCGCTTCAAATATAATAACGGCAACAATAAGTTCCTGTTAAATTACATACATTTGTCGCTCAAATAATTTTACCTATGGCAACTGATTTATATACCCATCCTGATTATTACAACATGGACGATTTGCTGACCGAAGAACATAAACTGGTCAGAGATTCTGTCAGATCATGGGTAAAACAAAATGTGTCTCCTATTATTGAAGATCATTATGAGCGTGCTGAATTTCCTAAACACCTTATTAAAGGACTTGGTGAAATTGGTGCTTTTGGCCCTTATATTCCAACTGAATATGGCGGACCAGGATTGGACCAGATTGCATATGGTTTGATTATGCAGGAACTTGAACGCTGCGATTCCGGTTTGAGATCAACATCATCCGTACAATCATCATTGGTGATGTATCCGATTTATAAATACGGAAATGAAGAACAGAGAAAAAAATATTTACCAAAACTTGCTTCCGGTGAATTTTTAGGATGCTTTGGATTAACTGAACCTGATCATGGATCAAATCCGGGAGGGATGTTAACCAATTTCAAAGATGCCGGTGATCACGTGATTCTGAACGGATCGAAAATGTGGATTTCAAATGCGCCGCTTTCTGATGTTGCAGTTGTGTGGGCAAAAGATGAGTCAGGAAGAATTCATGGCTTGATTGTAGAAAAAGGAATGGAAGGATTTTCTGCACCTGAAATGCACGGTAAACTTTCATTGCGTGCTTCAATTACCGGTGAACTTTTATTTGACAATGTGAAAGTTCCTAAGGCAAATATTCTCCCTAACAAATCAGGATTAGGAGCGCCGCTTGGTTGTCTTGATTCGGCCAGATTTGGAATAGCCTGGGGAGCTCTGGGTGCAGCTATGGATTGTTATGATCAGGCTTTACGATATTCAAAGGAAAGAATTCAGTTCGGACATCCGATTGCATCTTTTCAGCTCACTCAAAAGAAACTTGCAGAAATGATCACTGAAATTACCAAAGCGCAATTGCTTACGCTGCGTTTGGGTCAGTTGAGAAATGAAGGCCGTGCAACATCTGCCCAAATTTCAATGGCAAAAAGAAACAATGTTGAAATAGCATTGCGTATTGCGCGTGAAGCAAGACAAATTCTTGGAGCTATGGGAATCACCAATGAATTTTCTGTTATGCGACACATGGCAAATCTGGAATCAGTGGTTACTTATGAAGGAACACATGATATTCATTTGCTGATCACCGGAATGGACATCACCGGTATCTCTTCTTTCAAAAGAGAGATCTGATTTTTTCTTGTCATCGCATTAAATAACATATTCATACATTGAATTAACCTCCGGACATTTTACCGGAGGTTTTTTATTTTATTTTCAGAAATTTGGAAAGTGAAAATTTGCGCTGTCATATTTTTTAGTTTGATTTCATACTTTTCTTTTTCTGAAGACAGAAAAAATATACAGTTATTCCGCACAACTGATAAAATGAATGTTGACGGAATTTTAGATGAACCCTGCTGGAGTCTTTCAGAAGTTGCTTCAGGTTTTATTCAGAATGAACCGGTAGCGGGCGCACCATCTTCCCAAAAAACAGAAGTTAAAATCAGTTATGATAATTCTGCCATTTACATTGGAGCAGTGATGTATGACAGCAGAGACAGCATGACACTTACTTTTTCACAGCGTGATGATGTTGGAAATGCAGATTGGTTTGGTGTTGTATTTGATTCATATAATGCGGGTACCATCGGATTTGGATTTATTGTTACAAGTGCCGGCGTTCAGGTTGATCAATTGCAAAAAGTTGATGATACAGATGATAACTGGAACGCGGTTTGGCAAAGTGCCGTTACCATTCATGATGATAAATGGATTGCCGAATTGAAAATACCTTTTTCTGCTTTACGTTTTCCAAAAGAGAATGATCAGATCTGGGGAATTAATTTTGGAAGAAATATCCGTCGTAACAGAGAAATCTCATATTGGAATTTTTATGATCCCAAAGGAGTGAATCTCATTTCTCAATTAGGACAATTGCATGGAATCAAAGATGTGGATGCCCCGGTAAGATTAAGTTTTTCGCCTTATGTATCGGGTTATATTGAGCATGACGGATCATCCGGAAATACATCCTATACCGGCAACGGAGGAATGGATCTGAAGTACGGATTGAATCAATCTTTCACATTAGACATGACATTGATTCCTGATTTCGGGCAGGTTCAATTTGACAATCAGATACTGAATCTTTCACCGTTTGAAGTAAGATACAATGAACGCAGACAATTTTTTACAGAGGGCACAGAACTGTTTAATAAAGGAGATTTATTTTATTCCAGAAGAATAGGAGGTACACCGCTGAATTTTTATAATGCATACAGCGATGCAGATTCTACTGAAATGGTAACAGCAAATCCATCTTCAGTCAGATTACTCAACGCTACAAAAATTTCAGGCCGCACAAAGTCAGGAACAGGAATTGGCGTTTTTAATGCCATCACAGCTCCAACATTTGCAACAATAACAAATACACAAAATGATGAATCAAGGGAATATCTGACTAACCCCATGACTAACTACAATGTCTTTGTGCTTGATCAGAATCTGAAAAATAATTCAAGCATTACACTATTAAACACCAACGTGATGCGTTCCGGAAAAACCTATGACGCAAATGTAACTTCAGCAGCGTTTAATCTTTATACCGCAGAGCAAAAGTATCAGACAGTGGGACAGTTCGTACTTTCTCAATTATATCATGAAGATTCTGTTGATCTGGGGCATTTAATAAATTTTGGATTTGGAAAATCTACCGGTCAGTTTACGTGGGGGACATCGTATTTTGAAACAAGCAAAACGTATGATCCAAATGATCTGGGATATTTTTTCTGGACCAATCAGCGTACATTGAATCTAGAAACAGGATATAATATCTTCACACCTTTCTGGAGACTCTATAATATGTGGTCAAGTTTTTCTGCTTCATACACCAGAAATATTTCACCCGATGATTTTGCAAATTTTGAATTTACCGCTGAGGTTGGCGGAACATTTAAAAATTTTATGACTGCAGGCATGTGGATTTTTTCTGAACCGGTAATTACCTATGATTTCTTTGAACCACGGGTGCCGGGCAGATTTTATGAGTATCCGCAAACAATTGGTGCCGGCGGATTTATTTCATCCAATTATAATAAACCATTTGCACTTGACATGAATGCCGGTCTTATAAAATTTGATGATAAAGGGAGATATAATTTTGATCTCACCACCAGTCCAAGAATCAGATTAAGTGATAAATTATTTATTGTTCTGACAAATTATCTGGGTTATAATGAAAATGAAGAAGGAGCGGCCCTGGATAACAATTTCAATTTACCTTTTGACGGTGATGATCCCATTTTTGCAATTCGTGACCGCTTCACAACAGAAAACACAATTGAAGCTTCATATATTTTTACAAACCGGATGGGCGTTACATTCAGACTGAGACATTATTGGTCAAAAGTAGATTACGAATCATTTTACAGATTGGATGCAGCTGGCAGATTTCAGCCGACGTCTTATACCGGAATGACTTCAGACAGTATCTCACTTCACAACAACAGTTACAATGCATTTACCATTGACATGGTTTACAGATGGGTTTTTGCACCGGGCAGTGAATTGAGTGTGGTTTGGAAAAATTCTATTTTTGATTTCTCAGATCAGATTCAGAAAAATTATTTTGAAAATATTGGTGATCTGAACAATCTGCCGGCAACAAACAGTGTCTCATTGAAGGTATTGTTTTATCTTGATTACTGGACAATTCGGCAAAACCTGAGAAAAGAAAATTAGTCGGATTTTGAACTTAATGTTTAATCAATGAATAGCTTCATTGATTTCGAATA
This sequence comes from Crocinitomicaceae bacterium, assembly GCA_016719925.1. Lineage (GTDB taxonomy): Bacteria > Bacteroidota > Bacteroidia > Flavobacteriales_D > Crocinitomicaceae > JADJGJ01. The sequence continues at coordinate 149,708 of JADJYC010000002.1, read as the reverse complement.
ATCGTTCCAAACACATTTAATAATAAAAAATCCTTTCAGGTTAGTTGGAATAACAGGGTCATGTATATCGATTTCTGAGAGCATTTTCCCATCCATTGAATAAATTTCAATTTTAACAGGAGTTTGATTAAAAATAACTTTACTTTCTGCAATGTGGAAATTATAAAAATCTGGTTCTGGTATATTGCCGGTTAGCGGATCATAGGTCAATAAAAATGTACGGTTTGAAACTTGTTGTCCTGATTCCATTCCACCGCAAATGATCCATGATTCAGAAGATGTTTGTGCAGCTCCTCTTAAATCCATCTGACCATATGGAGCACCTGTTCCTTCATACCAGTTTTTTGAACCGGCATTGTAACGGGTTATCTGAAACAATGGCTCAACGCCGCCTGAACCATTATAAGCGATGCCGTTGTAATTATAAGAAACAGATGAGCCTCCAATCCAGAAAATATTGTTTCCGTGTGCCAGGCAGGCTGAACGGTAATTGTTCTCCGGAGCATCTTCTTCCAGTGTCCATGAAATTTGTTCAGGATTAAGCGGATCAATTATTCCTTTTCTCAATTTTTTTTGAGCCGGAAAATTGAAGCCCGTTGTTGCACCTCCGAAGTAATAAATAGTATCACCAATGATATAACCAGAACTTCCAAAAACTTTGTACGCGGATAAATTTGGAACTGACGTACCGGGTGTCCAGGTGTCCATAGCAGGATCGTAAATCTGAACGTTGTTTACATTGGTTGTATTGCTCCATCCGGTGATAACATATATAAGACTGTCTCTCCACACACATTGTGTCTGATCATCTATCGGAACAGGGATGTTTGTTCCGTTAGATTCATAAAGATTTGTTTCAGGATTAAAAACGATAACTTCATTACTGGATGTTTCTGATCCGTTAGAATAAACATGATATCCGCCAATGATATAAATTTTATTCTTAACCGAACTTGCAGATGATGCGATCAGCGGCAGTGCAACCGGAACTGAACTGATTTGAGTCCAGATATCCAGATTCACATCATATCTGTACGCGTTGTTGTTGATTCCTGAATAAATTTTGGTTGTATCTATACCGCCGAAAGAGTAGACAAATGGATTGCCTGAATTTGTTCCAAATGCAACGGCATTATTGGTAATCGGAAAAGGCATCGTGTCTAATTCTGTCCAGGTCCATGCTGTTTGCGAATTTGCCGCATAGAAGGAGAAAATAGTAATTATTGCAACGGAAAAATTTGTAAAATTCATTTTTCTGAATATGTCATGAAACTAACTCAAATAAACGAATAGATTTTAAAATAGAAATCAATAAACAGATTTTTATTATGAGGCAGGATTCTGGTTTGAAGTTTAATTCGAAAATGTTGTCTGAAACTTAGTTGCTGATGAAAATTGTTCCGGAACCAAAAAATGTACCGGTGATTGCTCCATGTAATTCATATATATATAATCCGGGAGCAATTTGAAAATTGTTTGAGCCAGCTGACAGAAGGAATTCATATTGAGTGATTCCTCCAGAATTACTTAGTGTGAAAATTGCATCTTCACCTGAATTATTTTCAATAGAAACCTCACCTGTAACGGAAGAGTAATACATATCAAAAAATTCTGATTCAAATACTGCGGGTGAAATTTCGATGGATTTGCAAACGGTGTCCCTGCAACCATTATAATTCTCGGTTATGAGACAAACATCAAAAATTCCCGGCGCATTTACTTCAGCAATAAACGGATCATTAAAATACATTGCCGTATCTGTCAGAAATTCATCTGTGCTCCAGAAATAATTTGGGTCATTATCAAGCAGGCCGGGAAAAGCTGTGTTTAATAAATCATCTGAGGTATTTAAGAATTCCATCACTACGCCTCCGTTTTCATCATTCAGTTCAATTGCAGAAACTGTAAAATCTGCATGTGGAAAAACTTCATCCACTTTTACGGTTGCTGTGATAACACAGCCGGCATCATCGGTAATTTTAATGTGATACTCCCCGGGGTTTAAACCTCCAATTGTAGTTCCCGGATGTATTTCACCGGTATATATATTTGTCCATTGATAGGTGTAATCCGGGGTTCCTCCGGTTGCAGCGGCAAAGACAACACCATTGCCTGATTGATAAAATGCCGTTCTGCAGTACGCAGGTTTATATCCTAATTCTGCAAATTGCAGTGATTCACATTGAGAGAAATTCTGAATAGAAATTTGTAAATAGAGAATTGTAGCAAACCATTTCATCTATGTTGTTTTTACATTGACGAAATAGTTTCAGAATTTGTTGCATTACAGCCAATTCAAATCCCTAAAACATAACTGAAATTCACGCCTGAATTCCAAAGGTAGTCTTTTGCAAATGCGCCAGAACTAAGTTTTAGCAGACTCATTCTAAACGATGGTTCAATGCGCAGAGTCATTTTCGAATTGATAAATAAATCCAAACCTGTTCCTAAAGCGACTGATAAATTAATACGGTTTGCGCTGTCGTCCATTTCATTAATCTGATTTTTAACAATGTCTCCGTTCTGGTAAAAGAGTTTATTTCTTGTATTGACTCCCGCCAGAAAACCGGTAACAATTCCGCCGCTGAAGTAATAGCAGAATTTATCAAAATGGATGTTGTAATTTATTTTTGCAGGCAATTCCAGATAGTGATAGTTTAACATAATGTTCATCGCTTCCGGATCATGTGGTACGCCATTCATATCTGTCAGATACATTTTTTTTGTTCTTGAACCTTTGTTTGAATAATGCAGACCTGACTGAAAAGTTATACGCTGATTTAACAGGAATAAAAAATCAAGACCAGCCGTGTAACTTAATTTGGGTGAATAAAATGCATTCACAAATTCAATAAACCACTCCTGTGCGGGATCATTGGTAGTAGCATAGGTGTCAGCAATTTCAGGCGAGGCCATTATTCCAAGATAAAAACGATGCGGATCCGGAATTTTTTCTCCTTCAGAATCAACCTGAGAAAAAGTATTGAATGAAAATATAACCGGCAATAAAAGTAAATATCTCATGACATCAGAAACGGGCAGAAACTGTTTTTATTATTTGTGATTAAATGCTAACTCACATTGAGATCCACATAATAGCCATCATGTTTCCGCACATTTAAAACCCTGCCGCCATCCAAAATCAGGTATTGACCTTTTATTCCTAATAGTGTTCCTTCAATTAACAGTGTTTTATCAAAAGAAATGCTGTTTACTTTTTTTGGAAATTCCAGAACGGGATAATTAATTTGCGTTATTTCATCATCATCGGTCATATATTCTGCCAGGTCAGATGGTAATATAGATTCTAACTGCCATTTTTCCTGAATCAGATCAAAATCACCAATTTCATTTTTGAGCATGGCCTGCCAGCTTGTTTTATCTGTAAAACATTCCTTGAGTGCAACTTCTATTTGTCCTGCTAATTGTCTGTAAGGTGTTTCTGCAATTTTTATGGCATACGATGCTCCCTGATCAATCCACCGGGTTGGAATTTGTGTGCTTCTTGCAACCCTACTTTTACTGCAGAGGCAACAGCGAGATAAACAAAATGAGGCTGAACGTGATGCGATTTTTCCCATTCAATGTCTCTTCCTTTTCCCAAATGTCCTTCACATAATTCTGGGTTAATAATGCACGGACTTGCATCAGCAGAACTGGTAAAACAATTGTAACAAAATCCCTGAGCAAATAATTTTTTTACAAAATTGCGGCAGCTCTGACAACGAAATTTTCCGGTTGACTGTAAACTTATTTTTTTTCCAATCAGCACATTCATTTCTACGGTATGTTCATCTGAAACCAGTTTATACTGAACAGTGTCCAGCAACTTAGTTTCCATTTTACTCAGTTCAATTTCCATCTGATTTCTTTTTAATGCGCTTCCAGCCAGTTATCACCAAAATTGTAATCAATTACAAGAGGTACGCCAATTGAAACAGCATTTTCCATTTTATCCTTTACAATTTTTGTCATGATTTCTTTTTCAGAAAGCAGTACATCAAAAACCAACTCATCATGCACCTGAAGTAACATTTTTGATTTTACATTTTGTTTTTTCATTTCATCATGCACATGGATCATCGCAATTTTTACAATATCCGCAGCTGATCCCTGAATGGGAGCATTGACTGCATTTCGTTCTGCAAATCCTCTTACAATGGCGTTGGCTGATTGAATGTCCGGTAAGTATCTGCGTCGTTTCATGATTGTTTCTACGTAACCATGCTCACGCGCAAACTGAACACTGTCACTTAAGTATTGTTTGATTTTCGGATACTGCAACCAGTATGAGTCAATTATTTCTTTTGCTTCGGTTCTTGATATTCCAAGATTCTGGGAAAGTCCAAATGCACTCTGACCATAAATAATTCCAAAGTTTACCGCTTTTGCCGCACTTCGCTGATCTTTTGTCACGTTTTCAATTTTGTCAACATGAAAAACTTTTGCAGCAGTTGCGGCGTGAATATCATGCCCTGATCTGAATGCCTCAATCATGTTTTCATCATTACTTACGGCTGCAATTACACGCAATTCAATTTGCGAATAATCCGCTGACAGAATGCAATAGTCATTATTACGTTTGATAAAAGCTTTTCTGATTTCTCTTCCCTTTTCTGTTCTGATTGGAATATTTTGAAGATTGGGATTGTTAGAACTAAGACGTCCTGTTGCTGCAATTGTCTGCATGTAGCTGGTGTGCACTCTGCCGGTTTTTTTATTGACCAGATCAGGCAATGAATCAACATACGTACTTTTCAGTTTTCTGAGTGAACGGTAATTTAAAATCAAACGGACAATTGGATTATTTGCCTCCAGTTTTGTCAGTGTGTCTTCACTGGTAGAATATTGACCGGTTTTGGTTTTTTTAGCTTTAGCATCAATTTTCAGGTGATCAAATAAAACTTCACCAAGTTGTTTGGGTGAGTCAAGATTAAAATCCTGCACGCCGGCCATTTCTTTGACTTGTTTTTCAAGTTCAACAATATCAGTTTCCAGTTCAACAGAATATTTTTTCAAAGCTTCCACATCCAGATTAATTCCTTCCGTTTCCATATCCTGCAAAACGGAAACCAGCGGCATTTCAATTTCATAAAAGAGTTTTTTCAGATGCTCTTTTTCAATTTCAGGTGCAAATTTTTGTTTTAACTGAAACGTGATATCAGCATCTTCACAGGCATAATCAGAAATATCTTTTGGGTCAAGATCAGCCATAGAACCCTGTGTCTTTCCTTTTTTTCCAATCAGCGTTTCAATTGAAACCGGACGGTAATTCAGATACAATTCTGAAAGATAATCCATGTTGTGTTTTCCTTCAGGGGTAATCAGATAATGCGCAATCATGGTATCAAAGAGCTGACCTTTTACTTTCACACCATATTTTTCTATAATCTTTAAATCGTATTTGATATTGTGTGCTACTTTTTCAATTGCTTCATTTTCAAAAAATGATTTGAATTCCTGCACAATTTCTTTTCTGCTTTCAGGAGGAGTAGAAACAAAATAACCTGAATTTTTTTCGAAGGAAAAGGACATTCCAACTATCTCTGCATGTACACCATCAAGATCCGTTGTTTCTGTATCAAAACAGACTGATTTCTGATTAATTAATTTATTCAGCAATTCTTTTCTGCCAGATGATGTATCAACAAAAATGTAACTTGATTTTGTGTCTGCAATGGTAAGAATGGTACCTGATTTGGTTTCTTTTTCTTCAATCGCATCCGTTACAATTTTTGGTCCGCCAAATAAATCAAGCTGATCATCAGCGGTTGCGTTTCCGCTTAAAACTCGTTGCGCGGGAATAATAATTTCTTCTCCCAAAACTTTTTGCTGAGTGTTTTGAATTCCAGTTTGGTGAAAATCTTTTTAACTTTTTCCAGATCCGGCTCTTCCATCTCCAGTGATTTTTCGTCAAAATCAACAGCAACATCCAGATTAATCGTAGCCAGTTTTTTTGAAAGTAAACCTTGTTCAGCAAACTGAATCACATTTTCTTTTTGTTTTCCTTTTAATTCGTTTGCGTGTTCAATAAGTCCTTCAACGGAGCCGTATTTTTTAACCAGTGCTTTTGCAGTTTTTTCACCAATTCCCGGAATTCCCGGAATATTGTCAACGGCATCTCCCCACAATCCAAGCACGTCAATTACCTGTTCAGGACGATCCACTTCAAATTGCGCACATACTTCCGGCACACCCCAAACTTCAGGTGGTTTACCTCCTTTGGCAGGTTTGTAAATAAAAATATTTTCTGAAACCAGCTGACCAAAATCTTTATCCGGAGTCATCATGTATGTTCTGTAACCGGCCTTCTCAGCTTTTTTTGCAATGGTTCCTATAATGTCATCCGCTTCATCTCCCGGACTGATAAGAATGGGAATATTAAACGCACGGATAATTTCCTGAATGGGTTCAATCATGGAAGAAATATCTTCCGGCATGGCTTCGCGGTTTGCTTTGTAATCAGCAAATTCAGTTGCACGGGTTGTTTCTTCAGCACTGTCAAATACCACCGCAAGATGAGTGGGTTTTTCTTTGTTGATCAGATCAAGCAACACCGTTGTAAATCCATACGCTGCTGAGGTATTCTGACCTTTGCTATTGACGCGCGGGTTTTTTATAAATGCGTAATAAGCTCTATAGATGAGGGCAAATGCATCTAATAAAAAAAGTTTCTTATCGTGAGGAGGTGTCATCTTTATTTAAGTTAGGGATGTGTGGAAATTGGGAACAGGGATTTAGTTTTTTTCGTAAAGCCTTAATCAACTTATACTAACGGAAAACCTTGTGATTTCACTAAGCAAATTTTGAAGAGGCTGTTATTCCACAACCAACTTTCCAAGCTCCAGTGTTTCGTCTTCAGTAACAAACGTGTAGTAGTAAATACCTCGAGAAATATCCTGAATATTTAAGGTTGTGAAATTTTCTTCTGGATTCAGCAATGTATTAAATATTATTTTTCCATCAGAAGAATACAATTTAAAATAACAAGTAGCATACGTCCTAATCATATATTCCAGATAAATGGTGTTTCCAAAAAGTGGATTCGGATAGACTTTGAAACCTGATTCGTTAGCATCATCGTCAGAAATTTCCTGACTACGTGGTGCAACTGTACATGTGCGGTATTTTATATTTTTCAGAGAAATAATTTTTGTTCCAAAATAATAAATTGTATCTGTGTAATTTGTTGGTTGGTTGTATCCTCTGGTATCAGTCAAAAAAGTATCCAGACTTTCATAATCAGGACCTATAGCCAGGCGTTGTATTTCCTCTTCAAAAACAAATTTCCAATGATTCAGAATTGCCTGTTCAGCAGAATCTAAACCACAAGCCTCTGTGTTATATAAAATACTTAACCCAATATCATTATAGCCAATAAGCCTGTATAAATGTGCTTTATCAAGTTCAAGATTGAATTGTTTGTTGTAACGTTTCAGTGTAATGTTCTTTTTACTCCGGTCATTTAACACATCAACATAGAGTTGAACCATTGGATGGAAAGTTGCAAGATTATCTTCAGGACGGATTCGTCCGGTTTCAAAACAATGCTCCAAAGTTCTCTTCATTTCATAAAATGCATAATCAAGATAAATATTATCTACTCTGTCCAGGCTGTCAAAATCATACATTAGGATATCGTGAAAATATGCCAGCGCAACAAAGTCGTTTTGGGTTGAATCATACAATTCTGTGTGCATTATAGCTATTGCAATTGCACTATCTATTCGTGTTGAGTCTACAAATAATTGCGATTTAATTTGATTTGCTTTATTGATGTTTCCAGGAATCCTACAACAGGCTTATTGGGATCTTCTGTTCCACAGTTGGCGAATTGCGTTTGGGCCATAACTACACCAATCTGATTATTAGTTATAGAACTATAAACATAATTAAAGCTCTGGAGCGGAACTGTAAGCGCATCATTCCACTTGTTTCTTTTAGCCCAGATATGCTGCAGGGCAGATGAAGGTATCTGGAGAGATCCATAAGTATGTATCACTATATTCTGGATCGTCAAATGAGTTATATCCATTTTGTAGGTTTGCATATAATGCGTTATCAAACCATATATTAAACAGACCAATATTGGTGAAAACGTTATAGCCTGCAGTAGCTTCAGCCGTCATTTCCAAATAACATCCATTCAGAATTTTTACCCCTACGTGATTCTGATTGAATGAATTACATCGTAATTTAAGTTTACCGTCATATTTTTGAACACCCAAAGCGCACAAATTAATGTCAGACCAGCGAATTATTAATTCAATTGCTGAGTTATCAAAAACGGCAATTGAGGTTGATGTGTTCACACCGTTAAACTCGTTATACTGCATATTGGAAGTTGAAACTAAATTTGCTGAGTTGACAGCTGTGCCTGAAAATCCGCTGAAAGTAGAGTGGTAAATTTTAAAGTTACCTCCGTTTACATCAATCATTTTTTCACTCTGACTATAAGTTGAATTGAAATCACAATTGCTGACCAAAAGAAAATTTGGGTCAAAACCAGTATAAGCAGTTGCAATAATTGCAACATTATTAAATTCAGAACTGGTAAACTGTCCTTTATTCAAAACGTAAATTTTTGGGTGATTTGTAAGCTCTGCATTTGGTTGCGCATCCCAGTTCACATTGCTACAAACGAAAGGCACATGTGATTGGATGTTATACAAATTACCTGATCTTAAAGCTACTGTGCAATTGCTGATGTGTATTTTAGTCATATTACCTTGACTTGCCAAATTAGCGCCTTCCATAATAGCAAGCATAAAGTCATTTGGTCCGTCGCCGGTAACTTTAAATGAGCTATTGTCACCACCAACCAAAAGACCCTGAGGATTTTTAATTACAAATAAACCGCTGGCAATACCTGCGTGTAAAAGTTCAAAATTGGCATCAGGCAAGAGATGAAGTTGTCCCTCCATTTCTAAAACAGCATCAGAACCAAGCAAATGAATTTCTGCACCGGGATGATAATAAATATTACTGCCATATTCAGTGATCAAACGAGCCCCATTTCTTATGTAAACTGTTGAACCGGGTTCAAGAATCAAGTCTGCTCCTGCTTTCAATTTCAAAGTGCTTCCTTCTTTCAGGTCAAGAACGCCTCCGCTTTTGATAATTATTTTATGCCCGTCATAGACATGTAATGCTCCGGTGCGTGTGCTTCCATCTCCTAAAACCAAAAGGCCTCCATCATCAATTGTTACTGTCACTGGATCATGATTATTACACCCATTGCCAATAGTTACCAGAAAACTGGAATTATCTGTTGGTAATTGTGGATAAGGAAACGGATAATTAATGCCATCAGGTGTCAGCGAAAGGTTGATAGAAGAGTTAACACCAAGGGTGGTATTTGATACAGAGATTGAATGATCAATATAATTGATGGTTTTTTTTTCTGGATAATAAGGATAGTTAAAACCGCTTGAAATTGAAAAAGTTCCAAAATTATACAATGTGCCAGCATTTAATTGAACAAGGCCATCAAGTTCATTAGCGCCATTAATAAAATGATAATGCATGAATTGTGTATTAGAATTCGTGAACCATGTATGCGCTGTATTATTAAATTCACCAGATTGTCCTATTGGTGTAATATTGTCTTCAGCAAATAAAGTAAATTGAACAGTTTCTTCGAATGCTGTATAACTTTTTAGTCCCGAATTACTTTGAAGCCACCAAAGATTTGTATTAAAATTACTGAAATCATGCAGTGGATCATTGAAATCAACATTTGTTGGACCGTTAAAATAGCTTAGAACACTAACTGTTGGAGTGAAACAGAAAGTTTCCAATTTCCAAACATCAGGTTCTAAACTATTTGATAAATGAAAATTTTCTATCATAAGACCTTGATTACCTTTACCGACAAAACCACCAGGCGCGCAGTCAATGCCCTTTTTATCACTGGTTACTGCAATTGTACTGCTGATTATATTTACATCACCCCAAAAACTGTAAATTTCAATGTCACTAAAGTAAACTACACCAGATCCTCCATCGGGCGCTGAAAAAATATTTACACTTGCATCAACATTTGTTCCGGTCAAAACCACCAACGCACCACCAATTGCCCAGACACTTGGTGTAAGAAGAACATCACCTTGACCTAAACCCATAGCCAAGGTATTAAGAACCATCAGTGTACTGCCACTTTTTGAAGCAATCAATTCTGAGGGTTCAAAATTATGTTGCCCTTCTTCGCCATAAATAGACCCATTGGCAATATTTATGACCTCACATTCAGTTGGGTAACCGCCCAAAGTTTCCCATTGATATTCGTAGTGCTCTTGCCACAGATGTTGATTTGGATCAACCCCAGGTCCATTATAAAAATACCGAATCATAGTTCGGGCAGCCGGTGTAAACAACAAATCAACCGCATCATCAAGAATTTGAACGTAATTTTTAAGAACAGGCGCTTCAGTTAATGGAAGGGTAACCCCGCCAACAGTTACAGGCAAATGCGCCACATCCACTAACGAGTGCTGAGCCCCTAACGGCACATTTACCCCAAGTATAGGGCTATCAAACACCACAAACGTACCCACCTCATGATCTTCCATATCCACAACCTCCATTTCTTTGAGCGCAAGGTTGGTGCAAACACCGCCCATGCTTTGCCCCATAATCACATTTTTTTCATTGCTGCCTGCACTGTGTTTTTGAATGTTTACCCAACGTATTACTTCTTTAATTAATTCTGCTGTGCGTGGTATATAATCACCGCCGTCATCGTAATCTATTAAAATGATGTCGTAGCCTTCTTCAATTAGGTTTTGCCAAAGTGTTTTTTGATCGATGTCTTCCGTTAACGAGTGATTTATTCTATTAAAAGCATCCTCAATTGACAAACCTAGATTCAAACCACCAACTACAGGATTAAATCCTTCCGCCCAAATAAAAGGTTTTTCAATGCGCGTATGTCCACAGCCCAAATATACCCAAACGGTTCCGCCACCACGTCCTTCATCGGGTGCTGAACCGTATGTTGGTGGAATGTAATGGTAGATGTCAAAAATGTTATCACCGCCTGCCCGCACCTCAGGACCTTTGGTATAAATTTCAAAATTGGAGAAATATTCGCTGCTATCAGTGTAGGTAATTTTAATGGTAATGTTTTTCCAACCTTCTTCATCGTATGTATTTGCAACGGTGCGGTTGAATGAGGTGTTGACAAAACCGCTATCAATGCCAAAATCAATAGCCAATGAAAGAATCTCTTTACCTGTATTGGTGAAGAAAAGGGTACTGTCTATAAATAATTTCAGCGTGTTGCTACTTATTTTGTGAACTGCCGGTGAAAACATGAAAAATTCTCTCTGAATGTACGGACTACCCGTGTGCGGAAAAATATCGTAAATATTGTTGTCAATAATTTGAAACTGACCATTGGCAATTGAATTGGTATCTATGAAATGATAATTATAATGCAAGCCAGCAACTGTAATAAAATTTGATTCTGGTTTTATTGTATCCATTTTCTCACGGTAGTAGCTTGGGTTTGTTAGATTTTTAGTTGGATCAACTACCATACTTGAAAGAGAAGCATAAGCCAAACCAAAACTCAATTCAGTTGCTTCACTTGAATCATTTACAACTCCTTGAAATGGTTCAAAAGTGATAAACGGAATACCACGGTCATAAAGGATACCAGAAGGAACCTGTGTTAAATCAACATGCTCGTACATATCAATCATTCGCTGCTTGTAAGCCTGATGCACACTATCCGCTGAATGAATAATAGAATCAGTCGTCCATTGAGCATAAATCGAATTCAGTGATAAAATTAATCCGATAAAAAATAATGATTTCATCTTCATAAAAATTGGTTTAATCTCAGTATCCAAAGTCAAATCTACCTTCGGTAATCGTTAAAGTTTCTTTGGTGCAATCTGGATTAATTAATGTAACGCTGAAAGTACCAGAGATTATATTTTTCTCGGTGTCCAAAAAAGATATATTAATGATTCCTTTATTATCCAAATCATGATAGTAAGTACAAACGTTCGGATTGTTAAAGTAGGTATAACCCTGTGCACTTGAACTAGTTACCCACATAGAGTAACTTCCCACTCCCGAGAGTACATAGCATCTGATCTTTACAGTCTCTATTTTTTCGCTTGAATCTTCTCTGGAGCCCTCAAGAATTAAATATTGTGTAGACTCATCAAAAGACCCACTTACAGGCACTGCACCTCCAATAGAAAAAGATGTCTTAGCCACAAATGGCACCCCATCAATCAAACAGCCAAAAGTATTTTTACCTTCATGGGTTTGGCAGGGTAAACTGGGGTGGTCACAGATTTCATCTTTTTTGCAACTGTTGAGGGGCAAAGTGCAGAGGGCAATGGACAAAGTGAGAATGAAGTTTTTTATGATTGAACTTTGCATAAAGTAGTTTTGATTGAGCAATTTACAAAAATTAATTTGAGTTTGAGTTAGCAATTGAATTGGTATCAATGAAGTGATAATTATAATGAAGCCCTGCAATAGTTATGAAGCTTGTGCTATTAGATGAGTTGATACCTCTAAATTGGAGATAGTGCCGTTTGTTGCGGGAATGGATTTTCGATTTGTGTTGAACTAAATCCTCCCTACGAAACCCCCGGATTTTTTTTCTGAATCTGAGCAACGTAATTTTTAATTTTTTGCTCGTCGTCTTTTTTGACAACCATCAGAATTCCGTTTGATTCCACTACAATGTATCCGTCAAGTCCTTGCAGTAATGCCACTTTTCCATCGGGCAGATTAACAATGTTATTTGAACTTTCAAATACGTAAACCTGATTTCCAATGATTGCGTTTCCTTCCACATCTTTATTCAGATGCGTATAAAGTGAGCCCCAGGTTCCCAAATCTGACCAACCTAAATCGGCCAGCACAACAAAAACATTTTTTGCATTTTCCAAAACGGCAAAATCAATAGAAATATCTTCACAGGATAAAAAAGCAGAATTTATAAAATCTTGTTCTGCACTGGTATTGTAATCATTTCCACGCGAAGTGAAAAGTTGATTGAGTTTGGGTTTGAATTTTTGAAGTGCTTCAATAATGGCTTTTGATTTCCAGATAAAAATTCCGGAATTCCAGAAGTAATCACCGCTTTTCAGAAAAATTTCTGCCAGTTCCCGGTTTGGTTTTTCAGTAAACTGTTTTACTTTTCTTACTTCACCAACAATAATGTCTTTATCACTTTCAAACTGAATATAACCATAGCCTGTATCAGGCCGCGTTGGTTTAATTCCAAGGGTAACCAGATTATTTCCTTCTTCTGATTTTTCAAGTGCTGTCTGAATAGTTGTTATAAAGGCATCTTCTTTTAAAATAAGATGATCAGAAGGTGCAACAATCAGATTTGCTTCCGGATTGATTGCATGAATTTTATGAGACGCATACGCAATTGCAGGTGCCGTATTTTTACGCATGGGTTCAGTCAGAATTTTATCACGTGATATTCCTGTCTGATCAAAAACCAGCTGCGCATATTTTTCATTGGTGACTACGTAAATCTGATCATCCGGCACTAATCTTTTCAGACGATCATAAGTCATCTGAATCAAGGTTTTTCCGGTACCCAAAACATCTAAAAATTGTTTGGGATGATTTTCACGACTCATTGGCCAGAATCTGCTTCCTACGCCGCCGGCCATGATTACTGCAAAATTATTCTTCTTCATCATTGATTTCTTCTACTTCAGCAATTCCCAGTACATGATACTTTTCATTGGTGTCAACACTCAGGCATTCATACCGTTTGCGAAGCTTTTTACCTTTAACGAAAATTTGCTGATTTAGTTTAAATTTTTCACCAAATTCAAGATGTTCCAGAAAAACAGCCGGACTTTTATCGTATCGTCTTAACACTCTGTAAAGCGCTTCATCACTGTAACTGGAAGCTTTAATGTTGCGCAGATAATTGTTCACCGCCAGCGTAATGTCATAGGGAAGAATTTGTTTGTCCAGTATTGGTTTGAAGATGTTTTGAAATTCCTGTTTCCATTCTACACCGTGCGACTGAACGGTATTTTGATATTTTTCAAATGTGGTAAGATGTGCAAGTTCATGAAGTGTCGTAATCAAAAAAGCATATTTGTTCAGATCACCGTTTACTGAAATCTGATGAGGTTTCCCCTGATAGGGCTGGCGGTAATCTCCGTATTTTGACTTTCGGTCTTCACTGATGGTGAAATGAACTACTTTCTCCAGTAAAAACCAGGCAATGTATTCTTCTGAACCTGCTGGTAAAAAGCGCCGCAGTGTAGTACAAAAATCGTTGAATTTTTCCTGATAACTCACATTGTAAAATTACGGTTTCAGGGTTTTGAATTTTCCTTCATCAGTAAATAGAAATCAACAACGTAGTATCAATTATCCACTAACTTTGAAACATGGGCCAGCAACCAGAATGGATTCAGCACATTGTCAATCATTTTCAGAAAACAGAAGTGAAAGTAAATATCCTTTCACCGGATGTAGTTGAACTGAATTCTTTAACTATTCGTTTTATTTCAGCAGATACTGGTGATACAGAAATTACAGATACTGACCTGATAATTCACGAAGATATTTTCCGGCAAAGAACTTCTCAGGTCTTTGCGCGTTTGCATTCATTATTAGGTCTGAATAAATATAAAGTGAATGGCCGGAGTACACGAATTGAACTGATATCAAAAAATGTTGCACGCAGCTTTACAGATGAAAATCACCTGATGGGTTATTGCAACGGAAAAATTCACCTTGGATTATTCCTCAAAGATAAATTGGTTGCAGTAGGAGTTTTTTCCGGAATCCGGTTAATGAAATATGAAAATCCGCCATATGCTTCTTCTGAACTGGAAAGATTTTGTTCACTTGCTGATTATTCAGTTGTGGGTGGTTTGGATAAACTGGTCAAATATTATCTGAAAAATTATCCGGCTGATGATCTCATAACCACTACAGATGCTGACTGGTCAAACGGGAATGTTTATACCAAAATAGGATTTGAGCAGGTGAGTAAATCAAAATCAGTGCGTTTTTCGGTAAACAAAAACACGTTTGAAAGAAAGGTTATAACGGATTCTGATCAACTGAATCCGGATGAATATGAAGTCAAAAACCGCGGCAACATAAAATTCAGAATTGTGAACAGATTCAGAGAATCAGCGCTGAATCTAAATTTGACGGGTGATTCTGAGAAACAGTAATTTTTTGTGAATTTGTTCTGATTTTACCGGAACACCTAATTTTTTCTAACTTTAGCGACAAGTTCAATACTCATGCTGATTTACATTCTTTCACGCGGTCCAAAACTGTATTCGACCATCCGAATTTATAAAGCCGCTGTTGCTAAAGGTCATACCGTTCGAATCATTGATCATATGGAATGTGATCTGTTAATTGAAAAGGGACAGTATAAAGTTGTGTACAATGAAGAGATTCTTCCCAAACCGGATTTTATAATTCCGCGTATCGGAAGCTCTGTCACTTTTTACGGCTCTACTGTAGTAAGGCATTTTGAACAGATGGGTGTGCAGACATTAAATGATTCAACTTCAATATTAAATTCAAGAGATAAATTACGCAGTTTGCAGTTTTTAGTAGCAAACGGAATTCAGATACCAACCACGTATTTTTCAAACGATCTTTTTTACGCAAAAAAAATTGTTCAGAGCAAACTCGGATATCCTTTTATTATAAAAGTTCTTGAAGGTACACAGGGTCTAGGTGTTTATCTGGTAAAAGATGAAGCAAGTGCTGAAGAGACGTTGAGTCACTTCATCGCAAAAAAGAGTAAGATCATGCTGCAGCAGTATATTTCAGAATTCAGCGGAAAAGATTTGCGTGTTTTTGTTGTGGGAAGTAAAATTGTGGCAACTATGATGCGTATAGCAGGAGGTGATGATTTCAGATCAAATCTTCACAGAGGCGGAAGAGGTGAAAAAGTTGAATTGACTCCGGATGAAAAATCAATGGCTATAAATGCGGTTAAAGCATTGAATCTTCAGGTGGGCGGAGTAGATATTTTAAGAAGTAAAAAAGGTCCTATGATTATCGAAGTAAATTCTTCACCGGGACTTGAAGGAATAGAACGTGTATCAGAACAACGAATTGCAGAAGAAATAATTGACCTGTTAGAACGGCTTAAAAAATGATAATCAGTAACTACGAAGTACTCCCTGGTAAAAATGCAACACTCCGTCTTCCGGTTGCCAGTCTGCCTTCCGGTAACCGGGTAAATTTGTTTGCACATGTATATCGCAGCAAAAAACCCGGACCCACCATGCTGGTTATCGGAGGAATTCATGGGGATGAAATAAACGGAATTGAAATTGTAAGACGTGCAGTAAAAAACGGCATGTTCAGAAAAATCACCAAAGGTTCTGTTATTGCAATTCCGCTTTTGAATATTTATGGTTTTATCAATTTCTCCAGAGGTTTTCCTGATGGCAAAGATGTAAACAGAAGTTTTCCCGGAAGTAAAAAGGTTCGCTTGCCTCACGTATTGCATATACCTTAACACACGATATTTTACCGCTGTGTGATTTTGGACTGGATTTTCACACGGGTGGTGCAAGCGTTTACAATTATCCGCAGGTAAGAGCTTACCGCGATGATGAAGCGAGTATGAAACTGGCGCATGAATTCAATATGCCGCATGTAGTAAAAACTGGTTTGATTACAAATTCATTCAGAAAAGTTGCACATAGTAAAGGTATTCCCATTGTTGTTTTTGAAGGAGGAGAATCGCTGAGAATGGATGAGTTTTCAATCAACGAAGGTATTCGCGGAATCATCAGCGTAATGGCGGCAAGAGGAATGATCAAATCAAAAGTTCCGAAAGTAAAGTCAGTCACCTTTGAAACAAATACCTGGCTGCGTGCACATCGATCTGGTGTTTTTGTTCTTTATAAAACATCGGGTGATAAAGTAAAAAAGGGAGATGTGCTTGGAATCATTACTGATCCGTATGGCGGACCGGAAACAAAAGTAAAGGCGCGTCAGAACGGAATTATTTTTGGTCACAACAATAAACCGGTTATCAATCAGGGTGACGCATTGTTTCACATTGGTTATTCAAAATAATTTTTCATGATCGTTGGAGTAACAGGTGCAAGCGGACATTTGGGAAATGTTGTTTGCCGCAAATTATTGGAGAAAGGTTATCAGGTAAGAGTCCTTTGCAGAAAAGATACAAGACCTTTCGAAGATTTGAATGTAGAAAAATTTCAGGGAGATGTTTTGGATAAAGATGCAGTAGATTCTTTTGTGAAGGGATGTGATTATATTATTCACTCTGCTGCAATCATAAGCATTCATGGTGATCCAACTGGAATAGTTTTCAGAACAAATACAGAAGGACCAAAAAATATTGCTGACGCTTGCATTAAACATAAAATAAAACGGATGATTCATGTGAGCAGCACACACGCTGTAATGGAATTACCGTTTGAAACACCATTTGATGAAACACGTCCTTACAAACAAAAGGGATCATTTGCCTATGACTTTTCAAAATCTACAGGTGAGCAATTGATGCTGGATTATTTCAGAAATAAAGAACTGGATGGATTTGTTGTGAGACCAAGTTCTGTAATTGGACCATTTGATTTTCGCCCGTCAGAAATTGGTAAAGCGCTGCTTGATTTTTATAACCGTAAAATTCCTATGCTTCCTCCGGGAGGTTATAATTTTATTGATGTAAGGGATATTTCTGAAACAATTGCAAATTCTTTGGAAAAGGGAAGAAGAGGAGAAGTGTATCTTTTGTCAGGTGTTTATTATTCGATGAAAGATTTTGCTCAGATTGTTCATCACGCCTCGGGTAAAAAAGTGCCGAAAATGGTTATGCCTTTTTGGTTTTTAAAAATGCTGCTGCCCTTTGTGAAGTTGTACGGAAAAATAAAAAGCGAATCCTGTTTTTACCATTGAAGCAATTACTGCATTAAAACTGGGTCATCCAAATATGGTCAACGAAAAAGCAAAAAATGAATTGGGACACACGTGCAGGCCATTGCTTGAAACCATTACTGATTTTTATAAATGGAATAAAGAACGAAAAGTTATACAATAAATATTTCTTTGTGTAACAGCTCCCACGTATAACTATTCCACAAAGTTTCACAAAGAAAATGAAGTGTCACAAAGGAAATGAAATGATTTTTGAATAGCTGCTTCGCTTTTAAACTGAAAAGAAAAAAATGAATTTAGAAACCTTATATCTGATCTGTTACATTTGGCTTGGAATTGCAATAGCAGTTCACATCACCATGTTTTTTATCACTGCACCGTTTGGAAGACATACTACAACCAAATGGGGACCAATGGTTGACAATAAGCTTGCGTGGTTTATTATGGAATTGCCATCATTACTCATCATGCTTTATTTTTTGATGTTTGGTACACATTCGTTTCAGTCTTATGTCTGGATATTATTTTCACTCTGGATTTTTCATTATACAAACCGTACGCTGATTTATCCGCTTCGAATAAGAGCAACGGATAAAAAGATGCCGCTGGTAATTATGCTTAATGCAATTTTATTTAATCTGATGAATGCCGGACTGAATGGTTATTTTCTGGCTGAACTGGCTGATTCTGCAAATTACGGCAGTGAATGGTTGTCAAGTCCTAATTTTATTTTAGGTGCTGTTATGTTTGTTGCGGGTATGACCATTAACTGGAAATCGGATGGAATTTTAATTAATCTGAGAAAGCCCGGCGAAACCGGATATAAAATTCCGCGCGGATTTTTATTTGATTATGTTTCATCTCCAAACCTTTTTGGTGAGCTGGTGGAGTGGGGTGGATTTGCTTTGATGGCCTGGAATTTACCTGCACTTACATTTTTAGTTTGGACATTTGCCAATCTGGTTCCCCGTGCAAAAAATCATCATGACTGGTATCATTCAAAATTTGCTGATTATCCAAAAGAACGAAAAGCGGTATTTCCGTTTTTGTTTTGAGATGAATATTTACGGGTTACCTTTTCTTTTGGAAACAGGGTGTCATAGAGGCTTAACACTGTTCTGTATTTCCAGATTGAATTTCAGAATTTCACCCGGAACCGGTTTTTCAGTATGACCTATGGGTTCAATTCGGTAAATTCTGATGCCCTGCTCTTCTTTTCTTATCATGTTTTGAAACGGTCACATATCTCATACCCGAAGGCTGGTAAACTGTTTCATTGAAATTTAAGCAAACAAAGCCGTGAATGAATAACCGTCTACTATAATCCATTTGTTACCGTTATCAGAATACCAGTCACTGATAGTTAGTTCAACATATCCACAGCACACCTGAGATTTTAATTCAAATGGATCTTTAATTTGAGAATTGCCAACTTTGTAAGCAGAGTGAACAGGAAAATTAAAACTGAACATAACAGCTAATTATAAAAGTTCATTCGCAAGATTTGCCAGTTCAGACCGTTCACCTTTTTCTAATTTAATGTGGGCAAACAAACGATGTCCTTTTAAACGGTCAATCAGATAAGTCAATCCGTTTGATTGTTCATCCATATACGGTGTATCAATCTGGTGAATATCTCCGGTAAACACAACTTTGGTTCCTTCACCGGCACGCGTGATAATTGTTTTCACTTCGTGCGGCGTTAGGTTTTGCGCTTCGTCAATGATAAACATCATGTTGGATAAACTTCTTCCACGGATGAATGCAAGAGCTGTAATAGAAAGTTCACCGGATGCTTCCATGTCGTCCAGCATCTTGAATTTTTTCTCGCCGGGTTTGAATTGACTTTTGATAAATTTCAAATTGTCCCAAAGCGGTTGCATATAAGGTGAAATTTTATCTTCAGCTGTTCCCGGTAAAAAACCAATGTCTTTATTGCTAAGAGGAATTATTGGACGCGCCAGAATAATCTGGTTGTACATGTGCTTTTGTTCCAGCGCTGCAGCAAGAGCCAGCAATGTCTTTCCGGTACCTGCAACCCCTTGCATGGCTACTAATTTTATGTCTGGATTTAAAAGTGCATTGATTGCAAAAGTCTGCTCAGCATTGCGTGGCTTCACACTAAATGCGTATTCTTTTTCTACGCGTTCAATCTCATCAGATACGCTGTCGTATCTGCACAAAACTGAATCGTTTCCACTTTTTAAAATGTAATATCCGTTAGCTACCTTGCGCGGACCAATAATTTTTTTCTCTTCAATGCGTCCTCGTTTATAAAGTTCAGCAATTTGTTTTGGATCAACGTCGTCAATGATTGGAAAAGCTTCTGAAACATTCTCTACATCTTTTACTTTCCCTGTTTCATAATCTTCAGACGGCAGACCTATTGCTTTTGCTTTAAGTCTTAGATTGATATCCTTGGTTACCAGAATAACCAATTTTCCTTTTTCAGATTCAGCCAGTGTTAATGCTGAGTTTATGATTCGGTGATCATTTTTTCCATGACCATAAATCTCTTCTGCATTGCGCCCGTTTACAACATTTGACATGACAATTTTCAACCGTCCGCGTTTTGGTCCCAGACTGATCCATTGATCCATGTTGTGATTCCCTGAAAGTTTATCCAGATAACGGATGATCTCTCTGGCCTGAAAATTCTTCGTGTCGTTTCCGATTTTAAAACGGTCAAGCTCTTCTAAAACGGTAATTGGAATGGCTACATCGTGATCCTTGAAGTTTTGTATTGATTGGTGATCGAAAAGAAGTACTGAGGTATCCAGTACAAAAATTTTTTTCGGTGATGCTTTAGCCATAAAGAGCGTTTTGTCAGTGAAAATTAATCAGAGTCTGTTTAAACAGACAAAAATCCTGGAATAGTTATTAACGTAAAATTTTTTGAAAGTCGTTCAAAGCCAAAAAAAATCCCGATACAGATAGCACTGCACCGGGATTATTATTTGTTAAATCTATTTTTTACTGGAATTCCAGACGACGACGGTTGTCTTTCACATCTGCCTTTTCACGCAATGCACGAATAACAAGTCCGTCAGCTGAACCACGGCGTGATTCCTGGAGTGTCATTCTTGTCATTGAGTAATCAGTTGTTTCCGGTGCTTTAGTTTCACTTTCAATGATGATAACGTAAACACCCATATTTCCTTTAATAGGAACAGTCATAGATCCGGTTGGAACATTGGTGAATAATTTACCGATTACTTCCGGCTCATTTCCGCCTCCGCCCTGGATTACATTAGATGCAAAATAAATTTCTGCAGATAAAATCTGTCCGTTTGTAATTACCGGCAGAATTTCTTCCAGACTGGTTTTTCCTGCCATTTTTTCCATGTAGACTTTTGCCTGTTTTTCTTTCAATGCAGGGAAACGCATCTGATCTTTTACATCTTCAAATTCAGGAGCACCTTCAGGAATAATGTTAGTTAAGTGTGCAACCACATATTTGTCATCATCCAGAATCGGATCAGACAAATCACCTTCTTTGCATCTTTATTAAATGCAAAACGCATAATGCGGTCTGATTTATTAAGACCCATTACATAGTTATTGCTTAACCAGATACGGGTTGGATTTACCACCAGATTACTGTCCTGAGCTGTGAATTTAAAAGCTGAATCTTCTTTTGACTCATTTACTGCATAAATGAAATCATAAACCATTGACTCTACATATTGTTTGGTGTCTTCACTTGGTGCAACTTTTTTAGTAATCACCGCAAGGCTTGGAACTACGCGTTCTCCTCTTCCAAGAACTTCAACAATGTGAAATCCATAAGTGGTTTTTACCACCTGCAGTTTTCCAATTGCGCCTTTGAAAGCGGCATCGTTAAATTCAGTTACCATTCTTCCTTCAGCAAACCATTTGTATTCACCGTTGGTTGCAATTGAGCCAGGGTCCTGAGTATATTTCTGAACCATTTCCACAAAATTCTTCTTTTCATTGATCACTTTTACGATTGAGTCGGTCAGTGCTTTTGCATAAGCTTCAGTTTGTGTAGCATCTATTTTAATCAGAATGTGACGCACCCACGCCTGATTTTCTTTTTGAATACCTGTCACTTTTGCAATGGCATAATCATTTCCGGATGCAAATGGTCCGATGATATCTCCAACCTGTGCTGACTGAATCTGATCATCTGCCGATGCCGGGTATTGGTTATTTCCAAAGAATGTATCAAATACAAGCTGATCAGTTCCCATTCTGAACAAGGCTGAATCACTTGTAAATTCAGTTGAACTGTATTTGGTAACAAATGCAACATCGTTGGTTGATTTTGCAAAGGATTCTTTTAGACCTTCCAATTCTCCAATCACACGTGTTTCATCTTCCTGAGTTGCAAGAATAGGGAAGGTAATATATTCAATATCTCTTGACTCTTCCTGCTCATAAACTTTTTCATGTTTATGCTCTTCATAAAAAGCTTTGATGTCTTCATCAGTAACAGTTACTTCATCTTGCGGAATATCAGCGTAACGCTGAATTATAAAACTGATTTTTTTCTTGTGGTTTTCACCATAATACTGATCTTTTGCTTCAAGTGAATTCACATAAACTCCTCTCTTAACCAATGTCACATATTTATCTGCCAGACGAGTATCTTTTAATTCTTTTTCAAATTCAGCCCATTGTTTACGTGCTGCAAGCCAACCTTCACGCAAATTCTCATCATCAGGTTCAACCTCAAGGTTATTGATGAATGAACGCACAGAATCTTTTGAGAAACCTGCAGCACCCTGAAATAAAGGAATGCCCATAACCCACTGGTGAACGTGATTTCCATGAATCATATCATTCAGCTCATCGGTTGTTACAACCAGATTCAGTTTTTCAAACTCGCGGTTCATGAGGTTTCTTCTTACAACTTCATTGAATGCCTGATCTTTTGAAGCCTGTTCAGCAGTAGCATCAAACTCACGACCCTGCATCATGTAATTCTGACGGTCACGGTTCATGTAACTCTCAGTGATGTAATCATATTCTTCATCATCCAAAGGTTCACCATAAGCAGTTCCGAATGGAAGAACTTCTATGTCATCCTGAGTCCCGGACTGGTATTCAGTATAAATAAAAGCAAACATTGCAAGTCCGATCACAACCAGAAGTAAGATAGAATTCCGTTGAATTTTTCCGATAATAGCCATTTGTATATGTCTTGTTTAAAAATTTGAGACTGCGAATATAGTCAGAGTCCTTTAAAAATAAAGCGAAGCATGACGAAAAAATTGGTAAATCTTAGAATTGCCCTGAATTCAATAAATTTAGGATGCTAACTACTTGAAACCAAAGAGTTATAAAAAAAAATGGCAGAGCCTCCATAAATAAATTGCCATTATTATGCCGTTAAAATTGTAGATTTGCGCCTTGCAGCAGAACCTGAGTGTGGATTGCTGCGTATGAAAACCGTGTAAAAATTAGCAAAAACAGTTATGAAAGTTGTTCAGTTCAGAGAAGCCATCAGAGAAGCCATGACAGAAGAGATGAGAAAAGACGAAAGGGTTTTTCTTCTAGGTGAAGAAGTTGCAGAGTATAACGGAGCTTATAAGGTATCTCAGGGAATGCTGGATGAATTTGGTCCTAAACGTATCATTGATACTCCCATTGCTGAACTTGGATTTACTGGTATTGCAGTTGGTGCAGCCATGAATGGATTAAGACCCATTGTTGAATTCATGACCTGGAATTTTGCAATACTTGCGGCAGATCAGATTATCAATGAAGCTGCTAAAATTTTACAGATGTCAGGCGGTCAAATCAGCTGCCCGATTGTTTTCAGAGGCGGAAACGGAACTGCAGGGCAGTTAGGTGCCACCCACTCACAAAGCTTTGAAGCATTTTATGCTCATGTTCCGGGTTGAAAGTTATAACTCCTTCAACCCTTATGATGCAAAAGGATTAATGAAAGCAGCAATCAGAGATAATGACCCGGTTGTTTTTCTGGAGTCTGAAAAAATGTACGGTGATAAAGGAGAAATTCCTGAAGGGAATATATCATACCTATTGGTGTAGCCGATGTTAAAACGGCCGGTACTGATGTAACTATTGTAAGTTTTGGGAAGATTATTAAAGAAGCGCATAAAGCTGCTGAAGAACTTGAAAAAGAAGGCATCTCTTGTGAAATAATTGATTTGAGAACAATTCGTCCGATTGATTACGGTGCAATTATTAATTCTGTTAAAAAGACAAATCGTTGTGTGGTGGTTGAAGAATCATGGCCACTTGCATCAATCGCATCTGAAATTGCCTATCATTTGCAAAACTACGCTTTTGATTATCTGGATGCTCCGGTAAAACGTGTGATGCAATCAGATACTCCTTTCCCATTCAGTCCAAGTCTGATGGCAGAAGGCTTTACCTAATCCTGCGCGAATCATTGCCGCGGTAAAATCAGTTGCTATAAATAATTAGCGCTTTATGGAAAACCGGCTGGCAAATTTGATTCAGCATGCCACGGTTGCTCCTCAATCAGTAATTGATCTGCTGAAAAATACTTTAATTGGTACAGAGGGATCTTTATCAGTTACTGGATACAGAATCGAAAATTCATTTACTTGATCATCCTCATTTTTTTTACATTGAAAGAAATAATAAAGCACTTGGTACTATTACCATTTGTGAACGAAATGTGACTGTCGGGCTGCGCAACAAACAAGCACTTTATATCCGCTACTTTGCTTTTGACGCAGCTTTTCAGGGATCCGGAAAAAAATCAAAAGAACGCAATTCTGTATTTGATCAGTACTGGAAAAAAATTTTCGATACCGGAAACTTATCAGACTCAGAAGCAGAAATCAAATCAACGTTTTTCTGGGCATATATTGATCCGCAGAATTTCAGATCGTTTAACATGAATGAACGATTTGGATTTGAAACAATTGGTAAATTCAAAACGATTGCTTTTTCAAGATTTAATCCAAAACACGCTTCAAATGTTGCTATCGCTTTACCAGAAGAAAGACAAGAACTATTTGCATTGATAAATACGTTTTATAAAGGATATTCTTTTGTGAGTGATGCGCATATTTTTGAACAGAATCAGTTTTATGTTTTGAAAGAAAACGGAAAGATTGTTGCAGGAGTTCAGGCTAATCCCGCGCGATTTAAAATTGTTTCTTTGCCGGGGTTGGGTGGAAAAATGGCGCTGAAATTATTTCCGTACTTGCCTTTCTTTAAAAAAATTGTCAATCCGCGCGAAAATAAATTTCTTGCAACAGAGGGTTTGTTCTGGTTACCCGGATTTGAAAATAAAGTTGAGGTACTTTTAAATGGGGTATTATTTCTTACTAATCACAATTCATTAATGATCTGGGAAGATTGTTCCGTAAAACGAATCAAAGAACTTCCTTTGAAATGGGGAATGCTGCAGCGTATTAAAAAAGATAATGAAATCAATATTGTTTTGAAAGAAGTGAATTTGCCTGTTGATGAAAAAGAACAGCTCATCCGTTCACCAAAATACCTGAGCGGTTTTGATATGACATGATTTGGAAGTACGAGGTTTGAAGTACGAAATTTGATGTTTTACACGGAGACTGAGCGAGTCGCATTGGGTGTTGTCGGAGACTGAAGTGAGCCGAAGTCGAAGTACTAAGTTTGAAGTACTAAGTATGATGCTTTACACGGAGACTGAGCGACTCGCATGGAGTGCTGCCGAAGATAGTCGAAGTTTGAAGTACGAAGTTTGATTTTTTTACTGATCACACTGAATGAACTTATCAACTCATCAGCTTTTCAACTAATAAAAAAAGTTGGATAATTAATTTTAGTTTGACATCAAAAAATTCTGCAGATATTTATTCTTAGAAATGCGCAACCGGAATTTCATAACACTGGGTTTGATTTTCATAACAGTTTCAGTTCATGGTCAGAAACTGTTTGAAAATGATTCTGTCTTTAATAAAAAAAGAACTATTTGTGTCAGCATTTTTTGATGCAGCTGCCTGGGGCGGAACTATAGGTGGATTATGGTTTGTGTGGTATGATGATTTTGAGAAAGAACCTTTTCATACGTTCAATGACAATCATGAATGGCAGCAAATGGATAAAGTGGGACACATGGTTACCTCCTGGAATTTTGCAAGGGGTTGTGGTGATTTGTTTGAATGCTCTGGCCTTAATTATAAAACATCGTCTATCATTGGAGCAGCATACAGCATTGCTTATACATCCACTTTTGAACTGCTTGACGGATACAGTAAAGACTGGGGATTTTCATGGGGAGATGTCGGGTTCAATTCACTTGGATCACTGACATACTGGTCGCAGGAATTTTTATGGAATCATCAATATGTTAAAATGAAATTTTCAGCGCATAATTCGGGCCTGGCTGATTACCGTCCAAATGTTCTTGGTTCAGATTTTCTTAGTCGCACTTTCAAAGATTACAACGGACAAACATACTGGATGAGTTTTAATCCGCTTACGTGGTTTAACAGCAGCAGCAAAATTCCGTCCTGGATAAATTTGTCGGTTGGATACAGTATTGAAGATCAGCTTTACGGAGACGGCTCAGTTTATGTCACACAAACGGGAAACACACAGCTCAATTTTATTCCTTACCGTCAGTATTATTTTTCACTGGATGTAGATTTTGAAGAAATTCCGGTTCAAAAACCCTGGTTAAAATTTCTGTTCAGATCTCTGAATGTTTTCAAAGTTCCTTTTCCTGCGCTGGAGTTTTCAGAGCAAGGAATTAAGTTCAGACCGTTTTATTTTTAATGATGAAATTGCGGATTCAATTAATGAGCAGGAATAGGTAATCAATATTCAATAGGAATTGAACATATCTTTCACGACTAAATTCCGTATATTTGAATCAAAGCAATGATTAACTTAATTGAAAATAGGAAATCTGAACTGCACCAGCTATGCATTAAGTATGACATCAGAACGATGTATGTATTTGGTTCGGCTGTTGGTAACCAATTCAAAGAATTCAGTGATATTGATATTCTGATAACTTTTAAGGAAATTCCTTTCGATAAATACACAGATAATTATTTCTGTTTGCATGATGATCTTGAAAAACTATTTGGCAGGAAAGTAGATTTACTTACTGAAAGATCCCTTACTAATCCTTACTTTATTGAAAGCGTAGAAAAAACAAAACAATTACTTTATACAACCTGATATCACCATGTATCTGCATGATATTTCAAATTCAATAGATTCGATCTATGAATTTTTGGGTGAAGAGAGGAATTTTGTGAAGTATGAATCCAATAAACTGCTACGCCGTGCCGTTGAACGTGAATTGGAAATTATTGGTGAGGCAGTAAACCGTATCATTAAATTAGATCCGTCTGCTGATATTTCCAATGCAAGAAGAATTGTTAATCTCAGGAATTGGATTATACACACTTATGATAATGTCGATAATGTTATCATTTGGGGAATTATTGATAAGGATTTGCCTTTGTTGAAAATGCAAGTTTCAGAATTGATAGAAAGTCGCACACGATAAGATTTTAATGTTCAGGACAGGCATTACCGTTTTGAAAATAATATTTTTAATACAGGTAATATTTTCTGGAATAATTCTTGAGTAATGAATTTGATTATGAGACCGGTATTTTTTTTCTTCTTTCTTATTCTCATCCAATCAAGTTATGCCCAGCAATTAAAATTTGTACCACAAGATTCTGTTAAAGGAAATTTCTCCTCCTTTTCTGTAGATAATTTTGGGAGAATAGCCCTTGTGAAAAATGATGTCATTATTTCTTTTTCCAATAAATTAGATACCCTTTTTTCAACTTCATTAAAGGCATTCAGACCTACATCAATTGAGAGTTCAAAATCATTCCGTACACTGGTATTTGATCAGGAAAGAAGTGTGATTCATTTTCTGGATAATACCATGACAGACATTCACGGTGAAATTGATCTGGTCAATCTGGACATTCAGCAACCCTGGCTGGTGTGTGAATCTTTTGGCGGAAATACTATCTGGATTTTTGATGCGGGAGCAATGCGGCTGATTCGTCTCAATGAAAATCTGGATAAGCTGATGATCACTGAAAATCTGGCGGGTGTTTTTTCATCTGGTGAATTTCCGGTAAAAATGATGGAAGCACACGACCGGCTCTTTGTTCAGATTTCAAATTCCGGAATTGCCGTTTTTGATGTTTTCGGAACTTACATTACCACTTATCCTGTATCTGCAAAAACATTTGACGTATACAATAATTATCTTTTGACATACAGTGATTTTAAAATTACCGCAAGACCCATTGATTTTGACGGCAGAGAATCCATGTCGTTTGATGTTCCCCAGGATCTGATTCAGTTTAAATTCACTCAGGAGAAAGTCTATTTACTGACTTCGTCCGGTTTATATATCGGCACATACAGCCCGGATGAAAAATAAACGGATCGTTGTATATTCGCACCGTAGATGAAATATGCTGTAATCATTTCTGCCGGTGGAAAAGGCAAACGAATGCAATCTGATCTTCCAAAACAGTTTATGCTGGTGAATGGAAAACCAATCATTCTTCATACCATTCAAAAATTTATTTCTTTTGATCCGCACATCGAAATTGTAATTGTTTTGCCTGAAGATTTTGTGCCGGTATGGGAAGAAATCTGTGAGAAATATTTTTTCACCGCAGCACATAAAGTTGCCATTGGCGGAGAAGAGCGGTTTCATTCTATTCAAAACGGATTAAAAGAAGTT
Organism: Crocinitomicaceae bacterium; assembly: GCA_016719925.1. Classification (GTDB taxonomy): domain Bacteria; phylum Bacteroidota; class Bacteroidia; order Flavobacteriales_D; family Crocinitomicaceae; genus JADJGJ01. The sequence goes on along the minus strand of JADJYC010000002.1, from coordinate 121,123 downwards.
ACGGCAGAGCTGGTGGCAGTGCATGATGCCGTGAGGCCATTTGTTTCAGTTGATTTGATTAAAAGATGTTTTGATCATCTTCAGAATTCAGATGCCGTGGTTCCGGTTTATGACATAAATGAATCAGTAAGAAAAGTAGATGGAATTATTTCAGTTGCGGTTGACAGAAACAAATATAAACTGGTTCAGACCCCGCAATGTTTTAAAAAAACCGTTCTTGATAAAGCATATCATCAACCGTATTCACCAATGTTTACAGATGATGCAAGTGTTGTTGAAGCAACAGGCATTAAAGTAACTTGTTGTGAAGGAATCAGAGAGAATATAAAAATCACTGCGCCTTTTGATCTTAAACTGGCGGAATTATTTTTTAAACCGTGACCAAAGAACAGCCAAATAATCCGCTTCATGGAATTACGCTTGAAATGATGCTTACATTTCTTGTTGAAAATATGGTTGGAAGAATTGGGTGACCGCACCAAAATAAGAGCGTTTGTTCTTAATCCAAGCCTGAAGTCGGGTCTCAATTTTATCCGCAAAACACCCTGGGCCAAAACAAAAATTGAAGAATTGTATTTAAGGTCACTTAAAAAGTAAATCTCCTTTGTAATTTTGCATTCAAATTTCAAACCACATGGCTGAGAATACCATTATTGTAAACATCATTGACCGCGAAGGAAAAACGCATGCTCTTGAAGCACCAACGGATATGAATATGAATATAATGGAGGTTTGCCGCTCGTATGAATTGCCGGTAGAAGGCCGCTGCGGTGGAATGGCAATGTGCGCAACCTGTCAGTGTTACCTGGAGTCTGATACAAATCTGCCGGAACAATCAGATGCAGAACTGGCAATGCTGGATGAAGCATTCCATGTAAAATCAAACAGCCGTTTGGGTTGTCAGATACATATTACTTCTCAAATTGACGGGATTGTATTGAGACTTGCGCCGGAGGGAAATTAATTGGGTGAAATTCCAAATACGAAATTCCAAATACAAAATTCCAAATCCCAATTATAAAATTCCAAATTCCAAATTGTTCTGGATTGTGAATGGAGGATGCAATCAATACACTATATTTTCAAATCAGCTGGAATTACACAAACAGGAATTGGAATCATCTTGTGTTTGTTGGCGGCATTAAAACTTCTGAAAATTTTTAATACTTCCTTCTGACGTTCTTCAAGGGATTTTTCATCACCCTTAAATTGCATGGCCCATTCCAGTTCAGGATAAGTCGCTCCTAACTGACCTTCATCCGTACGCTCATCTTTCCAAAGTCCGTCTGTTGGTGCGGCATTTTGGATTGACTGAACAATATCAAATGCTTTTGCAATTTCATAAACTTCTGTCTTAAAAAGATCAGCAATGGGTGAAACATCCACGCCACCATCTCCATACTTGGTATAAAAACCAACACCAAAATCTTCTACTTTATTTCCTGTACCTGCAACAAGTAATCCCTGTGATTGACCAATGGCGTAAAGCGTTGTCATGCGCAAACGTGCGCGTGTGTTTGCCATGGATAAACCATGCTCTGTTGTTTGTGCAGGTAATGATTTGCAAAGTGTATCAAAACTTTCTGTGATATTTATTCGCAAATGAGAAACATTCGGGAATTTTTTTTCAAGCCAGGCAATGTGTTCCAATCCGCGATTTACTTCATCTGCATGCTGGTGAATATTCATTTCAAGACAAAGAACATTCAAACCTGTTTGGGCACATAATAAAGAAGTAACGGCGGAATCGATTCCGCCGCTAACTCCTATTATATATCCTTTTGCTTTTGCATTTCCGGCGTAGTCTTTCAACCAGCCTGAAATATATTCAGCAACTTTTATTGCGTTCAAATGAAAATCAGATTAGAACAACAATCCCAATTTAACCTCAACCATGTGTTGCGGATTGTTTTTAATATCCAGATTCGAATAAGTAAATGTTCCTGAACCGGCAGAAGTTTCAACTTTATCAGCCATGTTGCCTGATTGCGGAAATAGCTGCGGAATTACTCCATAGTTAAATCCTGCTTCCATATACAGGAACGTATTGCCGGTAAAATTCCACTCTGCACCGCCATAAACACCAATTCCCATTTTGAACGGAGAAAGTTCTTTTTTAAGACCAACCGGTTTAAGATCAGTCATTGTTTTTTGAACTGTTGGGGCATTAGTTGTAAAAGACTGTGAAGTCACCCAATAAGTAGATTCGCGTCCAAGATCATCCATTCTTACAGAACCTAAAATACTCATGCGGGCACCAAATTTTCCATAGTATCTGAATTTGCCCAGCATACTTGTTTGAAATTTCAGGAATACCGGTATGGTAATATATTTTGTTTTGTAAGTTCTTTCAAGCAATTGAAAAGCAAGAGCGGTTGTGTCTCCTGCAGCTAAGTCCTGAACACCTCCGTCATCAGATTTATACTGAAGAATGTCGGTGTCTTCGTATGCGTAATAAACTTCTCCTAAATCAGTACTTGCATCATTTCCGTAGTTCAGAGTGAAATTACCCATGTCAAACTGCAGACCCATTGCCAGACCTACGTTCTCATTAAACATGTAATTTCCGCCGATTCCAATAATGAAATCATTTCCAAAACCATTTTTTTCAATTTTTGTTGTCTGAACTTTAGTCCAGTTAATAGTTGTACCGGTCACTAAACCGATCTGAAATTTTTTATCCTGAGCCATGGATCCAAAACTTACGCCTGAAATCAAAGCCAGAGAGAGTAACTTTTTCATATTTTCGCAGTTAATAATTGATAGCAATAATACTAAATTCTCCCCAATCATGCGACTGACCCTCTTATTTATCTCTCTGTTAACAGTATTGACGGGCTGTTCAGGTGATCCGCTGGTGGTGGATGTGTCAGATGTGGAAGTGGATATTCAGTTTGAACGATTTGATCTTAAAATGTTTGAGGCAAAATCTCCTCAGGACATGAAAAAAATAAATGATGAGTGTTTTGCATCGGGTGGTGAACTTTATGAATATTATGTTTATGATATGCTCCGTGCCGGTGACGTACGAGATGATTCAATTGGTACTTATCTTTATTATTTTGTCAGTGACAGTATGATGAGAATGGTGCAGGATGATATTGAAATTACATTCGGCGATTTTCAACTGGAAAAAGACGGAATAATTGATGCGTTTAAACATTTCAGATACCATTTTCCGGATTTGAAAACACCAGAAAAAATCATCACCTATAATTCAGCATTTAATTATGGAGTGGTGTCTACAGAAAAGTATATCGGAATTGGACTGGAAATGTATCTGGGACCTGAAAACAGAATCATTAAACAGATTGGTTTTCCCCAGTTTATGAAAGACAAAATGAGTAAAGATTATATGCTTGTTGATGTCTGCCACAGCTGGATGATTTCAAATGTAATGGGTGAGGAGAGCGGTGAAACTTTTTTATCAGCGGCAATCTATTATGGAAAACTGAGATATGCCGTTGACGCTATGATGCCTGAAATGGAAGATCATTATAAAATCAGATATTCACAGGCTGAATATGAATGGGCGTTGGCCAGTGAATTTAATATCTGGCAATTTTTAGTTGACATGGAATACATTTATTCAACAGACGCTAAAGTAAAACTGAGATATTTTGAAGAGGCGCCTACTACTGTTGATATGGAAGGATCACCAGGCAGAATAGGGCAATTTATCGGATGGCAGATTGTAAAACAATACATGGAAAAAAATCCGGAAGTAACTTTGGAAGAACTCATCAAAGAAACAAATGAGGGTAAAATTTTAAAAGCATATAAACCGCAGGAAAATGAGCAATCTTAAAAAATCAATTATTCAGATAGAAGTAACTACCAATGAGAATAACATTCCTGAATCCATTAAATGGGATGCAAAAGACGGCGGTGTAAATAATGCGGTGGCTAAAGCAATGATACTTTCACTTTGGGATGGAAACGCACAAACAGCCATGCGTATTGATCTATGGGATAAAGAAATGACTGTGGATGAAATGAAGAAATTTTTTCATCAGACGTTACTCACCATGGCTGATTCATTCGAGCGCGCAACCGGTGAAAAAAATGTGTCAGAAGATCTTCGTGATTATTGCCATCACTTTGCAGATAAAATGGGAATTTTACCTCCGCTGAGTTGATTAGACTTTATGCACCTTCCTTTTTTCTTTGTGTTACTTTGTGGAATAACAAAGCCTCTCAACTTCCAAAATACGTATTCACTTCTTCAATGTAATTCAGTATTTCATCTTTGCCATCAGCAGTCACTGCAGAACTGATAAACTGGGGCGGAAGTTCGGCCCACACTTCAAGCATCTCTTTATTATACACGCTCAGAAATTTTGACTTCTGTGTTGCATTCAGTTTATCGAGTTTGGTAAAAATCATGGAAAATGGAATATCATTTTCACCTAACCATTGCATAAATTCCATGTCAATTTTCTGAGGATCATGCCTTGCATCAATCAGCACAAAAACATTCATCAGATTTTCTCTTTGAAGAATGTAATCGACGATAAATTTCTGCCAGTTCTTGCTTAAACCTTTTCCAACTTTTGCATAACCATATCCCGGTAAATCAACCAGAAACCAGTTATCATTAATGAGAAAGTGATTAATGAGTTGTGTTTTACCGGGAGTAGAAGAAGTTTTTGCCAGACTCTTTCTGCCGCAAAGCATATTAATCAAAGAAGATTTTCCAACATTTGAACGACCGATAAATGCATATTCCGGTATGGTGGGATTCGGACATTTCTTAACATCCGTATTACTGATAACAAATTCGGCCCGTGTAATTTTCACAGGTCAAAGATAGAAAGAAGTAAGGGTGTTTAGAACAAACCGTTGATTTCGGCGTCTATTGAATTGATGATTTTACCCAGATCATCAGCGTTTTCATTGAAATTATTTCCGTCCACATCAATGACAATCAGTTTTCCTTTATCATAGGTAGATACCCAGGCATCATAACGCTCATTTAATCTTTTCAGATAATCCAGACGAATACTTTCTTCATATTCTCTTCCTCTTTTCTGAATCTGATTGACAAGGGTAGGTACTGATGCTTTCAGATAAATAAGAATATCCGGAGCAGAAATAAATGATTCAAGTAAATTGAAAAGCGAAAAATAATTTTCAAAATCACGGGTAGTCATCAGACCCATTGAATGAAGATTGGGAGCAAAAATATATGCGTCTTCATAAATGGTTCTGTCCTGAATGACGTTGCGTTTGTTTACTTTAATTTCCTGAATTTGAGTAAACCGGCTGTTGAGGTAATAGATCTGCAGGTTGAATGACCAGCGCTGCATGTCTTCATAAAAATCATTCAGATAAGGATTCTGTTCAACATCTTCAAAATGAGTGTCCCAACCATAATGTTTAGACAAAAGTTTTGTCAAAGTTGTTTTTCCTGATCCGATATTTCCGGCAACGGCAATGTGCATACGAGGTTTTTTAAAGGACGTCTAAAGTAGAAATAAAATTTCCGATGTGCGTTTGATGCGCGTCATCTTTTTTATCAACAGTTGCTCTAAAGGATATAGGAGAGAGGATTCAGGATTTAGTAATTATAAAAAACCAACATGTCCTATCCAACTAAATCCTCCATCCTTTATCCTCTATCCTAAATCCAATATCCTATCTTTGCACCCGAAAATGAAATCTGCCAATCAGTCCTGGATCATCTTGATTTTTCTTGCCTTTGTATGGGGCTCATCATTTATCCTGATGAAAAAAAGTATGTATCCAACCGGCGGAGAAATGGTGCTGGATCCATATCAGGTGGGTACTTTACGCATAGTTATTGCTGCATTGGTTCTGATGCCTTTTGCAATCCGTGATTTTCGGTTTCTTACTAAAAAAGATTTTTTCCTGCTGGCGGTAGCGGGTGTTACCGGCAATTTGATTCCGGCAACTTTATTTACACTGGCTGAAACTCAAATAGACAGTTCACTGGCAGGTATGCTCAATATGGGAACTTCCTTTTTTGTGGTGCTGATCGGAATTTTCTTTTACAAATCCAAACCCAGTAAGTTTCAGGTTGCCGGATTGGTTTGCGGGGCTTCTGGCTTATATATGATACTCCATTCTCAGATTCAGTTTGACTTTGGAAAAATAGAATATGCGCTGTTAATTTTACTGGCAACTTTATCTTATGCAATTTGTCTGACCACTGTAAAGTTTAAGTTGCAGCATCTGCCTGCATTAGCTATTACATCCCTTGCTTTTTTTATCATTTTATGGCCGGCACTTATCAGCACATTACTGCTTGGAACGTTTGATCCGCTGACTAATCACCCTGATGGAATGAAGGCATTAGGCTTTTTAACGATATTATCTGTTGTGGGGACAGCGCTTGCTGTTTTTCTGTTTAACAAACTGGTTTCAGTGGCCAGTCACATTTTTGCAACAGGGGTCACCTATTTAATGCCGGTTGTGGCTGTTTTTCTGGGAGTTTTGGACGGAGATGACTTTAAAACGGCAAATATTCCGTGGATTGCTCTGATAATCACAGGAGTATGGCTACTGAATGACGGGCCAAAAAAATTGGCCAAATAATTCAGGATCCCTGATTTTATAAGAAAATCTTATTATCTTTGCCGTCCTAATTAAAAAATAAAAATTTGTTATGTACGCAATTGTAGAAATAGCGGGCCAGCAATTTAAAGTTGCAAAAGACCAACAAATTTTCGTTCACAGATTAGAAGCAAAAGAAGGAGATAAAGTTGATTTCTCCAGCGTGCTTCTGACAGAAAAAGACGGAAAAGTAAATGTTGGCGCCCCGGCTATCGATGGAGCTAAAGTCTCAGCTTCGGTGGTTCGCCATGTAAAAGGAGACAAAGTAATTGTTTTCCACAAGAAAAGAAGAAAAGGATACGAGAAGAAAAACGGCCACAGACAGTCGTTTACTGAAATTAAAATAACAGATATTAAAGCATAAGTAAAAATCATCCCGCTTACTCAGGGAAAAAATCTTAAAACCATGGCACATAAGAAAGGAGTCGGAAGTTCAGCGAACGGTAGAGAGTCAGAATCGAAGAGACTTGGTGTGAAAATTTTTGGAGGACAAGCTGCAATTGCAGGGAATATCATTGTTCGTCAGAGAGGTACTAAACATCATCCGGGTAATAATGTAGGAATTGGAAAAGACCACACATTGTTTGCACTGATTGACGGTATTGTGGAATTCAGAAAGAAAAGAGATAACCGCTCTTTTGTTTCAGTTGTTCCGTTTGAAGCTGAAAAAAACTAAGCATTAGTTCCGTAAAGGAAAAATAAAAATCCCCCCCGCTAATGCAGCGGGGGGGATTTTTTTTATCTCTTAATTTGATTTTATAAATGAGGAATCAACCCATAAATTTATATCCAACTCCTTTTACCGTTTGAATAATATCATTTGCCAAATTTTTCACGCAGTTTTCGGATGTGTACATCAATAGTCCTGTCTCCTATATAAGCATCCCCCCAAACATCATTTAAAATTTCTTCCCGTCTGAAAACTTTATGCGGAACACTCATCAGAAGTGACAGCAATTCAAATTCTTTTTCGGAATAATGGTTTCAACGCCGTCTTTTGAAATTGAAAACCGTTCAGCATTAATGACAATTCCGTTTTGACTTACAGCTTGCGGAACATTTACCCGTTCAAGCAGTACTTTTATTTTATGCATCAGAATTTTGATGCGGATAGGCTTAACAATATAATCATCTGCCCCGGCATTATATCCTGCAACCTGTGAATAATCCTCTCCTCTGGCAGATAAAAATAAGATGAGTGTATTTTTAAAGGCCGGTTTTTTTCTCAGGGTTTCACAAACTGATATTCCATCCATATCGGGTAGCATTACATCCAGTAAAATAACATCCGGTTTTGTTTTCTCAGCGGCTTCAATGGCAGAAGCCCCATCCGATGCTTTGGTAACCTTAAATCCTTCTTTATTGAAGTTATAAGCCAACATTTCCAGAATGTCTTCTTCATCATCAACAACAAGTATTTTCTTTCCGTCCATGTTTTTTTGCTGTAAAGTTAGCGGTGCAGATATCAAGGAAACATTACGCCTTCATCAATACTCCGTTAAGGTTAACTGAATCTAATATTAACTCAATGTTAATTACAATTAACTTATTCATAACGCCTCACTGCCTGATGAAAAAACATGTTCGGGGTACCTTTGTGGTAAATAAAAATGCTATGAGAAATGTGTTGTTAGCGGTATCCGGAATTATTCTCTTAAACTTTTCCGGGTGGTGTCAGACAGGAACGTTGAATGGAACGCTTTTCAAAATGGAAAGTGGTGTTAAGGAATTTCTTCCGATGGCAAAAGTCATTGAAATGGAAGAAGGGAAATTTGCATTGACAGATGATAACGGAAAATTCTCCATGAACCTTAATGAAGGGGAACACCATATTATTGTAAGATTCGTCGGTTTGATTACGGATACTATTGCGGTGAATATCAAAGCAGGAGAAATTACTGCAATGGATGTTCAGATGTCACAACGCGGTGATTTGAAAACAGTTGATATTATTGTGAACGGAACCAGTAACGGTGGTACTGAAGTTTCTGCAATAGAAGATATAAAAGAAGATGACAAGGTGACGAACGTGCAAACCGCTTCTATGATGGAGCAAAAGGGTTCAGGTGATGTTGGAGATGCTACCAAAAAAATTACCGGATTATCTATGGTTGGTTCCGTATTGTATGTGCGTGGATTAGGTGACCGTTATAATGTAGCCTATCTCAATAATCTTCCCTTACCATCTCCGGATCCTGACTTCAGAGTTATTCCTTTGAGCATTTTTCCTACTGATATTGTGAGTTCCGTTCAGGTAAGTAAAGTAATGTCACCAGAATTGTACGGAGATTTTTCAGGTGGTGCATTTAACATCACAACCAAAAGTTTTTATGATGAGCCTACATTGAAATTATCAATTGGTTCGGGCATGAACACACAAACCACATTTAAAGATTTTCAAACGTACAACGGTGGTAAAACAGATTTTTTTGGATTCGATGACGGAACAAGAAATATTCCTCAGTTTGTGGTAGATAATTCTTCACAGGCAGCGTATAAAGAAATCAATTCAATTTATCCAAGCTCCCTGTATAACTCAGTAGAAGGTAAATCAACCGGATTTCATGATAATTTCGGAACATTTTTCAAATCGGCTTTGCCAAACACAAATTTTTCTTTTACAGGCGGAACCTTTATTCCAATGACCAAATCAGAAGACAAATCAAAGGGATTTGGTTATTTGGTTTTACTGTCACATGATAATGCCTATAACTATTCTTACGGAGATATTAAAAACATCAACGCACAAAGTGAAGAAAGATTGAATTATCACATTGAGAAGTATAATTATTCTACTTCTACAACCGGACTGGTGAATTTTTATGTCCGGATTAATCCTGAAAACAACATCAGTGTAAATTCACTTTATGTCAATACTTCAGATGATGAGACGAGAGAATCGTGGGGAACGCATTATGACTATGCGCGTTCAATTTATTCAAGAAGACTGACCTATAAACAAAATTATATCTGGGTAAATCAGATAATAGGAACTCATAAATTTCTTGGTCATCCGGATGATAAAAACTTTTCACGCCTGACACTTGACTGGAGAGGTTCATTCAGTACAACCGGAAGTAAAGAACCAGACAGAAGACAGTTTGTTGCGTTTTATGATGAAGACAAAAAGGAAAATTTTGATCAGTACACCTTCATGTATATTGACAGAAATGAAAACCACATTTTTTACAGTGAGCTGCATGAAACTGAAATGGCTGCCAAGTTTAACGGTCAGTTTGTGATTTTATATGATGAGGTGAAAGATTCCGTAAGAGGAGGTATAAAAGTGCAGGATATTATTACTGTTCATGCCGGTGCAGATTATAAAAGCAAATCCCGGATGTTTGATTACAAACAATACAATTATGTACTGAATCAGCTTGCGTCAAACACGGTTGATCAGGTGGACATTTATAACATCGATAATTACCTGAATTCTGAAGTACATGATAACGGTGAATTTTATATTCAGGAAGTAGCAAATTTCGGATCATCTTACATTGCTGTGCTGGATGTTATTGGTGTTTATTCAGATTTAAATTTCAGATTGAACAAGTTTGAAATTATTCCGGGAGTAAGATTTGAAAACGGCTATCAGTCGGTTACAAACAGAGATCAGCAGTCACCCAGTGAAATAGACAAAACCGTTATCACCGGCGGTGTATTGTTACCAAGCCTGATTACAAAATATTCCATTTCATCCAAAGACATTTTACGTTTCGTAGTTTCTAAAACACTAACGCGTCCTAAATTCAATGAAGTTGCTCCGTTCCAGTACACATTGTTTTTTGCCGGCGCTAAAGCAATCGGAAATCCGGATCTGCAGAATTCTGAAAACTACAATGTGGATTTGCGTTATGAAAGATATCCTAAGCCAGGTGAAATGATAACAATCGGAGGTTTTTACAAATACATTGATCGTCCTATAGAGCAAACTCAAATGGCTACGGCAAGCGGACAATTATTAAGTTACGCCAATGCAAATTCTGCACTTATTGGAGGATTTGAGTTTGAGTATGTGCGCTCACTTTCATTTTTGGTTTCTGAAGAAAAAAGAGATTCTTCTTTCCTCAAAAACTTTGGACTTGGATTCAACGCTTCTTATATGTACACACGTGTTATGATTGACACAACAAATCCGGGAACTATTAATACCAACTCAGTGAGACCTCTTGAAGGTGCTTCTCCATATCTGATCAACTGTGATTTACGTTATGAAAGAAAAATGGAAGTAACAGATTCTACTGACCGCAAACTTATGCTTGCAGTCGCTTACAATGTTTTCGGTCCAAGATTGTATTCTGTCGGATCAAACGGAATTGGTGATCAATATGCTCAACCGGTAAATACCTTAAACTTCATTGCAAAAATTGATTTTGCAAACAATTTCTCCGTTGGATTCAAAGCACGTAATATTCTTAATCCTACCATTCAAATTGTACAGGAAGATAAAGTAAGCGGTGGAATGATGGGAGTATCTGCATACAAACGCGGGATCGATTTTAGTTTTTCTCTGGGATATTCATTCTGATAATTCATTCAGTTTTTAAACCGGCTGGTCAAAGGATCTGCCGGTTTTTTATTTCCTCATGCGCATGTTATGAAATTGCAAACAGCCATTAATGAAATGATAACACAGTCATAACTGTTCCATAAATAGCCCGCGGCTGCTTTGTCCTGATCTTTGTGTCAGTTAATCAAAGAAGAAAAAATAAAAAGAAATAAATATGAAAAAAACAACTCTTGGAATGATGGTTCTTGCCGGTGGATTACTTGCAGTGATGCCTTCATGTAACAGAAAAGGATGTACGGATCCTGCTGCTAACAATTATGAAGAAAAAGCCAAAAAGGATGATGGTTCATGTACATATGATCCGGCAACATATTGGTATACTGAAGTAGTTTATAACGGACAAACTTACCGTCAGCTTCCTTCACATATTACATCTGATCAGACTTTAACTGCAGATGCGCTCTGGATGCTTTCAGGGGAACTTTTGTTGATAATGGTGCTACGTTGACCATTGAAGCAGGTACGACAGTTTATGCTGCAAATGACGGAACTACACCTTTCCTTTCAATTGCTCAGGGAGGAAATATCAACGCAGTTGGAACCGCTTCTGCTCCGATTATTTTTACGCCGGTAAAAGATAGTCCTGCTCCTGGTGACTGGGGTGGAATTATTATTAACGGATACGCTCCGCTTAACAACGGAACTACAGCTGAAGGTGAAGGTGGAACCGGAACTTACGGTGGTACAGATGCAGCTGACAATTCAGGTACTTTAAAATATGTACGTGTTGAATTTGCCGGAAAAATTCTTGGAACTGATAATGAACTGAATGGTTTCTCTTTTAACGGAGTTGGTTCAGGAACTACACTGGAATATTTACAGGCGTACAGAGGTTCTGATGATGGATTTGAATTTTTTGGCGGAACAGCAAGTTTGAAATATGCAGTTTCTTCAGGAAATCAGGATGACTCTTTTGACTTCACAAACGGATGGGTGGGTAACGGACAATTCTGGGTTGTAATTCAGAACACAGACGGAGGTGACCGCGGAATTGAAGGTGATAACAACGAGTCTGATAATACCGCAATGCCATACACTAATCCAACAATTTCAAATCTTACTTTGGTTGGTGTTGAAGACGGAGATGGATTGAATCAGGGATTGAAATTACGTCAGGGAATGAAAGGAAATATTTACAACTGTGTTGTTACCGGATTTCCAAAAAGAGGATGTCAGGTTGAACACAATGTAACTATCGGAAACATGAATGCTCAGTCATTGAATTTCAAAAACTCAATCATTGACAACGTATCACCTTTCAAATTTACTGCTTCAACAACCAACGATACAACCGTAACAAATATGTTTGATCAGGTTGCTTACAATAATCAGACTGCAACAGACGGTTCACTGGTAACTTTCCTGAGCGGATTTGTAGGAACTTCATCAACAGGTGCATTTGATCCAACAACTTTAGGAAGCTGGTTCTCTGCCGGAAATTTCATCGGTGCTGTTCAGTCATCAAGCAACTGGACTACCGGCTGGACAAGAGCTTTATAAGATCATAACAAAACCAGTTGATCCTGCAGCGGATAATGATTAATTACCGCTCAGGCTTCAAAAGTTAAATAAAATACTTTCGTGAGAAAGAGGTTTCGGAAACGGAGCCTCTTTTTTTTGTCTGGGACGGGTTCAACTTTGTCTGGGACGGGTTTACCCCGTCCCTCTTTGACTTTAATATTATCTTGATTAATCGTGGGATGAGGCGAGCTCATCCCCTTCGTTCGTGATTCAAATTTTCTTTTGTGTGTGATTAATCGTGGGACGAGACGAGCTCGTCCCCTTCGGGATTGTGATTCTAATTTTTTTTGTGTGATTAATCCTTGGACGAGGCGAGCTCGTCCCCTTCGGGATTGGAATCAATATTCAAATTTATATCCCACGCCCTTAACAGTGATGATGTGATTTTCGCCTAATTTTTCACGCAATTTCCGGATGTGTACATCGATTGTTCTGTCACCTACAATGACTTCATTTCCCCAAACGGCTGACATAATAACATCACGCAGAAAAACTTTTTCAGGTTTTGACATCAGCAATGCAAGCAGTTCAAATTCTTTGCGCGGAAGCGTAAATGGTTTTCCATCTTTTATTACAAGATATTTTTCCTTGTCAATTTCAATGGAGTGTGATGTACCGGTAACTACCGGAACCGTTGAACTTCCTTTTTCTTTTCTTCTTAGCAAAGCTGAAATTCTGCTGATCAGTAATTTTGGTTTGATTGGTTTTGTGATATAATCATCAGCACCGGCATCAAGTCCTGCAATCTGAGAATAATCTTCTGCGCGGGCAGTCAGAAAACAAATCATGGTGGAAGAAAGTTCAGGGATTTTACGAAGCCGCTCGCATGTTTCGATTCCATCCATCACGGGCATCATCACATCGAGAAGAATTAAATCGGGGCTGTTTTGTCTGGCTAATTCAATTCCTTTTTCTCCATTGTCTGCATCAAGAACAAGATAACCTTCTTTTTCTAGATTATAGCGCAACAGCAACCGGATGTCGGACTCATCGTCTATTATCAGCACCTTGTTGCTCATTTGCACTTGTTTTGTGCGAATTTACTAATAAATCAGGACAGGTCGTTCTTGCCAGAAAATCAGTGTTTTATATTCCTAATTCGATCTGAAAGTACCCCCCAAGTTTTGAAGCTGAGGTTACTGTCTGCACATTATATTTTGTGTTGTAGGTGATATTTGCCTGTACCTTTAAACGATGTCCGACAATGTATCTGGTTACACCAAGGTGAATGTGATTTTCACGAATGAGATTAATGTTGCTGAATGTCGGATTATCATAAACATTTTTGAACGGCGCAATAAATGCATAACGTGCAGCTATTTCCCAATTGCTTTTAAACAAATAACTGATCTGAGTAAGACTTCCAAAACCAACATAGACGGTGTTGAATTTGGATGTGTCAGCATTAAACGTAACAGGTTCATCTGCTATACGCTCACAAAATTCGTTGTAGAAAGCAAATCCTTTGTATTTGAATAATACATCCAGGTGTAAATTCTGTATGTTCACCGGAGCATACAAATCTGTTCCTAATTGTCCGGCCGATCTAACGGCAAGATGATTAAAATTATATGAACCGGCGATAGACAGTTTAGGTTTTTCTTCTCTGGCCAGATCTCCCTCTACGTAATCATTGTTGCCGGTAAATTTGCCAAAAGGAAGAATCTCCAGTCTGGCTGTATAAGACAATCCTTCATCTGATTTTATCACGTTCCGTCCTTCACCTGTAGTTATTGCACCCTTCAGACGGAAATATTTTTTTTCATAATTCAGAAAAATTCCGCAATCACGGTCTAACGTAAAAGTAGAATTCACAATGGATCTGTCAACAAATTGCTGATCACCCGATGAAACAACACGCTGACGGTTACCAGGCAGTTTTGTTTGTCCAACTGTCATGCTGAACGAAGGCGTGAACTGATAAGAAATTATTGCATCACGGATTATGTTGACACTTGTATTATAAGCAGATGATTTGGTGCTTTCCCAATCCATGTCTCCCCTTGAAAAAGAAAGCTGAATGTGATATGTCCATTTGGGATTGTAAATAAATCCTTTCATTCTTAAACGCAATCTTCGTACTCTGAATTCAAATGATTCAGGAGTGAAATCATCTATTGAAACTGATTCGTAACCCAAACGATTTTGCATTCTGAACTGAAATTGCGTTGAGAATATGGAATCCTTTGCAACAAATTCAATTCCTCTTTCTTTTTTAGTGTATACCTGAATAGGGTTTTGTGCTGAACTACCCGCAACCATATACAGCATTAAAAATAAAACAACTGAAAAGTTCAGATACATTTTAAAAAATGTTTTTCCGTAGGTTGAATTTTTTGTCATTTGGATTTTAAATTTCTGGCACAAAATTCAGACATGAATAACATATAATTAATATATGACGGTCAAACATAAACTTAAATTAATATTGAATTAATGCTAATTTGACGGTTCAGAACCTGTAAAACCTTTTGTTTGTTGGTTTTTACATACTTGCTCTTTGGTTATTGTCTGGTTTCCTGACTTATATTTTCCATTCACGTGACAGATTTTCTTAACCTAACCTTAACATTGGATTTTCAGAATTCACCGTATAGATAAAATACCTTTATTATAATCAACGTTCAATGAAATTAAAAGGCCTTCTGGTTTGTGTTTTTCTGATTTTGGGAAGTGTCCAAATTTTATTCGGTTCACCTGATTCAAATGATTTGGTAAGGGTTGAATCAGTTTCAGACAGCTGGTCTATTTTGAGTTTTCTGATTTTTCTGGGTTCACTTGGACTATTCCTTTATGGAATGAAAGTGATGAGTGAGGGTGTTCAGAAAGCAGCCGGACAACGAATGCGTGTTATTCTGAATTCAATGACCGCAAATCCCTTCAGAGGAATTTCAACCGGGTTTATTACCACATCAATTATACAGTCTTCCAGCGCCACAACGGTTATGGTTGTTAGTTTTGTGAATGCCGGATTACTCAATCTCCGTCAGGCTTTTGGTGTCATCATGGGTGCAAATATCGGCACAACTATTACCAGCTGGCTCATCGTTATTTTCGGATTTGGCAATTTCAGTGTGAGTTCATTTTCTCTTCCGTTAATTGCAATTGCAGTTCCGTTTTTATTCTCATCAAAAAGTTTCAGAAAATCAGCCGGTGAATTTATAATCGGATTTGCATTGCTTTTTCTTGGACTGGAATTTTTAAGATCAAGTGTTCCTGATCTTACAAAACAACCTTATATACTTGAACTGATACACTCCTGGTCAGGTGACGGAATTCAGTTTGTGCTGATTGGTGTTTTTATCGGAACTGTTGTTACTATGATTATCCAATCATCGAGTGCTGCTATGGCCGTAACGCTGGTATTATGTAATCAGGGATATATATCTTTTGAAATGGCTGCCGCAATGGTATTGGGTCAGAATATAGGCACAACAATTACTGCAAATCTTGCCGCACTCGTTGCAAATAATGAAGCTAAAAGAGCGGCCCGGACACACTTTCTTTTCAATTTGATTGGGGTGATCTGGATGTTATTTATTTTTTCCTGGTTTTTAAAAGGTATAGAGTTTGTAATGATTCAGTCAACTGACTGGGACGATCCTTTTGCTGATCCTAAAGGCCGAATCATTGCACTGTCTGCATTGCATTCTTCTTTCAATATTATAAATATGCTTTTGCTGGTATGGTTTACTGATCCTATTATAAAACTTTCATCCAGATTAGTAAGACACAAAAATGAAGCAGACGAATTTCACCTTGAATATATTCAGACTGGTGTAATGACCACACCTGAGCTGGGAATATTGGAAGCGCAAAAGGAAGTTGCCAAATACGGAAACATTGCTTCACGCATGTCTGATTTTACCAGAAAACTTTTATCAGAAAGTGATCCAAAGGAAAAACAGATGTTACTTCAAAAAATTGAAAAATACGAAACGATCACCGACCGGATTGAAATTGAAATTGGAAATTACCTGAGTAAAATATCTGAAGAAGATTTGTCTGATTTGTCTTCCAGACATGTAAGGGCAATGCTTAGTATTAATAACGATCTTGAACGTATTGGAGACATATTTTTTCAGATGTCAAAATCAGTTGAACGCAAAGACACTGACCGCATCTGGTTTACTCCTGATCAGAGAAACAACCTGATCAGCATGTTCGATTTAATTGATGAAGCTTTTGCTGTCATGAATGAAAATCTTGAAAAGGAATTTCTGAAAGCGGATTTAGCAAAAGCCATTGACTGCGAAAACAAAATAAATCAGCGCAGAAACGAATTACGTTCGCAGCATCTGGAAAATGTTGAAAAACAAGAGTACAATGTCAAAAGCGGAATGATCTACAGTGATTTATTTTCTTCCATGGAAAAAATCGGTGATCATATCATCAATGTTTCTGAAGCAGCAGCGGGTAAAATGTGATTTGTTCAGATTGTATGTTGCAATTATATTTGCAGTCAATTTGAAAAAGCCTGGATTCCGTGAAAATAGTAGCAGTTCTTATTTTAATTTTTTTTCTTTCCGGTAAAGGATACATGGGTTTTGCACAAATCAACCCGCCCGGCCTTGGAGAATCAGAAATTGCCGGCTGGTTTGCTTTAGGGCTTAGACAAAATCTGGATTCTCTGGATAAAAAGCAGATCTTGTTTTATTCCGGTTTTGCTTCTATGAGTACACCTGAGAATCAAAATATTTTTCATTCACCTGCGATGTTAATTCTTAATTCTGAATTTTACCATCAGTTTCACAAAAACTGGCAGTATTCATGTGCTTTGAGTTACCGCGTCCAGTATGAATATGAAGATGATCCGCCGTATGAAAGTTCTGTTCCCGGATACAAAAGCGAATTTAGATTATATGCCCGATTTTCTAACGTGGTTCGTTTTGACAGATTGAAAATGGTAAATACTTTGCGCTCTGATTTCAGAACATTTTATAATCCGGATTTCAATTTCTGGAATGAAGATTTTCAGTTCCGTTTGAGATTAAGAACACAGCTTTCAATTAATCTTACAGATAAAAAAAATCTCAGATTTATTTTCAGCGCAGAACCACTTTTCTCAATCAGTCATTTTTGGTCCACTGCTTCATGGAATGAGTTTCGGTACCGGGAATCAAGATTGTGTTTTTTTCTTTCTTATAAATTCAGACAAATGCCGGTAACTCTTGACATTGGATACATGAATAATATCCTTCAGAATGACATGGTTCATTATATCAGTGCAGATATTATTCTGGCAAATATTTTCAGAAAAAATCTGTTCCGGAAAAATGAAAGCGGAACAATACAGATGTAATTATCCAACCAGTGACGCAGCATTTAGTATAATACCATCCATCAGTTTTTCAGCAGACTTCACCATGGCATCTGTATCGTAGAAACATTCCTGATACAATTCTTCTTGTGTTCCGTGATGGATAAACTTGTCCGGTATTCCCAGTCTGACAACTTTGGCGGTGTAATTATGATCAGCCATAAATTCAAGAATTGCTGATCCCATACCTCCCATCAGACAACCGTCTTCAACAGTAATGACTCTGGAGAATTTTGAAAACACTTCATGCAACAATAATTCATCCAGCGGTTTTACAAAACGCATATCATAATGCGCGGCTGAAATATTTTTTTCTGAAAGAATTTCAATGGCTTTGGTCGTATAATTTCCAATAGCTCCAATAGTCAGAAAAGCGACATCGGATCCATTTTTAACTCTTCTTCCGGTTCCAACTTTTATTTCTTTGAATGGCGTTTTCCAGTTGGTCATCATTCCGTTTCCTCTTGGATAACGAATTGAAAACGGTCCTTTATTTTCAAGCTGAGCAGTGTACATAAGATTGCGCAGCTCTTCCTCGTTCATAGGTGCTGATACAATCATGTTTGGAATCGATCTCATATATGAAAGATCATAAGCGCCATGATGCGTTGCTCCGTCTGCTCCAACCAATCCGCCACGGTCAAGACAGAAAACAACATTCAGATTCTGCAATGCAACATCATGCACAACCTGATCATAAGCGCGCTGCATGAAAGAAGAATAAATATTGCAGAACGGCACAAGTCCCTGCGTTGCAAGTCCGGCAGAAAAAGTTACCGCGTGCTGTTCAGCAATTCCAACATCAAATGCTCTGTCCGGCATTGCTTTCATCATGATATTCAGTGAACATCCTGAAGGCATTGCGGGAGTGATTCCCATTATTTTAGAATTCTGCTCAGCAAGTTCAACAATCGTGTGTCCGAATACATCCTGATATTTTGGAGGCTGAGGTGATTTTGGTATTACTTTGATAATTTCTCCGGTTTCTTTGTTGAAAATTCCCGGTGCATGCCATTGCGTTGCATTTCCTTCTTCTGCAGGTGCGTAGCCTTTTCCTTTTTTGGTCAGTACATGCAAAATTTTTGGTCCGGGAATATCTTTCAGATCATTCAGTGCATTCACTAATCCAATGGAATCATGCCCGTCAACCGGTCCAAAATATCTGAAGTTTAAAGATTCAAAATAATTACTGTGTTTTAACAATGTACCTTTTAACGCATTTGAAATTTTAGATGCAATGGTTTGCGCGTTGGGTCCGAATTTGGAAATTTTCCCCAGCAGATTCCACACCTCATCTTTCACTTTATTGTATGTGTGTGAAGTGGTGATATCCATCAAATATTCTTTCAGCGCCCCTACGTTTGGATCAATGGACATGCAGTTGTCATTCAAAATCACAAGCAGGTTTGTATCCTGTAAACTGCCTGCGTGATTTAAACCTTCAAAAGCAAGACCTGCAGTCATAGATCCATCACCGATAACAGCAATGTGATGACGATTATCTTTTTTATATTTGTTCGCAGCTGCCATTCCAAGCGCTCCGGAAATGGAAGTTGAAGAGTGACCTACACCAAAGGTGTCAAATTCACTTTCACTTCTTTTTGGAAAACCACTGATTCCTCCTTTTTGTCTGTTGGTATGAAAACGATCTCTTCTTCCTGTAAGAATTTTGTGACCATATGCCTGATGTCCTACATCCCAGATTAATTGATCATCCGGCGTATTGAAAGCGTAATGAATTGCAACGGTTAGTTCAACTACTCCAAGACTGGCACCAAAATGTGAATTACCAATTTCAGAAATCACATCAATAATATATTGTCTCAATTCATCAGATACCTGAGGCAATTGATCAATATTTATTTTATCTCTGAGATCTTTTGGAAAATCAATTTGAGATAATAATGGCCCGGCCTGGTAATGCGACATAGAAACTGGTTCTGGTTACAAAATTACGAATTCTTACTGCTACAAGTAACGTTTCAACCCCTAAAGTGTTTGCGGGTTTAACTTTTTTTTATGCAATGGATTGTTTGAAACGTTAAAATATCAGGAATTAATCCGGCGTTCAGGCCTCATTTGGCCTGGCTTTGGTGAGTCTGTATGCAATCATCAAAGGAAGACCAATCAGGCAGATAAATAATATCATATATCCCTGAAGCGTTGGTTTGACCGTTTGAATATTTGCAGTAATTAATTCTGCGGGTAATTGTTCGCCTGAAAGAATTGTCTTCAGCGAGAGGTCAGCATTGATTTCGGCGAATTCGCCAGTAAGTGTGCAGTTAAAAATATTGGCTGAATAAAAATAAAAGAAAGCGAACAAAGCAGCTGAAGAAACAATAAAAATCAGAAAGAAACGCATTTGACGGGTATAAGTATGGATCAAAGGTAAATAGTATTATCTGACTAATGCGGGAATATCTTGTAAAGCCCATAAAGGGCTGATTATTAAAAAGAATTTCAAGATACCCATTGTATTTTCAATAAAAAAGATATCTTTAATCCGCTAACTATTAAACTACTACGTATGAAAAGTATTGGATTGGGACTTTTAGGAGTAGGCGCACTGGGGTGTGTCATTTACCCGATGGGGTATATTCCTTCAGCATTATATTTTATTACTGAAATGGGAGCAGGCGTTACCTGGGCTGTATTGATTGGTCTGGTGGTACTTGGCGGTGTTCTTGCTTATATGGGAATGAAAGGTGAGAAGGCAGAAAGCCAGAGTCAGGGATAAAATCTATCATGAATAAAAAAGGCGCTTCATTTCTGAGCGCCTTTTTTTGTTCCATTATTTTACTTAGCAGAATTCATCATAGGCCATAGCCAGATTATCAGCAATCATTTCAGCCGTGCGGCCCTCAATGTGATGTCTTTCCAGAAAATGAACCAGTGTTCCGTTTTTGAAAATGGCAATTGATGGTGATGATGGCGGATAAGGCAATGTGTATTTTCTTGCCTGTGCTACTGCTTCACCGTCAACTCCTGCAAATACGGTTACTTTTTTTGCAGGTGTTTTAGTGTGTTTTAAGGATGCCAGTACACCGGGGCGCATTGATCCTGCTGCGCAGCCGCAAACAGAATTAATCACCAGTAACACTGTATCATTTGTGTTCAGGGCAGATTCGACCGCTGAGACATTTTCAAGGCTTTCAAAACCTGCTTGCACAAGTTGTGCTTTCATTGGTGCAGTTAATTCAGGAGGATACATAGTTTCAATTATTAATTATGTTTACAAAGTTCGGAAGAAATTATGAATTCAGATGCAATAATTTATTCTTGCAGCATCCTTCAATCAGGTGTTCATAATTCTAAAGCGCCTTTTTATCTAACAGAGATTTTCTGTAGCGCTTTGCAAAACGAGTGATGTTCACCTCGGCATCCAGCGTTTTATCTTCTGCCAGAAAATCAGCAAAATGTTTGGCATAATACGGAGCCAGCAGGACTCCTTTTGTACCAAGTCCGTTAAAAATAAAGAGATTCTTTTTTTCAGGATGAACACCCAAAAGTGGTCTTCTGTCTGCAACTGCTGGACGGATGCCTGCCTGATGTGAGATGATTTCAAAATTACATTGAAGAAGGTGTTTTAATCTTTCTGTCAGATCATTTTTGCCTTCTTCTGTCAGGATAGGTTTTTTCAGTTCCCAGTTATAGGTGGCACCAACTTTATACTTATTGTTTCCCAACGGAAGTAAAAAGAGATTTTTTGAAAGAATATTTATTAATTCCAGCCCGTCAGTTTGAATAATAAGTGTTTCTCCATGCGCCGGCTTCATCGGTAAATAATTGAAAAATGGATTTTCAGTAACAGCAACTCCTTCACAAAAAATGTATTTCTGATCAGCATTCGCTGCCGCATTTTCATGTCTTAATTCTTCCGTAAAAAATTCAATGCCGTTTGAAAGAAAGTATTGTCTGGACAAATCCAAAAATAAATTGGTATCAATATTTCCAAATGTATTTACCAGTCCCACACCGTTTGGTGCATGAATATTATTAAGCTCAGCAGAATTTGTATGATTCAGATAATTTCTGAATCGGTCATCACCCATTTTAACTGACCAGTTATTTTCATCTTCTTTGGTAGTGAACGGGTAAAGAATTTTTTTTCCGGAGATCAGTTTTGTCTTCAGCGTGTTTTCAATTCGTGTGTAAAAATCAAATGCTTCGGGCAATAATAAATCAATATTCCATGATTTTGTCAGCCGTTTAAAAACAATCGGATTTACTAATCCCGCCGCCGTGCGTGTGCAATGATTTGATCCGGAATCGTAAATTTTAAACGGAATATTTTTGAAATGAAACTGCCAGGCAAGTGTTGCGCCGGCAAGACCAAAACCGATAATGTTTATTTGATGTTTCATCTGAATTCCAGGGTGTCGTTTTGAATATATTCTCCGGTTGTCTGAATTTTGTCGTGAAAATAGTCCAGATTCAGATCTTTGTATATTTCCATTTTTTGAAACGGAAATTCTGAATTTTTATTCTGAACTGCATAAACAGACATACCACAATATTCTTTCATTAAAGCATAGTTGGGATTTATATAATGGAAACGAATAAGTTCTTCAAGCGATTTGATGAGTTTGTTCCTGTAATAAATAGATGAATCTGTTTCGCAGGAGTAAGCATTGATAAATGATTTGAGGTCCCAATGTGTTTCTCCGTAGTAGCGGATTTGCAAAATACTGTCGGTGTGAATTGCTGGATTACATGTTCTGAGTTGATAAGAAATAAATTCATTCAGGCAGACAATCGCAGGTTCAAATTTCATGTTGTCGGTACAGGTATAAGAATAGAACATGTCCTTCCGGTCGGATATAGCAATTGTCGCGGCTAATTCTTCTCCGGTAAAGTCATTTGCTGAATTCAACGCGTTAAAAAGATCTTTGTAATAGTAATTAGGCGCCCCAAGAATGTTTTGAGAGCATAAAGTATATCTGCTGCAATTGCGCATTTCATATAATGGCTCTAAAACTCCTTTTGCACAAACCTGAAAGAAAATTAATTCGGGTAAAATATCGTTCCTTTTGTTAAACGCCAGAATAATTTGTTTCAGGTCTTCTGTTTTTTGATAATTGTGTACAGGATATTCGTCCAGACCAATTTCATTCAGCGCTCCTCCGTGGTTTAAAAAAATCAAAACACAATTTTCAAATTCACTTTTTGATTCAGCCCATTTTAAATAAGATTTGAATACTTTAGGATCTGACGATTTTTCTTCATTTATTTTTTCGGATATAACCGTATCAGATGTGAAAAAATAGCGCGTCATTCCTGATGTGTCTTGAAAATCGCATTGAAAGGAAATTGCAATATCAGATCCTAATTCAGATGCTTTAATTTCATTTAAAATCAACTCTCCTTCTTTACTCAGGTTATTATCATATGGCATGTAATAGATGAACAGCCATTTTTTCAATGGAGCATTAAATGCATTGATTGAAATTAAACCAAGAAAGACAAACAAGAATTTTTTCATTTGTAATTTTCAATCAACGAATAACACGGTGTATTTGTATAAGTTTCAAATAGATCTGTAAAAATGGTTGAATATGAAATCTCATTCCAGGCATTTAATACGTCTTCAATTTTCATTTTTTCAGTATGGCAGCATAGTTGAAACCTGTTTACTACTTCACAGAAATTCAATTCGGTTTGTTTTATCTGAAGTTGTTTTTCCGCTTCCATAAAATAACTGGCACCTATCCAATAAACTGCAGGATACTGATGTTCTGAAATAAGGCTATCAGCCACAACCGGCAAAAAAGAATTTGAAATGAATTTATCCTTCACAGCGGCGACTCTTGCATAATTTAAAGAGTCAACTTCCTCTCTTTTATAAATTCCGGTTTCAATCATCACCTCCCTGCTGAGGTAAGTGGCAAATCCTTCATAAAACCACATATAGGATTTTGGAAGTTTGGGTAAAGCCAGATGTGAAATCTCATGAGGCGCCATCCAGTCTTTTGAAAATTCTTCTGCTTCAAAAACAGGATTAACGTAAAAATGGGCGGCGTTTATTGAATCTGTTCTTGCAGTATGTCCAAAAATCACTGCCTGATTAATACTGTCCTCTCTGTGAAAATGGTAATATAGATCAAACGGAAACTGACCTAAAAGTTCTTGTGCTTTTTCACTGGTTGAACTGATCCAGTTTTCAAGTTTATTTTTTTCTTCTTCTGAAAAGTCATCTTCAAAAATGAATGAAGTTTTTTGCTCCTCTTTAATCTCCGGAATTATTTCTTCAGACTGAATTTCATTGGTGTTGCATGAATTCAGAATAAGAACAAGACAAAGTGAACTGTAAAATCTAATTGGAAAAAACATAGGAGTCGTATGTTTCAAAACAACCGAAAATAGTTTTCCATTCTTCCAAAGAAGGTGTAAGAATGTACGTATTGAAATCTCATTTAATTGTTTCTTTTTCTTCAACTGTTTCCACATTGCATACATCCGTATTGAATATCAGTTCTTTTACTTCCATTTTTCCGTTTGTAAACCTGAAATAGATAACAGAATAGTATTCATTTTCTTCAGGAGTAACCAACAGATATTCTCCCTGACTTAATCCCTCAAAAAGTGTTGACGGACCAGCGTTCATATTATATAAGTAGTTTTTTGAAGGAATCAGAAAATAATAGTTTTCTCCTTCAAGTGCTGTAGGAACAGAATCGTTTTCAACGACACCAAAAAGATACCCGTTTCTCACCTGATATTTTCGATCTTCACGCACCTGTTCACGCGTAATAAAGAGCAGCTTATTTTTTAAAAGATAAATACCGGATGCGTCAACCACCATGTATTCACCTGCAGCGTTACGCATTTTATTTTCTTCAGATGCTTCAGGCTGATATTTTTTATAATACGATGAACTGACAGCGGAAACTGTCTTAAGATTTTTCAGAGAATACTCTGTAAAGTAAACAGAATAAACCTCCTCTTTTTTTTCTTGTGCAAAAGCATTGAGACATGCAAAGAATAAAACTATATTTAGCGCCCTTTTCATAATAGGAATTGATCTAAGGTATGGATAAAAGATGGTTTATCAAAAAACCAGCCAACCCGGCAGTTGTTGCCCGGTTGATAGAAGAGGTGGGGATTTCAGGGTGCTGGCCAATGTCCTTGCCACAAGAGGTATTAACGATTTTAATCAGGCAAAAAGTTTTTTCAGGCCGGAGATTAATGATCTGCATAATCCTTTTTTAATGAAAGGAATGTCTGAAGCAGTTGATCGTATTGAACGTGCAATAAAAGCCAATGAAAATATTCTGATTTATGGTGATTATGATGTGGATGGAACAACGGCTGTAACATTGGTTTATGATTATCTGAGCCGAAACTATGAGCAGATTGGATATTACATTCCTGACCGGTATAAAGAAGGTTATGGTATTTCAGATGCCGGTGTAGATTTTGCTATTGATAATTCTTTCAGTTTGGTAATTTCTTTGGATTGCGGAATCAAAGAGACAGATAAAATTTCCCGTGCAAAAGAAAACGGTGTTGATTTTATTGTGTGTGATCATCACACCGTAGGTGAAAGAATTCCGGATGCTATTATCCTTAATCCAAAGCAGGATGGTTGTAACTATCCGTTCAAAGAA
Organism: Crocinitomicaceae bacterium; assembly: GCA_016719925.1. Taxonomy (GTDB): domain Bacteria; phylum Bacteroidota; class Bacteroidia; order Flavobacteriales_D; family Crocinitomicaceae; genus JADJGJ01. The sequence goes on along the minus strand of JADJYC010000002.1, from coordinate 95,526 downwards.
CTTTCAGGCTGCGGTGTTGGATTTAAACTGGTGCAGGCAGTAAGTCAGGTTAGGGGAGAGACCCTTACAGAAATTGAAAATTTGCTGGATCTGGTGATGGTAAGTATTGGGGCAGATGTCGTTTCTATGACAAATGAAAACAGAATTCTTACTTTTTTTGGATTGGAAATTCTGAATAAAAAAACCTCGGTTGGGTTTCAGTAAATTATTACAGCTGGCGAATAAAACCGGCAAACTTTCAGTAACGGATGTGATCTTCACTTTGGCTCCAAGAATCAACGCCGCCGGACGTATTGCAAGCGGAAATCAGGCAGTGAAACTTTTGCTGGCAAAAAATTTTGAAGAAGTTAATCAGATCAGTCAGGAGATTCATGATCACAATGAAACCAGAAAAGGACTGGATAAAGATATTACTGCAGAAGCGCTGGAAATTATTGCATCAAATGAAATATTGAAAAATGCAAAAGCCACTGTTGTGTTTAATAAAAACTGGCACAAAGGTGTTGTTGGAATTGTTGCATCCAGATTAACAGAAACGTATTACCGTCCAACTATTGTATTGACTGAATCAAATGGAAAAGCAGTTGGTTCTGCGCGGAGTGTTCTGGGATATAATATTTATAATGCCATCAATCAATGTTCAGATTTGCTGGAACAATTTGGTGGTCATGATTTTGCAGCAGGCATGACACTTGATTTGAAAAATCTGGAAGCATTCACAAAAAAATTTACGGCTGTTGTCTCTGAAACAATAGATTCAAAATTATTGGTACCAGAAATTCAGATTGATGCGCAAATTGAATTCCGTGATATTTTTGAAAATAAACCCGGAGGCATTCCTAAGTTCTACCGCATACTTAATCAGATTGCACCATTTGGTCCCGGAAATCCACAGCCGGTTTTTGTTTCTAAAGGAGTTAAAATTTTGCCCGCATCACGTTTGCTGAAAGAAGAACATTTAAAACTCTCACTGGTGCAGGAAGAATATCCAGAAATTGTAATGGATGCTGTTGGTTTTGGAATGGGTGAGTGGTGGAAAAATATTAACCCTGAAAAAATCCGCACACAAAAATTGATGTGGTTTATACACTGGAAGAAAATCACTGGAATGGATTTTCAGGATTGCAGCTCATGATTAAGGATCTGAAAATTTCAAAATAAGCTGACGGAATTGGTTTGGATGATTTGACAGCAGCATTAAAAATCTTTGTTGTGCTGTGCGTTCAATGCACCATTAAAATCTGCCGGATATAATTCATTATCTTTACTTATCAAATCAGAAAAATGTCTAACATTCTTATCAAAAATATCAAAGGTCTTGCCGGAATTCTGGAAGGAAATACTTCAGCTTTGCGCGGAGAAGAACTTGCTAAACTAAACGTGATTGATAATGCCTATCTGGCAATTGAAAACGGAAGAATTGCAGATTACGGAAAAATGGAAGATCTGCACGGAATTACCAACTGGACTGATCTGGAAGTGATTGATGCAGATGGAAAATTTGTTCTGCCAGCGTTTTGTGATTCACATACACATATTGTTTTTGCAGCAACGCGTGAAAATGAATTTGTGGACAGAATTCACGGACTGACTTATGAAGAAATCGGAAAAAAAGGTGGTGGAATTTTAAATTCTGCAAAAAGACTTGCTGAAATGTCTGAAGATGATTTAGTGATCTCTGCAATGAAGTGTCTTGAACTTGTAAAAAGTTTTGGAACCGGCGCCATTGAAATAAAAAAGTGGTTACGGATTATCTGTGGAAGCTGAATTGAAAATGCTGCGTGTAATCCGCACGCTCAAAGAAAATCGGATCTGACAATCAAAGCAACTTTTTGGGAGCGCATGCTTTTCCAATGGAATATAAAACCAATCAGGATGCGTATGTTGATCTGGTAATTAATGAAATGCTGCCTGCCATTCAAAAAGAAAAGCTGGCTGATTATATTGATGTTTTTTGTGAGCGGAATTATTTTTCTCCGGAACAGTTGGACAGAATTTTAGATGCAGGAACCAAAGCTGGTTTGAAACCAAAAATTCATGTGAATCAGTTTTCTGTTTTGGGTGGAGTTGAAATTGGTGTTAAGCATGGAGCGGTTTCGGTGGATCATCTGGAAGAGCTGGATGAAAATGATATCATCGCTTTAGATAAATCAAACACCATTGCTACGGCATTACCAAGTTGTTCTTTCTTTTTGGGAATTCCGTATTCACCGGTGAGAACCATGCTGAATAATAATCTGGCTGTTGCTTTGGCCAGTGATTACAATCCCGGCTCAACACCAAGCGGGAATATGCAGTTTGTAAATTCGCTTGCCTGTATTCAAATGAAATTAACTCCTGAAGAGGCACTCAATGCAACCACTATCAACGGAGCTTACGCTATGGAACTTGGAAATGAATTAGGTTCCATCACATTGGGTAAAAAAGCAAATCTCATTATTACAAAAGAAATTCCTTCACTGAATTATTTGCCTTATTCTTTTGGGGAGAATAAGGTGGAGAGAATGATATTGAGTAAATGATAATACCTGAATTCTGGTTCAGTTTACTAATTTATTTTGTCTTTGAAAATCATGTCTAATTATCTTAAAATATCTGTCGCTTCGTTATTGGTGACAAATATTTTTTTATTGATTATGGCTTTAATTTTTGAATGGAAAACATATGATCAGATGATGGTTTTTTGGACTGAGAATCTAGTTATTGGGTTAATAACAGTTTTTAAAATTCCATTCTGCAGACCAATTGATCCAGAACAGGAATCACATTATCCGGTACCACGTTCCTGGATAAGATGGGTGGCTATCCCGTTCTTTCTTTTGCACTTTTTACTTTTTTCTGCCATGCACCTTGCATTCATTACAATGATATTTCAAGCTGATACTGATCGATATGCCCGTTCGCATGAACTGCAGTTGTTTCCTCAATTGAATTATACCGCCCTTTTATTTGGCTTCATTGCCTTACTGGTGAATCATTCGATTTCATATTTTATTCACTTCATCAGAAAGAAAGAATATCTCAGATATAAAATTGATGAAATGATGTTCATTCCTTATAAACGTTTGATTTTTGTGCATCTCATAGTGTTGTCATTTGGAGTAGGTATTGCATTTTTTCAATTGGAGTCAGCTGCAACTATTGTAATATTTTATTTGGTGAAGATTTGGATTGATTACAAACGGCATAAGGCCGAACATTCTTCTCAATCGGATTCTATCTACACGTGGTTTTAATTATCTGACAGCTATAAAAATCAACAATCTTCTTTTAACTATTTAACTTTTCCCTGTATCCTTTTGCCTGAAAATCGTTTAATTTCGTAAAACCCATTTTTTAATCAGTAAAGCGGCATGTCAATAGAAGTAAAAAATGTTTTCAAATATTACGGCGAGCAGGCTGCATTAAATGATGTTTCTTTTACTATAAAATCAGGAGAGATAATTGGTTTCCTTGGACCAAACGGTGCAGTGAAATCCACCATGATGAAAATTATTACCTGTTTTATTCCAAAATCGTCGGGTAGTGTAAAGGTTTGCGGCATTGATGTGGATGAGGATTCAATTGAAGTCAGAAAAAAAGTAGGCTATCTGCCTGAACACAATCCGCTTTATTTAGATATGTACGTAAAAGAATATCTTGATTTTACAGCGGGAATTTACAAACTGAAAAATAAAAAAGAGAAAGTGAAAGAAATGGTTTCACTGGTTGGACTGGATAAAGAACAGAATAAAAAAATAGGTGCACTTTCAAAAGGATACCGTCAACGCGTTGGACTCGCTCAGGCAATAATTCATGACCCGGAAGTACTGATACTTGATGAACCAACCAGCGGACTTGATCCAAATCAGCTGGTGGATATCCGCAAACTGATTCTGGACATCGGCAAAACAAAAACCGTAATGCTTTCAACACATATTATGCAAGAGGTGGAAGCAATCTGTGATCGTGTTATAATTATTAAAGACGGTAAAATAGTTGCGGATGATACAACCAGTCACATGCAGCAGAAGGATGAAAAAAATCTCACCATTTTTGTTGAGTTTGATCAGGTGGTTTCCAGAAATCAGCTCCGTCAGATTTCACACGTAAAAAATGTAAAACACCTGGAAGACAACAAATGGTTATTTGAAGTGAACAGTGATATCCGCGCTGAAATAGCCAGATACGCTCAAAACAACAGTTTGTTGATTCTTACTATCAGAGTTGAAGAAAAGAGTATGGAAGATGTGTTTAAGGAATTGACGAGAGGGTAGCATCTTATCGTCTTTCAAAGCAAATAATCAGTTTCTCTTTCAAATAATAAATATGCAGTATCAGATCAATGCTTTTGACTTCTCAGTTTTTTTGATTGATTATCTTTGTGTCGTTAAGCCCTGACCATTAAAATGAAAAAATTCTTCCGGTTTTTTATCTCCAGACAATTCTTAAAGCACTTTCTGTTTATTGTGCTGGTTTGGTTTCTGATCATTTTTATTGAGGCCAGATATCTTAAATGGCATACCGGTTTTGAAGATAAAGTGGAGGTACCTTCTTTTTATGGTGTGCATTATGAGGCACTGGAAGATTTTGTAGGAGATAAAGACATTAAATTTGAAATCAAGGATTCTGTTTATCTGGATGACTGGCCAAAAGGAACAGTCTGCTGGCAATATCCCCGCCCTACCGATTCTACCGGTATGTGGGTAAAACCAGGCAGAACAATACAGCTTTCAATTGTTCCGCTTACTCCAAAAATGATGGCAATTCCAAATGTTGTTGACATGTCAAAACGTATGGCAGAGACTACATTAAGTTCTATGGGATTCAGAACAACCGTTTCATTTAAACCGGCACCTGAAGGAAAAGATTTTGTGCTTGCGCAGCTCTATAATGGCAAACCAATCCCCGCCGGAACAATGGTTCCAAAGGGAACCCGCATTGAACTGGTAGTTGCAAAGGGCAATACCGGTGAAACTTCACCTCTGCCAAATTTGGTTGGACTTACAATAATGCAGGCAACAGAACGTTTACAGTCTCTGACACTTTCTATGCACAAGGAATGTGAATCATGCGTGACAGAAGAGGATTTTATGAATGCGGTGATAACAAATCAGAATCCCGCTGGTGGTGAAGGAGTAAATGTTTCGGCTGGTTCAACTATTACTGTCTGGGCAACCAAAGGAGGTCAATAGGTGTATATTAGATTGAAATGAAATTAGTACTGCTCTCTTTTTTAAGTTTTTTTTCAGTGTCTCTTCTGGCACAGGAAGAAATTGTTTCTCCGCTTGGAGCTAATCCGCATATTACAAAAAAGAATTTCAAAACAAAATCCGGAAATTCAATAGACAGCTCTTTCATTTACAATATAGACACGCTGGATTTGCCGGTTTGGGATGATTTTTCAATCAATAAATTTCTTCCGTACGATTCAGATTACACAGACGGAAATGTATCTTCTCAATGGTATTATCAGTTGATGAATTCAACCAATACGGTTCCGCAAAACCCTGCTTTTAAATTTTGTGATTCCCTAAAATCCCATCATGATACAATTGCTGTTACGGCTGGAATTCCAAGTGTTTACTCGTATTATTTTCCAACAGTACAATCAGTATGGGTGAATAATTTGAATGCTTATCCGGTTAACGGAGTATTAATGAATTTATATCAGGAATGTTATGTTCTTGTTGATTCAGTTATTGACGGAGTTCCTGATCCTGATCAGGATACTATCTGGTACACTTCAAATCCTGACTATGTGCAAGATTCAGCAAATGTATTTTTTGTAGATTATAATGATCCCAACAAAATCTGGGTGGATGATTTTGCTTATCACAATTATAGTTATGCAAAAAATCCCTGGTCATTGGGTGTAGCAACTTTTGACGGGTTGAATGAAAACGGCTGGCCCTATGATTTTGGAAATATGAGCGCTCATGAATCTGCTGATGTTCTCACTTCCCGCCCCATTAATCTGGCCGGAAAAACCGATGTTTATTTGACTTTTTTGTATCAGTCAAAAGGATATGGAAATGCACCCGAAACAGAAGATTCATTATTACTGGAATGGTGGCTGCCTGATTCAAATGCATGGTGGCCCAGTCAATGGTACGCATTGGGTGGAGAGGCATTAGATACCTGGGATACCGGATATGTTGCTGTAACTGTAGCCGCGCTGGATGACGGTTTCCGGTTCAGATTCAGAAACTGGGCATCAACTTCCGGCGCTTTGGATCACTGGCACATTGACTATGTAAATCTTGAAGATAACGGCTTGCCAACTGTTTCTAATTTTTCTGATCTGGCAGTTTCTGAACCCATTCATACATTATTGGATGATTATACTGCAGTTCCATGGGATCACTTTAAAAATGCAAATGCATCAGAAAAAATGATTGATACATTAAAAGTAAAAGTCTATAACAGTGACTTGACTCCAACCAACTACGCAAACGGTGGTCTGGAAATAAGATTTGGCGGAATTCTTCAGGGTGGTTCTCCTTTTGTTCTTGCAAATCCTGCAATAACAAGTGAGTGGACTGGTAACTGGGAAATGGGGTTGAATAAATATCCTTATCCGCTGGCGGCAAATTATACCTACAATAATTCAGTAACTGCATTGCCAAAAGCCGCATTTGATGTTAAATTAAATATCGATGCAGCAGTCAGCGGCGCCAATGTTTTTGATGTCAATGACACAACTTATTTCACACAAAAGTTTGATAATTTTTACAGCTATGATGATGGCAGTGCAGAAGCAGCTTATGGTGTGACCGGAAGTCATTCTTTACTTGCGTATCAGTTTGAAGCATATGAAGAAGATACGCTGACCGGAATTCTGATCCATTGGGTACCCAGCGTTGATGATCATTCTGATAAACTTTTTCTGTTGACAATCTGGAATGACAACGCCGGTCAGCCGGGAACAATTATATATCAGGATGACTATTTCAATACCAATCACCCGGAATACAGCGGAGCAATTAATGGTTTCAGGTATTATACATTCATGAATGATCAGAACATTGTTGTTCCTGAGAAGTTTTATGTTGGATGGGAACAGATTGAATCAGTGAGTCTGAACGTAGGACTGGATCTTAATCTGGATAACAGTCACAGAATTTTCAGAAATGTTTCCGGAACCTGGCAGACATCTTCTTATGATGCTTCTTTGTTAATCAGACCGGTTTATTCAACAGCGCTTAATTATACGCTTGATTTAACTGAACCTGAAAACACAGATGAAATTTCAGTTTCAGTTTACCCTAATCCGGTGAAAAATGTGCTGACGGTTCAAACCAATCTTTACTCAGTACAATATTCAGTTTATGACATGACCGGTCGTGAGGTGCTTTCGGGGAATGAAAAAGAAATTGAAATGTCAGATTTGAATTCAGGTGTTTACATTGTTCAGATTAAAGATTCAAATGGTCTATCTTTGTATTCAGGCAAAGTGATCAAAGAATAATGTCAGAAGAAGACGAGTCGTATCTCGAAGATTTATCAGAAAGTGAAAATGCAGGTGATGAGCTCTATGAGCATTATCATTTAATTGCAGATATTCAGGATTCTGTCAGAATAGATAAATTTCTGATGGACCGCATTCCAAACGTATCACGTACCCGCTTACAAGCTTTGGCTCATGCTGATAATCTGATTGTAAATGGTAAACCGGTAAAACCAAATTATAAAGTAAGACCTAAGGATGATATTTCAATTGTACTTCCTTTTCCTGTCAGAGAATTAAAACTTGTTCCTGAAAATATTCCTTTGGATATTCTTTATGAAGACGATGATCTGGTGATTGTCAACAAACCTTCAAACATGGTTGTGCACCCTGGCTATGGAAACTATACCGGCACATTGCTTAATGGATTGTTATATCATTTTGAAAATCTTCCAAGAAAAGCAGATGATTTTTATGGCCGCCCGGGATTAGTTCACAGAATTGATAAACATACCACTGGAATTCTGGTTGTGGCTAAAACTGAACAGGCATTGACTGATTTGGCCAAACAGTTTTTTGACCGCACATCTGACCGCAGATATTATGCACTTGTCTGGGGTGATCTAGCCAATGATGAAGGGACAATTACCGGGCACATCGGAAGATCCCAGAAAAACAGAAAGTCTTTTTGTGTTTATGAAGATGGTTCACACGGAAAGCACGCTGTCACTCATTATAAGGTGGTAGAAAGATTCCGTTATGTAACGCTTGTTGAATGCAAGCTTGAAACAGGACGAACCCATCAGATACGTGTTCATTTTCAATACATTAACCACCCTTTGTTTCATGATCTCGAATATGGGGGAGATAAGATTATCAAAGGCACAACTTTTACAAAATACCGGCAGTTTATTGATAATGCGTTTAAATTAATTCCTGGTCAGGCTCTACACGCAAAAACATTGGGTTTCAAGCATCCCCGCACTGGTCAGTGGATGCAGTTTGACTCTGAACTACCTGCTGATTTTCAAAGAGTACTGGAAAAATGGCGCAATTACAGCCAGAATACGCAGGACTAAACGGTTTGAATTAATCTGTAAAATAGTTAATAATTAAAAATATTTGTTTATTTTCGCCTCTTAAATAATCGCTTTTTAAAACTAAAACTATTTTATGAAGTCAATGAAGTTCTTAGTTACATTAGTTGCGCTGCTGAGTATAAGTACTTCTGCCCTTTCGCAGGCCGAAACAAGAAATTATGCGAAAGAAGCAGAACAGTTATGGCAGGCCGGTGCTTACGCTGAAGCTGCCGATGCCTACAAAAAAGCATCTGAAAAAGTCGATCCTAAGAACGACAAAGCACGTTTGAAAAAGCGTATTTCGCTTATATGTCTGCTACGTGTTATAAACTTCTTCACGATTTTGCTGCTGCCGAACAGCAATATGAAAAAGCAATTCTCCTGAAATATTACGAGGTTGAGCCAAAAACTTATTTCTTTTTAGCCGAAATGGAAATGGCTCAGTGCAAACATGATGAAGCAAAAGAAAATTATCAGAAATACGACAAACTCGCCCCTGGTGATCCAATCACCAAAGTGAGAATCGAGTCGTGTGAAAAATACAAAGAGACCGTAGAGAAAAAACCTACCAAACACCTCATGTCAAATGTGGTTAAATTAAATACGCCTGAGTTTGATTACGCACAGGTAATCGGTCCTCGCGGAACTGAAATGTATTTTTCTTCTTCCCGTCCAGGTTCAACCGGTGAACTGGTAGATCCAATTACCGGTCAGAATTATATGGATATCTGGGTAACCACTATTGATAAAAAGAACAACTGGGGTCAGCCTCAGCCGCTTCCTGCTCCTGTAAATACAAATGACAACGAAGGAACAGTATGTTTTGACAGCCGTGGTAAAATGATGTATTTCACACGTTGCCCGTCACAGGAAAAAATGCGTTTGGGATGTGATATCTTCATGGTTGAGAAAAAAGGAGACGGATGGGAACAACCGGTATTACTGAAATTAAAAGATCATGATTCAACACACGTTGGTCACCCTTGTATTTCAGCTGACGGAAAATCGTTGATTTTTGCTTCTAATATGGCTGGTGGTTATGGCGGACTGGATCTTTGGATCACTACGTATGATAAACGTTCTGAATCATGGTCATTACCAGTAAACTTAGGACCATCAGTTAATACTCCTGGAAATGATTGTTTTCCAACCTGGGGTCCAAATAACGAATTATTTTATGCATCAGACGGAATGGTTGGTCTTGGTGGATTGGATATTTATAAAGCAACACGTGTAGGTGAAGAAAATAAATGGGAGAAACCAACTAACCTTGGTTATCCGATGAACTCTTGCCGTGATGATTATCACATTATTTATACTGAGTCAGGTAAAGTTGAACGTGGATTTATTTCTTCCAGCAGAAATGGTTCTAAAGGTGAAAACTCTCAGGATATCTGGGATTTCTATTTACCTCCTGTACTGGTTGATGTGGATATCATTGTTTCTGATCAGGAAGAAGGGACTCCGATTATTGGTGCTAAACTTATTATCGTTGGTTCTGATGGTTCAAACTTTGTAATGAACACAGATGCAAACGGCCGTATTTCTTTGAATGAAAAATCTCCCGGAGTTCGTTATGTTGAGCCTGGTACAACATGGACAATTGAAGTTGAGGGTGTGTTGAAACAATATCTTGGAACTTCTGATGCATTCTCTACAGTGGGTATCGAAAAAAACACAAGAATTGTCAGAGATTTGAAAGTACTCGGAATTAGAAAACCAATCCGTTTGCCTGAGGTGCGTTACGATTTAGGTAAAGCAGATCTTCAGGTAAATGACTCTGTAAACTCTAAAGATTCCCTGAACTATTTATATGATCTGATGATTGAACACCCTAATCTGATTGTTGAGTTGGGATCACATACAGACAGCCGTGGATCAGATGCGGCAAATCTGAAACTTTCACAGGCACGTGCACAATCGTGTATCAATTATCTGGTAATGGAAAGAGGTTTGCCAGCTGAGCGTTTTGTGCCAAAAGGATACGGTGAAACAACTCCGTTTACTTTAACAGAAGTGAAAGCACCTGGTGACACAACAAGAACGTTGTTGACAGAAGCAGTAATTAATAAATACAAAACCACAAATCCTGCGATGTTTGAAAAATTACACCAGTACAATCGTCGTACAGAATGTAAGATTTTAAGTTTTGATTACGTTCCAAAACCAGGTGAAGGCGTTAAGCCGGAAAATGGAACTGGTACAGGTACCGGTACCGGAGGTAATTAGCGAATATGATATTTTTAAAAAAGCATCACGCATTCAGCGTGATGCTTTTTTTTATTTTAATACTTAATCATGTCTGATAACAGATACAACGCACGTGGAGTTTCTGCCGGTAAGGAAGATGTTCACAACGCAATCAAAAATGTAGATAAAGGATTATTTCCGCAGGCATTCTGTAAAATAGTGCCGGATTATCTGACAGGTGATGAAAATTATTGTCTTGTCATGCATGCTGACGGAGCCGGAACAAAATCTTCCCTCGCCTATATGTATTGGAAAGAAACCGGTGACATGTCTGTGTGGAAAGGCATTGCACAAGATGCTTTGATCATGAATATTGATGATTTGCTTTGTGTAGGGGCAACTGAAAACATTATGCTTTCATCTACCATTGGAAGGAATAAAAATCTGGTTGATGGAAATGTCATTTCAGCGATCATTAATGGAACCGAAGAATTGTTAACGGAGCTTAGAAATTATGGGATAAGTATTCATTCAACCGGTGGTGAAACTGCTGATGTTGGTGATCTTGTCAGAACAATTATTGTTGATTCTACCGTTGTCGTAAGAATGAAAAGAAGTGAAGTGATTTCTAATCATACGATCAAACCGGGTGACGTTATTGTTGGACTTGAATCTTATGGTCAGGCGTCGTATGAAAAATCATACAACGGTGGAATGGGAAGTAACGGATTAACTTCTGCACGACACGATGTGTTTTCAAAATATCTGGCTGAAAAATATCCTGAAAGTTTTGATGCGACTGTGCCAGAAGAGTTGGTTTATTCCGGCACAAAAAAGCTGACGGATGCCATTGCAAATTCTCCGGTTGACGCAGGTAAATTAGTTTTGTCTCCAACCCGTACTTACGCTCCGGTGATAAAAGAAATTCTCAAAAAGCACCGCGCTCAGATTCATGGAATGGTACACTGCAGCGGTGGAGCACAAACCAAGGTGCTGCATTTTGTCAATAATCTGCATGTTATAAAAGATAATTTATTTGAAGTTCCGCCTTTATTCAAACTCATTCAGCAGGAATCTAAAACTGACTGGAAAGAAATGTATAAGGTATTTAACATGGGACACCGCATGGAAATTTATGTTCCGGAAAATATGGCTCAGGAAATTATTTCTATTTCTGAGTCATTTAAAATTCGTGCAAAAATTGTTGGCAGATGTGAGGCTTTTGACGGCAAAAAACTGACAATAAAATCAGAGTACGGAACTTTTGAATATTAGCATTTGAAGAAATTCATCTATGAGTGATTTATTAAAAAAATTAGAAGCAATTGCCATTCGATTTGATGAAGTTGGAGTTAAAATTACTGACCCTTCCATCATCAATGACATGGAGCGCTACATTAAACTTAACAGGGAATACAAGGAACTGGAGGCAATAGTAGCGGTGTATAAAGAATATAAAAAAGTAGTTGGAAATATTGAATCTTCAAAAGAGGTTCTGAATTCTGATGAAGATCCTGAATTAAAGGAAATGGCTAAAATGGAGCTGGATGAATTAGTTCCAAAAAAAGAAGAGCTGGAAGAAGAAATTAAAGTCTTGTTGATTCCAAAAGATCCAGAAGACGACAAAAACGTGATTCTTGAAGTACGGGCAGGAACGGGTGGAGATGAGGCAAGTATTTTTGCAGGCGATTTATATCGCATGTATTCCAGATATTTTGAATCAAAAGGTTGGAAAGTTGAGCCGTTGAGTGTAACGGAAGGAACAGTTGGCGGATACAAAGAGGTGATTGTAAAAGTTACCGGTGATGAGGTTTACGGAACATTAAAATATGAAGCAGGTGTGCACCGGGTTCAGCGGGTACCTGAAACTGAAACACAAGGTCGGGTTCATACCTCTGCTGCAACAGTTGCTGTATTACCTGAAGTAGAAGAAGTAGATGTAAATCTGAATCCGGCGGATATAGAATTTCATACATCGCGTTCAGGTGGTGCCGGTGGACAGAATGTAAACAAGGTGGAAACAAAAGTGCAGCTTACGCACAGACCCACAGGAATTGTTGTTGTCTGTCAGGTGGAACGGTCACAGTTGAAAAACCGTGAACTTGCAATGAAAATGCTGTATTCAAAATTGTATGATCTGGAATTGAATAAAAGAAACGGTGACATTGCGTCAAAAAGAAAAACCATGGTTTCTACCGGTGACCGTTCTGCAAAAATCAGAACCTACAATTATCCGCAGGGAAGAATAACTGATCACCGCATAGGAATGACCATGTATAATTTGGTTAGCTTTATGAATGGAGATATTCAGGAGATGCTGGACGCATTGAAAATGGCAGAAAATGCCGAAAAAATGAAAGAAGGCGAAACGGTTTAACGGGCCGTTCATCAAAAATTGAAACGCAGGAAAAAATGACCAGACAAGAATTAATCAATACTATCCGGATTAAAAAATCATTTTTATGCATTGGTTTGGATACAGATCTGAATAAAATTCCAAAATTTCTGCTCGATTTTGAAGATCCTGTTTTTGAGTTTAACAAAAGAATTATAGATGCAACGCATGATCTGTGTGTGGCATACAAACCAAATATTGCATTCTATGAATGCCACGGCAGCAAGGGATGGGATTCATTGAAAAAAACCATGGAGTATATTCCAAAAGAAATTTTCACAATTGCTGATGCAAAAAGAGGAGATATTGGAAATACATCTACCTATTACGCAAAAACTTTTTTTGAGTATTTAAATTTTGATTCAGTGACGGTTGCTCCTTATATGGGTATTGACAGCGTGACACCTTTTCTTGAATTTGAGAACAAATGGGTGATTTTGCTTGCGCTGACATCCAATCAGGGTGCACTTGATTTTCAGCTGACAGAAGACAAAGACGGAGAAAAATTATTTGAAAAAGTAATTCGTAAATCTTCTTTGTGGTCAGGATCTGACAGACTGATGTATGTGGTTGGTGCAACGCGTGGTGAAGATATTGGCGCAGTAAGAAAATGTGCGCCTGAAGCATTTTTTCTGGTTCCCGGAGTTGGAGCACAGGGCGGTTCCCTTCAGGATGTTGCAAAATTTGGAATGACCGGAGATTGTGGTTTACTGGTGAATTCTTCCAGACAAATTTTGTATGCTTCTTCTGATACTAATTTTGCAGAAGCGGCCCGCACAGAAGCAAAAAAAGTTCAGACAGAAATGGAATCATTACTGAAATCAATATAACTATGGCTGAACCAAGAAGAACTCCCGAACAGATTGCACAATCACTGGAAAGGGCCAAACACGTCAAAGCACAGCAGGTTTTGAACGAACAGCGGAAAAATCTGAAATATGCAAAGTGGGCGTTGCTTGCAATTGCTGTATTAGAACTGACGGTTTCAGTAATGTTATTTGCCGTATTTCACTGGCCGCTTTATTACTGTGCAATTGACGGCGTATTTGGTCTGGTATTTTTAGGGTTGTATTTTCTGTCAAAGGAACATCCCAAAATTGCATTTAATATTGGATTGTTTATTTACGGAGGTGCCCAATTGATTTTGGTTCTGCTGGACAATAAAAATATGTTCAATGGTTTGCTTATTAAACTGATCATTTTTTCAACCTTGTTTGGTGGTTTGCATGCTCTTAAAAGAATTCCTCCTTCTTTAATGAAAAAGAAAAGCGATGAACTTCTTGATGAAGAAGAGAACACAAAGGGGCTTGTCTGAAAGTCGGCCGTATTCAATGAATTTTTCTGATCTCAGAATTTTAATTGAAAAGAAAAATCTTTCTACATTAGCACCTGCAATTTAATGTGAGAGAGATTATGAGAGAAGAGTATTTGCATCATGCATTCCAGTCAAAAATTTTTGGAAATTATTTTCAAACTACTCAGGGTGATCTGCTGGAAATTCAAAATTTTGGTGAACTGAATTCCAATGCCGGACCTGATTTTTTAAATACCCGAATTAAAGTGGATGAAACAATTTGGGCTGGTTCCATTGAGTTTCATATCAAGTCATCTGATTGGTTCGCACACGGACATCAGCATGATTTAAGATATAATAATGTCATTGTCCACTTTGTATTGGAAGATGATAAGACGGTGCTGGTAAATGGAAAACCGCTGCTGACTGTTGTTCTTAAAGATAAAATTGATCAGCAACATTATCTGAAATTTTTAAAATTAACTGATTCTGCCAAAACAATCTCATGCGCCGCGCAGTTGAAAGATGTGCCGTCAGTTTATGTTACACAGCAAAAAGAACGTGCACTTATCCAACGGCTGGAAAGAAAATCAGAACAGATTATTTCAGATATTAAAAAACTGAATGGCGATCTGGAAACTGCATTCTATTTTTCTCTTGCCAGACTGTTTGGCGGAAAAGTAAATGGACCAGCATTTGAAAGTCTGATTTCAAAAATTTCCGTCAGGTCATTGCAGAAGTTATCAGCAAACGAGTTTGCTATTCCATCCATATTATTTGGTCTCTCAGGTCTATTGCCAACTGATACAAGAGATATCTACATACTTAGTCTGATAACTGAGTTTAATTTTCAAAAAGAAAAATTGCAGCTTGTATCAATGGAAAAATCTCAGTTCCGGTTTTCAAGAATGCATCCGCAGGGTTTCCCATCAATCAGGCTGGCACAGTTTTCTGAAGTCATCAGGTCAAACATTTCAGTTGGAGATATTTTGTCAGCAGAGAAATCTTTCAGAGATATAAAGGAATTGTTTAAATGTGAATTACCCGAGTTTTGGGAAACTCATTTTACATTCGGTAAACCGGTTAAAACAAAAAGTAATTTTTTGTCAGATGATTTTATCAACCTGATTTTTATCAATACAATTGTGCCATTTTTATTTTCTGTTGGCAGACTTGAGTCAGATGAAAAAATTAAATCATACGCACTGGAATTATTGAATGGTACTGAAAAAGAAAACAATTCCATTACCCGGTTCTGGTCCTCATTTGGTCTGGATTTTAAAACGGCATTTGATTCTCAGGCCCTGATTGAGCAGAAAAATGAATTCTGCTCCAAAAAAAAGTGTTTAATTTGTACTATTGGTCATCAACTGCTAACACCATGAATCTTTTCCACAAAATCACTCTCTTTTTTGAGTTGCGTTCATTTGGCGTTAGTACATGGTGGGCTCGTAAAATGCGGGTTGATGTTTCAAGGGTAAGGTTATTCTTTATTTATTTTTCTTTTATCGGATTGGGCTCTCCTGTCATTCTTTATATGATGATGGCCTGGGTGCTGGAACACAAACATATTTTCAAATTTCAGCGGAAACGTAAAACCATTTGGGAACTTTAACATGTTTGCAGGGTACAAATATTTCCGCGGAATTTATCACGCGTTTTTTCTTTCTCTGATCATCATTATTTCCGGTACGTTAGGATATATGATCATTGAAGAATGGAGTTTTCTGAATTCTTTCTACATGACCATCATTACCATAACAACCGTTGGTTTTATGGAAGTTGAGCCGCTTTCTGATGCGGGCAGAATTTTTACTGCCGTTCTTATTCTCACCAGTTTTGGAACTATTGCCTATGCGGTTTCAGTCATAACTTCGTATCTTGCAAGCGGCGAACTGAAAAAATACCGCCGCGAAATTCTTTCAGTAAAATCAATTCAGCGCATGGAAAATCACACGATTGTTTGTGGATTCGGACGGGTTGGAAAACAAGCCGCTCAGGAGTTACTTTTTTATAACAAAAAAGTTGTTGTTATAGAAAAAAGAGATATTCTTATGAGTGAAATTCCGGATGGAATAACACTCCTGCATGGTGATTCAACCAAAGACGAAATTCTGATCAAAGCCGGAATTCATAAAGCTGATTCATTGATCACAGCTTTGCCTGAAGACACAGATAATCTTTTTGTTGTTCTTTCAGCCCATGAATTAAATCCGAAACTGAAAATAATAGCACGCTCTTCTGATTTATCATCTGTAAAAAAATTAAAAGTTGCCGGTGCAAATAATGTCATAATGCCGGATACGGTTGGTGGTTCACACATGGCCTCATTGGTGGTTACACCTGATCTGATGGAATTTATTGATCTTATTCGTGTATCCGGAAATTCTGCAATCAATCTGGAAGAAATAAGTTTTGAGCAATTGAATCAGCAATTTAAGGGATGTACTATCAATGAACTTCAGGCTAAATCTAATTCAGGTTGTAATGTAATCGGATATAAATCTCCTGATGGATACTATAGCATAAATCCTGATCCGGAAACAAAAATTCTTTCCGGTGCAAAATTATTCGTACTGGGTAATCCGCAGCAAATAGAAAAAATTAATAAAACTCTGGGAATCTGACATGAGGATATTGGTTACAGGATCGAACGGACTTTTAGGTCAGAAAATTATTGCCCAGCTGCAAGTCAAAGGAATTGATTACCTGGCAACCTCGTCTGGTAAAAACAGAAATCCGGATTGTCCGGATGAATGTTATCTGTCAATGGATATCACATCAAAAGAAGAAATAGAACGTTGTGTGGATGTCTTTCAGCCTGATCATATAATCAATACTGCGGCAATGACCAATGTAGATGAATGTGAGAACAAAGAAGAGCAGTGCAGAAAAATTAATGTGGATGCCGTAAAAGATCTGCTTGAAATTTCAAAAGAAAACAACGTTCATCTTATCCATGTTTCAACTGATTTTGTTTTTGACGGATTAAACGGGCCATACAAAGAAACGGATGAAAGAAATCCGCTGAGTATTTATGCAAAATCAAAAGCTGACTCTGAAGATCTTCTCACAAATTCAGATTATAATAATTGGGCAATTCTCAGAACAATTATTGTTTTTGGAAAAGGTCATAATCTCAGCCGGTCAAATATTGTTCTTTGGGCAAAGGAGGCTTTGCAAAAAAATGAAGAGTTGAAAATTGTAAACGATCAGTTCCGTGCGCCTACCTGGGCGGATGATCTCGCATGGGCCTGTATTCAATGTTGTATTTTGAAGTCAACAGGAGTTTATCACATTTCAGGACCGGAAACTTTTTCAATTTTTGAACTGGTCTTACGTGTGGCGGATTTCTATCATCTGGATAAAACAAAATTAATTGCCGTTTCATCAGACACCCTGAATCAGAAGGCAAAAAGACCACTGAGAACAGGTTTTATTCTGGATAAAGCAAAGCGTGATCTGAAATATGATCCGCTGACATTTGAAGAAGCGCTATCCCGTTTGAAGTAGAAGTTTCAAGCTAAGATGATAATCAGGTTGACATCTTGCTGAGAATCCTTATTTTTGAGAACCAATTTTTCTTCTGATAAAAGAGTTCCTATGGAAAATGTTAAAACACTCGGTGAATTTATAATTGAACAACAAACCGATTTTCACGGTTCCACCGGTGAATTTTCCAGTTTGCTCAGTGCAATCCGTCTTGCCTCTAAAGTGGTCAACCAACAAGTGAATAAGGCAGGTCTTATGTCACATATTTTAGGTTCTGCCGGCGGAACAAATATCCAGGGAGAAGACCAACAAAAGTTGGACGTGTTTGCAAACAACCAATTTATTAAAGCATTGACAGGAAGAAAAGTTATTTGCGGAATTGCATCTGAAGAAAATGATGAATACATTCCGATAAATAATGATGGAAGATACATCATTGCAATGGATCCGCTTGATGGATCTTCCAACATTGAAGTAAATGTAAGTATCGGAACAATTTTCAGTATATATCACCGCATCACTCCGGTTGGACAACAGGTAAGGGCGGAAGATTTTTTACAGAAAGGATCACAGCAGGTTGCTGCAGGTTATGTGATTTATGGTTCTTCAACCATGCTTGTCTATACAACCGGTAATGGTGTGAATGGTTTTACCTATGACCCGGGAATCGGAGTTTATTTTTTGTCACATCCGGATATGAAATTCCCGGCGCAGGGAAAAGTCTATTCCATGAATGAAGGTAACATGAACAAATGTTCAGCCGGAGTAAAACAATACATTGAATATTGCAAGCATGTTGATTCTGCAACCAAAAGACCATATACAGGAAGATATATCGGATCACTTGTTGCTGACTTTCACCGCAATCTGATAAAGGGAGGCATTTATATGTATCCTGCAACTACTGATTCAGAAAACGGTAAACTGCGATTATTATATGAATGCAATCCGCTTGCATTTATTGCAGAACAGGCCGGTGGTAAAGCGAGTGACGGTTACCGGAGAATAATGGATATTGAACCTGTCAACCTGCATCAGCGTGTTCCTTTTTTTACAGGGAATACCCACATGGTTGACAAATTGGAAGAACTAATCAAACAAGAAAAATAAAAAGTACTATGAAATATTTTTCAGCGCTTATTTTATTTCTGATCGTTTCTTGCGGATCAGAAACTGAAAACGGAACGACAGAAAATTCTGTCACAGAAAAGGACAGTATTTCTGATGTGATTGTGCCGGATGTTGATATATCGACCTCCTATGAGTCACTATGGATTGAATTTCAAACTGCTGTGCTGGATAAAAATGCTGATGTTGTTCAGGATTATATTGATACAGATATTATTGAGGCTGAAAGTCTTATTGAGACCTTGCATGCTGACTGGATTCTGGAAGAATTCAAAGCAACCACTTTCATTGACTTGAAAGATTCAGAATACAATGAAATACCCGTAAAGGAATTTAGTGTTTATGATGAGTTTACTGATGAAGAGGGAAACACCTATGAAAGTGCAACCATGTTTTATTTTGAATTAAAAGAAGGCAAAATGAAACTGATTGGTATGCTGGCGGCAGGATAGAAAAAAAGCTGTCACTATAAACTTGCCTTTGTCTGTTGTGACAGCTTTCCGTTATATAACTCTTCTTTTAAAAAGAGAAGCTACCAACGTTGCGATCAAAAAGACGCTTATAAAAAGTGTGATAAAAATTCCTGCCTGTTGAAATACCGGTGGAATAAAATCAGGATCAGCATTCAATACCATATCCAGAAATGCGATCACCGTCATCACAAAAACACACAGTATCCGTAAAGTACTGAGCTCATAATTTCTTTTTTGAATCGGATGCGGTTCAGAATATAAACGCTGACACCGGTTACCAATACATATGTAAGCAGGTATGACCAGGCCGCTGATTCAAATACATTACCAAGTAATATTAGAAGGACACCTCCTATTGCTCCAAAAAGCAATGACAGCGGAAGTAATTTGATGAGTTCTTTTTTCAGGTAGTCCATATCTCTGTCCCTTTCTTTTTGTAATAACGTTTGTAATTATGCTGTAGTTTGCTGGTTTTGTTTTTTTAGCAAAACTTTAACAATCTGCTTTCATCTAAGTTAACGCAGCTCAATCCTAAAAATTAGCGCCTTTGATTGAACGGTAAGTTTTAGCGAGTATTCCGTTTGAGTTGCTTTGTTTCTTGTTTGAACGGCCTCTGATAGTGTATGTCAGCAGATGTAAGAGGTAACTAATCAAACGATAAGGATATGAACTATGTGATTTGTAAATGTCAGAGAATGAGAATTTTAATTGTTTATAAATATTCACCTGACGGACAACATTACATTCAAATCCTTTTTAAATATTTGTATCTCTTTTAAAAGTAAACGATCAATACGATATAATTAATCATCTCTTTGCATGATTCACCCCGATACCGAACTGCGGTTCATCAGCCCTGAAGTGGGTTATGGCGTTGTCGCCAAAAAATTTATACCAAAAGGAACAATCACCTGGGCGCTCGATGAACTCGATCGGGAGTTTACTCCAAAACAATATCATGAAATGGATGAAACCTATAAAGAGATCATAGAGTTTTATTCTTTCCGCAACAATCTGGGTAATTATGTGCTCTGC
The DNA here is from genome assembly GCA_016719925.1 of Crocinitomicaceae bacterium. Classification (GTDB taxonomy): domain Bacteria; phylum Bacteroidota; class Bacteroidia; order Flavobacteriales_D; family Crocinitomicaceae; genus JADJGJ01. The sequence goes on along the minus strand of JADJYC010000002.1, from coordinate 75,011 downwards.
TGGGACAATGCTCGTTTTGTGAATCACAGTTTTAATTCCAATTGTCTCACTACCGCATACGATTTTGAAATAGCCATCCGTGATATTCATCCGGGTGAACAACTGACGGATGATTATGGTTACCTCAATATCAGTGAACCTTTTCGTGGAATTGATGAGGGAACAAAAAGAAAAGTGGTTTATCCGGATGACCTGTTGAGATATGCACCCGTGTGGGATAAAAAACTGGTTTCAGGTTTGCAGCAATTTAATGATGTTGAACAACCACTGAAAAAATTTGTGAAGTCATCTGTTCTGAAAAAAGTTGATCGTATTGTAAAAGGTGAATCTGCAATGGATTCTATTCTGACCTGCTATTTTAATCCGGAAGGCAATAGCCGCACATTGATGGATAAAGTGCATGCCAATGGTGTGCATGTCAGAAAATAACAAATACTTTCTTGATCAGATCCGGGCTGCCAGTGTTGCAATACTGACTTTGCATCCTTCCGATTTTAGCAATTCACCCGCGCATGATTCGATGGTTGCGCCGGTTGTGAGTACATCATCAATGAGCAGGATGTGTTTGTTTTTGAGCGAGTCATTTTGCTTTACAGAAAAAATAGACCGCACATTTTCATACCGGTCATACTTTGAAAATTTAGTTTGGGAAACGTTGGATGTATTGCGAATGACACAATTGTTCCAAACGGGTATATTGAGAATCTCTGAAATTCCTTCTGCAATAGCCTGACTTTGATTGAATCCTCTTGCACGCTCTTTTTTAGGATGCAGTGGCAGTGGAATAATTCCGTCAAAAGAAGATTCAACTGTTATCTGTTGAGCGAGCAGTTTGCCAAGATGCTCAGCCAGACGTGGACGCATTTTGTACTTAATGGTATGTAAAATGGTTTGAACCTGATTTCCTTTTTGATAATTAAGAAGCGCATAAACCCGTTCTATTTCAACCCTTCCGGTAAATAGTGAGTTCAGGCGATTGTGGTCGCTTTCGCTGTTCTTAATATAGGGCAGATCATAACTGCAAGAGTAACAGATGAATGATTCACCACGGATGAGATCATTTTCACAGATACAGCAATTTTCGGGGTAAATGGCCTGAATCACAGACTGGATAATGAATTTAAGCGATGTGGCCATCTATAATAGCGATAATTAATTTTAGTTACGGGTTAAAAGTAGTTTATATTTTTAAACAAGTACGGGTGAATAAATTAAGTCGGTTTTTTACTTGATTCGCTTTCGTATTTTGACGTAAATTTCAAATCCGGTTAGCAACCATTTTTTTGATAGAAATTTAAAAGACAGATTTAAAAGTGTGATAAAATTTAATCTGTCTAAATTTAAGATTCGCAGAAAAAATCGGCTGATAAATCGACAAAATTTTGAAAGTCCTGTAAACAGTGATGTTCAAATTTGCAAGAAGTTTTTTTGTTGAAAACTACAAAGCATTTGTGAATTAAATAGGTTAGGAACTTCATCAAAATTTGACAACTTTTGTGGCCCTGCTCAGGTGTGAAGTTTTTGTTCCGGAATAACCGGAAAATGAGGTTGAAGAAATTAGTTAAAAAGAGTTTGACACCAGATCAGTGCAAGATTAAAACAAGGAGAAGTAAAAAATGGCAGCAATTGAACCAATCTTACAAAAAAGCAATGAACGCTTTGTTCTGTTCCCGATACAACATGATGACATCTGGAAATTCTATAAAAAAGCAGAAGCCAGTTTCTGGACAGCTGAAGAAATAGACCTTGCTCAGGATCTGGTTGACTGGAATGAAAAATTGAATGATGATGAACGTCATTTCATAAAGCATGTACTTGCCTTTTTTGCTGCATCTGACGGAATTGTAAATGAGAATCTGGCTGAAAATTTTCTGTCTGAGGTTCAATATACTGAAGCAAAATTCTTTTACGGATTTCAGGTAACAATTGAAAACATTCACTCAGAAACATATTCGCTTCTGATTGATACGTATATCAAAGATTCCAAAGACAAAGATTATTTGTTCCATGCAATTGATAATATTCCATGCGTTAAGAAAAAAGCTGATTGGGCGCTGCGCTGGATTGATGAAGGTTCATTTGCTGAACGACTGATAGCGTTTGCCGCCGTAGAAGGAATTTTCTTCTCTGGTTCATTCTGCTCCATTTTCTGGTTAAAGAAAAGAGGACTGATGCCTGGATTAAGCTTTTCCAATGAGCTCATCTCAAGAGATGAAGGTCTGCATTGTGATTTTGCCTGCCTGCTTTATAACAGTCACCTGAATAATAAACTCTCAAAAGAAACCGTTTCAAAAATTATTACTGATGCGGTTGAGATTGAAAAAGAATTTGTCACAGATGCTATTCCGGTTAAACTCATTGGAATGAATGCTGACCTGATGAAACAATACATTGAATTTGTTGCTGATCGTTTGCTGGCTGAACTTGGATGTGACCGTGTTTACAATTCAAGCAACCCGTTTGACTTTATGGATATGATCAGTATTCAGGGTAAAACAAACTTCTTTGAAAAGCGTGTTGCTGAGTACCAGAAGGCAGGTGTTCTCAATAACACAGAGACTGGTCAGTCTTTTTCACTGAACGAAGATTTTTAAGATATACAACAACCCAAATGCGCAGGTTGTGCGACCCTCCTGTGCGCTAAAACGAAAAGAAGAATATGTACGTAGTAAAACGAGATGGTAGAAAAGAGCCGGTGAAATTTGACAAAATCACCGCACGTGTCAAAAAACTCTGTTATGGTCTGGATCCGATTGTTCAGCCAGAATTGGTTGCCATGAAGGTAATTGAAGGTTTGTATGACGGCGTTACCACCTCTGAACTGGATAATCTGGCTGCTGAGGTTGCTGCTTCAAAAACAATTGAGCACCCTGATTACGCACTGCTTGCTTCGCGTATTTCAGTTTCCAATCTGCATAAGAATACAAAAAAATCATTCTCTGATACAATTGAAGATCTGTATAAATTCATTGACCCGATTACCAATGAAAACGCAGCTTTAATTGCTGAAGATGTGTATAATGTGGTAAAAGAAAATGCTGAGTATTTTGATTCAGCCATTATCTATGACCGCGATTTTAAATATGATTATTTCGGCTTTAAAACACTTGAGCGTTCTTACCTGTTGCGTTTGAATGGTGAAATAATTGAGCGTCCGCAGCACATGCTGATGCGTGTTGCTGTTGGTATACACAAACACGATATTGAGTCTGCAGTAAAAACCTACAACATGATGTCTGAAGGTTGGTTTACTCATGCTACTCCTACACTTTTTAATTCAGGTACACCCAAACCGCAAATGTCATCTTGCTTTTTATTGCAGATGAAAGAAGACAGCATTGAAGGAATTTATGATACGCTGAAACAATGCGCAAGAATTTCTCAGTCTGCAGGCGGAATTGGTTTATCAATTCATAATATCCGCGCCAAAGGATCTTACATAAAAGGAACAAACGGAACATCAAACGGAATTGTTCCAATGCTGCGTGTGTTTAATGACACAGCACGTTACGTTGATCAGGGCGGTGGAAAACGTAAAGGTTCTTTTGCAATTTATATGGAGCCTTGGCATTCTGATATTTTTGATTTGCTTGATCTGAAAAAGAATCACGGTAAAGAAGAACAGCGTGCACGTGATTTGTTCTACGCTATGTGGATGCCTGATTTGTTCATGAAACGTGTTGAGGCAAATGAAGACTGGACATTGATGTGCCCGAATGAATGTCCTGGATTGTCTGATGCATACGGTGAAGAATTTGAAGCACTGTATACAAAATATGAAAGAGAAGGTTACGGCCGCAAAGCTGTAAAAGCTCAGGACCTCTGGTTTAAAATTCTGGAATCACAAATTGAAACCGGTACACCTTACATCGTTTATAAAGACGCTGCAAACATTAAATCAAACCAGAAAAATCTGGGTACCATAAAATCATCTAACCTGTGTACTGAAATTTTAGAGTACACAGCACCGGATGAGGTTGCAGTTTGTAATCTAGGTTCGATTGCATTACCAAAATTTGTGGATGCAGATAATCTGACTTTTGATCACAATAAATTATTTGAAGTTTCTTATCAGCTTACAGTTAACCTGAATAAAATCATTGATGAGAATTATTATCCGGTTGAAGAGGCAAGAAATTCAAACATGCGTCACCGTCCGATTGGAATTGGTGTACAGGGACTGGCTGATGCGTATATCATGATGAGATTCCCTTTTGATTCAGATGAAGCGCGTCAGCTGAACAAAGAAATTTTTGGAACAATCTATTACGCTGCAGTTACTGCGTCTAAAGATCTTGCTAAAAAAGACGGACCTTATTCTACATTCAAAGGCTCTCCAATTTCTCAAGGTATCTTCCAGTTTGATATGTGGAATGTTGCACCAACTGCGCGCTGGGAGTGGGATGTATTGCGTGAAGAAGTAATGCAGCACGGTGTAAGAAACTCTTTATTACTTGCACCGATGCCAACTGCTTCTACTGCGCAGATTTTAGGAAACAATGAATGTTTTGAACCATATACATCCAACATTTATACACGCCGTGTATTGTCAGGTGAATTTATTGTGGTGAACAAACATTTACTGAAAGATCTGGTTCGTCTTGGATTGTGGAATACAACCATGAAAAATAAACTGATGGCTTCAAACGGATCTATTCAGAACATCAAAGAAATTCCGGAAGACATTAAAAATCTTTACAAAACAGCGTGGGAAATTTCTCAGAAAGTTTTAATTGATCAGGCTGCAGACAGAGGAGCTTATGTTTGTCAGTCACAGTCACTGAACCTGTTTATGGAAAATGCAAATTTTGCAAAGCTGACATCCATGCATTTCTATGGCTGGAAAAAAGGTTTGAAAACAGGTATGTATTATCTGAGAACAAAAGCAGCTGCTGATGCTATCAAATTTACGCTTGATAAAGAAGCAACTGAACTGCCAACATCTAATACAACTAATGCAGCAAATCCTGCGGTGACAGGTACACCAGATGCGGCCGCGCAATCATATGAACAGAAAATGGCAGAAATTGCCTGCTCCATTGACAACAAAGATGATTGTGAAATGTGTTCCGGATAGGAATTAAAATTGCCCCTTAATCTACAACATACAATACAAAAGAAAAATCCCGGAGTCTGACTCGGGATTTTTTTTGAATATTTTAGTTGATCGAAAAAGAAGAAATGAAGCTTTCAGAATATTTTATCAACCCGTATCAGAGAAGTTTTCCTCAACGGAAAATGGATTGCCAACACCAATTATAAAGATCAGATAGAATCAACAAATTTTGAGGAGGCTGTGAAAAAAACCGGACAACTGAATTCAATTGCAGCTTTGACATTTCATATAAATTATTACGTTGCCGGTGTACTGAATGTCATTAAAGGTGGTAATCTGGAAATCAGAGATAAATTCAGTTTTGATATGCCTGATATAAATTCTGAAGCGAAATGGAAAATACTGAAAGATGATTTTCTTAAAAACACAGAAGATCTTGCCTGTCAAGTTGAAAAACTGAGTGAAGAGAAACTGAATGAGATATTTTCAGATGAACGATATGGAACTTACTGCAGAAATATAGAGGCATTGATTGAGCACGGTTATTATCATCTGGGGCAAATCAGTTTGATCAGAAAATTAGTTCTGTCAGAAAAAAATTAATTTAGTTTTGAAGATTCAAATGAAATCGCTTATCCTTCTTCATGGCGCACTGGGTGCGGCTTCACAACTGGAGCCATTGAAAAAAATACTTCAGAATGTTTTTGACGTCCATATTCTGGAATTTGAAGGACATGGTCAAACATATTCAGACAAACCATATTCAATTGACTTGTTTGTTTCCAATCTTAAATCATACTTGGATCAACATCAGTTAAAAGAAGTTTTTGTTTTTGGTTATAGCATGGGAGGTTATGTAGCATTAAAACTGGCTTCACAACTTCCTGAATATTTTTCAAAAATAATTACACTCGGAAACTAAATTTGACTGGACACCTCAATCAGCGGAGAAAGAAATAAAAATGCTGAATCCTGAAAAATTGAAGAGGGAAGGTTCCTGCATTGCAAAATGCTGCATGAGCTGCATCCCGCAGTCGGTTGGAAAAATGTGATGAATAAAACCGCTGAACTCATGTTGCGATTGGGTAATAGTGAAGCAACACCTGACCAGTTATACAAGAATATAAAAACACCTTGCCTGATTGGAGTGGGTGACAGTGATCAAATGGTTACGCAGGAGGAGACAAAAAGAATTGTTTCACTGATTGATCATGCTGAATTTTATTTGCTGGAGAATACAGTGCATCCGATTGACCGGATAGATCTAAATAAGGTTGTAAAATGGATACTGAAAATCTAAACATGTATTAGAACATTTGTAAATTGAATCAATTTCCCTGAGTGATAGTTTTGATAAAATATGTTCCTTGTATGTTCGGACTTTTGACTGTTTGATTACCACATGAAACCAGAGTTGAGTCATCAATAATAAAAATTTCGTTAAAACTCATAAAATCAGAGTGATAATTAATTTGCCAGGTATCACCTCCATCAATTGTTTTCAGAATATCACCATAACAGTCAGCGTAAATGGATCCCCCATTATGCGTCGCCGCAAATCCAATATTTGAATCAATAAATTTAATGTCACGAATTTGAGGACTAGAATAAACTTCATTCCAGTTAATGCCGCCATCTGAACTTTTTAACATCTTGTTGCCTCCTGCAAAAAGTGTATTGTTATCCTTCATTGTAACACAGTAAAAACTTAAAGTTGTATCAGAAAGCAGTGTGTCCCATGTTAATCCGTAATCAAAAGTTTCTGCAATGATCCCATTGTTGGTTGCGCAAATACCATGACTAATATCGATAAAGTCATAACATGTTGTTCCATCGATTTTATTTATGGTATCCCAAGACGCACCGCCATCTGATGTGCTCAATTGATCAACAACATAATGTGTGTCATCAACCAAACAAGTGATATTATAATCTATATGAGTATCAATATAATTTTGAGTAGCAACCCAAGAGTTACCTCCATCAACAGTTTCAATTATTTCTGGAATATAATGGCAAATTTTAGCCATGAATCTATGATCTGGTGTCACAAAAAAAGCTCCTTCACTGAAAGATCCTGCACCGCACCCCCAGGGATCTGTGCTATAAAACATCGTCCAGGTCAATCCACCATCATTAGTTTTAAACATTCTTGCCTGTGTTTCATGGATTGCAAAATTCCCGGAAACATAACCAATCTGATCTTTAAAATAAATATCGAAGAATGAGAAGTTTACAAAATTTTCACCCGACATATCATAATCGCTAAATGGAAAAATCTGATGCTTGGTCCAGTTGGTTTGATTTTCAGAAATGTAATCAATAGAATTGGATCATCTTTTCTGCATCCCTATTAAAATAATGAAAACCAGGAAACAAAATAAAGTACGCATAAGAAAGGAATTGAAGTTTAAAGATATGGAAAACTATGGTTTGTGTCAATTCAATTCGCAATTATAGCTCATCTGCAATTTCCACAAACTCCTGTCCCTTGTATTTCAAGCCGGTCAATTTTGAATTTTGGAAATTTGACAGAAGGAAATTCTTTCAGTTCCAGACAAAAAACCTCATCACATTCATTGCATCTGAAGTGCAGATGCTGGTGGTTGTGCTCATGTTCATGATGGTGACACTCTTCTTTGCAGAGCGCCAGCTTTTTTATATCACCGGGCATCACAATTTCATGAATAAGACCGGACTCAATGAATGTTTTTAATGTGCGGTATAAAGTAATACGGTCAAAATTATCCAGTTCGTTTTCAATCTGTGCTGTGTCGATTGCATTTTTAAATCTGGAAAAAACTTCCAGTACGCTCACACGAAATGGCGTTACTCTCAGCCCCTTTTTTCTTAAAAGATTTTCCATGTTTTAAATGCAACAATATTGCAAATGTAATTATATTTGCAACAATGTTACAAAAAGGGCTGCTGTTTTTTTTAACTGTCTTGTTGATTTTATCCTCAGGTAATTGGCTCTTTTCACAAACGTTAAGAGGTGAGGTTAAGAATGCTGAAACCATGCTTCCGGTTCCTTTTGCAACCGTTTTTGCTCCTGAACTTTCAACCGGTACAACTGCAGGCGCAGACGGTAAATTTATATTCACCAATTTTCCAACTTCACAGGTAACTTTAAAGATATCTGCAGCCGGATATGATACTAAAACAATAACATTTACACTTCAAACCGATCAGCCGGTTGAAGAGGAAGTGTTTTTAATATTATTGAATCCTGCACACATTCATTTGGATGAAGTTGTTGTTTCTACACCTTTTGGAAAATTGCAGAATGAAAACGTAACCAACGTAGAATCCATTCGGTTGAACGATATCAACCGCATCCCTTCTGTGACGCTTTCTGATGCTATCAGCACTATTCTGGGCATCTATGTTTCCACGCTGGGAAATGGAATTGGGAAACCTGTCATTCGCGGTATGTCTGGTACGCGCGTTGTTACCTACCTGAACGGATTGCGCATTGAAAACCAGCAATGGGGTGATGATCATGGTATGGGGGTAACTGATGTAGGTGTAGAAGGAGTTGAAGTAATTAAAGGGCCGGCCTCCTTATTATATGGTTCGGATGCACTGGGAGGTGTGATGTATTTCATTAATTCATCTTATGCAAAATTGAATCTGTTTGAAATGAATGTCAGTTCGGCTGTGGAATCAAATTCACTTGGTTCGGCAAATCAACTTGGATTGAAGTGGAATAAAAATGGATTAAAAATAAATTTTTTCGGCGGACATGTTTTTATGGGAGATTATATGCTGCCTAACGGATATCGTGTTGATCATTCCCGTTTTTCCACCACCACGTCAAAACTTTCAATCGGATACAACCGCAAAAGATGGGTAGGTAATCTGCATTATTCATTTTTGAATTCATTTATAGGATTGCCTGGACATAGCCATGAAGACAGTACTTATGCTGAGCTGTTCTTTTCTGAAAATCCGGCCTGGCTGAAAACATTGCCTTATCAGTTTATCACTAATCATTATACATTATTTGAACAGAAATTGTTTTTTGAGAAAAGCGTTCTGGAAATTTATTTGGGTAATACCATAAACCGGCTGCGCGAATTTGAAGAAAAGAATACGATTCCGGGTATTGATATGAATCTGATAAGCAATTTGTATAATATCAGATACAAACAGAAATTAGGAAAAAGAACAGAGTTGCTGTCAGGAGTTCAGGGAATGGTTCAGCTCAATAAAAATAATTCCAAAGCTGAAGAGATTCTGATTCCGGATTACACCATTTTTGATGCAGGACTTTATCTGGTTGGACAGTATCAGCTGAACAAATTTCTTTTTCAGGGAGGAGCCCGGTATGATTTCAGATTGTTGAAGGCAGATGATCAAACTCAATTAGTTTCATTTAAATCTGATTACGAAAGTTTTAATTATTCTGCCGGATTTGCCTATCAGGTTGATTCGCTTACTTTCAGATTAAATGTTTCTTCCGGGTTTCGTTCGCCGCATGTTTCTGAGTTGCTTTCAGATGGAATTCATCACGGCACATTCAGATATATTGCCGGAAATGAATTACTAAAAAATGAAAATGCGCTGCAGATTGATTTTACTATGGGCGTTCATTATGATCACATGGAAATAACCTTCAATCCATTTTTCAATGAGATTTCAAATTATATCTACCTGCAGCCGGCAGATTCAATCATAGACGGCTATCAGGTTTTTGAATATACCCAGACAAATAAAGCACAACTTTTTGGTGGTGATTTTGCTGTGCACGTGCATCCGCATTTTGCACACTGGCTGCATGTTCAATCTTCTTTTCATACATCTACGCACAGGATGATAACACAAATCCGTTACCATTAATTCCGCAAAACAGAATAAATACACAAATCAAAATTGAATTTGAAAGTGAACGGAAATTTGCTGTAAGAGATGTTGTGATACAACACAGCTATTATATGAATCAATATAGAACAGGAATATTTGAAACACCAACGTCAGGTTATCATTTACTTCATGCAGGAGTTAATATGAAAATCTCCGGTAAATCTCCCTGGCTGATTCAGGCGGGTGTAAAAAACATACTGAACCAAACTTATTTTGATCATCTTTCAAGATTAAAACAAATTGGATTGGAAATGCCGGGAATTAATTTTTATCTCGGCGTGAAATATAATTTTGAAACAAAGCTTAAATCTGAATAAAATGAAAAAGGAACTTAATTATTTTAACCGCAGCTCTTGTAGTTGCATTTGGATTAACCTCCTGCAAAAAATGCAGTGAATGTCATTACGATAAAGACGGCGCTGAAATTGAACTTGGTGAGTATTGTGATGACGATCTGGAAGAAATTGAAGCAAACGGTTATCATGATCATGATGCAGACACCACTTACGAGGCGCATTGTCATGGACATTGATGGTTGATTTAGTTGATATGTTTAGGGTTGAAAGTTGAGAGTTGAAAGTTGATAATTTGGAATTTGGGATTTTGAATTTGGAATTTGGGATTTGGAATTTGAAATTTTGGAATTTTGAATTTGGGATTTGAGATTTGGAATTTTGGATTTCGGCTTTTACTTCAGATTGGCCAGTATCGATTCAAAAATCAATCTTCCATCAGTATTTCCAAGATTTGGATCGGCAGCCCGTTCAGGATGCGGCATCATTCCAAATACATTTTTTGTTTTGTTGGTGATACCTGCAATATTGTGTAATGCTCCGTTTGGATTTGCAGCTTCAGTCACCTGAGCAGTTTCATCACAATATTTGAATAAAATCTGATCATTGTCTTCAATGGATTTCATCAGATCAGCAGGTGCGAAAAAATTTCCTTCACCATGTGCAATCGGAATTTTATAGGCTTTATTCGGGTCAAGACATTTTGTAATTGCAGCAGTTTTTGAAACCGGTTTCAGAAAAACATTTTTGCAGATGAATTTGCGTGAATTATTATGCATCAGTGCTCCTTCAAGCAAAGGAGTTTCGCATAAAATCTGAAAACCATTACAAACTCCCATTACATATCCGCCACGCTGACCGTGTGCAATTACTTCCTGCATAATGGGTGAAAATCTGGCAATAGCACCTGAGCGCAAATAATCTCCGTAAGAAAATCCTCCGGGTAAAACAATAAAGTCACAACCTTTTAAGTCAGTGTCTTTATGCCAGAGATGTTCAACTTTTTGACCCATCATTGTTCCCAGGGTATAAATCATATCCTGATCACAATTTGAACCGGGAAAAGTAACAACACCAAATTTCATGAGTATGCTTTTTTAAAGGCCCAAAGTTAATTAATCTGGTACAATTGATACGAACGGAATTACTAACAATCTGCTCACTGAATGAACGGGTTCAGATAAACAATCCTGCCAAAGCAACAAAAAACCAAATGGTCACCAGACCACTTGAAAAAGCTGATCTTTCACTGTAAAGCAACTGAACACTGATAATTATTCCTGCAGGAATCAGAAAACCGGAGTAGACCATATTAAATCCGTACCACCCAATGAAAAAACTAAATACAGAAAGCAAACCGGCGGCCAGAACGACCTGACTGATTTTTTTAAAGTTAACAAGCTGATTCCGCATGATAATCAGATATCTCAGGATGGCAATGAATACACAAAAAGAAAAAAAGCCATATTTTATCTGGTCCATGATTGTCCATGTCAGATCAATCTGATACAGCACAAAATCAGCACTTTCAATATCCCACTTACCTGTACTAATGAAATAAACAGTAAAGTGAAAATAGATTGGAATTCCAATACCAATTAAGGCTATGATCCATTCTCTCCAGTTGAACGGACGGATAATGATCAAACTTATCCAGGGCAACAGAGCAAGTGTTAGCTGCATAGGGGAAAATACAATAGCCATACCGATCAGAAAAGAACCAATGAACACCTGATTTTTTGCCGGTTCCTGGCGTTTAAGCTGAAGCAAGGCGGCAAATGCTCCAATAATAAATGTGTGTCCGATCAGCAGTGGTGAAAATTCCAGCTGATTAAATGTTATTAATCCGGTCACATAAATAAAACCTGGCAGAAAACTGTCTTTGGAAAAAAACGTATTACGGTTGAAAACATTATTGAGCTGATGGGCATTTAAACTGATGAAAGCGCCCGCCAGTAGAAAGTTCAGCCAGGGTGTTGAATGAATGTTATTAAACCAGATTGTCTGCCAGTTAAAATAGTAAACAAATTCTCCCTGATGCTTGAAAAACAAAGTGCTGCAGGCAATTGCAATAACAATTGGAAGCGTAAAAATAGACAAGGGAGTTTTGGACTTATATAAAAAAACCACAGCAGGGTAAAATTAGTGTAATTATTTATTACATTTGCCTATCAAACTTAGATAACTATGAGTTCAGCAGAGTTTTTTTATTGGTTAGGTGACATGTTTTATTGGTTATTTGAAAACACCCTCGAACCTACGGGAGAATTATACTGGAAAACAGTCATGATTGGTGGTTTCGTAGGTTTTGGATACTGGATGTATCGTCAGATTCAGTTTAACAAACAAGCTGCTAACGATCCAAATCAACTTAAGTAAGAATTTTTATTCTGATATAAAATAAAAAAAAAAACGCTGTCTTCGAGAAAACCTCAGACAGCGTTTTTTTTGTGAACTCTTTTCGAGAAAACCTCAGACAGCGTTTTTTTTGTGAACTCTTTTCGAGAAAACCTCAGACAGCGTTTTTTTTGTGAACTCTTTTCGAGAAAACCTCAGACAGCGTTTTTTTTGTGAACTCTTTTCGAGAAAACCTCAGACAGCGTTTTTTTTTGCGAACTTTTTTCGGGAAAACTTCGGACAGTTTTTTTTGTAGCCTCTTTTCACTCTGACTTTTGTAATTACAGAAAAATCTTAACAGCTTGCCGCTTTTTAGTTGATGAGTTGAAAAGTTTATAGTTGCAATTGGAATACACCATCACAACGTAGGTTGGATAGGTTTGAAATGTAAAGATTTTTTCTTTGTGAACCTCTGCGTCTTCTTTGTGAAGCGACAGCGTCTCTGTGGTAAAATTAATTTTAGGATTTTTTAGTTGATAGGTTGATATGTTAAGAGTTGACAACCTAAAATGAAAATGTGGAATCTATAAAATGCCCTCTGTCCTCTGTCCTTTGTCCCTTTGTCCTCTGTCCTTTTCCCTTTGTCCTTAGTCCTTTGTCCTTAGCCCTTTGTCCTTAGCCCTTTGTCCTTAGCCCTCTTCCCTCAAGTAGACGATTTCCCGGTGGCCTTTTTCAAATCTTTTAAAAATCCAAAAATCTTTTTTCTGAAAACAATAAAGAGAACAATATATGGAACTACCATTAAATAAAGAATGCCGGTGTTGATTCCGGTTTCACCTTCTTCTTCCACTTCATCTTCTGCTACAGCTTTACACATGGTGCATTGCGCTGAAAGATCTTTCAGGAAAAAAAAGAAAAACCAGGAAGAGGTAAATCCGGTAGCGCATTTAAATTATTTCTGATACAAAGATACTGAATTTGTTGGTTCAAATAGTGAAAGTCCGAATCTTGATCAATTCTAAATCGCGCTGTAGATCCCAATAAATCAGACTTTTAGAAAAATAATTAAAACTTTTGCAACCCTTTTACCCCCAACTTCATCAGAAGGAAAAACAAGCCGGAGAATGCGCGCTTCTCTGCAAAATAAAAAAACTGAATTATGAAAAATGCACTCATTCTTTTCACAGCCATTTTAGTTCTTGGTTCGTGCCATGATAAAATAACCAATAAATACACCGGATGTTTTCCCTGTTTATACGGATTATGAATCTTTCCGTGAACCCGCCGAATTCAAATCTCCTCAAAGCATAAAAAAAGACGGAAACATTTATATCAAAGGACAATATCTTTTTGTCATTGAGCCGGATGCCGGAATTCATTTTATTGATAATGAAAATCCATCTTCTCCGGTTAATCTTGGTTTTCTAAATCTGATTGGTTGCACCGGAATGTCAATCAAAGACAACTACCTCTATGCAAACAGTTTTATTGATTTGGTGGTATTTGATATTTCAAATATCACAACGCCGGTTGAAGTTGCACGCATGAAAGATCAGTTTCCGCAGGCATTACCGGTGATGGAAAAAAACTATCCGGTGGGTGTTATTGATAAAAATCTGGGAGTTGTTACTGCGTGGGAATATCGTGCTGTGAAGGAAGAAGTAAATGATGTTCCGCTGTGGAATAACTGCATAAATTGTATGGAAATTTCTGCCATGTCTTTTGACGCACAAACTTCAGGCGGTACCGGAATCAGCGGTTCTATTACACGCTTTACCATCATCAATGATTATTTATATGTGATGGATTATGGTCAGTTAAGACCTATCAATATTTCAAATCCGCTTTCACCGGTTGCTTCAAATCCTGTTTATACCTGGAGAGATGTGGAAACACTTTTTCCGTACAACAATTATTTGTTCATGGGAACTACAACCGGTATGCTGATTTACAATACAACAAATCCTGCTATGCCTGAATATGTGAGTGAAGTAAATCACATGACAGCGTGTGATCCGGTTGTGGTTCAGGGAAACTACTGTTATGTGACAGTGCGTTCCAATTCTTTTTGTGCGGGTGATTTGAATCAACTGGATGTTATAGACATTTCAGATATCAATAATCCTGTTCTGCAAAAATCATTTGAAATGACAAATCCGCACGGACTTGGAATTTCTGGCAATGCGCTTTTTATTTGTGACGGTGAAGATGGATTGAAAATTTTTTGATGCTTCGAATCCGCTTACCTGCGGAGATAATTTATTACACCGGTTTAAAGATATTGAAGCGGTTGATGTTATTCCGTATAACAACGTAGCAATAGTAATTGGTGAAGACGGAATCAGACAATATGATTATTCTGATTTATCAAATCTTGAATTATTAAGTTCATTTAGCTTTTAGTAAATATGAGAAACGTGCTGATTGCAATTTGTGTTGTCGGGATGACGGCAGTTGCGTGTGAGAAGGAACAACTGAATACAGGTGAAGTTTACCGGTCAAAAGAACTGAAAATTGAGTTCAGAGATTATACAGATTCGCGTTGTCCAATAGGTACAAACTGTATCTGGGAAGGAGAAGCATCCGTTTATCTCAAAGCGGAATCAGGTGATGAAGAAACAAGTTTTACGCTGTCAGGAATAGGAAATGACACAACGGTTTTCGGTCACAAAATTGTGCTTGAAGATTTACTCCCATATCCTGAAGAAGGAAAAGAAATTTCATTCAAAGACAAAGAAGTAAAACTGAAAGTATCTAAACTTTAGTACTATGAAAAAAATAATTCTGATTGTTTTTATGATCACTCCTTTTTACATGCTGGCGCAGATGAACAGCGTTGTAAATCTCAAAAACGGATCAGCCGTCAGAGGAGAAGTGCTGCAAAATGATTCCACCGGTGTGAGGCTGAGAACAAGAGACGGAAGTTATTGGAATTTTTCAGCAGATGAAGTTTTGAGTGTGGAAAAATTCAAAACAGAAATAAAAGAAACGGGATATTACAATCGTGTTTCATTAGGCGTTTTGAGCGGAAATGATATTGGAGGATCATTCAGAGTTGTCAATGGTTTTTCACTCAACCGGCACTGGGATTTTGGTTTTGGATTAGGGATTGAATCGCTGAGATGGGATCCGTACATACCTGTGTTTTTGGAATCCAGATACAGTATTCTGGAAGGCAATACCAGACCATTTATTTCAGTCAGCGCCGGATATGAAATGCCAATGCAAAACTTTGAGTTTAACAAAGGAGGATTTTCCGGAGGCATTGATTTGGGAGTGACTCATTACGTTTCAAGACATGTTGGAGTGTCTACATCACTGGGATACCGCTATGCCTGGCTTAAGGAAAACAGTTCGTGGTGGGATGATTTTACCACCATTTCACAAATTAACAGATTGGAAATCCGTTTTGGGTTAGTGTTTCGTTAATGAGATATGTTTCCAAACAAATAAATTATTTCAGATTATTCAAAACATAGCGACATTGATTTAGTTAAGGCCTGCCAGAAAAATATACGGTTAGCGCAGCAGGAATTGTACGACCGTTTTGTTTATATGATGAAAGGAATTTGTTTAAGATATGCATCCAGTGAAATGGAAGCTGAAGATGTTCTTCAGGAGTCCTTCCTCCGCGCCTTTAAAAATCTTGATTCCTGGTCGGGTAAAGGATCATTGGGGGATTGGATGCGAATGATAACGGTAAACATGGCATTGGAACAATACCGCAAAAACAAAACACAAAAAATTATGGCGGTGGTGTATGATATGAAAGAGGCAAATCCGCTGACTGAAGATTCTGCTATTGAAAAAATGGGACTGGAAGATCTGCTCAAAAAAATTCAGAAACTGCCTGCCGGATTTAGAAATGTTTTTAACCTGTATGCAGTTGAAGGATATAACCATGCTGAGATTGGTGAACTGATGGGTACATCAGAGGGAACATCCAAATCACAATACAGCAGGGCAAGAGTTTTACTTCGTCAGATGATTGATGAAGATGTGGCCAAAGAAAATAAAAATCTGAATTATGCAAACTGATCAACCCGGTTCACTGAAAGATAAATTTGGTGGTTTTGGTGCCGCTCCAACTGATCAGTTGTGGAATGCTATTGAGAATAAACTGGATCAGAAAGAAAAGAAAAGAAGAGGCGCATTCTGGTGGTGGTTTACCAGTATGGCTGCAGGATTAACTTTTCTGTTTCTTGTTTTCCGTTTTGGATATGAACTTGGAAAAAAAGAAAATCAGCATTCAGATATTGTAAAACAGGAAGTGGAAATTTCAAACCAGCAGTTACCGGAAAATTCAGATGTGATACGGAAAGAAGATCCGGCAGATGAATCTGTTTTGAATACTGCTGCTAATAATTTGTCAGAAGAAAAAAATGAAAACCAACTGAATAATTCTGATTCAAAAAATCAGCATCCAGTAAAAAATCAAATTGATAAAGATACGGATGAGCAAAAGATTCTGATTGTTGAGCAGGATGTCAAAATTCCGTTGAAGGAAGTTGCGCTGATTGAAGAAGCAGAATTGAAGAAGTTGAAAGGATCTGAAATAAGAACCATTGACAACGTAAACGACATTCCGTTTGAATTGAATACCGTTGCCATTGAAAGACAAAAAACTGCGGGTAAATGGGAGATTGGTTTTTCTGCCGGTAGTCTGGCATCTGTTGAGTCTCCTGGCAAAAAAATGTTTCTGGATCAGAATACACTTACTACAGCTGACAATCTCAATCAGGAAAACGCCATTCAGGGATTGGAATTTGCCTCATACAATTCGTTGACAGAAACTGTTGCAAAAATTTACCGTCCGGTATTTTTTGAATTTAACGCCTCAAGATCACTTGGTAAAAATGGAATATTGAGAGTGGTATCGGATTGAATTATATAACTGCAATCAGCAAATATTCTTATGGTCCGATGGAATCTGTAAGAAGTAAATTTATAAGTGTATCTGTTCCGTTGATTGCAAGTTATGATGTAGTTAAAAGAGACAAGTTCTCATTCTCAGCCGGGGCGGGATTGAATTATGAAATTCCTTTTTTACAAACCATTCGGGCATCTTATATTTCTACTCTGGAAGCCACAACTGTTACCCGTTCTTTCTGTAAAGGATACATGATATCTGCTGTATTCAAACCGGAGTTTAATTTCAGGCTGAATGAAACTATTTCTTTGGGCGTAAGTCCTCTGATGAGATATTATTTCCACCAATCATTGCAAAGCGATGTACCGCTTTTGAAAAGAGATTTCTGGACCGGCTTGAATGTCGGTTTAAAATGGAAACTCTGATTTTCGGAAATAAAAAAAGCAGATCATGTTGATCTGCTTTTTTTAATTTAAAATTAATCGTTATAAAATCAGCATAGCGTCTCCATAAGAATAGAAACGGTATTTTTTCTTAATGGCTTCCTGATATCCTTTCATCATCAGATCATGACCTGCAAAAGCAGAAATCATCATCAGCAATGTTGATTGCGGTGTGTGGAAATTGGTAATCATACAATCAGCAATTGCAAAATCATACGGAGGGAAAATAAATTTATTGGTCCACCCGTTAAAAGGCTTTAAAGTATTACCGGTAGAAACACTTGTTTCAACTGCACGCATGGTAGTTGTACCAACCGCGCATACTTTGCGTTTTGCTGCTTTTGCTTTGTTTACAACATCGGCACATTTCTGGTCAATTATACATTGTTCAGAATCCATTTTGTGTTTGGTCAGATCTTCCACTTCAACTGTTCTGAAAGTTCCCAGTCCGACATGTAAAGTAAGTTCAGCAAAATTGACACCTTTTATTTCAAGACGTTTCATCAGCTCACGGCTGAAGTGCAAACCAGCAGTAGGAGCCGCAACAGCACCTTCATGTTTTGCAAAAATGGTTTGATATCTGTCTTCATCTGCAGGAACAACTTCTCGGAGATTTTTAATGTATGGTGGAATTGGAGTTTCACCAAGTTCAGTGATTTTAGCTTTGAATTCTTCATACGTTCCGTCAAATAAAAAACGGATTGTTCTTCCACGGGAAGTAGTATTGTCAATTACTTCAGCAACCAAAGAATCATCTTCAGTGAAATAAAGTTTATTTCCGATACGGATTTTACGTGCCGGATCAACCAATACATCCCACAACAAACTTTCACGGTTTAATTCACGTAATAAAAACACCTCAATACGGGCACCGGTTTTTTCTTTGTTACCATAGAGTCTTGCAGGAAAAACACGTGTGTTGTTCAGTATCATCACATCACCCTCATCAAAATAGTCAAGAACATCTTTAAACATTTTATGTGTGATGGTTTGTTTTTTTCGGTCCAATACCATTAGTTTAGCCTCGTCTCTGTTGGCAGATGGATGCTGAGCTATCAGGTTTTCGGGAAGTTGAAAGTCAAATGCAGATAATTTCATAGATGATCGCCTGTTTTTATTAAACAAAAAGAGCGCAAAGTTAAGAATAATTTGGACATACGGGGCAATCTCCGGTAAATCGTGAACTTTGACCTGAATCTTTTAGAATGAAGGGGTTAGGGGGCTATTGTTAAGTCTTAAGAGTTTGGATTGTGAAATTCAAAATTCCAAATTCCAAATCTCAAACTCCAAATTCCAAATTTCAAACTCCAAATTTCAAACTCCAAATCTCAAATTCCAAATTCCAAATCTCAAATTCCAAATTCCAAATCTCAAACTCCAAATTTCAAATTCCAAATTCCAAATCTCAAACTCCAAATTCCAAATTTCAAATTCCAAATCTCAAACTCCAAATTCCAAATTTCAAATTCCAAATCTCAAACTCCAAATTTCAAATTCAAAATTTCAACTAATCAACCTATCAACTCATCAACTCAAAAAAATCCTAAAGCTTGTCCGACGCAACTAAGTGGAGGCGGAGTCGAAAAATCCTAAATAAACTTTCAACCCTCAACTCTAAACCTATCAACTAAATCCTCTGTCCTTAATCCTCCATCCAGTTCTTTTCCCTTAGTCCTCTGTGCTTAGCCCTTTGTCCTCAAACCCGAATTCCAATAACACAAACATCATCGAGCTGTTCCAGATTGCCTCTCCATTCTTCAAATGTTTTTTCAAGAATTATTTTCTGATCACGCATGGGTTTTTCTGAAATGGAAATGATCAGCTTTTGCAGATTGGAAGTTTTGAATTTTTTTCCTTTGTCACCGCCAAACTGATCTGCAAATCCATCAGTGAAAATATACAAAGAATCTCCCGTACTCAGCGGATGGCTGAAATTGGTGAATGGTTTTGCATCAATAAATTTTCCAATTGGCTGGTTGTCTGCTTTGAGTTCAATTATTTCTTTTGAATCTTTTCTGACAATCCAAAGCGGATTATGAGCTCCTGAAAATTGGACTTCTTTTTTATCTGAACCGGTATTAGTGATTCTGACAAGAGCGGCATCCATACCATCCTTCACATCTTTCTCACTTTTTTCAAAAGTTTCAATGACAAGTGATCTCACTTTGTCAAGAATTTGATTGGGTTTTCTAAGGCCAAATTCTTTCACCGCCCGGTTAAGTGCATTGGAGCATACGACGCTTACCATGGCGCCCGGAACGCCATGCCCGGTGCAGTCTGCAGCGGATATTAAAATGTCTTCAGCCGAATAATCAAACCAGTAAAAATCACCTGCAACAATGTCTTTTGGTTTATAAAGAATGAAGCTTTCAGGTAAATATTTTTCTACGAGATGGGATGGAGGTAAAATTGCTTCCTGAATTCGTTTTGCGTAATTAATACTGTCTGTAATTTCTTTGTTTTTTTCTTCAACAGTTGCTTTCTGAACGGCAATAATTCCGTTAAGCATTTTTTGTTTTTTATTATTCCGGTATAATATCAACGCTACCGCCATCACCAGTACAAAAGCGGATATGCCGCTGATTAAATAAATACGGAACCGGGCGGTTTGTGCTTCATTGATTGCTTTCTGTTTTTGGTTTTCAATCAGTACAAATTTTTCTCTTTCGAGCGCCTTTAAACTATCTGCCAGATGTTTTTGCTGATATTGAAATTCAATTTCCATTTTCTGAACTTCTTTTGATTCCTCTGTACTGAAGAGTGAATCTTTCAGTTCAATATACAAAGCGAGATATTCGGTCGCTTCTTTGTATTTACCCATGGCCTGATAGGATTCTCCCATGTTTTTTGAAATACCCAATAATGTAGGAAGAAGGTTGCCAAGCTTTGCAAGTTCTTCTGCTTTTTTATACATGGAAATTGCCTTTTGATGGTTACCGGCTTCCTGCCAGATATCACCAACGGCAATATAGGCCTCCATCATACCCATGACATAATTTGTTTCTTCAAAAATCTGCAATGCTTTTTCGGTATAAAAAAGGGCTGAGTCAATCTGCTGTTCTTTTTTGAAAAGTGAACCGATATTTCCGTAAGAAATGGCAATGTTTTTTTTGTCACCCAATTTCAACCGGATAGCCAGCGAATTTTTATGATAATACCAGGCGCTGTCCATATTATTTATCTCCTGATATACAACACCGATGTTAGAAAGAAAGCCAGATTCAAGCAAAGCATCATTCATGCTTCTCACCGTTTCAAGTCCGCGGTTGTAGTAATAAATAGATTTATTGAAATCGCCCTGTTGTCTGAAAATTATTCCCAGCACATTGCATGATCTTGCTACACCGGTTGTATCTCCTGCCAGATTAAAATGGACTTCAGAATCCAGCGCATATTTTACCGCCTTTGCATAATCCCCTGTGTTTTTATATACATTGGCAAGACCTAAATCGGCGCTTGCAATTCCCATGTCATTTTTAATATAAATAGCATAAGAAAGCGATTTTTCAAATGCAAGAATAGAGCTGTCACTGATACCCAGCTGCCAATACATCATGCCTGCTGCGTTATACAATTTTATAAGATGCGGATAGTCATTGTTACTTTTTGCAGCGGCAATTCCCTCATTAATTACCGGATAGGATTTGTCATACGCCAGTTTGATGGAATTTACATAATGAATCCTTGCATCCTGTTTGAGTGAATCTTCCTGACGGGTTGCAAGCACATTTAACAATGAATCTGTTTTAGTCTGGCCGGCAGCCAATGAACTAAAAATCAACTGAGTCAGAAACAGAAAATATATAAAACAGAATTTTTTCATCACGCTATCCAAAGATATCATTTTTAAGGACCTATGGGTTAAAAATTCCAAATCACAAATTCAAAATTCAAAATTCCAAATCTCAAACTCCAAATTCAAAATTCCAAATTTCAAATTCCAAATCCCAAACACAAAATTCCAAATCCAAAATTTCAAACTACAAACTCTCAACTTATCAACATATAAACTCATCAACCTTCAACTTCGACTTCGCTCAGTCTCCGGTGAAACAAATCAACTTTCAACGCAGAACACATCAATAATAAACTGAAATATCCTAAATGTCTAAAGGTCGAAAAATTCTAAAAAACCTTCAACCCTCAACTTTCAACTTATCAACCTATCAACTCATCAACCCACAACTTTCAACCCTCAACCCTCAACTCATCAACTTTATCCTCCATCCTTAATCCTCCATCCCAAAAAAAAGCAGGAACAATTTCTCGTTCCCGCTCTCACGTTACTGATGAATTCAAATTATTCGCCAGATAACAATTTAGCTTTGTTTACAAGCGCTATAAATTCTGTTTTCTCATATTCATTCACATCGGTGGCTTTTTTTGCCAGTTCAATTACCTGGTCAAAATTAAAATCACCAATGTATTTTGACTCTCTTAGTATTAAAGAAAATCCGGCTACTGCAGCAGAGAACTGAAACAGTTTTGAAGTTGAATCCCATTTCAAAGATGCATTTTTATTGATGGTCACTTCTTTCAGAATGCTGGTTTCTGTTCCGGGTTTTTTGTAACGCAGTTTGATGGTGCACAAATCGTTTGAATTTTTTGAAACCTGCTGCTGGTATTTTAAATTTGAACCGGAAGATTTGCCTGGTACAATTTCATAAATGGCAGTTACTGTATGTCCTGCTCCAAGTTCACCGGCATCTTTTTTATCGTCTTCAAAATCTTCAGCATTCATGATGCGGTTTTCATAGCCAATCAATCTGTATTCTGAAACAAATTCAGGATTAAATTCCACCTGTATTTTTACGTCTTTTGCAATGGTAAATAAAGTACCTGCCAGATTTGTTACAAGCACTCTGTTGCTTTCAGAAATATCGTCGATGTAAAAATAATTTCCGTTTCCGTTGTCTGCCAGTGATTCCATTTTTGAATCTTTATAATTACCCATTCCAAATCCAAGAATGGTCAGATAAACTCCCAGATCTCTTTTTTCTTCAATCATTCTTGTCAGGGCGCCGTCAGAAGATTGCCCCATATTAAAATCACCATCTGTAGCAAGTATCACACGGTTATTTCCGTTTTTGATCAGATTGCGTGTTGCAATTTCATACGCTTTGTTTATTCCGCCTTCACCGTTGGTAGAACCACCTGCTGATAAATCATCAATAGCCATTTTAATTTCTTCTTTATTGGCATCACTGCAGCGGGTTGATTCTAAAACCACACGTTCATTTCCGGCATAGGTAACAATGGAAACTTTATCCTGTTCTGTTAACTGATCAACCAGCATTTTGAACGATTTTTTCAGCAATGGTAATTTATTTTCATCATCCATTGATCCGGAAACATCCAGCAAAAAAACCAGATTGGTTGCAGGTAAGTCTTCTGTTGGAATGGTGTATCCCTGCAAACCGATATGCACTAATTTGTTTTTTTCATTCCACGGACAATCTCCCACTTCTGTATAAACTGAAAAAACATCTTCTTTCGCCGGAACAGGATATTCGTAATCAAAATAATTTACAAATTCTTCTGTACGCACTGCATCCACCGGAATGGTCTGCCCGTTGTTCAGCATACGTCTAACATTAGTGTAACTGGCATTATCCACATCAATTGAAAAAGTAGAAAGCGGATTTGTTGTTGGGGAAAGAAAATCATTTTCAGGCATAAATGCATATTCTTCTGTATTCATGTCAACTGCCGTTTCATCTGAAAATTCTTCCATTTTGTAACCATCTTGTGTGGCAGACTCCATAGGTTCGGTCATCACATTGGAATCAGTTGCCTGATCATGATAGTAATAATTTTCAGTGGCTTCATTTCCGTTTTTTCCGCCACCGCAGGCTACAAGCATGTTTATAAACAGGATTGTTACCGCGCTAATTGTTATCCATTTTGTTTTCATAGTAAAGATTTTTTATTTTGAAGATTGATCCTTTTAAAATCAGACGGGTCACCCACATTAAAAAAAATTATCTAATTTGGGTTACCTTTTATTTTTCAGGGGATAAACAGACTTGAACATGCACGTTGAAACGGAAACTGACCAAACGATAGTTTTACTCATTCGCAGAAGAGATCCGGCGACGCTGACAACGATTTACAAAGAAGTTTATCCCATGGTACTGAAACATATTATATCAAACAGCGGATCAAAGGAAGATGCACAGGATATTTTTCAGGATGCCTTTTATCTGCTGATTAAAAAGTCACAGGATGAAAATTTTATACTTACTTCTCAGGTGAGTACTTTTCTGGTGGGAATATCAAAAAACCTCTGGCTTAAAAAACTAACGCAGAAAAAAATTGATCCTGACAGTTATATTTCGGAGTTTGATGAAAGCGATGATACTGAATTTGAAGAAGACGCCAAACATCTGACCATGGTTCGCCGCATGAATTTTGCACTCTCCAGTTTGGGTGAGCCCTGCAAATCTATTCTCATACAGTTTTACCACATGCGTCAAACCATGCAGGAAATTGCGGCGATGTTTCATTATACAAATCCTGAAAACGCCAAGAATCAAAAATACAAATGCCTGCAGCGTTTAAAAAAACTTGTTTTGAAAGGACATGAATAGTGATCAGGCAAATATGGAATTATTTGACGCCTATCTTTTTGGTGAGATGAGTGCTGAGGAGAAATCTGCTTTTGAAAATCGATTGAAAGGAGATGAAGCTTTTGCTAAGGAATTTTATGCGCATAAAGATTTTCTGAAAAAAATCGATGAAGGTTCAGAGTATGCTGCAGTCCGTTCACAATTGCGTCTAATTCATCATCAACCCGGAGTAGGAGAAAATTCATTTTTTAAATCCCGCTCCTTTTATATGAGTCTTGCCGCTGTGGCTGGTATTGCTTTGCTTGTTACGGTATTTAATCCGTTTATAAAAGAAGGAAATAGTTCTGTGGCTGATGAAGATTATCAGTTTCTTAAAAATGAAGAACCTGCGGCTGCAACAGAAAGTAATTATGCCATGGATTCAACTGTAATGACTGAGCCATTTGAAAGTTATGAAAATTCAGATGAAGGAGTTGGGTATATCAGTAATCAGTATCTGAAAAAAATAATTGAACCGCCCCTTGGAACTGCGTTTATGATTTCTGATGACGGATATTTTCTTACGTCAAAACATCTTACTGAAAGTTATACGCAGCTGATTCTTCAGAACAAAGAAACATCCAGAACTTTTGAAGCGCTTGTGGTTTATGAAGACAGTCTGCTCGATTTCGCCATTCTAAAATGTCACCCGGATATTGCAGACGATTTCAGCGCAGTTCCATACCGGTTTGCAACCAATAAAGTGGATCTGGGCAAAGAAGTTTTTACACTTGGTTATCCGAAAAATGATATTGTTTTTACAAAAGGAAGTGTGAGTTCAGAAACGGGTTATAAATCAGATACCAACTCTTTTGAGGTTTCCATGCCTGCAAATCCGGGTAACAGCGGAGCACCGCTTTTTTCTTCAGACGGAGAACTGATTGGAATTGTAAACGCAAACAATAACCGAAAACAGTCTGTCACCTACGTGATCAATTATTTTCCGATTGCGGTAACATTGGAAAATTTGTCTAAAACAGATTCCCTGCACGTTGATCTGAGTAATAATAAAAAGTTAAAAAACAAGACGCAGATTCAGCTTATTAAGGAGTTCAGATCCTATATTTTTGAAGTTCATCAGCATTGAAAAGTCTTGTTGGTATTGGTTTTTGAGGCATTAACCAATTTTTAACAAAAGCAGTGATCAACTTTTTCTATCTTTAATCGTTTAGTTGTTATCAGATACCTCTTATGAAAAAGCTGTTTCCGTTTCTATTTGTTTTATTTGTTGGGGCAAGATCATTTGCCAGTGGCACGGGCCTGACCTGGTATACCAATCTGGATTCAGTAGTGGCTATTTCCAATGAAACACAAAAACCAATTTTTGGATTTTTTACCGGAAGTGACTGGTGCGGCTGGTGTATCAAACTGCAGAAAAATGTTTTTGCCAAACAGGCTTTTATTGACTGGGCAAATGCAAGTGTGGTTTTACTGGAACTCGATTTCCCCCGAAACAATCAGCAATCAGCTGAATTGAAAGCGCAGAATCAAAGTTTGCAACAGGCATTTGGAATTCAGGGTTATCCAACCTGCTGGATTTTTACGGCAGCCAGAGATACAACAACAAATAATTACTCATTAACCGCCTGGGGTAAATTGGGATATCCTTACGGACCCGACGTAATTGTTGGTCAGGAAGAGCTAAAATTTCTTTCAGATGCCGCTGTGGTGATGGAAAAAAACCCGGCTAAAAAAGCGCAGAACTAGAAGTTTTAGTTCTTGAAATTCTTCATTTTTTCTCATTTAAAATATTTCCGTGACTGATTCGTCAAAGGACATGGTATGCATCGCGGATTAATTTTTCTACTTGTTGTTTTAGTCATTGGTGGTTTGATTGAATGGTATAGTTACCGTGCTCTCAAATCAAAATGGGATAATTATT
Source organism: Crocinitomicaceae bacterium (assembly GCA_016719925.1). Lineage (GTDB taxonomy): Bacteria > Bacteroidota > Bacteroidia > Flavobacteriales_D > Crocinitomicaceae > JADJGJ01. Next base: position 48,656 of record JADJYC010000002.1, on the reverse strand, counting down.
CCGGGTGGTTCAGAATTACGCTGAAATCTGCATTTTTTCTTTTTCTTGGATTAAGTGTTTTGTCCATTCTTCTGATGATGACTGCAGGGCCTTATCTCCCGCGCTACATCAATAATTTTTTCTTTGGTTTTGTGATGATCAACTTTTTTGTGAAGATTGCGTTTTCAGCTTTTTTACTGTTGGATGATCTGCGCAGAATTTTTGTTTTCACCAAACGAAAAATTGTTCCGGATGAAAGTGAAGAGAACTCAAAAATTACCCGTTCTGATTTTCTGGTGAAGGCCGGAATTATTGCCGCGGCTGTTCCTGCTATTTCTTATCCGCTGGGTATGTTTGTTGGCCCGTACAATTATAAGGTCAGAAAAGAAAATTTGAAATTTTCAAAGTTGCCTGAGTCGTTCAGAGGACTAAAGATGATTCAGATATCAGACATCCATGCCGGAAGTTTTTATGACAAAGAAGCAGTGATGCGGGGAATTGAAATGATCAATCAGGAAAAACCGGATGTCGTATTTTTTACCGGTGATTTGGTCAATGACAGTGCCGCAGAGATGGAAAATTACATGGATGTCTTTTCAAAAATTCATGCGCCAATGGGCGTCTTTTCTGTTTTGGGCAATCATGATTACGGTGATTACCGTTCATGGAATTCAGATCAGGAAAAAGAAAATAATCTGACGCGGTTAAAAGAAATTCATGGTGAGTTGGGATGGAAATTATTGCTTGACGAACATGTTTATCTGGAAAGAAACGAAGAAAAAATTGCAATCATCGGAGTGGAGAACTGGGGTTCAGGTTTTCATCAGATTGGTGATTTGAACAAAGCTTACTCCGGAGTTGATGCACCTGTAAAAATATTATTGTCACATGATCCCACCCATTGGGATAAGCAGGTGAAAAAAGATTTTAAAGACATTGACCTCACATTGAGCGGTCATACACACGGTGCACAAATGGGAATTGAAACACACGGTTTCAAATGGAGTCCTATTTCACTGCGGTATGATAAATGGGCAGGCTTGTATAAAGAAGGGGAACAGTACTTGTATGTCAACCGGGGATATGGTTTTTTAGGATATCCGGGCAGAATCGGAATCTGGCCTGAAATTACAGTACTTGAATTGAGTTAATTCTGAAAAAATTTCCGGGTGATGATTGTCTCATCGGATTGAATGCAGATAAAATAATATCCTGTTATCAGTTCAGAAAGATCAACCTGAATGCCGGAAAAATTAACTGAAACAAAAATTACTTTACCACTCAGATCATAAATTTTTATTTGTTCAAATTGTATTTGATCATCGAGATACAAAACCTGATTCAAGGGATCAATTTGAATTTGAAACTCTTTGTTTTCATTTTCAACAGAGAGATCCGGCGCATGAATGATGACACAGTAATTTAACCAGAGTGAATCTTCAGGATGATCAATTGGAAAAACTTTGAAACGGATATAATTGGTGTCAATCACAAAATTATGATCCACATTTAAAATGAGTTTGTTGTTAAAATCATCTGGGAAAGGCAAAACAAAATCAGCGCTGTCTTCAAACAAAACATCTGCGTAAGCTGAATCAGGATCAGTAAAACCTGCTTCCCAGAAAACAGGCCAGTTTGGGTCAATTTCTTTGATCCATCTCATAGGCAAAGCAACACCTGAATTATTATTCAACTGAATATAACCATGAGGCATAATAAATTCATATGATTTAATCAGACAAACAGAAGTATCATTTACTCCCCAGGTGGTTGTGTTGATTTGGGCGTTTACAATTGCGGGCAGGATTAATATCAGGATTAATGTTTTCATTGGAACTGCCATTTTTGGCAGATGTTGTTATAGATATGTTTTTTTAATCATTTTCTTCATAGTAATAGGAGTAGTCAATTCCTTTCATAAACATTTCACGATCATTTATTTTAGTAGTGAGTGCATTATTCAACAGAGTTTTTAAAGATTTACTTTTTGTTGGACTAAGCATCATTGCATTCATATAATCCCGCTTACTTATTTTACTCCAATCAACGCACTTTTTAAGTCGGTTTTTAAGTAATAAATCCAACCATATTCTAGTGCTTCTTCCATTACCCTCCATGAATGGGTGTGCAATATTCATTTCAACATATTTGTTCACGATTTCGTCAAATGTATTTTCAGGCATTGCGTCTATTTTCTTAAAAGCGTCTCCTAAAAAGTGTGATACGGCAAATTGAAAACCTCCTTTTGAAATATTCTTTTGTCTGATTTGTCCAGCAAAATCATACAATCCTCCAAACAAATACGCATGAATTTGTTGCAAGCCTTTGGCTGTTCCTACTTCAATGCTTTCGATAAATGAACTTTCAAATAAGGCATACGCTTTGGTTTTGCTTTTCCCATCTATACTTTCATCACTATAGGTAAACCATTCCATAAATCGGTTTGCTTTTTTTCCTGGGAATTCTTTACCTAACGCAATAATACCATTGTAATCCAACATATCAGCAAAGCGTCTTTTTCCATCCGGAGCAATGAATTTCAACTGGGTAGTGGCACTAACCACTTGACTATTTTCCTTTTTTAATTTCGCTTTAAGATATTTCCAATAATTACGGGTTTTTGTATAGTCACCTTGATCGGTAAGCACTGCAACAATATCCAATACCGAGAACCACCACTTGGAATTTTCTTCATCCCAAATTGCGCGTACTTCCCGGTCGTCAAAGAAACGAATGGATATTTTAGCATTACTCATAGTTAAACTTCTTCTGGTTTTATTATGATTTTCAAAGTTATAAGAATTTTTGTCTTGAAGCAGAATTATCAAGGCCTCATTGACAATGCACCCACACAGAATTCTAAGAATAGCAATAGTGTCCAATTCCTCAACCAAACCTTTCTCGTTATCTTTGTTGCATGTCACGAATTTTCTCTGAATCCTGGAATGATTATGAACTGCTTGATGCCGGCAACAATAAAAAGCTGGAGCGGTGGGGTACGGTGGTTACTATCCGACCTGAAAGGAATGCTTATTTCAGACCGGCGCTTGCTGAAAGTGAGTGGAAAAAAACTGCGCATTTTGAATTCGTAGAAAAAACAGCAAATTCTGGCGAGTGGAAAATACTTCAGAAAAATGTGCCGCAGGAATGGCAGATTCGTTTTGGTGAAATAGTATTAAATCTGAGGCTTACTAAATTCAAACACGTTGGTCTTTTTCCTGAGCAAAGAATTAACTGGGATTTTGTTTCAGAGCATCTCGAAAGCGGTGACCGTTTTTTAAATCTGTTTGGTTATACAGGAGCAGTTTCAGTTGTTGCCAGAAAAAAAGAGGCGGATGTTTTTCATTGTGATTCCATTAAACAAATTATTCAATGGGGAAAAGAAAATATGGAGGCAAGCAATCTTTCAGACATTCACTGGATTCTGGAAGACGCACTCAAATTTGCACAGCGTGAAGTGAAGCGCGGAAATAAATACAAGGGAATTATTATGGATCCGCCGGCTTTTGGTTTGGGAGCAAATAAAGAGCGCTGGAAAATTGAAAATAAATTTGAAGAACTGATTTCTATTGCAAAAGATCTGACTGACAGAGGTGGTTTTATTATTGCCAATACCTATTCACCAAGATTAGAACAAAAGGAAATTATGGAGATAACCCGAAAAATTTTCCCTTCATCAGACATCTCCTGCAACAAATTGTGCATCCGCTCAAAAACCGGTAAAATCATTGAATACGGTGAGTTGACACGCATTATTACCTAGTTCGTCTAAATTTTATTTGGATCGTTTGTAAATAAGATTACCTTTGACACAAGATTTGATCTTAAAACGAATGAAATTCAAACCTTCAAACCGGTTTTATTTATTCGGACTCGTCCTGATGGTGGTTCTCTATTTCTTTGGAGGACAAGGACAACAAACAACCCAGATTTATCATACAAAACTACGCTCATACGTTGCTCATTATTCTTTTCATGATACTTCTCCTTTGCAGCAACCTGCTGAAATTGAAAACAAGGAAGAGCAGCCAGAGACAGAAGATGATGAGATTAACGAATTTCATTCAGGTACTGAAAATAATTACGCAGATACAATTTCTGATCTTTCAGAATTTGAGTCTTCTGAAAGTAATTCAGCAGATTCACATTCCAAAACGCAGCATCACACACCTGCCTATGTGAGGTTGCGTACTATTCTCATTTAAAATTTCAGGTTTTACTGTTTACGTGTTCAGCGCCTGCCGGTGCTGTTAAGTAATTTTATTATTACCCGTATCTGGTAATCTGATCCTTTTTTCAGGAATAAATCCGGCAAGGAAACATAGCGGAATTTTTCTGTTCCGCTCCTGTTGAATCCGAAATTTTAAGCATGCATCCAGCAAAACAGATTTGACGAGCATCAGCTGCTTCATAATCTAAAACATTATTTACCTGCACAAGCTCCGTTAAAGGACTTTGTCCATCACAATACACTGCATGAATTTCAGGATAAGAAATTTCATGACGGACTTGCGCTGGCCTCTAAACTATTTGGCTATCGGGTCTACCTCTCTTTTTCAGAGTACCAGAAACTTTACAGTGAGGGAAAAATTGACCGGGAAATTATCAAACGCACCATTGAAAAATTAAAGGGTAAAGATGCTGTTGATCATTATCTGGAAACTCTTTTCAAACCTCTTTCAAACCAGCAGCTGAGTAAACGTATTGGTAAACTCAGATCACACTGGAAGGATCAGTATCACTTTGATTTAAATGCACGCGTTCACGTAAATATTTTCAGAATCCTCAATAGTTTTCTCGATCAGGGTGTTGCACTCTGGTCGTTCCCTTTGACCGGAAAATCATTAATTGAAGCCGTTCGTGAATTAGACAAAAACAGTTTTAAAAGTTTTTTCAGAACAGATCGCGCCAGAGTTTTATTGCATGATCAGAAAATTACCATATCAGAACTTTTAAAAATTCTGGTAGGTGACGAAAATCTTTTTGAAAATTATGTTTTCGATCAGCAGTTTGAACATCCTGGATGGTCAGGGCTCGTAGCTGTTATTGAAGATCAGCCGCAAACACTTTTAGATGCAAGAAAAATTTCACTGAAAGAATTAATCATTCTTGAGTTGATTTTTGAAATTGATACACTGGATCATCGTTTTGGAAAAAGCTGGAAACCGCTTGCTGAAACTTTTAATGGAAAAGCAGAATCACTTTTTGATGCTTCTGAAAAAAATCTTTATGATGATTTGTATGCCATCTGGCAGGAGTCTTATGAATGGACTTATTATAATGAAGTGATCAAAGGATTGCAAACAAATAGAAATATTTCTGAAAAAACAGTAAGACCAAGTTTTCAGGGAATTTTCTGTATTGATGACCGTGAAATTTCATTGAGAGAGTACCTGGAAAATCTGGATCCGGAATGTGAAACATTTTCTACTGCCGGGCATTTTGGAATTGACACGTATTTCCGTCCGCTGAATGGAAAATTTCATACTAAAATTTGTCCTTTACCGGTAAATCCAAAACACATTATCTGTGAAGAAACCGGTAATGGAAAAAACAAAAAAGATGTACACTTTAATAAAAGAGCGCATGGAATTTTAGGCGGATGGGTGATTGCACAAACCGTTGGTTTCTGGAGTGCATTCAAACTGTTCATCAATATTTTCAAACCGGCTATTTCACCTGCATCAGCATCTTCTTTCAGACACATGGAATCCGATTCTTTTCTGACAATTCAAAACCGTGATCTGAATGAAAAGGTAAATGGTTATCAGGTTGGATATACTGTCAGCGAAATGGCTGAACGTGTAGAAACAGTTTTGATAAGTATTGGTCTGACACAAAATTTTGCTCCGCTCATTTATGTTACAGGACACGGAGCAAGCAGTACCAACAATACGCATTTTGCAGCGTATGACTGCGGTGCCTGTTCAGGTCGCCCCGGATCTGTAAATGCAAGAGCTTTCAGCTTCATGGCCAATCAAACTGAAGTGAGAAAAATACTTGATGCAAAAGGAATTTCAATTCCGGATGATACACTTTTTGTGGGAGGATTACATGACACAACCTGTGATGATATTCATTATTATGATTTGGAAAAACTAAGTGTTGAGCAACGGGCCATTCATTCAGTGAACATGAATGTAATCAGTAAAGCGCTTTCACTGAATGCCAAGGAACGTTCACGAAGATTTGATCTGGTCAATACAAAAAGAAGCCCGGATGAAGTTCACAAACGTGTGCGACTGAGAGCTGTTTCTCTATTTGAACCAAGACCGGAATACAATCACGCAACCAACACAATTTGTGTGATTGGAAGAAGATCTCTCACTCAGAAATTAATGCTTGACAGAAGATCTTTTCTGAATTCATATGACTACCGCATTGATCCGGATGGAAAATATCTGCTTGGAATTTTAAATGCAGCTGCTCCGGTATGTGGCGGAATTAATCTCGAATATTATTTTTCAAGAGTTGACAATCACAAGCTGGGTGCAGGTTCCAAACTTCCGCATAACGTGATGGGTTTGATTGGAGTTGCAAACGGAATTGAAGGAGATTTACGTCCCGGATTGCCTCAGCAGATGATAGAGATTCATGATCCGATCCGTTTATTAATTGTTGTAGAACAAAAACCGGATGTAGTACTGAAAACAATTCAGGCAGTTCAGGCAACTTATGAGTGGTTCAAAAATGAATGGGTGCATCTGGTAGTTATTGACCCTTATACTGATCAGATGTATCATTTCAGAAATGAACAATTTGAACTCTATGTTCCGGTTGGAAACAAACCACCGGTGATTGAAAATTTTACTTCGCTGATAGAGGGAACCAGTGAAAATTTACCGGTATTTACGTTAAAAAATCAGTTGGTATGAATTTGTTTTTAGCACTTCTCACACTGATTCCGCTGACTGGTTTCCTGGTAAGTCTGATTGTTCCCAAATCGAATGAAAAATTACTTTCGGCAATTGCATTTTCTTCTGTTGGAATTCATTTCGCTGCCGCAATAGGATTTATTGTCCTTTGGCTGATGGGTGGCATGGAAACATACAACATCAAAGAGTTTGTTGTTTACGCTACGGATGGGTATGAATTTTTTATCGATTTGTATTTTGATAAAATCACCGCCACTTATCTTATTGTTGGTGCATTGCTGACTTTTCTGATTACTATTTACAGCCGGTACTACATGCACCGTGAAGAAGGGTACAAGCGGTTTTTCAATACACTCTTGTTTTTCTATCTGGGATATACCATCACAATTTTCTCCGGAAATTTTGAAACACTTTTTATCGGCTGGGAAATTTTAGGAGTTTCATCTTTTCTGCTGATTGCATTTTACAGAGACAGATATCTGCCGGTGAAAAACGCCATGAAAGTTTTTTCCGTTTACCGGGTGGGTGATATCGGATTGATTCTTGCCATGTGGTTAAGTCATCACCTATGGCATGAAAACATCACTTTTTCTGAATTGAATAATCATGAAAGCGTCAGTCTGCATCTTCATGAACATTCATGGATTGGACTTGCAGCTTCACTGCTGATCTTGGTGGCTGCAATGGCCAAGTCAGCACAGTTTCCTTTTTCATTCTGGTTGCCCCGCGCCATGGAAGGACCAACACCGTCCAGTGCAATATTTTACAGTTCACTTTCTGTGCATATCGGAGTTTTTATTTTACTGAGAACTTTTCCATTTTGGGAACATCAGTGGGTTGTCAGAGGGGTAGTAATTTTTATAGGATTAGTAACCGCTGTTCTTGCCGCAAGTACGGCAAGAGTTCAGTCTTCAGTGAAGGCACAGGTTGCTTATTCATCTGTGACACAAATCGGAATCATTTTTATTGAAATAGCACTTGGATTAGAAGTTCTTGCATTGATTCACTTTGCAGGCAATGCTTTTTTAAGGACTTATCAATTATTGGTTTCTCCATCGGTAGTTACTTATCTGATTCGTGAACAGTTTTATAATTTCCAGCCTAAAGCTGAAACAAAAAAATCACCCTTCATTCAGAAAATTTCAAACACGCTTTATGTGATGAGTTTGAAAGAGTGGGGGCTTGATTCACTGGTTTATTATTATATGTGGGCGCCGGTGAAACGCGCCGGAAATGCGCTGCGTTTTTTGACTCCGAAAATTGCATCCATTATTTTTATTCCATTATTTGTTGCAGGGTGTGTCTTATTAATTTTTCAGGAAGAAATTCCTGAACAGCTCAGAGCAATTTTGCCGCTTGTATTTGGTTTTGTAGGATTAATTCTGACACTGAAATCATTTGTCAAAAGACATGATGTGCGGTTCAGCTGGGGATTGATTTTTCAGAATCACCTGTGGATTGCACTGGCCATCACGTTCAATCAGCATTTCAATTACATGGACATGGTGGTGTATCTGAGCGGTATTCTTGTTTGCGGTTTGGTCGGATACCTGGTTTTAAGATGGCTGGGTAAAAAAGAAACCAACATGGATCTGAACCGGTTTCAGGGACACTCTTATGAATACAAAAAAGCGGCTTTTATTTTTCTGATGGCATGTCTGGGAATGGCAGGATTTCCGATTACGCCAACATTTATCGGTGAGGATTTAATATTCAGTCATATTGAAGTTCACCAGGTGTTACTCTTGATTTTTGTAGCACTCAGTTTCGTTATTAACGGTCTTGCGCTGATCAGATTATTTGCGCGGATTTTTATGGGACCACATATTAAAACAGATCACCCGATTGCGGGAAGATCAACTTAGGAAAAATCAAAATTTAAAAGATTCAAATTCAAAAAAAATTATAAAAAAAATATGAAAAAAACTTTTTTAGGTGATTTGATCGCCGGAATATCAGTCAGCTTTGCGGCTCTTGCTTTGGGAGCTGCGTTTGGCGTAATGTCAGGGCGAGGTGCATTTGCAGGTATGATTGCGGCTGGTATAATTCCAATTATCACGGGAATTTTTGGAGGAACCCGATTGAGTGTTTCTGGTCCTACTGGACCAATGACCGCTGTCTCAGCAGTTGTTGTAGCATTTGCTTACGATAATTTTACAGGCGATAAAATTCTGGCAGAACAGTTTATCACGCTTGTGTTTTTAATGACCGCAATTGGACTTTTGATTGCAGGAATAGTAAGACTTGGAAAATTAATTGAATTTGTTCCCAAGAGTGTTATTCTTGGTTTCATGAGTGGAATTGCCATGGTGATATGGGTAGATCAGTTTAACATCCTGTTTGGATTGAATGGTAAAAAACAACCAAGCGGTGATTTCTCGACAAACATTATTCTCGCATTTTCTACATTTGTTTTAATTCTTCTTCTTCCGAAAATTTTGAAGTTGATCAGAATTCCCACTTCTGTGTCAAGATTTATTCCTGCAACGTTAACTGCAATTATTATAATGACCATAGTGACCGTAAGCATGAATTTTGGTGTTGAAACTATTTCACTTGGGGCAAGTGTCGGATCATTTTCAGAATTTACATCCTTGTTGTCTTCATATTTTCCAGGTTCAGGAATTTTTACTCAGGAATATATTTTGATGGCGTTGCCATATGCGCTGCAAATGGTAATGTTATGTTATCTTGATTCGCTGCTGACGGCCTTAATAGTAGATCATCTTACCAAAGAAAAATCCAACCTGAACCGTGAGTTGATCGGACAAGGATTATCAAACGGGATGTCAGCAATTTTTATGGGAATTCCAGGTGCCCAGGCGACAATACGGTCAGTGCTATTATACAAAGAAGGTGGACGAACAAGGGTAGCTGCAGTGATTGCGGGAGTTTTTACATTACTTGGATTTTTGGTATTCAAAGACATGCTGATTTTGGTTGCTTCATCGGTATTTATTGGCGTACTTATTAAAGCTGCGCTGGATGTATTTGAAAGAGACTTTCTGGTAGAATACTGGAAGCAAAAGTGGTATAAAAACAAAACCAGAAATGTCCAGCTATTTTTTATTTTGTATACGATGCTGCTTACTGCTTTTTATGATCTGAATATTGCGGTTTTTTCTGCAACTGTTTTATTTTACATCAGCAAGAAATTTTTTAAAGCAACAGATATCGAAGATAATTTTGCTGACGGACAATCCAATGATGTGCTTGAAGTAAATAATTAGAAAGTTATTTTTTTCTTGGCGTGTAACGGTAAATATCATCCAGCTGATGGCTGTTGTTTACCGTTACATTCAGGTCACGGATTTTTCCGTCTTCAAGACTGTAAACCCAGCCATGTATGTACGGAAATTCTCCGGCGTGCCATTCTTCCTGAATAAAAGAGACTTTTGAAAGATTATGTACCTGTTCAATAATATTCAGTTCAACATATCTGTCAAATCTTTTTTGATCCTCTTCAATTGAATCCAGTTCTTCTTCATGTAAACGATACACATCTTTAATATGCATGAGCCAGTTGTCAAGAAAACCAAAATTCTGATTGCTCATAGCAGCGGCAACTCCTCCGCAGCCATAATGTCCGCAAACAATGATGTGTTTTACTTTCAGAATCTTCACTGCATAATTAACTACGCTGAGCAGATTTGCATCAGTATGTACAACCATATTTGCAATATTGCGCTGGACAAAAATTGCTCCCGGTAATGTATTTGTAATATCGCTTGCAGGAACTCTGCTGTCTGAACATCCAATCCAGAGGAATTCAGGAGATTGGTTGGTGGATAATTCTTTAAAAAATCCCGGTTTTAATTTATTGGTGTCTTCAACCCATTTCAAATTTCCTTCCAGTAAGTCTTTCGCTGATTTGCTCATTTTGATGATTTGAATCAAATATAACAATGATTCATATTGAATGGAGCTGCCTTATATACAAGGATTTAACAAATTTTTAAAAAATCGGCATTGAACAACTGATTCAAATAGTTGTTATCTTTACAACAATTAAGATCCTTTGAAAGCATTCAGATTACTAATAGCACTCATTTGTATATCAGCCATGGTTGGTTTTGAAACCGTGCGTGACATGAGTTTTTCTATGAAATTGATTCCAGTGATCTGGCTGTTCTGAGCAATATGAGTGAAGAGGATCAATCAGAAAGAGAAACTAATTCCAACGGAAATTCACTCTATGAACTGGATGTGGATCTGGAAGATCTTGCTTATTCATCGTATTTACGTGAATCTGTCTGGCTTGAAATCATGGATGCACATGATCTGCACTATGACAGGCTTGAACAAAAAGTGATATTGCCTCCTCCTGAGGTTTTGTTTTCATAAAATCCGCAGTTTATTTTTTTAGAGCGAACATCTGATATCGATGTAATTCGCTGTTTATATCCCTGCCGGATTTTCAATCAGGATAATTTTTATCCGTCAATCATCTTTTTCTGATTAATAAATTGAACATGAAAGCAAACACATTTTTTTCAAATTTAAAACATGACCTGCCCGCGGGTCTCGTAGTTTATTTAGTCGCACTTCCGCTTTGTTTGGGAGTTGCACTGGCATCAACCGGTAAACCGGAATTACTTTTTTCTGGAATTATTGCCGGCGCTGTTGGCGGAATTATTGTAGGATTTTTAAGTGGAAGTGCACTCGGTGTTTCTGGTCCGGCAGCTGGTTTGGTTACTATAGTTTTAGGTGCAATTACAACGCTGGGAAGTTTTGAAGCATTTCTTGTAGCTGTTGTACTTGCCGGCGTGCTTCAGGTTATTGCAGGATTTCTTAAAGCAGGAGTTATTGGTTATTATTTTCCTTCATCCGTGATTAAAGGAATGCTTGCCGCAATCGGAATTATTCTGATCATGAAACAAATTCCGCACGCATTTGGTTTTGATGCAGATTTTATGGGGGATGAATCATTTGATCAGAAAGATGGACACAATACCATTTCAGAAATTTTCTACGCAATTAAATATCACAGCACCGGCGCGGTAATAATCAGTATTGTTTCACTGGCACTTTTAATTCTGTTTGATTTGAAATTTATGAAGAAACTGGAGTTGTTCAAATTTCTTCCGGGAGCTTTATTTGTAGTACTCGTTGGAATTTTTATCAATCTCTATTTTGGCTGGAATCATCCGGAGTGGGTGCTGGGAGGAAAACACATGGTTGATTTACCGGTGGCAAAAAATCCGCAGGAGTTTATCGGGTTTTTTACTTTGCCTGATTTTTCTGCATTATCCAATCCGCAGGTTTATGTTGTTGCGGTGACTCTTGCACTTGTTGCCAGTTTGGAAAGTTTACTTTCTGTTGAAGCAACCGATAAACTGGATCCGCAAAAAAGAAATACTCCAACAAACCGCGAATTAAAAGCGCAGGGAATCGGTAATATGGTTTCCGGTATGTTTGGAGGATTGCCCGTAACGCAGGTTATTGTGCGAAGTTCAGCAAATATTAATTCAGGCGGTAAATCAAAACTATCAACCATTTTTCACGGATTTATTTTGCTGGTTTCGGTAATAATTATTCCGCAGTATCTTAACCTGATTCCGCTTTCTGCTCTTGCTGTAATTCTGATTATGGTTGGATATAAATTATCTAAACCCTCTCTTTATGTTGGCATGGTAAAATTAGGCTGGGAGCAATTCATCCCTTTTATTGCAACCATTATCGGAGTTGTATTTACAGATCTGCTGAAAGGAATTGGAATAGGATTGGTATTTGCGCTTTATTTTGTTCTCAAAAAGAATTTCAAAAATGCATTTCGTTATTTCAGTGAAGATGCAAACGGAAAACAAAAAATCACGTTGCGTCTGGCTGAAGAAGTTTCATTTCTGAATAAAGCAAGTATTGCGCATGCACTGGATACTATACCTGGCAATTCTGCATTGATTATTGATGCATCCAAATCAAAAGAAATCGATTATGATGTGATTGAACGGATAGATGAATTTAAAAATTATGATGCACCCAAAAAAGACATTCATGTTGAGACCATTAATGTACCTGAATTAAAGGAAATTGGTGGCTTCAAAATTGTGAATGAGTTTAAGCAGATTGTCAATAAAATGCGTACGCAGAATCGTGATACGCAGCAAAAAATGACTCCTGAACTTGCGCTGGAAACTTTGAAAAAGGGAAATAAAAGGTTTGTAGAAAATCTGAGAGCGCACAGAAATTTACTTGAACAGGTCAATGATACATCTGAAGGTCAGTTTCCGTTTGCAGTTGTGCTGAGTTGTATCGATTCACGTACGTCTGCCGAATTAATTTTTGATCAGGGGCTGGGTGATATTTTCAGTGTGCGTGTTGCAGGGAATGTGGTGAATGAAGATATTCTGGGTTCCATGGAATACGCTTGTAAGGTTGCAGGTTCAAAACTGATAGTTGTTCTCGGACATTCAAAATGCGGCGCCATTATTTCAGCATGCAATCATGTGAAAATGGGAAATGTAACATCTTTGTTGAGCAAGATAGATCCATCCGTTCAGAAAGTAAGCAAACAGTTTGAAGATGTTTGTTGTGAAGATGCGGTACAACTTGTTGCTGATGAAAATGTACATGAATCAATGCGTCAGATTATGTCCAAAAGTCCTATTCTGAAAGAACTCATAGAAAAGGGAGAAATAGGAATAGTAGGCGCTATGTATGATATTGAATCAGGTAAAGTAGGATTTTTTGAAGAAGGAAACAGTTTGTCAATTTAAATTAAATAAAAAAATTATATGAAAGCACATACACGAAAAACACAATCAGAAATGACACCAGAACTTGCGCTGTCTTATCTGAAAGAAGGGAATCAGCGTTTTGTAGAAAATCTGAGAGCACACCGTAATTTACTTGAGCAGGTGAATGACACAGCAGAAGGTCAGTATCCGTTTGCAACTATTTTAAGTTGTATTGATTCACGAACATCTGCAGAATTGATTTTTGATCAGGGCCTGGGAGATATCTTCAGTGTGCGCGTTGCCGGAAATGTTGTGAATGATGACATACTTGGATCTATGGAATATGCCTGCAAAGTAGCAGGATGAAAACTCGTAGTTGTTTTGGGGCACAGTAAATGCGGCGCCGTAATTTCAGCCTGTAAGCATGTTGTCATGGGAAATATCACTACACTATTAAGTAAAATTCAGCCTGCAGTTAAAAAAGTTGAATCAACACAGAAAGACATTCTGAGTGATGAATCTGTACAAATGGTTGCAGAAGAAAATGTATTTGAATCGATCAGACATATTTTGCAGCGCAGCACCATTCTTGCTGATATGGTAAAGGCGGGTGAAATTGCCATTGTCGGTGGCATGTATGATGTGGAGTCAGGAAAAGTTGAATTCTCTGATCTGCACGCTGCACCAGTCAAAAACAAAGCATTGAAAGAATCGTCAGCTTACGAAGATTAGTAAAGTCAGAAAAAAAACGGGGACTAAGCGCAGCCTGAGTCCCCGTTAAAAAAATGAAATCTCTTCTTTATCTTTTTTTGATGCGCTCAGAATTAATGATCGCGCCTTCAGAATTTTTATGTTGACGAAATACGTTCCGGCTGAATAGTTGGATAAATCAATTTGATTATTACCGTTATTCAATTGAGAAGAAATTATAACTCTTCCGGAAATATCCACAAGATCCATAATTAAAACATCATTTGAATTAACTGATATAATCACAAAATGTTCTGCCGGATTGGGATAAACTAAAACAGAAATACCGGTATAAATTTCCAGACCAACATTTGAAATAGTAATACAAGCTGAGGTATCTGTACAGCCGTTATCAGTTACAGAAACGGCATAGTCTCCGTTTGCAGCAACTGTGTAATTCTGATTGGCTGCACCGGCAATTACTGAATAGGTATTATTATAATTTAGTTATTGATATGAAATTGCTCCGCTGTTGTTAGCAGATAAAGTTAAACCACTCTGACCAGCAGTTGCATCAACGGTATTAATTGTAAGATTGATCGTGAGCAATGAATCACAACCGGCTGAATTAGGGATTACATCATTATAACTTCCATCAGTTGTCCAGGTGAAATTTCCACTTGGAGAAACGTATTCGTTACATGCATTTACGCTGATTGTATTCGATGTATTGGTACAGGTATTATAACCGGTAATGGTGATGTCATCAACGGCAAAACCCGGATCAAGTTCTGAACTTGTAGATGTAGCGCCACTCACAAAACGGAATCCGAATCTGAGCTGAGCCTGATTGTCCCAGTTTGCATTCCATAACTCACTGGCAATCCAGGTTGTTTCATCTTTCCACTGTGTTGTTCCGCTTTCTGGATTGTTTACTTGTGTCCAGGCCATACCTCCGTTTGTGCTGTAAAATAATTCACCGTAATAGGCAGTGCTTCCGCCGCACATCCACCATAAATCGAATGTCACTGAATCATATCCAACAGTAGAAATGTCACCGCTCATTTTTGCGAATGTACTTTGTCCGCCGGTTACACCATCACAACAACGATGAGTGCATTCCGCCGCCATCATGCATCTGAGGCTTTGGGATACTGACTGTTTGGGTTGTTGGTAATTCCTGCTGGTTGTGCGGGAGCTGCCGGTACTGTAAAAGGAAAAGGTGTGGGAGTGGATTTCGCATAAAGGCTGTTCCGGGTAAATATTTAAGTCGATTCGTTGATCCGCCTGTCCGTTATTCAAAGTGAATGCGGGGGTGATTCAAAAGTCTGTAAGTACTGTTTGTAAAAACCGGCTTCAACAAACAAACAAAATAGAATAAGACAAGTTTTTCATAAAAGAGTTTAGGTTAAAGCGAATAAAAAAGTAATCTTTCAAAAAAATTGACCAGGTATGAAACTGCATAAAGACTTATTACGGAAATAGAAAGGGCTCTTTATTTATTGTCATTTTACGGATATTTTCAATTACCTGTTTCATGTATCTTTTCCAGAATAGTTTGGTGAATAACCAATTTAATGGATACAACAGCGCAACATTTGAATGAAGCGTATAGGTGTAGGTAATTTCAATTTTTTCAGGATCAATTTCTTTTGTCTGCCATTCTCCGACAAATTTTGAAAAACCAAGCATCCAGCTTTTGAATTCACTGACTTCAATTTTCCAGTATTGATTTTCGATACGTTCCAGAACTTTGTCAACAGATGCTTCACCTCCTTTTTGCGTCATCGATTTTGCAACAAAAACTTTTTTTCTGCTGCCGGGTTGGCCCCAACCTTCATCATCTGTGCAATGTGTTACACGGGGCATTAAACCATAACCGGTGTGTACTTTTGTTACGTTAGAAAGAATAGGGGTTTTGAATGCCCGTTCAAGAGAACAATTGAAAATGGTTTTGACTGTGACGGAAGTTTTCAAAGGATTAATTTATAGCCCAGCCATGTTTTTCAATGAGTATTTGCTGAATGGCATCTTTCATGGATTCATCAGAAAATTGGTCTGTGATTTCATTAATAAATGCTGATACCAATAATTTCTTTGCTTTGTCTTTTGAAATTCCTCTTGCCTGCAAATAGAAAATAGCATCATCATCCAGCTGACCGGTTGTTGAACCATGTGAACATTTTACATCATCTGCATAAATTTCAAGTTCAGGTTTTGAATTCATCAGCGCAAAATCAGAGAGCAGTATGTTTGAATTTTTCTGATAGGCATTTATTTTTTGTGCATGCTGCTGAACAATAACTCTTCCGTTAAAAACCCCGGTTGATTTATCTTCCAAAACATACTTGTAATTCTCATTGCTGAAACAATTGGCCACCTGATGATCTACAAAGGTGTGATTGTCCACATGCGTATTCCCCTTGACAATGATGGCGCCATTCATGTGAGATTCGCAGTTTTCACCCGCAACAATTAGATTGATGTTGTTTCTTATCAAACCACCATCCAGTGTCATGGTATTTATCTGAAAGAAAGAATTTTTTTCCTGTCTCACTTGTTCCGTGGAGATGTGAAAAGATGCATCTGATTCATTTTGCAATTTATCAATTGTAAGTCTGGCATTTTCTTCAACAATAAATTCAGAAACAACATTGCAAAAAGATCCTTTGTCATTTAGAGATACAAACTGCATGGAGATTTTTGCCTGAGCAGATTTATCAGCATGAATAAATATGCGCGGATTACAAATTACGTTTTCTCCGTTTGTAATAAAAACCAATTTCAGCGGAGCTTCCATTTCTGTTTTAGCTGCAATATTGATATGTATGACCTCCTGATAATATGTTGCGTTCAACAAACTGAAAACATGATTCAGATTCAGCTCTTTTCCAAAGCCGGCAATCTTATTTTCATCACCCGGCTTTACAGAAGTAACAATAACTCCTGAAATCTTGTCACACGTAAAATCATCTCTCAAAATTCCATTCTCAACCACCAAACAATTTCCGTCTAAAAGAAACTTTTCCCTTAGCCCCTTGTCCTCTGTCCTTTGCCCTTTTTTGAATTTTGAATTTGTAATTTTCCCAACCCGCGTATATTTCCAATACTCATTCTTTGTTGTTGGAAAATCTTTTTCTGTAAGCTGATCATACAACGCACGCTGTCCGCTTTCTTCCGGCACAACCAAAGAAGTTAAAAACGAATTCATTTTTTCTGATAAAACTGCTGCGCTCATGGTTATGCTTTTTGATCTGCGAAAATCCAATCGTATCCTTTTTCTTCCAATTCCAGCGCCAGATTTTTATCACCTGTTTTTACAATTTTTCCGTCTGCAAGCACATGAACAAAATCCGGTACAATATAGTCCAGCAAGCGCTGATAATGGGTAATGACAATTATTGCATTGTCTTTGTTTTTCAACTTGTTTACGCCTGCTGCAACAATTCTTAATGCATCAATATCCAAACCTGAATCTGTTTCATCCAGAATTGCCAGTTTCGGTTCAAGCATCGCCATCTGAAAAATTTCATTCCGCTTTTTTTCTCCTCCTGAAAAACCTTCATTCACTGAACGCGACGCAAGATTATCTTTTAACTCAACCAATTTTGATTTTTCTCTGACCATGGTCATAAAATCTTTGGCAGAAATTTGTTCCTGTTTTCTGTATTCGCGAATTTCATTCAATGCAGTTCTCAAAAAATTTATATTGGATACTCCAGGAATTTCAACCGGATACTGAAACGCTAAAAACAAACCTTCTTTTGCACGTTCATCTGCTTCCAGTTCCAAAATGTTTTTTCCGTCAAAATCAGCTGATCCTTCAGTGACTTCATATCCTTCTTTACCACTTAATACAGAAGCAAGTGTAGATTTTCCGGCACCGTTTGGTCCCATGATAGCGTGCACTTCACCGGCATTAACTGTTAAGTTTAAGCCTTTCAGAATTTCTTTTCCAGCTACTTCAGCGTGGAGGTTTTTTATGTTGAGCAATTGTTTCATTTTAATTTTACTTAGGGAAAAGCCAAAAGGAAAAAGGGGGTTCGTATTTCGTAAAGCAAAATCCTTTGTTATTATTCATATTTATTTTATTCGTTTCTATTCTATAATCTCAATACCTTTAGGCTCTTTCCTCTCACCTTCTTGCTTTTGGCTTTTTCCTTTTGGCTTTTCCCTTTTCCTTTTGGCTTTTCCCTCTGTCCTTATTCCTCTGCCCTTAGCCCTTTTTACCCAACACTATTCTCCAACGATATCGCCAATAATTTTTGTGCTTCCACGGCAAACTCCATCGGTAATTTATTTAATACGTCTTTGCAATATCCGTTGACAATTAAACTGATTGCTTTTTCTTCAGAGATTCCTCTTTGCTGACAATAGAAAATCTGATCTTCTCCAATTTTTGAAGTGGTTGCTTCGTGTTCCAGTTTTGCTGAGTTGTTATTACATTCAATGTAGGAAATGTATGCGCACCGCATTCATCTGACATCAAGCAAACTGTCACATTGAGTAAAGTTCCGTGCATTTTCAGCTTTGTGATTTATTTGCACCAGTCCTCTGTATGAATTCTGAGATTTACCTGCGGATATTCCTTTGGAAATAACTGTGCTTTTGTGTTTTTTCCCAGATGAATCATTTTTGTTCCGGTGTCTGCCTGCTGAAAATTATTGGTGACAGCAACCGAATAAAATTCACCAATAGAATTATCTCCTTTCAAAACGCATGATGGATATTTCCACGTAACCGCTGAACCTGTTTCAACCTGTGTCCAGGAAATTTTGGAATTGGTGTTACACATTCCTCGTTTCGTTACAAAATTGAATACACCGCCTTTTCCGTCTTTGTCACCCGGAAACCAGTTTTGTACCGTTGAATATTTTATTTCTGCATTATCTAAAGCAATTAATTCTACAACTGCTGCGTGCAATTGATTTTCATCACGCTGTGGAGCGGTACAGCCTTCCAGATAACTTACGTAACTTCCTTCATCAGCAACAACCAATGTGCGCTCAAACTGACCTGTACCAGATTCGTTAATTCTGAAATAGGTAGATAATTCCATCGGACATTTTACTCCTTTTGGAATGTAGCAAAATGATCCGTCAGAAAAAACGGCAGAATTTAATGCGGCGTAAAAATTATCGGTTGACGGAACGACTGTACCCAAATATTTTTTAATCAAATCCGGATGATGTTGAACGGCCTCACTGAAAGAGCAAAAAATAATATTCAGTTCGCTCAGTTTTTCTTTAAACGATGTTGCAACTGAAACAGAATCCATAACAAAGTCAACAGCAACTCCTGTGAGTTTTTTTTGTTCATCAAGTGAGATACCCAGTTTATCCATTGTCGCTTTCATCTCCGGATCCACATCATCCCAGCTTTCATATTTTTTCTTGGGTGCAGCGTAATAGGATATCTCCTGAAATTTGGGTTTGTTGTAATGAACATGGGCCCATTCCGGCTCACTCATTTGCTGCCATATTTTAAAGGCATTCAGGCGATACTCCAAAAGCCATTCCGGTTCATTTTTTTTGGCAGATATTTTTCGAACCACCTCTTCATTTAATCCCACAGGAAATTTTTCGGATTCGATGTTTGATGTAAAACCGAATTCGTATTCTTTTGATTTGAGATCTTTTTTTAGTTCGTCTTCTGTGTAGCTCATTTTAAATAATTTCCGATCAACGATTTCCGATTAACGATTTTCGATTTGATCAATTCAATGTTGGTGATTTTTGATTTTTTTTAGCTGTGGAAACGGTTTTTACAAATATTGAAATCAGTTCATTACTCTCATTAAGAGCCTTAACAATTTCATCTTCATCTGCGAAATATCTCGTCTTTAAAATTATTCGGAGGCAAATATTAGTTTCACGCAATTCTTTCAGTACAATTTGTATTTTATGAATAAAGTTTTTGGACGATTCTGCACTCTGTGCTTCTCCATAATTAAGTGCCGGTGAGGTGCCAGAACGCATAAGTTGGCCAGACAAATGAACTGACGATTTCATTCTCACATTTGATTCTGCTATTTGAACAATGGCTACAGCAAACTCAATCAATCTTTCTTCTAAATCTTTTCTATTCATTTAATGGGTTTAATCTTTTACTTCTGAAATTGAAAATCGTTAATCGAAAATCGCATATCAGTTTATTTTCACTAAATTCTAACTCTTATAATGAAAAGCTTTCTCCGCATCCGCATGTTCTTGAAGCATTTGGGTTCGAAAAAATAAATCCTTTTCCGTTTAATCCTCCGCTGAAGTCAAGCGTTGTGCCAACCAAATACAAAACACTTTTTTTGTCCACAACTACTTTTATTCCATTGTCTTCAAACTCTTTATCATCTTGTTTGATTTCGTTGTCAAATTTTAACTGATACATGAGACCAGAACATCCTCCGCCTTCAACGCCAACACGAATAAAAAAGCCGTCTTTATTTTCATCATGCATGAGTTCGATTGCTTTCTTTTTTGCTATATCCGTTACTTTTATCATATTTTCAGATCAATTTTATATTCTTATGCCTTGTTGTTACTGCAAAATTAACCCTTTTATAAAGGCTGATACCATTTTTATGGTAGATAAACGGTTGATAAGTCATTAGGATGGACTTAATTATCAGAAATACAGTGATATAGCAGGTAAAAATAATTTAGAATAATTCTAAACAAGCTTTATTCGTCGACTTCAGAATTTGCCGTGTTGCATGAATTGAAATGACCGTTAATTTTGCTGTCATCACAAACATCTAAAACATGAAAACATCCATTGCCAGAAAAATTCTGATGGCGCTCTCGGGTTTATTCCTGCTGATCTTTTTATTACAGCACTTCATCATAAACTTTTTATCAATAATCAGTGCAGACGCGTTTAACAGCGCTTCGCATTTTATGGGATACAATCCGCTGATTCAATTCATCATGCAGCCGGTTTTAATTTTTGGAGTTGTATTTCACTTAGTAATGGGTATTGTTCTTGAAATGCAAAACCGCAGTTCACGCTCAGTAAAATATGCGGTCAATGGTGCCGGCGCAAATTCAACCTGGATGTCGCGCAATATGATCATTACCGGTTTAACTGTAATGTTGTTCCTTGGTTTGCACATGTATGATTTCTGGGCTCCGGAGATTATTTATAAGTATGTAGATTTTAATGCAGAAGATCCCACAAGATACATTCATGAATTACAGCATAAATTTGTTGATCCGATTCGCGTAGCTATTTATTGTACAGCATTTATTTTCCTGGCGCTGCATTTGCTTCATGGTTTTCAGTCTGCATTTCAATCAGTTGGTTTCCGTCACAACCGGTATACTCCAACCATCAAAAAATTAGGAAATATTTATGCAATTGTAATTCCGCTGGGATTCATTGTAATTGCTTTGTTCCATTATGTTTCACAGTTAAACTAACCGATCATGTCAGTATTAGATTCAAAAGCTCCAAAAGGTGAACTAAAAGATAAATGGACGTATTATAAAGACCATGTAAATCTGGTAAACCCGGCCAATAAGAGATCCATTGATATCATTGTAGTTGGTACAGGTTTGGCAGGATCTTCTGCCGCAGCTTCTTTGGCTGAAATGGGCTACAGCGTAAAAGCATTTTGTTTTCAGGATTCTGCAAGACGTGCACATTCCATTGCAGCACAAGGAGGAATCAACGCAGCAAAAAATTATAAAAATGATGGAGATTCTACTTTCCGTTTATTTTACGACACAATTAAAGGAGGAGATTACCGGGCGCGTGAAGCAAACGTTCATCGCTTGGCTGAAGTTTCTGCAAATATTATTGATCAGTGTGTTGCACAAGGCGTTCCGTTTGCGCGTGATTACGGCGGAATGTTGGATAACCGTTCTTTCGGTGGTACACTGGTACAAAGAACTTTTTATGCTGCCGGCCAAACCGGTCAACAATTATTGTTAGGAGCTTATTCAGCAATCAGCAAAGAAGTTGCAACCGGATCAGTAAAAATGTACAGCCGTCATGAAATGCTTGATCTGGTAATTGTTGGTGATAAAGCACGCGGAATTATTGCAAGAAATTTAATTACCGGTGAAATAGAAAGACATTCTGCTCACGCTGTATTATTATGTACCGGCGGATACGGAAACGTATTTTTTCTATCTACAAATGCAATGGGAAGCAACGTTACCGCTGCATGGAAAGCTTATAAACGCGGAGCATTTTTTGGTAACCCTTGTTATACACAAATTCACCCGACCTGTATTCCGGTTTCAGGAGATCACCAGTCTAAACTGACTTTGATGTCTGAGTCATTAAGAAATGACGGACGTATCTGGGTTCCTAAGAAAAAAGAAGATGACATGGCTATTCGTGAGAAAAAGAAAAAGCCTACAGATATTAAAGAAGAAGACAGAGATTATTATTTGGAGCGCCGTTATCCGTCTTTCGGAAACCTTGTTCCGCGTGACGTTGCATCGCGTGCTGCAAAAGAAAGATGTGATGCAGGTTTTGGAGTGAACGCAACTGGTGAAGCTGTTTATTTGGATTTTGCTCACAACATGAAATACAAATACGGAAAAGTGGAAGCCACTAAAAAAGGTATCACCAATCCGACAGAAGAACAACTTACTGCACTTGGAAAAGAGGTAATCAAAGAAAAATACGGAAACCTGTTTGATATGTATATGCAAATTACAGGTGAAAATCCGTACGACACTCCGATGATGATCTATCCTGCGATCCATTACACCATGGGTGGATTGTGGGTAGATTATAATCTGATGACAACCGTACCGGGATGCTATGCTTTGGGTGAAGCGAATTTTTCTGATCACGGTGCAAACAGATTAGGTGCTTCTGCTTTGATGCAAGGTTTGGCTGACGGATATTTTGTTATTCCTTATACAATAGGAGAATATCTTGCCAATGATATCCGTACAGGAAAAATTCCAATTAACTCGCCAGAATTTGACGCAGCTGAGAAAGGTGTAAAAGAGCGTATTGAAAAATTGCTTAATAACAAAGGAACCAAGCCGGTTGATTATTTCCATAAACGTCTGGGAAAAGTGATGTGGGATAAATGCGGAATGGCGCGTAATGCTGAAGGATTGAAACAGGCGATAGAAGAAATAAAAGCGATTCGTGCAGATTTCTGGGCAAATGTCCGTGTTACAGGAACAGCAAATGAATTTAATCAGGAACTTGAAAAGGCAGGTCGTGTTGCAGACTTTTTAGAATTGGGTGAATTGATGGCAAAGATGCTCTGGAAAGAAATGAATCATGTGGAGGTCACTTCCGTGGAGAGTATCAAACTGAAGAAGGTGAAGCTTTGCGTGATGACAACAAATTTGCACACGTTGCGGCATGGGAATTTAAAGGAGATGGTGAACCTGTAAGACATAAAGAAGAATTGGTTTACGAGAATATTAAGTTAGTTCAGAGAAGTTATAAATAGGCAGGGGCCATGTGCCAAGAGGCAAATGATTGATTAATAATGTTGTTAAACAGAAGTATAAATTGATGACAGAACTTGAGTTGAATATTTTGGAAGAAGGAAGAGTTGTTTACGGAGAAATAAAATCTTTTCAGGATCTCGCTGTGTGGCAAAAGTCGATGCAGCTTGTCAAAGAGATTTATTTAATAACGCAGCAGTTTCCATCTGACGAAAAGTTTGGAATTGTAAGTCAGATTCGTCGCGCAGCGATTTCGGTTCCGTCTAACATTGCAGAAGGCTGGGGAAGAAATAGCTCAGGTAATTATATTCATTTTCTGAAAATTGCAAATGGCTCGCTTTGCGAAGTTCAAACCCAGCTGATTTTATGTACAATGTTATCTTTAGTTCCTGAAGAAAGTATTTTGGAAACAAAAAAACTAATTGAAGATACCGGAAAAATGCTGCGTGCTTTGATAAAGTCAATTGAAAACAATAAAAAGAATTAGAAGAACACTTTGCCTTTTGCCACATGGCACATGGCACAATAACACACGAGTATGAAGCTAACGCTAAAAATCTGGCGCCAGAACGGGCCAAAAGACAAAGGAAAATTAGTTGACTATCCTGTTGATCATGTTTCACCGGATATGTCATTTCTGGAAATGCTGGATGTTTTGAATGAACATCTGGTTGAAAAAGGAGAAGAGCCGGTTGCATTTGATCATGATTGCCGTGAAGGAATCTGTGGTATGTGTTCATTGGTAATCAACGGACGTGCACACGGACCACAATCAGTGTAACAACGTGTCAGCTTCACATGCGTTCATTTAAAGACGGAGACGTAATTTATATTGAACCATTCAGAGCAAATTCATTTCCGGTTATTAAAGATCTTGCTGTTGACAGAAGTGCATTTGACAGAATTATTCAGTCAGGCGGTTATGTTTCTGTTTCAACTGGTGCAGCACAGGATGCAAATAATTTGCCTGTTCCGAAAAATGATGCTGATAAAGCATTTGCTGCTGCAACATGTATCGGTTGCGGAGCTTGTGTTGCTACTTGTAAAAATGCATCAGCGATGTTGTTTGTTTCTGCTAAGGTTTCTCAGCTGGCATTATTGCCTCAGGGAAAAGTAGAAGCAACTGACCGTGTATTAAACATGGTGCATCAAATGGATCTGGAAGGATTTGGAAATTGTACCAATACCGGAGCATGTGAGGTAGAATGTCCTAAAGGAATTTCTTTGGACAACATTGCCCGTATGAACAGAGAATATCTGAAAGCATCTTTGATTAAAGAAAAATAATCTCAATAACTTTTGATTTTGAAAACCGTCTTTGATTTTTCAGAGGCGGTTTTTTATTTTGCGAACTTAGCGTCTTTGCGTGATATCTTTTCTGTGTAAAAGTCGCAGAGTATTTTTATAATAAACACTAATCCAATCTTTCCAATTCGTGAATTAGTGGCTAAAAAGAACAAAAGACTTGGTGATAATTTACGCCTCCAAAAAATCCATCACCACATTAAAAAACTCCTCCGGCGCTTCAGCATGCACCCAATGCCCAGCATTATTTATGGTATGAATTTGTGAATTTGGAAATTTATTTTGAATGTTTGAATAATCACTTTCAAGAATGTAATTGGAAAGCTCACCGCGAATAAATAAAGTTTCTGTTTCAATTTTTTCGAAAGGAATCTCCACCAGTATTTTATCAATTTCTCTGCTCAGCACCGGCAGATTAATTCTCCACGCAAGTTGAACACCCGGCTCCGCCCAATACAAATTCTTCAGCAAAAATTGTCGTACCCCAAATTGCGGAATGTATTCTTCCAGTTTTTTTTCAGCTTCATTTCTGGATTTAATCACATTTAGATCTATTGCATGCAGTCCCTCAAGAATGTGATCATGATGCATTGGATACGCTTTATGAGAAATATCTGCAACAATCATCTTATGTATGTTCTCACCATACTTTGCTGCATAACCAATAGCAGTTTTCCCGCCCATGGAGTGACCCAGAATCCGGATATTTTTTTCGCCTGTGTCCTGAACCAGTTCATGAAAATCTTCTACCATTAAATCATAACTGAAATCATTAGTGTGCGGACTGTGTCCATGATTCCGCTGATCAACAAAATAAACTTTATATGTTTCAGCAAATTTTTTACCAAGCGTTTGCCAGTTATCTGACGAACCAAAAAGGCCGTGAAGGATAAATAGTGGTTCTCCTTCTCCTAAAATTCTGTGATGTAGTTTCATTTTTTAAAAAGCCAAAATTCAAAAGTTAAAATTCAAAATTCCAATGTCAAAATTCCAAATTCCAATGTTAAAATTCAAAATTCCAATATCAAATATCAAAAGTTAAAATTCAAAATTCCAATATCAAAATTCCAAATTCCAATGTCAAAATTCAAAATTCCAATATCAAATATCAAAAGTTAAAATTCAAAATTCCATTATCAAAATTCCAAATTCCAATGTCAAAATTCAAAATTCCAATATCAAATATCAAAATTCAAAATTCCAATTTTTTTAAAATGATGAATAATTTAAGAGTTTGGATTGGAATTTGTCATTTCTCCAATTCACGTTTATACATTCTCACCGTATTTTCCAATCCATAATAAAGCGCATCTGAAATAATCGCGTGTCCTATTGATACCTCTATAAGTGTTGGAATATTTTTAGCAAAAAAATTCAGGTTTTCCAAACTCAGATCATGCCCGGCATTGATTCCTAATTTGCATTGATCAGCAATTTCTGATGCAATAATATAAGGAGCAATTGCGGCTGCCTTATTTTTCTTGAAATGTTCAGCGTAAGGACCTGTATAAAATTCAATTCTGTCAACTCCTGTAGCAGCGGCAGCTTCAATTAAGTTTACATCTGTTTCTATAAATATTGAAGTTCGGACACCGTATGATTTAATTTGCTGAACAAGATCTCTGAGCCAGTCATTGTGTTTTTAGTATCCCAGCCGGCATTGGAGGTGAGTACCCCCGGTGAATCAGGAACAAGCGTTGCCTGAGCAGGTTTTAGTTCTGCAATCATTTTTAAAAAGCGTGCATCCGGATATCCTTCAATATTAAATTCTGTTTTTACCAGTTTGGATAAAGCATAGGTATCTGCCAGGGTAATGTGTCTTTCGTCTGGCCGTGGATGAACAGTAATGCCGTCAGCACCAAACCGTTCACAGCTTTCTGCCGCTTTCAAAACGTCAGGAATGTTACCGCCACGTGCATTCCGCAGAGTAGCTATTTTATTAATATTAACGCTGAGTTTAGCTGCCATTTCAATTAAAATGGTGAATTTTGACTCAAATTTAGAAAGTAATAAGAACAAATATTCGTTTCTTTATAACAAATTAAAGGCAATACATGAGAGCAGACCAACTCATATCTGAAATGATTCCACCGCTTCGTTTTTCTGAAACGGGTGAAAAGGCGCTTAACTGGATGAATGAATTCAGAGTAAGTCACTTACCAATTGTAGAAAAAGGTGAATATATCGGATTGATTTCTGAAAATGATATTTATGATATGCCTGATCCTTCCAAAAAACTGAAAGATCATTTTGCAGCACTTCCAAGACCATTCATTTACAGTGACAGACACGTATATGAGCTCATGAAAGTAATTGCTGACCATAAAATCACCGTAGTTCCGGTGCTCGATGAAAAAAATGAGTATCTGGGTTGTACCGATCTTTTATATCTGATGTCACAGATCACTGCAATCAACTCAATCAATGAACCCAACATTCAGGAACTTTTTACAACCATGCATGCGCTTGGCTGGTCATACATGATTTATGAACCATTCAATGAAAGTCTGAAAAACAGAATCAATATACTTTCTGAGCCGGTTTTTTTTAATCGTCATGAAGAAATTTGGGGTAAAATTGATTTGCTGATTTCGATTGGTGGTGACGGAACTTTTTTGGAAACTATTCACATTATTCGTGATAGCGGAATTCCGGTTTTAGGTGTTAATACCGGCCGCCTGGGGTTTCTTGCTTCAACGCATAAAGATGAAATCAAAGAAGTACTCCAGTATATACATGATGATAAATATCGTCTGCAGAACAGATCTGTTTTAACGCTGGAGACGAAAGAGAAATTATTTGGTGAAAATAATTTTGCACTGAATGAATTGACGGTGCATAAAAAAGACAGTTCGTCCATGATAACGATTCATGCTTATTTTGGTGATTTGTATCTGAACTCTTATTGGGCAGATGGATTAATTGTTGCAACGCCAACCGGATCAACCGCCTATTCTTTAAGTTGCGGCGGACCAATCATGGTGCCGGGTTCACGCAGTTTTGTCATTACACCCATTGCCCCGCACAATTTGAATGTTCGCCCAATTTGTGTGCCGGATGACAGACCAATTACACTCAGAGTAGAGGGTAGAGGAAGTGAAGGATTTTTATGTACGCTTGATTCAAAATCAGTGACAATTGATTCTACTGTAGAGTTAGTAATACGCCGCGCAAATTTTGATTTGAATGTTGTTCAAACTGACAAGCAAAATTTCCTCAATACAATTCGTAATAAAATGATGTGGGGATCGGATTCAAGGAATTGATTTTAAATAAAAATCAATTCAAGTTCCAAATACAAAAGGTCAAAATTTCAAACCGGTGTTCTAAGAACAGGTCACGCCGAAATCATTAATAACACAGATAAATCAAACAGATTCTCAGTTCAGGTTTCAGTGATTCACTTCAAAAAATTTTGAAATTTTATTATTTGAATTTGGAATTTATTTTATTTAAGATTTCACAAAAACATTCTTAGCCTCCGTAAAAAACCGCAGTGCTTCAAATCCTCCTTCACGCCCAACACCGGAAGCTTTTACACCCCCAAAAGGTGTTCTCAAATCACGTACTAACCAACTGTTCAGCCAGACAATTCCGCTTTGTAAATTGTCGGCAACCCGATGTGCTTTTTTCAAATTGGTAGTCCATACAGTTGCTGCTAATCCAAATTGAGTTGAGTTGGCCATCATCAAAGCTTCTTCTTCGGTATCAAAGGGAGTGATGGTCACTACCGGTCCAAAAATTTCTTCCTGATTTACGCGGCAGTCATAGGACAATCCTTCAATGATGGTTGGTTGCAAATAATAGCCGTCTTTATATTCTCCTTCAAGAATTACGCGTTGACCTCCTGTTAAAACCGTTCCGCCTTCTTCTTTTGCAAGTTGAATGTAAGAAAGTATTTTCTCCATGTGTGACTGAGAAACAACAGCACCCAGTTTTGCTTCAGGATCTGATGGAAAAGAAACTTTTGATTTTTTTGTTTTTTCTACAAATGCCGTTTTAAATTTTTCGTAGATCGGTCTTTCAATAAAAATGCGTGAACCACATAAACATATTTGTCCCTGATTTGCAAAAGAGGATCTCATTGTAGTAGAAAGTGCATCTTCAAAATCACAATCTGCAAAAATGATGTTTGGATTTTTTCCTCCCAGTTCAAGTGAGAGTTTTTTAAACATCGGTGCAGCAATTGAAGAAATAATTTCACCTGTTTTTGTTCCTCCTGTAAATGAAATAGCTTTAATCTTTGGATGTCTTGACATAGCGTCACCAACTTTGTGACCAAGTCCGTGAACAATATTAAACACGCCCGCCGGTAAACCTGCTTCGAGACAAATTTCAGAAAGCATGTAAGCTGTCATAGGTGTGATTTCAGACGGCTTGGCAATAACACAATTTCCGGCAGCAAGAGCAGGAGCAATTTTCCAGGTGAACAGATAAAGCGGAAGATTCCACGGAGAAATACAACCTACAATTCCAATAGGTTTTCTGGTGGTATAATTGACCCCTTCTGATTCCATGTAATGTGATTCAGAAGCAAAATGTAAAATTCCGGTAGCAAAAAAGCGAAGATTACTTACCGCTCTTGGAATGTCCACTGCTTTTGCAAGTGAAACTGGTTTTCCATTGTCAAGTGATTCAGCCTCAGCGAAAATATCCAGTCTGTCTTCAACTAATTGTGCCATTTTCATCAGTATGGCAGAGCGCTTTTCTTTGGAGGTATTTGCCCAACCGTAAAATGCCTTCTCTGCAGCATCAACAGCCAGTTGAACATCCTCTGCGGTTGAGTCAGGAATAGTTGAATAGACTTTTCCACGCGATGGGTCTACGTTTTCGAGGTGTTTGTCGAAAACAGGATTGATCAGTTGACCATTGATGTAATTTTTAATAACTTTCATACACGATTACGTTAGAACAAACTTATTTAATCCGGAGTAAGTGCCCAAGATTATTTCCGGATAAAAAACAAAAAACTGCTGAACCTCCAAACTGAACCATTCTGGGTATAAAATTACATATATTATTTGTTGCAGCCGTAATGCTTACCGTTATTGGTTTTGGACAGGAAAAATTCCTGAGCATTAAAGGGTTGGTTGTGGATGAAACTTCTAAATCTCCCGTGACTGGTTACACAATAAAAGTAGTGCAGGACCGGCTGGATTCTACGTTATCCATTTTCAGCAAGGCAGAATTTCAGGCATGGGCGCCGGCAAACAGAAGAACAACACTTTATTTCAGTAAAGAAGGTTACGTGACAAAATCCATCTACATTGATGCTTCTTACATTCCTTCTATTGCATTTAAAGAAAAGCAGATGATTGAAGTGGAGATTCCCATGACGGAACTGGCAAAAACCGGAAAGCGTAAATTTGATAAACCAATCATGACAGCGCAATATGATGCGCAATCCAATTCATTCAGCGTCACTCAGGCTGATCAGGAAATAATCTCCAAGGTTTCTGAAGATTATATTCCGCCTTTCCCTGCCCCTGTAGATACTTACAAAGGTGTTCAGCCTTCGGCAAATGATCTTAAACTGACACTTGAATACAATAAGGAAAAAGCAAAATCAAATTCAGATTATTACAGAATTCTTCAGGGAGTTTTATTTGCTGACATGAATTATTGTTTTTTTAATGAACGGACCAATGATGCTAACGCCATTCTTGCAAAACTGGCTGAAATGGATCCGGAAGAGTGGGGGAGTATGAAGCCAATGGATTCACCTGAGTATGGGAAAATAATCATGCGTACCGTGAACCGTGAACAATGTTCAGATACTTTATTTGCATTAGGTGCATTTGTAGAATCAAGCCGATTGATTTTTGAAAATTTTACCAGTGATACCAAAGTGATGGTGCACCTGAAAAAGCTCAGGGATGTTTTGAAAGTGTATAATCCTGCAAGTATCAGTTCAACACAAAAAGTGCTGGTTGAATCTTTGAAACTATTTATTCCGCTGATTGATGAACTGGAAAAAACCTATACAGAAAGTCTGAAAATAAGAGCTGATTTTGATCTGAGTATTGATGATGTTTTTGCCCAGCTGAAAAACAGAAATCAGGCAATCTATGAAAGTATTATTCAGTGATCAGACTTTAAAACCAAACACTGAGATATCATCCAGCTGTTCCAGATCTCCTTTCCATTCTTCCAGAAAACCAAGTAATTTTTCACGCTGCACATTCAAATTATCAGTTGAAATATTCAGGAGAATTTCTTTGAGAACTTTTGATTTCAGTTTTTTACCTTTTGGTCCGCCAAACTGATCAGCGTAACCATCTGTAAACAAATAAATAATATCACCGGCCTGACAGGTGAATTCTTTCAGCGTAAATGGTTTTGCATCTTTATAATTTCCAACCGGTTGTTTATCTCCTTCCAGTTCAATCATTTCATTATTTCTTACAACAGTGAGTGTATTGTTTGCACCACTGAAAAGCATTTTCTGTTTCCTTTTGAATCTATATTGCTGATGTAAACAATAGATGCATCCATTCCGTCATTAACCTGAGCGCTGTTTTGCTGGAATGTTTCCAATACAATTTCACGGGTTTTATCCAGAATTTTTTCAGGTGATGTCAAACCAAATTCTCTGACAGATCTGTTTAATGCATTGTAACAAACTACTGATACCATTGCTCCCGGTACACCATGTCCGGTGCAATCCGCAGCTGCAAAAACAAATCCGTTTTCTACATCCTGAATCCAGTAAAAATCTCCCGCTACAACATCCTTTGGTTTGTAAAGAATAAAATTATCAGCTATGTTTTTTGAAATTGTTTCATGGGTTGGAAGTATGGCTTCCTGAATTCGTTTGGCGTAATTGATACTGTCTTTGATTTCTTTATGCGTTTCTTCCAGAAGCGTATGTTGTTTTTCAATTTCTTCTTTTCTTTTTTCGGCTTCCAGACGCTGTTCTTCGATTATCGAATTCTGCGATGTCAGTTCTTTGTTTTTGACATCAAGTTCAGCTGTACGTTCCAGAACTTTTTGTTCGAGTTCTATTCTTTTTTCTTCCAGTTTTTTTGTTCTGAGCCGAATGAAAAATCGTATTGACAGAATTATAATCAGCGCAAAAAAGATACGCGCCCACCATGTGTGATACCATGGCGGAGTAATAGTAAATTGATATTCCAGTATGGCACTTTCAGCATTGGATTCACCCAGACCTTTCAGCTGAAAAGTATAATCACCGTAGGATAAATTTCTGTATTCTGCCCAGGTATCTTCTGAAGGTACGCTCCAGTTTTCATCAGCACCAATTAATCGATATGTGAATTTAATTTTATCCGAATGCCAGCTTTGCGTTGTGAAAACAAAGGTAAGGTGATTGGCATTAGACGGCAAGATAAGGGTTGAAGGATAATTGGTGAATATTTCAGGCGCACCAATTCCTTTTTTAATTTCATCAAAAGAAGAAAATAAAGAATCATAAAGTGAACTGTCAAGATTATTGTAGTCAATAAAATTTCCATTGATCCTGATTGTTTCTATATTGATTTTTGGTTTTTTGGGAGTAACATCAAATGTGCTGAGGTTTTTCATCATCAGACCTTTTCCTGTACCAAACCAGATTCTGTTTTTGGAATCAATAAATGCGCTGCGCGGAATAAAATCAGTACCAATCAGACCATCAAATTGTGTAAACAGTTTGGAATTGTAATTGTCAATATTCCAGACTGACGGTTTCAGGCCGTCTTTTAATTTGAGATAGAGTAAACCGTTTGCTGTGAATATCCAGAAGTTACCCCCGTTATCTTGAATTACTGACTTTACATCCTTGTCTGGCAACATCGGATTAACATCAGAAGTCAGGACTTGATTTTGATTGATAAGATTGATTCCTTTTTTTCCGCAAACCCATAAATTATTAAAACTGTCTTCATAAAATGAGTTAACCTGGTTGTGAATGAGGCCTTCATTTTTAGTTATGTGTTTGAATTTTTTTCCGTCATAGCGGGTAATTCCTTCACCATCTGTTGCAATCCACAAAACCTGATTGTGGTCAGTATATAAATCGGTGATAATAAAATTATGTAAACCACTTCTGGCATTGAAGACTGTAAAACCTTTTGGAGTTAACTGAGAGAGCCCCACATTCCAGGAACCCAGCCACATTTCATTTGGAACTCTTTCAGAAAACGCCGTCACATTATGATCATGCACACCCTGATTACTTCCAAACGCTCTGATACTGTCATTGACAATTCTGTATATATGTCCGTTCAGTGCCGTAAACCAGATTTCATTTTTGGAATTTACTATGACATCATAAATTCTTCCGGTTTGTTCCTCTGCACTGTTTCTCACATATAATTTGCGGAATGATGTATCATCAAAAAATACCAGTCCTCCGTCAGTAGCAAAAAGAACCTGACCATCTGAAGTTTCACTAATTGCGTTTACAATTTTGCTGTTTAATCCGGAAGACTCGTCAAAATATTCAAATGAGTTTGGATTGTATCTGCAGACACCACCACCTTCCGTTGCAAACCATAAATTTCCATAAGGATCTTCTGCAACCTGCGACGCACTCATGGCGGGTAATCCGGTGAGTTCATTAATTGTCATAAAGGAATTTCCATCATACCTTAATACACCAAGTGCATTGGTTGCAAACCAGATATTACCTTTACTGTCTTCAAAAATATTACCGGTTGGTCCGGTTAACGGATCATTACTGTAGTGGAAATCAAAAACAGAATCTTTATCGAAATATCTTATTCCATACCAGTTACCAACCCACATTCTGCCTTTGGAATCTTTTTTTGTGCAAATGAGGTAACGGTCTTTAAATCCACTTTTACCGGTATAATTAATAATGGATTTTCCGTCATATCTGAATAGTCCCTGACCATTTGTGCAAATCCAGATATTGTCATTTTCATCTGCCTCTACAGATAAAACACGCATCTCATATAATCCCTGTTCGCGATCCCAGGTAGTAATAAATTTTCCGTCAAATTTTGAAACACCGCCACCCCACATACTCACCCAGATGTTTCCTTTTGAGTCTTCAGTTATTCCGCTGATATTATTGGCTGGTAATCCATTTTGATCATTAAAAACCTGTATGTTTTTTCCGTCATATTTTGCCAGTCCTCCGTATTGAGTTCCAATCCAGAGATTGCCTTTGGAATCTTCAAATAATTTTGAAATAGACTCATCCGGCAAGCCATGTTCTGTTGTGTAATTAGTAATGAATTTTCCGTCATATTTACACAGCCCTTTTTGTGTTCCCATCCACATCGTACCTTCCTTGTCAAAAATGAGTGCACTGACATAAGCTGATGGCATACCGGATTCAGTATTGAGATACTGGATATCCAGCCGGGCATTTTCTTTTCTTCTTAACGGACCTGTTTCAGAAGGAATACCTGCCTTTAATGTTGTTGAGTTAAATTTCCATTCAACGGGAACAGGAATATCAAACGTGTCTTCTCCCGGGGTTCTGATTTCTGCACTGTCTTCAATTATTTTTGCCGCATTGTGGTAAAGTGAATCGTAGATATAAATGTATTTCTGGCTCTCTTCGGTATGGATGTCAGCCGCACCAAACATATGACTGTTGATGTGAAATTTTGAAGTATCTTTCCATTCACCTTCAATTTCGAAATCAACACCTGTATAAATAGTGTCCTTATTCGCCCTTGAAATGAAGAAGGCGCTGTCCGTTTCAATTATGGAATCTGTTGATTGTACTGAGTTTTCAGTAACGGAATTACATGACTGGATAGAAAATCCAATCAGCATCCATAAAAAAATGCATAGATAAAATAGTCTCACTCAGGTAATTTGGGTTTGCTAAGGTAATAATTAAAGAATAATTGGTAAGAGAAAATAAACTAAGGGCACAATCAATTTGCACCCTGGGTTAATTCGTCTTGACAACAGGATTATGGCAATGATGGAAAAGTACTTCCTTCAGGAAACAGACTGCCCCAGATTTGTTCTTCTCTGTCCCAGTAAAATACTTTAAATGCACCGGTTGATCTGTTGAATACACTCATGTGCCAGTAAAATGTTCCGTCCGATTCATGGCCGGCTGCATACTGCAACGTGTATTGACCACCCATTCCGTCTTCAACTGGTAAATAGGGGTTAGTTCCAACGTTTCCCGCTGTTGCAGGACGGGAAACAAAAATAAGCGCGGCAATTGAAAAAATTAGCAGTGCCGTTCCTGCCATTACTTTGAAGATTCCGTTTGATGTGATCATAGTTTTTTCTTTTAAAACTAATGATAAATGGATTCCGTTTTCTGTGTTTATGAAATTCATCTGCCGTTAAAAAAACTTAAAGAAAACTGGTTGAACCAAAATCCGCTTAAATTGTACTTATCAAATAATGACCAGCAAATTATTCAGATATATATTGTGGGCTATGCTTGCTGTGCTGGCGGTTATATTATTTGTTATAACAACTGAGTACACCACGTTTAAATCTGATACTAATTTTTTGCTTGAAAAACAGGATATCGTAAATGATCCTTTCTGGAGAACCGTTTTTTATTTTCATGTTTTCTCCGGAATGATTGTGATACTCATTGGTCCGTTTCAGTTTTTGGATGTTTTCAGAAAGAAGTACATGAAGTTTCATCGAATGTCAGGAAAAATTTATGTGTACGGAATTCTTTTGTTTGCAGCACCAACAGGAATAATCATGGCCTTTTATGCTGAGGGAGGTTTCTGGTCAACTGTTGCTTTTTTGATTATGGGTATTCTATGGTTTGTAACAACCATTATGGCGGTTATAAAAATTAAAAACAGAAATCTGCATGAGCATAAAATTTGGATGATGCGCTCTTTTGCTTTGTCGTTTGCAGCGGTGACGTTGCGGTTACTTGTTCCTGCTTTTTCTGAAATTATAGGATATGAAAAAGAAATAATTATTGTTTCAACGGCCTGGCTGAGCTGGCTGCTGAACCTTTTTATTGCTGAAGGCATGATATTTGCAATGGAAAGAAAAGTGAATAAGCTCAAAGTCAATACCTAACCAAAACAACTGCTATGAAAAAATCATTGAATCTAATTTTACTGGGAACCGGCATACTGGTGCTTTTTTCCTTTATGGTATTTTCCAATTCTGAAAAGGCATTATCAGATGCTGAGTTTAATCTTGACCAGCACATGGAGCGTATCGTATTTAAAGAAATAGGAATTTTGACAGGTTATGACGCACGCAAATCATATTCACGTTGTCCAAGTGGTTTGTCTTATTCTGAAGATCAGAAATCAAATTCAGAAGTTGCGTACGGAACAATTTATAATGCTGAAGGATGCAGCCGTGAACCTTTCTGCCAGTTCAAAGTGATGATTGCTGAGAAAAAAACATTCCTGAAAAAAACACCTAACGAACCATTCATCGCTATGAGTGATTTTGTAAAACGTGAACAGGATAAAAGAACAGCTAAATTCTAAAAAATAATTTTTTGATTTTAAATCACGCTTCTTAAAAAAGGGGCGTGATTTTTTTTTGTGTCAGAATTTCTAAAACGGGAACTTAGCGCCTTAGCGTGAATTATTCATCTCGCAAAGGGTGCAATTGATTTTGGAGTTTGTAATTTTTTCTCTGTGTCACTCTTTGTTCTCCATGTCTTCGTGGTAAAAAATCACACCAGCAGTTTTCTATATTCACTTTCTCATCAATGATGCGGTGTAAATCTGAAATGGCAACCCGTTCTTGTTTCATTGTATCACGGTCACGAATGGTTACTTTATTATCAGTTAAAGAATCATGATCAACGGTTACAGAAAAAGGTGTTCCGATTGCATCTTGTCTTCTGTATCTTTTTCCGATGGAATCTTTTTCATCATACTGACAATTAAAATCCAGTTTCAATGAGTCAATAATCTCTCTTGCTTTTTCAGGCAGACCATCTTTTTTCACCAGCGGCATCACAGCAACTTTATAGGGAGCGAGTGCTGGTGGAATAGAAAGAACTACACGTTCACTTCCGTCTTCCAGCTTTTCATTTTTATATGATTGTGAAAGAATTGCAAGAAACATTCTGTCTAATCCGATAGAAGTTTCAACTACATATGGAATATAAGATTCATTTGTTTCCGGATCAAAAAACCGCAGTTTTTTTCCGGAGAATTCTTCATGTTGTTTAAGATCAAAATCTGTTCTTGAGTGAATACCTTCCAGTTCTTTAAATCCAAACGGAAACTCATGTTCAATGTCACAGGCGGCATTTGCATAATGTGCAAGTTTGATGTGATCGTGAAAACGATAGTTCTTTTCTCCAAAACCTAAAGCCTGATGCCATTTCATTCTGAAATTTTTCCAGTACTCATACCACTTCATTTCTTCCCCCGGTTTCACAAAAAACTGCATTTCCATTTGTTCAAATTCACGCATGCGGAAAATAAACTGACGTGCAACAATTTCATTTCTGAATGCTTTTCCAATTTGTGCAATACCAAAAGGAATTTTCATTCTTCCTGATTTCTGCACATTTAAAAAATTGACAAAAATTCCCTGCGCAGTTTCAGGCCGTAAATAAATTTTTGCTGATTCACCTGAAACAGATCCAAGTTCAGTAGCAAACATCAGATTAAATTGTCTTACTTCTGTCCAGTTTTTGAACCGCTGATTGGACAAACAATTCCAAGATCATCAATCAGACATTTCAGTTCGTCCAGTTTGCTGTTCTCCAGACAATCACGCATTTTGTCTTCAATCTCCTTAATCTCTGCAGATCTTCTTTACAACGTTGGGATTAGTATTTCTGAATGTTGCTTCATCAAAAGCATCACCAAATTTTGCGCGTCCCTTTTCAATTTCTTTTTCGTTTTTGCGCGGATTTTTTCAATGTGTTCTTCGATCAGTACATCCGCACGGTATCTTTTTTTGGAATCTTTATTGTCTATCAGCGGATCATTAAATGCATCTACGTGACCTGAAGCTTTCCATGTTGTCGGGTGCATAAAAATTGCCGCGTCAATACCAACAATATTTTCATGCATGTGAACCATGGCTTTCCACCAATAGTTTTTGATGTTGTTTTTCAGTTCAGCACCCAGTTGACCATAATCATAGGTTGCGCTTAATCCGTCATAAATTTCACTTGACGGAAATACAAAACCGTATTCTTTTGCGTGTCCTATTATATCTTTCAGTTTATCTTCCTGTGCTGACATGGTTTGAAAATTTTGGAGACAAAGATAATTATTCCTGCATTACCCCTGCATGTCTTTATTTGCAGGGAATCATGTACTTTAGCGCTTGACTGTGAGTCCGATTGACATTAGCCATAAACGTGTTTTGATTTCGCCACTTGATTGGGGAATGGGACATACCACGCGTTGTGTGGTACTGATCAGACAACTCATCAGCTCAGGTAATACGGTTTTATTTGCAGGCAATGAAGCGCAGCTGGATTTTATGAAGAGAGAATTTCCGCAGCTGGAATATGTTTTTCTGCCCGGTTATAACGTTCAGTTCAATTCTGATAAATCGTCTTATTTGCAAATTTTAAATCAGCTTTTTAAAATCAAATCTGCTATTTCCAAAGAAAATGAAACGGTAAAAAGACTGGTAGAGCAATTTAAAATTGAGGTTATTATTTCTGACAACCGCTATGGTCTTTTTACACCATCAACAAAAAATATTCTGGTTACACATCAGCTTGCAATGCAGATTCCGTATTTAAAAAGCTGGGTGAATTCCCAATTACAGAAATGGATCAACAAGTTTGACGTGTGCTGGATTCCGGACAATGAAAAAAATCCGCTTTGCGGAGAACTGATTAAGGCAGAACTAAAAATTCCTAAAATATTTATCGGATTATTGAACCGTTTTTCTTCTGCTGAAAATCAGATTCGTTATAAATTCATTGGTATTGTTTCAGGCCCTGAACCGGAGCGTACTGTTTTTGACGGCCGAACTTGAGCTGCTGATTCATCAGTGTGAAACGGTTATTTCAAAAGCCGGTTACACAACAATTATGGAAATGACGGATTTGAAAAAAAAGGCAATTCTCATTTCAACGCGCGGACAATTTGAGCAGGAGTATCTGGCAAAAAATATTCAATCAGAAATCATTCAGTTTGTTTCAGAAGATGAAATTTTTCTCACTTGAGATATCCGATGTTTTATACTTTATAAATCCTTTTAATCCTGAAAATTGAATTTTAATTCATGGACTTTTTATGTTTATTATTTGTGTTCAGTAAGTTAAAATCAGGTATTTGTGTGGTTTGAATGAAGATATTTTTAAATTTGTTGTCTGAAAATTTAATCTGAAACGTTGTGAGAGATAGTATTGAATTTGAAAAAAGCGATTATTCAGCGTGTTGATGATATTATTATTACCACCTATAAAAACAGGCGGTGCTTGATCTGATCGATGCAAAAGAATTTGATGCAGCTTACATGAACCTCAGTCAGGGAAAAGAAGTTTTTTATATTTCTGATTTAACGGCACCTGATGCTGATTTAACAAATGATGCTCAGGCCTATTTTTCAAGAAAAGCAAGAATAGTTACGAATATCAGAGCAGCGGCAATTATCATCAATACATTACGCGGCAGATTAGTAGCCAGATTTTATATTCAATATTTTAAACCGCTTTATCCGACAAAAATTTTTGCTTCAGTTACAGAAGCGCAGGAGTGGTTTGAGACAATCAGAAAATCTGAACCGGCAAAAGAAACTGCTTAATTTGCGCAATCACAGCCGAGATCAAACTCAATTTTAACCCAGGGCAAAAGCGCATTCCATTTTTTCTGAAAATCTTTGCTGTAGGTAATTCCTCTCAGATCCATAAAGCGCAGTTTTTTCATGGTTGTAAGAGCCATTGGTAAATCCTGAATTGGATTGAACCAGATATCAAAAACAACTAGATTCTGTAGGTTCCCAATACTTTCAGGCAAATATTTGATATTGTTTTTCCCCATATATAAATGGGTTAGTGAAGTATTCAGGCAAATGCTGTTTGAAAAAGTGTCCAGATCATTTTTTTCCAGATAAAGCACTTCAAGATTTGGAAGCAAAAAATTATCCGGCAGGGAGGTGAGTTTATTTTGAGATAGATTCAGCTCACGCAGATTTTTAAATATATAGATCGTTTCCGGAATTTCAGTTAGTTTTTCTTTTGACAGGTCAAGACGGTAAACGGAATCAGGGTGAACAGTGGCTGCTTCTTCTATAGAATAGAAAATGACATCAGGCTGGGCAAAAGAATTAATGCACCAGAATAATGTTATGACTGAGAATATTTCTGCAATTGGTTTCATCCGCTTTTAATTGTTCCTTCAGTAAATCAACCGAAGGAAAATTTTGTTCTTCTCTGACCTGATCTATCAAAAATACAACCAAATCTTTTCCATATAAATCTCCGTTGAAATCAAAGACATGAATTTCAACCCGCTTTTCTCCCGAATCTGAAACGGTTGGCCGTTTGCCGATATTCATCATGCCGTCTTTAATATCATTTCCTATCTGAACTTTAACTGCAAAAACACCGCTTTTAGGAAGCAGCTGTGTTTTATCTGATCTGATATTTGCAGTAGGAAAACCAATTTTGCTTCCTATCTGATCTCCTTTTACTACGGTGCCTTTGAAATGAAACGTATTACCAAGATATTGATTGGCAATGCGGATATTCCCCTCTGAAATGGCTTCTCTTATTTTTGTAGAACTTATATTTACTTCGTCCTCTGCATAAGCCGGAATTTCGACTACGTTAAAACCGTAAACAGGGGAAAGCTCTCTGAGTAAATCAATATTTCCTTCGCGGTTTCTGCCAAAGTGATGGTTATAGCCAATGGTTAAAGTATGCACGTGAAGCTGATTAACCAGGATATTCCGCACAAATTCTGTGGCTGACATTCTTGAAAATTCTTTTGAAAATGGATACAGAAATAAATGATCAATGCCGGCTTTTGAAAGTTTTTCAATCCGGTCTTCAACGGTTTGAATCAGTTCCAGTCCATGATCTTCCGGATTCAATGCGATGCGCGGGTGTGGGTGAAAAGTAAACACCACTGTTTGTCCGCCAATTTTCTGGGCAATATTTTTGAGATGAGTCAGAATAGCCTGATGCCCGAGATGCACTCCGTCAAAGGTGCCGATTGTTAAAACCGGTTTTTTGATGAGACCTAATTTTTCTGAGGAATAGTGAACAATCAAACCGCTCGAATTTACAGGTGTTTATAAAGATTTTCAAAGGTAAATAAAAAACTTTCAACAATAAACCGCCCAAGATTTAAAAATCCATAACTTTGCACCGCGAAAAACAGATTTTATAATCTTAAAACATACGAAATGTCAGGAGTTAAAGGAAAAATTTCACAGGTAATCGGGCCGGTAGTAGACGTTAATTTCTCTAAAGGTTCTTCTTTGCCAAATATCATGGATGCGCTTGAAGTTGTAAAGGCAGACGGCACTAAGGTGATTCTTGAAGTTCAACAGCACATCGGGGATGACGGAGTTAGAACTATTGCGATGGACTCATCAGATGGTTTTACACGTGGAATGGAAGTGGTTTCAACCGGTGCGCCTATTCGTATGCCAAAAGGGGAAGCAATTAAAGGACGTCTGTTTAATGTTACCGGAGATGCTATTGACGGTATTGAAAATCTTGATAAATCAAATGGTCTTCCAATACACCGTGCAGCTCCAAGATTTGAAGATCTTTCAACTTCAACGGAAGTATTATTTACAGGTATTAAAGTAATTGACCTGATTGAGCCTTATGCAAAAGGGGGAAAAATTGGTTTGTTTGGTGGTGCTGGTGTTGGTAAAACAGTTTTGATTCAGGAATTGATCAACAACATCGCTAAAGCTTATTCTGGGTTGTCAGTATTTGCAGGTGTTGGTGAACGTACGCGTGAAGGAAATGACTTACTGCGTGAAATGCTTGAATCCGGAATCATCACTTATGGTGAAGATTTTTTACATGATATGGAGAAGGGCGGATGGGATCTTTCTAAAATTGACAAATCAAAACTGAAAGATTCTAAAGCTACTTTTGTTTTCGGACAAATGAATGAGCCTCCGGAGCACGTGCACGCGTTGCGCTTTCTGGTCTTACACTTGCTGAATATTACCGTGACGGTGACGGCGAAGGTAAAGGAAATGATATTCTTTTCTTCGTTGACAATATCTTCCGTTTTACACAGGCAGGTTCTGAGGTGTCAGCTCTTTTAGGTCGTATGCCTTCAGCGGTAGGTTATCAGCCAACACTTGCCACTGAAATGGGTGCCATGCAAGAAAGAATTACTTCAACAAAAAACGGATCTATTACTTCTGTTCAGGCGGTTTATGTTCCTGCGGATGACTTAACGGATCCTGCTCCGGCTACAACATTTGCTCACCTGGATGCTACAACCGTACTGTCGCGTAAAATTGCTGAGCTTGGAATTTATCCTGCCGTTGATCCGCTGGATTCAACTTCAAGAATTCTTACTCCGGCAATTGTTGGCGCTGAACATTACGACTGCGCTCAGCGTGTGAAACTGACACTTCAGCGTTATAAAGAATTACAAGATATCATTGCAATTCTTGGAATGGATGAGTTGTCTGAAGAAGATAAATTAGTTGTACACCGTGCTCGCCGTGTTCAGCGTTTCCTTTCTCAGCCTTTCCATGTTGCCGAACAATTTACTGGTCTTGCCGGTGTATTGGTTGATATTAAAGATACAATCAAAGGCTTTAACATGATCATGGATGGTAAAGTGGATAAATATCCTGAAGCTGCATTCAACCTGAAAGGAACAATTGAACAGGCTATTGAAGCCGGTGAAAAAATGCTTGCTGAAAATTAATCTGAAACAACATGTTACTGGAAATAATTACACCGGATGAATTGTTGTACAAAGGAAACGTTAGTCACGTGGTTCTGCCGGGACTTGATGGTTCTTTTGGGATCTTGAATATGCATGCTCCGTTAATCTCTGCTCTTGCAAAAGGTCAGGTGAAAATTGATCAGAATGTGAGTGAGAATTCTAATGAAGATCTGTACAACGGAAAACTGAATTCAAAACATAAAAATGATTCCAGTTTTACTTTTGAAATTAATGGTGGGGTGATCGAAGTGAAGGATAATAAAATTATCGTTTTGGCTGAATAAAAGCAGCTTACTCTAAAATGAAAATCCGGTTTCTTAATTCAAGGGACCGGATTTTTTTTGTTGGGGAGGAGCTCGCCTCCTCGCCAACAAAAAAAGCGCCTCCTCGCCAACAAAAAAAGCGCCTCCTCGCCAACAAGAAAAGCGCCTTCTCGCCAACAAGAAAAGCGCCTTCTCGCCAACAAAAAAAGCGCCTCCTCCCCAACAAAAAAAGCGCCTCCTCCCCAACAAAAAAAGCGCCTTCTCGCCAACAAAAAAAGCGCCTTCTCGCCAACAAAAAATAACAACGCCTCTTTAACAAAAAACACATTTCTTCTCTAACAAAGTGGGGACTTCTCCAACAAAGTGGGGACGAGGTGAACTCGTCCCCTGCGAGTGGATTTTTCATCTGGTGATGAATTCCTCTTTATCTCTCCT
Source organism: Crocinitomicaceae bacterium (assembly GCA_016719925.1). GTDB lineage: Bacteria > Bacteroidota > Bacteroidia > Flavobacteriales_D > Crocinitomicaceae > JADJGJ01. The sequence goes on along the minus strand of JADJYC010000002.1, from coordinate 5,218 downwards.
TTGTCCTTTGCCCTTTGTCCATTGCCCTTTGCCCTTTGTCCTTTGCCCTTTGTCCTTTGCCCTTTGTCCATTGCCCTTTGCCCTTTGTCCTTTTCCCTTTGTCCATTGCCCTTTGCCCTTTGTCCTTTGTCCTTTGCCCTTTGTCCTTTGCCCTTTGTCCTTTTCCCTTTGTCCTTTGCCCTTTGTCCTTTGCCCTTAACCTTCTGCCTTTGCCTCAGCGCCGAAATCCTTCCCTAAACTTTGTTAAACATGCAATCACTTAACTATTGAGGCGTTACATTTACCTGAATTACCAAAAAAAATCAGCAAATTTGTGGCTTTGTCCATGAGTTATAAAGATAAACTTGATATCAACCGCATTCCGCAGCACGTTGCCATAATCATGGACGGAAACGGACGTTGGGCAAAAGAGAAGGGTCAGGCCCGTCTCTTTGGGCATGCAACGGGTGTTGAATCAGTCAGAGAGGCGCTGACTGCAGCTTCTGAGATAAAAGTAAAATATCTGACTCTTTATGCCTTTTCAACGGAAAACTGGAATCGTCCCAAAGAAGAAGTTGACGGACTGATGGATTTGCTTGTAAAAACTATTTCAAATGAACTTGAATCACTCAACAATAATGATGTTCGATTAATAGGTATCGGAAATATGAGTGAGTTGCCTGATGCCTGCAGAAATGAGTTGAAATCGGCCATTGAAAGAACAAAAAACAACAAGGGTACTGTTTTAATTCTTGCATTGAATTACAGTTCCAAATCAGAAATAAAATCAGCAATAAAAACTATTGCACAGCGTTATAAGGACGGAGAAATAAATCTGGATCAGATTACGGACGAACTTGTGGATAATCATTTGTACACAGCCGGAATCCCTGATCCCGAATTAATGATACGGACTAGTGGTGAAATCAGAATCAGTAATTTTTTATTGTGGCAGCTTGCGTATAGTGAACTGCATTTTACAGAAAAATTCTGGCCTGATTTTAAAAAAGAAGATTTTTACCAGGCTATTTATGAATATCAACAGCGCGAAAGACGTTTTGGTAAAGTGAGCGAACAAGTACAGCAATCATGATGAAAATAAAATACGTATTTGGATTAATTTTTTTGCTGGGCTCTCTGATCTCATCTGCACAAATTATTGGTGGCGGAGCAATTATAAGTGGTGACAATTCCTATCTCAACCCGCAAAAATATACCATTGCCGGCGTTCGAGTGGATGGTGTTCCATACTACGACGAAAGTGCAATTGTTCTTATCTCTGGTTTAACAGTTGGAAAAGAAATAATGATTCCCGGTGAAGATATTTCCAATGCCATTAAAAAATTGTGGAGCAGGAATATTTTTCTGATATCCAGATTCTGATGGACGGAAGTCCTAAACCAAACGGTGATGTTTATCTGATCATTAAGGTGGAAGGCAGACCAAAAATCAAGTCATACGGGTTTTTCCAGAATGGTGAAGTTTCAAAATCTGACGGAGATAAAATCAGAGAAATAGTCAATTTGCACGGAGGCAAAATTATCACTGAGTCATTGATTCAAAACACGGAAAATATTGTCAGGGGATATTATCAGGAAAAAGGATTTTTAAGAGCCGAGGTTGAGATTCTCCAATCTCAGGATTCAACCTGCGGATTCAATGAAAAATTATTGACCATCAAAGTTGAGAGAGGTGAAAAAATAAAAATAGGAGCAATCAACTTTCATGGAAATGAACTTACATCTTTCAGTGAAGATGATTCAAACTTTGAACAGTGGAAACAAAAAAACATCGGTGTCAGATGGTGGTCTGAGAAGAAGTATGAAAGATACCAAACAAACTGGTATCATGAGAGTTTTCAAAAGATCCAAATACAATAAAACTGCTTACGAAAGAGACAAAGCCCTGCTGATGGAAAATTACAACGCCATTGGTTTGAGAGATGCGATTATTGTCAAAGATTCAATTTATGATATCGATTCAAAACACATTGGAATTGATATTTATATTGAGCAGGGCAATAAATATTATTTCGGTGACATTGTTTGGGTGGGAAATACTAAATACCGCAACGGACAATTAGATACACTGCTTGGAATCAATAAGGGAGATGTATACAATAAATCGCTTTTGGAACAGCGTCTGTACATGAGCATGGACGGTAGAGATGTAACATCGTTATACATGGATCGCGGATACCTTTTCTTTAATATTCAGCCGGTGGAAATGAATATTGATTCAAACAATTTCATCAATTATGAGTTGCGTATTAACGAAGGAAAAGAAGCACGTGTAAAAAATATCATCATCAAAGGAAACACAAAAACAAACGATCATGTAATTCTGCGTGAAATCAGAACCAAACCGGGAGATCTGTTTAACAGAAATGACATTATCCGTACACAACGTGAGCTTGCCAATCTGGGTTATTTTGATCCGAATAGTTTCAGGTAAATCCAATTCCAAATCCGGTTGACGGAACTGTGGATATTGAATATACCGTTGTAGAAAATCATCTGATCAGGTAGAGCTTTCCGAGGGTATGGTGCTAACCGACTGATTGGTACAATTGGATTGTCTTTTACCAATTTCTCCACAAAAAATTTCTTCAAAAAATCAGCATGGCAACCTTTGCCTTCTGGTGACGGACAGCGTTTGAGCATACGTGGTCAAACTTATGGACGCGGATATCAGTCGTACAATTTTTCATTCACTGAACCCTGGCTGGGCGGAAAAAAACCGACCTCGTTTTCTTTGTTTATGTCACATTCACTGCTAACCAATTCACAGGAAAAATCTAGCGCGACATATAGTCAAACTTCAATCACTTCTTTAGGAATGGGATTGGGCTCAAGATTAAAATGGCCGGATGATTATTTTCAGATTTACAGTGAAATGTCTTATCAGTACTATGATTTAAGAAATTCAACTTATTTCATTTTCTCTGACGGATATTCGAACAACATTTCATTACAGGCAGTCATTTCCAGAAATTCAGTTTCAGATCCAATCTATCCAAGAAGCGGATCTAAGTTCACACTTACCATGAAATCTACTTTGCCTTATTCTGTTTTTGAAGATTATACACCGGAAGAATATCTTGCAATGTCAGATCAGGAGCGGTATAAGTTTGCTGAGTATTATAAAATAAAATTCAGTGGTGAATGGTATTTGCCATTAACACAGAATAAAAAACTGGTATTGAGATCAAAATTTGGTTTTGGATTCATGGGTGCGTATAATCCGTATAAAGGTGATTCTCCGTTTGAAAGATTTTATTTGGGTGGAAGCGGTCTGAACGGAACCTGGCAGTTTGACGGGCGTGAAATTATTTCATTACGCGGATATGACGGAAATAGTCCTGTTTCACCACAAACCGGAGGAACAGTAATTACACGTTATTCATTAGAATTGCGTTATCCATTATCGCTAAATCCGAGTGCAACAATTTACGGCCTGGCATTTATTGAAGCAGGTAATACGTACAACAGCATCCGTGATTTTAATCCGTTTGCGGCAAAACGTGCAGCGGGAGCAGGTGTCAGAATTTTCTTACCGATGTTTGGTATGCTGGGAGTTGATTTTGCGTGGGGATTTGATCCGCTTGATCCGGGTGCGGCCGGTTTTAATGGCTCAGCTGATCCCGGTGCAATGGGAAAACCGGTATTTGCCGTATTCCCTATCATTGGTATGAATTTGGGAGACCTCTAAAAGGTTAATGAACAGAAGAAATGAATATTTTTGCAGAGATTATGAAAAGATTATTTGTAATGATGTTGGCATTTGTGGGATTTTCTCATTTTGCGGGTGCACAGAAATACGGTTATGTTGATTCGCAGTACATTCTTGAAAATATTCCGGAGTATACGGATGCTCAGGAGGAGCTGAATAAATTGTCAGAACAGTGGATGCTGGAAATTGAAGAAAAATTTCAGATGGTTGATAAAAAGCAGCGCGAATATGATACCGAAGCAATATTATTACCAGAAGAAATTAAAAAACAACGTCAGAAAGAAATTGATGATATGCGCTTTTCAGCCATGGAACTTCAGAAACAACGTTTTGGTGTTGGGGGAGATCTGTTTAAAAAGAGAGAAGAGCTGATCAAACCTATACAAGATCGTATTTTTGAAGCTATTCAGCAGGTTGCGGTTGAACGTCAGTACTCATTTGTATTTGATAAGGCCAATCAGTCAAACCTTTTGTATGCTGATCCCAAATTCGACATTTCTGATGCCGTGCTGCAGAAAATGGGCATAAAAGTTGCTAAACGTAATTAAGCACTATACTAAATAAACAAAAGCCGGATGATTTCGTAAGACAAAATCAAAGCGGGAATTAAAAAACAAATTATGAACTGGATTAAAAAAACAACACTTTTTACAGCAACGGTTTTGATGCTTGGCTTTCTTTTTCATCAAATGCGCAGCAGGTAAAATTCGCACACATTGATTATCTCAAAGTAGTGGATAGTTTGCCAACAATGATGGATGCTGACAAACAAGTTGAAATGTTCCTTAAGCAAGGTGAAAAAACTATTGTTGAAATGGAAACGGCCCTGCAAAATGACTATGATACCTATATGTCAGAAAAAGAAACACTGTCTGACGTAATGCAGGAATTAAGAGAAAAACAACTGATGGAACAGCAGCAAATCATTGAATTGAAAAAACAATCACTTCAGCAGGATCTTGAAATTCTGAACGATCGTTTGTACAAACCAATTGAAGATAATCCGGTATCGGAGGACTTACAGTTGCAAAAGCAATCAAAGAAGCATTGCCCAATGAAACCATTATTTATTTTGGAGATACCGCTCACTTACCTTACGGTGACAAATCCAAAGAATCGATCATTTCTTATTCAATACGGATTGCGCAATTTCTGATTGAAAAAAAATGTAAAGCATTAGTGATTGCCTGTAACACAGCTTCAGCACATGCATATGCTGATCTCAAATTTAAATTTCCAGACCTACCCATTATCAATGTGGTTGATCCTACTGTTGATTATTGTCTTGAAAAATATAAAAAAGGAAAAATCGGAGTCATTGCAACACGAGGCACAATAAAATCCAGAATCTATCCGCGCAAGCTGAACAAAAAAAATCCAAAACTGGAGGTCCCGCAAACAGCTACTCCGCTTCTGCCCCAATGCGATTGAAGAAGGATTTTTCGATAACAAAAATTTCCGGACAATCGTTAATTCGTATCTCTCAACAAAAACTTCAACAAGATTG
>JADJYC010000001.1 GCA_016719925.1 Crocinitomicaceae bacterium | reverse complement strand
TTGGCCTGCTCCACTTTGAATTCTTCTTTTGTCAGAATAACAACTTCATCTTTAAAAGGAATCATACCGCTTTGAATATCGCGGATAACGTGCTCGGCAATTTTATCTCTTCCGGTTGGGTCAAACGTGACATGAATATCCTGGATCCCATAATTTACCCATCAGTTCAAACACTTCTGCATTTTTCGCGATATGTTTCTGCAATTTCATAAACAGTCAAACCAGTTTCTCTGTGGACTAATTTCATGAGCATTACACCTTCAGAAGTATAAAATTCATAGAAAACATACTTGAACTCGTCTTTCAAATCTTCATAAGACTCTTTCAAATATTTGTTTTGTTTTCTTCTTTTTTCAATGGATTCTACGTTGTTATTGATTTCATCCAGCATATCTGCTGCGTGTAATGCATACGGATAAACTTTGACAATCAATTTTTTAAGCCGGTTGTATTCCCGCATATAATCTTTGGTATAAACCGGAATTTCTTTAGAACTGTAAGAAGGCATGGAATCTGGTTCCATGATCTGACTAATCCCCGAAAAGGTGGTCAGCACTGTCAAACAAGAAGTATTGCTCTCTTACAACACAAGTTTCCAAAAACAAATCTTATACCACAATTTACGATTTTTTTCTATCATTGCTGTAAAGATTAACCAACCTTAACACATGCGTACCCTAATTTTTCTCCTGATCAGTTCCCTTTTTTTTGCAATCAGTTCATGCTGCTATTGCGGTAATAAAGATGAAGTTATTGCACATGATTCAGCACATCATGACACGTCACTCACCCAGGAAATTGTATTGGACACCAATTTTGTGGATACCGGAGGTTATGTGAATGACAGTCTTGCCATGCAAAATGAAATTGAACAGAAATACGGTGTTCAGTGGGATTTTTGTGACTGCGTAGTGAAAAATGATTCGATTGAAAAAGCCCTGATGAATACAGAAGATGATGCTCAGATTGATTTAATTCTTGTGAGAATGGACGAAGTAGATCAACACTGCAAAGCCATGCTGGCACAGCCAAATACTACTCCTGAACAACGTGACAAACATGCGCGTAAAGTGCGTAAGTGTTTGAAAGAGGCAGGGGTTTTGTAAATGAATAGAATTGTATTGGTTGGGAATGGTTTTGATCTAGCACATGGATTAAAAACATCTTATAAAGACTTTCTTTTCGGTACTTAAAGCATTCAATTAACCAATATTTGAGCAATCATTTATCTTATAAGGATCCGCTCATTAACTTTTCGGATTCTTTCAAAGACCTATTATTAATTGAAGTAAAACAAAAGTTGCTTGAAAGCAATGATTTTAACACCCTTAGAATAGCACTTTCAGGATTTCCAATTGAATCGTTTACACAATCGGAAATTATTCGTACAAATTTGGCAGATTTCCAATAGTGACTCAACTTGGGTGGATATTGAAGCTATTTATTTTAAATGCCTAAAAAAACATTTTTACTACATACATAAGGGACTAACAAATGAGAAAACTAGTCCTGCAATTTCCGCACTCAGAAAGCTAAATATAGAATTTGACCATTTAAAAACTAAATTAATTGAATACATCGAAACCTTGGAAAGGTAGACCGATGGTGAATACAGATTGGAGATTTAATGTTGATTAATTTTAATTATACAAATCTGTTAAAAAGGTACGTTGATAATCACATCAATTTACAAAGAGACAAGTAGTAATATTCGCGGAAACATCTCCAATCCTGATCAAATTATATTTGGATATGGAGACCACTTGACAAAGATTTCTGGAGGACATGGTAAATCTTAATTTAAGTAATTCTTAGTTCATTTTAAATTTAATAAATAATTCTGCATCATCAGGCTATCGGACAATCTAATTCCGTATACAAGGTGATTTTCAAGTTATAGTTTTAGGTCATTCACTTGGAATTTCAGATAGAACGATGTTGAAGACTCTTTTTGAACATGAGAAATGCATCTCCATTAAACTATATAACTACGAAAAAGAAGACAGTACAAATGATTTTTTGGATAAAGTCATTCAACTTTCAAGACATTATAAAAACAAAGATGAATTATTAAAAAACTATCAAATCAAGAAAACCCATTGATTTTCAGAGTAAAACTAATTGAGATGTAGCTTAATTCCACCCCAACGCAATGGCTACCAAGTACCGGCGACCAACTCAAACTCAAATCTTCAGAAACATCAAAGTTTACAAAGTGACCATCTACTAAGGCTTCAACCGTTTGTAGTCCCCAGATGGCGAGAAAACCAAATGCCAGCATATCTCTTCTTTGCGGCAAGATCAAAACCGGGTTGCTGAATTCCGCTGATTATTTTTCCATCGAGCAATTGGCTGTCTGTCCAATCCACATAATCGGGATTTGAAGTAAGTCCTGCATTAGCATCACGATACAACCATTCTGTTTTCAGTGATTGAGCCAATATTAAATTGTTGTAAAAATAATATCCGGTTGCTCCCAACGCACCATAAATGATTGGCACTTTCCACCAGGCGCGGTGTTTTTTATTTTGCACTTTGCGATATCCTATTTCATTGTAAATCTGCCCTGCACCTGGTAAACAGGCTGACCAGATTGTGGCGCGTTTCCAGAGATGATGGTATGAAGTATCTGGGGTGAAGAGGGTGTCACGGGTAAAGTCTTCGTAATTATTTGCTGCGCAAAAGCGGAACGGTTCTCTGTCTGACTGACTCAGACAGGCAGACTCGCTTTGCTCGGAATGACTTGTGGAAAAATTTGGGAGGTTGGCTGTGCCAATACTTACGCAGGCGGAGGCAAGCTCCGCCAGGACTAATAAGTATAAAGTTAAAAGTAGACCGTGAATTCTACGCATTTACCGTTGCTGCAGAATTTCCAATTGCTTCGATAATCCGATCCAATTGTTCCTGCGAGTCAAAGGTAATAACGATTTTACCTCGTCCTTTATTGTCAGCTGTAATTGCAACTTTTGAAGCCAGATTATCTGCAAGCTTATTTCTGAACTCAACTACGGCAACGCTTAATTCAGCAGATGTATTATTCTTTTCAGAAGTTTCAGTCAATTCATTATCTGAAGATTTTTCTGATTTTGCAGGTTCACGCTGTTCTTTGATAAGCGCTTCAACATCACGTACAGAAAGTTCGTCAGAAACAATTTGTTTGAACAACTCCACTTGTCTGTCTTCATCACCTGCATTTACTAATGCACGCGCATGCCCCATGGTAATCAAACCTTCACGAATTCCAACCTGAATAGCTGCAGGCAATTTCAACAAACGTAAAAAGTTAGTGATGTTTGAACGGCTTTTTCCAAGTTTCTGGCTGAGTTGTTCCTGGGTCAAATTACACTCATCAATCAATCGCTGATATGAAAGTGCAACCTCCACTGCATTTAAATCTTCACGCTGAATATTTTCAACGAGTGCCATTTCCAGCATATTCTGGTCATTGGCAATACGAATATAACAAGGTACTTCTTCCAGTCCGGCAAGTTGAGAAGCTCTGAATCTTCTTTCTCCTGAAATCAGCTGATATTTATCTCGGCCAAGTTTACGAACCGTTAACGGCTGAATGATACCGTGTTCTTTGATTGAATCACTCAGTTCACGCAACGCTTCATCTTCAAAATTTGTGCGCGGATTGAATGGATTTGCTTCAATCTGAGAAATCAGTAATGAAGAAATAGATCCAACCGTTTGTCCACCTGCTACACCAATATTTTTAGTAGTAATGTCTGTGCTGGAATTTTCTAACAAGGCACTTAAACCTCTTCCTAACGCTCTTTTCTTGTTTAATGTCATTGTTGTATTTTTTAATTCGATAATTGTTTGTCTTTGTTTTTCATTTTGGTCAGATCGTTTTTCTGCAATACTTCTCTGGCAAAATTTAAATAGTTTATAGCTCCTTTACACGTTGCATCATGCATGATGATTGTTTCACCAAAACTTGGTGCTTCACTCAAACGGGTATTTCTGTGAATGATGGTATCAAAAACCAATTCCTGAAAATGTGTTTTAACTTCATCCACCACCTGATTTGCAAGACGAAGACGGGTATCATACATAGTAAGAACAATTCCTTCAATATCCAGTTCTTCGTTTAATCTTCCCTGAACAATTTTAATTGTGTTCAGCAATTTACCCAAACCTTCCAATGCAAAATACTCACATTGAACAGGAATAATAACTGAATCTGCCGCAGTCAAAGCATTAACGGTAATCAAACCAAGTGAAGGAGAACAGTCAATAATGATAAAATCGTAATTGTCTTTTATTTTATCCAAAGCCATTTTCAAACGATGTTCGCGGTTTGGCATGTTGATCATTTCCAGTTCAGCACCAACAAGGTCAATATGTGCAGGAATCAGATCAAGATTTGGATTATCTGTAGGGATAATGATTTTTGCAGGATCCTCATCATTGATAAGGCAATCATAAATATTTGCGGTAATACTTTTTGGATCAAGGCCAAGACCTGATGTAGCATTGGCTTGCGGATCAGCGTCAACAACCAATGTTTTATATTCCAACACTCCAAACGCAGCGCCCAGATTAATGGCGGTGGTAGTTTTTCCAACTCCTCCTTTTTGATTGGTAACAGCAATGACTTTTCCCATGATATAATCCTGATTTTTTTTGAAAGTCAAAGATACCCAAAAACCTTAAGGACACTGGAATTGTTGAAAACTTATTAACGTTTCTTCGGACTGAAAACCGTGTAGAAAAAAACGCTTATAAGTCCAATTGCAGCAATCAGATGAAATGGAATAAGTCCGTAAATCTCATGTCTGTAGCCAAATATCACCGCAAGGGCAAAAAGAAAAAACAAGACTAATTCAAGCCATGTTGACCAATGAAATGAAGCACTTAAATAAGAGTTTTGCACAAGTTGTTGACCATTTAATGAGACATTAAACTTAGGAGTTCTTACAAAAGCTGATTTTTTACCGGCATATCCCTCCAAAACCGCACGTGTATTGTGAACCGATAGTCCGAGACTAACCGTAAGAAACTGGACAAACCTCAGTAAAAACAGAAATGGCAGCAACCAGCGTATTTTAACTCGCTCCCTGTATGAAACTGCAAAGTAAAAAAACAGGAATAAAGTACTCACAAAAAATAGGGAAACCCAATCCAACCAAATGCTGAAGATATAACTAACTGAGGCCAGATAAAGCAAACCTACACTTGTAATTGAAAGTATAAGAACAAAAACAAAAACTGAACTATTAAATAAGTGAGCAAGACCGTTAATGCGTTCACTCCACCTGACCCCGGGAGTTTTAATAATTCTTCCGCCATTTTTTGAAAGGTCTCTGCCCCACCCTTGGTCCACCTGAACTGTTGCGATTTCAGTGCAGCCATAGTTACCGGTAATTCTGCAGGAGATAAAATATCTCCCCGGTAAATAAACTTCCATCCTTTTAATTGTGCCCGGTAACTTAAGTCAAGATCTTCAGTAAGTGTATCTGCTTCCCATCCGCCTGCATCAATTATTGTCTGCTTTCTCCAAACCCCGGCAGTACCGTTGAAATTGATAAAAAATCCGTTGACATTTCTTCCTGTTTGTTCAGATGTAAAATGTGCATCCAGGGCAAAAGCCTGAAGTTGTGTCAGAATGGAATAATCTCTGTTAAGATGATCCCAACGCGTTTGTACAACTCCAACTTTTTCATTTAAAAAATGTGGAATTGTTTTAATCAGAAAATCTGTATCCGGTAAAAAATCTGCGTCAAAAATGGCAATGAAATCTCCTTTTGCCAGAGACAGTCCATTTTTCAAAGCCCCTGCTTTATACCCTTCTCTGTTACTGCGATGAATCAGTATAACCGGAAATCCCCTTTGCAGATACTGACTTACCAGATCATTAAGTAAATCTTTTGTTTCATCAGTACTGTCATCCAAAATCTGAATTTCAAGTTTATCTGCCGGCCAGTTGAGTTCAATTGTTTTTTGCAATAGTTTTTCTATCACATATTTTTCATTGTACACCGGGAGTTGAACGGTTACACACGGAAAATAATCACATGTAATATTTTCCGTGTGGAGATTTTTTTTCCGTGAACGTACATACGCAATTGCAAGTCTGAACTGAATGATTGCATAGAAAAAATCACCAGCAGGGAGATTAAATATAAGCTAATAATGAAGACCGCAAACATTACAAATATTTAAATATTGTGAGAATGATTTTGTAACCTGCAAGTATAGTTCCTTTCACAGTTCCAGAAACCTTAGAAACTCCAATTCTCTTTTTATAGTTAACCGCAACTTCAGTAATGCGCAATTTGTTTTTTGCTGCTTTGATCTGCATTTCAATGGTCCATCCATAAGTTTTATCTTTCATACCAAGTGCCATTAGAGCATCAAAACGAATTGCCCTGAAAGGTCCCAGATCAGAATATTTAACCCGATGAAATAAGCGCATCAGTTTTGTTGCCAGCCAGTTTCCAAAAATTTGTGGAAATGTCATGGAACCCTTCTGACGTTTGCCCAATGCTCTCGAACCAATCACAAAATCAAAATTTCCTTCCAAAATGGGCTGCACCACCTGAATCATTTCCTGCGGATAATCAGAATAATCTCCATCAATAAAGACAACGATATCTGGTTTCGAACTCATCTTCGAAGCATACTCCATACCTTTCAGACAAGCCCAGCCATATCCTTTTCTGTTTTCATTCAATACTGTCGCGCCGGAATTTTTTGCAACTATCTCCGTATTATCAGAAGAACCATTATTGCACACAATGATTTCAGATATCAGATCTTTTGGAATTTCATTTACAACTTTTCCAATTGAATTTTCTTCATTGACAGCGGGAATGATTACTATGATTTTTTGTGGAGGCAATGGGGATTATAAATACTAAAGGTCTAAAAATTCTAAAGGTCTAAATCTTTAATGATAAAATGTCAAAATTCAAAATTGAAAAAAAAACAAAATTCAAAAAGAACAAATCACAAACTCAACACTTTTCTCTTAGTCCTTCAATTCAAATCCATTATTCCCCAGCACAATAGGTCCTTCATTTCCGAATCTGTTTTCTTCAGGGCCGTTTTCAAGTTTTAATACACCTCGCGGACAAACCGACGCACAAATTCCGCAACCTACACATGATGATCTGACAATATTCTGACCTTTTGGGCGTAAGCTCTTACATCAATTCCCTGCTCACAATATGCAGAACAATTACCGCATGAAATGCACTGACCTCCATTGGTTGTAATTCTGAAACGTGATTTGAAACGTTGAATAATTCCCATGTAGGCTGCCAAAGGACAGCCGAATCTGCACCAGGTTCTGTTTCCGAAAACAGGATAAAAACCTGTCCCGATTACCCCTGCGAAAATGGAACCAATTAAAAATCCATAAGCCGCTCTGAAATCATAAACAGAAATTCCGAAAATACGATCAGTAATTTCGGAACCTGGATTCTTGATAATCTGCCAGGTAACATACCCCGTAAAAATTGTCATCAGAATTGCAAAAACAAGTACTCCATGCACCAACCATCTTTCTAATTTCCAGGCCCAAAGTTTTTTATTTGAAAGATGTCTGTAAGGATCACCCAGTGTTTCAGCCAAACCGCCGCAACCGCATACCCATGAACAATACCATCTTTTTCCAAAGAAATAAACCATCACAGGTATTATGACAAGAGAAAGAATGATTCCCCATACAAAAACAAATTTGCCAAAGTGTCCTGCAGCAATTAATTCCTGCACATTCCACTCAAATAAAAAAGTATAATCCAACGGCCAGGCACTTTTCAAATCTCTGGCCGGCAAATTAAACAACGGCAGAATTTCAATCAGCAGAAATGCAAAAATCAACTGAAAAAAAACAACTACGGTTGTTCGAACAATCTGATAATTATTGTGACGGTATTTGATGATCATTTTTATCCCCATCACTAACATCACCACACAATACATAAATCCATACAAAAACCATTGTGATGCATTTTCATTTGGATTGAACAGATGCTTGACCGGATCAGTAATCATCGCTGAATTAATAAGCGCATACGGGTAGAAATAAAGCAGTATATAAAAACCGGTGAGAAAAATAAATGTTACTATTCCAATCCATCCTCTGTTAGTTGATGCGTTCTGAAAAATTCCATTATTCTTGATTCCGGCTACCGGATGAATTTTAAGTTCAGACAGAATAAACATCAGCGAGCCGATTATTCCCAATCCAAACGTCAAAAGAAAAAGAAGCAGTTTATTTTCAGTTATCCATCCGTTTGCTGATGCTCTGACCAATTTAAAAGCAATGTCTTTTGATGGAGTGTACATCACTTTGTCCCACTCTTTTGCATTTATAAATTCCTGATTTTTTTTATCATAAACGGCAATAATTTCTGATGCCATTGACCAGGAAGATGAATATTCTTTGTTTAAAACTTCCGAGGCAAAATTATTTTTCAGATTGGCATATTCAGTATCAGAAAGTTTTGTTTTCAGGATTTCATCTGTAAGCAAAAAACGACCTGTAAAATTCACCGCACTGAAAATGCTCAGCGAAATAAGAAATACAATCAAACCTGTTTGTCTGAGACTTTTCATGACGACTTAATCAATTTTTGCCACCAGACTTTTTTTGCAGGAACAACATTCAATCCTTTCTGACTATTAAACATACTGATGATTTCAAGCTCATGCGAAGCATAAAATTCGGGATCAAAATTGGCTGCCGCAAGATTTGCCATTACCTCCTGTACAGTGGCCTTATTTCTAAGCCACTGATCAAATAACTCATGTCTCATACGAATTCCGAAAACATTTATTCCTGTAAATTCAGATGTATCTTTTTCCAAACGATATGCAGGCATTTTTCTATTGAAGGATGCTGCCAGAAAAATTCATCCATATTTTCATTCAATGCGGCAGGAACATTTCCATACGTCTGATACTCGACATCAAAAAATTTGGCTGAATTGAACCATGGACCTGGATTATATGCTTTTCTTATTCCGCAAATGGTATCTGCCACTGTTTCACCCATCATTCTGCCGATATACCAAACCTGTTCAATTGCTTTTCTTCCGGCAGGTGGTTCTGAAATCTCTGCACAATCACCTATAGCGTAAACGTCACTTACCGATGTTTCTAAATACTGATTGACTATAATTCCTTTTGCTGTCTTTAAGATTGAATTCTTTACCAGATCAATATTTGGCGTTACACCAGCTGTCAGTCCAACAAAATCACAGGAAATTTTTTCACCGGATTTTGTTATCACACCGCAGGCATTTCCATTTCCGTCATTTATTATTTCAGCAAGTTCAGTTTCAAACTTCAGATTGACAGGATGTTTTTGGATGTGTCTGGTTATAAATTCCGCATCCTGATCAGGCAATACATTGTTCCAGAATTTTTTTCTCTGATAAGAAAAGTAACCTGAATATTTTTTGAGAGCAGCATTTCTGCCAGCTCAATTCCTATCAATCCTCCACCAACAATAACTGCTTTTTTAATTTGTGGAGTTAATGACTGCAGACTTTCGAGATCTTGTTTGGAATATAGACCCTGAACATGATTAAGTTCCTGACCCGGCCAACCGAATTTATTAGGTTTTGATCCTAAGGCCAATATAAGTTTATCGTATTTTATTTTTTTTCCTGATCTGGTGTGAACGATTTTATCCTGAAAATCAACTTCAGACACCCAGTCAAATTCAAGGTCGATTTTATTTTTCTTCCAGAACCAGTCTTCATAAGGTTTGATATCATCCCAGCGCATGTGTCCCATGTACACATACATCAATGCTGTTCGTGAAAAAAAATGTGTTGATTCACCTGAAATAATCAAAATCTCCTGATTGGATTTTTTACGTATTTGCCGTGCAGCGGTTATACCGGCAATTCCATTCCCTATGATGACTGTTTTTGACAAATTTTTATGCACTGATTTCTATCTGACGATGAAGGTAAAAAAAACTTACACGATGTTCCTTAAAAAGTTATAGACAAGACATTTTCAATAATTTCGAGATTCACATTTACGGGTTTGGCTTATTTGCAATATATTTACATCATCTGGCAACCATGACCAACGTACTCAGCAATATCAACATTAAGAAAACCCGCGTGAGTGAATTGCTTAAGCGTGTGAGTGATCTTACTTTGCATCTGAGTGAAGAAGTAAGAGCCAATTTTACCGCTCTAACTCCTGAACAATTATTTTGGAAACCGAATGAACGTGCGTGGAGCATTGCACAGTGCCTTGCTCACCTGAATGCCTATTACAGTTTCTATATTCCGGTTTTTAAAGAACGGATAAAAAATACACGGTTCCGCACGCCCGGTGAATACTTTGTCAGCAGTCCGCTTGGTACAGCTTCAATACTTGCTGTAAAACTTGGTAAAGTAAAAAATGTGAAACGTCGGTTAAAGGCTGCTAAGGATTACAATCCTTTGGTTAATGCTACGCTTAAAACTGAAAATGCTGTACAGGATTTTTTAGATTATCAGGATGAAATGCTGAAAATTATTGCTGAATCGAGATTCATCAACATCCGCAAAGCAAAGTGTTCTCTGGCTGTTACCACACTAATAAAACTCAGATTAGGTGATGCATTTCAGCTGGTTTCCTATCACAATGAAAGACATGTGGAACAGGCAAAAAATGTGATGAAAACTCCTGGATTTCCCAAAGGAGAATAAATCAATGCCTGAATCTCTTATAAAATCTTTCCCTGTGGGCAAGTTTGACTTCATTCAGGTTTTCAGGGACTTCTTTTTTCCAGCGTTTGTGTGACCAGAGCCAGAATTGCGGTTCCTGAATGATTGCCAGTTCAAGGTTAGAAATGTATGATTGTGTGATAAAACCATATTGTTCCATTCTGGGATTTGCAGTAATGAGCTTCAGTTCCAATTCGTATTTCCCTCTTCCAACCCGATGAATAATTCCGCTGATGATCGGCATATCAAATTCATTGGCTATATATTCTGCTCCAAAATAAAATGCTGTTTCCTGATTCAGGAATTTTGTCCAGTAACAGTTTTCAGCTTTGCCGGGCGACTGATCACCAAGCACCAGCGTTGCAGTTGGTTTTCCGCTGAGCTTTTTCAATTCTTGTTTATAATTGTCGGCATGAACGACTTTCATACCAAATCGTTCACGGCGTTGAGTAATTTTTTTATCCCAGTATTTGTTTGATAAAGGAGAACCAATTCCTACCGCCTGAAAACGAAAAAGTAAACTTTGCGCAGTAATAAGAAATTCCCAGTTGTTGAAATGTGATGAAAGCAGAATCACACTTTTTCCCTGATCATAAAACTGTTCAATTACCTCTGGGTTTCTTACCGTCATGCGCTTAGCAAGATTTTTACGGCTGATAAACAAGTTCTTTACAGACTCAGCAAACAGATCCGTAAAAAACCATAGAACTTGATTTTTGTCCGTTTAATTTCTTTTTCAGAATAATCAGGAAATGAATTTTGCAGATTTGTGAGAACTACTTTTTCCTGTAGGGAATAATTGTTCTGAGCAAAAGATAAAAAACATCAAACAAGCCGTATATAATAAACAGCGGCAGGTTTCCAATTGGAACTGTCAGACAATAATATAAAAACGGATCAAGCAATCTGTTTAAATTCTGGTACGAAACTAATCAATAATACCTCACCAGAAACGCATATACCGGGCGCATATTGTTTGTCAAATCTTAAAGGAGGTTAAAAAAAGGAGAATCAGTTATTGGCAAAATTGAGTTCGCCTTTTTTCATCTTTTTGTAATACATGGCAAGATATCCAAGCATCTCAGATATGTGGGTAAATGCCATTTCAGTTGCTTCAGAAAAAGCCTGCCCTTTAAGTTTAAGAATGAGTTTGCTGTATAACGCATTAAAGCCAACTTCAACCAGATTGATATTGGCCGCATTACTTTTCTTCTGAAAATCTTTTAATGCAGGTAACGCTTTTTCAAACAATTCAAGATATTTTGCCTGATGCATGATGTTGACCAGCGTATTGTGAAGCAGCAACAGCTCCATCAGAATTTCATTCAGCTCTGAGATATGACCTTTAACCGTAACGCCTTCATATTTCATTTGTTTGATTAGGCCGTCATACCATTGACGGTATTCAGCAATCAATTCCTCTTGTTTTATCTGAGGTTCAATGATGGTATGAATGATGGTATCGGAATCAAAATTATTTGCCCGGATAAGGTCTTCAATCTGAAACATGTAAAGCACATGTTCAGCGATATTGTTTTCTTTGGTACGGCGGGCAATCAGCATTAATTGACAGCAGGTTCAACTGTTGCAGAAGCAGAAGTGGAATCGTAATCAGCATTCATGGTATTGATCAGTTCATCTGTGATATCCATTTTTGGATTACAGAAAAGTACCTGACCACCCAGCTGATAACTTAGCACATAATCATATCCTTTTGTAAGAGCAAGGTCTCTGCAGTATTTCTGAATACGTGTAACTCCTGTTAATGTAAGTCTGTTTTGGGTATCAAAAAGTTCCTGCTCAAGCTGCTGCTGAAGCATCATCAGTTCTTCTTGTTTTTCTGACCTTCAGCCATGTATTGTTCTTGTTCTGATGATAAAAGCGGACCTTTGTCCTGCCATTTTTTGTCCCATCGCATCAGTTCATCCTGTTTGGATTTTAGTCTGGCTTCAGCATTTACTTGTGCGTCCATGATTTCTTTCTGAAGATCAATTACAAATTTACAACGTGTGTTCAATGAATCAGACTGATAATAAACAACTACTGCTCCTTCTCCTTTTTCATGAAGAGCAGTCAGATCTGTTGTATCAACAGGCTCTCCATTATCTGCTTCTGAAGACGAACCTGAAGGCATTTTTACAAATAGAATCAAAACCGCAATGATCAGTATGAAATTCAGTACCAAAGATATTACGGCTAATTTGCTGGCGTTATTCTGCATGACTGTGTTTTAAACTTATTATAGAAGGACACAAAAGTAAAACAATATCTTAATTTAACAGAGTCTCAAAAGACAAGAAGGCAAAATCATGCAGGTTATTCAGATAAATTAACAGAAACAAAAAACCCAGCCTTGCGGGCTGGGTTGAATTATTCAAACAATAAATTTAAGCCACCACGGCATTTCTCTGGTTCATTGTGTAGCTGATAAAATCAAACGGAACTTTCACCATAAATGCGTAATCCTGGCCGACTTCAAACATGTCTTCGTCTTCCTCATTATAGAGCCATTGAACGCGTACAGTTTTATTTTTTGCTTTAAGTTCATTTAACTTGTAGAGCAGAAAAAGAAGGCGTTTAGAAGAAGAGATGTTAAAGTATTCCAGATCAATTTTGAGAATCGTATTTTCACAGGGATTGGCGACATAGTCTTCAAACCATTGCAAAACTGCGGCGTAAAAATCCTCAGCATCGTCAGGAATAGATTTTCCTTTAATTTCAAAAACCTGGTGAGTTGGATCAAATAGTACCTCAGGCGTCTTAATTGTAGATGGTATACGTAATGCTTCCATAGGCAAGTCTGTTATACAGTATAAATATCCGAATTAATCCGGAATATGATTCAGAAATTCTACTAAAGTCAAATTCCTGTAGACAAAATTTACGTTTATAAGGTTATACGGTTACAGTTTTCAGGTTTAAATCCCTTTCTGCCTGTGATAATCAAACAATTTTAACCCCGGTTCACGGCAAATGACAAGTTTTTTAATACCAAAACCAGAAGCCGTTTCAGACAAAAGCTCCTCAAATGCATCTGCAAATCCGCCAATGACTCCCATAGTGTCTGGTTTATGTTTGGATATAGCCGGCTCAACGTGTCGCTCAAAAAAAAGTTTAAAATAGTTACGGATATAATTTTTCAGCTTTTCATCATTCAAAAACGGATGAATCATTTTAGGTATTTCTGCCAGCAACTTCAAATCCGGATTTTTATAAAACCAGGTTGTAAACTCTTCTTTACCCACAGCAAGTTTTGTATTTAAATACTGATCACATTTTTCAGGAAGATCATTATTCAACCAGAGTGAAAGAATGTATTTTCCTAATTCCAGTCCGCCGCCAATATCATCAATCAAATAGCCATATCCTCCCCTTCTTTCTTCCAGTTCCTTTCCATTATACCAGGCAGCAAAGGCGCCAGTTCCCATAATGGCAATCAATCCTTTTTCATTTCCAAAAACTGCTCTTGCAGCACCTAACTGATCATCATAAATTTCTGAAGGTGCCTGAGAAAATTGTCTGAGTATATCTTCAACTTTTTTTTTGTTTTCTGAGGATGTGAGACCGCTGCCGTAAAATATAATTCTGGTAACTCCAGAAAGATCAATTTTTTTTAGTTCATTTTCAAAATCCGCACTGTATCTGTTTGGATTAAAACCAGGCAAAGTATATTGCACAATTGATCCGTCTGAATCAATCAATAAGGTGGTTTTTGTTCCTCCCGCTTCAAAAAGTGCCAGTGAATTCATGCATTCAAAATAAAAAAGGTTGCCTGTTTAATGCAGACAACCTTTGAATTAATTACTCAGTTTTTATTAACCGACATGTTGCTTCTTAATCAGATTCAATGCTGATCCGGCTTTGAACCAGTCAATTTGCTGCTGGTTGTATGTATGATTCAGTTTTATTTCTTCTGATGAACCATTTTTATGATCCAAACGAACGGTGATTTGTTTACCCGGAGCAAAAGATTCCAGATCAGTAAAATTCAATGTATCATCTTCCATTACTTTATCCCAGTCAGCCTGATTTGCAAAAGTCAAGGCAAGCATTCCCTGTTTTTTAAGATTGGTTTCATGAATACGTGCAAATGATTTTACAATCACTGCCAATACTCCAAGATGTCTTGGCTCCATAGCGGCATGCTCTCTGGAAGAACCTTCACCGTAATTCTGATCACCAATAACTACTGAAGCAACTCCTGCTTTCTTATATGCACGGGCTGTTGCAGGAACTTCTCCCTTTTCACCATTCAATTGATTGGTTACCTGATTCACTGCACCACCAAAAGCATTCACAGCTCCTATCAGCATATTGTTTGAAATGTTGTCAAGGTGTCCGCGGTATTTCAACCATGGACCGGCCATTGAAATATGATCTGTGGTACATTTTCCTTTTACTTTGATAAGGAGTTTTGCACTCATCACGTTTTTACCATTCCATGCCGGGAATTCCTCCAGTAACTGAAGACGATCAGAAGTTGGTTTTACTGAAACATCAACTTTACTGCCATCAGCAGCCGGTGCCTGATACCCGTTATCTTCTACTGCAAAACCTTTAGCCGGTAATTCATCTCCGGTTGGCGGATCCAGTTTTACCTGCTCACCTTTACTGTTGGTTAATGTATCAGTCAGCGGATTAAATCCTAAATCTCCGGCAATAGCTAATGCAGCAACAATCTCAGGTGAGGCAACAAACGCATGTGTGTTTGGATTTCCGTCAGCGCGTTTTGAAAAGTTTCTGTTGAATGAATGGATGATTGTATTTTTTTCTCCTTTGTCAGCACCTGCTCTGTCCCATTGTCCAATGCATGGTCCGCAAGCGTTAGTGAAGATTTTTGTATTCAGATTTTTAAAGATATCAAGCAAACCATCTCTTTCAGCTGTATATCTTACTTGTTCCGATCCCGGATTAATACCGAATTCTGCTTTAGTTTCCAATCCTTTAGCTACTGCCTGTTTAGCAATGGAAGCAGCCCGCGCAAGATCCTCATAAGATGAGTTTGTACACGAACCAATCAATCCCCACTCTACTTTCAGCGGCCATCCGTTTGCTTTTGCTTTTGCAGCAAGTTCATTGATGGGTGTTGCAAGATCCGGAGTAAATGGCCCGTTCACGTGTGGCATCAAGGTTGAAAGATCAATTTCAATTACCTGATCAAAATATTTTGAAGGATCAGCATATACTTCAGGATCACCTGTAAGATGTTCTGCTACTTTGTCTGCCAGTTCAACAACATCAGCACGGCCTGTTGCATTCAAATATCTGCGCATGGAATCATCATATCCAAATGTAGACGTAGTTGCTCCTATTTCAGCGCCCATGTTACATATAGTACCTTTACCAGTGCAAGAAAGTGATTTTGCACCTTCACCAAAATATTCAACTATACATCCTGTTCCACCTTCAACAGTGGTAATTCCGGCAACTTTCAGAATGACATCTTTTGGAGCAGTCCATCCGTTTAATTTTCCGGTCAGTTTTACACCTATTAATTTCGGGAATTTTAGTTCCCAGGCCATCCCGGCCATTACATCTACCGCATCAGCACCACCAACACCAATTGCCACCATTCCTAATCCGCCGGCATTTACTGTATGCGAGTCAGTTCCAATCATCATTCCGCCAGGAAAAGCGTAATTTTCTAAAACAACCTGGTGAATAATACCTGCTCCTGGTTTCCAAAAACCAATTCCGTATTTATTACAAACCGATGAAAGGAAATTAAATACCTCATCATTTTTATTCAATGAATCCTGTAAATCTTTATCAGCACCAACTTTAGCCTGAATCAGGTGATCAGCGTGTGCGGTAGAAGGCACAGCCACTTTTTTTCTGCCTGCCTGCATAAACTGAAGCAACGCCATTTGAGCTGTTGCATCCTGCATGGCAACACGATCAGGAGCAAAATCAACATATGATTTTCCACGCTCAAAAACTTGTGTATTGGGATTGTCCCACAAGTGAGCATAAAGAATTTTTTCACTCAGTGTAAGCGGTTTCCCGACAACTTTACGTGCGGCAGCAATGCGCTCAGGATAACGTGCGTACACTTCTTTAATCATTTCAATGTCAAATGCCATAGTCAGATCGTTTATAGTTTGGTGTTATGTATCTGCGAAATTAATTATTTCAGATTCTTTTCAAACCCTTTTTTTACTTTTATATCCTAACCTTGAAAAAGGCAACACGAATGAATCATTTTGAAAGATTAAAACGGCTTTATCAAAAAGCCCCTATTCATGATTTTTATAAAAACATTTCGATTGAAATAGCTGATAAGTCATGCAGTATTTCTTTGCCCATCGACTCAAGTTATTTCCATGGCGGCATGGCGGTACATGGATCTGTTTATTTCAAATTACTGGATGATGCAGCTTATTTTGCCTGTCAAAGTCAGGTTGATGATTTTTTTATTCTGACTACCAATTTTACTATTAGTCTGACCAGACCGGTAACTGAGGGTGTGCTTACTGCCAAAGGTACTTTTGTTTCTTTTGACGGAGTTGTTTTTAAAGGGTCAGCTATTCTCACAGATTCAAATGGTAAGTTGTGTGGAAGAGGTGATGGAGAATTCAAAAAAAGCAAGACTGCACTCTCAGAGATTGCGGATTATTCGGCATAAAAAAAAGGACCCGGTTATCCGGATCCTTTTCATACTATCTAATTTCTAAATTCTAATAAAACCAATTCACTGAAATAGACGAACACATTTCTGCCTGTTCAGGATAAAATTTAAAGTTCACGGAATATTTGAAGTTTTTAGAATCATAACTGATTGATTTTACTCCGCCTTCCAGCGTTTCATCAGCTGATGGTTTACCCATAATTTTTGTTACTTCAGCATAGGTCATACCAAAGAAACGGGCATCACAATCCTGAATATTGAATTCTTTGATTCCGGCTTCCAGATCAGTTTGGAAATATTGTTCATATCCTAAAATTTCCATAAAAATGGTTTCAACATCACCTGTTTTACCATTTACCCATACAGTTACAGGCGCATTTTCAACACGTTTGAAATAATAGATAAACGCAGATGAATCTGCTGTGTATTCTCCACCTGTAAATTTTCCAAGAGTTGCTTCCAGTGCAAGTTCATTTGTTCCATACTCAATACCCAGGAAATTATCCCAGTCTTCAGCACTGTTTTTGTCACAACCTTTTTTACCATCCGTAATCGAATCTTTGTTTTCGGTTGTAGTTGTTGTAGAAGAATTATCTCCGCCACACGCAACTGAAAACATAGAAACCGATGCAATAGCCGCAACAAACCAGACGTTTCTTAAATTTTTAGCAATTTTCATTTATTCTTGATTTTTAATGATTCCAACTCAAAATTATTGTAGAACAGATATTTCCCTGTTCCGGATAAAGTTTAAAAGTAATACAAGTTTTGTAGTCTGAACTACAGTAATTCAACAAAATAATTCCGCCGTTTTCCGTTTTTCTTTCCGGATCTCCATCAAAACCAGATTTTATCTGATTTTCCGTCATTCCAAAAAAACGCGTTTCACAACTGTCCAGTTTGTAAAAATCTTTTGCCTCGTTCAGATCTGATGTGAATTCATCACCAAAGGTCAGCACTTCCATCATGACAGATTCTACAAATTTTGAATGTGAATTTACCACAACAGCAATAGGTACATCGCGTTTATACAAATAGCCGTAAATTAGTTTTGTTGAATCAGTGCTGTAATGTTTTTCAGATGCAATGCCCAGATTGGTGTAGATATCTTTTTCTGTACTTCCGGCATGAAACCCCATAAACTGATTGAACGTTTCTATACTGGTATTAATGCAGGAATTGCTTTCTCCCTGACAGGAATAAAAGATGAATACAATCAGACTGAAACAATAAAAGAATTTCATCAACCAGAAAATGAAGTACAAATATAAAAACCTCTTTTTTACAGGATCTTTTTATATTCGCACCAAACTTTAAAAGACATGAAAGCACTTTATGTAACATCACTTATAGTTACTGTACTTCTAATGATTTTGACCGGATATTTTATTAACTGGTATGAAGAAGTAGATTTTGCCATGTGGATGGAAACGCTGTATGATTATGATTCATACTCTTCTATTTATGACAGTTATTATTACTATGAACTGAAAGAGATTACACAATACGGTGCAATCACCGGACTCATCTGCATCCTGTTTTACATTCTGACTTTTTCATTTACTTTAAAAAACATCAAAAGATTAACTGCTAAAGTGATGAGTATAATTGGTCTGAGCATTTCCGGATTATTTTTTCTGGCAACACTTGTCCCGCTTGGTGACCCAGGTTCAGCGGATTTTGATGAATTTGGACCTGTTCTTATTCTCTATGCAATAATTATGCTGGCATTTTGTATTGTTAATCTGGTTCAGGCAGTTAGAAATGCTGCTCCGGTTCAGATCAATCAGCAGGTTATTGATGATGTAGTCTGATTGCGTCGCGATCAATATTCCAATTACTCCGTTTAATCAATCAACCGCCGTTTTCACACAGTTTGAACAAATCGGTACGCTCTTTGTATTTAACTTCAGTGAAGAAAATTATGAGTTATGTACAATTTACACAAATCAATGCGCCGCACAGGGCAGAAAAGTAAATCACGTCAGGGAATTGACGGCGGACTTTTAAAATTAGGTGGAAAATCCTCGCTGGCTGAGAAACTTTTGATTAAAACGGGTTCGTAGCAAAAACATTTACTTCAGGTATAAATCCTCTGTTGTCCATTTTCAATGCAGAAATAACAACCTGGGCAATTTCAACCGGAGTGAGTTTGTTTTCTTCAGGCTCTTTTTCAATTCTGTCAGCCTTACCAAATGCAGTTGGAACTTCTGACGGATTTACCTGAATCACCCGGATATTATAAGGCCTCAATTCTGCCTGCCAGCATTGTGTCATTCCTCTCAAAGCAAATTTTGACGCTGCATAAATAGTTCCGTTTGCATAACCTTTTGCTGAAGCTGTAGAAGCAATATTGACAATATCACCTTTTTCTGTTTTTTGAAATGAACCGCCGCACGTGCGGTCATCATTGCGGCACCATACACATTCACATCAAATACATTTTGCAACCGCTTCCGTGTAACCTCTTCCACCGGACACCAGTCACCAATTCCTGCATTATTGATAATTCCATCTAATCTGCCGAATTTGCGCAGGGTATAATTGAAAAGAGAATTTATCTGTACATCATCTGTCACATCAGCATGATAATAAATTGCATTTATTTCTTTGGCAACAGATTTCAATTTAGTTTTATCTCTTCCTGTAATAATAACTGTAGCAAAGTTTATGACCAGCTCTCTGGCAATTTCTTTTCCTATGCCGGAAGTTCCTCCGGTAACAATATATACGCTGTCAATTAAAGGCATAATTTAAAAGTTGAATTCAGTTACATTCCCATATCTCCCCCTTCACCTGATCCTCCTTCACGTACTTTCTTTTTTCTGTCCGGATCAGCAGTACCGAAATTATATCCGATAGAAATTGTAAATCTTCTTGACTGGTGTTTCCATAAACCTTCGCTCGTAAAAATTCCCGGCTGTTCAGTTAGGTAACCAAATTGTCTGGTGTTGAATACATCAGCGACTTTAAAATTCACATACATTTTGTCTTTCAGAAAAGTTTTTCTAATTGCCAGATCCATACTGTACATTGGTCTTGATCTGCCCTGAGTTAAGACCATGGGTGATCTGTAGAAACCAGTGATCTGTCCGCTCCATCCTTTGCTGAAAGTAAATGTCTGATTCATGTTGGATGACCAGCTGAAGCCGCTGTTATTCAAATCAGCGTCACCTGATGTCGAATTAATATATGTCTGTGAGAAATTTGCCGATAAAGTCATTTTCCACCATTTGAATGGTTTGTAAATAAACATCAGATCAGCACCAATAAACTGCGCTTCATCCACGTTTGACCAGGTAACTCTTGCAACTCCTGCTGAATCAATGCTTCTTACACGCTGAATCATATCTGTCATGTATCTGAAATAAAATGAACCGGTAACAGTCAGTGTTTTGTTATAAGAACCAAATCCTGCTTCTACGCTGTTTATATATTCAGGCAGTAGTTTTGGATTACCAACCATTAGATTAAAAGGGTCTGTATACTTTGGAAAAGGGTTGAGTGACTGCAATCCCGGCCTGTTCACTCTTCGGCTGTAGCTCATTGTAACCTCAGTAGTTTTATTCAGTGGTTTTACCAGATGCAATGAAGGATAAAGTGAGCTATAGTTGTTGGTATAAACAACAGGATCTTTATCTACCTCAGATGTGATCATCACCATTTCTGCACGTAAACCTATCTGATATTTTAATGCAGGAAGTTCTGTTGTCCCTCCTAACTCCTGACCAAAAATTCCATACACAGCATGAACCTGTTCCTGAAAATCATACTTGTTATTCAAATTTTCATCAGCAACATCAAAAGTTTCCTGATAATAATCCTGGCTTACCTGACGGATTGTTGATTTTGCACCTGTTTCAATTTTTCCGGGATGTTTTCGAATCAAACTGTCACCCACACTTTTTTCAAACATCAGCGGACGAAAATAATCCAGCTGAATGGTTGTTATTGAATTGCCATCTATTGCTTCAACAAACTGATCCAGCGATCCCGGAAAAAAGAGAACGGTGTCAGAAGTGTTGTAAATATTCTCTGTATAATAACCCAGTTCTGTACTTTGCCCGGCAGAGTATTGTGCACTGAAATCCAATTTGTGATCAGGAGTATTGAATTTTTTTGCCCAGAAAATGTTTCCGTCATATCCGTATTTATCTCCCGGATCATCACTGACTCTTTGCCAGATATTTGACAAACCGGAACTATCTGACTGATAATAATACATATCACCTGTTCTTTCTTCAGCACCAATATTTCCGTTGAAAGAAAATCCAACTGTATTTTTCGGATTGATATAAAAATCAGTTCCGAATTTCAGCATCTGACTTCTTCTCAAATGTGTTCCTGTGCGATGTTGTTCCAGTTTTTCATAACCAGAAGCATAAAATGTTTCATTAGTTTGGTCAAAATTTCTCCAGCCCTCATACCAGTTAGAAGTGTACCCGCCATAAACATTCAAAATTTTATTACGGTAAGCAAGGTTGACAGATGCGTTGTGACCAAATCCTAAAAATTTATTTGTGGTGTCAACATAATATGATTCAGGAATTCCATTTTCTACAGAGAGATCAACACTTCCGTTGAATCCTTTAAGTTTACTTTTCTTTAAGACGATATTGATAATTCCGGACATGCCATCCGGATCATATTTTGCAGACGGATTTGTGATTACTTCAATGGACTCAATTGAACTTGCAGGAATGGAAGCAAGTGCCCCCTGTCTTCCGCTTCCTGTTATTGTTGAAGGTCTGCCATCTATAAGAATGGTGACATTTGCACTTCCGCGTAAACTGATGTTACCATCCATGTCAATGGTGATTGACGGAATATTCTGCAGCACATCAAGTGCTGTTCCTCCTTGTGATGTAAGCTGTTTGTCAACATTAAAAGTCTTTTTGTCTATTTGAGCAATTACTTCCTGTTGTTCATAAACAACGTCCACTTCACCTAATTGATTGGCATCTGCAGACATAGAAACTTTACCTAAATCTATTCTTGGTTTTTGGGGATTAAAAAATAATGAATCAACGAAAAGCGGCGCAAATCCAAAAGAAGTAATCTTGGCAATGTAAGGCCCTGCGGGAATTTCTTCAATTAAAAAATTACCCAAACTGTCAGATAAACCTCCGGTAACCACAGCACTGTCTCTTACACTCAACAGAAAAATTTTAGCGTACGGAATTGATTTTTTAGAAACTTCTTCAATCACCTGACCGGTAAGTGTTCCAATTTTTGGCCGTTCACCGCCGCCAGGTTGTGCAATTATCTGAACAGAAAAAACAAGTAATAAAACAGTAAGTAAGCCTTTAAACATTTTCATGAGTTTGTTCAAAATTACCTATTCTGATTTCCTTGTGCAAGGTGCTAGGATAAATGGTTGATTTCAATGATGAAGTAAAACATACTGATTTATTCTATCTTCAACATTTCATTTTTAGAAATATTAAGAGACAGGTGCGTTAAATGTTGCAACGCATATTTAATTTTGTACCATGCGAATAGTTCTCCTTTTAATTTTGCTTGTCAGTTCACACTCTTCATTCTCTCAGCTTACAAAATTTGAAGGATATGTTGAAGTAGATTCCGCATCAAGTCCGTTTGGACAATTTATTATTTATTCACTGCCTGATTCAGTACTTGTAAAAGGCGGATATATTGACAGTACCTATTATCAAACTGAATTCAAAGCGGAAGAGGGAAAAGATTATTATGTCAAAATCAGTCTGGCCGGATATAAAGATTCTATAATTCCTTTTTCATACACTCCATCTTTAATCTCTGTTCCGCTTGTCCGTTTTTCATCACAACGGACACTTCAAACCGTTGACATTGTTTATAAAAACCAGAATTTCAGCGAACCATTGACGGAATAAAAATCAATGTTCAGGGTACAACACTTCAAACTTTAAGTTCACTTTATGATATTCTAGTTGCTTCACCAAAACTAACATCACCGGATGGAGAGAGTATTGAAATTATTGGAAAGGGAACTCCATTAATTTTAATTGACAGACAACCTATTATTACCAACGATGAACTGAAAGCTATTCCGGCAAACATGATAGAAAGCATGGAGATTATTACCAATCCGTCAGCCAAATACCGCGGTCAGGGAAGTTCAAACGGCGTCATAGAAATTTACACCAGAAACTTTACGCTGGAAGGGTACAACATGAATATCAGTGCATCCGGTGGACTGAGCACGCAACTAATGCCGGCAGGTACATTTAATACAGGCATCAACATCAAAAGAAAAAAATTCTCTACCAGCGCAAACATCGGAATCAATTATTCGCAGAGAAACGGATATACAAATACAGAAGGTACTACTACAGATGATCAGGACCGTTCAACTTCATCAAACAGTAATTTTACAGGCTGGAACGGTTCTATGTCATATAATCTGAAAGCAGCTTATCACATAAATAAAAAACAAAAATTAAGCGCTGGTTTCAGGGGACATTCCTGGATGAATTCAAGTGAAAATTTCAACTCGACTTCTTACTACACCGGAAATATCTTAGAAACGTACAAAAGCGGTTTTTCTGATCCAACCGGTTTAAGACTGAACAACAGCGGATATCTCAATTATAAAATTGAAACTGATTCGAATAAAAGTAATCTGGAATTTAATCTGAATATTTCACACAAAATTGGCAGCAGTAACAGTACTGCTACAAACACATTCTCGAATGAATCCAGCGGACTAAATTCAGAGTTCAGCATTAAAAATGAATCTTTTGATCAGCCTCTGGCAGGTGAATTAAAAATCAATTACGAGCATATTTTTGATACATCCGGCTGGGTGCTTCAAACCGGAATTTATTACAGTGATTTAAGAAACAGTAAAACGTATTATCAATACAACCGTGAAAATGATCAATGGATTGAAGACAACCTCTATTCGAACTCTTATGATTACAAAGAAAAAATTGGATCTGTTTATGCCGAAATTACCAAAAGCTGGAGCAGATTCAGTTTCAGAGCCGGCATTACCGGCGAGTTCACCGGACTCAACGGTTACAGCAATTCGCTGAATAAACAATTTATTGATTCACTTTATATTCTTCCTTTTCCAAACGGCAGTATTTTTTACAAACCAAATGATAAACTTGGAATTAGAATGTATTACAATTCGGGTGTAAACCGCCCGCAGTTTTCAGATTATGATCCCTTTGTAAAACTGCAGGACAGCTTGAGCATCTCTTACGGAAATCCTTATTTACAGCCATCCATTAAACAAAGTTTTGGATTCGATTTTGACTTTTTTGACAACTACAGTTTTTCTGTTTATTATTCGAATGCCCAAAATCCAATTTCTCAGATTTCATTCATTGATGACTCCAGTTTTTTAAGTATTACAACACCTTGGAATGCTAAGGTTACTCAATCATACGGCGCTGATGTGAATATTCCGGTTCAGATAAAAAAATGGCTCAGCGGGTGGAATTCTTTCTGGGTCAGTTACAATATGTATGAATTTAAACCTGAATTCAAACGCGATCAATTTTCTGCCATCAGTTTTGGTGCGTACTCTTATCTGACTTTTAATCTGAAAAATGATTTCAGTATCATGAATACACTGCATGTAATGAGATGGGGTTCAGCCTGGTCTATATCCAACGTCAGAGCTAACTGGGGACTGCGTGTGACAAAAAAATATAAAAAGGGTGATGTTCAATTATATGTGGATGTTGCCAATATCATTCCGCCAAAAAGTAATTCAACTGATTACTACAGCAATTTTATTTATTCAAGTAAAGGTCAATATGAATTTACCACATTCAAAGCAGGTATCTATTACAAGTTCGGAAGACTGAAACAAGCGGCTAACATTCAGGAGTCCAGCTCAGGTCAGGGAGACAGATTCTGATAAGAAAAATTTCCATTTTAATCAACACAGTTAGTGACTTACCAACAAATTTCCTGCAAGGGAGTTTGATTGCGTTGATTTTCGTTAACTTTAAGGTCCAAAACAGCACACAGCATGGCACAGGCACAAAATGTACTTAATCAGACAGACAAAAAATACATTGCTGAAGTATTAGAGGATTACAGACTTGCACGTATTTCAAGAGAATGTTCTTTATTGGGCAGAAGAGAAGTATTGGGAGGAAAAGCAAAGTTTGGAATTTTTGGTGACGGAAAAGAAGTCGCGCAGCTTGCAATGGCAAAACAATTCCGCAATGGTGATTTCAGATCAGGCTATTACCGTGACCAGACTTTTATGATGGCTATCGGAGCACTTACTGTGAAAGAATATTTTGCGGCATTGTATGCGCATACGGATGTTGAGAAAGAACCATCATCAGCCGGAAGACAAATGGGAGGCCACTACTCTACGCGCAGTTTAAATGCAGACGGAACGTGGAAAAATCTGATGCAGCAAAAAAATTCTTCTGCTGATATTTCTCCTACCGGTGGTCAAATGCCCCGTTTGGTTGGACTTGCACTTGCTTCAAAAATTTACAGAAACAACAAGGCACTTCATCACATGACCAATTTCACCAACAAAGGAAATGAAGTTGCCTTTGGAACTATTGGTGATGCCAGCACTTCTGAAGGTCCTTTCTGGGAATCAATTAATGCAGCAGGCGTATTGCAGATTCCTTTTGCAATTTCAGTATGGGATGACGGATACGGAATTTCAGTTCCAAAAAAATATCAGACAACCAAATCAAGTATTTCTGAAGCATTATCAGGAATGCAGCGCACTAAAGACAAACCGGGTTATGAAATTTTCAAAACCAAAGGATGGGATTATGCAGATCTTTGTGCAACCTATGAAAAAGCGATAAAAATTTGTCGTGAAGAACATGTACCGGTTCTCATTCACGTTGAAGAAGTAAATCAACCGCAAGGCCATTCCACTTCAGGTTCACATGAAAGATATAAATCTGCTGAACGTTTGAAATGGGAAAATGAAATGGACTGCATTGAAAAATTCAAAGAGTTCATTCTGCAAACGGAAATGGCTGCGCCGGATGAACTGAATGCAATTGACGAGCAGGCAAAAAAACTGTACGTGAACAAAAAAGTGAAGCGTGGAAAGAATTTAATGATCAGTTAAAATCAGATGTTACGTTGGTTTGCGAATTGTTGAATCAAATGTCAACAGAAAGTACCAATGGATCTTTCATCCAAAAACTCGCTGAAGATTTGCGCAAGACAATGGATCCCATCAAGCGTGATATTTTTGCTGCTGCTAAAAAAGCACTGCGTTATATGCGAGGTGAAAGTTCATCTGCAAAACAACAGTTGATTGCATTCATTGAAAATAAAACAAATGAAAACAGCGATAAATATTCTTCTTACCTCTATTCACAATCTGCACAGTCTGCACTCAACATAAACCCGTTCAGGCACAAACCAGCGCAGATGAAATGATTGACGGACGTTTGATTCTGAGAAATAATTTTGAAGCAAACTTTAATAAATATCCTGAAGTAATCAGCTTTGGTGAAGATGTTGGAAAAATTGGCGGTGTGAATCAGAGTATGGAAGGCATGCAGGAACAATTTGGAGAAATCCGTGTTTCTGATACCGGAATCAGAGAATGTACAATTATTGGTCAGGGAATAGGACTTGCAATGAGAGGGTTAAGACCAATTGCTGAAATTCAATATCTGGATTACCTGTTGTATGCAATTCAGATTATGAGTGATGATCTTGCAACAGTTCAATACCGCACCAAAGGCGGACAAAAAGCTCCTTTAATTATTTCAACACGTGGTCACCGCCTGGAAGGCGTATGGCATTCAGGCTCACCCATGGGGATGATCATTAATGCTGTTCGCGGCATGTATGTATGCGTGCCCAGAAACATGACAAAAGCTGCCGGTTTTTATAATACCCTTTAGCTTCAGATGATGCCGCTTTAGTTGTTGAACCTTTGAACGGATACCGCATCAAAGAAAAAGCAATTTCAAATTACGGTGAATTCTATGAGCCTTTGGGAGTTGTAGAAACAGTGCAGGAAGGATCAGATCTTACACTTGTTTCTTACGGATCAACATTCAACATTTGTCAGGATGTTGTCAGACAATTGGCTGAAGTTTCTGTTTCTGTTGAACTGATTGATGCACAAACATTAATTCCTTTTGACATTGCGGGAGATGTTGCAAAATCTCTTAAAAAAACAAACAGACTGGTGATTGTGGATGAAGATGTGGAAAGTGGTGCAACTGCATATCTGCTTGATCAGATTTTAGTAAAACAAAAGCATATTTCCATCTGGATTCTGAACCATTAACAATTTCTGCAAAAGATCACAGACCTGCTTACGGAACAGACGGAGATTATTTTTCCAAACCAAATCCGGAAACTATTTTTGATGAAATTTATAAACTGATGCAGGAAACTGATCCTCAAAAATATCCATCTATTTATTAATTTATTGAGATGAAAAAAGTACTGATCATCCACGCTCATCCTGAAAAAAAGAGTTTTTGCTCAGCATTGAAAGATCAGGCTGTTGCTCACTTTCAAACTGCAGGTGCTGAAGTTAAAGTGAGTGATTTGTACAATATGGGATTTAATCCGGTTGGAGATAAACATGATTTTCTTGAATTATCCAATCCTGATTTTTTTAAATATCAGGCTGAACAAACCAATGCCTTTCAGAAAGATTTGTTCACGCCGGAAGTAAAAGCAGAAATGGAAAAATTTCTATGGTGTGATACGTTGATTTTTACTTTCCCTTTGTGGTGGTTTGGTGTGCCGGCTATCATGAAAGGATGGGTTGACCGAGTATTTGCCATGGGTTTTTCATACGGAGCAGGTAAAGGAGTTTATGACTCCGGAACTTTTAAAGATAAAATTTCTTTTGCTGTATTAACTACAGGCGGACCTGAAATAGCCTACGGTCCAAACGGAAAAAACGGAAATCTGGAAACAATTCTTTATCCGGTGCATCATGGTATGTTTTATTTTGTTGGAATGCAGACCAAAAACCCGTTCATCAGTTTCTCTCCTGCCAGACTTGCGGATGAGGAGCGCAAATCAGAACTCACAAGGTTTACAGAGTATCTTAATCAGGTTAAAAATTCAGCAAATTTATTCTGATCCTTCTTGCGTTAATGACTGAACCGGGCAGTTGAATAAATCAAACGCTATCTTTTTTGAATTTTATACGTAGTACGTAGTATTAGACCTATTTTTGTAAGGTGATCAGGATACCGCAACATATTACGCCCCGCTGGGCTGTTTTTGGAATAGATGTGATCATTGCAGTCGCCTCACTGGTAGTTGCCTATTTGGTTAGGTTTGACACATCAAACCTTCCGTTTAATTCAGAATATCAAACTTTCATTACAGGTTTACCGGTATTTATTTGCGTAAGAGCTGCGTGTTATTTTCTGTTCAAGATTCACACCAGCATTTTACGACATACAAGTTCTCAGGATGTTAAGGGCGTTATATTTTCAGTTGGTTTCGGCACTTTAATTCTCGCGCTGATTTCCAGTTTTAAATTTATCTGGGTTGATGGATTATTTCTGTTTCCGTTGTCCATTCTGGTAGTAGAATTTTTTGTTACCATTTGTTTTCTGCTTGTATTCAGATTTGCAATTAAACTGTTATATCTTGAAGGAATTAAAAGTGCCAAACAAACACTGCCCACTGCAATTTACGGCGCAGGTATTTACGGATTGATTACAAAGCACACGTTAGATAAGGAAGCTAATCTGGAAGGTAATGTAGTTTGTTTTATAGATGATGATAAAAAGAAGGCAGGAAGTTCACTGGAAGGATTACCAATTTATCATACCTCACAACTTGATCATGTTTTAAAATCGAAAAATATCCGCAAGATGATTCTTGCAATAAAAAATCCGGATAACAAAAACAAACGACTTTTAATTGACACCTGTCTGGCAAATAATGTTGAGACATTAAATGTGCCTTCACCAACAAACTGGATTAACGGCGAGTTTACAACTGGTCAGATTAAACCTATCCGCATTGAAGATCTGCTGGGCAGAGAATCCATTCAGTTAGATCAGGACAAGCTGATGGAAGAATTCAATAACAAAGTGATTCTTGTAACCGGTGCCGCAGGAAGCATTGGAAGTGAAATTGTGAGACAGCTGGTTGAGTATGCACCAAAACTGGTGGTATTACTAGATCAGGCTGAATCTCCAATTTATGAACTTGAAAGAGAACTGATAGAAAAAAAAGTACAGCATATTACTGAATCTGTTATTGCAGATATCCGAAATCCGGAGCGGCTTGAAAATGTATTCAAGACATTCAAACCTCAATATGTTTTTCATGCTGCGGCATACAAACATGTTCCGCTGATGGAAGACAATCCGTCAGAAGCATTGCTGACCAATGTGCAGGGATCAAAAAATGTGGTTGATCTGGCAGTAAAATATAAGGTAGAAAAATTTGTCATGATCTCAACTGATAAGGCTGTTAACCCTACCAATGTCATGGGATGCTCCAAACGAATTGCTGAAATTTATGCACAGTCAGCAAATTCAATTGGAAAAACAAAATTCATTACAACCCGTTTTGGAAATGTACTTGGATCCAATGGTTCAGTAATTCCGCTCTTTAAAAAACAAATTGAAGCAGGCGGACCGGTAACAGTTACTGATAAAAATATCACCCGTTATTTTATGACTATTCCTGAAGCTTGTCAGCTGGTTCTTGAAGCTGGCATGATTGGTAAAGGAAAAGAGATTTTTGTTTTTGATATGGGTGAGTCCGTAAGGATTTATGACCTGGCTATAAAAATGATTAAACTCAGTGGCCTTGAACCCGGCAAAGACATTCAGATAAAAATTACAGGTTTAAGACCCGGTGAAAAACTCTACGAAGAATTACTAACTAAAGAAGAAAATACAATTCCTACTCATCATCCGCAGATTCTTGTGGCAAAGGTTCGTGAATATGATTTTGAAGAGATATCCAGAACTATTTCACAACTCACAGCGTTGTTTGGTAATCAGAACAACAATGAGATTGTGCAGTTGATGAAAGAAATTGTTCCTGAATTCAAAAGCAACAATTCAGTTTTCGAAAACCTTGATAAATGATAAGCACAGCTGTTCAGATTCGTTTTGCCGATGTTGACATGGGAGGCCACGTTCACAATGCTGCGTATCTTCATTACTTTGAATCAGCGCGCATTGGCTTTTTTGTTGGTGGTCTTGGCAAAGACTGGGACTGGAAAAAGTTTGGGTTTATTGTAAAGAAAAATACCATTGAGTACCATGTTCCGGTTTATCTCACAGATCAGATAAAGGTTGAAGTAAACTGTATCCATATTGGTGAAAAAAGTTTTACACTCTCCTATCACGTTTTCGATCAGAATAAGATTTTGAAAACCTATGGTGAATCAGTTATTGTTTGTCTTGATTATCATCAGGGTAAGACAATTTCTATTCCGGCTGAAGTAAGGCAAATTCTGCAGTCCAATTTCACCGGACAAAACCCGGCATAAAAATTGAAGCTTAATTTTTACTAATTTAAGCGCTCAAATCACTTCTGTATGAAATCATTTTTGCTGGTATTAATCACGTTGCTGACTTCTTTTTCATTTGGTCAGGGTATTGTAACGCCTGAAGACAAACCTAAAGAAGGACCTAAACCACCTGTGTGCCGTGACCCCAGATTCAGAATGGTAGCTGATTGCGAAAGCCTTGTTTATGTTGACAAGGTAAACATCAATGGAGAAGACAAGGATGTGGTTTACAACAGAAAAACTCAAGCAGTTTATTCAGGCAGATGTAAAGTATGCCACAACAACGGAAATCTTTGGATGTTACTGGAATACAAAAATGGGTGGTCATATGGAGTTGATACCGTTTATTATGAAAACGGAAACATCAATCTGGTCAGAAGTCATGATACCACAGGACAAGGTAAAGAAGACGGAACCTGGAAATTTTTTCGAGAAGACGGAACACTGAAATGGGAAAAAACATTTGTGATGGGCGCTGCTGACGGTGAACAGCGTTATTATTTCCCTGATTCTACCATTGAAAAAATTGAGATGTGGAAAATGGGGCAACTGAACGGGAAAAAGCAGGAATTTTATCCGGGCGGAACAATTAAAAAAGAAATCGGCTACAAAAACGGAAAGTTTGACGGAACGTATGTGACCTATTTCAAAGATGGAAAAGTTGAGTCAGAACAGCAATATGTAAACGATAAAAAAACAGGGCCTTCCAGCTATTATTATGACACGGGTGAATTATTTTATACTGAATTTCATGAAAACGGATTAAGAGAAGGAGAGTTCAAGCGTTTCTATATGGACGGAAAAAATGGACGGTTGAAAATTACAAAGGCGACATGCGTCACGGTATTTTTGAAGAGTATTATCAGGATGACAAAAACACCATGAAATATACTGCTACATATAAAAAAGATGTGCTGCTGGAAGAACATTATTACAATGAGTTTGGAGAGGAAATTGCACCTGACGGTTCTAAACCAACCAATAACGGAACAACAGAAAACGGAGGTACTGAAGAAGGTGGCGGAAAGAAAAAGAAAGATAAAAAGAAGAAAAAAGAATAAATCAGAAAAGCTTATTCTTCATTATTAATTCCCGCTGACTGGCGCTGATTGTTGCGAAGAAAAAAACGCAGATCCAATTTTTATCTCTGCGAAAATCTGTGTAATTAATTTGCGATATCTGCGGGTAAATCAGAAAAACTTATTCTTCATTTTTAGCAACCATTTGTTTACGTCTTCAGAAAGGTGTAAACCAACCACTAGTCCCCAGAAAATTATGGTACCAGCAAGCAGGTTTAGAGAAATTTTCAAAAACGGACTTGCATTATAATCCACAAAATAACACATCAGCAAAAATCCAACGGACAGAATAACCGCTTTCAGAAAATTAAAATTGAACGGCTGCAATCCATACGCTTTGTAAAGTAAAATCCAGCGGAGTATGTTCACCGCTGTCATGGCAAGCGTTGTAGCCACAGCAGCTCCTACAAGCTGATATTCCTTTATCAGAAAATAATTTAATACGATTGCCAAAATTGCCAGAACAACTGTAAAATACATGCCGTATTTATAATGTTTGGATGTAGAGATAACTGCGCTGTTTGCTCCTGTACTCATTTCAACCAACACACCAATTCCAAGAATTAAAAAAAGTTCTTTATTGTCAGCAAATGCCGCAAATTTATAATGCAAAGAAAAAACAGGATCCAGTAAGGTCCATCCCACTCCTAAAAGAAACGCTGCAATCAATAATTGATTGACACAACTTTTGGTATAAACATCTTCAATCGTTTCTTTGTCATTTCTAAGCCAGGCTTCAGCTAAAATTACTTGTGCAATGCGGTTTATTCCTGTTGAAGGAATTAAAATAAATCTGGCAGCAAAAAACAAAATGCTGTATACTCCAACATCTTCCAATGACAACATTTTTCCAAGCATAAGCTGATCAATGTATAAAACAATAGAAGTAGAAGCTCCCATCAGCATTCCAAAGAGCGCATACTCATAAATTTTCTTGCGTTCTGCCGGTACAAAAAGTTCTTTTGAAGGCAAGGTGATTTTCTCTGTTTTGAAGAAAGCAAAAATCAAAACAACAAAACCCGGAATGCAAAATGAAAACGCATACAGATAAACAAACTGTTCAAAATCGATCCACAATAAAACATACAAACCAATGGATGCTGCAATCACAACCTTGCTCAGAAATGTCTCCAGAAAAACTCCGATAAATGTCTGGTAGAGCATTCTTACATAACTGTCTACATTCAAAAAAATAATCCGGAAAAAAATCATTGGAAAAATCAGAAACGAGAATCGCTGAAATAAGGTAATGTCTGTTTCAACACGCAGCAATTGATCTCCGAATAAAATAAAAACAAGAAAACTGATTGTTATTCCCAGAAATGAGAAAAAAATACCCAGTACAAAAAAACCATAATGGCCGTTTTCAGGATTCCGGTATTTCGGAAATATTTTGAGTAAAACCTGATGGTAACCTAAACCTAATACTGCCACAAAAATTCCGGAAACTGAATCAAGTATACTCAACAAACCAAGCTCAGTATTGTTGCGGGTTACCAACGGCATAATAAGCCGCGTCAAACCTCCAAAACCGGCACCAATAAAATTGATGAGTGAATTGCGTAAGGCCTGACGTTGGATGATTCCCATACTTTCTGATTCAACTTCAAATTTACAGGAAAGTATCTGTATTAACTTGAATTAACAAAACAGTTGTGAACCTTGCTTTCTTAATATCACTTAAGTACAGTTACATGTCCGAATTTAACCCAGTACGGATCTTCCGGACAATCATATTCTATGGCAATTCGATATGTGTATACCCCGTCTTGAACTATACCTTTGCTGTTTGTGCCATTCCAGAATTCATTGATTACTTCAGAATGAAAAACTACTCCACCCCACCTGTCAAATATATGAAGCTCATAACTGATAATACTTCCCGTTTCTGCAATCACCGGAACAAAAACAGGATTTAAATTATTTCCGTCAGGTGTAAAAGCATTGGGAATAAAAACAACTTTATCCAACGTATTAATTGTGACTTCTATACTGTCACGAATGGTAATTCCGCAAACTGTTTGTTCTACAAAATAAACTCCTGATTCTTCAACTAAAATTGATTCGCCGGTATTTCCGTCTGACCATAAAAATGAACCTTGAGTATTTCCTGTGTGCAAATTGATTGAGTTGTCAGAGCACGTTGAAATATCAGGGCCTAAAGAAACAGAACTAACCTCGATATAATCAATTTCAATTTCATCAGATGTGGTACAACCAAAACTATTTGTTGCTTCAACGGTATACAAACCCTCTGAATTTACAAGAAGACTATCTGTAAAATCTCCTGTACTCCAAACAACGGATGAATATCCGGCAGCAACCAGATAAACCGGTTCATCACAAATCAACATATCATCACCCAAATCAACCGGATCAGAAGGGAACATTACAACCTGCAAAGTATCTGAGCTTGAACAGCCATTCAAATCAACACCGTCAGCATAAATTAAACCAGAAGCACTAACTGACACTGATGAACCGGAAGAACCGTCAAACCAAATAACATCTCCATTGAAAATTCCTGCAGTTATAATTACTTCCTCTTCACAAGTTGAGATATCAGGTCCCAGATTCAACTGCTGTGCTGTTAAATAAATTACCTCAGTTGTATCAAATGCGGTGCAGCCTGAAAGAGTTGCAACTTCAACGGAATAAATACCGGGTGAATTAACGGAAATCTGAGATGTGCTTTCTGATGTTGACCACAAATAAGAAGCAAATGAACCTCCTGCATTCAAAATAACAGTTTCATTTTCACACGCCTCAATCTGATCAAGCAAATTCAGTGTTCCACCTGTCATATCAACCTCCAGTTCTACAACAAATGAATCTGTTAAAGGAAAACAAAAATCATCTTCATAAACAACTTCAAACGACGTTAATCCGACAAAGCCAGGTGTTGGTGTAAATAAAATATCTGAACCTGAAACAGAAACTGTTCCTCCTGAAATATTGTCCACTGAAAAACTAAGATTATCGTTTTCAAAATCTGTGATTCCGGCCAATGGTGTAAATGAAAATGAAGCCGGTAATTCACATGCAAATGAGATCAGCGTGTCCGAAATTTCAGGCAGCGTATTGTTCCAGTTTAAAAAAAACGGAAATGAATTTGAATTGCCCAGATTAATTCCCATGTTCAGAAAATTAGACTGAAAATTACAACTTGCAAAATCTCCGTCAGGATTATGAATAACTCCAAGTTGCTGAACAATACCTGAAGGATTTGTATACATGTAATAGATTTTTCCGTCTGGTGCAAGTCTTAAACCGCGGGAAACTATACTGGAATTTGTTCCCAGATTAACAAGAATCTGCGGAGGATTTGCAGGCAAATCCAAATCGTAATGAAATAATTTTCCGCCGCCGGAAGGACTCGAAGTCCTGTATTTACCTATATAAAGTTTTGTTCCGTCAGGAGACCACTCCAAAGCGTTTGTACCCATCCAGTATAAAGGTGACGTTCCAAATGGTGTTCCAGGAATTTGAAAAGTTGATGTTACAATTCCGGTTGCCGGATCAAAATCCATAATTACGGTTGGATTCATTTCAATACAACTTGCCAAAGCTACTTTATTGTTTTGCTCACAATATACCATTGCCCGCATATCACTGAGTACATATGGCAAATTATAGGTAGAGTGAAGTAATATTCCGGACGCAGTTACATTATAAATTTCAATTTGATTGGCTACGTTCTTTCCAATCAAGAGCCAATATTCATGTGAATT
Organism: Crocinitomicaceae bacterium; assembly: GCA_016719925.1. Taxonomy (GTDB): domain Bacteria; phylum Bacteroidota; class Bacteroidia; order Flavobacteriales_D; family Crocinitomicaceae; genus JADJGJ01. The sequence continues at coordinate 33,677 of JADJYC010000001.1, read as the reverse complement.
TGTTTTTGGAATAATTTCAATTGCTTCTGAAATCCCTGTTGCAACAAAAATATTTTTCTGACCTGCGAGAATGTCTCCAAGTTCATTTCCAACAACGCCGTTGCCAACCAAATTCATGTCTACAACACTGTAATAAACTGAACCGGTAGTGTTGGCTTCATGCGTGTATGAATTGCTGAATAAATAATAACGGTCACAATAACCCGGAACAAGACAAGCCTTTCCATTGCTGATTGAAGAAGATAAACCAGATAAACCCGAACCATTCGGCATGACATCATCATTTCTGTCTGCACAAATCATTCCGTCTGAATAAAATTGAAGGACACCCGTTATTGGATGTGTGACTACACCGCATCCTTCACCGCCAAAAGGAGTATAACTGGAATTTGTAACGACTGGTATAAATGAATTTCCCGGATCAAAAAATAAACCTTTATTTGTTGTATTGAAATGCCAGATATGTTTTTCAAGCTGGCCAAATGATAATGAACCGGTGAAAACAAGCAGAACAAAAAGAAAATGTTTTGTTTTGGGCATAGCCCAAAGATATTCAAACAAGAGGAGAAAGTCAAACCGTATTATTTCCCTTTCAGCAACTGATGAAAATCAACACGTTCAAATTCTTCCAGTTTTCCGCCGGCGGTAGCATTAAAGATTTTACGTCCGTCTTCTTCAAAAACTTTTTTGTGCAGTTTGTAACTCTGAAGTACGTTGTGAAGTTTTGGATCATGCCATTTTTTTCCTTTACCAAAATAATCCGGATGAAAGTGATTGACATCATCTTCTGTGCTTTCAATCACCGCTCCTTTGATCATTTTCACTGAATCCGGAATTACATAATTGAAATCCATTCCTATCAGATAAATTTCTGAAAACCCAAGGTAATAAGCCAGTTGAAGATTTATAAAGGTCACAGATTGTCCGCAGTAAATCACTTCTGAACAATCTTTGCTGAATCTGCTTTTTTCAAAATGTTTGCTGCGATCCACGTAAAATCCTACATCCATATTGAAGAAATAAACATTCTTAAAATTGGTCACTTGTTTTTTGTAGGCGCTCGGAAAAAACTTATAATCACATTCGTACTTGTTGATTTCATCAATGTTATCAGCCATCACATGACGGTCTTCAACCACATAAAATGATGGCTTATATCCCATTTCACGGGTTTTATAAAAAATTCCGTTGACTGCAAAACTATACTCATTCTTCAGTAGAGATAAATCCAGTTGATTCAGTGAAGGACCGTTTCCAACAATGAAACATCTTTTTCCTTTGAATTTATCTTTCAGCTTTTTCAGTTCTTCCCGGTCAAACCCTTTTCTTTTTCCGGGTTGTTCCAGAATACTTAAAGGAATAAGTTGTTTTGCAATTGTTCTGAGAATATTAGCCATTTGAGATATTTGATTCAAAGGTAAGAAACAGAAAAGAAGTAGCTCATGTTGGATGAATTACTTAATAAATTTTCTGCAGGATTCGAGCAAATTATCCATGCCGGCCTGAGTCAAATGAACATTATCACAGGTATATTTTCTGATTTCAGATTCAGACCAGGTTGTAATATCTACTACTTTTTGATCAGTCAGATGCGCTACGGTTCTTTTACTTTTTTCAGAAACCATTCCCAGATTTTCCGGACGTGGTTTGTTGTAATTACCAAGCCATCCGTCAATTACCGGATTACACGCAATCCATATCAGATTTGGAATTTTATTTAGTTCTTCACCTATCAGATCCAGCATAAATTCAGGAACTATTGCCGTTGTTTTTTCCCCTAGATATTTTTCAGGATATCCTTCAAATTGAAGTATGCGCTGGTAGTTTTCTTCTCCAAAGAGATCAACTATTTTATTTCTTTTCAGTTTTATAACGTCCTGACCTTGTGAAAAAGGTCGTGGTGCGAAACACACAACCCCGGTATGTGAAATCACATAATCAAAAGTTGATTTATTATATTTCATAAAGTACAAAAAATCATACAGTGTAGTATGCTTTTCAGGACAAATTTGGGTAGTCGTATTATAATTCTTAATGAAATAGTTGGCGTACGATGAAAAAGGATTATGCTTGTTTTTCAGTCTGGTGATTTCATGACCGCGTGAGTCTGTATAAATCAGAATTTTCTTTTTGTTTTTATTTCTGAACCGGTAAAACGATTCTTTAACACGAATCCAGGTGAATAAAACTTTAAAAAATATTGTACTCAATAACCGTTTCATCTCCCCTCTACATACCCTTTCAAATGCCCGATAGCACTCATGCCCATAGCCATAACAGCTTCTTTGGAGTTACCACCAATGTGTGGTGTGCATATCAGGTTTGGAATTTCAAGTAGTTCTATATCTGTTGGAGGTTCAATGTCATACACATCGAGAAAAGCACCGCCGATTTTTAGATTCTTCAGCGCATTTTTTAGAGCTACTTCATCGACAATTCCTCCGCGCGCTGCATTAACTAACAACGCATGTGGCTGCATCAGTGACAACATTTTTTCATTCACCATATTTCTCGTAAATGAATCCAAAGGTGTATGAATAGTTACCCAATCTGATTTTGCAAAAATTTCTTCTTTGCTCACAGCTGTTGCTCCAACCTCTTTGTAATAAGATGTCTGATCAATAATATCGTTCACCAAAATTTTACATTCAAATGGTTTCAGCAAACGAATCAGTTCTTTTCCAATATGCCCCACTCCAATGATTCCCACTGTTGTTCCGGAAAGTTGTCTGCCACCGTTTTTCAGCCATTCTCCTTTTTCAAAAGGTTGGAAGTGACATAGAGATTTCTGAATAATGAAATCACATTTCCTATCACCATTTCAGCAACAGATAATCTGTTCACTCCTCCTGTCCATCCTATTGGCAGTCCCTTTGACTTGCAATAATCCAAATCAATGTTATTCAAACCAACACCATATTTGCTAATGAATTTTAATTCAGGCAATGCGTCAACAACTTCTTTGTTGATTTCTTCCAGACCAATAATTGCAACATCATATCCCTTTAAATAATCAATCAGCTCTTTGCCTGAATACAGAATTCCCTTCTCATTGACTTTGCAATCAGGAACCAACTTTCTGGCTTCAGCTACCAGAACCGGATTTTTTGAAAAAGAGGGAGATGTGATAGCTAATTTCATGAATTAAATTGGTTTATTACGGATTCAAATTTCGACAGATCTTTGATTCTGGCAACATCCTTATCCTTAAAATAAATTAAGTTCTCATGATGTTCACGCAAAACAAAATGCAAACCACAGTCCTTGGCAGCGTTGTAATCTGTTGTTGCATCACCAATAAATACCACTTCATCCGGCTGTAAATTTTCTTCTTTCAGAATTCGTTTACAGATATCTGTTTTTGTGGCTGGTGCACCATAAGCTTTTTTGAAATGTTTCCAGATTCCAAGCTTTTCGAGTATTTGATGAATTTCCGTTTCAGGTGTTCCTGTAACAATAAACTGACTGTATTTTTTACTTAACAATTCAATTGATTCCAATGCACCCGCAACATAATTACACTCAATCACTTTTTGAAAAACAAGTTCAGCAAACCGGTTTGCCCAATCGCTTATTTCATTTTCTGTCAAATGAATATTTAAGAAATCTGCATGATAAAGTTTAATTTTTTCAAAACGCGAAACTCCGCCATGTGCCTGATGATGAGCAACCACCTTATTTGCCAAGTTTTCACCAAATGGAGAATACAGGGAATGGAAAGCAGCTGATTTTATATCAGTAGAGTCTTTGATAACGCCGTCAAAATCGTAGAAAATAGCTTTAATTTTCATTAATATCCGCAAGTATGGTACAGGGTGCGCCATCTGCATTTTCAATGTGCAAAGGTGCAATGACAATCTGTTTTATTTTAGTGTCCGATTGAATGGTATTGAGATCCACATCTTCAACAATCAAAATATTTTGCGTCATCAGAAACTCCAGGTGCGCTTCACGTCCCGCAGGACGATTTTGATAAGAGTTCAGTGAAATCAGATCAAACGCAATACAAAGCAAAGCAGGAAATTTATTTTTTAAAAAAGCGGCTGTCTCTTTATGAAATCCATACCCTCTTTCCCAATATTCATCCGTGTATCGCTTTGCACAAAAACCAGTTTTGATTATGAGTAATTCGATATTTTTTTCAAGGTGTTCTACTGCAAGATTTTCATTTTTTATCAGAAAATCATGAACAGGAATTGCCTGATTTAACACAGAAACACCAACATGATCGAAAACAAAATCTGATGCTTCAAAATCACTTGATTTTTTTCCATGATCAGAAAAATGAAACGGAAAATCAATGTGTGTTCCGTAATGTGAAGGCATTGAAAAAGCGGAGTTATTGCTGGTATCTCCGCAGCAAATGGAGCGAACAGCATTCAGCTTAAACCTTTCCCCATTTCCATAGCCAAAGGCTTTGTCGTTTAAAGGGTATGAAAGAAATTTCCAACTCATTTTTTGTGCACTTCTCTGATGCAGTTCAGAATTCCCTGCCCCATATCAATGTATGGATTGGGAATTAATTTCTGACTTTCCTGCGGAATAAAACTATACGGTGTGTATTTATAATGATGTTTATACCCGTCATTCACCAGATTGATTTTTATTTTATTGCCGAGAATTTCATTGATCATGTTGAATAATTCTACCCGTTTGATTCGCTCTACGCCGGTTAGAATCAGATGTTTTCCGACGAAATCATTTTTCTCAATAATGTCTGCAGATAATTTTGCTGCATCCGCCGCGTGAATGTATTCCCTGATTTCATTTCCATCTCCTTCATGATTAATCTCGCCCTTTTCAATGGCTTTTTTTACCAGATTAAAAATGTAGTTGTTTTCAAAATTCTGCTCACTGTATATGGAACCATATCTCAGAATAGTGAATGGTAATTTGTATTTTTCACCATACTCTTCAATGATTTTTTCAGATGACAATTTGGAAATTCCGTAGAATGTTCCTTTGTCAGACATAGCATATGCACTGCTTGCGTAAACATATCTGGAGACATTGTGTTTCCTGCATTCATCCAGTATGTAAAGATTTCCCATTACGTTCAGCTGCACAGTTTCAACCGGAAATTCAACAGCTTTATCCAGATTGGCAAAACCGGCAAGATTGTAAACAATATCAAATTTCACCGCTGCAAAAGCATCACTGATTTTTGTTCTGTCAAGAATATCGAGTTTGGTAAACTTGACGCCTGTATCATCTGAAGGGGCATTCAAATCAAAAGAATGGACTTCATAATTTCTTTTCAGAAGTTCATTTACCAGATAGGTCCCCAGAAATCCGGATCCGCCAAATACCGCTACTTTCTTCATGATTTCAGATTTTTCATTTCTTCACGCGCCTTGTCTCCCAAAAAGAAAAAATCAAGCGAAAATGCAAGGAAAGAATACCCTGCTGCCATTTTTTCTTTGGTTTGTTTATGGTCAGATGAAATGACATGCGCACCCATAGGCTTACCAAGTGATTTACAAATTTCATCGTACTCACTGATTGCTTTTTTCACTTCAGGCAGTGTGTACTCACCGGGTTTTCCCATAGAGGCTGATAAATCATACGGACCAATCAGCGTTGCATCAATTTCATTAACCGAAAGAATTTCTTTCAGATTTTTTATAGCGTCGATATGTTCAATTTGCGCAATGACAATAATTTCCTTCTCTAATTTTTCTTTGTAGGCATCAAAACCAATTCCGTAATTCTGCGCACGGTTCAACCCCACTCCGCGTTTACCTTTTGGAGGATAGTAAACAAAATCAATCATGCGCTGAGCCTCTGCTTTTGATTTGATCATGGGTACAATAATTCCGTCAGCACCAGCATCAAGAACGCGTTTGATTATCACTTCATCATTTGCAAAAACTCGCACCAGCGCTTTCATGCCTTTTCCCTGGATGGCTATAATGAGATTTTGCACTGACTGAATGTCAATGGCAGAATGTTCAATGTCAATAGTCAGCCATTCAAAACCGGCGGTAGCCATAATTTCAACTACTGCAGGATGCGGAATAGTTACCCAGCTTCCAAGAGTGAGTTCGCCTTTTCTTATTTTTTCTTTTAATGTCATCCCGATTTATTTTACCAGGTTTAATTTTTGTAATGCTTCTGCCAGAAGAAAATCTGCCGGCTCATCTATGTCTTGTGCTTCCAGTTTGTCCACTTCAAACATCAATGGTTTTAATCCAATTCTTTTTTTACCGGAATTTATGAATGAGTCTCTGGTGAAAATATAAAAGTTTGAATTTTCTTCGTAAACCGGCGGTAAATCCTGCGTGCGCAACAACTCCAGCGGATTGTGATTCACTGGTTTTCCATCTTTCCAATATAGTCTTGTTTGCAATCTTGTAACAGAAAAAAGCGAATCAATAACATCCATTTCTTCTTTGAATTTTTCAATGGCTTTATTGATTGTTCTAACTGTCAGCAGCGGATTGGTGCTATGCGTTTGTAAAAAATACTGATCACCTGAAAGCAGAACATCGTGATTAATAATTTCATTAATAGAAACCATATCTCCTCTTATTGCTTCAGGACGATCATGTATAATCACTTTATCAGAAACAGAACGTGCTTTTGATGCAATTTCCTCACTGTCTGTATTCACAATTATTTTATTGATATATTCTGATTTGTCAAGTGTTTCAAGCACATGATAAAAAAGTGGTTTACCGTTAAACAGGCGCAGATTTTTAGCAGGAACACGTTCTGAATGTCCTTTCATTGGCAATAACGCTGTGATATGAAAACCCTTTTTGATCATCTATTTCAAAGAAGGATTGAATTCATCACCTGAAAGATTTTCACTGTACGTATTCATTGCTGTGAATTTTCCTTTGATCACTTCTTTTTTCTTTTTCAGTTTTGAAAAAGCGTAAACTACCGGAGCAAAAAAGTTGGTCATTTTTAATAAAAACGGAACCACTTCTGGATGTCTGGTTGCATGAATTCCGTGTTCATTTTCATACAGGGTACGGTCTCTGAATGTAGGCGGAAAATAAGGTGCAAGCGCATTTTCAGAATCCTTCACCATAATGTTTACACCGTTCCACCAGCCTTTTGTAAATTCTCCGCGTTGTGCTTCAGGCAAATTCAGAGGATGATGTTTGGTGTAAGATTGAAACACCAGTTTAAATTCAGGATGCGATTTTAAAAAATCATTGTTAGCCTGACGCACATGTCTGTAATTGCTGTCATCCACAATTATCACAGCGTTATCAGCAAGAAAAGGTTTTATCAGCAGCAAACAAACCAGCTGACTTCTGTAATCATGTGGTCCGTCAATAAAATATACTCCCACTTTTTTATCGCCAATTTCATTCTTTAAATTTTCCAGAGCGTCTTCATAATCTTTATTGATGATGGTGACGTTTGAAAGATTCAATTTAGCAATCCGCTCTTTTACAATGCCGTGATTTTTTCCATCTCTGTCAAAATAAGCAAAGTTGTCAATGCCATACGCTTTGCAGGTTCCAATCTCTTTTGCAACAGACAAAAGAGTCAAACCTCTGAAAACACCAACCTCAACATAACAGGTATTCTCATCTAATATTTCTTTTGAAATGCGCTGCAAAGCATTGGTCATTTTCTCTCCGGAAAAACCAGTCAGTACTCCTTTATCTTCAGACAACAATCCATTTTGAATTGCTTCATTAATTGCTTTTTGAATTTTTTGTGTTGTGCTCATTAAAATTTATTCAGATAAAATTCTGGTTTTTTGAAAATGACAAATCAATCAAAAACCACATTCTGCTTACGAAATTAATCATAAGAGGTTATAAAAAAACCGGAATTACGCTGAAAGAAGTCCTCTTGTCACCCAATACCTGAATCGCACAATCATGATTCCCTTGGCTGGCGTGGCTTTGAAGAGATAAACGAAGAAAAGTATAAAACTGGCTCCCCACTTTACAAACTCCACCATAAACCGGCTGAGTGTTGATTTAAATCCTTCATGCCGAACTCGGATACGTTCACTTTTACCAGTACCGATGGCTTGATTTTTTATAAAAGCAGCAGTTGTACGTTCTACAGGTACGCAATGATAAACCACTGCATTTGGAATATAAATTACTTTCAGATCTTTCAGCTGATAAATTCGTTTGAACATATCTTTCTCCTCTCCTCCGCCCAATCCTTTTCCAATGCGGCCTAATTCGGTGTTGAACATTCCTGCCTTTTGAAAAACATCTGTCCTGAATGACATGTTTGAACCGCGCGGATAATCTGTTTTTGGAAATATTTTCATTTCATCTCCCAGATTAAAATAGCCCAGCAACGAGTTCAGATATTTATTCTCCCATTTTGGAATGACTGATTCATAATGCAAAAAAGAATTTTACTTCCAATTGCAGCCAATGAATTGTCCTTTTCAAACGTTGTATAAATGACCTCCAGATAATTATCAGAAAGAAATGCGTCATCATCTATAAAGGTGATGTATTTCCCTTTTGATTCGGTAATGCCCCGGTTTCTTCCAAATGAAAGTCCCTGCTGGGTTTCAAGATAGTATCTGAAACTGATATCTGGGTTTTCCTGCCTGAATTTTTCTGCAATTTCTGCTGTATTACCGGGAGAATTATTATTCACCAAAACCACTTCAAACAGTGAGCGGGAAAGCGTTTGTTTTCTCAAACTTTCCAATACCATCGGCAGGTATTTCTCACGGTTGTATGTGCTTATAGTGGCGGTGATCATTTTGATTTTATGGAGAGTAAATGTGATAAAAATGGTGTGCGTTTTTACCACAGAGACACGGAGAACATGGAGTTGCACAGAGGAAAACAGAAATGAAAAATGTGATTTTCTACCACGGAGAGACGGAGAACATGGAGTTGCACGGAGAAAAACATACTTAAAAAGGAATTTTAGAATATTCTTCTGTTACCATCGCAACCAATTGATCTTTGATGTTTACAGAATTAAAATTTATAAGAAGACCTTTTGGTTTTTGAGATAATTTTAGATACGACAACAATTGAGCATGATATAACGGAATCATGGTTTCTACAGATTTAATCTCAACAATTATCTGATCATTTACAAGCATATCCAATTTGAGAATTCCTCCAAGATCTTTTCCTTTATAAAATACCGGAACATGAACCTGCGACTTCACAAATAATCCTTTTGAAATCATTTCATCCACAAAACAAGAATGATATACAGACTCTAATAATCCCGGACCTATATTTTTATGCACTTCAATGGCTGCTCCAATAATCTGATATGAAATATCTTTCAAATAAGATTTTGTAATCCCCTCTGTTCTATAGTATATACCTCCCTCACATACCTCCATAATTCAACTATTTAATATCCATCTCTGTGCTCCTCCATGTTCTCCGTGTCTCCGTGGTAAAAAAAACTATTCCTCCACCACTTCATCTTTCACTTTGGAATCCATAAATATTCCAAATGCAATGAGTACTAATAATAACACAGAACCAGCCCACGCAAGCGCAGCAGAACTTTTCATGGAAGGCACTTCATAAACTAGTTCAATTTTGTGATCACCTCCTTCTACTTCAATTGCACGCAATACATAATTCACTCTTGAAATTGAAACCTCTTTTGAATCCACCAATGCTTTCCATCCAATCGGGTAATATATTTCAGAGAATACCACCAATTGTTTTTCTGCCGATGAGAAATTATAAATCAAATGATCCGGATGATACGAAGTCATTTCGATAGTACCATTTCCGGAATAGGAATCCTGTGAAATATTTGCTTTAAATTCCTGATGAACAATAGTTGTTTTATTTGGATCCCAACCTGCTCTGCCTTCAGATTTCACACCAACCAAAGGCATTTCAGTTGAATCGACATTGACTACATAATCCCAGTTTGCACCCTGAGGTCCAAGTATAAACGCCAGCGGCATATCAGCTGTCACTGCCTGATATGGAATCTGAACAGGAACAGTATCTGACATCATATTTCCTGCACTGTCAATTCCCATTACATAAATAAGTTCAACAGTATCTGACTCAATAACATTGGCTGCAGAATCCAGTTCACCATTGATCAATAATTTATGACTGCCAAAAGAGTTAACAGAATATAAATTTCCGCTGTTCAGTGCAAGAATTTCTTCATCAGCAGTTTGTACAGTTTGAATTTCTTTGGCCAGCCAGGCATTGCCCATGGCAGTTGGATTTTCACCAAGGAATGAAGAGTTCACAATTTTTCCTTCATTGTTTCCAACAGGCTGAATTTTATAACGCATGTTCAACATGTCCAATACGGCAGGATTTCTTTTATCAAGATGGAATTCAATCAGCTCCTGATATCTTCCAAGTTTTGCTCCGTGATATCCTCCAATTGATTTATTGAAATAAGAAGTATATGAACTGTTGAATGGATTTCCATTTTCATATACTCTGAAATTGGTGTATCTGTTTAGCGTTCTGTAAGTGCTCCAATCATTCAAACGTTGTTTTTCACCCGCTTCCAGTTCACCGTATCCAGGAATTGCTTTCACAGCATTTGTTGCCGAATCAAGTTTAATAAAAAGGGCCGGATTTTTTTCCAGCTCAAATGCAAGAATGGTTTTTTCACCATCTCCGGCAACGTATGGATATTTCTGTTTGTATCCTTCAATCCATTGTTTGTAATTTTTGCCGGATGCTTCTGTATTCAGATATCTGGAATCAACCAGAATAAGATCTGTCAGAATCAATACACCTAAAACACCTACCGCAATATTTGCTTTGAAAGCATTTTTAGTATAAGCATAAATAACTCCTATTGCAAGAATTAAAAAGATGAGAGACCTTCCAACATCCTTTCTGAAAATGGATATTCTTACTTTTTCAAGTTCACCAAAAAACTCTTCGTATACTCCAACCTGCGCCGGATCAGCTGTTGCAATCACTTCTCTTTCACCATCACTTAAGAAATTACTAACTGCTGATGGCATTGCGAGAAAAACAAGCATAACAAAAACCACCGCACCTGAAACAATCAGAAACGGTTTTAGATTTTTCTGAATTTCTTCTTTAGCAGTGTATAATTTGTGGAGGAAGAAAACACCCAGCAATGGAATACAAAGTTCAGCAACAACCAAAACGATCGTTACTGCACGAAACTTGTTGTAACCAGGCATAAAATCTAAAAATAACTCAGTAAAGCCCATGAAGTTTTTCCCCAGCTCAGCATCACCGTTAAAATGGTCACTGCAAAAATTGGCCATATTGCTTTTTCTTTACAATAAACCAAACTCAGCAAAGAAAGAAACACTACAATAATTCCAATGTAAACCGGACCGGAAGTAAATGGCTGATCGCCCCAATAATGATTCATTCCTTTCAGATCATTTCTGAAACGGCTGTCCGCGTATTTCAGAAGCGCAGTTTTTTCTTTATCCGAACCAATCTGACCGGTTTCTCCTCCTTTGTAATTTGGAATGATGAACGTAAAGGTTTCTGCTTTGCCATAACTCCAAGCTGTGATGTAGTCACTTTCCAAACCTGAAGTAAGATCTCTTGGTGAACCATCAGCCTTAATTGTTAATTCAGATCCTCCACGGGTAGTTGCAGCAGTATACTCTGCAGTTCCTTTAATATTTCCGTAGTTAATCATGATTCCAATACCGTAAGCAACAAGCAGCGCTGCAGAGATTTTTGCAAATCGGGCAATTCCTCCCTGCATTTTGATGTGTCTGTATAATTCAACACCACCCAGTGCAATCAAAATAAAAATCATGTAATAGGTGATTTGCAGGTGATTTGCAGACAACTGAAAAGTCATAAACAAAGCAGAAAGCGCAACACCCAGATACCAGTTTCTCCAGCGGTATGCAAAAATAAATCCGGCAATCAGCAACGGCGCAAAACCAACAGCAAGTGCTTTTGTATTGTGACCTGCTTCAATTATGACGATAAAATAAGATGACAATCCATATGCGATTGAACCAACAATTGAAACCAGCGGACCAATTTTAAAACTGCGGGCCATGATGTAAAAACTCAGGAAATAAATAAACACCAATGCAATTGGATTCGGTAAAAACAGCGAATACAATTTTCTGAGAAAATCAGGAATGTCTTTGCCTTCATAAATCACACTGATTTGTGTTGCAGGCATACCAGAAAACATAGAACCTGTCCAGCCAATTTGTTCACCGGTTCCTTCACGGTAATCTACAATCTCCTGTGTGGCACCTGCCCAGTTTCTGACATCGGCCTGATCTACCACATATCCTTTAAAAGCCGGATAGAGATAAACTGAAGCGATCAGAAAAAATATTCCTACCGCGGCAACATGCCACAGATTTGATTTTTGAAGTAACTTTTCTTTTAGTGTCATTTTTAATTATTTGAGCAGCTGTTTATATTGATCTTTTTTTGACTGGTGGATAAAATAGAAATCCTGATTAACGGTAAAAATATTGTTTATTTCCAAGCTTACAAGAACCTCATTCTTCAAAATATAAATGTCATAGGAAAGTTTAACCAAAAAATTCGCAAACCTTTTTGCGGTTTTCATCTCCTGAAAGTTCTATCTGAAGAACAGGTAAATGGGCTGATATGGTTGATTCAAGTGAAGGAATTACGTACTGCTCAAATCCCTCGACATCACATTTGATAAAGTCCAGTTTATCAGCCTTAAATTCGGAAAACAAAGCATCACCGTTTTTCATTTCCACTTCAAAGACATGGCTGAAGCTTGTTGATCTTCTCCTTCTGCAGCAACTTTTGTTAAACCGTGTCTGACAACACCGTTCACAACCGGAATAGACATTTTTACTTTTTCTCTGGGTTCACTTCCCAGCGCACAATTTGCAAGCTGATAATTTTTGAATTTCAGTTTGTTCATGTTTTTTTTCCAGATCTCTGCAAAAAGCGGAATGGGTTCAACAGCGTAAACCTTGCCGTCTTTACCAGCAGACACTGACATGAAAAAAGAATAATAACCAAGATTTGCACCAATATCCAGAATAGTTGAACCGGGTTTAATCAACTTTTTCAGAAAAAAAAGTTCAGGATACTTTTTACGCATCCATCCCATGGCAATACAAATGATGTAAACACGACTGATCAATCTGAGATATCCTTTTAACCCCAAAAGTCTGACCAATATTTTTCTGATAAGTTTCATGTTAGTTCACGCAAAGATCGCAAAGGATTTCGCAAAGAAACGCAAAAGTAAATGAATTTGGAGCCTTGTGAATAAAAGACTTAAATACTTATTCACGCCAGACTTTGGTCTGAATTGCGAAAAAATTGTTTTGCACTACTAACGATGCTCAAACAAAGTGGATGGGTGTAATAATTCCCGCTGATTGCCGCAGATAAACAACGCTGAACGACTCAGATTTTTTAACAAATCAAATTTCAGCGCCATCTGCGCAGACACTGTTAATTCAATTATCCTGAGAAAACAACTTCAGTCCTTCACCTCTTCAAAATCCGTATAATCTGAATCCTGAACAGCCTGTTTATCAATTTTTCCAACCGTGGTTTTTCCGAAATTTCTTTTTGCTTCTGCAGCTTCTTTTTCGTTTTGCCGCTGTTTCTGAAGCATGTCTTTTTCTTCCTGAACATTTCTTTTTGCAATCATCAGCTGACCAACCAGACGCAAAACAACGATTACTCCAAGAATAATAAGAATGGTGCGGAATACAGTAGTGATTGCAAGAAGTACCATCACTTATTTACTGAGGTAAAGATTCCGTTCACTGTAAATTTTCTGAAAATAACTGTCACGCAAAGTATCAATGAAACGAATGGACTCTCCGGTTGATTTCATTTCCGGTCCCAGCTCTTTATTTACATCCGGGAATTTTTCATAGGAGAAAACCGGAACTTTAATTGCATATCCTTTTTTCACCGGACTGAATTTAAAATCTTTCACCTTTTTCTCACCCAGCATCACTTTTGTTGCGTAGTTGACATAAGGTTCCTGATAGGCCTTGGCAATAAACGGAACCGTTCTTGACGCTCTTGGATTTGCTTCAATTACATACACTTTGTCATCTTTAATAGCAAACTGAATATTAATCAAACCAACTGTCTGAAGGGCTACTGCAATTTTATTTGTAATCTCTTCAATCTGATGCATCACCAAATCTCCAAGGTTATATGGCGGAAGCACGGCATAAGAATCACCCGAATGAATTCCGGCTGGTTCAATGTGCTGCATGATTCCAATGATATAGACATCTTTTCCGTCACAAATAGCATCCGCTTCAGCTTCAATGGCACCCGTTAAAAAGTGATCCAGCAGAATTTGATTTTCAGGCATTTCATTTAAAATGTCTACTACATGGTGTTCCAGATCTTCATTGTTGATGACAATTTTCATTTTTTGTCCTCCCAAAACATAAGATGGTCTCACCAACAAAGGATACCCCAGATCTTTTGCAAGTTCCAAAGCCTGCTCAGCACTTTCAACCACACCAAATTTAGGGTATGGAATTCCAAGTTCTTTGAGTAAATTTGAGAAAAGGCCTCGGTCTTCAGCAAGATCCAATGCATTGAACGAAGTTCCGATAATTTTAATTCCGTAACGATCCAGTTTTTGTGCAAGTTTCAATGCCGTCTGACCTCCCAGCTGTACAATTACACCTTCTGGTTTTTCATGTTTGATGATATCGTAAATATGCTCCCAGAAAACCGGTTCAAAATAAAGTTTATCTGCCGTATCAAAATCTGTTGAAACAGTTTCAGGATTGCAGTTGATCATGATGGTTTCATAACCACATTCTTTGGCAGCGAGAACGCCGTGCACGCAGGAATAATCAAACTCAATTCCCTGACCAATTCTGTTAGGTCCGGAACCCAGTACTACAATTTTTTTCTTTGGAGTAACTACAGATTCATTTTCAAATTCAAACGTGGAATAATAATACGGAGTCTGTGCTTCAAATTCTGCCGCACAGGTATCAACCAGTTTATACACCCTTCTGATCCCCATCTCATCACGCTTTTTATACACTTCAGATTCAAGACATTTCACAAGGTGAGCAATTTGTCTGTCAGCATATCCTTTCTGTTTAGCCTCAAACATCAGCTCTTTCGGAAGGTCATCAATGCGGTATTTTTCAATTCTTCTTTCTACTTTAATCAGATCTTCAATCTGTCTCAAAAACCAATCATCAATTTTTGTTTTCTCTTTGATTGTTTTAAACGGAATTCCAAGTTTGATTGCGTCATAGACGTGGAATAATCGGTCCCAGCTTGGATTTCCCAGACTATACAACAGTTTATTCTGATCCGTCACTTCTCTTCCGTCTGCTCCCAATCCGTTTCTACCGATTTCCAGTGACTGACACGCTTTTTGAAGTGCTTCCTGAAAACTTCTTCCAATTCCCATCACCTCACCTACTGATTTCATTTGAAGACCAACACGTGTGTCTGTCCCAGGAAATTTTCCAAAATTCCAGCGTGGAATTTTTACAATCACATAGTCAAGAGTAGGTTCAAATAAAGCAGAAGTAGTTTTGGTAATTTGATTTTTCAGTTCATCCAGATTGTACCCGATTGCAAGTTTTGAGGCAATTTTTGCAATTGGATATCCGGTTGCTTTTGATGCCAGTGCTGATGAGCGTGATACACGCGGATTAATTTCAATGGCAATGATATCTTCTTTGTTATCCGGACTTACTGCAAACTGCACATTACATCCTCCTGCAAAATTTCCGATTGCACGCATCATTTTAATGGCCATGTCACGCATTTTCTGAAAGGTGGTATCAGAAAGTGTCATTGCAGGAGCAACAGTGATGGAATCACCGGTGTGAATTCCCATCGGATCAAAATTCTCTATCGAACAAATGATGACTACATTGTCATTATTATCCCGCAGCAATTCAAGTTCGTATTCTTTCCAACCCATGAGCGCTTTGTCAAGCATCACTTCATGGATAGGAGAAAGATGCAGACCACGGGTTAACAAACGATCAAAATCCCCCTCTTCATAAACTATTGCTGCACCAGATCCGCCCAGTGTAAATGATGGTCGGATACACAAAGGATAACCAAATTCCTGCGCAATTCCTTTTCCTTCTAAAAAATGATTTTGCTGTTGCCTGCGGAGCCATTGGCACATCAATTTTCTCCATCAGTTTTCTGAAAGACTCACGGTTTTCAGTTATTTCAATTGCTGCGATATCAACACCAATTATCCGTACACCATATTCTTTCCAGATTCCCAGTTCGTCACATTTGATTGCCAGATTCAATGCTGTCTGACCTCCCATGGTTGGAAGCACGGCATCAATTTTATGTTTTTTGAGAATTTGCTCAATAGATTCCACATCCAGCGGCAACAGATATACATTGTGCGCCATGGAAGGATCAGTCATGATAGTTGCAGGATTGCTGTTGATCAGCGTTACTTCAATTCCTTCTTCTTTCATTGATCGTGCAGCCTGTGATCCTGAGTAATCAAATTCGCAGGCTTGTCCAATAACAATTGGGTTGCTTCCGATAATTAAAACTGATTTAATGCTGTTGTCTTTTGGCATGACAGGTTAGGTTGGTACAAATTCCGGCAAAGTTAGTTGCTTTTGACCCTCACTAATTAACAAAAGTTGAATGTTATTCACAGGATAAAAATCTGCCTTGTACAGATAAGATCTGCACCGTCACTGAACTGCAAAGGCTATCTAACTAAAATAAAAATTTTATCGCTGAAAAATATTTAATCTGAACAGACAAAGAGTCAATTCATTTAAGATGAAAATGTCATTGTCATTGAATAATTTCAATTTTATGATAGGATGTTTTTTTCAACGATCTTAACTGAATAAAATACATGCCATTTTCCAGATTCAGATTGAATTCATTTAAACCTTCCATGCAATTATATGTACCAACAACCTGACCATTTAAATTCAGGATAGATACGATTGCATTTTCATCCAATTCCACATAAAAATTTCCATTGGAAGGATTCGGATAAATTACAAATTGTTCTTGTTTCTGTTCATGATTAGCCAGATAGATCTGATTGCAGGGTTGAATGTTATTATCGTAATAAGTTTGAACAAAATCAGCAGTACTTAAAAGTTCGTTTGCATTTTCCAGATGGGTATTTCCATCCCGGTTGTAGATAAAAGCGTAATCAAAACATATTTCTGAACCAGAATTAAAATCCATAGCTGTCGAAGCCATAACCCCACGTCTGTCACCATGCGGATTTCCTGCTGATATTTCCGACCATCCGGTACCTGTGTATGGATTTCCTGAATACATGAAATTGGATTCAGCAGTTGTTGTTCCTGCATTATAACCGTTGCCACCGTAAAGTACGTGAACTGTCTTTCCAGAAGCCTCGCAGATAATTGTAATAATGATATACAGAAGACGGGTCTCCGTTTGTACCACTTCCAATATTGTAAGAGATAAAAGTTCCAAGTGATTGATTTAATAAAACAGCTCCGAAAGCCGGTGTATTTGGTCCATAACCTGGTTGTCCGCTTTGACCAAAATCAGCATCCGTTCCATTGTAGACATAACTTAAATTACGCAAGGAGTCGCAACCAACATAATCATTACTTGCATTTCCAAGATCATAATCCATCCAAAGGCCAAAATAAAAATCATGATAGTTTATTGAACTGCGGTTATGTAATTTCACGTTCATAAACGTTGTGTTGTTAATTGGATCTGATGTACTGAATTGAAAGAACATGACATGCATTTCAACCCTCAAAGAGTCACTGTTTGTACTTGTGTGATCGCCGGCTTCATCATTCAATATTACATAAACAGCCTGATCACCCTGAATGTATGGATAATCACCGTCCATTGGATTGTATTGCTGATCTCCGTTTGCATCAACATAAGGAGCCAATTGCTGAGCTATGCCTTCTGAAACATTTCCGTTTCCCGGCCATTCTGCAATTGCAGGATCCGGAACATATCCAGTTGCCGTGAAATTATTCATATGATATTGAATTTGAGACTTAGTAATTTTCCAAATCGCATCAGGATAAGTTGCTAAATAGTATGGTGAGTTGTAATCATTTGATAAAGGCCCAGGAAACAAATCAGCACCGTACCAATAGGTTTGTCCTGCAAAATGCATTTGATCCATATCATCCAAACCACCCATCCAAAAACTTGAAGCAAACATCGTATAATTCCCATAACCTGCCGGTACTTCATACCCCGCCATTGAAGAACTTTGATTTGCAAAAAAAATTCCATTGTCTGAGATTAGTCCATGCGCATCATTGTTGTCAATTTCAAAAGTGGTTTGTCCAAAAACAACTACTTTAAAAATCATTATGAACATTAAGTTTATAAATTTCATATAGAATTTTGCATTAAGTTCATCGTAAAATAAGCTAATAATCACTTATTTACCAAATTTGAATACTGAAAGTTTCTGAATAATTATACAAATCTGAATTGGAAGATTAATTAATACCAGCTAAATCACAATTCATTACTTTTGATAGCATTTTAAATCAAACCTGATTATGCCCAACAAATCCATAGTGCTTGACAGACGCCAGATCAATCAGAAAACTGAACGCATTGCTTTTGAAATAATGGAAAACAGTTTTGAAACACCGGTTATTTATATAGGTGGCATCAGCGGCAATGGCTTTCCATTTGCTGAAAGATTAGTAAAAAAACTGAATGAAATTTCTGAACAGCAGATCCGGCTTTTTGAAATTTCTTTGAATAAAGAAAAACCTGCTTCAAGTCCCGTTACACTGTCAATTCCTGAAAAAGAACTGAACGGAGCTTATGTAATACTTGTGGATGATGTTATCAATTCAGGGCGTACATTAATATATGCGGTTAAAAAATTGCTGGATCATGAAGTACATGTGCTAAAAGTAGCAACGCTTGTAAACCGCACGCACAGAAGATATCCTGTTCACGCAGATTACGTTGGTCTGGATATCTCCACAACATTAAGAGATACTATAATGGTATCACTTGGTGAAGAAGAAATGGCCTATCTTGTATAGTGGTATGAAGAAAAACTGGAAAGGCACGTTGCTTTTTGATCCCGAACATGCTGGGATATTAAAAGACAAAATCATTGATTGTCAGTTTTCATTTGAACTGGATAATGAAGGCGGAATAAACGGTCAATTCAAACATCATGATTATTTCAATTTGACTGAACAAACTGTGCCGGTGACAGGCTTTATTTCAGAAGGATTTTTAAGTCTGGTAGCTCATTTTCCATCCAGAGTTTTTTATACTGAAGAAGGTTCACCTGTTTTAAAGTCAGAAAAAGGCGACCATGAAATGGCGTTTTACGGAGATATGGATGAAGAGTCAGAAAAAATAAACGGCACCTGGGAAATTGCTGAACAGAATTTTCTGGATGTGACTGGCGTAGGCACTTATTACAGTGAAGGCACGTTTGAAATTGTTCCTGAAACCTGAAGAATTGCGCTATTCCGCACCTTCCTGTATACACATCTAATCTCTATTTGTCTAAAATTGAAACTGAGAATTCAGTTTTATTATTACATAGGAGTAGAAATTCTGTTCAATGTCTGAATTAAAGATCATTTATATTGAAGGCCAAAATCATCTCAGCGAAGAGGACATTGCCGGGTTGAAACTCACCGATCTTACTAATTATAAAGATATTCAAACGGCAGAAGAAAAAGGCGTCGCAAAAACAACTGCCTGGGTAGAAAAAAACTACTTTAAATCAGAACGAATCTTTACAGAAACATTTATTAAAGAAATCCACAAGCGCATGCTTGGTGAAGTATGGCACTGGGCCGGAAAATACCGTCTTGCAAATAAAAATCTGGGGGTGGATAAACTCAAAATCAGTTCAGAACTGAAACAATTAATGAGCAATACTAAATTCTGGATTGAAGATGAGAGTTACACCATGGATGAAATTGCGCTGCGCTTTGCTCATCGTTTAATGCAGATCCAGCCTTTCCCTGACGGGAATGCGCGTCACGCTAAAATCATGTCCAATGTAATTCTGGAACATTTGCTCAACAGTGAGATTTTTACCTGGGGAGAATCTATTCCAGATCCGGCTGAGAACAGAGAAAAATTCCTCGATGCTTTGAAAAAGGCTGACAAGGGAAAAATGGATGAACTCCCTGAAGTTTGCCAGATCTTAATTTCAATCTTACATTATTTCAAATTAAAAAAGGGCTGCCAAATATTGACAGCCCTTTTCATTTAATTCTTTTTGATTACTCAGCAACAACTTCAAACTTGAAATTCTGTTTGATGTCTTTGTGCAAAATAGCAATTGCTTCAAAAGAGCCAACTTCGCGAATTGGTTCGTTTACAATTTTCAATGATTTACGTTCTACATCAACACCTGCAGCTTTTAAAGCATCAGATAATTGAACGGTAGTAACAGATCCGAAAATTTTTCCGCTCTCTCCTGCTTTTGCAATTACTTTCAATGAAAGTCCTTCCAGTTTTGAAGCAATAGCCTGAGCCTCTTCTTTAATTTTTGCGTCTTTGTGAGCGCGTTGTTTCATTACTTCAGCATGTGCTTTTTTAGCTGAGTCTGTAGCAAGTACAGCATATCCCTGAGGAATTAGGAAATTTCTTCCATATCCTGGTCTAACAGTTACCACTTCATCTTTGAAGCCAAGTTTATCTACGTTTTTCTTTAAAATCAATTCCATGTCCGTGAATTTTTTTGTTCAACAATTATTTCATCAAATCCGCTACATACGGAAGAATGGCAAGGTGTCTTGCACGCTTAACCGCAGTATTAACGCGTTTCTGATATTTAGCCGATGTTCCGGTAATACGGCGAGGAAGAATTTTTCCTTGCTCGTTGATGAACTTCAATAAAAAATCAGGGTTTTTGTAATCGATGTATTTAATTCCGCTTTTTTGAAACGGCAGTATTTCTCTTTTTAACTTCGATATTGATCGGGGTCAGATACCGGATATCATTTTGTTCCATTGTCTTTTTCTAATAAGATTAATAATTAGGGATTAAGCTGAAGCTTTAGCTTTTCTGGTTTTCTCAGCAAAAGCTACATGGTCCTTCTCCATTTTAACGGTCAGGAAACGGATGATGCGCTCATCACGTTTATATTCTGTCTCCAGTTTTGCAACCAAAGTACCGTCATTTTCAAATTCAACCAGGTTATAAAAACCAGTTGATTTCTTTTGGATCTGGTAAGCCAGCTTTTTCAGGCCCCAAAATTCATGATGTTTGATTTTTCCACCGTTTTTGGTGATAAAATCTTCAAACACCTTTACTGCTTCCTTTGCCTGCTCTTCAGACAAAACGGGAGTTAAAATGAAAACAGTTTCGTATCTATTCATGTGTTTAAAAAATTAAATTAGGGCGCAAAGGTAGACAGAAAATTAGAACCTGCAAGGGATTGGAGCAGATTTTCAGGAAATAATCCACACAATCGCTGATATAAACATCAATAACTTAGTTAACGTAATGTTTTACAGAGGTTTGAAACTAATAAAAACTCCCCTTGAACTGATTCAAGGGGAGTTTTTCAAAAAGAAAATCAATTGTTTGTAAAAACTAAGGAATAGCTATGAAATCCATAATTTTTACAGCAGTCGCCTCAGCCTGTGTCATTTCCATTTTTGGATCATACACTTTAATCCAACCGTTAACACCGGTATTACCGGTGAAGTGAGAAAAATAAATTTGATTAAAATTACTTTTGCCAAACGTTTCATTACATCCTTTCATTGTACAGTAATAAAAGGTTAATGAGTCTTTTGTATATTCTTTAAAGTCAGAAGCTTTCACTCCTTCAGTAAGATATTTCATTTGGTATTCTTCAAAGGCTGCCAGACTTTTACTTTCTACTTCTGCGCGGTTTGCAGTAGTCGATAATAAATAAGAATTCAGCTGAATTTTATCACATCCGGCTGCTGCAGGATCTGTTTTCCATCCTTTTCTGGAAGTCTGATTGATTGAATCATTATTTTCATTGTCTGGAGTTAATGTTATGCCTTCCAGTTCCATGCCTGCAAACTTCTCAACAAAATAATTGTAATCTTTTACCAGTTCTTTTGGCTCTTCAACCACAACTGAATCTGTTGCTGCTGCCGTGGAATTTGTATTATTAGCTTCTTCTGATGAGCCTCCGCAAGATGCTAAGGTCATTGCTGTAAATGCTGGAATAATGATCCAGCCTGATTTCATTTTCATAAGTTTCAATGGTTAAAATTTGTGGGTGAATTTAATCCAATTTCTTTACGGAGAAAATGATTTATTTCAGTATTGCCATTCACCTCTCTGTATGTGTTGATAAAATCCATTTTTGAAAAAATGAAAGCTGGTCATCAAAACCTATCTTTGTTACCCATCTGTTTTTATGAGTCAATTTGTTGTTTCTGCAAGAAAATACAGACCTCAGACCTTTGAGTCTGTTGTTGGTCAGGGTTCCGTAACTGTTACACTGAAAAATGCAATTCGCAGCCAGCATCTGGCACAGGCATTTTTATTTTCGGATCCAGAGGAGTTGGTAAAACAACTACCGCACGTATTCTTGCAAAAACTATCAATTGTTTTAATCTGGGAGCAGAAACCGAACCTTGTAATGAATGTGAATCCTGCAAATCATTTAATGAAGGACATTCGTTCAATATTCTCGAGCTGGATGCAGCCTCTAACAACTCGGTAGATGATATCCGTAATCTGATTGATCAGGTAAGAATAGCACCGCAGATAGGAAAACACAAAATCTTTATCATTGATGAGGTTCACATGTTGTCTTCTCAGGCGTTTAATGCATTTCTGAAAACACTGGAAGAACCACCTGCGCATGCTATTTTTATTCTTGCAACAACAGAGAAACATAAAATTCTTCCCACTATTTTATCACGCTGCCAGATATTTGATTTTCACAGAATCCAGATAAATGACATTGTAAAACAGCTGAAAGGAATTGCTGAAAAAGAATCCATCAAAGCAGATGAAAAAGCGCTGCACATTATTGCGCAGAAAGCAGACGGAGCAATGCGTGATGCACTTTCGATTTTTGACCAGATTGTTTCTTTCAGTAACAGTAATGTGACCTATGAAGCTGTTCTTGAAAATCTGAACGTACTCGATTACGATTATTTTTTCAGAGTGACTGACTCAGCTATTTCAGGTAATATTCCTGCAAATCTTTTAATCTACAATGACATTCTTGCTAAAGGATTTGATGGTGGTCAATTCCTGATCGGACTGGCTGAACATCTTAGAAATCTGCTTGTATGTAAAGATGATAAAACTGTCTCTTTGCTTGAAGTACCATCTGATATCAAAACGCGCTATCAGGAGCAGGCTGTAAAAGCTGATCAGGAATTTATTCTGGTTGGTTTGGATTTACTCAGAGATGCTGAAACACAAATCAGATCTGCAAAAAATAAACGACTCATTGTAGAGATATCACTCATGAAATTTACATCCATTGTCTCTTCCTTAAAAAAACAAGCGGTATCCTAAATTTCAGAGACATAGAAATTTTGCCTTTTGAAGGTCAGCTTTTGCAAAGTGCCGCAGTTAGCAAATCTGGCGCTGTTATTGGTAATACTAATGAACCAGTTGTTTCATCTTCAGTGAAAACAACAGAACAACCGGTGACAAAAATCAATGCACCAGCTGAGCGGAAAAAATTTACGCAACCTGGATTAAAGCTTGTAACCAAAACGATTGGAATAAAAAGCATTCTTGAACCACCAAAGAACGCACAAATGGAAAATCAGGAAGCATTATTGCCTGATTTGAAAGAACCATTTACACATGAACAACTCATGCAGGTTTGGAACAGTTTTGCCGTTAACTTGAAGAAAGAGAAAAAAGACAGCCTATATGCTACTCTGACAAGTTCTGCGCCGCACCTCAATTCAAATTATCAGATAACCTTTGACATTGCAAACAGTGCTCAGGGAATGGATCTGGAACGTGAAAAAGTAAATTCGCTTGCGCACCTGAGATCAAATCTGAAAAATTATCAGATTCAGTTTACGTATCGTGTCTCAGAAAAAAAACAATCTTTTTCAGCAGACACAAAGGCTACCTTTGATAAGCTGGCTGATGAAAATCCATCCTTACACAAATTCAGAAAACTCTTCAATCTCGATGTAGATTTTTAGTTTAACTCTTTCTGTTTTCTTAAAGATTCTATTTCAACTTTCTTCAGACTTATTGCTGCTTTTTTCCAATCTTTGCAAAACAATTTCATCATCATGACAAAAGATTTCAATCCCAATTCAGCCGCACAAAATGATGCCGGTATTTTTGGCCTTCCGTTTGGACCTGAAGAATCACAAATCATTATTATTCCGGTTCCGTGGGAAGTAACAGTAAGTTACGGAAGCGGTACAGCAAATGGTCCTGAAGAAGTATTAGACGCGTCAATGCAGGTTGATTTATACCATCATGATTTTCCGGAATTGTGGAAAAAGGGAATTTACATGGATAAACTTCCTGAATCACTTATAAAACTGAGTGAAACACTTCGTCCAGAGGCAGAAAAAATAATTGATGCAATCATGGATGGTAAGGATGTTGAAAAAGATCCGGGATTACAGATAGCGTATAAAACAGTCAATA
Source organism: Crocinitomicaceae bacterium (assembly GCA_016719925.1). GTDB lineage: Bacteria > Bacteroidota > Bacteroidia > Flavobacteriales_D > Crocinitomicaceae > JADJGJ01. Next base: position 9,173 of record JADJYC010000001.1, on the reverse strand, counting down.
AAGGTTGTGAGGAAATGATAACCTGGGTGAAAACACAGGTGGAGCATTGGAAAAATCAGGGAAAAATTGTTGGACTTTTAGGAGGTGATCATTCTACCCCGCTTGGATATTTACAATATCTGGGAGAAAAAAACAGTGAGTTTGGTGTTTTGGTTTTAGATGCGCACTATGACTTGAGAAATGCATACGAAGGATTCAAATATTCGCACGCTTCTATTTTTTACAACGCGCTTGAAATGGTGCCTCAAATCTCAAAACTGGTTCAGGTAGGTATCAGAGATTATTGTGAAGAAGAAAAAAACTATGCCGTGAAACAGGGAAACCGAGTTGTAACGTATTTTGACCGTGAGGTGAGAAAAAGTCAATTCACCGGAAAAACATGGGATCAGATTTGCAAAGAAATTGTAAATAATCTGCCTCAAAAAGTTTATGTATCTGTTGATATTGATGGTTTCGATCCTAAACTTTGTCCAAATACCGGAACGCCCGTTGCAGGCGGACTGGAATATGAAGAGGGTATGCATTTATTTAATGTGCTCAAGGCAAGCGGAAAAGAAATTATTGGTTTTGATTTGAATGAGGTAGCACCGGGAGATACAGACTGGAACGGAAATGTTGGTGCACGTATATTATATCATCTTTGTGGCTTAGCTTCTAAATAATCTGTTTATGAAAAATTTATTTGTACTCTTTTGTCTTTTTCTGACAGTTAATTCTTTTGGATATATAGACACCATATATTATGAAAACGGTGATGTTTACATGGGGGGAATGGCGGATGGATTGTATGACGGATTCGGTGTTCTCAGCTGGGCATCCGGTGACAAATATGAAGGCAACTGGAAAGACGGTGAAGAAAACGGACATGGTGTAATGACATGGAAAGACGGAGATAAATATGACGGAAACTGGGAGAACGGAAACAAATCAGGATTTGGGAAATACTATTGGGCAACAGGAACTATTTATGAAGGCGGATGGAAAGATGATGACCGAAATGGACGAGGAATAAACACCTGGGCTAACGGAGACAAATTTGACGGTGAATGGAAAGATGATAAAATGTGCGGTACCGGAAAATACGTTTGGCCTGATGGTGCACATTATGTTGGAGACTGGGAAAACGATAAACGAAACGGAAAAGGAATCATGACCTGGTCAACAGGTGTTGTTTATTCAGGAGATTTTGTGGACGGATTTAAAGAAGGGAAAGGCACCATGACATGGCCTTCAGGAGATAAATACGTCGGGGATTTTTTTCAGGACAACAAACATGGAAAAGGAAAATACTGGTGGGCAAACGGTGATTTTTATTCAGGTGAATGGGCCAATGATATCAGATCAGGTAAAGGTAAAATGAAATGGCCTGACGGTGGTTCTTACAAAGGAGATTTCAAAAATGGTGTTTGTCACGGATTTGGCAAAATGAAATATGCCAGCGGCCAGGTTTCAGAAGGAAGATTTGAAGACAACGTTTTTATTAATCCATAAAAAAATCCCCGTTCAGCTGAACGGGGATTTTTTTCTTATTTATTTCTGTTGATTTCCCAAAGCATCTTCAGGATTCATTACAATAGAATTTTTTTCTAATCTCAGTTTCGTTCCTTCTGACGTAATCAATACCGTTGTATCACTTACTTCCAGAACTTTTCCATGAATACCGCCGGCAGTGATAATTTTATCTCCAACAGCAAGTGATTCGCGGAATTTGCGTGTTTCTTTATTACGTTTCATTTGAGGACGGATCATAAAGAAATAAAATACAACTGCTATAAGACCAAACATAATTAATGTCTGAACTCCCCCGCCCTGCTGTGCTGATGCGTCTTGTAATAAAATGATTGATTGATTCATGTTTTTTGTTTTGATTATTAATGATTACTCGATTACTTTTCCGGTTAAAGTTAAAATAGATGATGTAGGATTTGTATTTGCTTCAACGGTCACATTTTTTCTTACAACACCTGCTCTGTTGCTGCTGTTAAAAACCACTTTAATTTCTCCTGTTCCACCAGGCTCTATTGGATATTGAGGCCAGTCTTCAGGAACTGTGCAGCCACATGATCCGGTCACATTTAAAAGTATTAAAGTCTGATCACCGGTATTTTTAAACTTAAATGTATGATGAACCATTTCTCCATCCTTTACTGTTCCAAAATCAAACTTCATTTCTTCAAAAGAAATTTCTGTCGGATTATCTATAAACTCGGCATATTCAATTTTACGTTCTTCCAGGTTGGCTTCGCTCTGACCCGTATGGCAAGAAGCGATGAATCCGGCAACCAGCATGAAAAAGATAGTTTTCTTCATAAAATTCCTCTTTAATTAATTAATCCTCTTCCTGTTTTATTTAGTTTTCCTTCATTATTCAGGAGCTCTACAGCCTTGTCCAGTATTCCATTGATGAACATCTGACTTTTTGGAGTGCTGTAGAATTTGGAAATTTCTATATACTCATTCAGTGTAACTTTCTTTGGTACTGATGTAAGCGCTGTAAATTCGGTTAATGCCATTTTAATTAAAATGATATCCATTTTGGCAATGCGCTCAAGTTCCCAGTTTTCTGTGAGTTTTTGAATCAAATCATCATTTTTCTGATCGTCTGAAATGGTTTGCCTGAATAAAACTTCTGTAAATCTGCGTTCATCTTCTTCATCTTTGAATAAAGTCAGAACCGGCATTGCTGAACCTTCAGAATCCGGAATTTGTTTGATGGTTTTCAAAACCATTGAACAAACCAGATCAATATCATCCATCCAGTAAATGCTGTTGTTTTCAAAAAAATCGTGCAGCAATTCAAAGTTGGCTATTTCAGTTTTGAAAAGATTCAGGGCAAATTGTCTGTCATCTTCAAATGAGTTTTGACCGTTGTTCATATATTCCTGATACAACTCTGTTTCAGTAATCTGAAGAAACAATTTTTTCATCAGATCATTTTCTAATCCGCCAATCCAGTTAATCTTATAAAAATCAGATTGCTTTTTGAGATCTGAATTATTCATCAGATGTCTGAAAACTTTGTTGTCAGCAAATTTTCTGTTCGGATTCAGATCCTCTTCTGTAGGTCTGACCTTATTTAGTCTTTCTTCAATTCGTTTTTCAGCAAAAGCCACCTGCTCACCAAAAATCAACAAATAGTACAAATACAAATCATACATTTTTCAATAGACCGCCACAGCTCTTTTCAGAACGATGAGCGTCGCGGTCTTCCGTTTGAAAATAGGCGTAAAGAATTTGAAGAACTTTTATTCTAAGGTGTCTGCGATTAAGCATTTTTACATCGGTAACTTTATGTTTCCAATAGCATTGATTCTCTCTTCTGCCATGGTATTTGCAATTTTATATGTTGGGATATTACTCTCTTTTGATCGGTTGATAATGCTGATAGTTCTGTTGTATATCTCTTCTGCTTTAGTCATTGCCCATTCAGCTGAAAAACTTTTTACTTCAGCATAACAATTAATAACACCGCCTGCGTTGATCATGAAATCTGGTACATACATGATTCCTTTATCTTTCACCACTTCACCATGAATGGCTTCATTTCTCAGCTGATTATTTGCAGCACCTGCAATTATTGAACACTTCAGCTTTTTCAACGTATCGTCATTCACTGTTGCTCCAAGTGCGCAAGGCGCATAGATATCCATATCAATTGAATAAATATCTTCAAGCCCTATAACAGATGCATTGTATTTTTTTGCAACTCTTTGAAGAGTGTCTTCATGAATATCAGAAATAGAAACTTTTGCTCCTTCTTTAGTCAAATGCTCTACAAGATATTCTCCAACATGACCTACACCCTGAACTGCAATTTTTTTACCGCTTAATGAATCTGACCCAAACTGTAATTTTGCAGCGGCTTTCATTCCCATGTAAACTCCGTAAGCAGTAACAGGTGAAGGGTCTCCGCTTTTTCCTGGTAAACCAACCACATGATCAGTTTCCATTTTTACATAACTCATATCAGCAGTAGAAATTCCAACATCTTCAGCAGTAATGTATTTTCCTGCAAGGCTGTTTACAAATTTTCCGAATCTGCGCATCAGCGCTTCATTTTTTTGTTTGCGTGCATCTCCGATAATTACAGCTTTTCCTCCGCCAAGATTTAATCCAGATATAGCATTCTTATAAGTCATCCCGCGGGAAAGTCTTAATACATCATGAAGTGCTTCCAGTTCGTTATTGTATGCCCACATCCGCGTTCTGCTCAAAGCAGGTCCCAATGTAGTGTTATGAACTGCAATAATTGCTTTTAAGCCGGTAGCGTTGTCATTGCAAAACAACAATTGTTCGTGGTTGTATTGTGACATTCTTTCAATAACCGGATTTTCAGCCAATGCGGTTTCTTTGATTTCTTTTACTTCAAACATAGATTGGAGAATTATTTTAACTGTCAATAACGAATCTTAATACTAAATTTGCGCCTTTTCAGGCCGCACAAAAGTACTAAATTTTAAATGTCCTCTTTATTCTATTTAAATAAATATTTGGTCAGATACAAATGGCGTCTGCTGCTGGGAGCCTTGTTTCTTCTGCTGAATAATGTATTTAAAATTGAAAATCCACTGATTGTTAAAGATACAATCAATGAAATAACTAAAATTTCTAAAAGCGGTTTGATCGAAAACCTAAATAAACTATTTGTTCTGAAACTTACTGCAGCTGGCCTTTATATACTTGTTTCACTAATTGCCGGTTTCTTTTTGTTTCTTACAAGACAAACGATAATCATTATGTCAAGACTTATTGAGTTTGACTTGAAGAATGAAATTTATCAGCAATATCAGAATCTTTCTTTCTCATTTTACAAAAAAAATTCTACCGGAGATCTCATGAACAGAATCAGTGAAGATGTTTCTCAGGTCAGAATGTATTTAGGTCCTGGAATCATGTACACCGTTGATTTATTTTTTCTGTTTGGATTGTTGCTTTACCGGATGTTGTCGACAAATCCGCATCTCACACTCTACGTATTACTCCCGCTGCCGCTCATGTCTCTGATGATATATTTTGTAAGCAGTAAACTAAACCGAAAAAGTGCAAAGGTTCAGAAAAGTCAATCCAGGCTTTCAACATTGGTGCAGGAATCTGTGTCCGGCATCAGACTTTTAAAATCTTATGCCGTTGAGCATGAAGCAGAAAAACAATTTAACACTGAAGCAGGTAACTATAAAAAAGAATCCATGAGTCTGGCTATGACCAACGCTTTGTTTATGCCAACAATTATTCTGCTGATAGGAGTTAGTACAATTCTGACAATTTATATTGGAGGTATTCAGGCGTATCAGGGACAAATAAAACCGGGTGAAATTGCTGAATTTGTGATTTATGTAAATATGCTGACATGGCCTTTTGCCTCAGTTGGCTTGGTAACTTCTATTATACAGAGAGCAGCTGCATCGCAGGAAAGAATTAATGAGTTTCTGAAAATAAAACCTGAAATAATTTCTGTGAATAATTCACCTGTTGTATTTGATAAAAGACATAAAATTTGAAAATGTCAGTCTCACTTATGAAAATACCGGAGTTACAAGTTTGAAAGACATTTCACTAAAACTCGAAAAAGGTAAAACATTGGGAATAATTGGCAAAACTGGCTCAGGAAAATCTTCTATCGCATATTTGCTGATGAGGCTTATGGATCCTACATCTGGACAGGTATTGATTGACGAAAAAAAATTAACCGATTCAAATCTGGATGCCTGGAGACAAAAAATCGGATATGTGCCTCAGGAACATTTTTTATTCTCTGATTCGATCAGAAATAATATTCTGTTTGGAATAGAAAATTCAGAGACTGAGAACATCACACAAGAGTCAGAACAGCAAATGAAACGCGCCGCAGAAGATGCCGGGATTCATGAAACAATCATGAGTTTTCCTGAAAAATACGATACACTTTTGGGGGAAAGAGGAATCAATTTATCCGGTGGACAGAAACAACGGGTTTCTATCGCCAGAGCTTTGATGAAAAATCCTGAAATAATTATTCTGGATGATTGTTTGTCGGCTGTAGATAACGAAACAGAAGAACATATTCTTCAGGCACTAAAAAACAGATTTTCAGGTAAAACTGCTGTAATTATTAGTCACCGTATTTCTTCAATTAAGTATGCAGACAACATTCTGGTCATTGACAATGGGCAGATCATCGAATCTGGAAATCATTCATCACTTATTGCATTGAATGGTCTTTATGCTGAAACATTCAGACAACAACAAATGGATCAGTCAGAAAAATGAGACAAACGTGGGAAAGAAAAGAAGAACGTTTTTTTGGGATTGGAGTCTATCAGCCAACCACTGAGCATAATATTGGAACGCTTTGGCGCACGGCGTTTATATTGGGAGCAAAATTTATTTTTATTGTTGATGGAAAGTACAGTGGTCAGTCTTCTGACACACTTAAAACCTGGTCTAAAATTCCCTTTTATCGTTATGACGATTTTGACCATTTATACAAGTCACTTCCCTATTCCACCCAGTTGGTTGGAGTAGAAATGTGTGATAATTCAATCCCAATCAGTAACTTTGTGCATCCGCACAGAGCAGTTTACCTGCTTGGGGCAGAAAATAATGGTTTGCCGGAAAAAGTTATTTCCAGGTGTCACCATCTGGTAAAGCTGCCTGGTGAAACATCTATGAATGTTGCCGTATGCGGAGGTATTGTAATTTATGACCGGTTATCAAAAACGGAACTGAAATAATGAATGAGCCAAAGACAGATGTTGTGGATTTAGCAGAATTGGCTGAGAGAGAATCGAAGCTGAATCGAAAAATTAAAAAGACGGTTTGGAATGCTATCAACGAATTCAACATGATTGAAAGCGGTGATCGTATGATGGTATGTCTTTCCGGTGGAAAAGATAGTTATACCATGCTGGAAATCCTTATGCAGATTCAGAAAGCTTCTGTATTTAACTTTGAAATAATTGCAGTAAATCTGGATCAGAAGCAACCTGGTTTTCCTGAACATGTTTTGCCTGAATACCTGAAATCTGTTGGTGTTAATTTTCATATTGTGGAACGTGACACTTATAGTATTGTCAAAGAAAAAGCCCCTGAAGGAAAAACTACCTGCAGCATGTGTTCCCGTTTAAGAAGAGGAACTTTGTATGAAACAGCAGAAAAGCTGGGATGCAACAAAAGTAGCATTAGGCCATCATCGTGAAGACATTCTTGAAACATTTTTTCTGAATTTATTTTTGCCGGTAAAATAGAAACCATGCCGGCAAAATATATTACAAATGATAACCGTTTTGTTGTTCTTCGGCCGTTAGCTTTGGTTAAAGAATCAGATATTATTGAGTATTCAGGATATCGTAACTATCCGATTATTCCATGTAATTTGTGCGGTTCTCAGCCAAACCTGCAGCGTGTTGTAGTAAAAAAAATGCTGGAGAAATGGAATGAAACATATCCGGGCAGATCTGAAATAATGTTTTCAGCATTGAAGAACATTTCTCCAACTCACATGTTTGACACTGATCTTTATGATTTCAAAAATCTCCAGTCTAAAATTATTGGAGAAATGAAACTTGGTAAGGAGTTTGAGATGTTGTAATCTCAACCAATGAGGTTAATCTTAGATCATTTTATTTACACTCCAAAGAGTCTGTTATTTACCTTTAAATGCAGTCAATACCTATGTTGCTGATTTACCCACTAAAATTTGAAACTATTTTTTTAGTAGATAGTAATGAATTTTTCCATTCAAATAATCACCTCCTGTAAACCCTAGCGGGAATAAAAAAACCATCCTTTTACACGCACTTTATTTTTTTAATTGTCAACGAAAGAGTATTTATGATTCTGGCCAAAAGCTGATAGGTTAGTTTCAGGAAATAAGTTATTTCAAAAGTACGGGTAAAAAGACCTCATTCTTTGGAATGAGGTCTAAAACGGCATCAACATACTCTCCCCCCATGTGGGAAGGAACCATCTGCGCAAGTTGGCTTAACTTCTCTGTTCGAAATGGTAAGAGGTGGACCCAACCGCCATAGACACCGAAACTCTGATTCACTTGGCCTTTGACATGCGCAGGTTATGAACTTTTTAATTACCCGAGGCCTGAGCCTGTCGAAGGCAGAGGATGGATAATTAAAACAATGTTTTGATTGAATATTTATATCGAATATGTCGAAGTAGTGAGTAATTCATCCCGAAAAGATCGATCATTATAAGTCTACGGGTAATTAGTACTGCTTGGCTTTTCCTCACGGGATTTACACCTGCAGCCTATCAACGTTGTCGTCTTCAACGACCCTTAAAAGATATCTCATCTTGAGGCGAGTTTCATACTTAGATGCTTTCAGCACTTATCTCATCCATATTAGCTACCCTGCAGCAGCCGGCGCCACAACAGGTACACCAGAGGTAGGTCCACCCCGGTCCTCTCCTACCAGAGGTAGGTCCTCTTAAATATCTAACGCCCACAGTAGATAGGGACTGAACTGTCTCCACGACGTTCTGAACCCAGCTCGCGTGCCACTTAATGGGCGAACAGCCCAACCTTGGGGACCTTCTCCAGCCCCCAGGATGTGACGAGCCGACACCGAGGTGCCAAACCACCCGTCGATACGAGTTCTTGGGAGGATCGAGCCCTATCCTCGGCGTACCTTTATCCTTTGAGCGATGGCCCTTCCATACGGGAACCACCGGATCACTATGCTCTACTTTCGCACCTGATCGACTTGTCGGTCTCTCAGTCAGCACCCTTGTGCCATTACACTCTACGCACGGTTACCGTGCTGAGGTACCTTTAGAAGCCTCCGTTACTCTTTGGAGGCGACCACCCCAGTCAAACTAACCCAATACACAATGTCTCCTGCTGATGCGATTAGATATCGCAATCCAAGGGTGGTATTTCAAGGACGACTAATCTATACCGGCGACGCAGCCTCAGAAAGTCTCCCACCTATCCTACACATGAATTACCCATGAGCAATGTGGCTTTAGTAAAGGTGCAAGGGGTCTTTCCCCCCCACTGTGGGTAATCGGCATCTTCACCAGATACTACAATTTCACCGAGCTTCACGGCTGAGAGAGTACCCAGATCATTACACCATTCGTGCAGGTCGGAACTTACCCGACAAGGAACTCGCTACCTTAGGACCGTTATAGTTACGGCCGCTTTACTGGGGTGAATCTTAATGCTTCTCCGAAGATGA